>NZ_CP022236.1:1475562-3015119 GCF_002214325.1 Exiguobacterium sp. N4-1P
CTAGGACTTGGATTGGATGAAAAGGTTCCTCATTTTTCAACCTTCGGAAAAAACTATGTCCGACGCTTCCAAGACACGACGATTTTTGAAGATATCTTCTACAAAATTCTGACCCAAGGCGTCGATGCTGGATTCGTGGACCCAGTGGTCCTGATTATCGATTCGACACACGTCAAAGCAAATGCGAATAAGCGGAAATATAAAAAGAAACATGTTCGTCGTGCAGCACGTTTTTATCAAGATGAACTGGAACAAGAAATCAATGATGATCGTGAGGCGCACGGATAAAAGCGTTTTACCCCCAAGAAGAAGGACGAGAATGATCGACGTTTGACGAAGGAGAGTACCACGGATTCTGAGTCAGGATATTACGTGAAGGGGGAGCGTGAAAAGCAATTCGCCTATTCCTTTCATACAGCATGTGATCGGAATGGTTTTGTCCTCGGGACAATTGTCACACCAGGTAATATTCACGATAGTATCATTTTAAATCCCTTGCTCGAGCTCATCATCCACCGTTTTACCGTCCCGTTTGCAGTCGTCGCAGACTCCGCCTATAAAACCGCCCCCATCGTACATTTACTTCTCAGACAGCGTATTTTGCCAGTCTTCCCCTACACTCGCCCCAAAGGGGTGAAAGGTATGTTCAAAACGAATGCCTTTTATAATGATGCGTATTACGACTGCTATCTCTGTGAAAATAATCAGCAGCTTGTCTATCGAACAACTACACGGGAAGGGAGACGGGAGTACGTATCAGATCCAAAAATCTGTGAAACTTGTCCATTTCTAGAACGGTGTACGAAAAGTCAGACGATGCAGAAAGTGATTCATCGGCATGTCTGGCAAGATGCAATCGACGAAGTCGAGCGCCTTCGCCACACACCGGTTAATAGGCAGCTGTATGCCCGACGAAAAGAGACAATCGAACGTGTCTTTGCGGACGCGAAAGAAAAGCATGGCATGCGTTGGACTCGCTACCGCGGGTTAAAAAAAGTAACGATGCAGACCATGCTCACTTTTGCTGCCCTGAACCTCAAAAAATTGGCCAATTGGTCATGGGATTCCAGTCGGAATCCTAATGGAGTGTCATATTTTTTACGCATACATAAGACAAACCCTCATTTCCAAGTGGATATGAGGGTTTGTCTACAGTCTGAAATGCCTGACACCCGTTCTTCGGATGTCAGGCATTTTACATGTTCTTTCGCAGAAATGGGTAAAAGAGTTAAAACGGACAACAGAGGTGAGACAGCATGACGCGACGGAAACTGATTGTATCCGGTATGACCGTAGTATTCGGCATGGTATTGATTCTCGGTTTTTTACTGTCAGGTGGATTCGTCTATCTTTATTTCTTTGCCATCCTGATCGGTTGTGCCTCGTTTTTGCGGGAACCGCTGTCCCGTGCAGAATGGTTGCAAGAAGGCATTGTCTTCATCCTCGTATGTTGTCTCATTTATGTCACCCAGCATTTTTTATTCTAATCAGTTGATCTGATAGGAATCGAGCAGTAAGTCCCGTGCTTCCGGCGTCAATTTAAAGCTGATTTTCCGCGTCCGGTCTTCAAGGTAGATATCCGTCTTTTTGACACGTCGATCGAGATAAATCCGATACTGTTGTGCTTGATCTCCGTTGAAGAGCGTCAAATAGGACCGCTCTGCGAGTTTTCCCTTTTTCTCCGCGACCTGACTTTGCTTGATCAATCCTGTCAACGTCTTCATTTCCTCGACGGATGTCATCAGGAATTCCTGCTCGCTCAATTCGTCATATGGCGTTTTTTGTGTGTAGTCGACCTTTGGAAACGGACGGTCATGAAAAACGGCATGGCGGGGGGACTCCGAACTGTCGTCGTCATCCGGTAGCAGCTTGATGCCTGGCGGTAGCTCGGACTCCTGTCTGACGGTCAACGTATAGCGCGACCGTTCTCCTGATGTCGTTGTTACCTGTAGCAATCCATACTCACCCCGACTGTTCGGTTCTGCCGGTGTAAAGCGTACCTTGACTGGTTTTTCCGCCTCGATAATCGGCGCTTCAAAAAGAAGATTGATCCCATCCGTCAGCAGGTGCGGACGAATCTGATGTCGGTCGTCCATGTACGTCTTATCAATAAATACGAAGTGCGGTATCCCGTGAGCAAACGGCGTCAATTCCATCACATTCGTGACGGTTGTTTCTTTCGTCTGATCATTCGTCGCCCGGATGACGAGGTATCCCGTCGTCGGAAGTGTCAACTGCATTTGCGACTTGCGAACGTGATCGACCAGATGGCTGTACAGTTGACGATTTTTCGGATCAATGGTCTTGATTTCGATCTTTTTCACCGGTTTCGTCAAGGCTGAAGTTGAAAACGAATTTTGTTTTTTCGTTAGCGAATGGAACGTCGGCAGATGCCGCATATCTTCACAATAAAGGTATGGTTGACCGTCCGACTCGATGTACGTCGCCCGCATGCCTTCGATGAACAGTCCGATGTTGACGAGCGAGACGTAATAATGGTCACCCACCGTATACTGTTTTGGTGGCTTGACCTTTTTCTGATGACAGACTTCTTGAATCAGGCTCCCCAGTTTCGGATCGGCACTTTTAAAGTCGCTGACGTTTAACGTATCGTAAAGGTCCGGTACATAGCTGAACTGAACCGGTTCCGGATCTTCAGCACAGCCACTTAAGAATACGAGGCAGAGGGCCAACACGAACCGTATGCGCATATCTCATTCCCCCTCAATCTGTTCCGCGAGCTGTGCAGCCAGCTCACCTGACAATTTTGTACCTTTTTTCGAGGTTGTGTCTTGCAGGTAGACATCTGTTTTCTGGGCACGCTTTTTTAAATACACGGTGAACGTTTGTGTTTTCCCCTTGTCGACGAGTGTAAAATACTGAAGCGACGGTTTATTTCCTTGCGGTTGCTCGAGGGTGACCTGTTTCAGTTCGTTCGCGAGGGCAAGTGATAATTCATCCGGCATGATCCCAATTTTGCGGATGTTGCCTTCTTGCAGGGACTCGATCGTCGGGTGGAGGAAACCTTTGATTCCGTCATTGCGTTCTTCATCATCCATTTCAAATAACTTCACCTTCTGATAGACCGGCTGATACCGTAAGGACAACGTTTTTTCTTCCATATCATCCAGGTCATTTTTTGCGCGTAACGTGACATACGGAATCGTTTGGTTCGCCGTAAGTGTCTCCGGTAAGGGATGATACGTCATGTCGACTTTTTCCTGATCATATGTCGTCATTACGATCCGGTCCTGCAGGTACCAACCGGGACTTTCGAAAGTAATCGAATGATATGTCGCATTTGCTCCGTTCCCGCTCGGACGCGTCGTCAAATAAAAGTCTGTCGTCTGGTTGATGAACGAAGTCGGGACATCGACGAGCACGTGCTCTTTGTTGTTCTCTGTCAGGATGACGAGTATTTGTCCTGCAATCGGCATATGTAAGTTATGGAAGGGTGCGAGACGACGGCTGAAATCACCCTCTGTTTTCGCTTCACGATTTTGATCCGCATGGCGTGTCCGTTGTTTTTCCGTCACCGGGAAAAATGTCGGCGTCTGCAAGGGCGTTTTGTCCGTTCCTTGTTCTACCTTCACCCACGGATGGTCTTTCGCTTCGACCGGATGAATTTTTAATTGATGCGTATCCCGCGACCGGCAGGCGAGGTACAGGTTTTCTTTTTCAGCGAGATAAAAGACCTCGGTTTGAGCTCCATACATTTCAAGCGTTTTTAAGGAAAAGTACATCTCATATGTATTAAGGATCCGGTAGGATGAGGGCAGTGCCGTCGTCTTTTTATTCTTGCACGTTTTTAACAATTGTTTTTTCTCTTTCGTCGATACATCGTCTACGAATTGATGATCGGTAAAACGTTCGACTGACCAGTACGCCGGTACGGACTCAAGCTTCAATAAACGTTCTTGACCGCACCCGGTCAAGACGAGACTGCAGGCCAGTCCTAATGCCAGTGACCATGATTTAATGACAATCCCTCCCCGTCGTTTTCTACTTATTTTACCATATATTTTTCCATATTTTATCTATTTTTCATTTCACTTTAACCTTAAGATGTTAATAATCTATCAGAACGGGTAATACTCAATCATCATGAATTTCACTACTACACGGGGGTTATTCAAATGGGTACATTCATTCAAGCAGTTGACGGAACTAAAATTTATGTCGAAGATGTCGGTTCAGGACAACCGGTCGTCATGTTACACGGATGGCCAGCGAATAACAACATGTTCGAATATCAAAAGAATGCCTTGCTCGACGCCGGCTACCGTTACATCGGAGTTGATTACCGCGGCTATGGCAAATCGGATGCTCCAGCCAGCGGATATGATTATGCAACGATGGCATCTGACATCGATCAAGTCATCACGCAGCTCGAACTGAAAGACGCAGCGTTACTCGGCTTTTCAATGGGGGGCGGGATTGCGTTACGCTATCTGCTCAACCACGGATCGAGCAAAATCTCGAAATTGATTCTTGCGGGTGCTGCAGCTCCGGTCTTCACGCAACGGGAAGGGTACCCGTACGGGATGACAAAAGACGAAGTCGATGACTTGATTGCCGATACGAGAAAAGACCGTCCGGCGATGCTTGAAGGATTCGGAAAAATCTTCTTTGAACAAGACCATTCAGAACCGCTGACACAATGGTTCCACAACTTAAGTGTCGCAGCCTCTTCTCACGGCACGATTTTATCGGCAATCGCCTTGCGCGACGAAGACTTACGGAATGAATTGCCGCAGATTGACGTCGAGACGTTAATCATTCATGGCAAAAAAGATAAAGTCTGTCCGTTTGAATTTGCGGAAGAGATGCAAAAAGGAATCCCGAACTCACGCATCGAACCATTTGAAGAGAGTGGGCACGGGACGGTACTCGATGAACGCGAAAAATTCAACGACACGTTACTTGCTTTCTTAAAATAATCAAAGACACGAAACAGCCATCGTAAGTATGCGATGGCTGTTAAAGCTGTAGCTAAACGGTTATGAAGCCTGAAAATGCTATATCGAGATGCGCTTTCCTGTCTCACCTCGTATTCAAAGCGGCAATCGTTCGCAGTTCTAAGCGATTCAAGACAGATTACGCTCTAAACCGTCTGCATATTTGGATTTATCTCACGGTATTCCCTAAAAAGCGTCACGTTTCGTTGACTCCTACGGGAAAAAGTGCGTTTTTAACGCACTTTCAGAGGCAGGCAAGACCCTGCTCGTTGTCCGTTAGGATCAAGGAGCAACGGCTTGCGCCTCGCCCGAGGAAAGTAACGAAAAAAGACGCTTGATTTCCTGATAGCACGTTGTCTACAGTCTGAAACAGCCATCGCAAGTATGTGATGGCTGTTTTTGTGTCTAGATTGAGGAATGAATACCTCTCTGTTTTAGGAGGTTCCACATGCAGACACCTTAGTGCACGTTCCGCCTTGAACCGAACACCCAGTTCATTCGAAATTCGAGTTCTTATGTTGTATAACTTTTGATGAACCGGCGATCGATCCATTGTTTCAAACGCCAGCTCAAATGATTCGTCTGATAGTGTCGTCCGTAAAGCAAGGTCCCTTGCTGATGTCCCATCGAAAGAATCGTCAAGTAACGCGCTTGCGGCCGGAACGTCCGCAAACGTTCCTGATTGATGAAACGAAGAAGGTTCTCATGCAAGACCGGTGCTTGCCGGACGGCGGTTACACCGTTCTTCGGTGTGTTCGGATATGCGGCGAGCGTCGCACAGTCGCCGACGGCAAACAGAGAAGGGTCCTCTAGCGACTGGAACGTCTCGTGGACGAGCAAAAATCCGCGGTCGTCACAATAGAGGCCGGATGCCTTGAACAGATCCAGTGCTGACGCGCCACCTAAAAACAGGACGGCATCCGCTTTGAATGATTGACCCGACTGGAGCCGGACGGTTTGCTCATCAAGAGAGAGGAACCGGTCGACGATGCGTGTCACGCCCAGCGTATCCAACCGGTCAAGGATGCTTGCTTCTGCCGGGTGTCCTGCGAGGAGCGGTTCATCATGGACGAGTGTGACCGAACAACCGTCCGATTGGAATGAGGCGGCCATCTCGATTGCAGCAGCACCGCTCCCGACGATGACGGGCGACGATGCCTCTTTAAACTGACGGAGCGCCTGATCGATTTGATAATTCGGCTTGATCGTGACGCGTGACGTCGCATCTGAGACATTCCAGTCATTCGAACCGATGTTACACGATACAACATCATAGGGAATGATTTGACCCGATTGACAGAAAACTTGTTTCGTTTGCGGATCGATTCGCGTGACACGGTCCTCCATCAATGTCTTTCCGTGAAGAGAACAGAGTGCTTTGACATCGACCCGGGTCTCCTCGAGTCGATACGTGCCGTCCGCAAGACCGGAGAACATTCCTGAATAATACTGGTAACGGGACGGGTTGATGACGATCCATTCAACATCCGGATGCGTTCCTTCCTTGATACATTCTAAATGGGCATGACCTGCCCCGACTAATACGATTCGTTTCAAACCTTCACCTACTTCTTTAAATTAACTGCTTCCGAAACTATGATTCCCTGAATCCGTCTGCGTTAATCTAATGAATGTCATAGGACAATCCGAAGCAAGCTCGCCACGAGACAAACGAGACAAAAAAACACTTGATCGTGACGCGTCACGACAGGACGGACATAATACGTCCGCTCGGCCTGAAACCGACGCGCTTCCATCGCAATCGCGATTTGTTCCGAACGGATGATACTGTTCGTAAAAAGCGGTAAACTGATGGCGAAAAACGTCTGCCATGGCCAAATCGAGTGCTGTTGCCGGACACGCCGTGCTTGACGGATTGTTCTTATTTCCTGCTGAAAGATCGGAATAAAACGAATCCCTGCTAAAAAGCCGTATGCGAGACGGTCCGGAAGGCGGCACTGATGAATCAGGCTCATGACGAACCGGGTTTGGTCGGTCGTCGCGATGAACGTCAAACTGAGGAAGACGAAGGCGAGCATCCGCAGTGCAATCAACCAGGCATGACCGATACTTTCTTCCGTGACGCGAAACCAACCGAATGACCAAACTTCCGTACTGCCTTTTCCGAAGGCTGCCATCATCCAAAATGTCAGCAAGAACAAGACGAGGTAGGGGGAGACCCGTTTGGCGAGCGTCAACAGTGACCAACCGGAGCAGCCCAATCCGACCGCAGCGAGTAAAAGTAAGGCTATCGTTTCGCGTAACGTCGGTGCCGCAATCAAGAGCACCATCACGTACAGGAGGGCACCGAGCTTGAGTGCCGGATTAATACGTGCGAGCGGGGAGTCGTTTTCCTGCACGACGTTTCACCTCCTCGAGTTGCTGATACAAATACGATAACGGACGAGAGAGTTGGTTATGCTCGAGTAACGTCTCGTCTTTAAACAAAGTGTCCGGTGTGCCGTCGAACTGAAGTCGCCCGTCACCAAGGACGAGGACCCGGTCGGCATACTGGTGGACCAGCTCCATGTCATGCGTCACCATGATCAGCGTCGTCCCGTTTAATCGCGCCTGCTCGAACATCTCGATGAGTTGACTTGTCGTCTCGGCATCTTGACCGAACGTCGGTTCATCGAGTAACAGGACGTCTTTTGGTTCTAACAACATCGTTGCGACGCTGAGCCGTCGCTTTTGACCCATGCTCAGGGCGAGGGGCGACTGACGGGCGACATGGGTTAACCGGTAGGATTGCAACGCCGTTTCAATCCGCTCCGGCGTCGGTGCATCCATGCTGATTACGAGCTCGTCTTCGACCGTCTGCTTGAGAAATTGGAGCTCTGGCTGTTGAAAGACGAATCCGACGTGTCGGTAATAGCTCCGACTTTTCCATGTCCGCAGTTCTTTTTCGAACAAGCGGACCGTACCGCCTTGCGCCGGAATCAATTTCGCCAGTGTTTCGAGCAACGTGCTTTTCCCGGCACCGTTCGATCCGACGACCATGATCCATTCTCCGGCGTGTGTTGCAAGCGACAGGTTATCGACAATCACTTGCTTACGGCGTCCTAACGCGGTGCGCGTCAGCGCGAACGTCGTGTCGTGCCGAACCGGAGGACGGTTGTTAGTCACTTTTCGTAACCGCCCCGCCTGGGAAGAAGCGGGGGGCACGGTTTCCAGTTCATACGGGTAGAGGAGCGGTGTTGCAATGCCGCGTCGTTCGAGTTCAGCGCGATGCTGACCGAAGACATCAAGCGGCGGACCATCACGTAAAATCGTTCCACCGTGATCGAAGACGAGCACCCGGTCACTGAACGTCACACAGCGGTCAAGCTGATGTTCAATCAGAACGAGCGTCAACGTCCGGTCGTGATGGAGTTCCTCAATCAGCTGCATCAAAACCCGATGTCCTGCCGGATCGAGTTGCGCCGTCGGTTCGTCAAGCAATAGAATATCCGGCTCAAGGGCTAGGACGCAGGCGAGGGCGAGTCGTTGTTTCATCCCTCCTGACAGTTGCATAATCGGTGTCGTCAGCGGCACATCAAGGCCGACACGTGCCAGTACGGCGTCAACCCGGTCATCCATCTGACTGCGGTCGACTGAGCGATTTTCAAGACTAAAGGCAACTTCCGCTCCGACGGTCTGCATGCAGAACTGGTCGTCCGGATTTTGAAAAAGGATTCCGACCGTCCCATTCGTTTTGCAGTGGCCGCTGACATCGGCTTCGATCGCGTCAGGTAATAAACCGGCGAGAACATGTAAAAACGTCGTTTTCCCACTGCCGCTCGGTCCGACGAGCAACGTCGTTTCCCCTTCGTGTAGCGTCACCGTCACCTTGTGCAGGACGTTGTCATGTTGCCCCGGATAGCGGACAGACAAGTCGTTACAATGAATCATGCTGCATCCGGCTTCCGCCGCTTACGCCCGATCGCATAACCGTTCAACGTCCCTGTCTTGACGAGCGCATCGACGATGACTTTCGCAAGTAATCCACCGAGCAATGCACCGCTGACGAGTTGAAGGGAAAACGTCAACAGAAGTGTCGTCGTCGTATAGTAGGCGAAACCATTGACGACAAGACTATAGACCATACTACCGATTGCGGCGAACATTCCGGATAGAACTAACGTCATTGTGTTGAACTTCCGGTATCCGAAGAGGGCAAAAGCGATTTCGGCACCGATTCCTTGAGCGAAACCAATCAATAAGGCCGATAATCCGAAGTGACTCCCCGTGAATAATTCGACAGCCGCGGCGACGACTTCTGCAATCAGTGCTGCCCCGGGCTTTTGAATGATGTAGGCGACAAGCGGACTCGCGATGACCCAAATCCCGAACATCCAGTTCGATCCGACCGGTCCGAAGATCGCGGAAATCGGTAACCACAATGTCGACCACCCTAAGTAGAGTACCCCGCAAGCAACCGACAACATCATCATGACAATGATTTCTTTCATTTTCCAACTGTTCATGTTCCTATCTCCCTTTGGCACAACCACCAGACAAACAAAAAGACCGCCCTCTATGAAAGAGAGCGGTCGCTGAATCTGCAAACATGCAGAAAAATTGAACGAATTACCGCTCCACTTTCCTACGCTAGTATGAACTAGATCAGGTTCAAAGGGTCCGAAGTGAATCGTCTCAGCCAATGGGCTCCCCTAGTGGATGTGCATATAGTGTGTACGCTATTTACTGTACCGACTCTACCGACAGTTGTCAATACAGATAAAAACCCTCCGCGAGGGGAGGGTAAGAAAAATTATTCTTTTTCTTCCGTTTGTTCTTCAGTAGAAACTTCTTCTGTCGCTTCAGCTGGTTCTTCAGCATCTGCTTCTTCGAGATCCGCTTCAAGTGTCGATTCGACGACGGCAACGACTTGAATGTCACCTTCCGTAACGATACGGTATTCTTTTTCTTCCGGCAAATCCGAAACCGATAGAGAATCACCGAGGTTAAGATTTGTCACATCGACTTCGACGCGTTCCGGTAATTTATCTGGTGTAGCTGCAACTGTTACTTTAAAGAGTGTTTGTGAAAGATATCCACCAAGTTTTGCACCAGCCGCTTCGCCGACGAGGACGATATCTGTTTCGACTTCTGTTTCTTCATCCATTTTAACAGCGATGAATTCAACGTGCTTGATTGTTGGTGTGAAGATATCCATATCGAGTTTGTTGATCAGTGTGTTGACTTTTTTACCACCGATTTGAAGTGCAACAAGTGCATTCTCACCATGTTCGCGAACGACTTTGATCAATGCTTTTTCGTCAAAGGCAATCGGTGTACTTTCCACTTTGTAACCATACACGACACCAAGAGCTTTTCCTTCATGACGTAATTGCTTTCTAAGTGAGCGTGGGCGTACTTCGCGTTCTTCTACTTTTAATGTTACTGACATGTTCATTTCCCCCTTGAATTTGGTATAGCCCTCAAAAGGTAATGAAGAAAGGAGTGGAACGAATCGTTCCGGATCAAGACGGTGCATCGAATGCTATTTCAAATTGATTTCATAAAAATGAAGATCGAAGTGAGTGGTTAGCATTTCTCTCCCAGGTCATTACGCTGATATTGAGAAACATGTGGTTGTAAAAGCAACTCGCTGATGCGGTGCTATGATAGTTATACCCCCGTAACATTAAAAGCTAAACATCAACCGGCGAAAAAACGATAGCCAGAAACCTGTTCTCCCTAGAGCAGCAACGGTTTACATCCTATTAAGAAATCGGTGCCTTTCCTCTTATTCAAGCAATTGAACCATCTCATCGACCGATAACGCAAGTGACGCCGGTTGTTCAAGTATGTCCGTCACGAGTGTCGCTTTCCGTTCCTGCAGCTCGATGATTTTTTCTTCGATCGTGCCTTTCGTGATTAATTTAATGACTTCGACCGTCTGTGTTTGTCCCATCCGGTGTGCCCGGTCAGCCGCTTGCTGTTCGACAGCCGGATTCCACCAACTGTCATATAAGATGACAGTATCCGCCGTCGCCAGGTTCAGTCCGGTGCCGCCCGCCTTCAGTGAAATCAAAAACAGATCGACTTCGCCTGCATTAAAACGGTCGCAGCGTTCGAGACGCTCCGCAATCGGTGTATCCCCGCGCAGTTCGAAATGAGGGAGGTGCAACTCATGCAGGTCGTTCCGAATCAAATCGAGCATTTTTGTAAACTGTGAAAAAATTAAGATCCGTTTGTCTGCTGCCCGTTTTTCTTGAATCAAGGCGAGCAACCGGTCCCGTTTCGCCGACCGGCCGCGGTAGTTTTCGACGAACAACCGGGGGTCGCAACAGATTTGCCGGAGCCGGGTCAATCCGGCGAGTAACTTCATCCGTTCTTCCGGTTTTGACTGATCGAGATGCTGTAACGTCTCGAGCTGTAACTTTGCCAAGTGGGCGGCATAGAGTTTTTTCTGTGCCGCCGTCAGTTCCGTGTACTGATGGACGACTTGTTTCGCCGGCAACTGTTGCAAAACATCTTTTTTCGTCCGGCGCAGCAAAAACGGTTCGACGAATTGTTGGACGTCCCGTGCTGACCAGTCGAGAAACCGTTGCCGGTCCGGCAAGAGTGCCGGGAAGACGACGTCAAAGATTGACCAGAGATCAAGCGTCTTGTTTTCGAGCGGCGTCCCCGTCAAGGCAAACCGCCGCGTCGCCCACAGTTGTTTTAAGCTGACCGTCGTCTGCGACCGTGGATTCTTCAGATGTTGTGCTTCATCAAAAAAGATACAATCGTAATGGATCGTTTGATGATTTTTGATGTCGAGCCGGAGCGACGGGTAGGAGATGATGAGAATGACGTCGTCCGGCAAGTCTTCGAGCTGTCGTAAGCGCGACGCACGACTCCCGCTGAGCACACGGACGGTGCGTGTCGGAGCAAAGCGGTGCAGCTCTGCTGCCCAATTGTAGAGGAGTGACGCCGGGGCGACGATCAAGACACGTGCACTCGGGAGCGTTTCGATATAACCGATGGCTTGGATCGTTTTGCCGAGTCCCATCTCGTCCGCTAAGATGCCATGACAGTCGTGTGCCGCAAGACTCTTGAAGAAGCGGACGCCGTCTTGCTGATACGGCAAAAGTTGTGTCGCGAGCGGTTCCGGTAACGCCAGTCGCTCTGTTTTTCCGGCTTTCATCTCGAGCAATCGTTCCTTCAGTTGACTGTGGACCGTCAAGAAGGCAGCCGGGGTCAACAGGGCCAAGTTCGGCACGGCAGGAACGGTCAATTCCGCTTCAAGTAACGTCTGTTCCGTCGCTTCGACTTCCTGTAACAGCCGTTTGATTTGCGTGAAGGCACGGTCTTCAAGCGACAGCAATTGTCCCGAACGTAAACGGTGGTACGTCTTTTGCGTCACGAGTGACGCGAGGACCGCCGACAGTTCTTGTTCTGAAATCCCGTCCATCGAAAACTTGAACGTCAACCAATCGAGTCGCTTCGTCACGTTGACTTCAATTTTCGGATGGAATGGACCGGGGAGCAATGCCGTTTTGATGCTCGCCGTCGCGTATAACTCGAGTTGACCGAGGGCAACCATCGGGTCAAGTAAACCTTTTAAGACAACGTAGTGATTACTTTCTCCTTCTACTACATAACGGGCTTGATCCGCGCAGAGTCCTGTCGCTTCCAAATAACGCGTCACCGCCCGCTCCGTCGACAAGTCACGCCCGATCCAGCGTGTCGGAGTCAACGGGTTGACGGTTTTGCCGTCGTAATCAAACGTGACGACGACTTCCAGGCGGGTATTGATCCGGTCGAGAGCCAGTTTGACGCGAGGGGATCCGCTGACGAGTCGGCCCCGGACAGCGGCGCTCATCCAGATGTCCGCCCGTTCCCGTAACCAGTCGCGGTCGTTCAGTAAACGGTCGAAGTAGGGCAGGGACAAGAGATAACTGCGCTGTGTCGTCAGGCTTTCGAGTGCAATCCCGCCGTCGCGGACGTCAAACCGGAGCTGCGCTTTATTTTCGCGTGTCAATGTCGCAAGATAGGTTGCAGCTGCGGCATCTTCAATTGTCGGTTGCGCTGAAAACGGTGTGATGGCCGGACGATTCGGTCCGGGCGTCCCGTAGGCTTGAATTTGTTGTAAGGCTAACAGCACTGCGACGATATGCCCACAAAACGAGGCATCCATGGCGAGCGAGGGACAGTTGCATCCGGCGTCAACACCCGTTTCCCGGAGATGAACGTGGACGTGAAAACGTGTTTCACCGGCAACTTCCGCCTCGACGAAGAGGTCACCCGGTGTGTAGTTGTGTAAGGTCACTTTTTTTGCCGTCACATACCGTTTTCCGCGGCGAAAGGCATAGGTATCTGACATTTGTTTGATTTTTCGTTCACTTAATCCAAAATTCATCTGTGGTCTCCTTTACTATAAAGTTACTATAAGGTGACATAATACTATTATCGTTCACCATCAAATAATTCAATCGCCCGTTTTTTCTCCTGATCGCCGATATGGGCATAGACTTGAGTCGTCGCGACGGACTCGTGCCCAAGGAGTTGCTGAATCGTCAAGACATCGACGCCACCTGTCGCGAGACGCGTCGCAAACGTATGCCGTAACTTGTGTGGTGTGATTTGTTTCCGTTCCAAAAACGGTAAGACCGGTCGTAACCGATCGGTATGCCGCTTTAATATATGTTGGACCGCCCGCGGGCTGAGCGGTTTCCCTTGTTTTTCGAATACAGCATCTTTCCCACGCATCGACAACTGATAATGGGCGGCGTACTTTCTGAGGGCGACGCGTGCCGGTTGCGCAAGTGGGATGACCCGCTCCTTGTTGCCTTTACCAATCACGCGAATCGTTCCTTCATGAAAATCGAGATCGTTCCACGTCAATTGTGTCATCTCGCTGAGACGCATCCCGCTATAGCCGAGCAACTGGAATAACGTCACATCACGGACGCGGTCACGCTCATAATGCGCCGCCTCCCGCGGATTCATTTCAATGTTCGACGGCAACAATTGAATCAATTCATCCCATTCACGTTTCGTTAAGTAGACCGGATCGCGTTTCGCTTGTTTCGGACGGTTGATTTTTGCGACCGGGTTTTCCGACAGGACGCCGATGTCGATCAAATGGCGAAATAACGATTGTAACGCCGACAACTTCCGGTTGATGACGCTCGGCGCATTGCCCTTCGTCAAGGCTAAGTATTCGGCGTAAGCCGCAATTCCCGCACCGTCAATCTCAAGAAATGCCTCTTGCGTGATATCAATCGCCCGGACATCCTGCCCTGACGCGGCAGCGACAAAACTAAAAAACGAATCAAAGTCATACACATACCGACGCATTGTTGCTTTTGAGAAGTTTTTTGAAGCTAAGTGGTCGATGTAATCGCGAATAAATTCCGGCATTCGGTGATAGCCTGGTAGATCAACGGTATGGGCCGGAATTTGGACGGTTTTAACGGTTTTTCCTAGATTTTTAAATAAACTCATCAGTCTATTCCCCCTCTGACCTTACTATACCAAACGTTGGTAGACGGTACACTAGTTTGCGTGAAATAGTTATTTCACGCAATGTTAAATTGTCAGACAGGGAGCCCTCAGTTGCATCGACTTTCCGACTAACGGGTGACTGGTCAACTCGATGCAAATCAACGAAAGGTGTATTTTCTTATGTCAAACAGAACAATAATTGTATTATGTCACCTTGATAGAATGAATTCAGAAAAATATTCTTGAAAACCAATTTCGCTCTCAGTTGCATCGAACATGACTTCGACAGGTGGTTGGTCGTCTCATTTTCGTACAGATCGTTTTTCGTTTTTTCTCGGAATTGTTGCAAACTTTTAGAAACACGGCTTAACCGAAAGTGATTCGGGTATAGACAAGAAGATTGACTCAATTACGTATAGGGGGAGAAATGAATGATTTCTGATCAACAAGCACGCCAATTACTAAAAGAAGCGAAACGGATTGCCGTCGTCGGGATTTCAAGTGATTCCGGGAAAACTGCGAACTGGATCGCCGATTATCTTGTGCAGCACGGGTACGAGGTCGTTCCCGTCAATCCGACGCTTGACGAATGGAACGGATTAAAAGTTTATCCGACGGTCGATAGCATCCCGGGTCATATCGATATCGTCGACGTGTTCCGTCGCTCCGAGTTTTTAGCGGACGCTGCAAAAGAAGCGGTTGCCCATGGCGACGTCGGGATGATTTGGAACCAGCTCGGTCTGTCGAGCGTCGAAGCGGAAAGTTTAGCGCTCGGGGCAGGAATCCCGTATATCGAAAATCGATGCATCAAAATCGAACACCAATACTTATGATTTCGAGTCAAATCAAGACACTTACTCAAACGCGAGTGAGTGTCTTTTTTACGTTCCCCCTTGTCAGATAGCAAGAAGATGCCTACAATTAGATACAGACTACTAGAAAAACGAACGAATGTTTGGAAAATCGGCGTTTTTCTATATGAGGTGAAAACTATGGCGACAGATTTAAACAATTATAATGACGATGCCATCCAGGTGCTCGAAGGACTCGAAGCTGTCCGGAAGCGCCCAGGTATGTATATCGGATCGACCGATCATCGTGGACTCCACCACTTGGTGTATGAGATCGTCGATAACGCAATCGATGAAGCCCTTGCCGGGTTCGGGGAACAGATCGATGTCACGATCCATAAAGATAACGCCATCACGGTCCGTGACCACGGGCGCGGGATGCCGACGGGAATGCACGCGTCGGGGAAACCGACGGCAGAAGTCATCTTCACCGTTCTCCACGCCGGCGGAAAATTCGGTCAAGGCGGTTATAAGACGTCTGGTGGATTGCATGGTGTCGGTGCCTCCGTCGTCAATGCCTTATCCACAGACTTGAAGGTGACGATTTATCGTGACGGAAAACAGTTCGAGCAAACGTTTGAAAATGGCGGAATGCCTAAAACGACGTTACTTGAGACGGGAGCGACGCGTCAAAAAGGAACGGCTGTCTATTTTAAGCCGGATGCGAAAATTTTCAGTACCTTGACATACAACTACGAAACGCTCGCTGAACGTCTTCGTGAATCCGCTTTCCTCTTAAAAGGCTTGAAAATCACCTTGACGGATGAACGGTCCGACAAAGCAGATGTCTTCCAATACGAAGAAGGGGTCA
This sequence comes from Exiguobacterium sp. N4-1P, assembly GCF_002214325.1. Taxonomy (NCBI): domain Bacteria; kingdom Bacillati; phylum Bacillota; class Bacilli; order Caryophanales; genus Exiguobacterium; species Exiguobacterium sp. N4-1P. The sequence continues at coordinate 1,491,603 of NZ_CP022236.1, forward strand.
GCGAGTTCGTCGGTTATTTGAACGACGATAAAGATGTCCTGCATCCGACGGTCGCGTTTGAAGGCGTCGAAAACGAAATCGAAGTCGATATCGCGTTCCAATTCACGGACGCCTACTCGGAAAACGTCCTGTCGTTCGTCAATAACGTCCGGACGCGTGACGGCGGAACCCATGAAGTCGGTTCGAAAACGGCAATGACCCGCGTTATGAACGAATATGCCCGTAAAAATAGTTTATTAAAAGAAAAAGATAAAAATCTCGACGGCAATGATATCCGGGAAGGCTTGACGATGATCGTCTCGATTCGGATTCCGGAAGAATTCCTCCAGTTCGAAGGACAAACGAAGTCAAAACTCGGTTCTCCTGAAGCACGGACGAGTTGTGACGCCGTCATCAGCCGCCGTCTGTCGACGTACCTCGAAGAAAACCCGCAAACGGCGACTTTGCTCATTAAAAAAGCCATTCGTGCGGCACAAGCTCGCGAAGCAGCCCGCAAAGCCCGGGAAGAAGCGCGCAACGGCAAGAAAAAGAAACGTTCCAGCATCTTAAACGGGAAATTGACACCGGCCGCTTCAAAAAACGCCGACAAAAATGAATTGTTCCTCGTCGAGGGAGATTCTGCCGGCGGTTCTGCGAAACAAGGACGGAACCGGACGTTCCAAGCGATTTTACCGTTACGCGGGAAAGTCCTCAATACGGAAAAAGCGAAACTCGCCGACATCATGAAGAATGAAGAAATCAACATGATCATCCATGCGATCGGAGCCGGGGTCGGGGCAGATTTCGACCTGTCCGACTGTAATTTCGACAAGGTCATCATCATGACCGATGCCGATACCGATGGCGCCCACATTCAAGTCCTCCTGCTGACGTTCTTCTTCCGGTACATGCGTCCGTTGATTGACGCCGGGAAAGTCTTCGTCGCTTTACCGCCGCTGTATCGTGTCTCGAAAGGTAAGGGAAAAACGGAGAAGTTTGAGTATGTCTGGGATGAAGACACACTGGCGAAAACAACAAAAAAGTATGGTAAAGGCTATATGATCCAACGCTACAAAGGACTTGGTGAGATGAATGCTCCTCAACTTTGGGAAACGACGATGGATCCTGAGACCCGGACATTGATTCGCGTCACGATCGACGACGCCGCCGTTGCTGAAAAACGTGTTTCCGTCTTGATGGGCGATAACGTCGGCCACCGCCGGTCATGGATTGAAGATAACGTCGCGTTCGGACTCGCGGAAGACATCTCAATCATTGAAAACGAACACGTGACGAAAGCGAGTGTGACAAAGCATGTCTAATTTACAAAACATCTTAAATTTATCGCTCGAACAGGTCGTCGGTGACCGGTTCGGACGTTATTCGAAATACATCATTCAAGACCGGGCTTTACCGGATGCGCGCGACGGGCTCAAACCCGTCCAGCGGCGTATTCTCTATGCAATGCATACGGAAGGGAATCTGTATGACCGTGCGTACCGGAAGTCTGCCAAGACGGTCGGGGTCGTCATCGGCAATTACCACCCGCACGGCGACTCGTCTGTCTATGAGGCGATGGTCCGCTTGAGTCAGGAGTGGAAGTTACGGTACCCGCTCGTCGACATGCAAGGGAATAATGGATCGATCGACGGCGATAGCGCGGCCGCGATGCGGTATACGGAAGCGCGTCTCTCGAAAGTCTCAAGCTTGATTCTAGACGGCATCAATAAACAGACGGTCGACTATACACTCAACTTCGATGATACGACGGAAGAACCACTCGTTTTACCGTCGTTGTTACCGAACTTGTTGATGAACGGCTCGACCGGGATTTCTGCCGGATACGCGACAGAGATTCCTCCGCACCACGCGGGCGAAGTCCTCGACGCGGCAATCGGTCGCATCTCAGGCACGGTCAATGACGTCAACGACCTGCTGACACACATGCAAGGACCTGATTTCCCGACTGGTGGCGTCGTGCAAGGGCTCGACGGGATCAAAAAAGCGTTCGAAACAGGACGCGGGAAAGTCATCATCCGGTCGCGGGCGACAATCGAGACACTCCGCGGGGGACGTCAGCAAATCGTCATCACGGAACTGCCGTACGAAGTCAACAAAGCAAATCTCGTCAAACGGATGGAAGAATTACGCCTCGACCGTAAAGTCGAAGGAGTGGCTGAAGTCCGCGATGAAACGGACCGCGACGGACTGCGTGTCGTCATCGAACTGAAAAAAGAGGCAGATGCAGAGGGGATTTTACATTTTTACCTCAAACAAACCGACCTCCAAGTCGCCTATAACTACAATATGGTCGCCATCCATGAGCGGACACCGCGTCAAATGGGTGTGCTCGCCTTACTGGATGCTTATTTAAGCCACGTCAAGGAAGTCGTCATCCGCCGGACAACGTTTGATCTCGATCAAGCGAAACGCCGCCAGGAAGTCGTCTCTGCCTTAATGACTGCGATTTCCGTCCTCGATGAGACACTCCGTCTGATTCGGGCTGCGACGAACAAAGCGGAAGCAAAAGAGAATCTGATTGAACGCTTCGCCTTCTCGGACCGCCAAGCAGAAGCTGTCGTCATGCTCCAACTGTATCGCCTGACAAATACGGACATCGTCGAATTGCAGGAAGAGGCTGAAAAACTCGAGAAGGAAGTCACGCGTCTCGAGAAAATCTTGAACGATGAGAAGACGCGGAACCGCCTCATCATTAAAGAATTGAGCATCTTAAAGGATCAAGTCGCGGATGAACGCCGTTCAACCGTCGAAGCCGAAGTCGAAGAACTGAAGCTGAAGACGGAAGTCATGATCGCCGTCGAAGAAACGATGGTCTTCATGTCGAAAAACGGCTACATCAAACGCTCGTCGCTCCGTTCATTCGGTGCCTCGAACGACCTCCCGGAGATGAAGGAACAAGATCGTCTGCTCTATCAAGGGCAAGCGATGACGACCGATCACGTCATCGTCTGGACGATACGCGGTAATTACTTATTGATTCCGGTCCATCAGCTCCCAGATACGAAATGGAAGGATGGCGGACAACACGTCGCCAATCTCGTACCACTCGAACCGGGTGACCGTGTCCTCTCGATCGATCTCGTCCGGACGTTCGACGAAACGTCACATTGTCTGTTCGTCACTCGCCAAGGAATGGTCAAACGATCGAAACTGAGCGATTACAATGCCCAGCGGAAGTCGAAACCATTGCAAGGCGTCCGCTTAAAAGCAGATGACGAGGTCCTCTATGCTGCGGTCTCGACTGGCGAGAAACAATTGTTCCTCGCAACGCAAAACGGCTTTGGTCTGTGGTTCACGGAAGACGATGTGCCGGTCGTCGGCGTTCGGGCAGCAGGTGTCAAAGCCATCAACCTGAAGGATGATGATGTCGTCGCAGGGGCGATTGCCTTTATGCAAGCACCGAATATCGTCTTACTGACACAGCGGGGTGCCTTGAAGAAGATGCGCCTTTCGGATCAGTTCCAAATCACGAATCGTGCCTTACGTGGTCAGCAATTGTTGCGTGATTTAAAATCAAAACCGCATCAGGTAGCGGCGTTACTTGATGTCACGAATCAAAAAGAACTCCTTTTAATCGGAAAAGAGCAGGCAAAATCGATTCAAATCGGTTCCTTGTCTTATCTCGATCGGTTATCGAATGGTTCGTTTGCGTATGATGAAGAAAAATTCGGTCCACTCGTTGACTGGTATACCGTTTGACGGTCAGACGTCCCTCACGATGAAGCGTGGGGGACGTCTTTTTTTCTGTCTTTTTGTAGGAAATGTCGTCTTTTTAATCATTTTTTTAGATTATTTCCACAAATTATCGGTGAATCTTTAGTTTACAAATTGAAAGAGTGACCAATAACCGCTACAATAAAAGAAAATGGTCAGGTCAAGCATGTCACATCAGACGCGAAGCGGTTCGAAGCGTAGCTTATATGTATTTCTCAAGCAGCTACGGATCCGTCCTTAGCTGCTTTTGTGCCATCTGCCTAACTGGAGAGGTGATGAAGATGAAATTCAGACGACGCGAAAAAGTAGCAATCTATATCACACGGGAACAACCAGAGGGATGGGAACTACTTGTTTTTCATCCACAATCAGCTCCAGATAGTGACTGGCAGATTCCTGCCGGGACGATTGAAGACGCAGAAATCGCCAAGGAAGCAGCCGTCCGCGAGACGTTGGAAGAAAGTGGTCTATCACTTGCGACCGTTCAATACGTTGGCGAAGAAGAGATGCGTTACCCAGAGCGGATGCGGGTCCATTACACGTATTTCTATCATGCCCATATCGAATGCCAAGAAAACAGATGGACGCATTGTGTTGCGGGTGACGGTCAAGATTGCGGTGATTTTTTCCATTTCGCCTGGTTGCCGCTTGATCGCATCACACAGCTCGAACGCCGGCATCATATTTTTCTTGATCGGCTCATTCATCGGTTGGAACGTAATCAACCATATGATTGTCGCAAACACGGCTAATGTCGTGTTTTTTGTTTTGTCTCACTATATTGAGTTTACCTTACTTATGAGACAAGATTATTTAACTATTGATAATATATGTTATGTTAACTAGCAAAGAAAAATAATTTTTTTGCATGTCCCCCATAAAAAATAGTCAGTTTGCCCCTTTGTTTTTTACATCCAGCCCTGTTACTCTAAATACAGTAACAAATCACTTGTTACCTTTATGTCGGTAACATTACGGTTGTAACCGGATTATCAGTAACAAAGGAGGAATTTGATGCAAGCCGTCGCCATTTCATTTGACGTCAAAAACTCACGCACTTTTCCGCACAAAGAAGAATTATTGCAGACACTCCGGACGTTAGCGGAGCAATTAAATGATCAGTTTAAAGACGCACTCGTCCCATTTCAAATCAAGTCTGGAGACAGCTTACTCGGTGTTTTCCAAAGCTACCCAATCTGTTATCCTGTTTTACTCGAACTCGTTAATAGTCCGCTCGACGGTTATGTCGGAGTCGGATTTGGTCAATATGAAACGCTTTCGACGACAGAAGCCGACGAAGCGAACGGTAGCGCCATCATTTTTGCCTTCGAAGCGCAAGAGGCGGCCAAAAAATCAGACAATCAAATCGTTTTCGCCGGCCCCCCTTATTTCCCGGCTGCTTTACTAACAGGCTATGTCGATATGCTGTATCCCGCTTATTTTGGTAAAACAGATCGTCAAGTCGAGCTCCATACACTGATGGACCGATTCCCGGACGCAACGTATGAAGAAATCGGACTAAAAATGGGTTTTCAAGAAAAAGATGCCCGAATTAACGTCGCGAAACTTGTTGCCCGCTCGCAACGTAAACAACGGAAGCAACTCGAAACGGCTTTTATACAAGCGCTCGAGCAACTCCAAGTCTGGGAGGCGATTGGATGAATTTACTGTTGAGCCTTCTGATTGCCCATCTCATTGCCGATTTCTCGCTGCAAGGTAAACGGATCGCGGAGCACAAGCACCGGAAGCTTCGCCCCCTGCTCGTCCACCTCGGGATACATAGCCTCTGTACAGCGGCTGTCTTAAGTTATTTTTACCTGACCGGACAAATCGAGCTCGTAAGTGCCCTGTATCTCTTCAGTGCGATTATCGGATCACACGCCGTCATTGACCGCTCGCAACTTAAGCGGATCATCAAACCGGCACCGGCTTTTTGGATTGATCAACTGTTACATATCGGCATCATCATTGGTCTGATTGCGGTGATGTTCCCGATCAGTTGGCCAAGTGCCATCACCCTCTCCTTCCAAGTGCTTTGGATCATCATGTGGAGCCTGGTTGCGACGGAACTGGTCGGACGGGGCATCGCCCCCTTGCTGCTACCGTTCGCTCCCCGATTGATTGAATCCCATTTCGAGCGGAAAGTGACTCGTAAGGAACAATTGAACGGGATCAGCCGTTCCGTCACCCACGAGGTTGAGGATTCGGCCCGCAGTTACACGACAGAGATTAATGGCGTTGGTCGCTATATCGGTCTCGTCGAGCGGGCAATCATCGTTATTCTCGTCGCCGTCAATGCGGTTGGTGCAATCGGCTTCATCATCGCTCTCAAAGCATTGGCGCGGTTCAAGCAGTTTGAAGACCGCCGTTTTGCGGAATATTATATCATCGGCAGTTTACTTAGTATTTTGAGCGCACTCCTCTGCGGAATCGCCATTCGCTTCGTATTATAGAACGAGAAAGAAAGTGAGGTGAGACGGCTTCCTGGCTTTACCAGAAAGACCGTCGAACAAAAATGAAAACGATTGGATTAGTCAGACACCACCGGGTCACAGAAGGATATCCGACGAAAGGTTGGATTAGCGCTTCCGATATCGAAGCTTGGATTGAACGGTACGATAGCTCGGCGATCGATGTCAAACCGGTCGAACTCGGACAGACGGACTGGACGATCTGTTATGCGAGCAGTATGCCGCGGGCGATCCAGACAGCGGAGAGTGTCTATGAGGATGAGATCATCGTGACCGACCTTTTACGGGAAGTGCCGTTCCCGACAATCAATTCCCGGATTCGCCTCCCCTTCCTCGCCTGGGCGATCATCGGTCGGCTCGTCGCTCCGTTCAGCAAACGGATTCAGGCGCAGATTAAAGATGCCAACCAACGCATTGAAGTGTTGTTGAATCAATTGGCGTTCGAGAATAATGAACGCGTTCTCCTCGTCGGTCACGGCGGAATGATGTTATTGATGCGCACGGCACTGAAAAAACGTGGTTACACCGGCCCCCGCTTCCGTCACCCGCGCAACGGGATGCTCTATCAATTTGAAAAGAGTGAGGTTAGACGATGAAATGGGCTTCGACGATTCTGCTCGCCCTCGGTCTCATCATCATTTTCTATATGACGCGGGAAGACGAAGCGCTACGCACCGACCGTGCCGAAACGACGGTCTCGGTATACGGATTTGATGTCGGACAAGGTGACAGCACCTTCATCAGGACGAAGACGGACGCGATTTTGATTGATGGTGGCAACAATGGGAAAGGAGATGACGTTGTCCGCTACTTAAAAGCGCTTGGGGTGAGACGCATAACAGCCGTCATCGCGACCCACCCTGACGCCGATCACATCGGCGGACTCGACACCGTCCTTGAAGCATTTGATGTCGACCAAGTCTACGCCCCGCGTGTCAATCACACGACCGATACCTATCGTGACTTTTTGCTTGCTGTTAAAAATGAAGGGGTGACAATCAAAACGGCGAAAGCCGGCGTCGTCATTCCGAGTGAATCAGCCGATTTTGAGATCATCGCTCCTTTGACGGACGGGACCCGTGATTTAAACAGTTGGAGTGCCGTCCTGAAGATGACGCACGAGGAGAATACGTTCCTCTTCATGGGGGACGCGCCGACTCGGACGGAGCAACAATTACTAACAGCCGGAATTGACGTCAAGGCAGATGTCTTAAAGATTGGTCATCACGGTGCCGATACATCGTCGTCGATTCCATTTCTGCAAGCGGTCCACCCTGAACGTGCCTTAATTTCAGCGGGAGAAGGAAATGCCTACAACCATCCCCGGCCGATAGTCATGAATGCCTTAGCAGCAGAGAGCATCACAATCGACCGGACGGACCGGATGGGGACGATTGAATACACATCGGATGGGACGGCGATTACCGTCACAAGTCGCAAAGACTTCCGTCCGAACTAAGGAGGCATGACGATGAAGATGACGGTCACAGCTTTTGAGGAGGCATTCGCCTTGTGTGAGACGGAAGCACGGGAAACGATTCAACTCCCGCGAGAACGACTGCCGGTCGCAGCAGAAGTCGGCGATCGGCTGGAATGGCAAGGGCGCTCGATCCGGATTTTACGTACCGAGACGGTGGCGCGTCGCCAGGAAATCGACCAGTTGATGGATGAACTGTTTGAGGATTGACGCAGGAAGCAGACACAGCGTGTCTGCTTTTTTACGGATTAATGGAATTATTTAGAAGGAATATCGAGAATTACTGGCGGTTTTATCTGAATTTTCGTACACTTTAGTGAGAAGAAGAAAACAAGGGGGAATTATTTTATGTTTCAACAACTACGTACATCCTTAAAACAATCCGTCCTCGGGCAGGACCATGTCATCGATCATCTGTTGATCGGCATGCTCGTCGAAGGACATGTCTTACTGGAAGATCGACCGGGTACCGGCAAGACGACACTCGCTAAGGCATTGGCGCAGTCGCTCGATGCGAAGTTTTCCCGTGTCCAGTGTACAGCCGACACGCTACCGACCGATTTACTCGGAATGGAGTTGTTCAATCCGTTGACCGGCTCATTCGAACAACGATTCGGTCCTCTGTTCGCCAACATCGTCCTCGTCGATGAAATCAACCGGACGACCCCGCGCACCCAGTCAGCGCTCCTTGAAGCGATGGCGGAAGCACAAGTCACAATCGGTGACACGTCCTATACGTTACCGCAACACTTTTTTGTCATCGCGACACAAAACCCGTTCGATGGACAAGGAACGTTCCCGTTGCCTCAAGCTCAGCTCGATCGTTTTCTGTTCAAACTTTCGTTCACGCCGCTCGACCGGACTGCTGAAAAAGCACTTTTGCGGGGCGCGCATCTCGAGGCGATGGATCTTCATCTCCCACTCGAGCAATTGAACGCCTGGAAACAGGAAGTCGCAGCCGTAACCATCGAAGATACGGTCGAGGACTACCTCCTTGATGTATGTGACGCCCTACGAGCGCACCGTGACATCGAAATCGGTCCAAGTCCGCGGGCGACGCTCGCCTTGCTGAAAGCGGCAAAAGCACGCGCCTGGATGCATGAGCGGAATTACGTGACGCCGGAAGATATCAAGAGCTTGGCCACCCCCTTGCTCGCCCACCGTCTCGTCTTGACCCTTGAAGCGACGTTAAAGATGACGAATGAACGACTCGTCAAACAAACCCTTGAATCTTTGACTGTACCGACTGAGGTGTAACCATGCAATTGATTACACCTAAAGCATTCCATCCCATCTTCTTATTTCTAGTCGGGGTAAGTGGTGTCTTTTGCGCCCTATATGGTTCACTCGTCCTCGCCAGTCTATTCGTCGCCTATGTCCTCTACGGCTGGTATATGCCGAAGTGTCTCGAATACTTAGCTAATCAGATCGACGTCCGACTGGTCGAAACGACACGTGCCTTTCGTGACGATGAACTCGCCATCCCGTTTGCTTTAGAAAACCGGGCAAGGTTTCCGCTCGGTAAAGTCACTGTATCCGGCTTGCTCGGGGATCAGGTCCGAATCGATGGTGCAGGCAGTCAATTTTGGCGGCATCATCTGTTCGTCGGTAAAAATCAAATCGTTCCGTTCGAAATTGACGTCATCGCCGCACATCGCGGAACGATTCGGATTCAGTCGTTCGATGTGATGATTTCAGATCCGTTCCATACGATGACGGTCTACTTGACATTACCGATTCAACAACTCGGGCATGTCTTCCCGGACTTCGCCCCTGCTTCCGTCGAATGGAACGAACGGCAAATCCCCGGTGAGACGGTTGATCGGTCGAGCCCGTTCACGGACCGATCGAGCTTTCATTCCGTCGTCCCTTATGCGGGAGACGCCAAGACAATTTACTGGTCAGCATATGCGAAGACGAGCGAACTCTATTCCTATCAATACGACCGTGTCCGGAATCATGATTATGCCGTCATCATCGACGGTCTGTCCGGTGACGGATTGTCCTTACGGAGTGACTTTGAAAAACTGCTGTCCCGTGGTGCGACAATCATCCGGGAACTTGAAAAACAAGGTGCCTCTTACAGTCTTTGGATTTCGATGGTCAATCGGGATGGTCAGTGGTATCATGTTCCGTCCGGAAAAGGAAAGGAACAGTTTTTACGGACGATGGAGTGTTTGGCGCGCCTGTCAGAGTACGACTTACCGCTTGAGCGCCGCTACTTCATGAAACGTCTCCAACGGGCCGTCCCGTCGACGACTGCCGCGATCCACCTCGGTCATCGGCAAAAGGAGGTGAGCGCATGATGTTGCTCTGGTGGTTACTCATCATCAGTCTCTTACAGACGATGGCACTCCCGTTGCTTGCCTTTGCGCTGCTTGCCGTCCTACCCGTTCGGAAAGTCCGGATTCTTCTGCAAGTGATTGCTGCGCTCGCCCTGTTTTATGTATCACCATTGATCAGCATCTTCTTATTGTTAGCGACTGCGATCGGTGCCTTCCTCGAGACGATCGAACTCGAGTACCGCTTTGCTTTGACGGGTGCTGTCTTCGTCGGGATTTGTTTCTTGTACCCCGGACTGACACCACCGCTCCTCGCCTATGTCTTGCTTGGTCTACTCGTCCTGACGCCATTCTTAAAGCGACATTTCGTCGAGTGGCGCCGGATTTTGACGAGCGTCACGCTCGCCTTCGGACTTAGCTTTTTGCTCGTTTTCCTTCTTCGCCTGATGAAGGAAGCATTGTTCGGATCCGTCGCAAATTTAATGCGCCCCGCCTTCGAGGCATTCGGTTCACTCTTTACGTGGACGATTCCGCTTTCGGAAAAGGTCGATGAAAAAACGCAGACTGGTGCAACCCTCGGCAACATGGAAGCGGTCGAACCCATCAAACAAGGGGCAATGAACGCCGCGACGATCCAGGTGTTTAATTATGCCGCCCTCGGACTGGCTCTCCTCGTCGTCGGACTGATGTTCTATTTCCTCCGCAAACGACGCGTCGTCACGGTGGAGCAGGACGAGATCGTCCGACCAACCGCCAAAAAGCGGACGAAGGCCGCGAAAAAGCACAGTCAGCATCCGTTGCTCCAACTCGCCTCGCAATTGGAGCAAGCCTTTCCACGCAAACGCGATGAGACGACATACGAATGGCTTGAGCGAATCACCTTCCCGGAAGTCGAACGCAATGCCCGCTTGATCGACGGAATCGAGTTTAGTCAAAGTGAACCCGCCTATGATTTACAAGTTTTCCGTCGTCAGGTTCGGGAACGTATTGAACAATAAAAAAAATCTCCATCTCTGTAACAGAGAATGGAGATTTTTCATTTAGTTGAATCAATTTTCGATGCTTTACGTGCGATGACGACGATAAAGACGATTGCACCGACAGGAAGCACTAACGGCATCCAGTCGAGGATATACTGTGTGTTCATGGTATCCCCCCTTATTGGCATGAGCTATAAGCGTAGCATATTCCAAATAACGGGATGATGCAAGTCTCGTTACAGCCGTGGTAAGACCGAATAAGCGATTGAATAATACAGTAAAATACTCGTTGCAAGCGAATAGACGACAAGAATTACCGGGATATGTTTGAGTTGACCACGACGTTTAAAGAGACGAATCGAAAAGACTGTAATGGCTAGTGCAAAGAGTGGACTAAAACCAAAAATAACGATATCCATCGTTTCTAATAGTTCTTCCGCAAAAAGTAAGTTAAAAGCGAAAATAAACAATAAGTACCAGGAAGTATAGGATAGACAGACGAAGAATAGATACAATAGTCCATCCATCCAGCCCCGTGTACGGCGATTTTCCATCTGTTGCATGACGTTCCTCCTACATAAGTATCAGATACCCTTAATAGTAGACGGAAAAGATACGCGAAAATATTCAAATATGAATATACGACAAAAAACGACAAAAAGTGTCCTTTCACTTGCAAGGACACTTTTCGCAGCATTAGTTTACAACAGAACTTTCCTGATAGATTCGCGCCAACTGAAGGACCTTCTCTTTAAAGGTTTCACGACGGATGCTCGGTTCGATGATTTCAGCTAAGTTAGCAAATTGAATCAACCATATCATGAAGCCTTCCGAGAAGAGGGCACTGACTTTAACCTCGAACCATTCCTCGTCGATTCGTCGACAGCGGATATCCGTCCCGAATCGATCGACGACCGTCGGCATGACGCTTTCGTGAAATTTTAACGTCAGTTGCTCATCTTCCCCTCCGTACATGTTGAACATGTTACTCAAGTAGGAAGGATCCACCTCGACCGGAGTCTCTGCCGGTTCGAATACACTGCACTGGACGATCCGGTCGACACGATATGTCCGAATCTGCTGGACACGTTCATCACGACCGATTAAGTAATAGTTCCCGTTATCGACAATTAGGTGCGCTGGTGTGACGAGATAAAAATCACCATCTCGGCGGAGCTCGAACTTCCGCGTCCGTTCATTAAACTTCCCTTGGTACTGAAAGCTGATGATTTCTTGTTCCGTAATCGCCTTTTGAATCGTATCGATCGAGAACGGAATCATTCCTTTTGGTTTTTTTACCGTATGGATGACGGGGTTCAACGTCTTCGCCAACCGCTCGCTCGTCAATGATTGAATCGTTCGAACAAGCGCCTTCGTCTCACTTTCCGAAATGAATTTCGCACTTGCAATCGCGTCGACGAGTAAACGCAACTGGTGATGCTCAAACCGCCGGCTGACGAGATGATATGGCGTCGCCAGTCCATTTTTCGTCTCTTCTTTGACGACATCAAACCCTGCTTTCGCGAGGGCCTCAATATCGTCCTTCAGCGATTTTCTTGATAATTTTTCAATCAATCCTCGTTTTGATAAAGCGATACTCAAGTCTTCTAACGTCAAGGTCTCCTCTTCGTCCGAGTATTTTTCAAAAATATCCCGAACAGCCAGTAAGCGATCACGGTTTGATAATTTTTCAGTAGGCACGGTACATCCTCATTTCCTATCGTTACGGTATTTGATTATACTTCGAGTATACCGTAAATAAATAATAATATTAACAATAAATTGGTAAAATTTATATCGTTAGGAGAATTTGGATGCATTTGATTGGTGAATGGAAGGAACAACAATTTGATTACCGGGATAGCGGAACAGGTCCCATCATTCTGTTAATCCACGGTACACAGTCCGATTACCGGGAAATCTATCATGTCGAAAAATTAATTCAAGCCGGGTACCGCGTGATTGTCCCGTCACGTCCCGGATACGGAAAAACCCCGCTGCGGTTAGCGGAGTCTCCTGTCGAGCTAGCTGCGTTTTATAAAGGTTGGATGCAAGCACGTGGTTTTACGCGCTATACCATCTACGGCATCTCAGCAGGCGGTCCGACAGCAATCGCCCTAGCGAGCCAAAACGATGCTGCTTGCTCACTCGTTTTAGCGTGTGCGATGTCTCATCAAATTTCACTTCCATACCAGAACGTATTGATTCAACCGCTCTTGCAACGTCCACTCCACTTCATTCAGTGGGTATTATGGACATATGTTAAAGATAAGTTAAAAAAATTTCCTGAAGAGGCGTCCGTCCGGATGGTCGAAATGACGAGCCTATTGCAACGTAGTGACATTCGGTCACTCTTGACGCATGAGGATGAACGCTTATTGTATGCCGTCGGACTACAGAACGGTCCCGGGCGCGGCGTCTTGTTCGACATCACTCAGCAGCTTGAGCGACAGACACTCGAAACGGTCAGCTGCCCAGTCCTAATCGTCCATTCACAAGCCGATCGCGCTGTCCCGTTCGAGCATGCCCGCTATACGCAGCGTCTGATCCCCCATGCCCAGTTCATCGAATCGAAAAGTCCGGGTCATTTGATTTGGATTGGTCCTTCAGCACGACGAGATGAACGAATGATTGAACGCTTCATCACATTAAATCACCTGTAAACGAACATGTAGCTTCATTTTTTCATTTTCCTCGACAATCGAGATGATTCCCCGGGCCGTCAATTCGTCGATCGCCTGCTCCGTCCGTTCTTCGTTCAAGCGGGCACAGCGGGCGATTTCTGCGATGCCCATTCGACAGGACAGTTGATTCGCTTTGATTTTCGACGAAGGTTTGGCAACGGACCGTTGCAACAAACGCCAAAAGACATGACGGGCGTCGTCCGATAATGCATAGGCGTTCTTTTCAATGACAGGGGGTACATACCGAATGTCTTCACGGATTCGACGAATTAAGTACAGGCTGAGCCATTCCTCGAGTTCAGCTTGAATCCGGAAAAATTCAAACCACCAAAGTTGATCAAGTGCTAGTTCCTCATCACGGCTGAGCATCCAGCTCGGTGGGATTTGATCAAACTCCTCTTCAAGCCAGTCCTCATAATCAAGTGCCGTCTCATAGAGGACTTGCGGCGAAATTTGAGCCAACGATTCCCGTGATTTATAGATATCAAAGCTCATCCGACGAAAATGTTCGACGGACGCTGCGACTTGACTGAGATGAACGAACTTTTTCGTGATAAGACGAGCGAGACCGTCTAAATCATGGTGCATCACATAAAGGTGTTTTTCTAAAGCAATCAAAATACTTCTTTCCATCAGACGTATCCTCCTCTTTTCCTGGTGTGCTGATAGTCTTTTTCCGCAATCCCGGTTTTCAAAACCATTCTTAGAAGCAAATCAGTTTATTTCAACGTTTCCTTTGTCTTACAATGGACAAATAGCGATTAATAAAGGAGATGAAACGAAGATGTATACGATTTACGGCAGTTCTAGAAAAGGGAACAGTGAATGGCTCGGTGTCCGCGCATTCGAGGGCATTCCTCATGTGTCGGTCGATTTAGCCAACACGATGATTCAACCTGTGGAAGACCGGCGGCATCATGGTGGGTTCTTACCGATTGGCGATGATTACCGGCGGATCGTGGAAGAAATGCTCGAGCATGACGACATCGTGTTCATTACGCCGATCTACTGGTATTCGATGTCCACGAAGATGAAGCTCTTCATCGACCGCTTCAGTGAATCGTTGCGTGATGAAGACTTACGTTTCCGTGAGCGGATGCAAGGCAAGCGATTCCACCTGATTGCTGTCGGCGGCGATGATCCGAAAGAAAAAGGACGCGCCCTTGTGACACAGTTCGAGCATATCGCGACCTTTTTAGGAGCCCATTTTGAAACGGCGATCCTCGCGGAAGGGAATGCACCGGGGGACGTCGAACGCGATACGGTCGCCCTTGCAGAGATTGATGCGTTCCGAGAAAAAATGTCAAAAGCGTACGTTTAAGGAAAGTTATGTAAGGGAATCTTTTGATTAGTTCCATTCTGTAGTCAGACTAATCGGAGGTGGTGCTAGATGTTACAGTCGAAAAAACGCAATGAACGCAAGTGGAAACAACTTAAGACACGCAATCATATCGTTTTACTAGAACAGCTATTTCAAACGGATGAAGAAATACGGGTCGTGCGACCACGACTTGATTCTCACTCCACTCCCTTAAATCCGATCGAGCCTTCTCGTTAAGTCGTATAGGACAAAAAAAGACGCATTTGCAATCGCAAATGCGTCTTTTGACTGTTTAGTCGTTTTTGAGCTTCACATTTTGGTCGGCAGGCAAGGTTGTCGTCGTTTCCTCTTCTTCAAGCTTCGGTACACCCGCTCCATAATCTTTCGATTCATCTGCGACGTAAGATGCGGCATAGGCCGGGTTGATTAAGTCTGACTTTGATCCGACAATGACGATATGGCCATGGCGGACTTCATCTTCCAAACTTTCTGCAACATCTTTCGTCATGCCAAGTTCAGATAGTTGGGCGATACGATCTTTTCGATTACTACGGACGGTCGCCATCAATGTTTCAAAAAAAGATTTTTTCGTGACGCGGTAAGCAAGCGTCTGTGTATCGTTCGCAATCCGTTCTGCCAGTTCCTCGTCTTTTGCAAAAATATAAATTTGTTTATTTGAATACCCGCCTGACTTTAAACTCGTTATTTCTGCATCGACGCCAGTCATGTCACGGACAATACGTGTTTCAATCATGTTCGTTCATCTCCTTCATACTAAGCCTCAGTTGGCTGTCTCAATATAAAGTTATTCCCGAAACATAATGAATAAAACATGGATTTCAAAAACTGCTTATGAAACTTTCTTTAGTGACGTGCCGCGTCGTTGTTTACGAAGTACCGTCAGGATGATGATGAGACCTACCAGCACTTGCGGCACCACGGTTTCAATCGTCGGATAAAATCCGATCCAGGCGATGGGCGGCAGCGCAAGTGGATGGACAGGCAATACACCTGTCAGTTGGAGCGCATGTAGACTTACACCGAGTATCTTAAAGGCCATCATATAGATTAAGATGGTCGCGCCTAAGAATAGACGGCGAATCGGCAAACGGACACCGAAATAGATGACTGCAATTGACACGAGTCCGATGAAGAGAACGGCTGCCAAAATGCCTCCACCTAAGGCGAGTGGCGTCATCGCCGGTGCCATCCCGACGTAAAAGAGTAATGTCTCCGCACCTTCCCGGAAAATCGTCAAGAAACTGACGATGAAGAGTGAAGTCCGCGATAGGTCGGACACGAGTTGCGTCTGACGGGAAGTAATGGCCGTTTTCGAATGTAACCAATTTCCGACCAGTAACATCACGAGAACGGCGAACAAGCCGGTCCATCCTTCAATTTGCTCTCGTCCGACACTTGCGAGCGCGGTCGAGAAGAAAAATTGAATGATTAGCGCAAGCAGACCACTCGCTAAAAGCCCGAGGACGGCTCCGAACCAGATGTGCCGTTCCCCCCGTAAATTCGCTTTACGTGTTAAGGCGACGAGCGCACTGATAATCAGCAACGCTTCAAGTCCTTCCCGGACCATGACGAGCATCGCGTCGACGAACGTATAGCTCGTCTGGTCGGTCAGTTGTCCGAGCGATGCGCTTAATTCCTGTAACGAAGTGATTGTCGCGTTCCGCGTCTCCCCGTTTAAGCGGGCGAGCAATAAGGGGACGTCCGTCTCGACTTGCGTATATAAAGCACTGTCTCGTGTCCGGACCGCCCCTTCTCCGCTCGGCCACTGGGCGATGAACGTCGTCAAAGTCGACCGCGCCCCGTCGAGGTCTTTTGCAACGAGCGCATCCGACGCCTGATCGAGTAAACGGATCAAATCGGTCAATTCGACTGATGCCGTCTTGACGATGTCCCCTTCGACGAATGAGTCGATGCTTGTATCAAACTGGTCGAGGGCCTCGTTCCATTCCGTCTGGTCGAATGTCTGGCGCGCTTGTGCGATGCGAATCGCAGATAACGCCATCTCGACTTTTCCGTAGTGACCGATGCTTTCTTCCCGGACGACGCTCTCACGGGCCGTCCATTCCTTTAACAAGGTCTGTTCGAGTTTCTTTCGCTCACCCGCATCCGCTTGCCGCATTTGCTTGGTCACTTCATGCAAATCAAGCAGACGGGTCCGGGCCGTCGCATCCTGCGCGGGACGCATTGTGTCTTCGAGCGTCCGGACGGCCGTCGACAGTGCCGTCAAGTCCGCACTGATCGTCGCGAACGACGCATCCTGATGTTGTTTCAGCGTCGATAAACGCTTTAAGATGACGGCTTTTTCATCTGAGTCAGCCAGTTCCTTTGATTGTTTAGCTAACGTCGCGATTCGTTTTGAAAGTGCATCGCGATCTTCCGCCTTCACGGCTGAGATGGCTTGACCAATCGACACGTAAAGGGCATCGGTTTTCGCCTCTGCACCCGCATGGGGGATGAGCGTGCTACATATAAGGAACACGAGTAAGGCAGCTTTAAGCAAAGAGCGCATCACCGATGTAACCTCCTTTTTGAATGCCGCCGAAACACGCGAACAGCGCGCTTCCACGATGAGTAATGTATTCATTCATCCGGTCAGAAGTTGCGAGCCGTTCTTGGATCGTGATGAACTGCTCCGGCGATCGCTGATACGAGAGGAACAACAGACCGGCGTCTAATGCGCCTGTCGTCTCATCAACGCCATCCTGGTAGGAGTAGGAGCGTCGGAGCAGTTGCACCTTTCCTTCACCATGCGCGACCGCTGTATGCGAGTCTGCCGGTAGTTCTGCTTCCCCCCGTGCGATCCGTTTCGTCGGTGTAACGGACGCGAACTCATCTTTTGAACCGAGTGGTGCCCCGGACGCCCGTTCACGCCCGAATGTCCGCTCCTGCTCCTTCAAAATCGTCCGGTCCCAGACTTCAAGGTGCATCTGAATCCGGCGAACGACGAGAAACGTCCCGTTCGTCAGCCAAGGTGAACCATCACGCCATTGATAAAACAGCGTATTCTCCCGCGTCGCTGCTTTCGTCACGTCAGGATTGCCTGTCCCATCTTTGAATCCGAACAAGTTCCGCGGTGTCCCGCCTGTCGCATCTGCCACTTTCGACCGCTGGAAACCGGCTTGCGTCCAACGAATCTTGACGACACCCCGTCCGATTCGGGTCAAGTTGCGTAACGCGTGGAAGACGACTTGCTGGTCGTCCGCACAAATTTGGACAATCAAGTCACCGCCGGACCATTTCTCATCGAGCTGGTCCAAATCAAATGTCGGTAAATCTCGTAAGAGTGCCGGGCGTTTATGGCCGATGCCGAAACGATCCCCTTCAAATAAACTAATTCCGCAACCGAACGTGAACGTCAAGTGACTTGCAGATAACCCCTCTGCTTCACCGGTGTCGTCCGGTGGGATGTAGGCGCTATCTGTTTCGCCGAGCGATAGTCCTGCTGATAAGCGCGCGCAAGCCCGCGTCCAGCGCTTCAATAAATCAATCAGCTCGTCGCGGCGATCCGTCTTGACGTCAAAAGCGACGAGTTGGACATGATTTTGGGCCGGCGTCATGATGCCCGCTTGATAGGTGCCGTAAAACGGGACTTGATCGGACGCCTTAGCCGTCAAGGCGCGCGGTAAGAAGCGTTCGACACCACTTGCATAAAAAGCTGCACCGAGACCGGTCAGGCCGGCGACTTTTAAGACATCACGCCGCGTCATGCCAGCCTCTAATGTTGGTCGTGTCATGATTATCCCTCCAGTACGATGCCCATCTTCGACAGCGGTTCTGCCAGTTCGTTAATGGCTTGACTCAACTGTTTAACGTCGGTTTTTGATAAGTCCGTATAGAGGACGTACCCCTTTTCCGTTTTCTTCGCTTCTAACAAGGCATTGACGTCTTCAAAGCGCGCTGCGATCTCTTTTGACAATGCGTCGTCTTGTTTCATCAGGCTCGGGTTCAATAACTGATAAATTTTTTCCGCCCCTTGGACGTTCGCTGCAAAATCATAAAGATCGGTATGTGAATAGCGGTCTTCTTCGCCTGTCACTTTCGAAGTCGAGACTTCATTCAATAAATCCGTTGCCCCCGTCACGAGAAGCTCCGGTGTCACGTCGACTGTTTCGACTTTTGCACGCAAGAGGTGGACGTCCTGCATCAATTGCTCCGCGTATTGCTCATACCCTTTTGTTGTTCCCTTTTCGAACAAGCCTTGTTCGATCCGGTGATAACCGCCCCACTCGGATTCCTTGACGTCACCTGCACGGGCATCGATTTTCGGATCGAGGTCACCGAAAACTTCCGCGATCGGTTCCGCCCGTTCATAGTGCATCCGCGCCGGTGCATAGAGCGCTTTCGCTTTTTCAAGGTCCCCTTCCTTGACGGCCGTCGTGAAGGCTTCTGTTTTATTCGTGAAGGCATCGAGTTCATTGATCGCATAATCGCGGTAATCGGCGACGACCTGATCGAATTGGCCGTCCGCTGTTTTCGGTGTCGCTTTTGTCGTTGTTTCTTGTTCCCCGCAAGCAGCTAACAAGGTCGCGAGTGACAAGACGCTCGCCGTAAGGATTTTCTTATGTGACATGATTCATTTCCCCCAAATCGTTAAGTAAGTTCAGTTGTTAGTATAGACGATAATGATAATCGTTATCAATATAAATTTAGAGCTAACATGAAAAACCCGTCCTGACGAGCGTCATCAGGACGGGTTTTTGCTCATTTAGTTGTTTTTTCGCTTTTTAAAATACGTCCGTGAAATGATGAACGCTACGATTGCAAACCCGATAAAGACAAACGCTTTTTGGACGAGCGTCAAGAACGATAAATCAAACACTAACAGCTTAATCGCACTGACGCTAAGTAGCAGCAGACCGGATAATCGCCAGACGGACAAATTACGGATCCGACCAATCGTGACGAGAAGCAAGGCAAGTAAAATGTAGGCAACCGATAATGTCGTACTGCGATTCGTTTCGTCGAGTCCGTCATAAAACGGCAGTTCCATGACGAGTAACGTATACGTCGTCAGGACGCCGACGGCTGCGACAACTAGACTGATCTGGAACGTCCCGTCCTCGACCATCGCGCGGTGTTGTTGCACGAGTAAATAAATTAAACCACTCGTCGCAAGTACTAAGGCGACGACCGAAAGACGAAACGAGTCGTTCATTGCCGCGTACATACCCGACTGCGTAATCTGGTCGAAGATGAAGTAGACATACAAAGCGAGAGCGATCATCCGTTGGTACGGCATGTGCTGGCGTTTGACGAACCAAAGGCCGATCAGGATGCAGGCGAACAACAGGGTTTCGAACTGCTCGCTCAGTCGAAGTATGTCATAGGGAATTTGCGTGATCGCATAGAACACCGTCGCGTGACCGACTGCATTGTGCCAGGCATCTTTTGAGTAGTTAGCGATGCTATAGGCAAGCCCTGCCAGCGCGAGGGCAATCAGTGTCCCCCACTGCCAATCGATGACGGCTAGACTCGCAATCACAATAAGACCGGCCCCGTAACTCGGATAATTCCACTTCATCCGGAGACGTTGCCCAGTGAAGGCGGTCCCGATGTAGCTGACGAGCGACGCAGCAAGCAGTGAGATTTCGTCAGACGTGGACGGTGGTGAAAAGCCGACCATGCTCATCGCTGTAACAAGAGCGATCGTCAGGAATCCCCAGCTGACGACGAAACCGAGAATCGTTTTTAAGCGAACCGCGGCATAGAACAAGGCGGCGAACAATATCACTTCATACAGTAAAAACAACGAAACGTTCGCTTCGTCCGCCAGTTGCAGAAACGGGAGTAAAAATCCGGTGATTGAGACGAGAATCAGGAGGACACGTGACGCCATCCATAACATTAATCCGAACGTAATGAATAAAATGACGAGTTCGAGCGAGAAGGCAAGACCCGGCGAATAGAATTGATACAACGCCATGCCAGCGAACAAGGCGGCTAAAGAAACGATGGTCCCCGTCGCGACGAGCCCGACGCCGAGTTCTCGTCGCTTTTTCTCATACTGATACTCGCCTACTCCGATTAAGAGCAATCCGATGAGCACTCCGCTGCCGACTCGGACCGCTGGATTGACCCAGCCGGAGATCGAGGCGTAAGAAAATAAGAAAATTGCCCCAATCGCGGCAAAAATTGCGGCGATGCGCGGTAACCAGATGGTCGCAATCATGTGTTCCCACTCATCGCGCGTCCGGATTTGTTTGATTTTTGGTGAAAACGTGTCGTCTTTTTTGACGAAGGCGGGTCTTTTTTTCGGTGTCGCGACCGTACTTTGCTCCGGAGTCGACGTTGGATGCGGAACAGGATGCAGCTGTTCGAGTTGCGCGACACGTAACTTCAACGCCTCGAGTTCCTGTTCCAGTTGGGTGATTCGTTGTTCTTCCATCATTCCACCCTTTCTTTATTTTAGATGGTACTAGTGTACCTGTTTCTTCTGCCTTTTTCTTATTTTTTCAAAAATAAGGAAACGTCAGGTGACGATTCAACGAAAAAAAACGACTTCCGCCCTTTTGGAAAAGGTGAAAGTCGTTTGTCAGGAGACCGGTTAACGAACGGATAACGCATATTGTCCCGTCGTGTTATAAACAGATGTGAACTGTGCGCGACTGACGGCGTATTTCCCACGGTACGGATCAGACACGTAGAACGAACTGCTTGAAACACCCGTCACGAGCATGACGTGATAGTTCCGGTACCCGGTGAACGTTTTGCCGTCCGGCTTGATCCAAGAGAAGTAGCCATATGGATTTTTGAAATCAACGGTCGCCCAGACGATGACGGGATTCCCGCTCCGGATTTCACGTTCAATCTTACTGACACCTTGTTTGGAGATATCGACGGCGCCACTCCGGTATTTTTTAGCGAGCGGGAGAATGCCTTTTGGATAGACGCCCCAGTTTTTGTAGTAAGAGAGCGTCCCGGCCGGATCACCCGTAAACATTTTTTCTGGATCGGCCCAGTAGTATTTCCCATTTTTGTAGGTCGCATTGCTGATGCTTTTCGGTAGTTGTTTATAGAGCGACGCAGCCGAAACAGACTTTTTCTTGTAGGCGAGCGCCATCTTCAACGAGACGAACTCGCAACCTGACGGGTAGCCTAACGTGTATTGATTGTAGTACGGGACATTTAATTTTTTAGTCGTACTGCTCGTTGGCTTCGTTTTCGTTAAGTACTGTGTCGAGACATAGCGGTAGCTCCCGCTATACAAAATACGTGTAAAGCTCCCTGACGTGCCATACGTTGCGACTTTGACCCCTTTACCGAGCTGGGTGACGGATTTGTATTTTGTGCTCGGGCCCGTTCTGACGTTTAACGTCCCGACCGTCGTATACTTCGTGCCGGTCGATGTGTATTTCGAGGACGTCGTCGATGTCTTCACATAATCTTTGTGTATGTACCCCGTCCGTGATTTATAGGTGATTTTGTACCAACTTCCCGATGTTCCTTTTAACGTATAGACGTTTCCTTTGACGACATTCCCGAGAATCTTGCTTGAGGTCGTCGGCTTTTCACGGACACGTAAGACTGCGGTCGTGATGGTCAGCTTCGTGGCGGCATGTGCGACGAGCGACGGACTGAATACGCCAAACAGAACACCAGCGACGATGACACTTGAAAAAAACTTCTTCATGATAGACCCCCTTAACAGAATGACAATACGATGATATACACCATTTTTCCCAAGTTATTGAAATAATAATCATGATTTCAAAAGAAAATTCTGAAAAAATAGAAATATCTTCATTCTTTGTAACAAAAAAAATCCTCCTGTTGTATATGCACAACAAGAAGATTCAGACTGTAGACAAAGTTCTATCGGGAGATCAAGCGTCTTTGTTCGTTGCGTTCCTCGGGCGAGGCGCAAGCCGTTGCTCCTTGGATCCTAGCGGCCAACGCGCAGGGTCTTGCCTGCCTCTGAACGTGCGTTAAAAACGCACTTTTTCCCGTAGGAGTCAACGAAACATGACGCTTTTTAGCTAATACCGTGACCAAAAAGCCGGGCATGGAGACGTTTTAAAGCGCAATCCGTCTTGAATCGCTTTTAAAGCACGAAAAGTAATCGGTCGCGACCCTGTAGCTTTTTAAATGAAATTCAATTTTTAATATTGACGATAAACGGTGACGGTTGAGTGAACGCCTGCTCGAGCACATGGGCGACGAACGTCGTCTCTTCTTCCGTCACTGGAAGAGGGGCATCTTCAACGATACTCCGGTAAAATGCCCGATATAATTTACCGTAGTCACCAATCGGACTCGGAATCCGGACATTTTGAAGATGATTGTGGTTATCATGATAGAGTAACCGACCGAAATCATCTTCCGAATCTTCCCCGAATCCTTCTTCCCCTGGGAAGTAGTCTGCTTTTAAGTCAAGCTCTTGCCGATCGACATGCTGTTTGATGAACGTCCCGTTCGTCCCATGAATCATCCAGCGCGGAGCGGGTGCCAGTGCGACATGACTCGTTCGGACACTCGCCTTGAAATCGTCATAATAAAAATCAAGCGCAAACGTATCGTCCGGAATCGCAGTACCCCGGACGGTTCGGATGTCATAAGCGACTTGGTTCGGTCTTCCGAACAAGGCAATGATTTGATCAATCGTATGGACGCCGAGACTATAGAGCGCACCGTTCTCATTCGCCGTATTCGCCGGCTTCGCATCCGGGCGATACAAGTCGAAATGCGAGACGACTTCGACGATGCGACCGAGCTTTCCGGACGCAATGACTTGGGCGACGGCTTGAAAGTCGCTATCGAAACGCCGATTTTGATAGGCGAGTAGCTTGACGCCTTGCTTACGTGCTTCCTCAAACAGTTGCACCGCTTCTTGTTCTGTGACGGTAAAAGGTTTTTCGACGAGGACGTGCTTCTGCTGTTGCAACGCCTTCAAGGCATAGGCAAAATGCGTCGCAGGCGGTGTGTTGATGACGACGACTTGAAGCTTCTCGTCCGACAACATCTTGTCGAGGTCCGTCGTGAACTGGACTGCGGGAAGCTTGTCCATATATTTTTCCTCTAACTCCGGTTTTGCCGTCCGATTATAAATCCACGTCACCTCGAAATGGGGATCAATCATGACATAAGGCAGATGATAACGGGTCGTGCTCTTACCGAAGCCGATGAAGCCAATCTGAAGTCGCATTCTATCACTCCTCGCAATTACTTTTCTTTTACCTTAACAAAGCGGCTACGACTTGTCTTGAACAAATGACCGATTATGCCGTCGCTTCGATTCGTTCGTACTCATATGTCGAAAATCCGTCATATGTTCCTTGGTACGTAAAACCGACCGACGTATAATAGTCGTTTAAAAATGCATTTGACGCCACGCAGTCGAGGCGAAGTGTTTCCCCTTCGTAATCCGTCAACTCGATTACATAATCAAGAAGTTGTTTTCCGACGCGGCGTCCTTTCGCCAAATCACTGACGACAATCCGGTGGATATAAAGACCTTCTGTATCTGCCCATAACGAGCGATCCCATTCCATCGAAGGAAGCAGGGCAACGGAACCGAGCAACTGGTCGTTTTCTTCAAAAACAAACAGTCTTCCGGCATCAAGATCCTCTTGGACGAGTGTTTCGATGTCTTGTTCAAGGTAAGCAGACCACTGTGTGCTGCCCGTCGCTTGGAGTGCGAGCGCCTTGTGCTCGAGTAGTGTTGCGATGTTTCGAACGTCTTGTGATGTAGCTAGTCGTATCATGTTGTACCTCCTGTAAGCAAAAATTCTTCTTTATCCTAACGAAAACTGCACCAGAAGAAAACCGTTTTGCTCGCATCGCTAAAAAAAAATCATAAAAACGCATCATTTTGTGATTTTTTTCATATTCTACAATTTTATTTTTAAATATCGTATTCTAAAAGTGTGATCAGACCCCCAGTCTTCACAACGTGGATCTACCGGCTTCCCACGAGCCGGTAGGCCTTTTTTTGTCTTCAGTCGAGTCCGACCCATTTTTTCGATAGACGGCGCGCATCTTCACGGTAGCGCGTATCCTCGACGACCGGGTTACTGAGACGTGGTGCGGAATCGGCGTAATAGCCGCCATTGTCGAGCCGGTCATTCGTCGTCGCGAGGTACAGTGCGGTTTTCGCCCCGTACTCCGGCGTATACAGTTTCCCGGTCCAGTAACCGATTTGAGCGATCGGCTTTAAAAGCACCTTCATCGCTTTGCCGTACTTGCCACGATAGAACAAGTCGGTATTGACGATGCCGGGATGGACGCTGACGAATGTCACATCGTCCCCATACTTGTCCGCGAGTTCACGCATGTGGACCATCTGTAGCAATTTCGATTCGCGGTACGACCGCATCGGGTTGTATTGTTCTTTTTTAACATGGGCAATCGATTCCAGTTCGATATCTGTTCGGACGAGTCCACCTTCCCCGGCGAGCGATGAAATCGAGATGACCCGTGGATCGTTTCCGTGTTGAAGGAGCGGCAGCAAGCGTTCAATCAAATAGAAGTGACTCAGGTAGTTGACTTGGAACTGGGATTCGAAGCCGTCTTTCGTCAAATGATACGGCGGGACCATGACCCCGGCATTTAAAATCAGGCGATCGATGCGACCAATCTGCTCAAACAAGTGGTCTGCAAACCGGCGGACGGATTCCAGTTGGTCAAGTTGAACGATTTCGATTTCAAGATTCGTATGCGACACCCCATGTTCACGTAACATTTGGACGAGCAGTGTTGCTTTCTTCTCTGAGCGGACGGTCGCAATGACGCGGTCCCCCCGTTCAAGCAACGCTTGGATTGTCACCATTCCCATCCCCGAGTTTGCGCCTGTCACGATACATATGTTCATTTCCATTTTCCTCCTCTAATTACGCTTTCTTCGTTTACATGCATATATATTGAGTGTTTTCCTTTTTCCGTCGATTTATACACATCATTTCAAAAAAAGACTTCTCCGCCTGCAAAAGAGGTGAATAGCGTATACTAAACGTAACAGAAGAGAACCCTGCCCCGATTCGAGGAGGTATGCATGTGCATGAAGGAACCGTCTTACTACTTGCCGGTATTTTGTTACTACTCGCAATCATCACGACCAAGTTCTCCTTTCGTCTCAACGTCCCGACCTTGATTTTATTCGTGTTCGTCGGCATTCTTGCAGGAACGGATGTCGCAGGATGGATTGCTTTTTCTGACTTTGAACAAGCGCGTCTATTCGGAACAATCGCCCTCGTCATCATTTTGTTCGATGGCGGTCTCAACACGAAATGGGGCGATTTCAGGCAAGTCCTCCCTGCTGCCCTTTCGCTTGCGACGGTCGGCGTCGTCATCACGACTGGCTTGATTGCACTCGTCGCCCACTTCATTCTTGATTTCAGCTGGCCGATGGCGTTACTCGTCGGCGCCCTCGTCGGCTCGACCGATGCAGCGGCTGTCTTTTCCTTACTGAGCGGACGTCCTGTCGATGAGAAGGTCAAACATACACTGGAAGCGGAGTCCGGAACAAATGATCCGATGGCTGTCTTTTTGACGATTCTCTTTACAGAACTTGCGCTCGATCCGGAAAGTTTCTCGATTATCAGTGGCGTCCTGTCTTTATTCTACGAAATGGGAATCGGTTTACTCGTCGGTCTCTGTATCGGCTGGTTCTTGACACAATTGATGAACCGGATTCAGCTTCAAGCATCGGCCCTGTATCCGACACTCTTGATCAGCGGCGCCTTACTGTCTTACGGGATCGCGACGAGTATCCATGCGAGTGGCTTCCTCGCCGTCTACGTGACAGGCATTTGGATCAGTAACCACGACATGATTTACCGCGACATCTTGATTCGTTTCAGCGGCAGCTTGTCGCATCTGGCAGAAGTCGGGATGTTCATCATGCTCGGACTGCTCGTCTTCCCGCGCCAACTGCTCGATCCGCAGATGCTGCTCATTTCAGGCATCATCGTCGTGACGCTGATTCTCGTCGCACGACCACTCGCTGTTTTCATCTCACTTCTTCCCTTTCACTACAATTACCGGGAGCAAAGTGTCATCACGGCTGCCGGACTACGCGGCGCCGTACCAATCATCCTTGCGACCTATCCGCTTTCGAGCGGACTTGCGAACTCCTATCTCTTGTTCAACATCGTCTTCTTCACTGTCATGACATCGGCTTTACTGCAGGGAACGGCCTTACCGTGGATTGTCCGTGTCATGAAGCTCGAAGTGAAACCAACGATCGGGATTGAGCCGTTGATTCAATTCATGACGGTCGCAAATCCGAATGCTGAAATCGTCGAGGTCAGTGTCCCGTCGTTCTGTCGGATTGACGGGAAAACATTGCAAGAGATTGAGATGCCGCAGGATCTGCTCGTCGTCGCCGTCATTCGTGACGATGCCATCATTACCCCCCGCGGTCAGACACGATTGATTGGTGGCGATCAACTCCTGATTCTGACGCCGAAACAATCGGAAGAACGGATTCGAAAGCTGATTGCCTCGCTTGGTCTTTAAAGTTAAAAAGGACCGATGATTCCGTGAAAAAAGCGGGATCATCGGTCCTGTGATGGATGTTGGACGGGATGTCCGGTACTTTGTTCAGACGTAAGAGTCCTATCCCAGATGGATGTTGTTGCGACGTTTAAGTCAGCCAGCCTTTCAGCGTCTCCATCCGGTCCGTGTGGCGTTTTAAGTCGAGGATCGTCTGTTTCACCTGTTCTGTACCGATTCGTCGCTCCGTTTTATCCGCACTGAATGTCCGGCTGATATTATAAGCGAGCCAATCAAGTTTGCTCGAATAGCTACAGGCGATTACAGCCGACCATTTCGCATCCCCTAGGTTATTTTTCGTTGTGTAACCACTAAAAAATGCTTGAAACTTCTGCTTGTTCAGATGCCCCGTCTCATCCTCTGACCAGTAAAGCGCCGTCTCAAGGACATCAAGGACAGGATGAATCGGACCCGCCGATTCCCAGTCAATGACGACCAGGTCGTTTTTCGTCCATAAGACATTTTTAGGATCCAAGTCGCGGTGACTCATGACGCAAGCGTTGGATAGGAACGCTTCTGCTCGCACTGCTCGCTCGTTCCACACTTTTAACGCCTCGGTGATTTCGCTTAGGGCAACACTCCACTCGGCGTCGATTGCTTGGCCTCTTTTGAGATGAGTTGTCCAGTCGTGGCTAATCGTTCCAACCACTGCGGGGACCATGCCAGCATCAAGTTGGTGTAAGCCTGCGAGATAGGTCCCGATGGTATTACAATGGGATGGCTGGATCTCCTTCAAGGAAAGCAGGTTGCCGTCGACCCAGTCAAAAATAAGAAAGTACTCGTCAGCTATCTGTTGCACCGCTTCCCCCCGTATCCGTTTTGCCGGAAGAGCGGAAAGGTGCCGACCTGCAAGCAATGCAAAATCTTCCGCGTTTTTGAAGTTCGCAAACGCGTCAGGTCGTCTCATAATCTGCGGATTCAAGCATTTTACAGCATAATGTCCTTTTGTCGTCCTCAGTCCATACATGTCATGGATGAAACCGCCGGAAAGGGGGCGTGGGTCTTCTGTCCGTTCGCCTAAATCAAACAATACACAAATCTGATCAAATCGGTATGATTCCATATGTTTCTCCTGTTATCTCCGTTATTTTTTACGAACTTTTTCGCCTTGAGAGGCGCCAGAATCGATTGAACCGTTAACTTATGCGAAAAAACCCCCGACGTTTTTTCGCAGGGCGAAGACATCGGGGGTTCGATCCTCATTCAATAGAATTTACTTGTTTTCTACCAGCGTTTGTTACTGCTGACGAATGTACCGGACATCGAAGTGGTCAGTCAACTGTCTGATGCGTGAAGTCGTATCAGACAGATTCGCGAGTGTAGCTGACGTTCATCGTTGTTCCTCTTCTCGTCTAATCTCGATCGTTCCGGGTGGGCGGTGCGGTAATGTAATGGATAGTCCTGCGAACTGGAAGTGGTCACGTCCGTTTTGTGCACGTTCAATCCAATTGACTGCCTCTTGGCGCGCTAAGCCATGCCGGATCCGGTTCTCCGCCTGTGTCCGTGAAATCCCGGTACAGACGACCTCTGTCAAGTAGGTCCGTTCATCGGACTCAAACTGTTGCCAAATCCCGAGGATGAGTTGTCCGACAGCACTGACGGGTGTCCCGTCCGGTTCACCGGCGCTGACGGCCTCGTCAAGCGCATGAATCGCTTCGGTACACGTGTCGCCGAGTGCTAAAATCCGTTGGGATGCTTTTTGCATGATCCGGAACCGTTTTTGTCCGTCTTCCAGCCATAACCGCTGTGCAAAAGGGTCGACGGGAATGCCATGAAAGAATGTGACCGTCCCGCGCCAAGCGAAGCCGAACGACGGATCGTAGTCACGAATCGTCTCCATCGCTTGTCTGTGGAATCGTTTGATTTCTGACCGTTCCTCATGCAATTGGTCGCGCAATCCTGCCGTATCATCAATCGCAACCGCAAGCGGCGTCATCGTGAACAGTTCATTATCGGCAATCCGGTGCGGCATCAGGACTGCTCCATCGAACCGGTAATCGTTCGCCGGGCGTCCCGTCCGCCCGACGAACATGTGCCACCTGCCTTCCGCTGCGGCGAATGCGTACGCTTGGTGTGCGAACGGTGGTGCCACGAACAGTCCAGGAAATTCCTCGAACGTTTCAATCCGGATCGTTTCTCCGTCATACCACTCCCGTTCGATTGCCGCGAGCAACTGCCCCGTCGGAGATTGACGGTCCGTCAAATAACGACCGGTATTGCTATAGAAGCCGAGTAAAAACTCACGCTCTTCTTCTTCGAATGTCACCATCGTCAGTTGGAACAACGATTCGATTTGTGCTTCGGCGAACGCATCCTCGACCGTATCCGGATGGTGCGATTCAATCGCAATCATTTTCCAGCCCATCCGTTCATATAAGTTGATCGTCACGGGGAAGAACAAAAAGGCTCCGTGGGTCGCCTCGAGCTTAATGATGTCTTGCATGGCAAGGCGTTCAATCCGTAAGTTAAAGCCCATTCGTTCGAAGTGATCCTGTAAGCGTCTTTTCCAGTGCGTAAATTCCATGATCCGTCCACTCCTCTCTCGATTCGTTTAGGCGCGTTTTCGTAGCGGGTTCTTCGACCAGTAGAGGTATAACGCAATCAGACCACCGACTCCGATGATGTAAGAAGGTGTCCCGCTGACTTGGAAGATGACATCGGGATTCGGGACGAACGTAATCAAGACCGCTTTATACGTTGCAAATAAAACGAAACTGATGATGAACTGTCTCCAGACACGTCCTTTGACGTCACGTATTTTCGGTGACGTGATTAAGATCGACATCGCGTCAATCAAGAACAAGGCGATGATTGAGAACAACAAATAGTCGGCGAGTGCGAACTGAAAGACGCCATCGATTCCCTCGATGAAAATATACATCAAGATGCTTGAGACATAGTTCCGTGTCCAGCGTTTTTGTGTCTCAGCACGACGCTGTTCCGGAATCGCTGCAATCATCATGTCGAGTCGCGCTTCCGGTGTTTGCCCATGGACTTCTTCGAACGGTCGTTGTTGCCGCTGCGCTTCATACAAATCAGCCTGCAGTTGACGTTCGATGTCCGTTCGCTCCGGTTCTTCCGCGTTAACGTTCAAACGGGGTAACAATGATTCAAAAATGCGTGTGTTAGCTTTCGTTAATTTCAAGCGACATCCCTCTTTTCCATGTTTAAGTATAACGGTTTATCGGGAAAAATACTTAGGTGAAGATGACGATTACTTGACGAATCCCACTTAAATGTTCAGAATAATCAAAAAGTGTAACTTTTCTTTTTTCAATTTCGTAGGATAACAAAAGAAGGAGTGAGCAACGATGCGCCAAACACTAACGAATGCCGCACTCATCACGCTATTGACCAGTGCCGGGATCGCGTTTCCTTTGACGAACGAAGCAGATGAACTGGATTCACCTGTCGAAACGGAACAAATCGAACCGCTTGATGAGCAAACACCCTAAACGGGACTGCCTTAACCGTAAGGACGTCTCTCGATTAACTAAAAACAAGGAAGACGGTTCTCCGGTGTTCGCCCCGGAAATCCATCTCCCTTTTTTTAATGTGGTCTTGCGAGATACACGGCAAAGATGACCAGGAGGATCCCCGGGACGAGTAACAATAGGTAGGAACGCTTCCGTTTCCTGCGCGAAACGCTGAGAATCGTCAAGTAGATTCCTAGTATGAATGACAGCAACATGATGTAAAAACCCATTTGTATTCATTCCTTTCGAACGTAATTGTTCATGCCTAAGCATTACTCGGTTGTGTCACGTCACCTGTAACATCAATCGACCACGTCAAGATCGTCGTACTGTCCCGGACAGCATGGTGCTTGATTGTCGTCAACAAGGTCAAAACGGCCTCCTGCGCCTCCGTACCACGAAACGCGCGACCGATGTCCGTCGCATCGCTGAACGGTTCACCGGGACATTCGACGAGTCCGTCCGTCGTCAAAAAGAGCCGGTTGTGTCCCTGACGCAGTTCACGGATGCCGCGGGTATAACACGGGACAGGTAACGCAAACGTATTGACTTGTCCAATCCATTCAAAGAATTGCCGTTGATTGAGACTGTGTTGACCTAACCCGGCAAGCTCCGGATGAAACAGATGCGCGATGCAATCTCCAACCGACAGCCAAAAAACATAGTTTCCTTTCCGGACGACGACTAAACAAGCCGTCTCCCCCCGACACGTCTCGCATCGTGCGCGAAATGTGTCTTCCGTCAATAGTTCGAGGATGATCTGTTCGAACGTCGGAAGGACTGACTCGGCTGCTTGTTCGAGTTGCTGATGCAACCGCTCTTGATACATCAAAAATTGCTCCGCCACGAGTTCGGCACTTTCTGCCGAATTATGGGCATCGAGTAAGACGGTCAACTCCCAGTCCGTCCCCGTCATGACGAGACAACCATCTTCGTTTTTTGTTTGACCCGCCGTCGAGCAGCCACCGAACCGTCCGAGAACGACCGGACCCACCTGCCGTATGTCGATTTGATCGACATACGCTTCTTCACTTCCGACCCAGCTAAACATGCCTGACTCCCCCTATTCTGTCTGTTCTATCGAGAATACCACACCTGCTGTCATTTGGAACATTTTCCCTTTCATTAATCCAAAAAAAGTCCCCCACTTCGACTACGGCTGTAGTGACGTGAGGGATGCGGCTTAATTCGTTGTCATGAATGGCTGGATGAATAATTTTAAGCGTTTTTGATAGTTGACTTGATCTTCGAGATACGTTTGACCATGACCCGCTCCTCGGACCGGATATAACTGCTTCAATCCAGGTTTTGCTTGATACAGTTCATAAACCATCCGCGATGGCATGAGTTGATCGTCCGTCCCATGGATGAACAGTGTCGGAATCATGATTTTGCTCGTTTGTCGTGTCACTGACACGTCACCGTAAAAGAAGTCCTGTTCGAATTTATTGAACGTGCTCGCCATCGCGAGTGACGGTCCTGCGGGATAACTGATCTGTCGATCCGCTAAATGATTGAGCCAGTCATCAAATCGGGCGTAGGCACCTTCAGAGATGACGACTTTGACTTGTGTCGGTAACATTTCTTCTCCAGCTGCGAGTAATGCGGTCGACCCGCCGACACCAAGCCCGTGATAGGCGATGTGACTCTCGTCCCCTGTTTCTTCGAGAAGTCGTTTCGTCCATTCAATCAAATCAAGCCGATCGAGCCAGCCGTAATTCTTTTTCCCACCGTTTTCAGGCTGCCCCCGTCGTTCGGCGACTAAGACATTGTAGCCGAATTGTTCATGATACAGCTGCACGAGTGGTGCAACTCCGTCCGGCGTCGCTTGTTCCTCGTCCGGGACGAGAATGACCGATTTGTTTGTTGACTCTGTTGCAGGTAGATAGTCTGCGTGATGAACGCGTCCATCCGTCTCGAACGTCTTCTGTTCGAACGGTTGGGCAGCAGACCATTCAGTTGCCTTGGTCACGGCGTCACTTGATTCATCAGCCGGTTTACCCGCAAGAATCGGTGACGCTTCCGACTCGCCGACTAATGTTTTTTGAATGCGGTATCCATCAAAACTGATTAATCCGATGAATACGAGTAGTATCGCGAGTACGATTGCTAGTCCTTTTCGCACAACATGAACTCCTCTCTTTTCCTATATAACGCGTTATTCGTTATCATACCGTATGTCCCCTGCTTCTGCACGGTCTGTTTTCAGAAAAGAGCGTTGGTACCAGGTCCGGACGTCCTCAAATTGCTTATGTGTAAAATAACCCGCGTTCAAATGTCCTTTACCACGCAGATTGATTTCAAACTTCAGCAAGTCCTTTTGTTCGAGAAAACGGGAGACGTGCCCCGACAAAGCCTCGATTTTCAAACGCGGTGCATAAATCGTTTCCCGGTTAACGAGTTGGCGACGTAAGACGAACAACTCCTGTTCGAACCCGTAACACGTATTGCGGTACCCGGTCCGGGCAACAACGTAATAGAGCGGTAAAACCAGGTACAACAGCATGCCGATCCATTTAAGCGGGCTCGTCAAAAAATAGACGAGTCCGGCATTGACTGCTGAAAACAAGATGATATACCGGACGAGCCGCCAACGGATGACATAGAAGAAGCCGCGGTCGGTCGCATGATGCATCGGTTTGACACGTTTGAAGCGCGGCAGAAACCGGTCGAGGAAGGCGTCGATTTCCGATTCCCGGATGAAGGGGTGGAACAACATCTGCTCTTCCTTCCCGTTCGCCGATATGACGTTGAGTGACAGGTGGGCACGCTTGAACCGTCGTTTAATCCAGTTTTCCTCGATGAATAAGGCTTGGACCTTATCCTGGTGAAAGATGACTTCCGTCCGGTTCAGTAATCCGTAACGGATGGTCAGCCGTTCATCTTTAAGTGTCGCTTCGAACGAACCGTAACGAACGACGTAGACGACAATCGATCCGATATAGGCGAGGAGTAAGACAAGCAATCCGATTCCAATCAGGAGGACGAGTGATAAATGCGCCAATTCATTAAAGACACGATCGACATACTTTTCGATATATTGATCAATCAGTTGATACCCTGCAAAGAAACCGACTAGCGCCAGTCCGAGACGACCGGACAAGGCGCCGGCAAAAAACAGGTCGGACAAGCTGACACGAAACGAGTCCGTCGTTTCTATTTGTTCTATCTGTTCGTCCTCTTCTTTAATCGTCGACTTCAAGGAAGTAGCGAACGCGAGCCGGACACCTTTTAATTCGACTTCCGGTTCACCGCCTTCAGAAGACGTTTCGACGGACAGCGTCGCTAAACCGAGCAGACGCTCGAGCAGGTTTTGGTTGATGCCGACGGATTCAATCCGCCGCCGTTGTGTCGTCCGTTCACTTTTACGGAAGACGCCTTTGTTGACACGAATCGCTTGGTCATCAATCGTAAACGTATAAAAATACCAAGAAGTGATTCCAGAAATGAGAAGAACGAGACAAAAAACACTAAAGCCGATGATTGTATACCAACCGAATCCATCGTTCTTTAAATCATTGAACAATAAAAAAGCGAGCGGGATGACCGTCGACCGGAGATGCGTCAGCGTCGACATCAAGATGAATAACGGGTGGACGCGACGTGTCATAGGGATTCCTCCTCTTGCTCCTCGAGTTTCGCGAAGCGTTCGATATGGCGTCTTAATTCGAGTGTGCGTCGTTCTTCGAGACGCTGGATTTCCGCAAATCCGGATGCCGTATTGACTTTGATGTTCATCAAGCCGGCGCGACGTAACAAGGGACCGGTCGATGTATCAATGAACTGAACTTTGACGAGTGGTATGATTTCAATTTTACGGAAGATGACGCCTGACTTGACGCCTAAAAATTCTTCATCGACCTGATAACGGAAATAGTCGTAACGCAGACGCGGTATGTAATAAAACTTTAAGATGAATAACGCGGCCACGAGTCCTGTCACGATCCACATCCACCACGGAGATAAGTCGAGCCACACAATTTGGACGGTTGTCATGACGGCAATCAAAAGCGCATACAAACTAAACCGTATCGCCACATATTGCCGTTCGACTTTGACGGAGTCGAGTGATAACCGTTGCCAGCCACTTTCTAAGGTTGAAGATTGCATCTGTTCCCACTTCCTTTCTCTTAAAACTACGGAGTCCATCGTCAATAAGTTTCACTCGGCTTAAATCGAACATTGACATTTGACCCGAAATCATCGCATATATAGAAGAGTAGAAATGTAATTCTAGGAGGTACCATGCTAACATTTGAAGAAAAATTAAACATCATTGAGTCGTTTCCACAACTCGTCCGAAAAGATGTTTCACTGAACCGTGTCAATTTCCACTTTCCTGAAAGTCAGTTTGAGAAAAAAATCGTCGTCTATCACCTTCATCCGAACGGGAACGGATTCGTCTATGCCGCCGGATTACCGGGCTACGAAGTCGATAACAAAGGACTCGTCAACATCCGTGAGTTTTCTGCTCCTGCCTTGATTCTTTTGCTTGAAGATGCAATCAAATCGTTATCGACGGTCGAGACGGTCGAAACGCTCGAAGAAACGTGGGTCAACGATAACCAGTTCGAACTCACACTTTTGAATGAAGACCTCGATACATGGCTCGTCTATGCAGGCGACTTGCTCGATGGTGCCTTCAATTCATACAAAGAAGCGGCAAACTATCTTGAAGAAGAAGGTTTCCGCCGTAAATAACGAACATGAACGGAACTGAATCATTCAGTTCCGTTCATGTTTATAACCAATTGATTTAACGTTTGTTTGACACGTTCTAAATCCTCTTCCGACACGCCGAGTGTCTCTTTTAAGGCGAGCGGAACTTGTTCCGCTTGCTCGCGCAACATATGCCCTTTGTCTGTCAACGTGATTTGGATATGTCGTTCATCTTTCTTATTGCGGACGCGTCGAATTAACTCTGATGCTTCGAGCTTTTTCAATAACGGGGTTAGCGTCCCCGAATCCAAATGCAACCGTTCACCGACGGCTTTCAAGGATTGTTGATCTTCTTCCCATAAAACGAGCATGACTAAATATTGCGGATACGTCAGTCCAAGTGGTTCGAGCAACGGACGATAACGTTTCGTGATTTCCCGCGAAATCGAATAAAAGGGAAAACAAAGTTGTTCATCTAACGATAATGGGTTTGACATGATAGTCCTCCTCGGAAGCAAAGTACTTGCTTTCTTTTTTAAATTGTATACAATCTAATTGTAAGCTACTTAATAATAAGGAATCAACGAAAGGGAGTTATTGATTATGAAACCAATGTTCACATCATCAGCTACAGCAGTCGGAGGACGCGACGGACGCGTCGTTTCAGAAGATGGCGTTTTAGACGTCGCTCTCGCCATGCCAGTCCCAGGATCTAAAAAATCAGCGACAAATCCGGAGCAATTGTTTGCTGCTGGATACTCTGCTTGCTTTGATTCTGCATTAAATCTTGTTGCACGTAAACAAGGCATCAAACATGATGGAAGCGAAGTAACGGCGCACGTTACGTTGAACGAAGCAGCAGACGGATTCGCTTTATCTGTTGAACTTGATGTTCTCGTCCGTGGTGTATCGGAAGAACAAGCTGCCGAACTTGCAAAAATCGCACACACAGTTTGCCCGTACTCACGCGCGACAGCTGGAAACATCCAAGTCGATGTTTTCACACGTACGACTGACGCAGCATAAGCATAACATTGTCTGCCCTTTTCTAGTGATATCTACTAGAAAGGGGTATTTTTTTATTGTCAATGCGATGTATTTTGAGGTATTATGTGTCTTTTGCGTTAAAAATTTAATAATTAATTACGGTAAATGAAATAAATAGTCCGTTATTTTAGAAAACACACTTCTATTAACAGTGTGTTTTCTTCGTTTGTTCGCTTTACAGTTGGTTGACGGATAAAATGACCAACTCGCCGGAGACGATCATGTAATAGGCATCATCGAACCGGTGCCGAACATACCGATCGGCGTCAAAAATCGTCACCATCGGCTCGGCATCTTCTCCGATCGTTTCATGTACATAAAAGCGATCACGCAAGACGCGTTCGAACGGATCCCGGTCTAAAAAACGGGCTCCCGTTCGTAAATTAATCACTTCATGGTGTTGCTCCGACCGGTCGTTGACGATAAAGATCGTCGATTCGACGTCATCATACGTAAAATCAAATGCTTCATAATCACTCCAGCGGATCCGTTCAAGCTCCGTCACGTCCGTTTCGTCACGGATTTGATAAAACACTTCTTCGTTAAAACGGTCCGTATAGGCACTGAAAATCAAAAATCCGGCTTGTTCCCCGAGGTACTGCACCGTATCCCCTTCCCCGTCAAGGCGTAAGAGTGTCTTGAAGGACAGGACTTCTGTCCCTAGTTCGATTTCCGAAACGATCGTCTCAAGTGAAGCGATTAATAACCCTTCCGAGTGATCAATTGGATCTTCCGGAGAAATCAAGCCGCTTTCGAGGGCATCATAAAAGGAAAATTCGTCGAGGCGCGTGTTGCAGACGATATAATCGACGTCTTGGAGTGTGACGAGGAAAAAGTACAGTTCCCGGTAATTTTCCGTCATCCCGTACAGCCGCTTGTCATGGATCAAGTGTTGCTGCTTCGTCTTCGTGTCATATAAAAAGGCAGACGTCACACGGTCGACGTGGAGCAGTACCATGTAGCGTTCATTGAGGACCCAGTACAGTGACAAATCACCCGGGACGTTGAACGTCGCGACCTGTTCCGTCTTCCCGGATAAGAGATCAATCGTCAATAACTCCGTCGCTCCCCCGTTCGCCCGGTCGTGTTCGTTCAAGCAATAGACTTTCTGGTGTTTGACGAACGGACGGGTCGGTCCGTGATCCGTCAAAACGTCTTGCGACAAATCAACTTGTTCTTGATCCTCGAGGTCGAACCGGCTGATATGGTACTGTTCGGCATTGACTTTTCGTCTGAAGTAAATCGAAGATGGCGTGACATGAAGTATGTCCGAGTGATCCGCTGGTAACGCACGCGCGTCTAGTATTTCCATCTTGTGCACCCCTCCTAAGCATGTTCTACTGTTCTTTTCCCACGATTGGTCCCGCTTGAAACAAGGTCATTTCGTGCGTCTACGGAATACGAATGATACAATACAGCTAGATAATACCACGATGAGGAAGGTGATTCGCTTGCACGCACAAGACTTGAATACGATGATGCTCGAATACGTCAATGATAAGGAAGATTATGACGCGTTCGCAGATAAACTAAAAATTTTATTATCCGAGCTGCTCGACGCGGCCGGAATCAAATACCATTCGATCGTCTCACGGACGAAGGATTCGGAAAGCCTCTACCAAAAAGTCTTACGGCAACCGAACAAATACCGATCGCTCAAGGACGTCCACGATTTGACGGGAATCCGGATCGTCACCTATTTCCACGACGACGTCCGGGAAGCTGCCCGTATCATTGAAAATGAATTTTCGATCGACCGCGATCAATCCGTCGATAAATCGACGTTGCTCGATACGACGGAGTTCGGCTACTTGTCTGTCCACTTTGTCGCCGCCCTGAGTGAACAACGCCTGGCCTTAAGTGAATACGGTCGCTTCAAGTCACATACGGCAGAAATTCAAATCCGTTCGATTTTGCAACACGCCTGGGCAGAGATTGAACATGACTTAGGGTATAAAAATCCGAACAGCGTCCCGGCAGAAGTCCGGCGCAGTTTCAGCCGCGTCGCCGGACTGCTTGAGATCGCCGATCAAGAATTCGTCAACATCAAAAAGCAACTCAAACAATTCGAGGATGAGACCGTCCAACAGATCTTATCGGACCCGTATAAAGTCCGGATCACGTCCGATAACTTAAACTATTTCATTGACCACTCCCCTGTCATCAGCGAGCTCGACAAGCGACTCGTCACGTCACAAATGATGCTCGATTCCGACCAGCAACTGATTAATGAGTTGATCCGGATGTTCCATTACGTCGACATCCGCAATTACGGTGAACTAATCGATGCCGTCTCGAGTCATAGCACACTCGCCTTAAAATGCGCTCAAGTCATGCCGAATCCTTTTTTGCCGCGCCAAGGCATCGGTATCGCCTACATCTGTATGGCCGTGACGATCGCCGGGAACGACACGCACCGGATCGATTACTTTTTCCGTCGTTTCTATCCGGAACTTCGGAACGTCACGGAAATCATTACAAAAGTTCAGCCGTCGCATGATGAGATGATTCAAGAGAAAAATATTGATTAAACTAAAATTTTTCACTATACTAAATGGCGGGTAACGAAACTATCGTATGGAAAGAGTGAAGCTAAACATGGCAACGACAATCGAAGTAGCACAACGCGATCAATTGATCGTCGATACAGAAAAAGGACTCCGCATGAACTACCGCGCCATCAAAAAAGATGTTCGCAGCATGTTCACGACCTATTTGACACGGAATGAATTCTTCATTTTGAAGTCGCTTTGCGGGCAAAGTCCACAAATCGCATCCGCCCTGTCGAATGAATTCCAGTTCTCTGCAAGTATGATTACCGCACTTGCTGACGAATTGACAAAAAAAGGCTTGATTTCACGCGAACGCAGTGAACTCGACCGCCGTGTCGTCGAGCTCCGGGCAACACCGGACGGAATTGAACTGTACGGGAAACTTGAAGCAATGAAGATGGAGTACCTGTCGGACGTTTTCTCCGCGTTTTCAGATGCAGAACTTGATACGTTCCGGACACTCTTGACGAAACTCGAGCAACAGGATTAACATTTCCCCCTCTAGCTGACCGAGCTGGAGGGGTTTTTGTACTAGCAACCGAATTGGAGGATGATGAGATGACGCATGCTACTTTAGAGCAGGTGACGACGCTCCGTCAGTCGAAACAGTACGAGCAAGCAAAACAGATGATGCGCGAGCTGTTAGAGACCGATCGTACGAACCCTTACTACCATTTCCAGATGGCCTGGTGCTTCGATAACCTCGGCGAGGAGCAGGCTGCCGTTCCGCATTATGAGTTTGCGATCGCAAACGGCCTCGACACAAGGTTTTTGACGGACGCCTTCATCGGGCTCGGCAGTACATACCGGGCGCTCGGACAATACGCTGCTGCGCATGACACCTTTACGGAAGGCTTAGTACGTTTCCCCGACAGCACGGGACTGAAGACGTTTTTAGCCTTGACGCTGTTTAATCTCAAGCAGCATGAGGAAGCGATGCAACAGTTACTTGACGTCATTACGACGATGACGCCGGACTCCGACGTCCATACTTACAGACAAGCCCTCCGTTATTACCGCGACCATTTACATGACGTCTCAAAGACGTAACCGACTGCCCGCTTAACCGTTCAATGATTCCTTCTCTTCCTCTATTAGCGCGAAAGGAGCTTGTTCATGAAACGACCAGCAGAGGCACAACCGTCAGTCCTGACGATCATTGCCTATAAGTATCCCGACCGCCCCCATTACGAGTGGACTGGCAACATGCTGATAAAAACAGACGACTACGTGCTCGTCCATGGACAAGCAGGCAGAAGACTGGTCCATCACACACGGGGACAGACCTTTACCTACGCGACACAGTCGCTTGAGTTTTATCCCCTGAATGCGCCGTTTACGGTCAATATCGACTTCGATGCACACGGTGCCTCCTATCACTGCAACGTCTGC
The DNA here is from genome assembly GCF_002214325.1 of Exiguobacterium sp. N4-1P. Classification (NCBI taxonomy): domain Bacteria; kingdom Bacillati; phylum Bacillota; class Bacilli; order Caryophanales; genus Exiguobacterium; species Exiguobacterium sp. N4-1P. The sequence goes on from NZ_CP022236.1 coordinate 1,532,168, forward strand.
CTGCCCCCACGGCTCGACGGGGATACCCTTTCCTTTCGACCTCGACCTCGATTATGTCCGCAATCAAGCAGGTACCTGGCAGGTCGTCGACCGAGACGAGTTCCTCGTCAATCAACGGACGTTCGCCTATCCTGCCCGACTGATTGAACAAGCGGAAGCTGCCTTGACGGACTTGATTAAACACGTGACCGAGGGACGGTTTCCGTTCGACGGGTTTCTTCAACAGCATCTGTTCCGGCTAGCGCATCGCGTCAACTGATTCAAGCGCTTCTCGATTCATCTTACGTGCTCCCCTTCGCTTTTCACGGGAATCACTAATTTCCACCAACTGTAAAATAATGACACAAAAAAGACGATCGATGTAGATGGTTAATCCAATCCATCGCTCGTCTATTAATTTTGGTGTTGACACTTTTATCTTTACCTCAAAACAAAAGCAGGGAAGAATGTGTCTTCCCTGCTTTTTTTACGATGATGGCTGTCCTGGGATATACTCCGAGATGATCCCAAGTAACTCCGCGTAGGCCTGTTCAAAATCAATGTTTTCAATCATATAATCATAGTGGTCCCGGTCTTTCCAAGCTTCCGAGTAATCGATGAGCCGTGCTTCGAACTCCGGTGTATCCCCGCGCATCAACAGACGTTCTTTCATCAGATCAGGTGGAACGGACACGAAAATCGTGATGACACGGTCTTCGAACAATTCCTTGAATGCTGCCGCACCTTTCGGATCGATGTCTTTGATGACGATGCCGTTCGTCGTCAGGACGTCCTCATACGCTTGTCGGGGTGTTCCGTACCACGCCCGGTGGACATGGGCGTACTCGATGAACCCCGTCTCTTGAATCAATTGCTGGAACGTTTTTACGTCGACGAAATGATAACTTTCCCCATCTTGTTCGGTCGGGCGTTTCGGTCGTGTCGTCACGGAGGGAATGAACCGGACATGTTCATACTCGTGTCGTAATCGTTTGATTAAGGACGACTTCCCGCTGCCCGATCCACCAATCAATAGAATGATTTTACCTGACATCGTCATCCTCCTTTTGTTGTTGCCTAGTCATGAAATACCCCGAAACACGCAGCGCGAATTGTTCGAGTTCGCTATCGTCGACGACCCCGTAAATCGAACGGATGACGACGAGATACCGATCGTATTCAATGATGCGCGCGACATCATTTCGGGTCATCTGGACACGTTGTTCCGGATAGCTTGCGACGTAGTACCAGTCGACGGCAATACGTTCCGGTGTCGGTGTCGCATAAATCCATGTCTCGCTTTTCAGGTCATGTTCAATCGTACTTTTTAAAGAAAAACGTTGTACGGTCTCTAATTCGGTTTTTGCGTCTTGAAGTCCTGCTTGGAAGTCATCCGGTCGTGTCGCTGACTGTGCAACTTGTTTCGGTTGCGGTTGTGGTATTTTTTGAAAACCAATCTCGAGACCGATGCCAAGCGCAATCAGTGAAGCTATGATAGTCAACACATACCCCTTCCGCATGACGCTTCCTCCTTAGTCAATCGACAGGCGCGCTTTGAATCCTTTTGGATCATTGACGATGACGGCATCAATGCCGATTGCCTCCATCTGTTCGACATCCTCTGCCGATTTCGGAGTATAGACGCGGACGGAGATTCCTGCTGCGTGAGCCAGTGCGACGTCTTCTGCCGTCACGCGACGATAATCCGGATGAATGCCCTTCGCCCCGAGCTGCTTCGCTTGTTGCTCCGGGTGAAACAAGGGATACGGATAGAGCAGTGCTGTCTCGAGCGACGGATCAAGCTGACGAATCGTATCAATCGAGTAATGATTGAAGGAACTGAAGATTAATCGATCTGGTGCAAGCTGATGGGCACGGCACCGTTCGACGACGTAGGCCTCGAGACCTTCATAACGGATTGTATCCGTCTTCAGTTCGATGTTGAGGACGATTTGCGTTGGCGCCACGAGCTCTAAGACTTCGTCAAGTGTCGGAATCATCGCACGCTGCGGTCCCGTACCTTTAAAGCGCGCTCCCGCATTCAATTGTTTGAGTTCTGCAAGCGTAAGATCAACGACGCGCCCTGTTCCGTCCGTCGTCCGGTCGACGGTCTCGTCATGGATGACGATTCCGACGCCGTCTTTTGAGAAATGGACATCGAATTCGATGCCATCGACGTCCGGTAAGGCTGCTTTGAACGCCTCGAGCGTATTTTCCGGAAACGCGTCACTTGCGCCGCGGTGGGCAAACCATTGCATCACAGCGTTTCGACGACGCGTGTATATTTCTTCGTCAAGTAATCAATCAACGGTTGGACCGTAATCGATTGCCCGGTCGCTGCTTCAATCAATTCGGCCGGCGTCTTCGCTTTTCCGTGTTGGTGGATATTTTCCTTTAACCAATTTTTGATCGGTGTAAACGAACCGCTTGCAATCAGTTCGTCGATGTCTTTAACATCCCGACGCATCGCTTCGTTCAACTGGGCACTGTAGACGAGTCCGAGCGCATAGCTCGGGAAGTAACCGAACGAACCACCTGACCAGTGAACGTCTTGTAAGACACCTTGTGCGTTCGATGGGACATCGACTCCAAGGTATTCTTTATAAAGGCGGTTCCATTCCTTTGGCAGTGCCTTGACTTCGAGTTCACCCGTGATGAGACGTTTTTCAAGTTCGTAGCGGATAATGATATGCATCGCGTATGTCAGTTCATCCGCCTCAATCCGGATCAACGATGGTTTGACTTCGTTAACGGCAGCATAAAATGTTTCGAATGGAACGTCCGTCAATGAAGGAATCGCAGCTTGCAACCCTGTATAACGTGCTTCGAGGAAACCACGGTTGCGTCCGATGAAGTTCTCAAAAAACAATGATTGTGATTCATGAATCCCCATCGATGCCCCTTCACCGAGACCAAGGGAGTCGAGTTCCGGATCGATGCCCTGTTCGTACGTCGCGTGACCGGCTTCGTGCATCGTCCCGAAAACAGAGTTCCGGTAATCCGCTTCATCATATTTCGTCGTGACACGGGCATCTTTGCGATTGATTGTCGTTTGGAACGGGTGGACCGTCTCGTCCAAGCGACCGGCTGTAAAATCATAACCGATATCGTTCAACCACTCGTGATTGAGCTTAATTTGTGTCTCCCGGTCTGCTGACCAATCGAGTTTCGGGAATGTTTTCCCATCAAGATCGGTGAGCAACGTGATGATTGCTTGACGGAGCTCCGCGAACAATGGATCGAGCTGAGCGACCGTCATTCCTGGCTCATAGTCATGGAGCAATGCGTCGTATGGGTGATTTTCGTATCCCCAGTACTCGACGAATTTACGTTCTGTCGCGACGATTTTTTCTAAGAATGGTTCGAACATCGCCCAGTCATTCGCATCCTTCGCTTTTTCCCAAACACTTTCCGCTTCCGAAATCAATGTCACAAAGGCTTGATATTCCGCTTCCGGAATTTTTGAGTCCCGATCAAATGCCTGTTTCGCTTTCTCGTACGAGATCGCATCGAGTCCCGTCAACGATTCTTGCCCCATCGCGCCTAACAAGGACTGGTACTGTTCCCCTGTCCGGCGACGGAAACTTTCTGTCGATAAGAAACCGAGTGATTTCGAGCGGTTCGGCGCTGATTGTTCCGGCATGTATGTCCGCATGTCCCAGTAGAGTAAAGCGACTGCTTCCTCATAGGCACCAAGTGCGTCGAAATGGTCGCGCCACTGTTGTAACGTATTCATTCTAAAATCCCCCTTAAAATATGTAATGGTCTACGTTTTTTAGCATATCACAAAATGTTCAAAACATTCATACAGGAACATCTCCTGAAACCTTTGTGGTCATTTGAACGTATAAATTATATAATCAATGTAACGGAGAAAGGATGGACCACACGTGAAAACAGATCAAGAACTGGCGACAGCCATCACCATCGAGTCAAACGGACAAACGCAACTGATTACCGGTCAACCACCTGAGTTAGACTGGATTGGTACGGGACGAAGTGCCTTCGTCTTTCGGATTCAAGGAACGGACCGCGTCATCAAAAAATTTTTCCCTAGCCATCGTCATCTTGCCGTCCTTGAAGGAGCGATTTATGAGCAATTGTCGTCGTTTTCGACGTACGCCAAACAATACGCCTACGGGGCGGATTACCTCGTCATCGAATACATCGAGGGACAGACGTTGTTCGACTGTCTCGTCAACGGGACGTTGATTCCCCGGGACGTCATCCGCTCTGTCGATCAAGCTTTAGCGGACGCACGCTCCGTCGGCTTAAACCCGTCCGACATCCACTTGCGCAACATCATGCTGACGAAAGACGGGACACGGATCATCGACGTCGCACGGTTCCGTCAGACAGAACCGTGCTCACAGTGGGACGACTTAAAGCGCGGGTATGATTACTTTTATTGCAAATCGTATTTTCCGAAAAAGCTGCCGGAGGCTTTTCTGAACACAGTCGCCGATATTTATAAACGCCGGATGTTCGAGTCACACCGTAATACCGGGTGACGCAGATAGATGAAGCGGTAACGTATCTTATGAACGATGAGATACGGTAACGTTTTTCCTGATTCACTTCATAACTCGACTACTGAAACAGGAGAATTCATCCGTTTTCGTCATACATTTTTTGGTATAATCAGGATAGATGAAAAGCAATTCATACCCTGTTTGAAAGTAGGTCGACAGATGAAAGAAATGATTCAAACGCACGATGATTTACTTGACATGCTTGACGATTTACTGCGTGAACCGACCGCATTTTGGAATGATTTTTACGCCGACCGTGACAAACGGATTCCTTTTTTCGTCAACAAGCCGGACGAAAATCTCGTCCGTTATTTTGAACGCGGTATCATCGCACCGGGTCACGTTTTGAAGCTCGGTTGCGGCCCGGGGCGTAACGCGCTGTATTTTGCAAGACAGGGATGTACCGTGACCGCTGTCGATTTATCACGTCAGTCGCTTGCCTGGGCGCGCGAACGGGCGCAGGAGGAGCAGCTCGACGTCGACTTCATCGAACGGAACATCTTTGATTTCCCCCTTGCTAAAGAGGCGTATGACATCGTTTACGATTCCGGTTGCTTCCACCATATCGCTCCGCACCGCCGACGCGATTATCTTACGCTCGTCACCGATTCCTTAAAGCATGGCGGACATTTCGCCCTGACTTGTTTTATCGAAGGCGGTGAGCTCGGCGGATCCGACATCTCCGACTGGGAAGTGTACCGGACACGCAGCTTAAACGGTGGATTAGGATTCACGGAAGAGAAGTTACGGTTGATTTTTGCTGACTTCGACGTGATTGAAATCAGACCGATGCCGATGATGCCGGCGTCCGCGACGACTTTCGGTCGTACTGGACTGTGGACGGCAGTGTTTCAAAAAAAGCACGATAATGGACCTCTGCTATATAAAAAGAACGTAGCAACGTGAGCCCTGATGTGCACCTGACAAAAAACCATGGAGGACGACCTCCATGGTTTTTTGTCACTTTGCTTTTTTTCCGCTCACGCGTTTCGGTTTAGCGAATAACCCGAAATACAATCCGACCAATACGCTGACGATGATCCAGCCATCTGTTTTATCCATCTCGATGCCTCCCGTCTTTCACTGAAGTGTTCCTAAATCATACACCAATGAATGATTACGCGCTTCATGAACACTCATTTCTTTCGACTTACGATTGAAAATGATAATGGAACAATACGAGCACCGACAAGATCAGGGACTGATTTTGCTGCTCCTTGACTTTAAACGTTACGTCGGACCGCAAGTTCGCTTTACTCGTCGCAATCACCTCAGTCCCTCGCCAGACTTTAATCTTCGAGGATAACGTCGAGGACGTGACTTCGTACTCGACGTCTTGATAGGACAGGAGCATGACTTCTTTAAACGTACTCATCCGTTTCAGTGACGCGTCGGTCCGGACCGTGCCTACGACTTCACCGTTTTCGTAGACGAGCCACTTTTGATTCCGCGCTAGAAGAGAACTCCGTTGTTCGACGTAAGAAACAGTACGGTCGGAAAAACTGAAGTTCAGATTCAAGAACCACCCCCGCAGCTTTGCCGAGAGCTGAACGAATAAAAACTGCCATCCTTTTGGATAGCTCCGTCGATAGGATCCAATCTGCTGTGCACCTTCCAGCACGTATTTCGGTCGTCGTGTCGTCCGTTCGACGCACCGTGTCGTTAACGTGTTCGCGCGTCCCACGTACCGCATGTCGCGTCTGATTTGCCAGTAATCGAGAAGCGCGCCACCAAGTGCTGCGAGCAGAAGCAGCGAAATCAGACCAAATTCCAGCCAACTGAACATGCCGGTTAAGAGGAAGCGGATGACCATTCCAATCGTCAATAATCCATACAATAACAACATTTCACCCATCGTCATTCTTGCCTCCTTTTAATACCCGCTCGTTAATCCTGGTTTTAGTGTACACTAGCACGATTACGATAGTAAGGATTATCTAAATGAGTTAAAATATGTTAATGGATGGAATTCAAGGAGGAGATGCAGCATGACTGAACAACGACAAATCGCACTCGTGACCGGTGCCAGTCACGAACGGGATATCGGGGCAGCGATCTGTCGGACGCTTGCCGCACGAGGCATCGAGATTTTTTTCACCGCCTGGCAAGCGGAAGCCGACTGGATCCCATCATTTGAAGCGGAGTTAGCAACATTCGGTGTCCGGGCAAGAGGATTCCGGATTGACTTAGCCAATCCGGCGGCGGCGGCAACTGTCCATCAAACCGTCGTTGGGACGCTCGGCCAACCGTCGATTTTAATCAACAACGCCGCTCACTCGACGCAGACCGACTATTTGTCGCTCGACGCCGCAGCGCTCGACACTCATTATGCGGTCAATATCCGCTCGACGTTACTGTTATCGGTCGAGTTCGCCCGCCACCTGCAAGCGTCACCGTTATCCTCAGGACGGATCATCAACATGACATCCGGCCAGGAACGCGGACCGATGCCGGGTGAACTTGCTTATGTCGCGACGAAAGGTGCGATTTCTGCTTTTACGCAGACGTTCGCCCAGGAAGTTGCCCCGTTCGGCGTGACGGTCAACGCCGTCAACCCCGGTCCGACCGACTCGACTTGGATGACGGATGAGATCCGCTCCGCCCTGCTACCGAAATTTCCCTTTGGCCGCATCGGGGCACCAAACGACGTCGCCCGCCTGATTTCGTTTCTCGTCAGTGACGAAGGTGCCTGGATCACCGGGCAAATCCTGCATTCGGAAGGTGGCTTTATCCGTCAATAATGGCATAATCCGTTAGTCGGCGAACGAAAAGGTCACTGGACGATGATGTCCGGTGACCTTTTTCGTTTTCTTATGTTGCATACGAATTAGACGTCATCCTTGCAAAAATTGAGTCAAGGACGGAGCGACGACTTCTTCGCGTTCCAGTGTTTCATGACCGACGACCATCACTTCACTCGTTACGAGATCCACACATAACAGGTCCCCATCCATGTCTTCGTATCCGATGATGTACCATGATTTTAATCGATCCGCTTGATGGTGTTCGACTTCAATGATACTCCGAAAAATCGCTTGTGATTCCTCAAACAGATCAACCGGATGAACACATGCATAACGTGGCAATCCATCGACATCTGTCAATCGTATTTCTTCTTCCTCAACCGGTAACATCGCCATTACTTGTTCAATCGTCATCACTTCTTCTTCACATCCCTTTTAGTAGCACGTCGCTGTTTCATCTTCAGTTTGATGCTTCTTTATGTTAGTAAACAAAAACAGACTTCGGATACTTCCGAAATCTGTTAGCGTCATGACGTATTTTTCTAGGGTAGCTCAGTCGTTCCGATAGGTCAACCCAAGGAATTGGGCTTTTTGATTAAACAGTTTCCGGTAGGACAGGTAGCCGACCATGACGGAAGACACGGCAGCATTCGTCAAAATCAGGAACAGGATTAATAACTGGTACATGACAGCTTCCATCGGATCGGCCCCACCGATGATCAAACCGCTCATCATGCCGGGAAGCTGGACGAGTCCCATCGTTTTCTGGGCCTCGATCGTCGGAATCATACTCGTCTTGATGGCGCTTTTCAAACTTCGGTCAATCGCTGTTTTCGGTGAACCTCCGAGCGCTAAAATCAGCTCAATGACTTCATCGCCCCGTTCGACTTCGTCCTTGAACTTATTCAGGAACAAAAGCGACAAAATCATACAGTTGCCAATCACCATCCCACTGATCGGAATGACTTCCTGCGCTTCGAACGGAATGATTCGAAGACCAAGCATGATGCCCATCGTCAAGACTTCGACACTGACTAACGTCAGTAAAATAATGCCCGTAATCCCGGGAATCCCGTCACCTTTTTTGATGATGTTGAGCGTTGCCGCGACAATCATCAACAGAATCATCAACCCGATGTAAATTTTACTGTCACTTTCGAAAACGAACGTCAAGAGATAACCGACAATCAACAACTGGACGATCGACCGGACCGTCGCTATCAAAATATCGTTGCCAAGTCCAAGCTTTAACGTATATGTCAGCACTAACGGAATCAAGATAAAGACTAAGGCGGAAGCGAGTTGCACGTAACTCATTGGTCGACCCCCTTGACGAACGCTTCGATGGCGGGATTATCCGAGCCCTCAATCAATTCAATCGTTCCCTGTTCAATCAATTGCCCGTCTTTTAAGAACCACATGTCATCACTGACACGGCGCGCCTGTTCGAGATCATGCGTAATCCAGATCACCGTCACGTTGAATTCCCGTTGAATCTTTTGGACGAGCGCCTCGATTTCCTTGACCATCCGGTAATCGAGACTGGCCGTGATCTCGTCGAGCAGCAGGATATCCGGTCGGTTGACGAGTGTCCGCGCGATCGCGATGCGGCTTTTTTCGCCACCCGACAGTTCCTTGACGTTTTGTGTCAACGGGACCTCTTTCAAGTCGACCCGCTCCAACAGTCGTTTTGCCTCTTCCTGTTCCAATGTCTGATTGAAGATCGCTTTCGGAAGATTCAAATTGTCGTACACAGTCCCCGCAATCATCGGGGCACTTTGAAAGGCCATGCCAATCTTTTTTCGAAGCTCCATCATATCGATGTCTTTTAAATCGGTTCCCTTAAAATAAAGCGTCCCGGCGTCCGGTGAAAGTAATCCGTTGATTTGTTTCAGACACGTCGTTTTCCCGGCGCCGCTCGGTCCGACGAGCGTCGTGATTTTTCCTTCCCGAAACGTCCCGGAGATCCCTTTGAGTATCGATTTGTACTGGACATCCTTAAATTCAATGACTGCCACACCACTCCACCTCACCTTTTTGGTCGTTTTTTCTAGTGTAGCAGGGACGGTTGCCGCGCGGACAGCGAGAAGGTTCGACAGATGCACAAGGCTTACACCATACAGATGAACGAATCGCGGACATCACGTCAGACGATAGACCCAGATTTCTTCGCCGTTCGTTTCATCGATCCGTTTGATATCAGTAAAGCCCGCTTGCCCGTAAAAATACTTGGCATGCGTATTTTCTGTGTGTAAGCTCAACACGATTTCATCGACTTCGAAATGGTCTTCGATGAAACCGATTGCTCGTTTTAAAAACTGCGTTCCTAGCCCTTGTCCTTGATACTGCTGACCGATCATGAACCGGTCAAGCCAGATGTACTTGTCCGTCCGGTTTTCAGCACCAATCATCATGAACCCGACCGGCTGCCTGTTTTCGCATAAGGCATAACAACGCCAACCGTGGTCGTGATCGTTCATCGCTTCCTGAAGCGACTGCGCGTTCGTTTCGATATATACGCGCTGCGCGGCTGCGACTTTTAATCCGAGAACCGCGGCCAGATTCGCGTCATTAATGTCTTCGATCGTCATGAAAGGATTCATTGGCCATTCACCTCCTCTGCGTTCTTGTGATCTCTACAGTCTGCTCAAGACACGAACAAATCCCGCATCGCTTCAACAGACTAAGCGCGATACGGGTTATAGCGTACATGGATCAATGAAACAAGCGATTTTACCGTCCTTCACGAATGACACGTGTTTTCGCAAACTCATCTTCCGGTAAAACGGAGGCATCCTCCAGATAACGCTGACGGTCCTTAAAGAATTTCCCTGCTGTGAATACTTCACGGTAAGCAATCCGTTTAAGGATTTGTGTCGTTTTCAACGGTTGGTCGTCTTGACTGACGACACGAAGTCCCATAACACGACTGCCGACCGTTCGGCCATCCGTCAAGCGTAATTGAACCGTTTCCATGACGACATCGACGACGGACTGGGTGACGATGCCACGGATGACGGGACGTTTGACCCGTTTGAGAACTGTTTCTTCAAGGACATTTACAATGACAGCGTTCACCATCAAGTTAACGACAGCCGCTCCGATTCTTCGTTTTGTGAGGGATTCCATTTAAATCATCCTTTCTCGATTTGAATTTAAAAAAATGCCCCTTCTTTTTCTGAAGAAAGAAGGGGCGTCATGCAAAACGATGAAATGTCCTGTCTGCCCAGCCATGCGGTGACTTCAGAGGCAACGAACATCCCCTCTCTTTTCCCGTTTTCTCATGGATTTAATCGAACGGTGACCGTTGATGTTTGAACAGTAATCTGTCTGAGTGTTGAAGCGTCAGCGTTGTCCTTTGATCGTTGAACATTCAGCTTTGACCGGACGGTCGCAAGGACCATCTTGGATGCTAATCGGTCAACCGATTAGAAGATGTCCGTTATCGCACGGACGACGCGTGTTCGGTTATGAAATCATCAGACAAACAGGACGGTAGGTTTAGATTAATATTTTCGTGAGTGTATTACTTTCAGATAGACTGAAATCGACTTCGGCATCAAATGCGTCGATTGACTCGTCTAACTGTTGAATGACTTGCCGAAGACCGGAGGGGTCAATCAATTTCGGTTCTAATCGTTGGATGAACAGACGACGCGTTTTTTCAATTTCTTCCGCGTCCCCTTTTTCACGCGCACCGTATGTCGCTTCGATATGATTTTCTGCACGCCGCTCGATCTCGATACGTTCCTGTTCAATCGTCTGCTCCACTTCATGCAGTTGTGTTTTGAGCGTTTGTAACAATTGGCGATCGTAGTCAAGACCCGTATCGCGACGATCAATCGCTTCCGCGACCGTCATCTCGGTCCCGGCGATTCGGACACGCGTCACGGCATTCGATGCGGTAATCGCTGCTTTGATTTGATTTCGACGCTCAATCAATGCGCGAATCGACTGGAGATTTGCCGCCGCTTCCGTCGCGAACTGTTCGACGTTCGAAAAACCGACAGGCGGTTTGTCTCCCGTATGCAATCCGATAAAGTGACCAAGCTGACCTTTTTTAATCCGTTTATCAAAATCAGGCGAGAATACGCCCACTTCTAAACGATCAGGGTGAAGCCCTAGTGAAAGTGGGAGATGAATCGCCAACCTCTCTTTCGGGTATGTCCTTTGTAAGGAGGTGAACATCATGTTGACTCACAAGGCCTACAAATTCAGAATCTATCCGACAAAAGAGCAGGAAATCCTCATTGTGAAGACGATCGGTTGTTCGCGCTTCGTTTTCAACCACTTCTTGGCGAAGTGGGATGAGACGTATAAAGCGACAGGGAAAGGACTATCCTACGGGTCTTGTTCGAAAGAACTCCCGTCGTTGAAGCAGGCGTTCGACTGGCTGAAGGAAGTCGATAGCACGTCTGTGCAGACGAGCGTCAAACATCTTGCTGATGCCTTTGACCGCTTCTTTAAGAAGCAGAACGAACGACCCCGCTTCAAGTCGAAACGGAACCCCGTTCAATCGTACAAGACGAACATTCAAGGCAAGTCTCAGCTTCCAGAAGTCTCGATCGTCGGCAACACGATCAAAATTCCAAAGCTGAAGTGGGTTCGTTTCGCCAACTCGAGGCAGGTCGTCGGACGCATCTTGAACGCGACCATCCGGCGGAACGCTTCAGGAAAATACTTCGTCTCCCTGCTCGTCGAGCAGGAGAGCAACGAAATGCCGAAGACGGGCTCATCCGTCGGCGTAGATGTCGGATTGAAGCACTTCGCCATCCTGTCGGACGGCACGGTGTACAAGAATGACCGTTACTTCCGCTCGCTTGAGAAAAAGCTCGCACGTGAACAACGTAAGCTCTCTCGTCGTCAACGGTTGGCCTTGGACAAGAAAGTAACACTTTCCGAGGCGAAGAACTATCAGAAGCAGAAGCGGAAGGTCGCCCGCATCCACGAGAAGATTGCGAACAAGCGAACCGATTTCCTGCACAAGGTATCGACAGAAATCGTCAAAAACCACGACGTCATCGGCATCGAGACCTTGCAGGTGAAGAACATGCAGAAGAATCGCAAGTTGAGCAAGTCCATCTCTGAGGTCAGTTGGTCGGAGTTCTTCCGCATGCTCGGATACAAGGCGGAATGGTACGGGAAGACCATCGTGAAAGTCGGCAAGACCTTCGCCTCTAGTCAACTGTGCTCCAGTTGCGGGCATCAACACAAAGACGTGAAACATCTTGGCTTGCGTGAATGGACATGCCCGAGTTGCGGCATCCATCACGACCGCGATGTGAATGCAGGACTGAACCTCAAACGAGAAGCTGAACGCCTCTTAGCTTCTTCAACCGTCGGGACGACGGGGTTAGCCTGACCAGGTTTCGACCGTTAGGTCGGATGACTCAGGAATCCTCCACCTCTAAGCGAAGCGTAGGTGGAGGTAGTTCAACTAACATTTTTAATTCCACTAATCCACGATGGATCGACATCTCAATCTGCTCGATGTTCGCCACTTCCTTTTTAGATACTCGTGAGCTCCGCTCTACCTTTTCAGCATAGCAGAAAACACTTTAAAAATCGGGCAATTGATGTTCCATTCAACCTTACAAACTTGTCATATCCTGATTTATCTTCATGTTATAATTCCATTATCAGGATATTCACTTTAAGAAAACGGAGGAACTGATCGCATGCCACACAGACTGCAATTGACGGCCCCCGGACGCTCGAATGGATTGAGCGCCCCTTAGCGCCCTTGCAAGCAGATGAACTACTCATCCAGACATTACACGGTGCGATCAGCATCGGCGCGGAATTGCCGCAAATCATGGCGACCGACCGGTCAGACCTCGCCCTGACCTATCCGAAAGAAACGGGATACGAGAGTTACGGAGAAGTGCTGGCAATCGGAGAGGATGTCTCAAATATCCGTGTCGGTGACCGCGTCGTCGCTTTTTACGGTCATCACGACATCGCCACCGTCCGCGCAGCAAAAGTCATTCCCGTCCCACGCGACCTGCCGCCGCAACTCGCCTTGTTGACGATTTTATCGTGTGACGCCGCAAAAGGCGTCCATAAACTTAATCCCCGTCCGTCGGATGCCGTCGTCGTGACCGGGCTCGGGACGATCGGATTATTAACCGTCTTTTATCTACGCCACTACTTCGGTCTCTCGCGCATTGACGCCGTCGACCCGGACGAAAGGCGACATGCACTCGCAAAACAGCTCGGGGCAACCCGCACGGTTACGTCCGGAAACGACCTCGAGCTGAATACCTATGCCGCTGCCCTCGAATGTTCGGGACGGCAAACCGCGTTTGCGTGTCTTCAGGAGGCACTCGTCCCCCATGGTCAGCTCTGCATTCTCTCTGACGGCAATTACGACGTCTTGTCGCTCTGCCCGAGCTTCTATGCAAAAGAGTTACGGATCGTCGGATCGAGTGACGGGCTCGATTACCGCGCCCATGCGGACTGGTTTTTGCCGGCCGCCCGAAAGACGCCTGCCTTGTTCAAGCTGTTTGAACAGTCGGTCGATTGGTCGGACTTGATTCCATGTTTCGAGGCTTTACAGGCAGGTGCAAAACCGTTAAAAGTGTTTGTCAGCTACGACCGGTGACCGTGTTTGTCTGACAGACACGCCGTTCGGATCGACGGCTTCCCTGTCTTCCCCCGTAAAAATGACTTGCTGTAAGACGGTATGATCACCAGGCACCGTCGTCACTTCATCGATTGCATGGCCGAATAACCGCTTCAACTCCTGTTCGAAGCCGACTTGCTTCGTTGAGAGCTCAAGCCGTTTCAGATGAGGACCGTCCGATAAAATCGCATCGTGATGCGTCTGCAGTTCAATCCGACAGGCGTACGGGGTCTGGATGAATGTCCGCCGTTCGTTCGCTTGGACTGTCCAGTCCATCTGTTGTGCACGTTCGAGAAGCAGCGTCCGTTGTTCGGGTGTCACGAGAAAACCGAGATGGTCGAAGCGGACGGCTTTCCCGTGACCGAACGTGACGTTGATGGCGCCGCGTTTCATCTCGATGATTCGAAAGCGGATCCCGTCGTCCCGGAAGTCATCCCATGTCAACGGCGGATCAAACGCCGAAAACGCGCCGTCGGTCTTTCCGATCCGCTGTGTGACCGCAAAGCCTAATTTTTCATAAAACTGCTCCGTCGCCTCAACGTTCGGCGTCCAAAGATGATAATGAAACAACATCGGCGTTACTCCCCTTCGCGATCAGTTCAGGGAACGTCATCACATCGACGCCCCCACTGTCGTCTAAAAATTGTTTTAATAGCGGCAAATGGGCGGCACCGTAGAGGACGAGAATCCGTTCCCCCGGCTCCGCCAAATCAAGAATCCGGTTCGCGATTAACAGATTGCGGTAGTACCAGTACTGAATGACCCATCTCGCCCCGACGTGCGTCGCCGGATCTAGCCGGGCGAGTTGCCGGTATGTCCGGTGACTTGCTTCGACCGCCTGCTTGTCATTTAGTTGTTCAAGGAACGAGAGGTAGGTCTGCTCGAGCAATGTCGCTTCGAGTGACTCGGATTTTTGTTGTTCGGCACGCATCAAGCGGTCAAACGCGACCGGGTCGAGCTGTTCGAGTTCCGCAAGATTCGGGACACCTTCCACCGTCTGATTCCAGTCCACCGCCTGCAGACCAGCCAGACCTGCCAAGCGCGCTACTCGAAACCCGAGTTGATGGCGTTCATTCGCCGTCAGCGTAAAGCTTTGCTTGAGGTAAGCGGCATAGTCGGCATTCAGTGCACCCGCCTGCTCAGGCAAAGTCTCTAGCGCGACTTCTGTCGGACGAAATGTTTGCAGGACCTCGGCGACCTGTTGAATTTCCCGCTGCCGTTCGTCTGAAAACACATCAAAGATGCGCGGACGAAACAAGTCCCCGTTGTCAGGACGGTCCAAATGAACGGTCCCGACGAGTAATACGGTCGCGCGTTGTATCATCGAATATACCTCCCTTTTCTACTATTTCCATTTTACTGTAAACAGGAGGCTAATCCTAGTCCGTTTCGTTAAAATAGACCTCTCGCTGATTGTCAGAGGCGACTCGACCTGACTTCCGTCCAAGTAGAAGGAGAAGACGAACTGCGATGCATAATCCATACACTTGCCGAAAGATTAAATCCGGTAGAAAAACTGAACCGATTCATGTCAGCTCAGTGAATTTAAAGGAATTAAAAAAGGAAGCACGTCAAAATTAATCCGCGAGGAGTATCCGTCTATGAAAATGAACATCCGTCAACTGTCCGTTCATGAGAACCCTCCGATGGAACTTTTGTTATCAGCAGACCCTTCTCAGAAAATAGTTGCTGAATACTTGAAGAGAGGTCGATGTTTCATAGCTGAATCTAGGAATCAACGGATTGGCGTGTATGTGCTTCTGCCGACAAGACCGCAAACGATTGAAATTGTAAATCTTGCAGTAGAGGCGAGACATCAAGGTAACGGCATAGGAAAACGTCTTTTAAGACATGCCATCCTAACTGCGCAAGCGATGGACTATGCAACCATCGAAATCGGCACAGGAAACTCAAGCATCGGTCAGTTGGCACTTTATCAAAAATGTGGATTTCGGATCGTCGGAGTCGACTTGAATTTCTTCTTGAGGCACTACGAAGAGGAGATTGTAGAAAACGGTATCCGGTGCACAGACATGATTCGGTTGTCTCAAGACATTTGAAACACCTCCACCTATACTTCGCTTAGAGGTGGAGGTAGCTCAAATGCATTCACCCAGTCAGCATCTGCTTAATCAGTAACGTCTTCCCGCTACGTTCACGCGGAATCTCACTGACCGCCTGCAGCGAAATCAGCATGTCACTTCCGAGTAGCCGCTTCAAATAATGACCGAGTTGTTTTTCATCGTTTGTTGAAAAACGTGCGGCATCCGCAATGTATAACAAGATGATTTCCCGGTTATTTTTTTGGACATACTGAATCCGTTCGACACTGTTCGGCAACACTTTGACGACACTCGCGAGCTGTCCCTCGAACACTTTTTGTCCGTCCGGTCGGACAAGATAACTTTTCCCGCGGCCGTCAATCGAATCGATGACCGGTCCTTTGTGACCACAGGAACACGTCTTGCCGCTGATCGTCATCCGGTCGCCGACCCGGTAACGGACGAGCGGGGTCCCGTGTGTATCAAAACTCGTGACGAGGACCTCGCCATCGGTGTCGAGTTCTACGATGCCCATCTCATGATGCAAATGTTTTCGACCGAGCCGACACTCGGAGATGATTGGTGCCCCTTCCGACGAGGCATACTGATCGAAGACGGGCGCATGGAACACGTCCTCCAGTAATTGACGCTCCGCTTCCGTCATCATCTCAGCCGTCGGGAAAATCGCCAGCGGACGACACGTCATCTCCATGCCGCTGCGTTTCGCGTGCCGCGCCAGTTCAATCATCGCCGATGGCAGACCATCGATCGAGTCCGGTTGAAACGTATTGATTGCTGCCAAATACGCCGTCATCGTCGCCGGATTAATCTTTTTGACCGTAAACAGTAATTGATTCAACGCCCGGTTCATCCGCCAATAGACCGGTGTTTGTTGGTGTTCAGCGACCAACACTTGCGCCGTGAAACTAATCCGCCGCATCCCTTTTTTGACGCCGTGCGTATATTTAAAATAATCTAAATGTGCCATCCGCCGCTGCATGTCTGCTTTCGTATAATGGACTTGAATCGATTGTCCCGTCGTCCCACCCGTTTTTCCAAGAATCGGGGCTGCGACATCGGTGCGAATTCGTTCGATTTGGTGCCGTAACGTATCTTTTCGTAACACAGGAATTTGTTTTAATTGATTGAGATCCGTCAAGGGTAAGGTGACGCCGTGCCGCTTAAAAAGCTCTTGGTAATAGTCACTGTGCATCACACAAAACGCCAAAAAAGCATTCAGCCGTCTTAGCTGATCTACCGCCACATCAATTGTTTGGTGCTCTTTTGCAATCAGTTCCTGAAAGCGCTCTTGATAAAACGCACCGTACCGCTCCCGTTGCAAGTGATACCCATGAAGTGTCGTCAATACGTTTTGTAAGAAGATTGGTGCGTGCATATAAACCTGTTCCTTGATTCCCATCCTTACACGTCCTTTCTGATAACGATTCACCACGATGCGTCGAGCCCTTCTGCACGATTTCTTGATAGGTTGTTTTTACCCGGCATTTCTGACAGGAACATGATAAAAACTCCCATTCAACAGTTTCCTCTTGAAGTTTTATACAAAAAAAAAGACTAGCTCTGATTTCGGCTAGTCCAATCAATTGGCTCGTTCGTTCTCTGGAATCAATTGTTTAATCAACAACGTCTTCCCACTGATTTCTTTCGGAATTTCCGGAACCGCTTTTAAAAGGACATCCATTTGTCCACCGAACAAACGCTCTAACACGAAGTATAACTCCTTTTCATGCTCTTGTTTAAACCAACGTTCGTCCGGTACGTACAACATCACAACTTCATCCGCTTCTTCTTGGATGTACTGGACTCGTTCGATACAATTCGGGAACCGCCGCACGATTCCAGCGAGTTCCCCTTCAAAGATTCGATGCCCATTTTTCAACTGGATATAACTTCGTCCGCGTCCGTCAATCGATGCGATGATCGGACCACCATGCCCACATGGACACGTCTCGTGACTAAGCGTCATCCGGTCACCAATCCGGTAACGGACAAGGGGCGTACCATGTGTATCAAAACTCGTCACGAGAATTTGACCGTCTGCTTCGACTTCGATGATACCCATCTCATAATGGAGATGTTTTTTACCGTAGCGGCATTCGGCGACAATCGGTGCCCCTTCCGAGGAGGCGTACTGATCAAAGATCGGTGCATGAAATACTTCCTCGATTAAAGCACGTTCGTCCCGTGTCAACATTTCAGCCGTCGGAAAAATCGCCTTCGGACGGAATGTACAGTCGACAGCATGTTTTTTGGCGTATCGTGCAACTTCAATCATTCCCGACGGTAAACCATCAATCGACACTGGATTAAATCGGTTCAATTGTTCGATGTAAGCGGGAATTGTCAACGGGTTAATATTCTTAATTGAAAAAAGCATTTGATTGATCGCCTTATTCATCCGCCAATAGACGGGTGACTTTTGTTGTTCTGCCGCTAATGTCTGTCCCGTAAAACTCGCCCGGCGCATTCCCTGTTCGATTCCATGCGTCCATTTGAAATAGTCGAGGTGCGCCATGCGGATTTGCATGTCCTCTCTCGTATAATGCACTTGGATCGATTTCCCGGTCGTCCCGCCCGTCTTTCCAAGAATCGGCGCATGAATCCGCGCATGGACGTCGGCATTCCTTGTCCGTAGCGTCTCCTTATCGAGCAAGGGAATTTGTTTTAACTCTGACAACTGCGCAAGCGGAAGCTCAATCCGGTTCCTATCGAACAACTCTTTGTAGTACGGGCTATAGGCCTGACAAAACAGTAAAAACTGATTCAGGCGGGATAATTGCTCCTGCTCGGGATCAATCGATTGCCGTTCTTTCCGCTTCAATTCTTCGAACCGATTACGGTAGGCGGACCCGTAACGTTCCTGGTACAAGACCCGTCCGTAAAGCGTCGTTAGGATATTCTGAATGAAAATCGGTGAATGGAAATAAATCGATTCTTTGAGTTGCATATGTTCACTCCCCTTCCTCATCATTCGACGCGCGACCTGTCAGCAGTCACCACACCTTCCCTGTTACTTACATCTTATTTCCAGTCCTGCCGCTAGACAACCAAATCTTAAGGCATAAGCTTAGCTTTTATTTAGATGCTGTTTTACATTAATAACTTCAGTTCACAAATGTAAGTTAACGGTCCTTGAAATGACAAAAAAAGATAACCGAAGTCCATCTGACAACGGCTACCTTCTTTAGTGTACTTGCATGTTTTGATTTCCGAATGACCGGATTTGGATGGCTCCGAGGACGAGCTCTAACTCCGTTTCTTCTAACTGATCGATGATCTCCATGATCGTCAACGTCGTCCTGCCGTTATACAACTGAACGAGTAATTGACGTTCGACATCGACGGTTAAATCTTCGACAGGTTCCGCTAATAATTCTTGGTAAAAAAATTCACCCGTCTCCGGAAAAAAATAGTCACTGAACAATTGCATAAGTGCTAGATTACCCGTCGCTAAAAATAAGATTGATTGAAAAGAATACTTTTTACGGTTTCGTGCATTCAATCGCTTCAATATCATTTGGTAACGTGTATGATGACGTTCGTCCAAAAAACAGACAGCATTCATATCCGTCTCCCTCCCCTAAAAAATGATACTGTCCATCCCTCCAAAACAGTGCGCAAATCTTCTTTATTTGTTTTCCCTGTTTTAAAAAGATGAAGCATTTGTTTTTAACTATAACATTCGTTTGATTAAATCGCAGGTCGTTTGGGTAAATCTTTGTAGTAAGCAGTTAATGAGGAGGAATTGACATGACGCAACCACGTAAACGCCTGGCACTTGCCGGTGCGACAGGCTATATCGGACATAACCTACTAAATGAGTTGAAGAAAAAGTACGACGTCATTGCCTTGTCACGCAATGGTGACGATAAGGAAGATGAAGCGAATGTCGAATGGCGTTCGTGTGACCTTTTTTCGTTAGCGGATACGACAGCCGGATTAAAAGGAGCAGACATCGCAATCTACCTCGTCCACTCGATGATGCCGTCAGCAAAGTTGACGCAAGGCTCATTTGAAGACATGGACTTGATTTTAGCCGACAATTACGCACGCGCTGCAAAAGCAAACGGCATCCAGCAGATTGTTTACTTAAGTGGCATCATTCCGGACGAGACGGAAAATTTATCACGTCATCTTAAAAGTCGCCTTGAGGTCGAGCGCGTCCTCGGTGCATACGGTACACCGGTCACGACGATCCGCGCTGCGCTCATCGTCGGTCCGAAAGGGTCTTCGTTCCCGATTCTGTCAAAACTCGTCAAACGACTTCCCGTCATGCTTCTCCCGCGCTGGACGCGTAACAAAACACATCCCGTCGCGCTACCGGACGTCATTCATGCGCTCGGATCTAGCGTCGACCGCGAGGACCTCAAGGATCGTGCCATCGATATCGGCGGTCCGGAAGCGATGACGTACAAGGAAATGATTTTGAAGACGGCGGAAGTAATGGACAAAAAACAACCGACCTTCGACTTACCGTTGATGACCGTCAAATTGTCGCGGCTTTGGGTGACACTCATCTCTGGAGAACCGAAAGAAACCGTTTATCCGCTCGTCGAAAGTATGGTCCATGAGATGGTGGCGGATCCCGACAAGATGGTCGAGGGCATCAGTGACGGAAAAATTTCATTCGAGCAATCCGTACGGATGGCGATGGAAGAAGAAGAAGAAGAGTCGAAATCAAAAAAATCAGGAAGCTCTTCATCGCACCAGAAATCACAAACGCTTGATGTCCGGTCCGTCCAACGTGTCCGTCTTCCAGACGACCGGAACGCGAACTGGGCTGCCGACAATTATGTCGATTGGTTATCGACGTTCGCGAAACCTTTTCTTACATCGAAGACAGCGGAAGAAACAGTCGTTCGGATTCATGTTCCGTTGCTTGACGCCCCGTTGCTTGAACTGACGAAAGAACCATTCGAAGACGATCAACAGGCAACGTACCGAATTACGGGCGGCTTGTTTGCTCAAGTTAAAGAAGATAGCAATGGACGCATCGAGTTCCGGCAAATCCCGGGTTCGCAAGAGTGTATCATCGCGATTCATGAATATGTTCCCGCATTACCATGGTTGCTCTATAAAACGACCCAGGCGAATGTCCATCTCATCGTCATGTATCTCTTTAAACTGCACCTGCTACGCTTGATGCAGACGACAGAAGAACAGCCCGACGAATCAGACATGATCGTTCCGGAACCGAACTGAATCAGCACTGTTTTTAGAGGCTTCTCACGATTCGTGAGCGCCTCTTTTTTCGTGTGCAACCGTAAGATGACGAAAGCAAAATAAACATGATACACTTACAATTGACTGTAAGAAAGGGGTTACAATTTGCATGCGCTCATTTGAAGAACGATTGACGAACCACCTGGAAGCGACGGCGCTTCTCGCGACACTGATTCAACCTTCACGCGATCAGCTCCGACTCGATAAATTAGATACATTTTCAAAGAAGTTATTACGACGCGACTATACGATTGCCTTCGCCGGTCATTTTTCTGCCGGTAAATCCAGTATGATCAATGCCTTGACGGGCGAATCCATTCTCCCGACGAGTCCCATTCCGACGAGTGCAAATATCGTCACGCTTCGTCAAGGCGAGACCAACGAAGCGATTGTTTCCTTCCATGATCGAAAAGCAGTCCGTCTAGCCTCGGAAGATGATTTGCAACACTTACGCCATTTCGGCCGTGACGGCACCGTCCAACAAATCGACATCACCCATGCGACATCCACTTTACCACCTGGTCTCGTCCTGATGGATACGCCAGGCGTCGACTCCGTTGATGACGCCCACCGGATTTCGACTGAATCGGCGTTACATGTCGCCGACTTAATCTTTTATGTCATGGACTATAACCATGTCCAATCTGAACTGAACTTCAGCGTCACAAAAGACTTGCTCGCTTCTGTTCCTGAACTCTATTTAATCGTCAATCAAATCGACAAACACCAAACATCCGAGCTGTCATTCGATGCCTTTAAACGATCCGTCGAAAAATCGTTTACTGAGCATGGTGTTCAGCCGAAAGGCATTTTCTTCACGAGCCTGCGTGAGCCGGAATTCGCGGGGAACGACTTTTCTGCCGTCAAGCGATTGGTCGACCAAAGTATTCGTGACGCCCAGCCGAAATTGATCGAATCCGCTCAAACGACGCTCGAGGTCTTACACCAGGAACACATCAACTATTTAGAAGACATGATTGAAGAAGCATCTGACGCGATGCGGGATACGGTCTCGGCGACCGAACGCGCAGAAGCGGAGCGTGTGTTTGACCGGCATGCACAAGTCAAACATCAATTGACCCTGTTTGCTCCTGAACAATGGAGCAGCCGTTTTTCGGCACACCGGGAAAGTTTACTTCGCAATGCGACGCTGATGCCGTTTGAATTGCGCGAAAAGATGAAAACGTTCCTCGAATCTCGGCAACCTGCATTCAAGGTCGGATTGTTCCGGAGCGCTAAAAAAACACAGGCGGCGCAACAAGTCATCGCTGACGATGTCCTGCGCGCTCTCCAGTCTGTCACTGCTTCTGAAATTGCGCTTCACCTTCGAAAACTTATGAAACAATCGCTAGCGGAAATTGATTTGCTGTCTGACGAGCACTCGTTACGAATCGATCAACTCCCACTTGATCCACCGTTAGCCGTCATTGAGGAAGCACTTCAAGACGGCATCACGATTACCGGGGAATCGGTCTTGCAATTCACGAATCGGGTCGTTGCATCGGTCAGTGCTTGGTACGTCAAGGAAACGAACCATTGGCGAGAAGCGGTCCGCCAGGAGTTGACGCATGAAAACATCCCTGCGAAAGCGACGCTTCAAGCTGAATTTGAAACGCTCGAACAAAAATGTGACGTGATGACAACGTTCAAGAATGCGGAACAGGTGTTAATAAGCTACCTCGAACGAGCGAACGAACCGACCACTGACGATATGACAGCGGCACGTGAGCAACTAGAACAGTGGCGTACGCAGCTTACGCAGGCGACGCTCGACATTGAGACGTTTACAGGGATCAATCCAGTCGTGACACAAGAGATGGAGACTACGCATGAAGAAACGCTTCAAGCTGTCCCATCCCGTTATACATTAGAAGAGATGCAGCAAATCCAGACCATTCTCTCCGGTGTTCGCGGGTTCGAGGACGCTACGAAGTATTTGCAACAAAAGCTTGCGCGCGTGACGACAAGCGACTTTACGATTGCCTTATTCGGTGCTTTCAGCGCCGGCAAATCTTCGTTTTGTAATGCTTTGCTCGGTCATCGTGTCCTACCGGTCTCACCGAACCCGACGACGGCATCCATCAATCGGATTAAACCGGTCACGGCGACGCATGTCCACGGGACCGCAACGATCCGGTTTAAATCGGAGACTGACCTTCTCAACGACTTGAACGAAGCCCTGCAAACGTTTGACGCAACGATGCCGTCAGTCACTGCCGTCGTCACATGGTTGCGCGAACGGACGACAAGCGACTTGAACGTTGCCTCTTTCTTACGCGCGTTCCTAAAAGGATATCCGACGGTCGAACCTTTCATCGGTACAGAACAGACAGTCGATCAATCGGCATTCGAGGAGTATGTCGCACAGGAACACCTCAGTTGTTTCGTCGATGTAATCGACCTGTATTTCGACAGCCCGTTGACACGTCTCGGAATCACGCTCGTCGATACACCGGGTGCCGATTCCATCAATGCCCGGCATACGGACGTCGCATTTGAATACATTAAAAATGCGGATGCGATTCTGTTCGTCACCTACTACAATCACGCCTTCGCCCGAGCCGATCGTGAATTTTTGATTCAACTTGGCCGGGTTAAGGATGCATTCGAGCTCGACAAAATGTTTTTCGTCGTCAATGCGATTGATCTCGCAACTTCGACAGCGGAACAGCAAGATGTCCTACACTATGTCGGCACGGAACTAAAACGGTTCGGCATCCGTGCACCACGCCTGTTCGGCGTCTCGAGCCTCAACGCCCTTGCCGAGAAACAACAAGGGATTGATGAACAATCCGGCATCGATTCGTTCGAACAAGCCTTCCATCACTTCTTGAACCATGATTTGAAAGGGCTCGCGCTTCAATCCTTGACGGAAGAGACGGACAAGACAATTTACCGCCTTAATCAATTGATTGATCAGACAGAACGGAACATTGCCAGAAAAGATGCCCGATTGACGGAACTCGATGCGCTCGAACAAGAGATCACGGCACACTTCTCGAACGGTCGGGTCGAACTCGTTCACCATGAGCTATTTGCTGAGATTCATGAATTGTTACATCACGTCAATCAACGCATCTATTACCGCTTCCCAGACTTTTTCAAGGAAGCCTATCATCCGGTCCGGTTTGCGAACGCGACGAAAGCAGTCGCTTTGCAACAAGCACTCATCGAATTACTCGGATTTTTGCGGTATGATTTTGAACAAGAATTACGTGTCACCCATTTCCGGATCGATAGCTGGGTCCAACGTGCCATCGCAAAGCGTCTTGACAAAGAGGCGATGTATGCTGCGAAACTGAACCCGTCGTTCCAACTATCACCACTCGATCCGCCAACGCTACCTCCGATGACGTTCAGCGGTCCGTTCCAAGATGACACGAAATACCGTTCCGTCAAAAGCTACTTCCGGAACGCAAAGGCTTTCTTCGAACGGAACGAGAAGGAGCACTTAAAAGACGCGCTGGTCGCGTTGACGAAACCGGATGCCGTTAGTTATCTCGAAGGCGAAGAGTCGCGCCTTCGTCATCTAACGGAGCAACATCTCGACGAGGTCTTCGCGACACTCTATGCCGAATGGACAGAGACATTATTGAGCCAAATTGAGACGGAACGTTCGACTTTGACGGATGCGCATCCACTGGACTCATTCAAGGCTGCCCAAGCGAAACTGCATGACGTATTTGAGCAATCGGTTCACTAAAACAGTGGGCTGACGCTTTAAGATTTGTTCAGGTATCCGTCATGAATGAGAAGACTATACAATGGAAAACGCCGCTGTCCCCGTGTGTAAAACGGAAACATCGGCGTTTTTTGTGTGACCGGCGGGAAAGGAACAACGATTTCTCACGCCTACTCTTCAAACCAGTGATTTCGGATAAAATAAACCGTCATCCCGATTGCGACGAGCACCATCACGCCAAGCGTAATGAAGTAACCATAGCGGACCGTCAGCTCGGGCATATATTGAAAGTTCATCCCGTAGATGCCGGCGATGAACGTCAACGGCATGAAAATCGTCGTAAAGATCGTCAACGTTTTCATGATGTTATTCATGCGGTAGGAGTTCAAAGATATGAAGTTTTCCCGGAATTCCGACGTCATCGCCCGATTGTATTCAATCATGTCGTTTAACTTCAGCAAATGGTCGTAGATGTCACGGAAAAATGCTTGTTTGTTCGGATGAATCGCCAGTCGTTTCGATTCGATGACCCGATACAGTAAATCCCGCATCGGTAAGACCGTCCGTGCGAGTTCAAGCAAGTCTGAGCGGATGTCAAAGATATCTTCCATGATTTGTTTGTCATTGCCTGCTTGTTCATATCGACCTTCGAGTGAAAAAATGCGGTCTTCCAGGTTATGAACGATCGGGAAATACCCGTCGACGATTTTATCCATGATTTTATGGACAACTTCGACCGTTAGATGTTCTTCATGCCCTGTCAATTTTTGAAATGCCCGAAACACGAAGTCCACTTCCCGTGACGCCTGCTCATGATACGAAATGACGTATTGTTCACTCGCAAATAGATTGATTTCTTTCCCTTTTAACGAAGGTTCTTCAACCGCATGCAATACAAAAAAACTGTACCCGTCATAATATTCGAGTTTCGGTCGCTGTAAGTATTGAAAACAATCTTCTATCGCGAGCGGATGAAACGTAAACGAGGAGACGAGTAACTGTTTCTCCTGTTCTGTCGGTTGGTCGAAATCAACGAAATACCACTTAATGTCCGACCGCGTTAAGCGATCGAGATTCGTATCGACGAAAACATGATTGTCCTGTGTGACAATAAGGGCACGAATCACCAATGAACACCTTCCTTGCTATTTTCTCACTTTAGTATGGCAAAACCGACCTTAAATAGCCATCATCAAAAAAAGGACTTGCGCCAATTAGCAACACAGTCCTTAATCGTTCACCCGCGTTCAAAATAAAAGCCACTCCAATAGACTTGGCGATATGTGAATTCTTTCCCACTTTTCGTTGTCACGAGCATCTCATCTTCCGAGACGACAGCAATCTTGATCGGCGTTTCACCATGATCCGTCAAGTAATTGAGTATTTCAAGATGGCGGTTCAACCACATACGGCGCCGAAACCAACGAAAACGGCTAAATGCGGCGCTAAAATGGAGAATCGAAAATAACATGATGATCATTCCGAATGGAAGCGGAATTTGGAAGAGCGCGATGATATAAAGATCGGCGATGATGAGGAAAACAGACAGCCCCATCTCCGTCATCTCCATGAAGGAAGCTTTATACGTCGCGTAATATGTCATGACCCGGAACAAAATGATCACGGTCAAGTACGGTACGAAATAAAGTTGGAATACATTGTCGGAGCCACTATTCATGAACATCAATAAGGGTAAGAAGAAGAGCAACTTCCAGATCAGGATGGCGGAATAAAACAAAGTGTGGTC
Source organism: Exiguobacterium sp. N4-1P (assembly GCF_002214325.1). Classification (NCBI taxonomy): domain Bacteria; kingdom Bacillati; phylum Bacillota; class Bacilli; order Caryophanales; genus Exiguobacterium; species Exiguobacterium sp. N4-1P. Next base: position 1,558,763 of record NZ_CP022236.1, read on the forward strand.
CGTGTAGCGTTTGCGTACGATGGTTTGACTAATGTTCATTGCCTTCCCCTCCTTCAAAAGTGACTGAGTGCTAAGCCATTGATGTCGGGACGTGATGCCTATAAGGGTATCTTTCCTGATTGGACGGTTTCTAATCGTCTATTTTGCAATTATACGCGTCCGTATGTAAAGTATACGAAATATTCCGAAAAAAAGATTCGATTTCCCATCATTCCCCACACTTCAATGACACATTTGAATTTAGATTTGTCGCTTTGCCCTTTTTTCTTTAGACTAAAGAAAGACCGTCATTAGAAAAGAGTTGAATTGACATGTACACACACATCATCGTCGGCGCCGGTATTCTCGGTGCATCGACAGCCTATCACCTATCAAAACAAGGGGCGACCGTGCTTTTGATTGACCGAAAAGAGAGCGGACGCGCAACCGATGCAGCAGCCGGCATCATCTGCCCCTGGATGACACAACGTCGCAATAAAGCCTGGTACCGCTTAGCAAATAATGGCGCTCACTATTACGATACGTTAATCGAAGAACTGGAAGCGCTTGGCGAAACCGCGACCGGGTACCGAAAAGTGGGCACGATCGCGCTACATGAATCATCAAAAATCGAGAAGATGAATACGATTGCTGAAAATCGTTTCCCGGAAGCCCCAGGCATCGGACGCATCGAACGACTCGACGCTTCTCAGGTCAAATCTCTATTTCCATTGATCGATACTGTCGAAGACGCGTTGTTCGTCTCCGGCGGGGCTCGCGTCGATGGTCGTGCCTTGCGTGGCGCACTCGAGCGGGCGGCAATCCATTACGGGGCGACCGTTATTGATGCGGATGCTGAATTACTCATCGAAACAGGACAAGTGAAAGGTATTTCAATCGATGGACAACCGCATTACGCGAAGCACGTGATTTTGACGGCTGGGGTCTGGATCAATGAATTGTTACGTCCGCTCAAGCTCGAACTCGATATCCGGACGGAAAAAGGACAAATCCTTCATCTTGATTTAGAGGAAATGAAAACGAAACATTGGCCCGTCATCATGGGGCAACGTGGACTCTATCTCGTGTCGACGGAAGATGGTCGCCTTGCTTTAGGTTCGACCCATGAAAAACAACTTGATTACAACTTACAACCGACCGTCAAAGGGATGCATGCGCTCTTAACGCGTGCCCTCCCTGTCGCACCACGACTCGAAGAAACGAACATCTATGAAATGCGGGTTGGTCTACGTCCCTACACGAGTAATTCGTTACCGGTCATCGCCTCACTCGATGCTCACCCGAACGTTTTCATCGCGAACGGCCTCGGTGCATCCGGATTGACGATCGGCCCTTATCTCGGACGCGAGCTCGCAGAACTGGCGTTAAATCAACCGCTCGAGATTCCGTTAAGTGATTACGTTCCGACTTATCACAACTAATTTGTTTGACGATAGGAGATGACCCATGGATCCGATTAAACCATTTGTACCCGTCGAAACCTTTACCGCGTTAGATATTCGTGTCGGGACGATTCGTTCTCTCATCCGTGACGAGAATGAAACACACCTTCTCAACGTGACGGTCGACTTCGATGGACACGATCACTCTTTTTTACTCGACTGGGTCGAAACCCGGTTCGACTATGAAGAAATTTTAGGGAAACAAGCCATCGCGATCCTGAACGTCGAGGGCGTACGCGCCGGTTTCACAGGTCGTATCCTTGAACTCGGTCCGCTCGATCAACTGATGCCCGTCCTCGTATGTCCGGAACATCCAATTCCGGACGGAAGTCGCGTCAGCTGAGACTTCGCCTGATAGTTCTGCATGCCGCGTCTTTTCGGTTAAACAGTTTCAAGCGGAAAATCCAATGCAACTTTATCTACACGCAAATAGAAGGGATTGCCCATCAACTTTAAGATGGCAATCCCTTCTATTTTATCGTCAGTTAGCGGTGTGCCAGCCTTTCTTCCATCGTCATGATCGCGTTAGCCGTTCGTCTTCTCAAGGTAATGGACGCTGAAGTGATGATTGGCGTCCGTCCAGTAAGTGACGGCCCGAAAGCCACTTTTACCTGCCAACTGCTGAAATTCTTCGATGCTATATTTGTAAGAATTTTCTGTATGAATCGTTTCACCTTCCTGGAACGTAAACGGCTGACCGTTGATTTGTACGATCTGGTCAATCCGACTGCGGATGTGCATCTCGATTCGACCTTGCGCCTCATTATAAAATGCTACATGCTCAAACCTTGTTTGATCAAATGTTCCATCTAAGACACGATTGATGTGGGTCAGGATGTTTAAGTTGAACGCTTCCGTGACGCCGGCCATATCGTTATACGCCCGATGAAGAATGTCCGGATTTTTTTTCGTATCGACACCGATTAAAAAGCCGTCTCCCACTTCGAGTAAATGAGATGAATGGCGCAAGAACTCCATCGCCTCCGCCGGATCAAAGTTACCAATCGTCGATCCCGGGAAGAAGATAACTTTTTTCAGTGCGCGGTCGACCGGTAGTGTGATCGGTGTCGAATAGTCGCCACAAACCGCTTTAATCGAGAGATTTGGATAATCTTTAGACAACTCCGCCGCCGACTGTAGTAAATAGTCCTTCGAGATATCGATTGGGACATATTCTTCCAACCCGTGCAGCGAACTGAGCAGACTTTTGATTTTCCGACTACTGCCACTCCCATACTCAATCAATGTATGGACAGGACCAATCTTATCTGCAATCGTCGTTTGGTGCGTCGTCAAAATCTCGAGTTCAGTGCGCGTCGGATAATATTCCGGTTGTTGCGTAATCTGCTCGAACAGTTCCGACCCCGTTTGATCGTAAAAATACTTGGCGTGAAGCGTTTTAGCCGGTTTCGATAAACCAGCTATGACTTCTTCTAACATATTTTGCTGCGTCGTATATAAATCAAAGCTTTTCACTTGCTGACTCATCTTACAGGTCACCTGCCAAACGGAACCCACTGAATTGCCACCGTTTATCCGGCGGGAAGAAATTACGGTACGTCTCACGGATGTGATCGTCCGGCGTCACACACGCGCCACCCCGTAACACCATCTGGTTAGACATGAACTTTGCATTGTATTCACCTAGTGCTCCTTCAAGCGGTCGACTGCCCGGGTATGATGAATAGGCACTGGCCGTCCATTCCCAAACGTCACCAAACATTCCTGTCAATTCGTGCTCGGCCCGTACAACCGATGCCGGATGATACGTTCCTCGTCCCATCATGTTCCCTTGTCTTGCGACCGTTTTTGCCGCATGCTCCCACTCCGCTTCCGTCGGGAGACGTTTTCCTTTCCAGCGACTATAAGCATCCGCCTCATAAAAGCTGACGTGACAAACCGGTTCGTCGAGTGCGAGTGGTTCGACACCACTTAATGTGAAGACAGACCAGTCCCCCGACTCATCCTTCATCCAGTAGAGCGGTGCTTTCCAGCCGAGTTGCTTGATGGCTTGGTACCCGTCAGAAAGCCAATATTCAGACGTCTCATAACCTCCAGCTTCGATGAAAGCTAAGTATTCCCCGTTCGTCACGGGCGCAGTTGCCAGTTCAAATGGATTCAACCATACTTTATGGACAGGACTTTCGTTGTCAAACGCAAAGCCGGTCCCATCATGGCCGATTTCAATCAATCCTCCATCGAATGTTTTGTAAGCAGGACTGACATTGGTTTCAGCAGTCGGCACGACCGCTTTATTTTGATAGGCCGGTAACAAGGGATTGACGAACAAGTTAAATTTCATATCCATCAAAATAAGTTCCTGGTGCTGCTGTTCATGTTGTAATCCCATCTCAATCAAACCTTCAATTTTCTTTTGACTCGCCGCGTCGCGATCTTGTCTCAAGAACGTATCGATTGCCGCATCGACGTACGAGCGGTAGGCGATGATTTCACTTACAGTCGGCCGCGACAAGACACCTCTTTGATGGCGCGGTTGATACGGACCGATTGAGTTGTAATACGAATTGAACAGATAATTGAACTGTGGATTAAACACTTGATACGCTGCATCGTATTCCTGTAAAATCATCCGTTCGAAAAACCATGTCGTATGCGCGATATGCCATTTAGCCGGACTTACATCAGCACTTGCTTGGATTACGAAATCTTCTGGTTCAAGTGGATCAATCAATTCAATTGTCTTATCACGGACTCGCGTAAACTTTTCGATTAAGTACGTTGTCGTTTCTGTGTTCATATGCTATGCCACCCCTTTTAATGTAATTTTCTGAAAAAATAACCATTTAACTATTACCCTGTTTTTATGGGAAGTATGCAAAAAAAAAGCAGACGTCGTCAAGACCGTCTGCTTTTTCTACTTTTAATTGCCTTAAAATACTTTATCCCCATTAAAGATTGAGTTCTTGACGACGACATAGTCGACCGTCCGAATCGCTTGCAGTTTATTTCCTCCGGCGTACGAGATCGACGATTGCAAATCTTGCTCCATCTCCGTCAATGTATCGGCTAAGCTCCCTTTATGCTCAACAAACATCTTTTTCCCCTCGACGTTCTTTTTTTCACCTTTTTGGAACTCTGATGCCGAACCAAAGTATTCTTTGACGCGGACACCATCGACTTCATGCGTCTCACCAGGCGATTCTTCGTGCCCGGCAAACAATGAACCGATCATGACCATCGTCGCACCAAAACGGACGGATTTCGCAATATCACCGTGTGTCCGAATTCCTCCATCCGCGATGATCGGCTTGCTCGCAGCTTTAGCGCACCAACGAAGTGCTGCCAGTTGCCAACCGCCTGTTCCGAATCCTGTTTTAATCTTCGTGATGCAGACTTTCCCGGGTCCGATTCCGACTTTCGTCGCATCCGCACCTGCATTCTCAAGTTCACGGACAGCTTCCGGCGTTCCGACATTTCCGGCGATGACGAAACTGTTCGGTAAAAATCGTTTAATGTGCTGAATCATTTGAATGACTGCGTCTGAATGACCATGCGCGATGTCAATCGTAATATACTCCGGCACGAGCCCTGCCTGTGCGAGTTCTTCGATGAACACGTATTCTTCGATCTTGACGCCGACACTAATCGACGCGATTAAGTTTTTTGCTTGCATCGTCTCAACGAACGTCCGCCGTTTTTCTGGTTCAAAGCGATGCATAATATAGAAATAACCATTTTCGGCTAAGTACGTCGCAATCGATTCATCGATGATGGTTTGCATGTTCGCCGGGACGACCGGCAGTTTGAATCGTCTTCCACCAAACTCGACCGTCGTATCACACTCAGATCGACTGCCAACGATTGACTTTGCGGGAATCAATTGAATATCTTCATAATCAAATACTACATCCATTTTCAACACTCCAAATAACGAATATTTTTTAAACTATCGTTTATAATCGTTCGTACTTGAACACTATATCGAATGCAGAATGTCATGTCAAAGGATTTAGAGTAATTTGTCATCTAAAAACAAATGTTTTTATCTTATAAATGAGTTATCGTTCGTTTTTTCATTCGATTTTATGTCTTAATCGCTCTAATCAGTCTTTTCACCAGTCAAAATATCTTAATTTTGAATTTCGGATGAAAATCGATGTTAGATCATGCAACGCGAATGAGCGTGTAGACAAACTCTTATGAAGCGTGAACAGGCTATAACGAGAGGCAATCCGTTCGCGCTTCCCTGTCTCGCCTCGTCTTCAAAGCGGCAACTGATCGCGCCGCTACAGCAAAGCTGAAGGGTCGCGACCGATTGCTTTTCGCGGTCTAAAGCGATTCGAGACGGATTGCGCTCTAAACTGTCTGCATGACTGGATTTCTGTCACGGTATTGCCTGAAAATCGTCATGTTTCGTTGACTCCTACGGGGCAAAGTACGTTTTTAACGCACTTTCAGAGGCAGGCAAGACCCTGCTCGTCGTCCGCTAGGATCCAAGGAGCAATGGCGCGCCTCGTCCGAGGAAAGCAACGAAAAAAGACGCTGTATCTCCCGATAGCACGTTGTCTACAGTCTAGCGAATGATAGTCGTTCTTCAAAATGAAAGTACGTCCATTCAAGCGATTCACCATTAAAACAGCCAATCAGGCGTGTTAGTCGAATGAATAATCCAGTTTCTTCATATAACGTGCGAATGACTGCATACACAGAGGTTCACCTTATTCGATTGTACCCGCGGATGATCGCGACGACAAAAGACTAAAAAGTAATGGCGTTTTAGTTTTTTGCACCATGCACTATACTACGTCGACATCGACAACAATCATTTTCTCCTCACACTAAAAATTCTTCTTTTAATAGTGCGAACATCGTGAAGTCTTCCCAGTTTCCATTAATATATAGACTTTTCCTAGCAAGTCCCTCTCTTCGAAAGCCTACTTTTTCGAGAACACGGCTCGATCCAATGTTCTCAGGCATCACTTCCGCTCGTAACCGATGAAATGCATACTTGTCAAAGAGCAGTGCAACTGCTTGAATGACCGCTTCAGCCATCAATCCTTGACCATTGTAATTTCGATCAAGTTGATAGCCGATCATACATGTTTCAGCCGGAAACCGTTCAATGAACGAAGCAGATACTTCGCCGATTAATGCATTGTTCTCCTTCAGGAAAACACCAAACGCATAGTAACGATCATCTTGCATCTTTTGTAATGTTTGACGAATCCGTTCTTGGTGGGCTCCAAGTGAATATTGATCTTCTTTCGGCTTAAGTGGCATCCAAAATTCAAAGTGCCCCCGGTTTCGTACGTTCAGTTCCAGCAATTCTAATGCATCTTCTTCTATATAAGGTCTAATAAAAACACGACTCATCCTTAAACAGCTCCTTTTTAAGTAACACGCCCTATAAATATCTTGAAGTTAAACAGTTTAAACGTTTGATTATTATGTCTTGGGGAAAACAACCTAAGCAGAACAGATGACAATTCAATGACAATCATTTAACGACATGACATTAAGGAGGAGAGCATGAAGACAGACCAAGAACTATTCGAACAAATCGAATTAAAAAATAGTCATGCCCTCGAGTTACTTTACGATCGGTATGAAACTTCTCTTTACCTTCTACTTAGACGCGTGACAACGGATGAAACACGGATTCAACGGACGTTGACACATATTTTTAAAGCCGTTTGGACGGAGCCACGCCGGCATGCTTCCATTCACGGTTATGTCATGGCAGCAATTAAGCACGTCCGACACCCTCATCAGCCTGTCCATTGATTACAAACAGACCTTGCCACTTTTATTCGTTAGGTTGACGCCGAACCCTTTAAAATTTAAGTACATCTGAAGTCATTTCAAGTTTTTTAACAAAAGTTAACGATATTTCTGTTTATTCCTTCCTTTTTTTTCGAAGGCATGCTATATTATTAAGTAATTATTGTTGTTCGGTGGAGATACAAAGTTTACGCTTTAACTCGATGAAATTGATCACGGTAGTAATAATCAGTGTGACTCAGTCGCACGCAGGAGGCAACACACATGGAACAAGGTACAGTAAAATGGTTTAACGCAGAAAAAGGTTTTGGCTTTATCGAACGTGAAAGCGGCGACGACGTTTTCGTTCACTTCTCAGCTATCCAAACTGATGGCTTCAAATCACTTGACGAAGGTCAAGAGGTTTCTTTCGAAGTTGAAGAAGGCCAACGCGGACCGCAAGCAACTAACGTTACTAAACTTTAATTTCCTTAGAGGATTTGCTGATGCAAATCCTCTTTTTTTATTTTTTTTGAAATTACCCTTTCTTTCTTCCGATGAGCATGGTATATTATTAAGTAATTATTGTTGTTCGGTGGAGATACAAAGTTTACGCTTTAACTCGATGAAATTGATCACGGTAGTAATAATCAGTGTGACTTAGTCGCACGCAGGAGGCAACACACATGGAACAAGGTACAGTAAAATGGTTTAACGCAGAAAAAGGTTTTGGCTTCATCGAACGTGAAAGCGGCGACGACGTTTTCGTTCACTTCTCAGCTATCCAAACTGATGGCTTCAAATCACTTGACGAAGGTCAAGAGGTTTCTTTCGAAGTTGAAGAAGGTCAACGCGGACCGCAAGCAACTAACGTTACTAAACTTTAATTTCCTTAGAGGATTTGCTGATGCAAATCCTCTTTTTTAATTCTTTTTTATCTCCCCTTTCTTTTTCAATCGATCCATGGTATATTATTAAGTAATTATTGTTGTTCGGTGGAGATAAAAAGGTTACACTTTTAACTCGATGAAATTGATCACGGTAGTAATAATCAGTGTGACTCAGTCACACGCAGGAGGCAACACACATGGAACAAGGTAAAGTAAAATGGTTTAACGCAGAAAAAGGTTTTGGCTTCATCGAACGTGAAAGCGGCGACGACGTTTTCGTTCACTTCTCAGCTATCCAAACTGATGGTTTCAAATCACTTGACGAAGGTCAAGAGGTTTCTTTCGAAGTTGAAGAAGGCCAACGCGGACCGCAAGCAACTAACGTTACTAAACTTTAATTTTTTTAAGACCTTGCTGATGCAAGGTCTTTTTTTAATTTCATTCATGATAAACTTCATACGTATAGAAAGGAGAATTTCCATGCAACTCTCAACACAAGAACAACTGCAACATGTCTTACAAGCAAGACACGACCATTTGATGGCTGGAAACCGAGAAGCGATGAACGAACTTTTAACTCCTAGTTTCTCGTTCATCGATGGACTTGGACGACAATTCGACGCAGAAACTTATTTAGACCACTATGTTGACGTTGATTTGATAAAATGGGTTTCTTCTATAGATGAATCGATGACTGTCGAGCTTTTTGAGACGACTGCCTTGGTACAAACATTGACAGAAGACCAGTTTCAATATGGGACGACGTCTTATGTAGGACGTTTTCGTATCGTTTCTCTTTATCAACTGACGGACACAGGCTGGAAGTGGCATTTTTCGCAAGCGACGTCGCTTGATCAAAATTAAATGACATGGATCCACTCCTCTCATTTACTGCGATGACGATCAACGGCCTTAACAAGGAATGGCTCTCTCACTTTTTCTCGGGTGAGACAAAAGCCCGTTTCCCTGCTCACTATGGACAGGGAAACGGGCCTATTTGTATCTGACGGTGCGAGCTCTTCCGTTTTATTCTGTAAAAGCCGCGTAAAACCGGAACCGTCCGTCACTGCAATTGGTTTTGGAGCAACTTTTGAGTCAGCCTCTTTATTTATTCGAATTCGGTACTTGAAATCTATCTGAAAGCAATTTGAAAATCCGTTTTCATTCCGTTACACTGAAGTTGCATGTATTTTCTGAAAATTAACGAGAAAGAAGGAATTGGATGACTGTTTTTAACTTTTCCGCAGGTCCAGCCGTTTTACCTGAACCTGTCTTACGTAAAGCACAATCGGAATTATTGAATTATCGAGGGTCCCATCAGTCTGTCCTCGAGCTCAGTCATCGCTCCGCCCTATTCGAAGCAATCTTAGACGATGCAACGTCGCTCGTCCGCGAACTGCTTGAAGTGCCGTCAGACTATGATGTCTTGTTCTTACAGGGTGGCGCAACGCTCCAATTCTCTATGTTGCCACTGAACCTTGCGACGACTCATCGTGTCGACTTCATCGATACGGGCGGCTGGTCGCAAAAGGCGATTGCCGATGCTGCTCCTTATGCATCGACACGCATCATCGCCTCTTCCCGAGACGATCACTATCGGTCGATTCCGGCCGGTCCTTTTACTTCGGATGCCGATTATCTACACGTGACATGGAACAACACGCTTGAAGGGACGACTTTTCAGGAAGCTCCACGTGTCAACGTCCCGCTCGTCGCTGATTTTTCTTCATCAATTTTATCAGAACCGATTGATGTCAGCGCGTTCGACGTCATCTATGCAGGCGCCCAAAAAAACCTCGGTGCTGCCGGTATGACACTTGTCATCATCAAAAAAAGTTTAGTCGAGCAGACACCTTCTGCTCTCGGTTCATACTTACGTTATAACGTTCATGCGAAACACCATTCACTCTACAATACACCACCTACGTATAGTATTTATTTAACGAAACTCGTTCTCGAATGGATAAAACAAGAGGGCGGATTACAGACAATCAAGGCACGCAACCGTGCTCAAGCCGCCTCGCTTTATGATGCGCTCGACCACTCCGACCTGTTTTCGAATCAAGTCGCTCACGCAGATCGAAGTTTGATGAACATCCCGTTTTCGACAGGACAACAAGCCTTAGACGATGCCTTTATCGCATACGCCGAACGACACGGCTTAGTGAACCTACAAGGACATCGTTCTGTCGGCGGTATGCGGGCTAGCCTTTATAACGCGATGCCGACCACTGGTGTCGAAGCTTTACTATCCGTCTTACGTAAATTTGAACAGGGGGAACGTTAAATGTACCAAATCCAGTTGTGGAATGATTTGTCTGAAAAAGGACTGAGTCGCTTTACGGACGATTACCACGTCCATCGCCAAGTTGAGGCACCAGATGCTTTCCTCGTTCGCAGCAAGGACTTACACGGGATGCAGTTCGCCGACTCCTTGAAGGCGGTCGCCCGTGCTGGCGTCGGTGTCAATACGATCCCGCTCGACCAACTCGCAAATCGTGGGATCCCCGTCTTTTCGACGCCCGGTGCGAATGCGAATGCCGTTAAGGAACTCGTCATCGCCAGTCTTTTTTTAACAGCCCGAAAATTGATACCGAGTATCCTTTGGACGAATAATTTACGCGGACCAGACATCCCGGAACGGATCGAAGCCAACAAGCGGCAATTTGTCGGGACAGAGCTGTTAGGTAAACGAATCGGCATCGTTGGCCTCGGGGCAATCGGGGCAAATCTTGCTAATACGCTGCATGAGTTAGGGATGACCGTTTCCGGTTACGATCCGCATATGTCGATTGAATCCGCATGGCGGGTCTCAAATCAAATTCATCGGGTGACGAATCTTGAAGAACTTCTTGCGACGAGTGACTATGTCACGCTTCACCTTCCACTCGTCGATGCAACACATCACCTGCTCGATGAACGCTTGTTGTCGAAAGTCAAGCAAGGTGCGACGCTACTTAATTTTTCGCGTGGTGAGTTGATTGATGAAGCTGCACTCGCAACCGTCCTGAAATCTGGTCGCCTCGCGAACTATGTGACCGATTTCCCGAATGCCTTCATTTTATCATTACCGCGCGTCATCCCGTTGCCGCATATCGGGGCATCGACGGCTGAAGCGGAGGAAAATTGCGCCATCATGGCCGTCGATCAGCTAAAAACGTTTCTTGAGACCGGCAACATCCGTCATTCCGTCAACTTCCCGTCAGTCGAACTCGCCGATTCAGGTAAACGTCGCTTGACGATTGCCCATCAAAATATTCCGAACATGGTCGGTCAGATTGCTTCTGTCCTCGCGACGGAGCGTATTAACATCGCGAACATGATTAACGGTAGCAAAGGGCCGATTGCCTATACGATCATCGACATCGATAACCATCTTGACGAAACGATTTCCTTGACACAGCTCGATGCGATTCCCGGCATCTTAAAAACGCGACTACTTTAAAGGAGTGATCTCATGCCAACATTCGAACCTTTCCAGGCACTACGACCACAAAGTAAATATGCAGAAACGTTCTCTTCGCTACCTTATGATGTCTTCAACCGGGCTGAAGGACGGGTCGAGGTACGCCGTCGCCCTTTATCCTTCCTTCGGATCGACAAAGCTGAAGTGACGCTACCTGATCTAATCGATGAGCACGACATGCGTGTTTATCAACAAGCTGCCCTCCACTTCAAGGATGCACGCGATAGTCAAATCCTAAAGCTTGACGAAGACGAATGCTATTACCTCTATCGTCTCCGTGATGGCGAACATGTCCAAACAGGTTTTGTCGGTTGCGTGTCCGTAACTGATTACGACGACGGCTTCATCCGTAAACACGAATTTACGCGTCCTGATAAGGAGCGAGATCGCGTCCGTCAAATCGATGCGTTAGAGGCACATACCGGCCCCATCCTACTCGCCCATCAACCGGATGATGAACTCAATCGAATCGTTGCAGAACAGAGTACGAATGTCCCGCTCTATCAGTTCACCACCGAGGACGGGATTGAACATACAATCTTTAAAATTACAAATCGCTCTGACATGCTGACGATTGGGAGTCAGTTTGCTCGTCATGACGCACTGTACATCGCGGACGGACATCACCGGGCAGAAGCGGCATCAAAAGTTGCAAAATTACATCCGGACAACGAAGAGGCACAACTGTTCCTTGCTGTCTCCTTCTCAAGTGATCAATTAAAGATCATGGGGTATCATCGCGCTGTCGAAGATCTTTACGGACAATCGGTCGACGAATTACTCGAACGGATCAGTCAACGCTTCACCGTGACGGTTGGTCGTGCTGAGACGACGCAAAAACACCGGTTTGAGATGTATCTTAAGCAACAATGGTATACGCTCGATTACACGACGCAACAGACGACTGTCAAAGACAATCTTGACGTCTCTATCCTTCAGCATGAACTTTTGACACCCTTTTTAGGGATTGAAGATCCTCGGACCGATGCACGGATTCAATTCGTCGGTGGCATCCGTGGGTATGCTGGACTAGAACAACTCGTTGATCACGGGACGATGGCAGTTGCCTTTCACTTACATCCGACCGACTTGACGGATTTGATGCAAGTCGCGGATGCAAATCAAGTCATGCCGCCAAAATCGACGTGGTTCGAACCAAAACTGCGTAGCGGTTTACTGATTCATCGCTTTTTCAGCTGACAATATAAAAGGATTGGCGCAAAAATTGCGCCAATCCTTTTTCTTATCCATTCTTTATTTGTAAGATCGTCCCATGGATTGGCCCTACGTTGATTTCACCAGCCCACTCTGTTCCGTCCAGTAAGTTGACTGCACGTCCTGAAAATTCGAACCGCGCTTCTTTCTCCCCATTGTTGATGAGGATGAGATAGTCCCCATGTGGTGAGGAGCGCCGGATAACGAACTGATTTTTTTCGTCATCGATTTGCTCAAAGACATACGATGCTTCATTCGCGAGCGCCGGATGGGCTTTTCGTAACGCAATCAATTCCGTTACGTAGCTAAGCAGTTCTGTGTCTTGTTTTTCTTGATCCCACTCCATACATTTCCGGTTTGCCGGATCCTGCCCACCGGTCATACCGATTTCATCACCATAATAGATGACAGGACTTCCCGTGAAGGTTAAGAGCGATAATAACAGCAGTCGCATCCGTTCCTTATCGCCACCCGCTCGTGTCAATGCACGTGGTGTGTCGTGAGAGCCAACTAAGTTAAACATCACCTCGTTGACGTTCATCGCGTTTCCGTTCAAGTTCCGGACGACGGCATCACTAAATTCAGAGGCTGTCGTTTCTCGCGTCGCAAAGAAGGTCAAGAACGCTTCCGTCAGTCCGTAGTTCATGACGGCATCAAATTGATCTCCAAACAACCACTCTTGCGAATCCGTCCAGCATTCTCCAACGATATAGGCTTCCGGATTTGCCATACGTACTTCTTTTCTGAAGTCACGCCAAAAGGCATGATCGACTTCACTCGCGACATCGAGCCGCCAGCCGTCAATTCCAAACTCTTCGACCCAGTATCGTCCGACTTTCAACAGATAGGCTTTGACATCTGCATTCGCCGTGTTCAACTTCGGCATGTTGGCTTCAAAAGCAAATACTTCATAGTTCGGCGGGTCCATCTCGATCGGAAACGAATCAATCATGAACCAATCGGCATATTCTGAATCAGCCCCCCGCTTGATGACATCTTGGAACGTCGGGTGGTCGACACTGACATGATTAAAGACGGCGTCGAGTAATACGCGAATCCCGTTCGCATGTAACAATTCGACCATCTCACGAAACTTCTCTTCCGTCCCGAATGCAGGATCGAGTTTCAAGTAGTCAAGCGTGTCGTACTTATGATTGGAGGGTGCAGCGAAAACCGGACAGAAATAAATCCCGTTGATCCCCAAGTTTTTCAAATAACCGATGTTGTCAATCACACCTTGAAAATCGCCACCAAAGTGATTCTCGTAAGCCGGTGCTTCCGACGCCCACGGGACCGTTCCTTGTCGGTCGTTCGTAACGTCTCCATTCGCAAACCGATCAGGGAAAATTTGATACCAGACCGTCTCTTTGACCCATGCCGGTGCATCGAATACGTCGACTGCATTGATGTACGGAACGGCAAAATAATAACCGGGATGGTCAAGCGGAATCTCGTCGCACCATCCCCGTTCCGTGTAGATTGCCGTTTCCTCAGCAGTCGACAACTCGAATCCATAACGGACGCGTCTTCGACTCGGTTTTATGGCGACGAACCAATAGTCGTGCGTCGCGTCAGCACCTGTCCGAATCATCGGTGTTTGTTGCGTTTTCCAAAACTTTTCTTTATCCGGATCAAAGTTCCAGTCCCGATCTTCTTCTCGTTCTGCATCCCATTCGTATGGATCGCCATGAATCAGTCGGATACGGTCGACATCCCCTTTTGCTGTCGTCAACCTGATATGGACTGTTTCTTGATCGTACTTGTAGACATATGGCGACATCGCCCGGTGAAAAACTGCCTGCTTATTAATGATCCGTCACCCCTTCAGAATAGCTATAGATTTAATTCCTGTTCCCGACTTCGTACCTCTTATAAACGTTTTCCGCAAAAAGTCAGCTATTCCCTCACCATTTTGATTCAGTATTTCCCTGTTTTTGATGTATACTGATAACGCAGAGGAAGCCGTCTGGTTTCCAACTAAAATCGAAGTCATGTGAAAGAGAGAGTGGATTCTGATGGGTCGTAAATGGAATAACATTAAAGAAAAAAAGGCATCGAAAGACAAAAACACCAGCCGGATTTATGCGAAATTCGGTCGTGAAATTTATGTCGCTGCGAAACAAGGTGAACCGGATCCTGAATCAAACCAAGCACTTAAAGTTGTTCTCGAGCGTGCGAAGACGTATAACGTGCCACGGGCAATCGTCGATCGGGCGATTGAAAAAGCAAAAGGCGGCGCGGAAGAGAACTTCGATGTTCTCCGTTATGAAGGATTCGGACCAAGCGGCTCGATGGTCATCGTCGAGACATTAACGAACAACGTCAACCGGACGGCCTCAGACGTGCGGGCTGCCTTTGGGAAAAATGGAGGCAACATGGGTGTCAGTGGTTCCGTTGCCTATATGTTTGACGCGACTGCCATTTTTGCTTTTGAAGGAAAATCGGCGGATGATGTTCTTGAATTGATGATGGAAGCGGATATCGACGTCCGTGACATCCTAGAAGAAGAGGAAGCCGTTATCATCTACGCGGAACCCGATCAATTCCACACGGTCCAGGAAACATTAAAAAATGCCGGTGTGACGGAATTTTCAGTTGCCGAGCTCGTTATGCTCGCTCAAAACGAAGTCGCTTTATCTGAAGAAGATGTTCAGCAATTCGAAAAAATGGTCGATGCACTCGAAGATTTAGAAGATGTGCAACAGGTCTATCATAACGTTGAACTTTAAACGATAAAAAAGCAGCCTTTTGGCTGCTTTTTCCTTTTTTAGCTGACGCTTGGTTTAACTATCCTTCCAATTACGCGCTACCTTATTTACAAAATACATTATGAAACGCGTTTCATGACAAGCAAAAAAAAGATTCTTTTTTTATGTTTAGTTCTTCAATTTAATGGGAAAATTATTAATCGGAACGGTTAATCTTTGGAATAGCCCGTTTGTTTTGTAAGAGAAGAAGGAGGAATAATCATGTCATATGCAGTCATTGAAACTTTTAAACACATCGTCAACGAGGCTACTCGCTTTAATCGGGTCGACTTTGGTGGTTACGATATTTATATGCAGACGAACGATGGTCGCCTAATTACTGCTCACATCCGTTTCGACGGTGGTGGTGAAGATCAAAACGAGGCGTATTTACTCCTCGAATCAAGCACCGGTCAACGCCGGATGACGACACTGACGTTACATCAGTTCGAACATCTTTCATCCTATACTGCCCATAGCGAACGAATTCAAGCCCTCGAAAGTACGAGTGCTTAAGTGGTTTTCTAATACATGTCAACAGCGCCTCCCATTACAGGACGCGCTGTTTTTTTACACTTCTTCGTTTTCTAGACGCTCACGTTCCGCATGTGTTTGCGGGAAACCATTCGCTTGCCACTCTGCTTTTTGGATAGAATCGAGTTGTGTTAAGCCAACTTCCGATTCATCTTGACCTTGATCGACACTCGGACGACGATCGAGCTCAGCTGAATCACTGATGCTTTGATTTTGTTTCGCGCATGAACGTTTATATTGCTTGATTCCGAAAACAGACACTGCGGCTAAGCTACCTACAAACAGACTGCGCTTTAATGTAGTATTCATGATTTTGTTCCCCCTGCTTTCCATAGTAGATGATCTTACTTGAATAATGTTCCCTCAATGATTGCAGATTAATCACTTTCTAACCAAGGCTAAAAATTTTTTTCAATCCTTTTCACCCGTGTTTCTACATATTTAATATTTCAATCTAAAAACACTGGTCTCCTTTGCTTCATGAGGGTTCTAGTCATGCAGAGACGGCAAATGTACGCTATACTTTTAACAGGTGCTCAATCATAAAATCGAATGAATATGGCTGAGAGGACAAGTCCCAAGCAGAACAAACGCTTGCGTACGAAGTCCTTCTTTCATTTACTCGGTTCATTTCAAAGGAGGGAATCTTGTGTCATTGCTTCATTTGGCCATCTTGTTGCCATTACTTGCTAGTATCTTCATCCCATTCTTGTACAAACAGTTTCGCTCCGTGCATACGGGATGGTTCGTCTTGCTCGTCCCTCTTTCGCTCGTTCTTTACTTTAGTCAATACATCAGTCAGACGATGGCTGGGGAGACTGTCACGCAATCGATGCAGTGGATCCCGTCACTCGGAATCAACTTCGTCGCTTACATCGATGGTCTCGGACTATTGTTCGCCCTGTTGATCACAGGAATCGGGACGCTCGTCGTTCTCTATTCCGTCTATTATCTTGATGCAAAAAAAGAGGCGCTGCATAATTTTTATGTCTACTTGCTTCTTTTCATGACGGCGATGCTCGGAATCGTCCTCTCCGACAACATGATCGTCATGTACATGTTTTGGGAGATGACTTCGATTTCTTCATTCCTGTTGATCGGGTATTGGTATGAACGGGAACGTTCCCGCTATGGTGCTCAAAAATCAATGTTGATCACCGTCTTTGGTGGACTTTCAATGCTCGGTGGAATCTCGATTCTTTCGTTACTATCCGGCTCCTTTAGTATCCGCGAGTCATTCAGTACACTCGGTACGTACAGTAATGATCCGATGTTTCTTGTTGCACTCGTCCTCTTTTTATTGGCAGCCTTTACGAAATCGGCTCAATTCCCGTTTCATATTTGGTTACCGGATGCGATGGAAGCGCCGACACCGGTCAGTGCTTACCTCCACTCGGCAACGATGGTCAAAGCCGGTCTTTATCTCGTCGCTCGGATGAGTCCGATCTTTGCCGAGACGCCACTTTGGTTCTATCTTGTCTCTGGCGTCGGAATGTTCACGCTATTCTGGGGATCTCTCAACGCTGTCAAACAAGTCGATTTAAAAGCAATATTAGCGTACTCGACGATTTCTCAACTCGGTCTCATCATGTCGCTCCTCGGTTTAGGAGCCGCCGCCTTGCAGGTCGAGGCATTGCCTGACAGTTTATATACGATCGCG
Source organism: Exiguobacterium sp. N4-1P (assembly GCF_002214325.1). Taxonomy (NCBI): domain Bacteria; kingdom Bacillati; phylum Bacillota; class Bacilli; order Caryophanales; genus Exiguobacterium; species Exiguobacterium sp. N4-1P. The sequence goes on from NZ_CP022236.1 coordinate 1,576,438, forward strand.
ACCGTCGCGGCCGTCTTCCACTTGATTAATCACGCAACCTTTAAAGGAAGCTTGTTCATGATGGCAGGAATCGTTGACCACGAAACCGGAACACGCGATTTACGTAAGCTCGGTGGTCTATCACAATTGATGCCGGTCACGTTTACAATTGCGATGATTGGAACATTGTCGATGGCAGGTGTCCCACCATTCAACGGTTTCCTAAGTAAAGAGATGTTCTTGACTGGAGTCAACGAAGTATCTGAATCCGGCTTATTCCACTTGGAAACGTTCGGCTTCTTATTCCCACTTTTCGCCGTCGTCGGAAGTATCTTTACGTTTGTTTATAGTTTACTGATCGTCTACCGGACGTTCCTTGGACCAAAACAGCACGATCAGTTACCAAAAAAACCACACGAAGCACCAATCGGGATGTTGATCTCACCTATCATTTTGGCTTCACTCGTCATCTTGATCGGTCTTTTCCCGAATATGTTGTCGGAAACGATCATCCGTCCGGCGGCCGAAGCGATCTTACCGCAGGTCCTAGCTGCTGGTGGTGAAATTGATGTCCACATTAAGCTTTGGCACGGATTGAATCTTGAACTTCTCTTCACCGTCATCATCATTACGGTCGGGTTCATCTTGTTCAAGACCTTCCCGAAATGGCAGTCACTCTATAACCGGATGCCGAAAAGTTTCTCGCTGAACCATCAATATGATGGCTTGTTACGCCGCGGTGAAAAAGTTTCGACGGCGATTCACGATGCGGTCATGACCGGATACATGCGGTCTTATCTCGTTTATATTTTCGGATTCATTGTCCTCCTTGTGTTATCGAGCCTGTTTTTCTTCGATGCCTTCGCCTTCGACGTCGATCCCTTAAGCTCGATTTCCGCTTACGAAATCATCTTAGTGCTCGTCCTCGTCAGCAGTGCGCTTTCGATCACGTTCGCTCGGTCGCGTTTGACATCAATCATTTTGCTCGGAGTCGCCGGTTATTCGGTCGCTTTGTTCTTCGTCTTGTTCCGGGCACCGGATCTCGCTTTGACGCAACTCGTCATCGAGACAGTTTCTGTCGCACTGTTCCTGCTAGTGTTCTATCACATGCCGGAAATCAGTCGTAAAGAAGAACGAATTAAATTTAAACTTGGAAATGCTGCGATTTCAGTATTGGTCGGTCTCAGCGTGACACTCGTTGCCTTGTCATCACTCAGCCAACGCTCGTTTGCCTCAATTGCTAAGTACTATATTGATAACGTGTATGAATTGGCGGCTGGCGGAAACATGGTCAACGTCATCCTCGTTGATTTCCGTGGTTTTGATACACTGTTCGAAATCAGCGTGCTTGCCATTGCTGGTCTTGGCATCTACGCGATGATTCACTTCAGAAAGACAGGAGGCATCGACAAATGAAAAAACCAATGAAAAAGAATACGAATGACGTCATTCTAGAGTCGGCGACGACGTTCATCACCTTCATTATTTTCTTGTTTGCCGTCTACTTGTTCTTCGCTGGACATTATACGCCAGGTGGCGGATTCATCGGTGGACTAGTCACTGCGTCTGCTCTCGTGTTGATTTTGCTTGCCTTCGACATCAAGACGCTTCGGCAAATCCTGCCGTTCGACTACAAGATGGTGACAGCCGTCGGGATGTTGATCGCTGTTTTGACGGCGTCCGGTGCCTTACTGTTTAATGTACCGTTCTTCACCCACGCCCATGGGTACTTTGATTTACCATTGTTCGGAAAAACGTCTTTGCATACGGCCATGTTATTTGACCTAGGTGTCTACTTCGTCGTCGTCGGCGTCACGATGACGATCATTCAAACGATTGGGGAGAGTGATTAACAGATGGAGATTATCATGGCGATAGCTGCAGGCATCTTGACGATGTGTGCCGTCTATCTCATTCTTTCAAAAAGTATTTTACGCATCATCATCGGAACCGGCTTGCTCAGTCACGCTGCCCACTTAATCGTCATGACGATGGGTGGACTGAAGACTGGTGCTGCGCCCGTCCTTGAAGACGGAGTGACGAAATATACCGACCCACTCCCGCAAGCGCTTGTCTTGACCGCAATCGTCATTAGTTTCGGGGTAACAGCATTTTTCCTCGTTCTTGCCTACCGAGCGTATCAAGAGCTTGGGACCGATAATATCGAGGAAATGAAAGGAACCGATACGAATGATTAATTTACCGCTATTACCGATTTTAATTCCACTGCTGACTGGTGTCTTGTTGATGTTTTTCACGAAACGTCTGTGGATGCAACGTATCGTGTCCTTCTTGTCGACGCTGTTGACGATTGGTGTCTCGCTTTACCTCGTCTCTCAAGTCAAGGCAAACGGGATTTTGACGGTCACACTCGGCAGTTGGCCGGCACCGTTCGGCATCACACTCGTTTCAGATATGTTATCCGCATTACTCGTTTTGACGACGAGCGTGCTCGTTTTCTTCGTCATTTGGTATTCGATGACGTATCTGTCGGAGCAACATCAACGTTTTTATTACTACATCGCCGTTCAGTTTTTGCTCGTCGGTGTCAATGGCGCCTTTACGACCGGTGATATTTTTAACATGTTCGTCTTCTTTGAAGTCTTCTTGATTTCATCGTATGTCTTGATTGTGCTCGGTGGTAAACCGGCGCAGTTACGCGAGTCGTTGAAGTATCTGTTGGTCAATGTCATTTCATCTGCTTTGTTCGTCATGACGGTCGCTTTTTTATACGGCATCATCGGCACGCTCAATATGGCAGATATCTCGCAAAAGATTTCTGAAATCAATCAGCCCGGAATCTTGAGTGTCATCGCGATTTTATTTTTAGTCGTCTTCGGCTTAAAAGGAGCGATTTTCCCGCTTTATTTTTGGTTACCTGGCTCGTATCAAGTGCCACCGACACCCGTCCTCGCCTTGTTCGGTGCTCTCTTGACGAAAGTCGGTGTCTATGGCATCTTGCGGACGTATAGTTTGTTCTTTTCGAACGAAATCGGGATCATCCACTCGCTTCTTGGGGGATTGGCACTGGCGACAATCATCATCGGTGTCATCGGCGCCCTCGCGACAAAAGATGCGAAACAAATCTTAATCTACAACATCATCGTTGCCGTCGGCGTCATTCTTTACGGCGTTTCCGTCATGACTCGTCAGTCGCTCGAAGGAGCCGTCTTCTACCTGTTACATGATATGTTAATCAAAGCAGCTCTCTTCTTGCTCGTCGGTATCATGGTCGGAATTGCGGGCTCGAGCCGTCTTAAAAGCATGGGTGGAATGATTAAGGCTTATCCGTTGCTTGGCTGGACGTATTTCATCGCTGCCTTGTCCTTGGCTGGTATCCCGCCGTTCAGCGGGTTCATCGGTAAACTACTGATCGTCCGTGGCGGGATTGAAGCCGGTGACCTCGTCGGACCGTTCATCGTCCTTGCGTCAAGTTTGCTTGTCCTCTATTCCGTCATGCAAATCTTCATTCGCGGATTTTGGGGTACACCGAAGACGTATACGGGTTCACGACGTCATCTCGTCAAACAATTGCTCGCTCCATCAATTCTTTTAGTAATGATTACCGTCGCGTATGGGGTCGGGGCAGAAGCCGTTCGTCCATTCATCACCCAAGCCGTTGATCCGCTCGTCGATCCATCACTTTATATTCAAGCTGTACTGAAGGAGGGCTAATCGATGCCATTTCAATTAATGCTCAATGCTTTTTTAGCCATCTTATGGATGTTTCTATCGAACTCCTTCACGACTTCGTCATTCATCGTCGGTTATCTACTCGGGTTGATTGCGATGTTCGCGATGCGTCGTGGTTTCAGTAGCCGGTTTTATCTCGGTCCGGTCATCGCTCTAGTTCGCCTCTCGATTCGGTTTCTTTACGAATTGGTCGTTGCGAATATCGAAGTTCTGGCCGTCATCTTAAAACCGCGACTCGATATTCAGCCCGGTATCTTTGCGTACGAGACGACGTTAAAGAAAAACTGGGAGATTACGTTACTTTCTATGTTGATTACGTTGACACCCGGAACACTCGTCGTCGATATCTCAGATGATAATAAAACACTGTATATCCACGCGCTTCATATGCCAGAAGCGGATGAAGCTGTCGCTGCCATCCGGAATAGTTTTGAAAAAGCGATTCTGGAGGTGAGTCGATAATGTTTGAAATGCTGATCTATATCGCACTCGGAGGCGTTTTCATTTCCATGCTCGGTTTGTTTTACCGCGTCATCAAAGGACCCTCGATTGCTGATCGCGTCATCGCACTTGATTCAATCGGCATCAGTTTAATCTCCATCGTCGGTTTAGTATCCGTTCTCTTACGGACAAGTGACTATTTAGAAGTCATCTTGTTAATCGGTATTTTAGCTTTCATCGGGACTGTCGCCTTCTCGAAATTCATTGAGAAAGGAGAGATCATCGAACGTGATCGCAATAAATGAAATCTTCGTAGTCGCCTTTGCTTTAATTGGAGCCTTTTTCAGCATCGTCGCGGCTCTCGGGCTGATTCGTCTACCCGATATCTATACACGCGCACACGCAGCCTCTAAGAGCGCCACACTCGGCGTCATGAGTATTTTGATCAGCGTCATCATTTTCTTCGTGACAGAAGAAGGACTCTTTTCATCACGAACATTTTTAGGTATCCTGTTCGTTCTGACGACAGCACCAATCGGAAGTCATTTAATCGCCCGTGCTGCCTACTACAGTGATGTTCCCTTATGGAAAGGATCTGTTCAAGATGACCTCTCGAAAAACAAAGAACATGTCATGCCGAAAAAACGCATCAACCGAGATAACTAATTCTTGTTAATTTAACGCAAAAAGGACATCATCCTCCGATTTTTTACGGGAGATGATGTCCTTTTTCGTGAACGTCGTCACGTATTTACGATTGAACGGATGTCGTTTCTGATGCAAATAAAAAGGTTAACTCCTCTTTATTTTCAACGAGTTCTGCTAGTGAGTGTTGTTCGAGTTCTTTAAGAAACGCACGTAAAGCGCGTCCAAGAATCCCTTTTAAATGACAATTCGGCTCAATGATGCATCGGCCTTCTTTAGAAAAACATTCAACGATTTCCATCGGTTCCATCTCACGTACGACTTGTCCGATATTGATATTTGCCGGATCCTTTATCAATCGTAATCCACCTGTCCGTCCACGCGTCGATTCAACGTACCCGAGTTTCGTCAACTGTTGCGTGACTTTCATCAAATGATTCGCTGAAATTCCATAATGGCTCGCGATCATCGGCATCGGCGTAACTTTATCTCGATGAACACCGAGATAAATCAGGACCCGTAATCCATAATCCGTATATTGTGTGATGCGCATCCAACCCGTCCTTTCGCTCAAGCGTCTTAAAAAGTTTTAATTCATCCGAATTCTCTATGCCTAGCGTACCATTTTTTAGATAGAATCTGAAAATCAAATGTCCGATTTAAATTTTTTTCATCCTCACGCGTTTCGGCGAATTAACAGTTTTTCATACAAGCATACGTAAGCACATCGCTCTTGGATCGTTTTTTATGAACAATAAAAAAATCAGCTATCTCCTTCCATAACGGGAGACAACTGATTTTTCTGGTATTCATTTATTTCTTTTATTCAGGGCGTGCAACACTTCATTAAATCGATCGGCATAGTTTGTGAAGACTTCGGTTACACCGAAGTCAAGCATCCGCTCCATGTCGACTTTTTCGTTGACTGTATAGGGGTGGAGCAATAACCCACGCTCGCGGATCATCGCTGTATTTTCCCGCGTCAATCCTTTAAAGGACGGTCCGAGTCCGACTGCGTACGTCTGTAGCTCGTCGAGTGCCTCAGGCGTCATCGCTTTGACCGTCGCCGCGTCCATCAATTGAACGAGCGGAAGACGTGCATCCAGCTGCTTGACTTTCAACAAACTTTCTTGACTGAATGATTGAATCATAACTTGCCCCGGTTTGACGTGATCACTTGATAGACCATGACGTTGTAACGTTTTCAATAATTTTTCTTCCATTCCCGGGTAGACTTCAGGAGATTTTGTTTCAATATAATAGTTCGCATGTTTGCCATACGTATCAAAAATCTCATCGAGAGTCGGAACTTGAAGTCCCTTATATTCGTCCTTCGCATATTCAGGGTTCGCTGTATTGAACCAGCTTCCTGCATCAAGTCGCTTGATTTCTGCTAACGTCTTATCTTTGACGGCACCTGTTCCGTTTGTCGTCCGGTCGACCGTCTCATCGTGCATCGCAATCAGCTTACCATCCTTCGTCATCTGTAAATCGATTTCGATGTAGTCGGCTTTCAACTTTTTATGACTCAGTTGGTACGCCGTCATCGTATGTTCAGGTGCGTATCCAGAAGCACCGCGGTGGGCGATGTTGACGACTCGATTCTGATCGAGTAACCCATGTTTCTGTTGATGTGCCGAAGCATCGATGCTCCCGAAATTTGTTGCAACGATTGCTCCTGTAAGTACGGTAACGCCAATCTGTTTCATCATGTTGGATTTCCCCCTTAAAAGTAACTTACAGACTGAATCTTACGCTATGACTGTGAAGGAAACATGTAGTTCGGATGAAGAAGCTTTTAGAAACGATGACAAATACGCAACTACTGATGTCATCCTTTTCCCAAGCAAACAAAAAGGCGTCCTCCCTATTTAAAGGAGAACGCCGCACATGTAACGTTGATTACGCTTCAAAAATCAATGATTCTGGATCTTCAAGTAAATCTTTGATGTGTTTCAAGAACGTCACGGCTTCTTTTCCGTCCACGATCCGGTGATCGTATGAAAGTGCGACATACATCATCGGGCGGTTGGCCATCCGTTCTGCATCGATTGCGACAGGGCGCAAGTTAATCGCATGCATTCCGAGAATCGCAACTTGAGGACCATTCAAAATTGGTGTCGACATCAATGAACCGAATGTCCCACCATTCGTGATCGTAAACGTCCCACCCGTTAAGTCAGACAGCCCTAATTTGTTATCGCGTGCCTTAACAGCCAGACTGATGATATCTTTTTCAATCTCACCAAAATTCTTTTTATCCGCGTCACGAACGACCGGCACGACGAGTCCGTCTGGAGCAGACACGGCAATGCCGATATCATAGAATTTCTTAAGGACGATTTCGTCGCCTTGGATTTCAGCATTCAAGTACGGCATTTTTTTCAGTGCTGCGACGGCTGCTTTCGTAAAGAAGGACATGAAACCAAGTTTGACATCGTTGTCTTTAACGAATTTTTCTTGGCGTCGTTTCCGTAATGCCATCACGGCCGACATATCGATTTCGTTGAATGTCGTCAACATCGCTGCCGTCTGTTGCACTTCGACGAGACGGTTGGCAATCGTCTTACGACGACGTGACATTTTAATCCGTTCTTCCGGTTTACCTGGAGCTGCTTGTGCTGGTGCTTTCGGTGCTGGTGTTGCTTGTTTTTCCTTCACAGATGCTTGCTCACGTGGTGAAACTTCGAACGTCGCGACATCTTGAACACGAATCCGACCGAGTGGGTCTTGCGTCGCCACTTGTGCGAGATCAATTCCTTTTTCCCGTGCCAATTTCCGAGCCGCCGGAGAAGCGATCGGACGATCAGCCGCTGACGTTTTTTCAGTTGCTGCGACTGCGACCGGTTGTTCTTTTTCAGGTTGCTTGGCTTCTTCTTGTTTCGGTTCTGCTTTTGGCGCTTCTGCTTGTTTCGGTGCTTCCGCTTCTCCACCAACCGTGATGACGGCGATTGTTTCCCCGACACGCACTGTATCCCCTTCTGCTGCCATCACTTCTGATAATGTTCCCGCTTCGTCTGACGGTACTTCGATGTTTACTTTGTCCGTTTCCAGCTCAACGATTGCTTCCCCTTTTTCTACGTGATCGCCCGGTTGTTTCAACCATGAAGCGACCGTCCCCTCTGTAATTGATTCGGCAAGTTCTGGTACTTTGATTTCCATCGTTTTTGTCCCCCTATGACTATGGTTCAATCTCTGCTAAATCGCTTTCGTTACGCGTTCGTATTCGATGTTTGTTGTTCGTTCTCCGTCCGTGCTGCTGTCCGAGTCAACGCATCATGAATGATACGCGCTTGTTCGACTTTGTGACCGGTCGGATCTCCTTCAGCTGTACTCGACCGGCGTCTGCGACCGATGTAACGGACTTGGGTGATCCCGTTTGGTGCGACGGACTCAAGACGTGGTTCGATATAAGACCACGCGCCCATGTTTTTCGGTTCTTCTTGGACCCATACGACTTCTGTCACATTCGGATAACGCGCGACTAACTCTTTCAACTGTTTCGCCGGGAACGGATAGATTTCCTCGACGCGGACGATATGCAGCCAGTCATATGACTCGTCCGACTTCGCGAGTGCATCCGCTAAATCAATCGCAACTTTACCCGTTGCGAACACAAGACGTTCGACGCGTTCCGGTGATTGACCTAACCCCTCTTGTTCGACGATTCGCTTGAACGAACCCGACGTCAATTCCGACAAGTCAGATGTCGCAAGCGGATGACGAAGTAAACTTTTCGGCGTCATCACGACGAGCGGACGGACTTCGTCTTTGCCGAGAATGGCGGCTTGGCGACGCAACAAGTGGAAGTACTGCGCTGCGCTCGTGACGTTTGCGACGGTCCAGTTCTTTTCACCGGACAATGTCAGGAAACGTTCCAAGCGACCACTTGAGTGTTCTGGACCTTGCCCTTCGTACCCGTGTGGCAAGAGCATGACAAGACCTGATGTTTGACCCCACTTCGCGCGACTTGCGGCGATGAATTGATCAAAGATAACTTGCCCTGAGTTTGCAAAGTCACCGTATTGTGCTTCCCACAAGACAAGTGTCTCTGGCGCAAAGACGTTATATCCATATTCAAACCCGAGTACGCCAGCTTCCGATAACGGACTGTTATAGACGGCGAATGATGCTTGCGCTGATTCTAACTCATGCATCGGTGAGAACGATTTCCCTGTTTTCACGTCATTCAAGTTAATGTTACGTTGTGCAAACGTTCCCCGCTCCGAATCTTGACCGCTGAGACGGATTGGTGTGCCATCTGACAGGATTGAAGCAAAGGCAAGCGTTTCTGCATGTCCCCAGTCAATTCCCTTGTGCGTCGTTAAAGCATCCGTTCGCCGTTTTAAAACTTTTTCAAGCTTATGGAAGACCGTGAACCCACTCGGCCATGCGAGTAGCTGGTCATTGTAATGAATCAATTTGTCCTTCTCGACCCCCGTCTCAATCGACGGAACCCCTTTGAATACGACATCCGGCATGATGCCCCCGTATTCTTTTTCGACGTTTGGTACTTTTTCGCGCGCCGCTTTCATCACATCACTAATCTCAGCTTCGATCGTTTTGACTTCCTCTTGCGATACTTCCCCGCGTTCGACAAGATCTTTTGCATAAAGGACACGCGCTGTGTCATGGTTATGGATCAACTCATACAGGACCGGGTTCGTATTCATCGGCTCATCCATCTCATTGTGACCAAACCGGCGATATCCGATCAAATCAATCAAGACATCCTTGTTGAACTTCGCACGGTATTCGCTTGCTAAGAGCGCGACTGCTAAACAGCTTTCCGGCTGATCCGCATTGACGTGGAAGATCGGAATCTCATAACCTTTCGCTAAGTCACTCGAATAACGTGTCGACCGTGAATCGGTTGGCTCTGTCGTGAAGCCAATCGTATTGTTGGCGATGATATGAATCGTACCGCCCGTGTTGTACCCCTTCAAGTTCGTCATGTTCAAGGTCTCTGCGACAATTCCTTGACCAGGGAAGGCAGCATCACCATGAATTAAAATCGCGGCTGCTTTATTTTGACTTTGCGTCGGCATCCCCTTGCCGGAGCGATCGTCTTGCGCCGCCCGCGTGAACCCTTCGACGACAGGATCGACGAACTCGAGGTGTGACGGGTTGTTCGCAAGTGTCACGCGGACGTTCGTCGATTGTTGTTCCATTTTGCGATTGAGCCCGAGGTGATACTTAACATCGCCTGTCCAACCATACGTAATTCCGATTGACCCTTCTGACGGGACAAGGTCATGATTTGGCGCGTGCTGGAACTCTGCGAAAATCATTTCGTACGGTTTCCCGAGCACGTGAGCGAGCACGTTCAAGCGTCCACGGTGAGCCATCCCGATATTGATCGTTTCTGAACCGTTCGCAATCAAGTGACCGATAATCGTATCAAGCAATGGAACCATCGCGTCGAGTCCTTCGATTGAAAAACGTTTTTGTCCGACATATGTTTTATGAAGAAACTTCTCGAACAACTCCGTTTCAGCTAGTCGTTTGAAAAGTTGTTTCTTTTGGTCATTCGTCAGTTTCGCCGTCAATGCACCTTGTTCGACTTTTTGACGTAACCATTTCTTTTCGTCTAAATCATCAACGTGTTGGAGTTCGACTGCCGCCGCTCCCGTGTATTGCGCTTTTAAGTGCTCAATCGCTTCGAATGCGTCCGAAAGACCTGCAGGTGGATCTGGACAAACGAGTGAGACCGGCATCGTCCGTAAATCTGCCTCCGTTAATCCGAACTGCTCTAATTCAAGCAATTCGTTCTCACGCGGATGATCTTTCAACGGATAAATATCTGCCGCAAGGTGACCCTTCGCCCGAATACGTTCTGCGAGACGATGCGCGGCTAAATATTTTTCGAAATCCCCTGTTTCTACGTGCACTGGTGTGACAGTTTCTGTGACCGGAGCACCGTGTGTTTCAAAATAAGCACGCGTCTCTTCGTCAATCGAAGAAGCATCTTCTAAAAATCGTTCGTACATCTCGATGATGTACCCAAGGTTCGGTCCATAAAATGCTTGTTTCTCCTGTTCCCGGCTTGCCATGTACGGTTCCCCCCGTTTCATTCATTTCACCCTTTGAGCTGCTCAACACAGCCCGTTCCCAACTCTCTACCTGTTAGCGCTTTCAAATATAGTGGCATAAAAAATCGACAGTGGCACTTCCTCTATGAATTAAGATGGATGACCACGACTGAAGGCGTTTATACCAAAGTGTTTGCCTTAGTTATTATCTTACTACTTCTTAAGCCCCAGTGCGTTTCGAATTCCCAATTTCTCTGTGCTAAATGTATAAGTTTTTCTTATGATGTCAGCATCAGTGATTTATGATACAAACATTTCTTTCACGGTAGTGTCATTTCTGCACACGAAAAGAAACGCCCATGCCTATCTTTCAGGCACCGGCGTCCTCGTTTACAACACTTTACTTAAAAACGATTGGGTCCGTTCATGTTGCGGAGAATCAAACAGTTCACTCGGAACATTTTCTTCGACGATATAGCCGCCGTCCATAAAGAGTACACGATCTCCGACCTCACGGGCGAAGCCCATTTCATGTGTCACGACAATCATTGTCATCCCTTCGATCGCCAATTGTTTCATGACTTCAAGGACATCCCCGACCATCTCCGGATCAAGTGCCGATGTCGGTTCGTCGAACAACATGATTTTCGGATTCATCGCGAGTGCACGGGCAATCGCGACCCGTTGTTTTTGTCCGCCTGAAAGTTCTCCAGGATAGTTGTCCGCTTTTTCGCGGAGCCCTACCTTATCAAGTAATGCAAGCGCACGTTCCTTTGCTTGTCCCTTTTCCGTTTTACGGACTTTAATCGGTGCGAGCATAACATTATCTAAAACCGTCTTATGCGGAAAGAGATTAAAGTGCTGAAAGACCATCCCAACTTCTTCTCGGACTTTATTGATGTCGACTTTCGGGTCCGTAATATTGTGCTTATCGATGATGACTGTCCCACCTGTAATGTCTTCCAGACGATTCAGACAACGAAGAAACGTACTTTTCCCAGAACCAGATGGACCAATGACGCAAACTACTTCTTTCTCTTCTACTTCAACGGAGATATCCTTTAGGACTTCATTTTTTCCGAATGACTTTTTTAAGTTATCTACTTGAATGATACTCATCGTAGCGTAAACCTCCGTTCCAAGAATTTCGCTAACATCGACAGCAGATAGATGATGACGAAATACATTAAGCCGACGACGGACCAGACGATGAACGGTTCAAACGTCGTCGCTTGCTGGACTTGTCCTTGTTGCGTCAAATCGGCGATGCCGATAATCGAGAGCAACGAAGTATCCTTTAAACTAATGATCGATTGGTTCGTAATGGTCGGCAACATTCTCCGAAAAGCTTGCGGTAAAATGATTTGGACCATCGTTTGACGGCCCGTCATCCCGAGCGATCGTGCGGCTTCGGTTTGACCTTTGTCAATCGACTGGATACCGGCCCGGATGATTTCTGCAAAATAGGCCCCTGCATTGATCGCGACCGTCAAAATCCCCGCGTACATCCGGTCCATCGATAACCATTCGAGTGAGTTCAAACCAAAATAAATGAAGAACAGTTGAACGATGAACGGTGTCCCACGGATCACATCGATATAAACGATTGCGATCCCATTTAAAAGTTTTAATGGAGACAAGCGCATCAAGGCAACGATGAGACCAATCAAGAATCCTGCGATGACGGCGATGATAAAGATATATAAGGTAACTTGTAACCCATCTAAGAAAAACGGAAATGCAGCTTTTGCTACTTCCATCAGCAGCTCAACTCCCTCATCATTCACTCAATCGGGTGATTATTTTAAATAACGATCAACGATTTCGTCGTACTCGCCACTGTCTTTTAAATTCGCTAAACCTGTATTGATTTTTTTCATCAAGTCTTCGTTTTCCCCTTTAAGGACGGCAATCCCGTAATTATCACCATTTAAACGATCTCCCACGAGTTTCAGACCAAGGTTTTGTTGTTTGTTGGCATACGAGATGACTGGATAGTCTTCAATCAAGGCTGCTGCATTCCCATTTTTGACTTCCTGGAACATCGCTGGACTATCATTGAATTGTGTAACTTTAATGCCTAGCTTATCCGCGTTATCCGTTGCATACTTTGCCCCCGTCGTCCCTTTTTTAACTGCCACGCGTTCCCCTTTTAAATCATCAACCGACTTGATGTCATCATTGTTGTCTTTGACGACAAGAATCAGTCCGGCTTCAAAGTACGGGTCAGAGAAGGTAACGACTTTTTCACGTTCCGGTGTGATACTCATCCCGGCAATCGCGATGTCGAGTTGATCCGCCTGCAGAGCAGGAATGATTCCGCTAAAGTCCATCGCTTCAAATTCAATCTTGAAGTTTTGGTCGTCTGCAATCGCTTGAATCAAATCGATATCGATTCCTTTGTACGTATCCCCGTCCTTGTACTCGAATGGTGGATAGGTGACGTCGATCCCGACTTTGTACGTTTTGTCCTCTGACGATGAATCATCATTTGAACCGATGCTACACGCACTTAATACGAACAGACATCCCATCAATAAAAATAAGATAGAAAAACGTTTATTCATACTTTTTACCCCCTTCTTTTGAAGGCACGGCCCTCTATTAGGATATTTTCCTTAATAATGGTCCCTTTGAAACATGTTTTGGTAAAAAAACTGAATTATCTGAAAGAAAACTAAAAAAGTCGCGATTTTCGATCTAATCGCTTTCTAGTGGAAAGCAAACAGGAGCGACCCTGCAGCTTCGCTGTAGCGGCGCGATGTTTGCCACAGGAAGACGCTTAGGAAGGAAAGAGAGAACAAAAAAAGATAGAAAATCACATGCAAGTGACCTTCCATCTAGTTTGTCTACAGTCTGTGACCTACTAACAGGTCTTCAACTTATGGAAATGCCGCCGAGAGGACTTGAACCTCCACAGTGTTGCCACCACTAGATTCTGAGTCTAGCGCGTCTACCGATTCCGCCACGACGACATGACTTATATGATTGTAGAATACGAAATGGACTGATTTTTGTCAATCCATTCCTTCCGCTTCATACACTTTCATTTGTCATGCTGACAATACGCGCCGAACAAACGCCTCGACGACTTCATCGTATCGATCGGGTGCTTCAAAATAAGCCATTGCATGTGCCGCATTCGGAATGACGACGAGTTCCTTCTTCGTTTGGCAAGCATCATACAGTTCATAGACCATCGATGTCGGAACGAACGTATCTGCATCCCCATGAATGAATAAGATCGGTACCGCCGCCTTTTTGACTTGTTTTAATGCGGAAGCTTCACTGAAGAAGTAACCAGCCTTTAATTTCGTCAATAAACTCGTCATCGCAAGGAACGGAAAGTGCGGCAAACGATACATCCGTTTCATCTGATAGGCGAGGACTGCGTTGACTGATGTATAAGCACAGTCGGAGATGATGCCTTTGACTTGAGCAGGTAATGTCTCTCCACTCGTCATCAAAACCGTCGCGCCCCCCATCGATACACCATGTAAAAAGATGGAAGAATCCGTACCAACACATCCGACTAAATAGTCGATCCAGCGCAGACAGTCTTGCCGGTCATGCCACCCGAAACCGATGTAATTTCCGTCACTTTTTCCGTGACCACGATTGTCCGGCATCAACACATGAAAACCCGCTTGATGATACAGATAGGCGAATCCTGCTAAGTCTGTTCCGACACCACCGTAACCATGTACGAGAATGACGACTCGATCGGACGGAACGAGTGGCGGTAAGTAATGTGCGCGAAGCGTCAATCCATCATGTGCTTGCGTCGCGACGAGTTCTAACGGTTGTTCCTTAATCCATGTCTGACCCGGTTGCATCAATCGGACCATCTCGTCACTTAAATCACGGTTGTTCGTCAAGAAAGGTTTCGGATTCGTTGCGATTGCCATTTCGTAAAAGTAATAGCTTGCTGCAAGCATCCCTGAACCAATCACGCCTAAACCAATTTTTGTACCTGTTCGCATCCGGTCCCCACTCCTCGTTGTTATAGTTCGATTTCTAGTTGAGCTGACGACTCTGGATGATCATCTTGTAATATGTGCTGGCGCAACCGTTGTTCATGCTGGGCCTTCCGGTAAGCGAATTCGCGAATGAGCTCTTGCCCCGCAAATCCTTCTTCAACGATTTGCGATAATAATTCGGTCTCCATCTCGACCATCTCGTCTGGATTGCGCATGACGAGGACTTGTCCGACTTGCGCAATCATTACTTCATCCGTCAGTCCGAGTGCATCATAAAAAGGTTCTGGTAACGTCATCCGGCGTGTTTCCGGATTGATGTAGATTCGCTTATATGCACCAAGCGATTGAAAATGTCGTGTCGCCATATGAAATCTCCTTAGTTGAATGTCATATCAAGCCGTGAATCTTTTCCTTGAAGCGTCACTGTTGCCGTCGCACCATTGACGAGTGTCAATTGGGGCGGCTGATGACCGATGTCGAAATCATAAAAAATCGGCAGTCCTGTCTCTGTTGCAATCATTTGGTAGACATCCAGTAATGCATAGTCTTCGATTGCCTGCCCTGCGCTTGTTCGACCAAACAAAATACCAGTTGCGTTATCAAACCAGCCGGCAAGATGCATCTGCATCAAGGAACGGTGAAGATCAGTCGCGCTGGCTTCACAGGCTTCGAAGTACCAAAGAATCGGTTCACCCTCGAGTTGTTGTTCTTGAAATGCACGGACATCGCCATAAGGCGTACCGATTAAATGACGGACGGTTTCGAGGCATCCTCCGAGAAGTCGACCCGTCACCTGAGTGATGGATGGATTCAGAGTTTTCCATTCCGTCGGTTGATCGAAATGGAACATAAAGCGCTCAGGGCGGACGTCGTGATTCCAGGCTGTTTGAAACCTTGTCGACATCCACTGGGTCACGGAACCATCACGCGGTGTTGCAAGCACGCGACGCCAAGCAGCTGTCGTCTCGTCCCATTCTTCACTTCTCAACTCAAGCACGTTCGGACCATGTGCTGTCGCAATCCCCGTTTTTACGGTAATTGCGAACAAGACCGTACTCGTATCTGAATATCCGAGTAACCATTTCACCGGCAGTTCATAAAAGTCTAGATGCGGTAATACATCCAAGGCGCGTTCGCCACCAAACGGCGGCAGGATCGCATCGATATCTGGGTTTTGGAACATCTGCATCAATTCAGATGCCCGAACCGCTGCTGTTGTACTCTGTGCTTTCTTTTGTGTCCAAACCGTATCACCAATCATCGTCTCCATCTGCCGGTCCTCTAAACGTAACTTGGATTCTTCGAGTAAAGGATGGAGCGCATCAGGTAAGCCGGAAGATAATGCTGTTATACCAATTGTTTGCCCTGTCCAGCCGAAAAATGGATACCTCATCTTCTTCCTCCTTCAGTTAACGATTAATTTTCTAAATCGATGATTTCTGATTTTACAAATTCACCAATCTGCTCCACACGTCGACGGAATCGTTCGATTGGGACGATTCGTGCCTCGCGGTGCATCTCTTTTCCGTCTAAAAACAAAAGTAAGACAGGGGCGGTGAAAATGGATAACGCTCCTGCAATTTCGGGAACGTCCGATACATCGACACGCGCCGATCGAATTTCTGGGTGTTCCAACATGATGGGTTCGATTTGTGGGAACAAGGATTCACAGACGGAACAATTCGGGCTTGAGACGTATAAAAAACTAGCACCCTGAACCGAATACCAGGACTGCACGGCATCAATGGACGTCAATCGTGTAAACTCAACCATCAACAAGACCTCCTTTTAAAAAATGTTGCTTTTATTATACCGCTCTTCGCATAGAGAAACCAAATTTCGTGCTAACGTTCCCCTCACACAGCAAATGAAAAAACACCTAAAACTGCCTCGGTGACATCTCTCACGCGAAGCAGTTTCAGATGTTTTAAAGGGGGTCATCTAGTGTCAGTCTGAAGTGTAGCGTACTCTTCATCCGTAAAGGCACGGGATCGGGTCAGAAAACGTTTCCCTTCGACCCCTTCAAGCGAAAACATGCCACCGCGCCCATCGACAACATCGATGAGGAGTTGCGTGTGTTTCCAATACGTATACTGATCTTCATGAATATAAAATGGACAGCCGCCAATCGTCCCAATCAATAAATCGTGATCTGCGAGAAATAAATCCCCTTCCGCAAAGCACATCGGTGAACTGCCATCACAACACCCCCCGGATTGATGAAAGATGAGGGGTCCATGCTTTGCTCGTAACTTGTCACTCAACTCGAGCGTCGCCGCTGTAGCAAGGACACGTTCGACCATACGGACACTTCCTTTCTTCGCTTAGAAGAAACCGAGTTTGTTCGGGCTATAGCTAACGAGAAGGTTTTTCGTCCGCTGGTAATGATTGAGCATCATTTTATGATTTTCTCGACCAATCCCGGACATCTTGTAACCGCCGAATGCCGCATGGGCAGGGTACTGATGGTAACAATTCGTCCAGACACGTCCTGCTTCAATCGCCCGTCCGAAGCGATAGGCACGGTTCATGTCGCGCGTCCATACACCGGCACCGAGACCATATAACGTATCGTTCGCAATCTCAAGCGCTTCGTCATCCGTTTTGAACGTCGTGACGGACAGAACCGGTCCAAAAATTTCTTCTTGGAAAATCCGCATCTTGTTGTGCCCTTTAAAGATCGTCGGCTGGATGTAGAAACCGTCCGCAAGATTGCCGTCCATCTGATTGCGTTCTCCACCAATCAGGCATTCTGCGCCTTCTGATTTACCGATTTCTAGATAAGATAGAATTTTTTCCATTTGTTCATTCGATGCCTGTGCACCCATCATGACGTCGCCGTCAAGTGGATTGCCGAGTTTGATTGCTTTGACGCGTTCAAGTACCCGCTCCATGAACGGTTCATAAATCGACTCCTGAATCAACGCCCGCGATGGACAGGTACAGACTTCCCCTTGATTCAAGACAAACATTAGTAACCCTTCGATTGCTTTATCGAAAAAGGCGTCATCGGCGTCCATAATATCTTCAAAGAAGATGTTCGGAGATTTTCCACCTAATTCAAGTGTAACGGGAATAATGTTTTGTGACGCATACTGCATGATTAAGCGACCTGTCGTCGTTTCACCCGTGAAGGCGATTTTCGCAATCCGTTTGCTCGACGCAAGTGGTTTCCCTGCCTCTAAACCAAACCCGTTGACGATATTTAAGACGCCTGCCGGGAGCAAGTCTTCAATCATTTCAGTCAAGAGTAAAATACTTGCCGGTGTCTGTTCTGCCGGTTTTAAGACGACACAGTTTCCGGCAGCTAATGCCGGTGCTAGTTTCCAGACGGCCATCAGAATCGGGAAGTTCCACGGAATGATTTGACCGACGACGCCGAGCGGCTCATGAAAATGATAGGCGACGGTATCGTTATCAAGTTCCCCGACAGATCCTTCTTGCGCCCGGATGACACCGGCGAAATAACGGAAATGATCAATCGCCAGTGGTAAATCTGCGTTTAACGTCTCGCGGACGGCTTTCCCGTTTTCTAGCGTCTCGGCGTAGGCTAAAAGTTCTAAATTTTCTTCCATCCGATTGGCGATTTTATTTAAGATGTTCGACCGTTCCGCGACCGATGTTTTTCCCCACGCCTCTTTGGCTGCGTGTGCGGCATCGAGTGCTAATTCGATATCTTCTTTTGTCGAACGCGCGACTTGGCATAATACCTTCCCGGTGACCGGTGTGATGTCATCAAAATATTCTCCATTGACGGGTGCCGTCCATTTCCCGTTGATGAAATTTTCATAACGATCTCTGTACTGTACTTTTGACCCTTGTGTGTTTGGAATCTCGTAAATCATGACTGTTTTCCTCCCTCAAATAAAATGGTCAACCCGAGAAGTTTTTGTATGCGCTTTCATTTTGGTCCCCCGTAAAAAAACCCCTCATGTACATACTAACAAATAAGTATGAAAAGTCAAAATTTTCCGTTAACTTTTTTGATTGAAAAATGCAAGACAGGAAACGATTATCGCCCCCTGTCTTGCATCTCTTAATCAACCTCTTATGAACGCGTCGTGTCGATGCCATCTTCATTATCTGACGGCGAGTCTGAGTTTCCGAAGTCACTGACTTTACTAAAGCCATCCGTATCTCCATCAATATCTTTTCCCGTCGCTGTAACAGATGGATCGAGTACATCCTCTTCGACCGGTCGTTGTTGCTCATTCAAGCTATTTTTTTCAGCTTCTTCTTTCGCATCATCAATGCATAAGAGTGTTTCAGGAATGATATCGAGACGCTCTAGCTCGATTTCTTTTCCACATACCTTACAGATTCCGTACGTGCCTTCTTCGATTGCTTCTAGGGCAAGATCGACGTCAGATAACATGTCTGTTTCTAAATCCGTGATCGCTTGATCCCGTTCCCGTAAAAATAATTCGTCACCTGAATCTCCAGGATGATTATCATAACTTGAAAGTGCGCCTTCGTCGTAATCTGTTTCACGGTTCTCGATGTTCGATTCCGTTTTATCTTTTTCCTTAAGTAGACGTTCTTTGAATTCCTCGATTTGTTTCGCTGACAACATGTTCATCATCTCCAATTCTCTATTCTGCTCTAATTATGTTTTAGCCGAATCAGAGGTATCTTAAACGTTTAGTTGCCGTTTATCAAAATCAGGCGAGAATACTCCCACCTCTAAGCGTCTCAGGGCGAAGCCCAGCGCAGGTAGGAGATGAATCGCCTTCGAGCAAGACGTGTCTTGAGACACGTCACAGCGTGTAGACAAACTAGATGGAAGGTCACTTGAATGTGATCTCCCATCTTTTTTTGCTCTCTCTTTCCTCCCTAATCGTCTTCCTGTGGCAAACATCGCGCCGCTTCGCTTCACTGCAGGGTCGCTCCTGTTTGCTTTCCACTAGGAAGCGATTAGATTGGAAATCGAGGCTTTTTTAGCTTTCTTTCATATTATAACGTAAAAGAAATATACCACGAAGGAGGGTTTCCCATGATGGGAAAACGAAATCAACCCCATCGTTCTGAAAACATCACGGTCACACTCGAACAATTGGTTCCTGCGGACCACTTGGTTCGCAAGGTCGATCAGGTGATGGACTCTCAATTCATCTATCCATTGGTTGAAAAGTTGTACTGTGAAAATAACGGAGGACCTAGCGTGGATTCTGTTCTCTTAATCAAGATGGCTCTTCTTCAATATTTATTCGGTATTCCTTCTATGCGGAAGACGATCCAAGAAATCGAAACGAACGTCGCCTATCGTTGGTTCCTAGGACTTGGATTGGATGAAAAGGTTCCTCATTTTTCAACCTTCGGAAAAAACTATGTCCGACGCTTCCAAGACACGACGATTTTTGAAGATATCTTCTACAAAATTCTGACCCAAGGCGTCGATGCTGGATTCGTGGACCCAGTGGTCCTGTTTATCGATTCGACACACGTCAAAGCAAATGCGAATAAGCGGAAATATAAAAAGAAACATGTTCGTCGTGCAGCACGTTTTTATCAAGATGAACTGGAACAAGAAATCAATGATGATTGTGAGGCGCACGGAAAAAAAAAGCGTTTTACCCCCAAGAAGAAGGACGAGAATGATCGACGTTTGACGAAGGAGAGTACCACGGATCCTGAGTCAGGATATTACGTGAAGGGGAAGCGTGAAAAGCAATTCGCCTATTCCTTTCATACAGCATGTGATCGGAATGGTTTTGTCCTCGGGACAATTGTCACACCAGGTAATATTCACGATAGTATCATTTTTATTATGATGCGTATTACGATTGCTATCTCTGTGAAAATGATCAGCAGCTTGTCTATCGAACAACTACACGGGAATGAAGACGGGAGTACGTATCAGATCCAAAAATCTGCGAAACTTGTCCATTTCTAGAACGGTATACGAAAAGTCAGACGATGCAGAAAGTGATTCATCGGCATGTCTGGCAAGATGCAATCGACGAAGTCGAGCACCTTCGCCACACACCGGTTAATAGGCAGCTGTATGCCCGACGAAAAGAGACAATCGAACGTGTCTTTGCCGACGCGAAAGAAAAGCATGGCATGCGTTGGATTCGCTACCGCGGGTTAAAAAAAGTGACGATGCAGGCCATGCTCACTTTTGCTGCCCTGAACCTCAAAAAATTGGCCAATTGGTCATGGGATTCCAGTCGGAATCCTAATGGAGTGTCATATTTTTTACGCATACATAAGACAAACCTTCATTTCCACTTGGAAATGAAGGTTTGTCTTATGTATGCGACGTGTCTTGAGACACGTCAATTGCACGACATTCTTGGTTCAAAAACACTCAAAATCAGGAATAAAATCAATGTTATGTTCTTTAAAAACTGAAGATATAGGGTTGTGACAGGGAGTTCGTCTGTCACGTAAAATCTTCAACGTTCACCTTGCGAATGACCGAAGTAGCGAAAACCAAGCAAAGTAGGCATCCGTGCAAAAGAAACTGACAAGATTAACTCTCAACCGTCGGAACGACGGGGTTAGCCTGATAAAGTTTCGACCGATAGGTCGGATCACTCAGGAACCTTCCACCTCTTAGCGTAGCGTAGGTGGAGGTAGTTCAAGAACATTTGTACGAACGAATCGACCCACGATAATCACAGATGACGGTCATGCATTCCTGCCCATCATGAAAACAAATTTGATGGCTTCTGCCATTCTTAGAAGTCGTGATATCATCAATCCATAGTCGTGATTCGTCTGCTGAAGATAACATCGCTACTTTTTCCCGAATCGAAAATAAGTCAAATGGCAATAAATTCAATGATTGAATCACGAGACCATATTTCCGGAACAACGGATCGAGTTGGTACTGCGATAAACTATATAAACTTTTTTCCGAACCACCGATCAACAATTGGATTGAATGCGAAGGTTCATGGCTATCGATCCGTTCCTTTTGAAGAATGATTCTTCCACGAACGCCAGACTCGTCGAAGATGCTTTGTACACGGTCTTGGGTAAACCGTAAACTTGACTCTTTAACATGAAGAACGAGATGCGCGAATTCCGCAAAGTCTGGTTTTCCGATTTCAAGGGATGGGATGTGTCTGACTTCTTCACGTTCAATGATTTCAATCAAATCACGCTCGATTTGCGGATCAACCGTCTTTTCTGCATAAACACGGACATCGACGACATATTGATCAATCACGGTATTGACTTCAAGTGTATACATCAATCCTGTATTTTTATCTTGTTCAATCATCAATCGATTTAAAATCAATTGATGCACTAAGTCGACAGGTGTGTAGGAAAGAAACTGACTCGTATAAATCAAATTTTTGAAACTACCCGATTTCCCATTCTTTGGTCGAGAACCATTGATCATATAGACGTTCACTTTATAATTCAGCATGTTTCCACCTTCTTATAGAAAAAATCGAAACAGACAGGTTCCGTTTCTATAGCGTACAATCTATTTGACGGAAATAATATTCGTTTTCGAATATTCCAAATCTCGTATACAAATTCTTGTTCATTTATGTTAAGAATAGACATCGTTAAAAAGAAATCGGGCGTGCATCACTGAGGACGCACGCCCGATTTCTTTACCCTTCCCTAACTACTTAAGCAAGCGAATTGATTGAATCATTGATTTGATTATATTGGCTGATGATTAATTGACCGAGACGCTCATTCGGCTGAAGGCCAAGATACGTCACTAAAGTCTCTTCGATCCCCTTTGTTTCGATAAATGTTTTCAATTCAACAGATTCCGAATCATTCGGGTCAGAATACGTTAACGCCGCTGCGATTCCGAGTGCTAGTCCATTCGCTTCGATGCCACGCTCCATCAATTCACGCGCTGGTTTGACAAGGCGATCATTCGGACTGAGTTTACGGATTGGCGAACGGGCAACACGAACGATTTCGTCATGAATCCGCGGATTTTCGAACCGTTGAATATTCTTTTGGATATAAGCACTATGCTCTTTCGCGTCAAACCCGTATTTTTCTAGTAACAACCATCCTGTTTCGTAAAGAGCCGTCTGGACCCCGCGTCGGACACGATGATCTTGCAGGCTTTGGGCAATCGTTTCATTTTCGAATAATGCACCTAGATACGATGTGAGTGCATGACCTGTATTGACAGTGAACAGCTTTCGTTCGATGAATGGTGTAATTTCCTCGACATATGTTACGCCTTCTAAAACTGGATAATCTGCCGGCAATCGTTTCGTTTCAATCACCCATTCAAAAAATGGTTCGACTTCAACGTACAACGGATCTTCATGACGCTGAAGCGGTACGATACGATCGACCGCTGCATTTGGAAAATAACTTGCAGCTTCAGTTAACGTCGTATGACGTGCCACTTCTGTTTGTAAGTGTGTCGATCCACCAATCATGTTTTCACAAGCGACGACATAAATGGGTTGATTTTTTGTTCGTTTTTCCAACCCTTTAGCAATCAGGGGTGCAATTTTCGAAAGCAGTGCTGGTCCGACAGCCGTCGTAACAATTTCTGCGTCTGCAATTGCTGCGATGACATCGTTTGCTTCCGTCATACTATTGAGTGCCGTAACACCAGTTACGGTCTCATTTGCCATTCCTTCAGCTGCATAGCCGACTTCATATGTGCCTCGAGACTTTAATTCGTCTACTACGGTCGTGTTGACGTCAACAAAACAAACTTCGTAGTTTGACTTCACAAGTTGTAATCCGATGAAGCCACGTCCAATATTACCTGCTCCAAAATGAACGGCTTTCATTTTTACACCTCCATCGATAACAGTTCGATGATTTCTTGCTTCGTTTTCGCTTGAATCAACTGCTCGACATTGTCTTCATCTGAGCAAATCACTGCGATATTTGATAAAATCTCCAAATGCTCATCACCAACACCAGCAATCCCAATGATTAATTTTGCTGGTTCAGTACCGAACGTTACACCGCCCGGGACTTGAAGAATCGATAATCCTGATTTTTCGACTTCACTTTTTGCTTCTTCCGTACCGTGTGGAATCGCAACATGATTTCCAATATATACACTCGACATTTCGTTTCGAGCTAACATCGAGTCCACATAGGCCGGGCGGACAAAACCGTGATCGACGAGGAGTTTCCCCGCCGCACGAATTGCCGCTTCTTCTGAATCGAATTGCTGATCGAGTAAAATCATATCTTCTGTTAGTTTCATTGCTGTTGCCATTGTAAATCCCCCTCTAATTTTTAAGAAATTTTATTGCGTGCCTTTTCAATTTCTTGAACGAGCTGATCGTAATATGCAGCATTCAAGAAGTTTTCGACCGAGCGATGTTCTGCATCTGGAACTTGTTCGACTGCACGTTCCGTCAAATCTTGGTGCGTAATGACGAACTCTGCGTCTGCTGGCAGGTTACTGATTGACGTGTTCGTCACCTTAATCGGCAAGCCAGCCTTGTTGATCTTATTCCGGAGAACGGAAGCTCCCATCGCACTCGAACCCATTCCAGCATCACACGCAAAGATAATGTGTTCGACTTCAGCGAGTGATTTTTTAGAATCTGCTGCGACAAGTGATGACGTGATTGAACTCTTACCTTTCATTGCACCGACATTCGCCGTTGCTTCTTCAAGTGACGTTTCCTTCGCTTTGCTCGTTTTGAGTAAGACAGCAGAAATTACGAACGTTACCGTTGCAGAGATGAGAACACCCGCAATCAAGCCGACATATGATCCACGTGCTGCCATCGCAAGAACAGCGATGATACTACCTGGTGAAGCCGGAGCGACAAGACCGACATCAAATATAACAAATGTCAAAATCCCACTCATTCCACCCGCGATCATACCGAGAAGAAGAACTGGCTTCATTAGTACGTACGGGAAGTAAATTTCATGAATCCCACCGATGAACTGGATGAATGCAGCACCTGGCGCTGTTTTTTTCGCTGCACCTGAACCAAAGACTGAGTATGCGAGTAATAATCCAAGCCCTGGACCCGGATTCGCTTCAAGTAAGAACAAAACGGATTTTCCTGCTTCACTGACTTGATCGAGACCAAGTGGACTTAAAATTCCGTGGTTAATGGCGTTATTTAAAAATAAGATTTTTGCGGGTTCGATGAAGAGACTCGCAAGTGGTAATAATTGTGCGCTGACGATTGCACCAACTGCCGCCGCCATGACATCATCCAACCCAGTCATGATCGGACCGAAGATTTCAAATCCTCCAATCATCAACAAACCACCGATGATGCCGACAGAGAAGTTGTTAACGAGCATTTCTAAACCTGGTTTCACTTTTCCTTCGATGAAATGATCAAATTTCTTGATGACGAATCCACCGAGAGGCCCCATGATCATTGCTCCAAGGAACATCGGAATTTCCGTCCCGACGATGACACCCATCGTTGCGAGCGCCCCGACGACACCCCCTCGAACGTCATGCATTAATTTACCACCAGTAAAACCAATTAAGAGCGGTAAGAGATACGTGATTGTCGGACCTACCAACTCCGCTAAACTTGCGTTTGGAGCCCAACCGGTTGGAATGAATAGTGCTGTAATGATTCCCCAAGCGATGAATGCACCGATATTCGGCATGACCATCCCACTTAAAAAACTCCCAAATCGTTGTACTTGTACCCGTAATCCACGGATTCCTTTAGTTGCAGTTGCCATCTCTATAGCCTCCATTTCATTAAATTCAGTTAGTCGTTCTTTGCTACATGTTTATTGTATACTGCTTGCAAACGCTTACTCAATCTTTCCTAGTTCGCGTTTTGGCAAGGTAGTTGGACAAGTGAAAAAGATAGTACAGCGGACAATGAAAAATGGAATTCGTCACGAGACGAATTCCATTTTTCATTGTCTATTCGATTCATTCATCACATCAAACTTCCGTAACATTCAACTCCCGTTCAATGACTTTGCGGAATGTTTCATTGAGGACGGTGTCCAATTGTTGTTCATCGCCATATTCAAACTGAGTCGTCCGTTCTTCACTTTCAATGATTGCACCACTGATTGAACTCAGCAATTGAAGAAGTTCATCCGGTGCTTGTTCGGGCGCGACAAGTACTAAAATCCGCTCAACTGGATGGATGACTTGATCCATTCCGAGCAAATCGATAGCTTGATTCAGCTCGAAAATTAAAAAGGCACCCTGTTTGATTGAACTGTCACGTCCATGGAATAATGCGAGCCGTGTTCCTGGAATTCCAAGACCTGACATTTCATGCCGCCGCAACAATTGTGTCGACAGCTGGACCGCTGAATGCGCGATATCTTTCATAACCATCACATTACTTACTTCAAGAAGCAGCTCTTCTAGGCCTTCTGACTGTGAAGCAATCGACTCAATCGAAAAAAATTCTGTCAATTCACGTGCCGTTTTCACAAGTTGTTCTAATCGTTTTAAATCTAACCACCCCTTTACCTCTTTTCGGGCGGGTTGTTTAAATGATTTCGGAAGCGAGACAAGCAGTTTTCTGACGCGATCGACTTCATCTTGCGGAAGTAAGGGGTTGACGAGTAAATGTGGTTGACTGATATCCGGCAACGGAACCGTCGATAATACAAAGTCGTAATCAGTTAAATTCAAACGATCAATCCCGAACAAGGAAGAATTTTCGATTTGATCAAGTTCTAAAAACTCTTGTCGCAACCGGTTCATTAATAATTTGGAAGAGCCAAGTCCTGCTGAACAAACGACCAGAACGCGATACGGAACTTTTACGACAGGTCTACTTAATACCGCTCCAAAATGCATCACCCAAAATGCTAAATCATGATCAGCAAACGCTTGATCCGAAAAGACGGTTTGCGCCACCTGTTTAACCGAATCGAACAGCCGTGGATACTCCCTTTCAATCTGCTTGATGACATAAGACGGATTGATGACGTTTTGTCGCGTATAGGACATGATATGGGAAACGAGTCCCCGCTCAAGGGCACTGTCTTCTGTAAACTGCTCTCCATACAAAAGAGAGACTTCCTCAATCAATCGCTTGACGCGCAATCGAATGACCAATTCTTCAGAACTGTCTAGTTGATCTTGTTGAAAATTGCGTAGTTCTTCTGAAATCCATTGACGCTCCGCAACTGTCAACGCATAGGGTAGACGTCGTCCGATGATGTCTACCCGTTGAAGCACTTCGACCGGGTACGTTTTCAATTCATAGCGCATTGGAAATATTTCCATCCGAATCGCTTGGAGCGCCAAACTAAGTGTGGCTCGCATAATTGACCGGTCGCTCAGTTCCTGTTGCTTTATTACGGGAGCGATTACTGCATAGGATTGATTGATTGCTTCGACCCACTGATTACGCGCCGGATGCAAAAGATCGGGTAATTGATTAAGATCCCCTTGGAGCAACCGGTAAAAGGACAATACATCCCATTGCGTGAAAATAAGCGAAAGCAATAAACGACGCTTATTGATTTCTTCGCCGATGACTTCAGCTCCGATCCCCTTCTTCCGCCGCAACTCTAAATCATATTGTTGAAACCATTCATCAATCCGCTCTAAATCTTGACTGATCGTACTCGGTGCGATGTACATCGCATGCGCAAGTGCCTGTAATTTAATCATGCCCGGTTCTTGTAAGAGACGATAAGTGAGCTCAACTTGCCGGTCATCCGTCGAAGGTAATGCTTTATGTGATAATAACAATGCCTCTCGGAGCTTCCGTTTGTCACTTTCATCCCCAACGAGCACTAATCCTCTTCCTCGAATATAATCCAGTTCTAACTGAAAAGAAGCAATTGTTTGAGCAATCGGTTCTCGTTCACGCTGAATGGTCCGTTCGGACGTTCCAAGCGTTTCTGCAATTTCTTGGACTTGAACAGGCTCTGTTTTTGTCAACAAATAAAATAAGACTTCACGTTCTCGTGTAGAAAACTCAATCAACCTTAATCAACTCTTTTCTTAATACAGTGATCACTTCATCGTAAGCCGCTTCAGACAACAGATGATTGACGATGCATACGCGATAATCCGTCACCCCCATCACTTGGCGGACAATCTTCTCAGGTCCGACAATCAGATGTATTTCAGTAGGGACCTCCTTCAGACGATAACTCTGAACATCGACTTGCAACTGCTCCTGTCGCAGGCGCTTTCGTAGCACGTTCGCTCCTAGGACGCTCCCTACTAACCCAGAATCACAGACGAATCCGATTTTAAGACGTTTCACGTCATCACCCACCTCTTTTCTTTAATCCTAGCGGATGTGTCATTAAAAATGTTAATTTCTACAGACATTTTTCAGACTTTTTTTAAGGAACAACAAAAACGTCATGTGTGGAAACTTAACTGTTCCCATACATGACGTTAAATGAATTAGCCCGTTTGAGTCATCAGTGACAGATGTCGTTCGACTGCTTCTGCCACTTCCCGCCCTTCGCGGATCGCCCAGACAATCAAGGACTGTCCGCGCCGTGCGTCCCCTGCAGCGAAGACACCCTTCCGATTTGTTGCATATCCCTTCGTCTTGATTTTCCCTCGCTCTGATTCAACGATGAGTTGATTCAAGACCGTCTGCTCGACTCCGCTGAAGCCGATTGCAATCAGCATCAAGTCGACCGTATAGTATTTTTCTGTTCCTTCAATTGCTCGGAATTCAATTGACCCATCTGCTTGCTTTACTTTTTCATTATGAATCGTCCAAACCCCTGTCAAGCGACCGGAATCACTTGTCGTGTAACGTGTGATCGCGATCAAATATTCGCGAGGATCACGTCCGAATTGATCGAATGCTTCTGCATAACCGTAGTCAAGTGTAAAGAGGTTCGGTGTATCCGGCCACATGTTGTCGTTCGCCCGGACCTGACCTGGCATTTCATGCTTCCCGAACTGGACGACAGAACGGCAACCCTGTCTGAGTGCCGTCGCGACACAGTCCGCTCCCGTATCTCCGCCACCGATGACGAGAACATCTTTACCTCGCGTATCGTGTTGCTCAAGCAGGGATTGATTCGACAACAGATGGCGCGTCACGCTTGTTAAATAGTCCATCGCGTAACCGACACCGCTCGTCGGAAGATTTGGTAACGTTCTTGGTTCCGTTGCACCGACACAAAGAATGACGGCATCAAACGCTTGTTCAAGCTCGTCCAGCGTCACATCAAGACCGATCGTTACGCCGGTCTTAAAGAGAATGCCTTCTGCTTTGAGCAGATCGACACGACGCTCGACGATATCTTTTGATAACTTCATCGCCGGAATCCCGTACGTCAACAGACCTCCGATACGATCTTCCCGTTCAAAAACGGTGACTTGGTGCCCTGCTTGATTCAATTGATCGGCCGCGGCAAGCCCTGCCGGACCAGAACCGACGACTGCCACATGATGGGACGTCCGGTTCAATGGCACCCGCGGAACGACCCATCCTTTTTCAAAGCCGATATCGATGATTGTACGCTCAATCTGTTTAATCGCGACGGCCGGTTCATTAATCGATAACGTACATGAACCTTCGCACGGTGCGGGACAAACACGTCCCGTGAACTCCGGGAAGTTGTTCGTTTGATGCAGGCGCTCGAGCGCTCCTTTAAAGTCTCCTTCTTCGACGAGGAGATTCCACTCGGGAATCAAATTGTAGACCGGACAACCAATTTTGACATGTCCATAGGTCTCGCCGACATGACAAAACGGGGTTCCGCAATCCATACATCGGCTGGCTTGTTCCGACGCCTCACTTTCAGAAAATGCTTCTTTATATTCATTAAAGTCTTGAATCCGTTCTGTACTGGCGCGCTCTCGTCCGGACTGGCGAGGAACACTCATGAATTTATCGCGTCTTTTCATTATTGACCTCCCGTTCCGCGTCCGAGGTGTGTCTCAAACGCTAACAACATCGCTTCTTCCGTATTATGTCCTTTTTTCGCATAATCGGCCATCAATGTCGTGACGACTTGATAGGTCGTCGGAATGACACGAATAAACGAACTCAAAACATGATCCCAGTTTGAAAGAATCGCATGTCCTTGTTCACTGTTCGTCCGTACGACATGACGTTCGATAAATGTTTTTAAGCGTGCCGCTTCTTCCGTGTCTGTTACTGCGCCCATCGTGACGAGCTCGAGATTGACGCGCGAGCGGAACAACGCGATGTCTTTCGGTAAGACGTAGGCGACACCACCTGACATACCGGCAGCGAAGTTCTTTCCGACGTCACCGAGAATGACGACACTCCCGCCCGTCATATATTCCAAGCCATGATTCCCGATTCCTTCGACGACTGCCGTCGCACCACTGTTTCGAACGGCGAACCGTTCGCCTGCCTGTCCATTGACGTACAGTTCCCCACTCGTCGCACCATAAAGCGCGACGTTACCGATGATGACTTGCTCTGAAGAAACAAAACTCGTCTTCATATCAGGACGAACCGAAAGAATTCCTCCAGATAATCCCTTTCCAACGTAATCATTAGCATCCCCGACGACGTTCAACGTCATTCCGCGAGGCACGTATGCACCTAAGCTTTGTCCGGCTGATCCTGTCAGGTTCAATGTTAGGCGATCGGAAGGTAAGCCCATTTCTCCGAACATCCGTGTCAGACGTGATCCGGTATTCGTACCGATTGCCCGGTCTGTATTCGTAATCGCAAGCGCAAATGTTTGTTTTTCCGTAAATGCATCATGATCAAGCAACGGAGCGATTTCACGGTGGTCAAACGACTTCGCGACAGCATGATCTTGCGCTTGTGTCGACGTCGAATCATATGTTGGTTGAACAAGTAGTCGAGAAAAGTCGAGACTGGCTGCTTTCCAGTGATTCGTCAAACGATCCGATGTCATTAAAAGATCCGTCCGTCCGACGAGTTCCGCTAGACTACGGACGCCGAGTTGAGCTAAATATTCACGAACTTCTTCCGCAACGAACGTCATGAAATGGACGACGTGATCGGCAGATCCGGTGAATTTTTCACGCAACTTCGGATCCTGTGTCGCGACACCGACCGGGCACGTATCTAGATGACAGGCACGCATCATGATGCAACCGACGGCAATCAATGGTGCTGTCGCAAATCCATATTCATTCGCCCCGAGCATCGCTGCGATGACGACATCGCGTCCAGTTAGTAACTTACCGTCCGTTTCTAAGCTGACCCGTTCCCGCAGACCATTCAAGGCTAGCGTTTGATGCGTCTCAGCGAGTCCCAGTTCCCACGGTAAGCCCGTATGTTGGATACTCGTCTTCGGGGAAGCCCCCGTTCCTCCATCATGCCCACTGATGACGATGACATCGGCAAGTCCTTTGGCGACACCGGCAGCAATCGTTCCGACGCCTCCTTTTGCGACAAGCTTAACACTGATCCGCGCCTCGTCATTTGCCCGCTTTAGATCGTGAATCAATTGAGCCAAGTCTTCGATTGAATAAATGTCATGATGTGGTGGTGGTGAAATCAGACCGACACCCGGTGTCGAAGCACGGACCCGCGCAATCCACGGATACACTTTTTCGCCTGGGAGTTGTCCCCCTTCGCCTGGCTTCGCGCCTTGTGCGACTTTAATCTGGAGTTCATCCGCATGGATCAAATAATGACTCGTCACGCCGAACCGACCTGATGCAATCTGTTTAATCCGACTCATCCGTGAGTCACCATTTTCGTCGAGTTGATACCGTTCCTCTTCTTCGCCACCTTCACCACTGTTACTCTTACCACCTAGACGGTTCATCGCAATCGCTAGTGTTTCATGAGCTTCCTTCGATAGTGAACCGTACGACATCGCACCGGTCTTAAAGAATTTGACGATTTCACTCGCGGGTTCGACTTCCTCGAGCGGAATCGGTGTCGTTTCCTTGAACGTCAACAAATGGCGCAGGAAGGTTGCGGGTTCTTCTGCAATTTGATTTGAGTACCGTTTAAATAACTGATAGTCCCCAGTTCGGCAAGCATGTTGTAACAAATGGATCGTCGCCGGATTGAACGCATGATGTTCTCCGTCATTACGGTACCGGAAGACACTACCTGATTCCAAGAACGTCCGTTTCGTCCCTTCCTCATGTTGACGTTTCGCTTCCTTTTCAATCAAAGCGAGCGACAGACCACTGAGTTGAGAGACTGTTCCCGTAAAGTAGCGATCGATGACGTCCGTCGAAATCCCGACGACTTCGAAAATCTGCGCCCCCCGATAACTGAAGACGGTCGAAATCCCCATCTTCGACATGACTTTGACGACCCCCTCCGTCACGGCGTTACGATAACGAACAGCATTGTCCGCGTGTTTTTCACCAATCGCTTCATCGAGTGTCGCATATACAAGGTACGGGTAGATTGCGTCAGCTCCGTAACCGAGCAGCGCCGCGAAGTGATGCACTTCCCGGACTTCTCCCCCTTCGATGATTAAACTGACGTTTGTCCGAAGCCCTTTACGGATTAAATGGTGATGCACGGCACTCGTCACGAGCAGGATTGGCATCGGTATGGCTCCAGGTCGAATGTTCCGGTCAGAAAGAATCAACAACTCACAACCCGATTCGACGGCATGAACCGCTTCTTCGAGGAGCGTTTCAAGTGTTTCTTCCATTTGATTCGTAAACAATGTTGATAACGTTTTTTGTTTCAACTTTGTTTGACTGAGCGCATGCGCTTCAGCCGGAACTAGCACCGGTGAGTTCAAGCGGACCCGACGACAGTTTTTCCGGTTCGGGGTCAATAGTTCACCTTGACGCCCGAGCCAGGTCATCGTTGACGTGACGATTTGTTCACGTAACGCATCGATTGGTGGATTGGTGACTTGGGCAAACAATTGTTTGAAGTAACGGAACAACGATTGTGGTCGCTCACTTAATACAGCGAGTGGGATGTCCGTTCCCATCGCACCAAGCGGATCTTTTTTTTCCTCGACGAGAGGAATCAAGTATTGCTCGATATCTTCTCGCGTGTATCCAAACAGACGTTGCGTCGTACCTAATTCCTCAATCGTTTCTGAGTGCATTAACGTCGGTAATTGAATCTGTTCTTCTGATAACCATTCGGCATAAGGATGACGCATCGCAAGATCCCGTTTCACTTCTTCGTCAGAAATCAGCTGACCGGAAGCAAAGTCAAGCAAGAGGAGCTCACCAGGAATCAAACGTTTCTTATACAAAATCTCTTTTTCTGGAATCGGGAGGACACCTGATTCTGAGGACAACATAAAGTGACCATCGCGCATCATGATATAACGGGCAGGTCTGAGTCCATTTCGGTCAAGTGTCGCGCCAATTTGTTTCCCATTCGTAAATACGATGGCAGACGGACCGTCCCATGGCTCCATCATACTGCTGTGATACTCGTAATAAGCACGTTTCGCCGGCCGTACTTCCGCATGCTCGAATGGCTCTGGAACCAGCATTAAAGCTGTTTCCGCTAACGTCAAACCAGACAAGTATAAAAATTCAAACGCATTATCGAGCATCGACGAGTCACTTCCTGATTCATCGAGGATTGGGAGCACATCATCTGCACGGCGACCATACGTCGTTTTCGCAAGACTTTTTTCGCGTCCACGCATCGCTTGAATATTGCCTTGTAACGTATTGATTTCTCCATTATGAATCAAATAGCGGTTCGGGTGAGCTCGTTTCCAACTCGGGAAGGTGTTCGTGCTAAAACGTGAGTGAACAATCGCAAACCCTGATTGGTACCGTTCATCACGTAAATCATCAAAATACTGACCGAGCTGATCTGTAGTGACAAGTCCTTTATAGACGATAGTCTCACTCGAACTACTGAGCACGTACTGTTCGATTCCAAGACGATTTGCTTCTCGTTCAAAAGAACGACGAATCATGAATAACGTTCGTTCGAAGGCCAACCCTTCAATGTCCTTCGCTTCAATGAAGCATTGGCGAATGACCGGTTCTGTTTGACGTGCTTTTTCACCAATCACTGTATTCGAGACTGGTACCGTTCTCCACTCGATCACCCGTTGTCCTTCTGATAAAATAATTGATTCTAAAGCGCGTTCGAGTCGCTGTCTCGACCGTTCCTCCCGAGGCAGGAACATCATCATGACACCATAATCTCCTTTTTTCGGTAAGGTTACATTCCGAAATGTCTCCCGAAAGAGACGGTCGGGAATTTGAGTTAAGACACCGGCACCATCCCCTGTTTTCGCATCGCTCCCCTGTCCGCCTCGATGCTCCATCTGACAGAGCATCGCGAGTGCATTTTCGACGATTTCATGGCTCGGTCTCCCGGTTCGGTGCGCATAGACTCCGATTCCACACGCATCATGTTCTTGCTTCGGATCATATAAACCTTGCCGTTCAGGCAATTGATGAAATGACATAATTTCACTCTCCTTAACACGTTCTAAATTTTCTGTATATTCAGTTAAAATATACTTTACACTCTTTTATGATTATTCGCCACCATGTATAAATGAAACTATTATATCCAAATCACTTATGATTCCCTGAGGCTAGACAATGTTAACGCTTACATAAAGATGAATAATCATTCTAATTATTTTTTCAGAAGAATTATTCTCGTTTAAATTTTATTTTTTGCAACGAGTGTTTCAAGCGTGGTATTTTTAATAAAGAGAAATCTATTATTTTGATTAGAGAGGAAGTACGTTATGAAAAATTCAGTAAAGTGGACAGGGCTCTTGATTGCAGGAACTACCCTTTTCCTTAGCGCTTGTGGTCAGGAAGAAGAGAAGACGACAGCATATGACAAAATCGTTAAGGAGGGGACGTTGACAGTAGCTACTGCCGGAACACTTTATCCAACGTCGTTTCATGATGAAGAGAGCAACAAGTTGACTGGCTTTGACGTCGAAGTCGTTAAAGAAGTCGCAAAACGACTCGATCTAAAAGTAAACTTCAAAGAGATGTCATTCGATGGTATGTTGACGAGCGTCAATACTGGACAAGTCGATCTTGCCGCAAACGATATTACAATCACAGAAGAACGGAAAGCAAAATTCGCATTTTCAAAACCTTACAAGTATACGTACGGAACGGCCATCGTTCGTAAAAGTGATTTATCTGACATACAATCTCTTGAGGATTTAAAAGGTAAAAAAGCAGCTGGCGAGGCAACGACGACTTACATGCAAATCGCTAAAAAATATGGTGCAAAAGAAGTCACATATGATAATGCAACGAACGATCAATATCTCCGCGACGTCTCGAATGGTCGAACGGATGTCATCTTGAACGACTATTATCTTCAAAGCCTTGCTGTCGATTTCTTCAAAGACTTCGACATCACGATCCACCCGGACATCGCCTATAATCCGAGTCAAGTCGGTCTCATCATGGATCTTGATAATAAAGAGCTCCAATCAAACATTAACGCTCAAATCGAGGCGATGAAAAAAGACGGTACGCTCGCAAAATTATCAAAGCAATATTACGCCAACAAAGATGTTTCAAAAATGCCTGACGTCAAAACGACGATTGTGGATGTGAATTGAGCAATGTCGACTGGCGCTCCGTGTTTAATCCTGAGTTAGCGGTTGATGCGTTTCCCTATATCTTAGGAGGACTTGGACATACATTATGGATTGCATTCGCAAGCATGGGATTAGGTCTGATATTCGGCTTGTTGCTTGCACTTGCTCGTTTATCAGCGTCTCGTTTTTTACGCCTGACTGCGACGCTCTATATTTCATTCATGCGCGGTGTACCGATCCTCGTGATTCTTTTCATGCTGTACTTCGGCTTACCTGTGATCAATATCGAACTCGATGCGCTAACAGCAGCGATAACGGGCTTCAGTCTCAACAGTGCTGCGTACATGGCAGAAATCATTCGCTCCGCCATTGTGTCTGTCGACAAAGGACAAAGAGAGGCTGCCCAGTCTCTCGGCCTCTCTCCTTATCGCGTCCTAGTCGGAATCATTCTCCCGCAAGCGATTCGTTTGGCAATCCCACCTTTATCGAACGTTTTACTCGATTTAGTCAAAGCGTCTTCTTTAGCTGCAATGATTACCGTCCCAGAAATCTTTCAACGTGCAAAAATCGTCGGTGGACGCGAATTCGATTACATGACGGTTTATTTCGTAATCGCCTTCATCTATTGGGGAATTTGCGCATTGATTGCAGCTGTACAAGAAGTTCTAGAGCGTCATTTTGCTCGTTATCTTTAACCGACATAAAAAGCACCGCCCGCTTGACGAGGAAAGTCGACTCGTCAAGCGGGCGGTGCTTTAGCCTTGTCTATAGTTCTTAGCTAAAAAGAGTTCAATTTGTATAGCTTGAAGAGGTTTATGGAACAAATAACCTTGCAACGTATGGCACCCTAACTGATTTAATAACCTTGCTTCTTCGACTAACTCGACCCCTTCAGCAACAATCGTCATGTTTAACCGTCTTCCTAACTGAATAATCATCTCGACGATTGCACGCTTCTCATCTGAACGGATTGCTTCTTGAACGATTTCTTTAGGAATCTTTAACTGGTCGAACGGTAATTCTACGAGTGTTTGCATTGAAGAAAAACCTGTCCCGAAATCATCAAGTGCAATTCGAATCCCATGAAGGTGAAGTTCGTTTAAGGTCTCGATAATCTGATTCGTTCCTTCGATAAAAATATGTTCTGTCATTTCGATTTCAAGCAAGTATGCCGGAAAATGTGTCTCTTCAAGAATCGTCAGTACTCTTTCGGTAAAATCGGGTTGCCTTAATTGCCATGGGGAGACATTGACTGCAATCGTAATCGCTCCATGTCCTTGATCCAACCACGTCTTTCCTTGCGCGCAAGCGCGGCGCATCACCCATCCTCCTAGCGTTTCAATAAAACGCGTCCGCTCCGCAATCGGAATGAACTCTAAAGGGGAAATCATTCCATACTTGGGATGATTCCAACGCACAAGCGCTTCCGCTCCAGTAATTTTGTGACTGTCTGCTTCTACTTGCGGTTGAAACAGTACAAAAAAATCTCGATCGAGTTCTGCATCGTACAAATCGCGTGTCAGCTGAAGCGCTCGCTTACGCTGATTTTGAGTCTCTGCATCCGTAATTGCATACGTGTTTTTTCGGTTCGATTTAGCTGTGAACAATGCAATTTCTGCATCATTGATGACATGATCAATGGATTCGTCATAAATAAAAGAAACACCGATGCTCGCTGTGACATTGATTTGTTTGAAATCAATTTGTACGCGTTCAGCGACACATGTTAAAACCTCCTCGCATAGCAGTTCAATACCAGCATGACCTTTCGCATGAAGTAAAAAAGCACTTCCGCTTGCTTTGGCAATTAAACAATCGGGAAAACGATTCATGAGTCTACTCCCAACCATATGCAACGTGCGATCTCCCGTCCGGTAACCGAAGGCATCATTGACCGTTTTGAAGTCATCTAAATCAATTAAACAAATTGCATCTCCTTCGCTTGAAATTTTTTCGACTTCAAGAACGAAATAAGACCGATTAGCGAGTTTTGTTACCGGATCAAGAAAGGCTTGCTCTTGTAAGCGTGAAAGATACTCGATATTACGTTCTAATCGTGTCACGTACTGACGATGAATCAATAAACTGATCAGCGCAGCAATGATGACTAAGCCGATTCGTGCGATATAATCTGCTGTATTAGTAACGGACGTGACATTCGGTGCATTAAACCAAATGTATAAGAGAGAAATGATCGTCGTCCCCGTCGCATAGACGAGCATCGTTCGATTAATGACGACAAGAGAACTCAGTAAAAAAAGAATCGCAGCTGCCCAAACGGTCTGAGCACCACTTTCGAGGAAGGGATAATAGATGAAAGGAATTAGTAAAAAAACACTCGACATCACGTGGGGTTTAAGACGATCCGGCATATTACTTTTCCCAAGCAGAAATTGACAAATGCCTACGAGAAAAATAAGTCCAGCACGTAAAAGGTCATACCTGTTCAAGCCGGATGTACTGAGTAAACTAGTAAGCACATACAAAATCGCACCCAAGCTCGTCAGAACTAAAATGATGGAGCCAAACAATTGATAGTTCGCTTTTGCTTCTCGATTATACTGAAGACTGGCGGAAGAAGGTCGCTGCTGATTTTTCATAGGAATCCCTCTTTTCTGTTCTATCCAATTGTCTTTTTCCTTTAGATCATACTTATAAAACCTAATTTTTCCTAAAATAATGATTTAGTTGGAAACGTCTAAATGAAAAGAGAAACGGGTATTCATTAAAAGAAGTGTTAATTATATGCTAAGAAAGGAGCTTAACGATGAGCCATCTGCTGTTTATCGAAGCCAATGATAGTACACATCAATCGAAAAGTCTTAGTTCACAGATGAATAACGCATTCCTTGCTTCCTATCGCAAGGAACATCCAGAAGATGAGATTACCATCCTAAACTTATTTGAAGAACGCCTTCCTTTTTTTGATTTACGTCTCGCTAAATCTGCCGCGAAACTATTTCGAGGGGAAACGCTCGATCAAGAGGAAGCCGAACAGGCGGAACGATTACAAGAATATTTAAATCGTTTCTTAGAATCAGAAAAAATCGTTTTTTCTTTTCCGATGTGGAATTTAAGTGTTCCTGCCCCCTTGCATAACTATATGGATTATCTCGCGCAATCCGGGCAAACGTTTCATTACACTGCGGAAGGATCCGTCGGACTTGTAACTGGTAAACGTGTACTACTCTTACATTCTCGTGGAGGTGACTATTCAACGCCTGATAAAATCGAATCCGACCATGCCGTACGATATATGCAGGACATTCTGCAATTTTTCGGAATCACGGATGTCAAATCCATCATTCTCGAAGGGCACCAACAATATCCGAATCAAGCCGAAGAACGGATTCAAAAAGCCCTCTTTGCATGTGAGAAGGCTGGGATGGATTTTTAGAATGTGAATAATAAAAAGTCCTTTTTTCCGTTAAGTACAATTTTTTCATAAGTCTTTAAATGAAAAGTACGAAATAACGTGTAGGCAACTGTATAGTCTCGCTTCGTCGATTCAATGTTTCCTAATACTTCGTTATAGTATCCACGTTGATAATAAAAATGAGCGATAAAGGAAGAATCATTCAAAGCGAGACTTTCTACTAATGCTTTCTCCGTTAACGCCATTCCTTCATCATATTTTTTTTGAAATGTCAGCAGTTGCGAATGGTTATAATAAATTTTTAATAACTGTTTCTTTAATTCCAACGTATCATATGATAAAGATTCTAATTCTAAATATACTTTTTCTGATAAATGAAATTGGTCATTTTCAGCATACAAATTAGAAATTGCCATTTTGATTCGAATGAACACTTGAGGAGACTCATACCAAATGTCTTCTTTCTCTGTCAGATGAGATAACAATGAAGAGGCCGTTCGATAATCAATATGAGCTATTTTAAATTTTAATAAAATCTCAAAATAAGACTTTAATAACGTCAGTTCTTTCGTTTGATTCACAATTTTTTTAGATATTTCCTCTTCTAATTGCCCGAACTTTTTTTCTCGAAGTAATTGAGAAAAATGCATATCATATTTACGATATTGTTCACTTTCTAATCGATCCTGAAACAATAATGATATGGGTACACGGAGCCGCTTCGCAATTTGTTGTAATAAATCAATTGTTGGAGAATTTCGTCCATTCTCAATTTTACTGATTTCTGCTTGACTGCAAATCCCATCACACAATTGTTTTTGTGTCAATTTTTTTTCTTTTCGAATTCGTTTGATTTCGTTTCCAATGGAAAGTGGTAATGAATTCATTCTTCTTTCCTTCCTTCATACTGAAAGTAAGCTGATAACTTTTTTTAGGACCAATTCAATTAGAATACGATCAATATAAGCAGAACGCTAATCGATCGTAAAATACATTAACTCGAATAGGTATTCATCTAGTATTTCTTTATACGCCTTATTTTCAGTAGCAATAAATACTACGTAAGCCTGCGTATATGCTTCTTTAATTTTTTCTGACGACGCACACACTTGTTCAAGCGCATATCCTTGCTGATAAAAAAAGTGCCCCAGATAACTCATGTCTTGCATTTTGTTGCTTTCATTAATGCCCTCGGTGGACTCTGCAATCACAAGTGAAAATTTTTTCAGTTTAATCAAATTTCTAATATAATTGTATTTTACTTTTAGCATTAATTTTTTATAATCATCGGTCACATAATCTAATTTCAAAGTCTCTTTGTAAATATTGTGCGCATGCATGTATTCTTTATTATTAGTATACAGGACGGCAACAGCCATCTGAATCCTGACATAAATTAAAAAGTACTCTTCAAGGATTAATTTATCATTTACCAACTTCAATAACTGAGAAATACACGTACGATAATCAATTTTTTTCATTTCCACTTCATTAATCAATTGATAATATCTCAATAAAATTCTCGTGCCTTCTGCAGTCGTATTTTTTAGTTTCTGTGGGATGATTTTAAGAATCTCTGCATGTTTTTGAGCACGCATCAATTGTGTTATTTGATGATCAATTCGGTGAAATTCTTCTATCTCTTCTTCCTCCATAAAAAAGAAAGAGACCGGAACACGTAGCTTTTTCGCTACATCTTGAAGTAGTTCAATCGTCGGTGAATTTTTCCCATTTTCTATTTTGCTAATTTCAGCTTGACTACAAATATTTCGGCTCAATTCTTGTTGAGTAATTTTTTTCTTTTGACGTAATTTCTTTAAGCGCGTACCAATTGTTCGTTGTACAGAAGTCATTCTTTTTCTCCTTTAATATAAAACGAGCAAATAGAGTAAAAAAAGTCCCCCGTCCAAGTTAATTTTACTTGTTACGGAAGACTTATTTATTCGATGCTTCCGGCGAGAATCGAACTCGCACTGCAGCATTACCATTGCTGAGGTCTGCCATTAACCTACGGAAGCGTACATATTTCTGATATCAGTATAGCTTAGATGAAACATTTCTTCAATAAAAAAACTGACAGACGTTGCCAAGTCTGCCAATTTAGAAGAGTTATTTACTTATAATACGGTTTTTGTTAGCGAATTATCGAACACGATAAGAACTGAGTAATGTTCGTCTGCTTTTGATGCAACGAATGTAGAAAACTTAAGTGTAATGATTGAATTTGAACCGACTCCGTTTTCTTCGAAGAAATGATTCATTCGTTCTTCTAACTCCTCAGGCGTACGTCCTACCAATACTTTTGAATGCAACATCTTATTCACCCCGTCTATTTTTTGTGTACGATTATGGTTTTTCCCAAAAGCGTACACTCTAAAACCTACAATTTTTCAACTTGCTGAATTTCAATCCGTTCGATAAGGTGAAGACATGAATCATATTTTACGAAGGAGTCGAGGCATATGAAAGATTACATGTTTGATGAAATCATTGATAAAAAAATGACGGGTTCGGTCAAATGGGACGGCTTAAAAGATTTATATGGAGCAGAAGAATTAATTCCGATGTGGGTCGCCGATATGGATATCCGACCAGCGGATTCAATCGTCGGGGCATTAACAAAACGGATTGCACACGGTCATTTCGGCTATTCCCTATTCGAAGATCGAGCCAAACAAGCCATTCAAAACTGGTTTTTGAAACGTTATGATCAACAGATTGAACAATCATCGCTCCTTTATTCGAGTGGCGTCGTCCCTGCTCTAGCACACAGTCTCTTGGCACTGACCGATGAGCATGATGAGGTCATCATTCAAACTCCTGTTTATCCCCCGTTTCACCAAATCATTCAATCGAACA
The DNA here is from genome assembly GCF_002214325.1 of Exiguobacterium sp. N4-1P. Lineage (NCBI taxonomy): Bacteria > Bacillati > Bacillota > Bacilli > Caryophanales > Exiguobacterium > Exiguobacterium sp. N4-1P. Next base: position 1,617,792 of record NZ_CP022236.1, read on the forward strand.
ATCGAACGCTCATTGAAAATCCGCTCCGCTTGATTGCAGGACGTTATGAAATTGATTTCTTGAGTCTTGAAGCACAGATGAAAACTGCGAAAATGATGATTTTATGCAGTCCCCATAATCCAACTGGTCGGGTGTTTAATCGGAGTGAACTTGAAACGATTGTTGATTTGGCCAAGAAATATGACGTTTATCTTCTGTCCGATGAAATCCATGCTGATTTGATTTTTTCCGGTAACAAACACCATCCGATTTCAGCATTTTCATATGAGAAGGCAATTCTCGTCAGTGCACCTTCAAAAACATTCAACATTCCAGGACTTTATGCTTCTTATCTAGTTGTTCCGAACGAAACCATTCGTTTGGAAATCGAACGTGTCCAGCAAGCAAACTTTGTTCATCCGAACGCGCTTGCCTCAACGGCAATCATCGCTGCCTATGAGGATAAAGCGAGCGAACAATGGCTTGACCAACTTCTCTTATATTTAGAGCAAAATCGTGACCATGCTCTCAGACGAATCGAAACGGAGATGCCGTTACTATCTGTCGTCAAACCTGATGCAACCTTTTTACTTTGGATTGATTTTGAGCGCCTCGGATTGACCGAAGACGATCGTGCGACTTGGCTCGTTGAACGAGCATCCCTCGCCTTAACCCATGGAAAAGCATTCGGAACGAACGGCGTGACATTCGAACGTTTAAACTTCGGATGCCCGCGGCGCCAACTAGACGAAGCACTCGACCGGCTGCATGACGCATACCTCAGCTTGATGTAAATGATTTTTCTCTAAACAGATTAGCACATGCTAGTCTGTTTTTTAATTTTTCACATTTTACACTAATTTCACAAATACTGAAATACGTTCATCTGATTTAATCATTACAATAAAGTGACGAAAATCAGAAAATTAGAACTTTAGCAGGGACGAAAAGTGTCCCAACCCCTTGATAGACTAGGCTTGAAGCCATTTTCCGCCTGTTTGCAAGGACTTGCAATGTAGTTTTGGCACCTGTAAGGTTGGGAACAAATAAGTCATCGATGTTCACTTTTTAACTTTTTTATCCCGAACAGACGACGACAACTACATGCATGGGAGGATTTATTTTTATGTCGCAAGAATGGATTTCAATTGGCCTGTATCTATTTATGATGCTTGCCATCGGTTACATCGCGTATAAACGAACGACAAACACGGAAGACTACATGTTAGGCGGTCGTAACTTAGGACCGGGCGTAACAGCACTATCTGCTGGTGCTTCTGACATGAGTGGTTGGATGTTGATGGGACTTCCTGGTGCCATGTATGCTACCGGCGTTTCAGCACTTTGGCTTGCATTAGGATTACTGATTGGTTGTTACATCAACTATATCGTCCTCGCTCCACGCTTTCGTCTCTATACGGAAATGGCAAACGATTCAATTACGATTCCAGACTTCTTGGAGAATCGTTTTAAAGATACATCACGTATCTTACGGACGGTCTCTGCGATCGTCATCATCGTCTTCTTTACGTTCTATACTTCAGCCGGTATTGTATCGGGTGGTAAATTGTTCGAAAGTTCATTTGGCTTTGATTATCATTATGGTATGCTCTTGACGATCGCGGTCGTTGTCGCCTATACACTCTTTGGCGGTTTTCTCGCAGTCAGTTGGACCGACTTCGTCCAGGGTTGTATCATGTTCGTCGCTCTCATCCTCGTACCAATCGTCGCATTGACGGATGTTGGTGGTGTCGACGGCGCATTCAACTATGCGGACAACTTAGATCCTACACTATTTGATCCGTTCAAAGGAACGACTGTCCTCGGAATCATCGGATTCCTCGCTTGGGGACTTGGTTACTTCGGTCAACCCCACATCATCGTCCGCTTTATGGCAATTCGTTCTGTTAAGGACTTGAAAAAAGCCCGTCGTATCGGGATTGGTTGGATGTTCTTCTCAATTTTAGGTGCGATGCTGACAGGTCTTGTCGGGATTGCCTACTTTGAAGGACAAGGTAATGCACTCGGTGACCCAGAAACGGTCTTTATTCGTTTCGCTGATGTCTTGTTCCACCCGTATATCACTGGCTTCTTGATGGCAGCCATCTTGGCAGCAATCATGTCGACAATTTCTTCTCAGCTGCTCGTTACATCAAGTGCGCTGACGGAAGACTTCTATAAGACGTTCTTGCATAAAGAAGCGTCAGACAAACAACTTGTTTTAATCGGTCGTGGTGCAGTTTTAGCCATCGCAGTGATCGGAACATTCCTTGCCTGGAACCCTTCAGCGACGATTCTTTCACTTGTCGGTTACGCATGGGCTGGTTTCGGTTCTGCATTCGGACCAATCATCTTGCTTTCACTTTACTGGAAACGGATGACGAAACAAGGGGCACTTGCCGGAATTATCTCTGGTGCCGTCACAGTTATTCTATGGGTCCAACTCAACTTTAGCGATACGCTTTATGAGATGGTTCCAGGATTCTTTACAAGTCTTCTCTTTACAGTCGTCGTCAGCCTTCTTACGAAACAACCTGTTGACTCTGTACAAGACAAGTTTGATGATATGGAAGAAGAATTAAAAGAAGTCACACAATAAACACTAAAAAAATCTCCATCCTGTTCAGTCGTCGACTGATGAGGGTGGAGATTTTTTCGTCGTACTAGATTACGTCAATTCAATCACACCGTAATGAAGTTTCGATGATTTCCGTTTAATACGCTCAAAAGCAAATTGATTAAACAACTCACTCTCAAAATGGGCTTTTAAGACGATTCGTCTCTTTGCGACTCGTTTTGCTTCCTCGATTGCCTCAATCGATAATACTTCATAGTCAGCAAGGGTGCGCAGGCCGTTCAAATGCGTCGACTCCGTCACTGTCTTTTCAAACATTGGATCAAAATAGATGACATCAAATGAATCCGAGGGCAAGGTCTTTAAATAACGGATGTGTTGTTCGTTCAGCACCTCGATCCGGCGCATGGCATCATTGATCGGCTCATAGCCTTCTTGCCAAGCAATCAGTCCTTCACGAACGATGAGTGCCGTTTCTGCTTTACTCTCTAACGCTACGACTTGACCACTTGAGCCGACAGCATGGCTCATGACGATTGCATCCGCTCCTAATCCTAGTGTGCAATCAAGAACGGTCATTCCCGGCTTAAGCTTGGCGATTGCAATTAATGGATCATGACCCGATGCATCAAATTGTTTTATCCGAAAGACCGCACTAGACGGATGAAAGAAAAACGAGGCTTCTTCATCTAACGGATAATATTCCAACCGTTGCTTGTCAACGACTAAAAGGGGTAAGCGGTGGGTTTGTTGTAACGACTGAATGCTGTGTTTTTTACGTTCGACAACCTGAAAGTCTAGCGCTCCCTCTTGCATCAACTGATGTAAGCGTGTTTCGACGGCAGCGGTCGGTCTTAAACATGTTGTCAACAACACCTGTTCTTTCTTCACTTGATTCACTCCCTTGAACTACCTCCACCTACGCTTCGCTTAGAGGTGTAGGATTCCTGAGTTACCCGACCTAACGGTCGAAACCTGATCAGGCTAACCCCGTCGTCCCGACGATTGAAGAAGCTAAAAGGCGTTCAGCTTCTTGTTTGAGGTTCAATCCTGCGTTCACATCGCGGTCGTGGTGGATGCCGCAACTCGGGCATGTCCATTCACGTAAGCCAAGATGTTTCACGTCTTTGTGTTGATGTCCGCAACTGGAACACAGTTGACTAGAAGCAAAGGTCTTGCCGACCTTGACGACAGTCTTCCCGTACCATTCTGCCTTGTATCCGAGCATGCGGAAGAACTCCGACCAACTGACTTCGGAGATGGACTTGCTCAACTTGCGATTCTTCTGCATGTTCTTCACCTGCAAGGTCTCGATGCCGATGACGTCGTGGTTTTTGACGATCTCGGTCGATACCTTGTGCAGGAAATCGGTTCGCTTGTTCGCGATCTTCTCGTGGATGCGGGCGACCTTCCGCTTCTGCTTCTGATAGTTCTTCGCCTCGGAAAGTGTTCCTTTCTTGTCCAAGGTCAACCGTTGACGACGAGAGAGTTTACGTTGTTCACGCGCCAGCTTCTTCTCAAGCGAACGGAAGTAACGGTCGTTCTTGTATACCGTGCCGTCTGACAGGATGGCGAAGTGCTTCAATCCGACATCGACGCCGACGGATGAGCCCGTCTTCGGCATTTCGTTGCTCTCCTGCTCGACGAGCAGGGAGACGAAGTATTTTCCTGAAGCGTTACGTCGGATCGTGGCGTTCAAGATGCGTCCGACGACCTGCCTCGAATTAGCGAAGCGCACCCACTTCAGCTTTGGAATTTTGATCTTGGCGCCGACGATCGAGACTTCTGGAAGTTGAGACTTGCCTTGAATGTTCGTCTTATACGATTGAACAGGGTTGCACTTTGACTTGAAGCGAGGCCGTTCGTTCTGCTTCTTGAAGAAGCGGTCAAAGGCATCAGCAAGATGTTTGACGCTCGTCTGGACAGACGTGCTATCGACTTCCTTCAGCCAGTCGAACGCCTGCTTCAACAACGGAAGTTCTTTCGAACAAGACCCGTAAGACAGTCCTTTACCTGTCGCTTTATACGTCTCATCCCACTTCGCTAAAAAGTGGTTGAAGACGAAGCGCGAACAACCGATCGTCTTCGCAATCAGGATTTCCTGTTCTTTTGTCGGGTAGATTCTGAATGTGTAGGCCTTGTGAGTCAACATGACGTTCACCTCCCTACAACGGATATACCTGAAAGAGAGGGTGGCGATTCATCTCCCACCTTCACTCGATCTTCACCCTGATCGTTTAGAAGTGGGCGTATTCTCGCCTAATTTAGAAAAAAAATAAGCTAGCCCAGGCCAGCTTATTTTTTTTTCTTCAATAACCCTTCGATATCTTCGATGAGTGCTTTTTTAGAAATCAAATCTTCCTGTTTTTCTTGCTCGACTTTTGCGTCGACTGTCGTCCGTTGCAATAATGCCTGCAACGTCTCATCGATACTTGATTTCAAATGATCCCGATCTTCTTTATTTAACGCAACATCATGTCGTACATCATCACCTTGCTCATCCAACTGACGTAAGCGTTCTGTCAATTGTTTTGCCTCACGATTCAAATCAGCATACAATCGTTCGATTTGCTCGAGGCGTAATTTAATACCATCTCGTTCAGTGAACATTTTTCCATCTCCTTCCAATACATATATGTCTACATCATTACTTTACCATATTCGACGTCAAATGATACAACGACATTCCGTTTACAGGTGCTTCCGAATACTTTTTTAAAGATGTCCCTCCTCCCTTCCCATCGGCTATCTTTTGCTTTTTCGTTCTTTTACTCGCTATAATGAACATGCACAGGTAATTGCTATCAGAGGAGGATAACGTCATGGATTTAAAACGTCGAACACTACGACATGTAGACCAAGTGGAATTCGAACATTTCGTAAAATATGGCGAGCCGGCCTACGGACTGACGAAACAAGAGATTCGAGGCTACGATCAGGAACTCGGGACCACTCGTGCCTTTGATTCACTCGAACACAGTTACCCAGAGGATTTCTATTTTGACATTATCGTCGAAGACCAAGTCGTCGGTCGTGTCTTGTTATTAAAAATGGGTCATTACTTCCAGCTCGATTTGATGATTTTTGATTCATACAGCGGGAAAGGTTATGGAACAAAGGCTGTTCAGTCCGCTTTGCATACATCGAACGTCCTTGAAGTATACGAAGTACGTGCTCGCGTCTTACCGACATCACCTCATGAACAGATTGCACGGAAAATTTTCCTTTCCAATGACTTTCAGGAATCAGACGGGTACTTCGTCAAAGGCCGTCGAAAACGTTATTCGCTTCAACGTCCCGATTGACCACCGACGCTCTCGAGCGTCTTTTTTTTGACATATTTTAAAATTACGCGTAAAATTTTGCTCTGTATGACCTAGAAAGGAGCACATTATTTATGAATGAATGGTTATGGTTCCCCTCGATTATCTTAACGATGGGATTGTTATTACTTAGTTATCGTTTTTTTGGTAGAACGGGATTGATGGTCTGGATTGCGATCGCGACAATCATCGCCAATATCCAAGTAACACAACAAGTCGATATCTACTCGTACATTTTCACATTAGGAAATGTCGTGTATGGAAGTTGTTATCTTGCCACGGACATCTTGAATGAAAAATACGGAAAAAAAGTTGCGCGTCAAGGTGTTTTCTTAGGATTCTTCTCTTTGATTGCTACGACCATCCTCATGCAATACAGTCTCCTTTACTCACCTCTAAATGATGCTTTCGCGAAGGACATGTCTTCATCGATGAACTTATTATTCGGTTTATTACCTTGGATTGCACTCGGTAGTCTTTCTGCTTATTTGGTCTCACAACTATTTGATGTCTTCATGTATTCGAAGATTCGTCAAAAGACGGGTGAAAAAAATTTATGGCTCCGAACAACTGGTTCAACAGTCATCAGCCAATTGCTCGATACGTTAACGTTTTGCGCGATTGCTTTTCACAGTCTCCCGTTTGATATTTGGTGGCAAATCTTTTTGACGACGTATGTTGCGAAGTTCGTCATCGCATGGCTCGCGACACCATTTATGTATATCGCGAAACGGATGAACCCGCCTGCTGATTCGACGGATCTCGCAGCCTGACATCAAAAAATCCAATGACTTCATTCATCAAATCGAGGATGGAAGATTTCATTGAATTAACGGATAATGGGAAGTGGGAGGTGGGATGATTGAAAATCAAACGGAATGAACCTTTTCGCTATACCTTTAAAGAACCGATCACAGGTGAGTTTTACCTCGTTAAAGACGGACGCCGCACACCAGCTGGATTGATGCACATCCATAATATTTCTCCAAGTGGTATCGCCATCACGACCCCACTCAAGTTACCTTTACAGAAAACGACAACAATCATCGTCGAGTTTTCGTTGCTTGCCAACACGGAACCTTTAAAAATTGAAGGGCAACTGTTACACGAAAAGTGGATTGGAACGGAGCGGTTATACGGACTACATCTACACACGACTAAACAAGACCGTGAATCGATTGTTCAAGCCGTCAAACATATCGCTAAAAATGAACGTTAAGTGTGATGAAACAGCCCCTTTCTCAATGAGAAAAGGGCTGTTTTTTTATTCCGTTCGATAGACAACCGCTTCATATGGACGCAAAACGACTTCTTGATCTGTATTCGTCGGGGCAGTGGCATAGTTTCCAATTATGATATCCGTGGTATCGTGTTCGACCTCGACTGTTGTCTCCTCTTCTGCAAACGAACAGTACACGTACCACGTTTCTCCTTCATAAGTCCGCGAATACGCATAGATATCATTAGCCGTTTCGAGCAACGCATACTTCCCGTAGACGACCAAATCGTGTTCATGACGCAACTGAATCAGCTTCTTATAGTAATAAAAAATCGAATTCGGATCTTCTAACGCCCGTTCGACATTAATTTCACGATAATTTGGATTGACTTTCAACCACGGCGTTCCTGTCGTAAAGCCGCCATGCTGCTCTGCATTCCACTGGATTGGTGTCCGTGCATTATCGCGTCCTTTTCGATGGACAGCCTGCAGTAATGCTTCAGGATTTGCTCCTTGGACCATCCGTTCCTTCCACATGTTCCGAATCTCGATGTCTTCATACTCTTCAATGGTCTCGAAGGCGACATTGGTCATCCCGATTTCTTCTCCTTGATAGATGTACGGTGTTCCTTTTAACAAGTGTAACAACGTCGCGAGCATCTTCGCCGACTCGACCCGGTACGTCGTATCATTTCCGAAGCGACTGACGACACGCGGTTGATCATGATTGTTCCAATAGAGTGAGTTCCAGCCTTTGTCGTGTAACGCGACTTGCCATTTCGTGAAATTGTCCTTTAATTTTTGTAAGTCGAACGGTAAGACGTCCCACTTTCCACCTGGACCTGAATCTAAATCCATGTGTTCAAACGTAAAGACCATGTTGACCTCGTCACGCGCTGGATCCGTATATAAAATCGCATCTTCCGTCGTCGCCCCTGGCATTTCCCCGACGGTCAGGACATCATAGTTCCCGAACGACGCATCGTTCATCTCTTTTAAGTATTCATGAATCCGCGGACCATTGATGTAGTGTTGTCCCCCGTCGCCATATAATGCCCCCGGTGCAACATCCGCATCCGGCAGGCCTGGAGTTTTCGAAATCAAGTTGATGACATCCATTCGGAACCCATCGATTCCACGGTCTAACCAGCGCGTAATCATCGCATAAATTTCATGACGCAATTGTTCATTTTCCCAGTTCAGATCCGGTTGTTTCTTCGAGAAGAGGTGTAAGTAATATTCATTCGTCGCTTCATCTAACTCCCACGCTGGGCCGGAGAAGATTGAGCCCCAATTGTTCGGCAATGTACCATCGTCATTCGCTGCCCGCCAAATATAATAGTCCCGATACGGATTGTCTTTACTTTTTCGTGATTCTGCGAACCAAGCGTGCTCATCTGAAGAATGATTGACGACTAAATCCATGACGATTTTAATTCCCCGTGCGTGCGCTTGATCAAGCAATTGATCAAAATCATTCATCGTCCCGAACTCATTCATGATCGCTTCATAATCCCGAATATCATATCCATTGTCATCATTCGGCGAATCATAGACCGGGCTCAACCAGATGACGTCAATCCCGAGTAATTTTAAGTAATCCAGTTTTTCAATGATTCCGACGAGGTCCCCGATTCCATCCCCATTCGAATCATTAAAGCTACGCGGATAAATTTGATAGACAACACTATCATGCCACCATTTTTGTTCCATACTTTGTCATCACTCCTCCATGATTGCTTTAGGCAAACGCTTGCACATTTCGGTTAAGCGCTTCCAACGACTTCATCGCCATCGTACCATGTCATTTTGACTTAAAACAAGTGAATTCCAATATTTTAAACAGTACCTTTACATCCGTTTCCACAGACTTTTGATGTTTAAAGTATACTGATTGAGGAAAATAATTTGAGAAGGGAGGCGTTTCATCGTGTATCGTCGCTATTTTTTATTTTTAATTTGGATTGTTGCCATCGTCTTTATTTTATCCTTCGGAAACAATCGTGTTTTTCCGGACGGTTTTTTATTTTCTTTTCTTCGGTTTGATCAAAGTCAATTTGACACGTCAGCCCTGAGCCTGTTTACACTGCTAGGCATTTATCCGCTTGCATTCTTTATGATGTTCTTAGACGAAAAACGATTTTTAAAACCTTCACCGATGTTAGCAAGTATCGGCGCCTTCGTCCTCGGATCGTTCGTTTTGATGCCTTACCTCGCACTCGCCATTCCGCGACAGACATTTCTTCCGTTTCGTCGGCGCACTTGGATATTGATTGCCGTTCCTCTGTTAGCTGTCCTTTCAGCGTGCATCATCTGGATTGCGTTAGCCCGTTCCGATTGGTCGATTTTCTTGCTTTACTTCATGACGAATCAGTTCGTCCGAACGATGGCCGTCGACCTCGTGATGTTTTATATTTTACAAATTTTTATGTTATACCGCATTCGCTCACGCGATGAAAAAAAGTTGATGTGGCGCGATTTCCTCCCGCTATTCGGACTATTCAGCTATCTCTTTCGCCGTCATGTCTCTAGCTCATCTTCCTGATTTCAGATACAATAAGGGAACAGAGAGTTAGAGGGGGAGTTTTGCAAATGAAACAATATCACGACCTATGCCATGAAATTCTGACGAACGGGACAAAAAAAGAAGATCGGACGGGAACCGGGACGACGAGCATCTTCGGTCATCAAATGCGGTTCCCGCTTAAGGACGGATTTCCGATGGTCACGACGAAGAAATTACATATGAAATCAATCATCCATGAATTGATTTGGTTCATTTCTGGGAACACGAACATTGCTTACCTACAAGAAAACGGAGTTCGAATTTGGAATGAGTGGGCAGACGAAGACGGGAATCTAGGTCCGGTTTACGGAGCACAATGGCGTTCCTTTCCTAAGCCAGACGGAACGACAGTTGATCAACTCGCAAATGTCATCGAGCAAATCAAAACAAATCCAGATTCTCGCCGCCTCATCGTCAGTGCCTGGAATCCGGGACAAGTAGACGAGATGGCATTACCGCCGTGCCACCTCTTGTTTCAATTCTACGTCGCCGACGGCAAACTTTCTTGTCAGCTCTACCAGCGTTCGGCAGACGTCTTTTTAGGAGTACCGTTTAATATCGCCTCATACGCCTTATTGACACATATGGTCGCACATGTCTGTAAACTCGAAGTCGGGGATTTTGTCCATACGTTAGGAGATGCACATATCTACTCCAATCACATGGATCAAGTTAATCTTCAATTGAGTCGGACGCCCAAACCACTCCCACGGCTCCGTTTCGCCCGCGAAGTGACTCGTATAGAGGACTTCCGTTTCGAAGATATCATCATCGAAGGGTATGATCCTGATCCACACATTAAAGGAGTCGTCGCCGTATGATTTCACATATCGTCGCCTATACGAAAAATCGTGTCATCGGTCGTGATAATGAGATGCCTTGGCATCTTCCAGCTGACCTCGCTCATTTTAAACGCGTGACACTTGGCAAACCGATCATCATGGGGCGAAAGACTTTTGAATCAATCGGACGTCCGTTACCCGGGCGACAAAATATCGTCGTTACGCGGGATGAACAGTTTCAAGCAGACGGTGTCACGATTTGGTACAATCTCGATTCACTCTCTGCCATAATTAATTCAGAAGAAGAAGTCTTTTTGATCGGGGGCGGCGAACTGTTCCGCCAAACCTTGCCAGTTGCAAAACGTCTCTACGTGACCGAAATTGAAGCCGAGATCGACGGGGATGTTTTTTATCCCTCCATCCCTTCGCACTTCACTTTATTAGAAGAAGCATTTTATCCGGCTAACAAAGAAAATACATTTGCATTCTCGATAAAATGCTTTGAACAATAACATTAAAAGATGACCCCTTTTACTACATAGCAGGGTCATCTTTTTGTATCGTTTAAGAACGCTTCCACATATGAAATTGGAAGGGAAGCACGAAATCAAAGGTCCCTCGTTCAAGAGATTTTTGATTAATCCTTCGATGTCGACTGAGAGTCTTCCTTTACTTTATTTATTAATTTACCACTTTTGTAAAACTCGTCTTTTCCAGATAGTTTTGTTCGATTCGCACAGCAACCAAGTGATACAGAATTGAACTAAAGTCTCCTTGCTGGCTTTTTTGCTGCAAGTCAGCTCCCGTGTAAGGTTCTGGTAAGCTCAGACCGATGTACATAAGCTCATCACCAGAATATACGTTTCCATTCACCCTGTAATTTTTCTCTGGATCAAGCCCGCTCAACTTTAACCGTTTCAAACGTGGATTAGGACGCGCTAATACCTGATAGTGAGCAATAAGGGCCTCTTCTTTATTTCCAGAGATGACGGACCATGCTGTCTCGTTGCCATCTCCGTCAAAAGGACTGACTAATCTTTTAAAGATGCCCGTGTGCAATAACTTACGATGCTTCTTAAAAAAATGAATTTGTTGCTTGATTTCTTCCTGCTCTTCGAAGGACTGTCTAGTGATGTCCAATTCATATCCGAATGTACCAAAGAACGCTACGTTTGCACGAGTGGCAAGACTCGTATGACGGTGGACTTGATGATTCGGTACAGCCGATACATGTGCTCCTATAGAACTGAGCGGATAAACAATTGACGTTCCATATTGAATTTTTAATCGTTCGACTGCATCCGTATCATCACTGGCCCAAGCTTGTGGTGCATAATACAACATACCAGGATCAAATCTGGCCCCCCCGCTTGCACACGATTCAAATAAAATAGCTGGAAACGCTTCGATTAATCGTTCGTAAAGTGCATAAACCCCTAAAATATATCGGTGTGCGACTTCCTGCTGTCGTTCATACGGTAACGTAGCAGAACCAATTTCAGTCATATACCGGTTCATATCCCATTTGACGTAAGATATGTCGGCACTTCCTAATATAGTAGTCATTTGTTCAAAGAGATGATCTACAACCTCTTCGCGGGAAAAATCAAGTACATATTGATGACGCCCATGTGAATGATGATAGCCAGGTACTTCGATAATCCAGTCCGGATGTTCCTGGAATAGTCGGCTTTTTTTTGACACCATTTCCGGTTCAAACCATAAACCAAATGACAGTCCAGTCTGTCTGATCCGGTTGACAAGGTGTGGCATTCCATTTGGAAGTTTCTTTTCATTGATATACCAATCACCAAGAGATGTTGTGTCATCTTCTCTTTGACCGAACCATCCGTCATCGAGAACAAACAATTCAACACCTAGTTTCTGTGCAGTTTGTGCAATCGTAACAATTTTATCTTCATCAAAGTCAAAATAAGTTGCTTCCCAATTATTAATCAAGGTTGGTCGTTCACGATCACGCCAAACACCTCTCGCTAATCGTGTCCGGTATAAACGATGGTAAGTTTCACTCATCTCGTTGATACCTTGATTCGAGTATACTAAAATGACTTCCGGCGTTTCGAATTGTTCCGTGGCATCAAGTATCCATTTAAAATCAAATGGATGAATCCCAAGCTGGACACGGGTCGTATTAAAATGATCAACTTCGATTTGCCCTAAGAAATTTCCACTATAGATTAGGCTGAATCCGAATACTTCACCAGAATGCTCTGTCGTACCGGGACGTTTCAAGGCCAAAAATGGATTGTGTTGACTGCTACTTGTTCCTCGCGTACTTGAGATACTCTGTATCCCAGGACGTAAATGATGTTGCTCTAAATGTCGTTCACGCGCCCACGCACCTGATAGCTGTAGCAGTTCATAATTGGCATCGTCTAAATCAACTGACATGCTGAGTGCACGTGTTAATTCAAGTCGTCCCTGTCCCGTATTACAATACTTAACTTGACGGGATAATGCATTTGTCTGTTCAAAAACACTGTATGACAAAATAGTCTCAAGACCGGATTGTTCATCACGTAACGTTATTTTTAAGGTTGTTGCCTCTGTTTCATCTTCTACATAAGTAGCAGGAAGACCATCAAGTTTCGATTTCCCTTTAAAAAGATCATGTGATACGTATATTAACTCACTTATTCGATGCCCTGTTTCATGTACGACTTGGAATGCAGGTTCGCGATAATCCGTCGTACCGTAACTCGGAAATTCCTGTTGTGTCGTTTCTAACGAAAAAGCAAGGTCACCCTCTGTGACACATGAAAGGGTTGCTCGTGGTACTTGGCGCATAAGATGTGAAAAATTCTTTTGATGCCTGATTTTTCTTCCATAATATAAATGACCAAGCTGACCATTCGGTAAAACGTGAAGAATATAGCTAAAATCCTTACCTTGAATATGAAATTGTGGTGTAGGTGAACTATTGTAATAAATCGCCATAGAAAATTCCTCCTTTCTCTTTTAAGAAGCTTCTTCCTGATTACGTTTCACTTCTTTGACTTGATCCTTGATGAAGAATGTACAGAGTACAACCCCTATCAAGAAGAACAGCGGTAAGTTAAAACCAGCACGAACACCGACAAATTCCATCATATATCCAACGAGCCAAGTTGAAAACATCGCACCTAGACCTGCTGCCGTATATAAAAACCCAAGTGCTGACCCCGCATTTTTAAATAGCGATGTAGCGAGCGCAATTGCCGTCGGGAAAATGACTGAAAAAAATGCACCTGACACACCATATAATATGGCAATCGAATCTGGACCGAATTTAGCGAAGCTAAATGTCAAAATAGCAAGAGATGCAAAAACGAAAATCACTCGTTTTTCACCGTATCGATCGACGATGATTCCCCCCAGTAAACGTCCTATTGTAAAAACAGCGAAGAAAATTGAAAGATACAACGCACCTTTTGAACGGGCTTCTTCCAGTTGAATTCCTTCAAGATAGGCTGGAAGCCAACTGGCAAATCCCGCTTCCGCCCCAACGTATAGTGTTAGTAACAACATCAATAAAACGAACTGACGATTTTTTAACATCCCAAAAAATTGTTTTAAATCAAGGGCTTCCTTTTCAACAGTTTGCTTAGGCATTGGCGCCTTCAGTGTATAGAATGCAAAGAGGATTAAAGTAACCCCGAGTACGATATAGATTGTACGCCAAGATACAGCAACGCCAAATAGATAGTTCAAAAGGAGCGGAGCAATGAATGCACCAATTCCGTATACTCCCATCATGACGTTAAACATTAAGCCTTGTTTTTGTGGAAAAATGGGTGGAACAATTGCATTTGAACCAATCGTCATCGTTCCAAGCCCTATCCCGACGATCGCATAAAACAAAGCAAATATTGCAAAATTGTTTGAAAATCCTGTACCAGTCAAACCGATTATCATAATGATCGTTCCACCTGCCATCATGAACCGGATACCGCGTTTATCTGATATGTATCCTCCAAATAAACTTGATAAGAAAAATCCCGTATAGTAAATTCCCATCATTATTCCAATGTCGTTATAACCAAACCCTAAATCCTCTTGGGCACGCGGGAGTATTACTCCTTTTGAATAATTAATTGCTCCAAGCGTAAACATAACAAAGAACATAATGATCAGCGCAGCTACCTTTTTAGGTGTGTCAAAGTGTTGTTTCCATTCCATTACAATAGACCCCGTTTCCTTTAAATGATGTATGAAGTACTGAATTCGTTATAATTAGTTTATTTTTTTGTAAGCGTTATCACAAGAAGCTATTTCTTCTTCATTTTACGTCTTATTGTGCTCTTTTTTTAAATTTAGAGCGTTTTCTATGTTATTTTATGCTATATTTACGAAATAAATATTTGAAATGATTATTTTTAAATATTTTTAGTTTTATTTAATCATTTTATGCTTTTTAATTAGCTAATTTATGCTATCAGGAGAAATGATATGACAAATGAGATTGAATATGGTTCTTATGCTTTTCGTTTTCCGGAATTCGTAAATGATATTGTTCAAATCTGGTCGGTTGGAAAAGATCATCAAACATCCTCTCTCTATCAGTGGAATGGATTAGAGCGTCGCGATAAAGGAAGTCTGATTTTTCAATATACACTTTCCGGCACAGGTCAATTACGTATAGATGGAAAAAATTATAGACTTGACCCCGGACATGGCTTCATTGTTTCTGTTCCAAGTGATTTTGAATATGGTGTCATTGAGGGAGAGCCTGATTGGACGTTCATCTATATTACATTACAAGGTGAAATTGCTAACCTTTGCTTCACTAAGCTACGAAAACGATTCGGTCCTGTCGTCCGCTTTCATCCGGAATCTGAACCGATTAAACGATTAACCACTATTTATGATGCAGCAGCAAGTGATACGATTTCAGATGGATTTCAAGCTTCGGCTCTTGGTTATACTTTTTTGATGGCACTCGAAACATTTCTTGCTAATCCAACCGACATGCTAACCGACACACCGCCCTCTATCGCTCGTTCTTTAGTTTACGCCCATGAACATTATGCAGATTCGTTGGGTATTGAGGACTTAGCGACGGTCGCTCGGTTATCACGTTACCATTTCTCGCGCTTGTTCAAAAAGACTGTCGGTATGACGCCAAACCATTACATTACTCGGCTTCGTGTCGAACGAGCTGCTGCCCTCTTAACAGAGACGTCTAAAACAATTGATCAAATCGCTAAAGAAATAGGTTATCCAAATTCAAATTACTTCAATAAAGTATTCCGAAAAGAAAGTAGTTATTCACCAAGTGAATTTCGTAAAAAGAAAGCACAATTATCTTTTTAGCCACACTGCAAATAAGGAAATTCCTTTTAGACGTACTCTAAAAGGAATTTCCTTATTTTTTAATACATTTACCGTAAGATTAACTGTCCTTGCGGATATGTAATGGTTACTGTTTTTCCAAAAACAACTCGATTTTCAAGAATATCCTTTGCAACGCGAATCGCAAATAAAGTCCGTTCCAATTCATCGTCCGGTTTATTCTGAGCTTTAATCAATTCTATCAATTGATGTTCCTTCGTAAGAAGCGTTTGATACATATCTTCAGCAACTGCTTTAAATTGTGTCATTATGAACCTCCCTAAACCGTCTGCCTGTCGCAACAGTGATGGTGCTATGATAAGTCGATGACTTGAGTCGGCCTTAAAATTTCACCCTGACCAGCTAAATTTAACATATCATATCTATGCTTAATTGAATCGGAAAATAACGAATAGGATAACATTGATTTATTATAATTTACTTAGTCCGTACTGAAATAGATATCTTCTCCAATCAAGTGCTATGAAGCATTCGAGGATATGCAAGACTTCCGGGAAATATCGTAATCATCAACTTATAGTGCGCAAACCATCACATCGAAAGAATTATGATAACCGAAGCACCCATTGCCGAATCTGTTCTTCGATTTGATTCGATTCGAGGGGAAGTAGACAGTAATCGACGACCCCCCGTTGTAATGCTTCTCCAAGCAGCGTACTTTCCTCCATGACAGTAACAATCGTTTCAATCGTATGTTCGCGTTCGTGTTTCCATTGATCGAGCAGACGGAAATCCGCTTCCGCAATCATCGATAACGGAACAAAGTTAAGTTGCATTACAGCCTCTGCCGGATCCTCGTATGGTAACACACGGAAATGATATTTTGGATGCTCCGGTACGTCAAGCTGACTCAAGTTCTGCAAAGGCATTCCGTCAATTTTTATCAAGCCTTCAATCTTTTCTTTTTCCGTTGCGACCGAGTACGCCACGACACGGTTCCGTCCTTTTCGCTTAGCTTGATAAAGTGCTTCATCTGCTTCGGACGTCATCTCTTCAAGGTCGAACGATGGTTGAGAGACAAGCGTTACACCGATTGAAACGGTGACCTTTAGACCGTTAGGAAATGTATGCCGTTCGATTCGTTCCCGAACTTTCCCCATCGTTACACACGCAGCTTCCACATGCTCTGTACTAAAGAGCAACATGAATTCCTCTCCACCAAATCGAATCATTTCATCCTCTTGGCGAATTGCTTGTTTCGTTAAAGATGCAAGCTCAGATAGCACGAGATCCCCTGTCGGATGTCCGTGTAAATCGTTAATCCGCTTGAAATGATCGAGATCAAAGATTGCCAGTGCAAATAATTGACCGTCACGCGCAAGGCGTGACACACGCCGTTGAAAAGCATTCTGTAAGTATTTACGATTGAACGCCCCGGTCAGTTCATCAACAAGAATCGTAGATGAGACAATTCGCAGCTTATGTAGTAGCCGTTTCAACCGGATTTGTCGTTCGATGAGCGTCACCGTTTCATCCCAGTAATCATCTGCTCCGAGCTGGTAACAATATTGACGCGTCTGTTGATTTTCCTCTCCGATAATAATCAAAGGGGTGAACGTCGCCTCTAATTTTTTGATTAACTTATCTAGCTGTACCTTTTTTGAAGCCCGGACAAGTTCATAGTCAATCAACAATGCATCCGTCGGTAAATCGTAACCGACCTCAAGCATATCTTCGACTGATCCAAAAAAACGGGTCATGTAACGTTCGTTTTCTAACGCCTTTTTCCACTGGACATTATCAAGAAACCGTTTCGTGATTGAGACGATTAATTCTTTTCGGACCATTTTTTTACGACCATATGCAGATAAATAGTCGATGACAGGTCGTAATTGAAGTTTTACCACCTCATGACCAATCGTCTTTTCTTCTGAAGGAAGTTCTTGTTCAAGCCGCGTCGCTTGTCGCGCAAAGAACTCCATGCTTTCTTGTTGACCGAGCCGCTCAAGCCAACTGGCGAACACTAGTAATTCCGCTGTCGGGACGGATTCCATCCGCAATAAACGTTCTACCATCAGAATCGTCTGATTGATTTGTTTCTCCAACTGCATTTGTTTATTTCTCAAAACATCCTCCCCCTCTTTCTCTACAACCGAAGCAGTGTTGCTTCGAGTGAAGAGAAAGCGAGGGAGGCACCCTCACTTTCAAATTAAGCCTTTAAATTCGGACTAATCATATCGGCTGGAACAATCCAGGAGTCATATTGTTCTTCTGTCAATAATCCTGTCGCCAATGCCGCTTCTTTTAACGTCGTTCCATTCTTATGTGCAGCTTTTGCAATCTTCGCTGCATTTTCATACCCGATGTGTGGATTTAAGGCTGTGACGAGCATGAGCGAGCGCTCTACATTTTCATCGATGACTGCTCGCTCCGGCTCGATACCAACTGCGCAGTGGTCGTTGAATGAATGGAGCGCGTCCGTCAACAGACGAACGGACTGAATGAAATTATACATAATGACCGGTTTGAAGACATTCAGCTCAAAGTTTCCCTGGCTCGCAGCAAATCCAATCGTCGCATCATTTCCAAGCACTTGTGCCGCGACCATCGTCAATGCTTCACTCTGTGTCGGATTGACTTTCCCTGGCATGATTGAACTACCCGGCTCATTTTCAGGAATCGTGATTTCACCAATTCCTGCTCGTGGACCTGACGCGAGCCAGCGGACATCATTGGCGATTTTCATCGCGTCCATCGCAAGCGCTTTAATGGCACCATGCGCGAAGACAAGCTGGTCATGGCTCGTCAAGGCATGAAATTTGTTCTCAGCGCTGACGAATGCTTTTCCTGTCTCTTGACTCATTTTTTCAGCAGCCCGGTCCCCGAACTCTGGGTGCGCATTGATCCCTGTCCCGACAGCCGTTCCTCCAATCGCGAGTTCCGTCAATGGATCAAGCGTCAACGTAATCATTTTTTTCGATAAATCGAGCATTCGGACCCAGCCGCTGATTTCCTGACCGAGTGTAATCGGTGTCGCGTCTTGTAAATGCGTCCGTCCAATCTTGACGATGTCAGAAAATGCCTTCGCTTTTTCGTCAAGCGTCGCATGAATGGCTTCAATCGCCGGGAACAAGTCATCAATGACGACCGTTTTGGCTGCGATGTGCATCGCCGTCGGATATGTATCATTTGAACTTTGTGATTTATTGACGTCATCATTCGGATGAATCGTCAAGTCACTGCCACGTTCTTGTAACTTACGTGTCCCAACGCGTGCAATCACTTCGTTGACGTTCATGTTCGATTGTGTGCCGGACCCCGTCTGCCACACGACCAGTGGAAACTCCTCATCGAATTGCCCCGCGATGATCTCGTCACAAACTTCTGCAATCACGTCTGCCTTTTCCCGGTCGAGTACACCGAGGTCTCGATTGGCTAACGCTGCGCCTTTTTTTAAGACGGCAAAGGCACGAATAATTTCGATTGGCATCTTTTCTGTACCGATTTTAAAGTTCTCTAAACTCCGTTGTGTTTGTGCGCCCCATTCCTTTGAATCCAAAACACGAATTTCCCCCATCGTGTCTCGCTCTAAACGATATTCCATTGTTGTTTCCCCCTTTTTTTCATCTTACACCTTATCAGTTTAACGGAAAAAACGTTGAATGGGAATGATAGAGCGTTGTTTGGGGAATAGTTTGTTAATCGAAAAGGAGTGAATGCAGTATGTGGTTTATCAATCTGACGATTGTCTTACTTTTAATCGTCGCAAACGGGATTTTTGCAATGACCGAACTTGCACTGTTGTCTTCAAAACGCCAGAAACTGCAACAGTATGCGGATGAAGGGAAAAAATCAGCCCAAATCGCACTTGATTTTTTAAATCGTCCGACGGATTTACTATCGACGGTCCAAGTCGGCATCACTTTGATTGGAATCGTCAACGGCGCGTTCGGCGGTGCCGCTTTATCGCAACCTGTCATCCGCTGGCTCGGTCAATTTTCTTGGCTTGAAGCCTATGCCAGTACGCTCGGATATATTTTCGTCGTCACAATCATCACGTATATTTCACTTGTCATCGGTGAATTAGTCCCGAAACGGATTGCTCTCGTCAGTCCGGAACGTGTCACGATGTGGCTCGCCCAACCGATGCGTTTTTTTTCAACACTCCTTCGTCCGTTCATCTACATTTTGAGTAAGTCGACGAGTGGCATTTTCCGATTGATTGGCCTCGATCGTCTCGAAAGCGAAGATGAGACAGAAGATGAAGTGAAACAGTTGTTGATTCGTGGTGCTCAGGAAGGAATCTTTGCAGATTCGGAAGCCGAACAAGTCTCTCGTGTCTTTGCGTTCCACGATCAATACGCCTATGAATTAATGGAACCCCGGACCGTCACGGAGTGGATTGATTTAAACGATTCACCTGAACAAATCTTAAATGATTTACGTCGGGCGAAGCACCGGAATTTGCCCGTCGGACACGATGATTTGGATCATTTTGTGGGCTATATCGATGCGAAAGAAGTCTTAGCATCCGATACTCCCGCCTTGACGATTGAACGCTACATCCAGACACCGCTTATTGTCCCTCGACAGCTTAAAGCAACAGACTTACTCGAGCGGATGCGGAAAGAAACCGTCTCGATCGCCTTTGTCCTCGATGAATACGGTGGTTTTTTAGGAATGATAACATTATTTGATATATTGGAAGCCTTCGTCGGAGAAATTTCAACGATCGAGGAAGAACCAGAGCTGATCATGCGAAGTGATGGCTCCTATTTAGCAGACGGATTGTTGCATATCGATGATTTGAAACGAACGCTCGGTTTGACGACACCACTCCCGGGTGAAGTCCAGAATGCGTATCATACGGTAGCTGGACTGATTTTATATACACTCGGCGAATTTCCACAGCGTGGCAGTCACGTCATGATCGCCGATTATCGTTTTGAAGTCGTTGATTTGGATGGACGGCGCATCGATCAAGTCTTAATCGAAAAAGCCGCTCCTGATTTGTAATATCAGAAAAACGACCTGATTGCACCGAGCTACTCGGACAAACAGGTCGTTTTTAAATTAAAACTCATTTAATGCTTCACGTGCCACGCGGTCCGCTTTATTTTCAGACCGCGGAATCCACTTGACGAATGCCAGTGGTAATTGTGAATACCGTTCGAATGCCGGATCAAAATAAACTTGAATGCGCTTGTTCTTGGCAAACTCGCGTTCGACCGCTAACGAAACTGCTTCCGAGTCCGTCCGGAACGAAAAGACACTTTCTCCTGCGTTCAATAACTCTTCCGCTAATTCGACCGCTCGTGCAAACGCCTGGAATTCCGCTTCATGATTGTTGACCGCGGTAATCCGAAACGTTCGTTCGATGACTTCTCCTGCGGAATTCTTACAGAAGATTCCTACCGTCGCGTCATCATTCGATGGCCGAACAGCCCCATCAAAATACATTTCAACCATGTTCAATCGCCGCCTTTACACCTTTTCGGATTGCTTGTTCATCTAAATTTTTTCCAATGAAAACTAGCGTCGTTTGTTTCTCTTGCTCGAACATTCCACGTACTGCTGTTCCGTAAATCATTCCGGTGCCTTGAAGAATCGTCTTTTGATCCGTATCCGCGAAATGAATGATTCCTTTATAGCGGTATAAATTTTCCGCATAGGCTTCGAGTACTTCACGCAAAACGGCACCGAAACGATTCCGATTCAACGGCTGCACTTCCGTAATCGTCAATGCCGTGAACGAATCTGCCGCTCGTTCGAAGCGATCATCTTGTTGTAATAAACGTTCTTCTTCCGCTTTTGGAAAATGGAACGTTTCAAATAAATTTGCTACCTCGACACGTGACTCGACTGTCGGAATGATATGTGCCGTCGGATTCAAGACTTCGAGCCGGGCGATGATGTCGGTTCGTGCAGCATCCGGTACCAAATCCACTTTATTCAGTAACAAAACATCGGCAAAGCCAATTTGTCTGACATTCTCTTCAAACGTCAATTCTCGTTCGAGATGGTACGCGTCGACGACCGTGATGACGCTCGAGAGTTGATATTGTTGTTCAATTGCCGGTTCAAAGTAGAATGTTTGGAGGATTGGGCCCGGATCAGCAATTCCTGTCGTTTCAATCAATAAACGATTGAATACCATCTCACCTGCGCGTCGTTTTTTAGCAATCCTTAATAACGCCTCTCGTAAATCGCCACGAATCGAACAGCAGATGCATCCATTCGTCAATTCAATCATCTCTTCGTCACTTCGTTCAATCAAAGCTTCATCGATATGGACTGATCCTACCTCATTGACGAGCAGCGCCACCTTTTCGGTTGGATGGGAGACAATATGATTCAACAGTGTCGTTTTTCCCGCTCCTAAAAAACCCGTAATCAATGTCGTTTTAATTCGTTCTTGCATAACTTTCACTCCTTACAGCAGTTGTGCCGTTCGCCATTTCTCTTTTCGTGCGTCCAGTAAATCAATCGCATGCAAATACCAGGCTTCCGTTGTTTGTGGTGTGACACTTGAACCCCATTCTTTTTTTCCATGATGCGATAAGATGAGATGCATCATCCGATGATGCATGTCTAACGGAATCCGGAGTGCCTCGTCACGCAACGCGCGTTCGAACACAAAACAGCCGTATGGCATATGTCCGACTAGACTTCCAAGCGGATCAATCGCAATACCGGATAACGTTTCCTCTGCCGCATCGACTTGCAGTAAGTCCGTGAAGCGACTTGGTGTTGCGCCGAGATGATTATACTCCCAAATCTTTCCGATGTCATGCAACAAGACACCTAACAAGAGTTCATCCTGATTCGGTTCTTGATCGAGAAGCGTAATCGACCGTGCCGCCTGATAAAGAGAATCGAAGCTGTCGTCCCAGGCAAATTGACGTGTCGCTCGCTCAGGAGCTTGAAATAAATCGTTTTTATGATCAGCTTCTGCTTCTTGAATACACTTGAGTAACGTCAAATAAGGTCGCTCCGATTGACAGATTCCTGCCGCGATCGTCATCATACAAGCAGTGTGCTTCATCAACCCACCAATATAGGCATGGTGATGGAACAATGCCGCTGGTCTCGTCGAAAAATCATCCCAATACAAGTTTAGACAACGCAGGGCAATCTGGCGGTAAGGTTGTTGCATTTGCTCGACTAGGCCAATCAATTGATCCCGGTAATCGCTCGCAGACTCTTCCATCGGCATCTGAGGTAACAATGTCGTTCCAGCGACATCATGGACGGCCTTGACGCGTTGAACAGTCAACGACTTATTGCCTGAGTCGACGGGATATTCCTCGACCTTGGCAGTAACGTGGACGATCCGCGTCTCTAGATAAGGACGCATCGCCTCTTCCGCCGTTCCTTGATTCAACCATTGTTTTCCTTTACAAGAACCACTCGATGAATTGAATGTAAACTGTAACCATTCACGCCCTGTCTGACTCGTTCTGATTTCCGCAGAAGCGACTAAAAGTGTCTCTTCGATTTGTTCTCCCGGAACGTGACGTTCAATCAAAAAGCCGCCTGACGCATTTGATACGTCAACCACAAATTCATCCCCAAGGTAAGGTGGCATCTGTTGCTCTGGAATTGCTTTAAATAAGCGAATCATTTCCGAATCACTCCTCTCATCTCTATTGTCCATCATATCAAAGTCGCTCACCACCTGTACAAAACAAAAGAATGATTGTAAGCGTTTACTTAATCAGCTATGATGAATGCATATGTACAATACTTCCAATTAAGGAGGACTTTCATGATGCTTCGCTCACTCTCTTCAAGTTATGATGTCGTGATGCGCACAGCGCGAGATACAGTCGATCCAGCAACACGTGCTCAACTGAGGCAGGCCGTCGTCGCCTATGGCATAACGGCTAAAGATGAATCACCTTTACAGGCTTTAATCGAACAGGAGCTCCACTTATGTTGTATTCAAGTACAGCATGCCGGACTCGACGTTCAATCTGACCTCGTCAAGTTACTCGTCTTGTCCGCTTTCAGTAGTGATGCGGGATTTAGCACCGCAGAACTGAACAGTATGACACCAAATGCAATCAAAAGACAATTGTCTTCATACGATGCCATCTTCGCGCGTCTCATCCAAAAACTTTTTCTCCATCAGACACAAGTCGATATCATTTGCCAACGGCTACAACGTGTTCTGTGTGGTGCAGCAGCACAAAAGTGTTCGATTCGGGCACGTCGACTACAAGAGTCAACCCGCGTCACCTACTCTCATTAAAAAAGTCCTGACTCGAGTGAGTCAGGACTTTTTTTCAACGACCTGGCATTCCAGCTCCTTGAAAGGTGTATTATGAAAATGCGGCATTCCGCTTCGTCATATTCTATAATCATCATCACAGATAGTGGAGGTTCTGTCAATTGATTTTCAAAAAAAGTGGGTTGATCTCGTTAGAAATCAACCCGAATGGAAGAGTGAATAATTACCATGGCAATGCTTGATTTCATCATACAATGCAATGGAAGCGTTTACAAGCCTTTATCTAAAATTTTCTCAAGAAAATATTGTTCTGTTAATGGCAAATGTACGACTTCAATCCCGCTTTGGCGCATCAAGTTTAATCCATCGCCGTATTCATAACCCGTCGTATAGACGACGCGATCAATTTTTGAAGCGATTAAAGCTAAACTACATGCGTGACACGGACTATGCGTGACATAAGCCGTCGCATGACGCGCACTCGTCGAATCCGCAGCAAGTTTTCCTAACGCATTAATCTCCGCATGAATTTCATGTTGCTTTGACCATTCATGATGTTCTTGTTGGTTATTACAACGATAAAAAACTTCGCCATTATGTATAGTAGTATCAGATTCCAACACATTTTCATTGATTGATTTATAGAAAACCCCGTGTTGCTTTAAAAAAATTTCGTTGCAGTTCACATGCTGACTCGGTGTTCCATTGATTCCAATCGAAATTGGCTTTTCATCCTTGACGATGACGCATGCGACAGACTTCGACGCACATTTCGAATGACGTTCTGCCATCATCTGGGCAAACAGTAACCAGGTCGTATCCCATTTCTCTTGTTTCGGATCCATAACGTTCACTCCTTAAACAATACGAAGGAACACGTAAACGTGTCCCTTAGTATCGTTGATTTGGTAATTCGCGACTTTTCGAAGCAACTTCAATGACTTTTTGTTTTAATTCATTTTCCATCCGCTCTAACTCATGCTCTGCATCGCGACGTTTCTGCTTCCCATCTTGTTGAATCCGCAGTGTCTCATCAAGCGTCTCGATTAAATTTTGATGCGCAACTTTTAACGATTCGACCGATACGATTCCTTTTTCATTCTCTTCTGCGATTTCAATCGATGAATCTTTTAAGAGACGTGAATTTTGTTCGAGCAATTGATTCGTCGTATTTGTAACATCCTTTTGCATCTGCAAAGCACTCTTTTGCCTAGACAGACTGAGTGAGAGGACGACTTGGTTTTTCCAAAGTGGAATCGTATTGACGACTGCAGATTCAATTTTTTCAGCAAGAATCTGGTTATTCTGCTGAATGACACGGATTTGCGGTGCCATTTGAAGACTGATCGTACGTGATAACTTTAAGTCGTGAATTTTTTTCTCGAACCGGTCCGTCAATTGAATCAAATCATTTAATTCTTGTAGTTTCGTCTGGTCACGTGAAACCTCGACTTCTGTCCGAAGCGGTTCGATCTCATTTTCTCTGACGTGTGCAATCTTCGTCTCACCCGCTGCGATGTAAAGATTTAGTTCCTCGAAGTAACGTCGATTTTTTTGATACATTTGATCAAGTAACGTAATGTCTTTCATTAAGCCAAACTTCGAACGATCTAAATTATGAACGACCTCTTCTAAATAAGCACTCATCTTTTCATATTGTAAGAAGTAGGTCTCCGCTTTTTTCTTCGCCCGTCCGATGACGGGAACGTTTGACCAAAAGCTTTTCTTTTCTTGTAACGAATCCGGGTCCATTTGACGGACACGTTGCATTAAATCCGACAACAGTTTTCCGGCGTCGCCACCATCTTTCATTTTGACTTCGCTTAACACTTGATCTGAAAATTGCGAGAGTTCCCGTTGAACCGGTGCTCCGAATTGCATGACGGCATCGGATTTATTCAAATCAATCACTTGAAGTAAACGTTCGATTTTTTGACGCTGTTCAGCTGGAACGTCACTTGGAATCATTTCTTCAACCGGACGAACTGGCGTCCGGTGTTTTGGTGTTTCCGCAAGATTCAGGTCAACTGATGGATCAGAAATCGTTGGTTGTGCCTGTTCCTCTGTTTTGGATTCGTCCGGCCACTCTTGCCATGAATTGTTATCAGAATGGGTCATGTTTATAACTCTCCTCCTGTTTTCTTTGTTCCGATTCTTGTGCCAAAACTTTTTCAATCGTTAAAAGTTCACGCTCTAAGTCGACCGTATCTCCTTCTAACAACAAGGATTGGTGTTGTTTTAATTTTTGAGCAATCATCTTCAAGTTCGCTTGCAGTTGTTCGCGTGTATCAAATTGCACTTGAGCCCCACGTCGTTCTAAATCTGCGAATTTTTCTGAAATCGATAATAAGGAATCGAGATAAAACGTGAAGAAGTCGCGTACTTTTTTTACTTCACGTGGTGCATTAAATAATTCTTCAAATAACACATGTGCTTCGCGCGAGACGATTCGCATATCTGAACGTACTTCGCTGTCTCGGATCGATGGGATAATGCCATCGAATGCCTGTAACTTTACGAAACCTTCTTCGACGGTCCGTTGCAAGACTTGCAACTCCAAATCATCCGTTTCATCAAATCTGCGCGTCGCTTGTTCAGGCTTTAAGATGACGCTTCCGACAAATTGATCATCATCATCGAGTAACAATTTCTTTTTGACATTTTGTCGTTTTATCTCTGTTGATTTTCGTTCTGTCCGGTACCGCTTCCCGGGTTTCGCCCGGTAACCGCTCCAAATGAACCATAAACCGAGTGCTACGAAGATTCCGGAAAAGTTTAACGTATCTGCTATCTGAAGAAATACGAACATCAAACCAATCGATCCGAAAATCCACCATGTAGAAGATTTCATGTCATCCCCTCTTTCTATTGACTCCATCTATTTGTGTCATGAATGAATCTACTGTTTCTTATATCTTACCATTACGGATGTCTTAACAAAAAGTTTCCCGTTTTCGATAAATGTTAGTCCTCTCTACTCTTTATTTCACCATAATCTTTCACCGGCCGCATCCGTCTCTAGATGTACGATGCTGAATGGATTGCATCTACTTTTTACTTTTTACTTTTCTTGAGTAACATATACGCATAAGATTTTTCGATTATTCAAAAATCACTTTCATCAAAAAAACTAGCTTCCGTTAATCAAAACGAAAGCTAGTGCTCGTAATCATATTCTGATTCAATCAAACATTTAAGAGAATACGAGTGGCCAAATCAGAATGATTAAAATGGCGAGCGGACTCAAGTAGCATACACTAAAGCGCCAAAATGGAATCATTCGTTTTAACAGGGGACCTGTCGCTAGCTCACGTTCGACAATCGCCCGATCAAGTTTAAATCCAGCAAATATTGAAATCAAGAGTGCACCGATTGGCATCAAAATATTCGATACGAGGAAATCCATCCAATCAAAAATTGTCTTATCGAACCACATGATGTCGCTCGCGACTCCAAAGGAGAGTGCTGATGGAACACCTACTATTGCGACAAGGATTGTCGTAATAATCGTATTACGTTTCTTATTTTGGACGGTCGCATCTTCTTTTCGATCAGTAATCGATGAAACCACAACTTCTAGCATCGCGATTGAAGAAGTGATCGACGCGAAAGCAAAGAGTAAGAAAAACAACGTTAAGAAGACTGTTCCAAATTGGACTTGGCTGAATACTGTTGGTAACACGATGAATAAGAGTGAAGGACCTTCAGCAGGATCAAGACCTGAAGCGAAGACCGCTGGGAAGATCGCGAATCCGGCTAGTAGTGATACGACGATGTTTAAAGAGACGATCCATCCTGCTGACCGATTGATTTGACCACGCTCTTTCATATACGAGGCATACGTCAACATTGCGGAGACGCCGAGCGATAATGAAAAGAAGGCTTGTCCGAGCGCACTCAGGACCGATGTCCGGTTCAGTGCTGAGAAATCCGGTTCGATGAAGAAACGAACCCCTTCACTTGCACCTTCAAGGGTCAATGACCGACTCACTAATATAATGAAACAAAGGAATAATAATGGCATCAAGATTTTACTCATTTTTTCAATTCCCGACTGAACACCTCGCAAGACGATTAATCCCGTAATGATGAGGAATACGACTTGGCCTAAAATCGCATAGAGTGGAGAGGCGGATATCGTTCCGAAGAGTTCTCCTAACTGATCCCCACTCATGGAAGTCAAATTTCCGGAAAAACCAAGAACCGTATAAATTAATACCCATCCCCCGATGACGCTGTAAAAGGATAAGAGTAAGAAACAGGTGATGACACCTAACACGCCAATAAAGGTGAATTTCTTATGACCCAACTCTTCGAAAGCGCGCAACGCCGTTTTTCCACTCGTTCGACCGATTAAAAATTCTGCAATCAATACCGGGAGACCGAGGAGCAAGGTGAACACTAAAAATAGTAGTAAAAAAGCGCCTCCACCATTCGTTCCTGTCGTATATGGAAACTTCCATATCGCACCGAGTCCAATCGCTGATCCTGCTGCTGCTAAGATAAACCCAACTTTTGAAGCCCATGCATTGCTTTTCATGGTACTCCACCTCCTTTTCAAAAATACTTCCTTATTGTACAAAAGTTAAATCAAGAAGTCATCCTTTATCAAACATTTTCTTTAAAGCGTCAAAGCATAACCGCATATTCGCATGTTTGTATTAAAACAAAAATCATATGCACTAAAAAAGGAGAGACATGGATTCTTCTTCGAATCTTTTTTGTCTCTCCTGATATTATCTTGTTAAGCTCGATTCAGTTTACGATTTTGTCCAGCGTACATTTTTAAGAATTCCGGTAAGACCTTCACCTCGACAGGCGAGTTCAGCGCCTTCTCACCATCCGTATCGATGACTTTTGGAGAATCCGTTTTTAAGGTAAAACCACTCGTTAAGATGTGCGTGAAAGATGGGTCGTTTGCCAGTCCGATTTTTTGAAGGATCACGTCACGGATTGTCGCTAAGTTGACTTCATCGACAATCACTAAATCCAGTTTCCCATCATTGTATGCACCGTTCGAAAGATTCGTTTCAATCCCCCCAAGCGACTCGCCATTCGCTGCTAAAATCAAAACGGCTTCTCCTGTCATTTTTTGCCCTTCATTTAATTCAAGTTCGTAGGCAAACGGTTTTGCATCCAAGCTTGAGCGGATGGTTGACAGATAATACCCCATTTTCCCAAGTCGGACTTTTTCTTCTGTATCAATGCCAATTGATGCTTCAGCAATTAATCCGAGACCCAAAAAGTTAAGGAAGTACGTATCGTTGACTTGTCCAAGATCGACTTCGACGATTTGTTGGGTCGCAATCATCTCTGCAGCAAGACACGGTACCATCGGTAAACCGAGTGTCCGTGCAAAATCGTTACACGTTCCCCCTGGCACGATGCCAAGAATCGGACGCGTCTCCAGTTTGGCTAATCCATTAATGACTTCAAATACGGTTCCATCACCACCGAGGACGACAAGGGCATCGAAGTCTCCCGCTTCTTCTGCAAACTCCTGTGCATCTCCTGCCCGACTCGTTTGCTTAATGACGATTTCATTGAATTGTTCCGCAAGTGGACTAATAACATCTTCTAGAAGACCACTCCGGTTCGTCCCGGCGGAAGGGTTACTAATCATCAATAGTTTCATTGAATGATTCCTTCTTTCTTCAAATAATTATTTGCCACTTCGTTGGCAGTTTTACCACCATAGGCGACTTCTTCATTCATTTTAGACATTTCTTCATCCGTGATTTTTCCATCTAATTTCTTTAATGCTTGCCCGACTTCCGGGTACTCATCAAGCGTCTCTTGGCGCAACAGAGGTGCCCCTTCATACGGAGGGAACAGTTGTTGATCGTCTTTCAAGACGACCATGTCATATTTCGCGATTTCCGGATCGGTCGAATAGGCATCGATGACTTCGATGTCTCCTGATTCGATTGCCTTGTATCGTAATTTCGGTTCCATCGTCACGACTTCTTTAAAATTGACACCATATTTTTCTTGAATCCCTTTGTAACCATCTTGACGATCTTTAAACTCTAACGTGAAGCCTGCCGTTAATTGACTCGCAACCCGCTTGATGTCGGAAATCGTTTTTAAGTCATACCGTTCCGCGATTTTTTTCGGAACTGCGATGGCGTAGGTGTTATTGTAGTCCATCGGCGGTAAAAGCGCGAGGTCCTGTTTGACCAATCCATCTCGTGCTTGCTCGTAAACCGCTTGTGCATCATTTGAGACCGGTTTTTCATTCGTTAAGCTAGCAAGGACCGTCCCTGTGAATTCCGGGTACAGATCGATATCACCCGATTGCAAGGCTTTATAGACGAACGTCGTCTTTCCGAAGTTCGGTTTGACTTGGACGTTTAAGTCCGTTTCATCCTCGATGACGATTTTATACATGTTCATTAAGATTTCTGGTTCGACCCCTAATTTCCCGGCGACGACCAAGTCAGGTTGTTCCGTCCGTCCGAGTGCGAACGGCGTGATAATCAGTGTCGCAATCAAGGCCAGGGCGACGACCATCCGGCTCGTTTGCCGTTTTTTTGTGGCGACTTCCGTCTGACGTAATAAAAAATCGAACAATAACGCGAGTAAGGCTGCCGGGATAGCTCCTAATAATAAGAGATTGTTATCATTTCGGTCGATTCCGAGCAAGATGATCGATCCGAGTCCCCCTGCCCCAATCAAAGCAGCAATCGTCGCCGTCCCGATGATAAGAACCATCGCTGTCCGAACACCAGCCATCATGACCGGTAAAGCGAGCGGTAACTCAACCTTCAACAAACTTTGCGTCGGTGTCATTCCGCAGGCACGGGCCGCTTCTTTAATTGAAGGGTCGACTTCTGCTAATCCCGTAAACGTGTTACGGACGATTGGTAAAAGAGCATATAGAACAAGTGCAATGACAGACGGGAGTGTGCCGATTCCAACAAGCGGAATCATCAGTCCGAGTAGTGCGAGCGAAGGAATCGTTTGGATGACGGATGTCACACCAATCGACCATTCACTAATTTTTTTATTTCGTGATAAGTAAACGCCTAAAGGAATGGCAATCAAACATGCGATTAATAACGAAATGACCGAAAGTTGAATATGTTCGATTAATGCCTGCAGTAATTCTTCTTTTCGATTTTGAAACGTTTCGACTAAACCGTTCATCATATCGTCC
Organism: Exiguobacterium sp. N4-1P; assembly: GCF_002214325.1. Lineage (NCBI taxonomy): Bacteria > Bacillati > Bacillota > Bacilli > Caryophanales > Exiguobacterium > Exiguobacterium sp. N4-1P. Next base: position 1,648,920 of record NZ_CP022236.1, read on the forward strand.
CCCTGACTTGTCCCATGAACTCTTTGATGAAGGGATCGTCACTCGCTAAGACTTCCTCTTTTGTTCCGATAAATACGATTTCGCCCTCGTTCATCAAGCAGATGCGACTGCCGAGCTTCAACGCTTCATTCATGTCATGGGTGACGAACAAAATCGTTTTACCGAGTTCACCGTTCAATCGAATCAAGTCATTTTGAAGTTGGTCTCGAGAAATCGGATCAAGGGCTGAAAATGGTTCATCCATCAGAATGACATCTTGCTCTGCAGCGAGCGCACGCATGACGCCGACGCGTTGTTGTTGTCCACCCGATAGTTCACTTGGATATTTCTTTTTTAAATTTTCATTAAGACCCGTCAACTCGAATAATGTGTCGACGCGCTTCGCAACTTTTTTCTTGTCCCACTTTAACAACTGCGGAACGACAGCGACATTTTCTTCAATCGTCATATGGGGAAAAAGTGCAATTTGTTGCAGAACATAGCCGATTTTCCGGCGAAGTTCATGTTCATCAATCGACATGATCGGCTCTCCATTAATCCATATCTGACCTGCTGTATGATCAATCAATCGGTTGACCATCTTCATCGTCGTCGTCTTTCCACAACCAGATGGACCAATCAAACAAAAGATTTCGCCTTCTTCCACTGTAAAATTCAAATTTTGGACCGCTTTTGTTCCGTCGGCATAAGTTTTTCCGACTTCTTTAAATTCAATCACAGATGATCCCTCCGTTTCCTATTTGTTTTATTATCTTTGTAAAATTTCCCTTAATCAGTGTTTCCAAAACCTGATTTTTTAGCAGTTTCATTAAAAAAGAGCCATCTCGACCGAAACGTTCGGTCGAGATGACTCTTTTAGTCTTATTCGTAAATCGTAACTTGGACCGAACGTCGGCCCCAGTTGATTGCTTCTTGTTCCGTTTCCATCATTAAATCCATGATTTTCCCATGGATGACGCCTCCCGTATCGAGAGCAATCGCATCTCCAAATCCTTCAACATGCACTTTCGTACCGAGGGGGATGACGTTTGGATCAACCGCAACAATCCGTCGGCCTTCAAAATGAATCGTATGTGTAACATCATAGCCTGAAGCCGTTAAAACTTTTCCATCATATGAACCATTCAGCGCTGCATCATTCGTATAAGCCGTCGTTTCAAATGTCTCTTGGCGCCCACCAGTTTCATTTTTGGCAGCTACTTTTTTTGGTTCGACAGTCGATGCCGCTTCTTTTTGATTTTCCTGTTGTTTACGTTTCGCTTCGTCTTGTGCTTGTTGTTTTTTCTGTGCTTCTGCCTTTTCTAATGTTTCCTTTTTTTGCTTTGCTTCCTGCTCGGCTTTCGCCTGGCGTTCACGTTCTTGTTGCGCTGCCTGTTCTGCAGCACGTTGTTTCGCCTGTTCTTCAGCTCGTTTTGCTGCTTGCTTCTCTTTTTCCAATCGAATAGCCTCTCGTTTCATCTGGAGCGGATTTTGGACGATTTTCTTTTCCGTCCCGATTCCAATTTGTGCGGCTTCCGTATGCATATGTGGTAAAAGAATAAGTCCTGTAAAAGTAAAAATGATTGTAAGTACGATCTGTTTTAGTTTCATCTTTCAAAACAACCTTTCCGGCCTTTAACGGCTCGAACACCTTACCATGATGAATTTGCGGATGAAAACCCTAAAAGGTCATTTGAAATATATCTGTCAAAAAGTAACGAAATGGTTACACGCTTTCAAAATATGCTCTTATCGTTGATATCAAGCCATTTCTATGATTGTTACCGTTCTGTCATCTTTTTATTCTTGTAACGTCTTTGTAATGATTACGATTGTTCATGAAATTCTGTTAATTTATTCTTAAAATTGAGGTCATCCAATCGATTCAGCGATCAAATGACTGATTTGTTTATAACTTTTCATCCACGCTTTGAATATTTATTCAAAATCAGACGATTCATCTCCCACTTCTAAACGTTCAGGGTGAACTCCTCGTGTAAATAGGAGATGAATCGTCTTCGGGCAAGATAAACGGTCCACCGTCGGGACGACGGGGTTAGCCTGATCAATTTTCGACCGATAGATTGAATAGCTCAGGAAGCCTCCACCTCTAAGCGAAGTGGAGGTGGTTCAATCAAACAAAAAACCCGACAATATGTTGTCGGGTCCCGTGTTATTTTGTTTTACGTTCTAACAATTCAATCTCTGATTTGAGGAGAACTTGTTTTTCAAATTCGAATCCAAGTGATTCAAAGTTTTTTGTATGCGAGAGATCACCGACAACCGTATTTGTTAATACAGCCGTAACTTCCGCGACCCATCCTTCTTTCGTTTTGACCATATCGCCCACGATATAATCAAATAACTCTTCTGTTTCTTCCATCTCAATCATCTCCTGACACGTTCAGATAGTACTAATCATATAAAAGAACTCACAAAAAAGCTAGTATCGTGAAATCATACTCAACACTTGGCGAAGAATCTTTGCCGTCAATCCCCAAATCAAGTAGTCCTCATGCTCATAAAAATGTTCGACGACTTTGTACGTCCGATCAAGATAAGCTTCCCGATTCGCCATCCGACTTGTCGGAACCGCTTTCCCCGGGCGAATTCGCCATTCCATCTCTCCTTCAATCGGACGCGCGTTCAACAGTGCGTTTAACGGGACATAAAAAATATGATCGACTTCATCCGGAGAGGGATCGATTTGATTCGCTTGTATGATTCCGACGTATGGATAGATGATGGAGCGGTTCGGTGTCACGAGCGGTTCTAACGTCCCGATGACTTCAATTTCTTCCACTGTCACATTGAGTTCTTCTCGCGTTTCCCGGATTGCCGCTTCTTTCGGTTGTTCTCCGGCATCGATTCGTCCACCCGGAAAAGAAATCTCTCCGGGTTGCGAACGTAACGTTTTTGCCCGCACTTGAAAGAGGAGGCAGATTTCCCCATCGCGTTCGACTAACGGGACAAGAACTGCTGCTGCTTGCCGCGGAAGGCTGTCCCTTGTCGATTTGAATACATCTTTGATTTGATCGAATACGGGATTATTCATCGTCCTTCCTGCGAAACTCTCTGATACGCTTCCTCTAAGTGACGCATCCGAACAATCAAATCGGCGTTCTTCGCGATTCGGTCTGCAAGAATCGAGCCCGAAACGACTTTATAATACGCATTCAATGCTTGTGTCTTTGTCATATATGCCTCATTTTGTCGAATATACTCTTTGAAATTCGCTACTAAACGGTCTGCTGTAAATAACTGTTCGTTCAACCGACTCATCCTCTCTTGCGGTTAGCCGCTAGGTGTATAGTTTAATGGTAGCTACTTTTGGCTAAGAAGTAAAATAAGGGGGGCTTATTCGTGAAGAAAAACATAGATGTATTGATTATCGGGGCCGGACCGACCGGATTGACACTTGCACTCGCGCTCTCACGGTATGGCTTAACATTCCGGATCATCGAGCGAGCGAGCGGACCATCTGTCGTCTCAAAGGCAATCGGTATTCAAGCACGCTCACTTGAATTGTTTGCCCGTCTCGGTGTTGCCGAGGAACTGATGGCAGAAGCGATTAAGATTAATCAAGGAAATCTCTATGTGAATGGAGCTTGGCAAGCAAAACTTGATTTTACGGATTTGAATACACCTTTCCCATTTGTAACACTCTTACCTCAAAGTGAAACGGAACGGATTCTTGAACAACGCCTACTTGATTACGGACATCGTGTCGAACGGGATACCGAGTTGACCGGCTTCGCTCAATTTCCAACATTCGTCACGGCATCGATTCGAAAAAACAATGTCGTCGAGACAGTCGATGCCTCGTTCGTAGTCGGCGCAGACGGTGCGAACAGCTTCGTCCGGCGTGAACTAGGACTTCCCTTCAGTGGCAAGTCGTTCAAGGAATCTTGGGCGCTTGCTGATATTGAAGTCGACTGGCCGCTTTCGTCAGAAGAAGTCCATATTTTCTTTTCCGATCATGGAGTAATCGAGTCGTTCCCATTACAATCAAACTTATTTCGAATTACGGGCAATTTAACGGACGGTGTCGTGCCGACGGATCATGCGGCGATTGAAGACTTTCTTAAAAATCGGGCGAAAGTACCCTTTAAACTTAAAAAAGTCCATTGGTATTCCATGTTCCGTGTCCACAATCGAATCATCGAAAAGTTTGGTCACCACCGGATTTACTTAATCGGTGATGCAGCGCATATTAACTCGCCTGTCGGCGGACAAGGGATGAATACGGGAATCGCAGACGCGATGAATCTAGCCTGGAAGCTTTGGTGTGTACATGAGTTTAAAGCAAGTTTCCCGTTGCTCGACTCTTATAGTACGGAACGGCGGGAAGCGGCACGTGGAATTTTACGTTCGACGAACCTTGCGACTGAATTGTTGCAAATCAATGTGCCATTTTTACTACCTCTGCAAGAAAAAGTCATTCGGAACAGTTTAAAAATCACACCGCTTCATCATTACGTGACGAACCGGATTGCTCAATTGAATAGTAACTATCATCCATCCGATACGTTTGTCACGCAAGGGAGATTTGGCTTACTTGCACCGAAACCGGGTGAACCGATGCCGTACAGCGAAGTTGTAAATCCGCGGACGAAAAAAAATGAGTTACTGCTACGTCGCGCTGATCGAAATTTCTTATTGCTGCTCTTTTTACCGCGTCAGTCCGATGAATCAGAACTGACCCCTTATAAAGAACTCGCCTACTCCTATCCGGACCTGTTTGAGACCGTCTCGATTCATCAAGAGCTAAAAGAAGACGGGGTCGTCGACCAGGGGGGAGAACTCGCACGGAAGTTCGGGATTAAGCAATGTGGTCTGTATTTGATTCGTCCAGACGGCTACATCGCTTATCGTCAGCAAGGCTTGAAGATTAAACCTTTCTCTCGCTACCTTGAACGTTTACTTTATGCCCGGTAAGCACGTATGATAGGTATGAGGTGATAAGATCCATGGAGTTTATGAATATACGATACTTTTTGATCATCGTTCTAGTTGTTCTGTTCATCATCATCGTCGCCCGTCGCACAAAAGAGTCTTTGCGTTGGGTCCTCGTCGGTGAAGAATTTGGAGAAAAAGGCGAACAGCTTCATCGAGATTACGAGCTACTAGCGGATGCCGGTTTTGAAGTTCGGCTCGAACGAGGTGTTAAAACCTCTATCTTTTTCCGAAGGTTCAGTAAAGATTTAGCCGATCGTGTTGCAATTTATGCACTTAAAGAAGATATCGACCGTGTCGAACGTTTTCTCACTCAACCTAAAAAAAGACGTTAAAAAATAAGCAGCCTCTCCGTAAGTTGAGAGGTTGCTTATTTTTGATGGTTTGCCAGTATAAAAGCAACCTGTTTACGATCTTTCTCCGTGACAGGAGTTCCTTGTCGTCTTGCGATCCATGGCTTGATGGCGGCAAAGGACTGGCCAATCGGAAACTTAACCCGCGTCATACGCAACTTTGGCGCTTGTTTGAATACTATCATCGTGTGAACAGGAATCGACACGCCTTCCGCCTTTAAAAGTGATCTGACATGTTTCGTGAGGCGTTGTGCCTCTATTACTGGGTGCCGTTGTTCAACCCGTTGAACACGTTGCTCGTCTTCGACGTGATAGGTTTGATCACTTAGCAATACAGCAGCCTCTTGATTGACAAGGACTAAAAACAATCCTTTTGGCCCGATTAAGGCAAATTCAATCTTCATGCGGCGGTCGAGCTCGACGTTTTCAAATAACATCCAATCGTACCGACAAATATGTCGCACTTGATCACAGACGAGTTCTAAGTCGTTCACCTTACTTGGAACTGAACGTTTAAAGGAAAAGAAACGCCGCTCTTCTAGAGGTGTCATTTTTTTTGCCATCACCTGTAACATATTGTCTCCCCTTACGTCTATGTATTATTAGTTAGTTTACCATCCTTTTGCACAAGCGGTGTGCGCTTTCAAAATCAGGGGAATTTCGTAACAAAAAAAGACATCCACTTCTTTTTAAGTAGATGTCTTGACGTTTATTGATTTTCTTGGTGAGGACGTCCAAAAACAGCTTTTTCAAGATTTGAAATCCGGCGTAGCATGTCATAATTCGATGGATTAGACACTGGGGCTTCCGCCTCAACGATTCGCTCTTCGGGTTTCGGCGCCGTCGCTTTTGCTGCTTCTAGTTCTTTCTTCAAACGCTCGATTTCGCGCTCGAATCCTTCGTAATCTTTGATGACTTGATCCAAGTATCCATCCACTTCTTCAATCACGTAACCGCGTAGGCCCGTCTTAAATTCTTTTTTGTAAATATCATCTGCTGTCAATAAGGGTTTATACATCGTCTTCACTCCCACTGATCATTATAGTTCAGTTCCTGTTCCATCATCGATAAATCATCTTGTGTGATTAAGAACAGTTGATAATCGGTCCGTTCCATCTCTATTCTAGCACGCTCGACGAGATACTTCGCTGAGCCACCGTGTTCTTCATCAAAAACGGATAACAGACCTTGGCTTTTTTCAATCATGAATTCCGTTTTGTTACGAAGCTGACTCGGATTCTCATAAGGCTTTTGGCTGATTGCATCGACGAAGTCCGCCTGGTTCAGTACCGCTAAATACTGAGCTTGTACAGGTTCCTTCCATTTAGCCTCTTGCTCTAAAAAGGGCAATAAAATCCCGAGACGAATGTCCGGATAGTCTGCTTTTAGTTCTAAGATGACTTCACAGGCCCACAGTTCACAGCCTGGAGTCGCGCTTGTTACGAACCATGTCGTCCCCATGTCTTCAATGAGTCGAATCAAGCGTTCGCGGTACGCCGCTTTGATAACCGGAATACCAGGATGTTTTTGATCAAAAATTCCTAGTTCAGTTGGCTTATAACCCGTGATGGCAACGACTTTCATTCTTGACACTTCCTTTGTAACCGATTGCTCCGATGTGTAAGTTCAGCGGTCAAACGTTCCCGCCGTGTTGTTAGTAACACCTGTCCTTCTAACAGTTGTTTTGCTTGCTCAGTATAATCATAAGCAAGCTGTGGCTCTTTTGCAATGTGCTCCGCCCATTTCGCCAACTCGATGTATCCGCGGAATGTCTCACTCTTTTCAAAGCAGTTGACTGCTTCCTGATGCCGTTTCATTTTTTTGTGCAGAAGTCCTTGCCGTAACCAACCTTCTGCCGATAGATCGTTTGCCTGATGAAAATGCTCGACCGATTGCTCATTGATGCCTAAATCGGCTAACCAGACGGCAATGTTTTCCCCAATTCGAGGTGATACCTCTTTTCGATGGGTCACGAGATGATTGCATTCATCGTACAGACTGACAAGTGTCAGACAGTCATGCAGGTGATGTTCAAGGACGCCATCCATGATGGACGGATTTTGATGTTCGACGTATTGAAAGTAATGCATCGGGGCTAAAAATCCTGGCAAATCACCCGCTCGTTCAAATCCGATTTGCTCTTCCATCGCTGTCAGACGGTACGAATCGGATAACCCTTTAAAAATCCGCCGACAGACATGGAGTAAATCCAGGTGACCGACTTTCGGCAGACGCGGTACACGTTCACGGACGAAGACATGTCGCGTCTTGATTTGCGGCCAATCAAAGCTTTTTCCGTTATAGGTGACGAATCGGACGTCTTCTCCGATATCAGTCAAAAAGTGATGATAAAAAGCTGCTTCATAGTGCGGATGCGGCAGGAAGTATTGCCGCATCAATAGCTCGCCTTGTTCAAAACGGGCGAACCCCATCAAAAAAATCGTTGTCCCCGTTCCACGTAAACCGGTCGTTTCCGTATCGAAAAAGATGATCTGTTCGAGCGGGACATCGAGCGCGAGTGGTGGATGCGGTAGTTGGAGTGATTCGTACCCGGCACCAAACGTCCGGTGTCCATGGCTTTCTGTCAGTGGATAGCGCTGATCGATTCGAACGATCCACTCATCTTCGAACGTTAAAATTTCCGCCCCCTTCTCCACCCAGGCGGCTTGTTCGTTCGCAATCTTCGGATCGACGGCGTGCGTCGAAGTCTTTTCTATCGTTTGCCGTTGTCCACTCTCCTGATTCGTCGGTTTTAACATTCGTCTTAATTTATTTTTCATGTTAACTCCCTTTCCATCTCAGTCAACATCTGAATCGTCCGCTCCTTTTCGTCTGCGAGACCGACCATGCCGATACAGGCCGGGCAACCGTCAAGGCAGGGACATGTCTCAATCGAGTCGCGTGCTGCCCGTAACATGATGCTCCGTTGTTTATAGATTGAAGAAGCTAAGCCGACCCCTCCAGGATACCGGTCATACAAATAGATGGTCGGTTTCTGCGTGTGTGTCGCCTTGACTTGCGGCACGACGAAAACATCACTCGCGTCACACATTAAATAAAGAGGTGCCACACGCCGTAGGCTGTTCGCGACCCCTTCCAGTACTTGTTCGAGCTCCGTACTGGAAGCAGATGTAGCAGGCAACGTAAACCAGACGCCTGTCGTATGGATTTCCCGTTCAGGTAAATGAATCGGACCAGACCCGATGTTTTCGTGGGTACCGAACTTAATTTTTTTGAACATCGTCGCCATCCCACGAACACTGACATCACCACGGGCCACACTAAACAGATCATTCGAATAGCTTTCATCTTCTTCAAGGACAGACAAATCGACTGAAAAATTAGCATCGGTATAATAATCGACATCAACGGCACGGACGAACGCTTTTTTCTCCTCAAAATCGAGTGTCTCGACTTGATATTGATCCGCCCCATGCAAGTAAATCGCTTCATCGTGAAGTAACGTCATTGCACTAAATGTATCCATCTCACCGATGACCCGATTCGGGACTTCCGTCTGATCGACGATGACGACGTTTTCTTGATCACTTGAGCGTAACGAGATCTCATGTGCCGGAAACGCATCATTCATCCAATAGAAACGCTCTCCCCGCTGATGCAGGACACGTTCTTCAACTAAATACTCGAGAATATCCTCCGTCTCGAGTGTGCCGAATCTTTCACTTTGCCGAAACGGAAGTTCGAATGCGGCACATTTTATATGGTCGACGGCGATGATTAAATTATCGGGATCGAGTCGTGCCGCCTCTGGTGATTGATTTAAAAATAACTCCGGTCGTTCTGCCACGTATTGATCGAGCATCCCGGACGAGGCGACGAGGATGATTAAAGCATCATCTTGCCGTCTTCCGGCACGCCCGGCCTGTTGCCAAAGCGAAGCAATCGTTCCCGGATAACCATTCATGATACAGACTTGTAATTGACCGATATCGACGCCCAGTTCTAACGCATTCGTCGAGACGATGCCGGTGATTTCACCTTTTCTTAGACGCCGTTCGATATCACGTCGCTCCGTCGGTAAATAACCACCACGGTATCCTTCAATCGATTTCGGACCGAGTTCATGGCGAACCAAACTGCGTAGATACGTCAGCAACACCTCGACGCGGACACGTGAACGGGCAAAGACGATCGTCTGAAACTTCTTTTTGATGAATCGGGATGCCAGTTGTTTGGTTTCGAGTGTCGCCGAACGTCGAATTCCGAGTTGGGCATTGACGATTGGTGGTTGATAGACGATGAAATGTTTTCGCCCGGTCGGAGCACCGTTGTCATCGATCAGACTGACCTGCTTCTCAATCAGCCGTTCCGCCAGTTCTTGTGGGTTGGCAATCGTCGCGCTCGTCATGATGAAGACAGGGTCACTCCCGTAATAGTGACAAATCCGGCGTAACCGTCGGATGACATTCGCGACGTGACTCCCGAAGACGCCACGGTACGTATGCAACTCATCGATGACGATATACTTCAGGTTTTCGAACAGTTCAATCCACTTCGTATGATGCGGCAAAATGCCCGAGTGAAGCATATCTGGATTTGTAATGACGATGTTCCCCGCTTTGCGGACTTTCGTCCGAATCGTCGGTGACGTATCTCCGTCATACGTAAAACAACGAATCGGTGCTTCGAGCTCATCAATCAACTCGAGCAGTTCACTGTTTTGATCTTGTGCGAGAGCTTTCGTCGGATAGAGATACAGTGCCCGGTCGTTCGGATGCTCCAGTAGATGCGAGAGAATCGGTAAATTAAAGCAATATGTTTTCCCGGAAGCCGTCGGCGTGACGATGACCGTCGATTTCCCTGCCATGACTTGATCAAATGCTAATGCTTGATGCCGGTATAAGGCATCGATGCCACGTGCTTTGATAGCTTGTTGTAATCGTTTTGGCATCTGTTCCGGAAAAGGTGAGTACCGTCCTGCTGTAGCTTCCATCGTCTTCATATATGTGACGCGCTCCATAAAGGCGCGATCAGCTTTTAATTCCTCTAAATAAGTAACGAGTGATTGTCTCGGTTCCATCGACTCACTTCCTTCCTTCTTCACTCATTATACAAAAAAAAAGAGGTAAGACTGTAGCGACAGGTTCGCCACTTCAGTCTTGACCTTCAATTCATTCCTCTGTTTCTTATTCCGTGCTTTGGGAATCCTCTTTTTTGTCCGTCTTTTCTTTATCGGATTGTTTTTTCTTATCATTTTCTTTTGCTTTTTCATCCGTTGATTGTGTAGAGACTGACTCATCCGTTGCCGGTTCGTCCGTTGCCGGTTCATCCGTCGCTGGTTCGTCCGTTGCCGGTTCGTCCGTTGCCGGTTCATCGGTCGTCGGTTCGTCCGTTGCCGGTTCATCGGTCGTCGGTTCGTCTGTCGTCGGTTCATCCGTTGCCGGTTCATCTGTTGCCGGTTCATCTGTTGCCGGTTCATCCGTCGTCGGTTCATCCGTCACTGGTTCCTCAGTCTCTGGTTCAGCGACTGTGACTGACGTCGCAACAGGACCTGACTCTTCTCCTGATGCTTTCGCGACGAGTGTGAACTCTGTTCGTCCTGGTTTTAGACTGTTGATACCAATTCGATTCGTCGAACTCGTCCCAAGAACCGATGTATTGCCATCCGGATCTTTCATCGATACTTCAAATGTTACGCTATCGTATCCGTTCGTCCGCAACGCTGAATCGTTGTAATTCCAAGTCAGCTCACCTGACTGCGCTTCTTCATCGTAAGAAGCTTGCAATCCAGTCGGAGCTGGTACGGCCTTTTTTTCGACGACCGGCTCCTTCGTTCCTTTCACATACAGTTCGTCACCGATACTGAGGACCGAGCTTGGTTGTTCGAACGGCGCTGGTGTCCGGTCACGTGTTTTGGTCACAAAATCTTTCCATAGGTTTTGTGCCATTCTACTCTCGGTTTGCCCTTCGAGGCCGATCCCGTTATTATTTCCAGATGTCGTCGTTCCTGTCCAAACACTAATGGAGACATCAGAAGTATAACCAACGAACCAAACATCCTTATAGGCATTCGTCGTTCCGGTTTTTCCTGCTGCATCAAATGAAAGTCCAGCCGTCGGGAACGTACCGCCCGGCTTCAGGACGTCACGAAGCATGTCCGTCAACATATAGGCTGTATAGTCTTCCATCGCTTTTTTCGATTTGATTGGTGATTTGATTTTTGATCCATCACTGTACTCAATTGACTTGATGATGTGTGGCTCCACATAATCGCCACCGTTTCCGAGTGTCGCATAAGCGCCCGCCATCTCAGTCGTGTTGAATCCGTGTTTCATCCCACCGATTGCGTACGCTGGAGAAATTGATTCATCTTTTTCTAATGCCAAACCAGATTTAGCAGCAAACGATTCGACCGCATCGCCACCAATCTCTTGGAACGTTTGGATTGCCGGCGTATTGGCTGAAATCTTCAACCAGTTTCGAATCGTGTTTGTTCCTTTGTAACCGTCGTAATAGTTTTGAATCGTCTTGCCGTTAATCTTCGTTTCTTGGTCCGTGATTTGTTTTGCTGTCGACCATTTTTCATTTTCAATCGCTGGACCATACGCGAAGAAGGGTTTCGCAGAAGAACCCGGTTGGTGCGGTTCATTCGCGTAGTTACGGCGTGCCGTGTCTTCCCCTGGATTTTTTCCATCGACGACGGCTAAGACTTCACCCGTTTTTGTGTTGACGGCAGAGGCCGCAGCTTCGGCATAATCTGGTAATTGTACGACTTTGTCTTCTTTAATGGCTTCATTCATATAATCATGCATCGGTTTATCAATCGATGTATAAATTTTGAGTCCTTGGCCATAGATGTCTTTTCCTTCAAGACCAAAGACATCTTCTAATTCTTTTGAGACCATATCAAAGATGACGCTATCGTACGAAGCATCTGTCGTCGATTTTGGAGCGGGATCAATCAATTTAGAAATCGGTTGATCGACTCCTTGGTCACGTTGTTTTTGCGTGATGACGCCTGTCGTCAACATCGCATCTAATACTTGTGTTTGACGCCCCTTCGTTAACTTCGGATCCCCTTTAATCGGGTCATATGCTGTCGGACGCTGTGGCAATCCGGCAAGCATCGCTGCTTCTGCATAATCTAATTTATCGACTGTCTTATTGAAATAGGCTTTTGAAGCCGTCTGAATTCCGAACGAATTCTGACCATAGTAGTTTTTATTCAAGTACATTTCTAAAATTTGATCTTTCGTGTAGTCTTGTTCTAGACGAATCGCTAACCACTGTTCTTGTACTTTCCGTGTGATTGTTTTTTCAGAACTTAAAAACGATTGTTTGATGACCTGTTGCGTGATTGTTGATGCCCCTTCCGAGCCGAATCCATCGGTGATGTTCGCGATGATCGCTCCACCGAGACGACGGAAGTCAATCCCTTTGTGTTGGTAAAAACGTCGATCTTCAATCGCGATGAAGGCGTCTTTGACGACTTCAGGAACTTCTTTAATCGAGACGTACTCGCGACTCGTTCCACCCTGTTTGATTTCCTCTTTGTTGCTCGCATAAATTTTCAGCGGGAGCGCATCCCGTAGTTTCGTCTCATCGAGTTCCGGAGCAGTGGCAATCGCGTACGCAGCAAACCCACCTCCGACAAGCATCATGATGATGAATAAGCCGGTTGCAATCATTAATAGCTTTTTAAAAAGTGGACCTTTTCCAGATCCACCTGAACCACCGGACTTCTTTTTTTTCGGACGTTTCGTCCGATTCGATTGTTTAGTTGACGTCTTCGTTTCTTCACGACGTGCGACACGACTTCTTTCCATATGCTATCCTTCTCCTTCAATCCGTAAGTTTCTCAAGTGAAATATAATTCGTCTACTGCTTCGAGATAATCGATCGCAGGGAACGCACCTGTCTTGATTTTTATACCATGTTGTTCGATTTGGTCGAGCGGAATTGATTTACGACCCGTTTCTAATTGCTCCCACCAAGGGAACACGTGCTCGACTGAAAGCACATATTGCACATTATACATACTGAACCGAATGATGACAAAACAAATTCCTCCATGTGCTACGCATTGTCGCATGTGTTCGATTTGGTGGGGGTGGAAGTTCTTGAGTGGAAAAGAGGTTTTATGATTCGTTTCCTTCGCTTCAAAATCAATATATTTCCCCCGATAGACACCATTATAATCGGTCGTCGACGGTTGTTTGAAATAGGCTTCTTTCACGACAGCCGCAGAACGTTTCGGGTAATCGACTTGAACGATTTGAAGGGGGGTTGGCTTCTTGTGAATAATTGCCCGATTATGCGTCAAGTAAAACGTATTGCTTTCATTAATCAATTTTTCAAGCTTCATCCCCCGATTAGAAAACGTCGATGCTTGTGAGCGTGCTTTTTTTATCGTCGTTCCATGAGGTTCGAGAGGCTTTTGAAATTTTTTACCGTTCGGATAATTCAAAACGATTCCCCTCCTATCGCGTTTATTGTACCATGATATGTGATTGTATCGTATCGGCCGAGAGGAGTAGTTAAAAACAAATGACAATTGAACCGTTACTTCAAGAAATCGAAAAAATTTATCAAGCAGGTCGCGCCGGAACAGAATATGACTTCAACGAGGATGTCATTCCGTTCGTCGAACAAGCAGATGTGCTCATCGCCGATTGGCAACATAATGCGCAGAACAGCCCTTATTTACGCCCGGCGATGGTCGAGAGTGCCGTCGATCAACTGAAACAACTATCAGTCCAGGCGTTCCAACCAAAAACAAGTTTAAAACGTTTCAATGAAACGATTAAGTCTGTTCGCTATATCGATCAACTGATGCAGTGATTTCTCTCACTTAAGGTTTTACTTTTTTTAGCAGGAAATCTTGGTATACTTGTCGTACACAGTATAGTGTGGGAGACAGTTACAACTGGTCCTGTAGAACCGCGCGAGGAGGAATCTGATTGGCAACACCTAAATCGAATTCGCGCCATGAATCAAAAATGATTCCTAGAGCGTCGAACAACACTGCGAAAAAATACGTCATGTTCGTCGATGAGACGGGGACACCTAAAGGGAATACGCAATTTAATTTGACAGGTGTCTTGATGGAATACAAATATGCCATCGATTCGGACGAAACGGGTGAACCGAGCCCTTTACGGAAACGCTTGATGGAATTTAAGTCGAGTGTGTTTGAAGATCCACACATTCCACTCCATTTAAAAGAAATTTTAAAGGCGGAGCATCCTTACGGCAAAGAAGACGGGATCACGATTGATATGTTACGTCATTTTTGGGTCGCATTACCTGACTTCCTAGTCGATATCGACTGTACGATTGTCAGTGTCGAAGTCGATAAACAGAAGCTGCAAGATTTTTATTCGACACCAAAAGATCCTTACGTCGTCGCCTTTGCCCACTTGATGAAATCTTTTTACGCTTTTTTAGAGGAGACGGAAGCGACGAGTGCTCGTGTCGTCCTCGAAAGTCGTGATGATTATCAAAACTTATTAATTCAAAAAGCGTTCTTCGATATCTTTAACTCGGGGACGGTCCACCTTGACGTCGAAAAAAGTCGTCAAAAAATTAAAGGCTTCATCTTTGCTGAAAAGGATAGCGACCTCTACCAATCCGGTCTTGAGATTGCTGACCTCGTCTGTCTTCCCCTTTCACGCGTACGTCGTGGCGTGATTGAGGTGAAACCACGGTTTGTCCATTACGGGGACGAAAACCGAATCTTTAAAGCAATCAAAGAAAAAATTTACATTCGTCGCGATAGTCCCGATCAAGATTTCCGAAACTGGGGATTCAAAAAAGTTCCGATCACGAAAAAGCGTCGGGAATGGTCCGATACGCCTTGGAATGGTTAAACATACGCGCGTATGATGGACAAGAGACATTTTATTTCACACGAATAAAGGATAGCACGCTTCCGGGGTTTCTTCCGGAAACGCGCTATCCTTTTTTTGCTTTCAAGCATCATTTAAATAATTCTTCGTTAATCGACAGGGATGATTGTCCCTTTCGTCCGTTTTTTTCCTTCCCGACACATGTCGAGTAATGGGCATTCAAGGCAGTGCGGACGTTGCGCCTTGCAGTGATACCGTCCGAAAAAAATGAATTGATGATGAAGCTTTGACCAGCGTTCCCGCTTGAATCGTTTCATCAACGTCGCTTCGACTTGTGTGACATTATCTTTCCAGCGACAGATACCGAGTCGTTTCGAGACCCGTTCGACATGCGTATCGACTGCGAATGCCGGGACATCGAATGCAACCGATAACACGACGTTCGCTGTTTTTCGCCCGACGCCGGGTAACGCTTCGAGTCCGGCGCGGTCCGTTGGTACTTCCCCTTCGTGCAACGTGATGAGGCGTTCCGCGAGTGCTTTGATATTTTTCGCTTTATTGCGATAGAGACCGAGTCGTTTGATTTTCTCTTCGATGGCAGCGACCGGTGCAGTGGCTAGGTCGCTTGGCGTCGGATACGCGGCAAACAATCCCGGCGTGACTTGATTGACGAGCACGTCCGTCGCTTGCGCACTCAAGGCGACGGCGACGACGAGTTCAAACGGATTTTTATGAATCAGTTCACAAAAAGCGTCCGGAAACATCTCTTCGAGGGTCAATTCAATCCGGTCGATTTCAGCTACTCGTAACATGATTCACCCTCCTCTCGTCGCAAGATCTTCGAGTGTTTTAATACCCTCGCGTTCCCACGTCCGCAAAATTTGATTGATATAGGTCATCTTCCGGACGTTATGGTAGACGGCTTCGCGAAGCGCAGCAAGGACTAGCTCTTCCGCGATGTTTTCAATCGTCAGCCACTGAATGATTTGTTCCATTTGAAACGGCGACATCATTCCGAGTTCCCGCTCAAATTGTTGGAAGACCGATGGATTGATCGTATCGAAATTCGGCGCCTCTTGTTCCGGTGGTGCCATTAATTTTTCATAGAGTGGAACTAACGAATAGCGTTCCGATCCGGCGACGTTTTCCATCGCCAGCAACCCCTTCTGTAACAAACCGAGCGTCGTCTCAATCGTTTCCGTCTCGGACAGCCCGAGACGATTGCTCAATTCTTCCGGTGAAGGCATCTCCATCCCTTCCGCACGGCAAGCGAACAGTTGACCGATTAACGTAAACTCGACGAAGCTGATTCCAAGCCGCTTCGCTTCCGTGAACAATCGTTTCGGAAGCACGACGGTCCCTTCTTCGAAAAGTTGGATTAAATTATGATTCATGACACTTCCTCGATTCTTTAGTCTAAGCAAGAAATCGACCCGTCTAAACGATGGGTCGATTTCAGTCTAAATTACGGATACAACCGGTTGAGTAGACGTGGGAATGGAATCGTCTCCCGAACGTGCTCGACGCCCGTGATCCAAGCGACAGTCCGTTCAAGTCCTAAACCAAAGCCACTGTGCGGTACTGAACCATACTTGCGTGTTTCAAGATACCATTTATAGGCGCCTGTCTCATCCAAGTTATGTTCTTTCATATCAGCAAGCAGTTTGTCGTAATCTTCTTCACGTTGCGAACCACCGACGATTTCGCCGTATCCTTCCGGTGCAATCAAGTCGTCACACAGAACGAATCCCGGGTTTTCCGGATCTTCTTTCATGTAGAACGGTTTGATGGCTTTCGGCCAGTGCGTGATGAAGACCGGGCGGGCAAAACTATTTGCGATTGCTGTTTCATGTGGTGCACCAAAATCATCTCCGAATTCGATGTCATCGAATCCTTGCTCTTTCAACATATCGATTGCTTCCGTATACCGGACGCGTGGGAATGGTGCTTGAATCGTTTCAAGAACCGTCAAGTCACGCCCGAGCAACTCGAGTTCCGCTTTACAGTTCTTCAAGGCGGACTGAACGAGATGCGAGACATAGTTTTCTTGGACTTCGAGGTTCATCTCGTGGTCGTAGAACGCCATCTCCGGCTCCATCATCCAAAACTCAATCAAGTGGCGACGTGTTTTTGATTTTTCAGCACGGAATGTCGGACCGAATGAAAAGACTTTCCCGAGCGCCATCGCTGCCGCTTCCATATAGAGTTGACCCGATTGTGACAAGTACGCATCTTCATCGAAGTATTTCGTTTGGAACAATTCGGTTGTTCCTTCCGGTGCACTGCCCGTCAAGATTGGTGGGTCGACTTTGATGAACCCTTCTTGGTTAAAAAACTCATATGTCGCACGGATCAATTCATTTCGAACGACCATGACGGCATGCTGGCGTTTTGACCGCAACCAAAGGTGACGGTTGTCCATCAAGAAATCTGTTCCGTGTGCTTTCGGTGTAATCGGGTAGTCGATTGCTTCATGGATGATTTCAATTGAAGTGATCTCCATCTCATGTCCAAGTGCTGTTCGCTCACCATCTGATTTGATGACTCCCGTCACCCAAAGTGATGATTCTTGCGTTAGACCTTTCGCTGTTTTGAATAAGTCTTCTCCGACCGTTTCTTTGACGACGACACCTTGCATAAAGCCGGAACCGTCACGTAACTGAAGGAAGGCGATTTTACCGCTTGAACGTTTGTTCGCTAACCAACAGCCAATCGTGATTTCCTCTCCCACATGTTTTGCTACATCTCGAATCATTGCTTTCAAAAGTCAACATCCTCTCTAAGTTAAACGGCTGTACGAGCCGCGATAAATCCTTCAATCCGATCGAGCGCTTCTAGGACACGCTTCGGGTCTGTTGCGTACGATAGACGTACATATTCCGGCGCACCAAATCCTGAACCTGGAATCAAGGCTACTTTTGCTTCTGACAAGACGGCTGTACACCAGTCATCGACGTTTGCATAACCACACATCTTCGCTGCCTCTAAAGCATGTGGGAACAAGTAGAAGGCACCTTCCGGCTTCAAGCACGTCAAACCAGGTATTTGAATCAAGCGTTCGTAAATTTGTTCGAGTCGTTCTTCGAACACGACACGCATCGCTTCGACCGGGGCATCCCCTTCTTCGTAGGCCGCGACAGAAGCAGCTTGCGCGATTGACGTCGGGTTCGACGTCGAATGGCTCGCAAGGTTTGTCATTGCGCCGATGATTGCTTTCGGTCCGATCGCATAACCAATCCGCCAGCCCGTCATCGCATGCGATTTCGAGACACCATTGATGATGATTGTCCGTTCCCGCATTCCTGGAAGTGTCGCAATCGATAAGTGCGTCACACCGTTATACAGTAATTTCTCATAAATTTCATCGCTGATGACGAGAATGTCATGTTGAATCGCCATCTCTGCTACCATCTCTAACTCTTCTTTCGTGTAGACCATACCTGTCGGGTTCGAAGGTGAGTTCAAGACGATTGCTTTCGTTTTCGGTGTGATGTGTTGCTCGAGCAACTCACGTGTCACCTTGAAACGTGACGCTTCCGTCGTCTCTAAAACGACCGGTACGCCGTCACTCAACTTGATTTGCTCAGGGTAGCTGACCCAGTACGGAGCAGGAACGATGACTTCATCTTCCGGGTCGAGAATGGCTTGGAAGAGTGTCGATAAAGCATGTTTCGCACCAGACGCAACCATGACTTCCGAGCGATCATACGATACCCATAAATCGCGACGTGTCTTCTCGATAATCGCGTCTTTCAACGCAACCGTTCCGCCTGAAGGCGTATACTTTGTATCGCCTGCTTCTGCTGCCGCAAATGCCGCTTGAATGATGAACTCCGGCGTGTTGAAATCCGGTTCACCAGCCCCAAGACCGATGATATCTTGACCGGATGCCCGCAGTTCCTTCGCTTTCGCCGTGATGGCAAGCGTTGTAGAAGGCGTCAATTGTTGTACGCGTTTTGATAACATGTCGCACACTCCTTTTAGTTAATCCGTAGTCGTTTGATGAAAGATCCCTCTTGATACGTATAGTACGAATATTCATAGCCCGTCTCGGTTTCCGCGACGATCTCAATTAAGGCGCGATCTTCGAAACCATATTTCGTGGAAACGATTTTTTCTTGATCTCCACTTTGACGAATGACTTCATCCACCTTAATGCCGTCTTTAACCGGACGTGTCTCAATCTTACCTTTTGACGGGACAAAAGCGCGTAACGCCTCTCCCTCTTTTTTAATCGAGAAGACGGTGTACTGGTCTTTTCCGTTAAAGACATTTTCGAATGTCACGGCGTCCGGGGCTATTTCTTGTGTTAAACGTTTTTCTGCCCGCTTGACGACTTCTTGTTCTCGCCCCTTTGCTTCACCAACCGTTAACTGGTAGATTCCTGTACCGATTAGCGTAATCAAAAGAACGACCGAAATCAAACCGATGGCGATTTTCCACTTCATGTGCGGTAGATGGTGAAGACCATCTGCTCCTTGTCTTTCTCATCTAGAGCTAAACCAAACATTAAGTCCTCCGTTTTTAACGTGCGATTCAATAAGTCTACGATTTTGTACGTATCGTCATGGCGATTGACCTTGACCGTTGCGAGTGTCTCGATTTTCGAATCCATCTTATATCCTCCCTCATTTTTCTTAACCTATTATAATGCGATAATGGTTATTTTAATAGACTCAATCCGTATCATTCAAGAACAATTCGAGTTCTGCCGTCAATTCTTGAAGTGGTTTTGATAAAACAGGCACATTTGGCAAACTTGAAACAAAACGTTTTCCGTAACGTGTCGTCTCAATTCGACGGTCAAACACGAACACGACACCACGGTCATTCGTCGTTCGAATCAAACGACCGAACCCTTGTTTAAAACGAATGATCGCTTGCGGTAAGCTGTATTCAAAAAACGAAGATTTACCTTGTTGTTCGATTTGTTCCGATCGTGCCTGAACAATGGGTTGGTCAGGCGGTGCGAAGGGTAGACGAACGATGACAAGACAACTTAAGTCGTCACCCGGAACATCGATCCCTTCCCAAAAACTCGCAGTCCCAAAAAGAATGCAGGCATCGAGTTGCTTAAACTGTTTCATCAAGCGCTGCCGGGATCCTTGTGTGATCCCTTGCGACAGCAACGTAAATCGTGCCGGAAGTGCCTGCTTCGTCGCATCATGCGTTTGTCGCAACATGTCATTGGATGTGAACAAAACGAGCATCCGCCCTTCCGTCACTTCAGCGATTTCGATGATTGCTTCCGCAATCGTTTCGGCATATTTCGCAGGTGGGACGTCCTGCAGTAACGGCAAGTCCGTCGGAACCATCAGCCGGACTTTTTCCGCGTACCCGAATGGTGACGGGACAATGAACCGCCGTGTCTCGAGTTCGCTTAAACCAAGCCGCTTTTCAATGAATTGAAACTTGTTCGAGACCGTCAACGTCGCGGATGTCAAAATGCTCGTCCGTTTCGAGAAGACATCCCGATATAAGCGTTCTGAAATATCGATTGGTTGCGTATAAATCCGTGTCAACTTCCGATTTTTTGCAGTCGTCTCAATCCAGGATACTGTTTCATCATGAGGCGCGAGCATCGTCTCAAAAATCGCATTCTCGACATCCTCGATTTGACCGATCACGGATTTGAGATCCGCGACGACGGACCGTTCCCGGTAACTCATGTGTTCGCGTTGATCGTGGAATAATTTATGAATCGCCCGAATCGCTTGTCGTAATCGACGTAAGACCAATTCGACCCGTTTCGCACTTTCCTGAACGGCCCGCATCGAATGATCGAGTCGTTTGAAGCGGACTGTGACACGTCCTTCCCGTCGCTCTTTCCGGGAAGAGAGATCAAGTCCATAGGCTTGGATGATCATCAACAGGTTATCTGCCTCTTCGATTAGCTCCGTCATCGTCTCATCAATCACTTCACTATGCGCTTCGACCATCTCCGTCAAATCAAACTGATCGGAGAGGCTGACGAGACGCGTCAATAGTTTTTTATCCGCGGAGAATCCGAGTTGTCTAAAAATCCGGTCGAATGAATGCCCGTCGAAGACGAGTCCGAAATGGTGGCTCGCGACTTCCTCGATTTGATGGGCCTCATCTAAAATCAACGGACAGCCTTTCGGTAAGACACCCGCCTCATACTGAATATCACTAAACAATAAGGCGTGGTTGGTGACGATGATCGTCGCGTCCTTCGCTCTACGGACGGCATGTTGGAAAAAGTCACGGCTAAACCATGGATCGAATCGCCCGAGTTGCGACTGGCTATCCGACTGGATCAACTGTTTGATGGCGATGTTCCCTTGTGCTGCTCCACCGGGAAGACTGACTTCTTCCAAGTCTCCCGTCGTCGTTTCAGTCAACCAAACGAGCAATGTTGCTTTCGCTAACGTAAAATTATACGGTTCTTCTGTTTCATTCAGGAAAAACTCGAATTTACGTAAATCAATATAATTGTTCCGCCCTTTGAGCAATGTAATGTCGACTGGGGCATCGAACAGTTGACGCAACAGCGGTAAATCACGGGCGAACAGTTGCTCTTGCAGTTGAATCGTATGTGTACTGACGATAATCGGCGTCTCGTGTTCAATCGCATAATGTGTCGCCGGAACAAGATAGCCAAGAGATTTTCCGGTACCCGTCCCAGCTTCGACGAGCAATGGTACTTCTTGATCAAGTGATTGATAGACATGACGCATCATCTCAAGTTGACCGGTTCGTTGCTCATAACCCCTGAACAGCTTCGGAAAGATCTCTTGATTCAAGTGATCAACGAACGGTCCGAATGGCTGGAGTTCCGACCGGTGCGGCATCAGTTCCGGATCAAGACGTTTTTTCAGCGCAATCTTTCGGAACGAATCGAACCGATCGTCTGTCTCGATGCCGACTGCTTGAATCGCAAAATCAATCTCTTCTTCCATCGCACTGAATAATTTTGGGGCTAAGCGACGCAACTGTTTTAATGTATCAAGCGGTAGCTCGCGAAGTCGACTTAACAGTTCGAGTAATAATTCTGCCGTCGCTTCTGCATCGCTGCCCGCCCGGTGAGCTTCTTGATGCGTCAACTGTAAACTTTCCGTCAGGTGCGATAAGGAGTGACTCTCTGCCGTTGGTAATAGAATCCGTGCCAGTTCGACCGTATCGATGACGGGACCCGTGTACGGTAAGTAACCTTCTTCTTCAAGCGCTTCATTTAAAAATGTTAAATCGAATTGGACATTGTGCGCGACAAACACTCCACCATCTAACATCGAGAGGACGCGCGGTGCAATGACATCAAATGTGTCTGCGTCCCTTACATCTAAATCGGATATTCCTGTCAATTGCGAGATGAACGGCGGAATCGGATTTTTCGGTCGAACGAAAGCCGACAGACGTTCCGTCACGTGCCCTTGTTCGACGACCGCTACGCCGATTTCAATCATCTCATCTCCAGCTTTAATCGAATGACCTGTCGTCTCTAGGTCGATCACCACATACTTCTTCTCCACGACTTATCTCCACCTTTAACCATCCATCTGTTACGTATCGAACTTCTCATGTTTCATCTTAACAAAAATAGAGACCCGAATGTGTTCCGGGTCTCTGAATTTCATAAGATCGTATGCGCGATTTCTTGAGAAAGCATCTGTTTGATGTTATTCGTTTCATCGAGAACAGCCACCTTCGGCTCGTGGACGAGGATTTCTTCATTCGTCAATTGTGCATATGCCATGATGATGACTTCGTCTCCAACTTGGAAATGGCGAGCTGCCGCACCATTCAAACAAATGACACCGGAGCCACGTTCACCCTTGATCGCATATGTTTCGATCCGGGCACCGTTTTGATTGTTCGTCACTTGAACTTTTTCATTTTCAAAGATTCCGACCGCATCAAGCAAATCTTCATCAATCGTGATGGAACCGACGTAATGGAGGTTCGCCTCCGTCACTCGAGCTTTGTGTAGTTTAGCGTGCATGAATGTCCGTAACATAAATCATGCTCCTCTCGTATAAAGTAAATTATCAATCAAGCGCGCTGATTCAAACTGAACCGCGACGGCTAATAAAATCGTTTTCGTTTCTGATGTAACCGGTCCGAGCGTCGGATAGTCGACCGCTTCGACATAATCAAGCGCCGTTCCCTCAAGACGCAAGGCATCTTTCGTCCGTTCGATGACTTCCTCGACGGCTGTGCCTGCTTCAAGTAACGCGTTTGCTTGCTGGAGAGCTTGTTGCAAACGCGGTGCTTGACTGCGTTCTTGCTCAGACAGATAGACATTTCGTGAGGACTTTGCGAGACCGTCCGCTTCCCGGATAATCGGACACCGTTTAATCTCGACCGGGACGAAATAATCTGCAACATATCCTTCAATCAAGGCTAACTGCTGAGCATCTTTCAGTCCGAAATAGGCACGGGTCGGGTGGACGATGTTCAACAATTTACTGACGACCGTCAAGACGCCATCGAAATGTCCTGGACGTGATGCACCACAAAGGACGTCGTCGCCCGTTCTGACCGTCACGCGCGCCATATCGAGCGGATACATCGTTTCATTCGTCGGATAAAATACATAATCGACGCCTGCCGCACGCGCCAGTTGTTGATCGCGTTGTTCGTCACGTGGATACCGTTCTAAATCTTCGTTTGGTCCGAACTGCGTCGGATTGACAAAAATACTCAACACGACAATCTCATTTTCACGTCGTGCTTGTTCGAGTAACGAACCATGACCTTCATGCAAAAACCCCATTGTCGGTACAAAACCAATCGAGTCATAGGCTGCTAATTCTTGCCGTAGTTCGTCGATGTCTTGAATGACTTTCATTCTTTACCGCCTCCATAAAGCGAATCGATCAATTCTTCATCCATCGTGAACGTATGTTCAATAGATGGGAATACACCTTGTTTTACTTCTTCGACGTAGCTAGCAATCGCTGCTGTCCCTGACGTATTCCAGTCCGTATACGCTTTAACAAACTTCGGTAGACGTCCGACACCATATGTCAGGATGTCATGGTAGACGAGGACTTGTCCATCGACATCAACGCCGGCACCAATCCCGATGACAGGAATCTGAAGTAATTCGCTGACTCGTTTCGCAAGTTGGTGCGGGACACATTCCAGGACGAGCATCTTCGCACCGGCTTGTTCCGCTGCTAAACTGTCTGCAATCAACTGTTCCGCTGCTGCAAGCGATTTTCCTTGTACTTTAAAACCTTCGAGTACGCCAACTGATTGGGGTGTCAATCCAAGATGTGCGACACAAGGCATCCCTGCGTCCGTCAAGCGACGAATCGTCGTCAAGATGTCCCCAGCACCTTCAAGTTTTAAGGCATCGGCCTGACTTTCTTGAAAAATACGTGCCGCAGCATCAAGCGTCCGGTCGAACGAACCGTGGTAACTTGCGAATGGCATGTCAACGACCATGAATGTCTTCGGTGCCCCACGGCGGACCGCCCGTGCATGATGAATCATGTCCTCAACCGTCACGGCAATCGTCGAATCATATCCTAAAATTACGTTTCCAAGTGAATCACCGACGAGTAAGAGATCGACGGCTCCTGCTTCTGCTAATTTCGCTGACGGATAATCATACGCCGTCAACATAACGAGTTTTTCTCCCGTTGCTTGTTTTTTTAGTAAAGGTGTCATTGTGTGCATGTGTGTTCTCTCCTTCGTTAGTGTAGAGAGGACAAAAGGAAACGCCTTCCTTCCTAAAAATACCCATAGGAAAGAAGGCGTGAATAAGTGCAACATCGTCCTTCTGTCCCTGTCCGAAATAGGATCAAGGCAGGTCGTACTAGCGATAAAAAAAGTTTTCTACCGGTATGACTCCTAACGGCTATCATCCTTCGCTTTATTATACATGATTCAAATTGGCAACTGCAAACGTCGGGATTTTAGTTTTCTGTCCAGTAGACGAGTTCCGCCGAATGGAATGCTTCCATTCCTTGGTCCGTTTCGACCATCAGCGTTCCATCGGCGCGAATTCCGCGCAAATAACCAGACAAGGTTTGTTGACGCGAGCGTAGTGTAACGGGTTGATTGAGCTTATCCGCAAGATGTTCCCACGCTTCGACAAAAGAGCCGAATCCATCGACCAACCACCGTTCGTACATCTGCTCAAACTGATTTAAGAAGGATGCAACGATTTCTGCCCGCCGAAACGTTCGATTGGTCGCGAGTTTAAGGGACGTCGCCCGATCAGCGATTGCCGTACTAAAGACGTCATGGTGAACATTGATTCCAATTCCAATAATGACCGAGCTGATCCGGTTTGCTTCCGTCTGCATTTCCGTCAAAATCCCTGCGACCTTTCGACCATCAATCAATAAATCATTCGGCCATTTGATTGTCACTGGCACGTCGAACTCACGTAAAGATGTCGCTAGGGCAATGCCAGACACGAGTGTTAATTGTCCTGCTTGATCGAGCGGGACGTCTGGTCTTACTATCAAACTCATCGCAATTCCGTTTCCTTTCGTCTCGTGCCAAACACGACCGAGCTGTCCGCGCCCACTCGTCTGGTAGTCACAGACGACGAGTTTCCCTTCTTTGACCTGCTGTTGTGCTAAATCATGCGCAATCCGTTGCGTCGTCTCCGTCTCCTCGACATGAAAAATATCACGTCCGAAAAATTTCGTCTGTAAGTACTGTTCGATTGCAAGTGCTGTTAAATGATCACCACGATCGATGAGGTGGTACCCGGTTTTTTTATTCGATTCAATCGCGTACCCTGCTTCTTTTAAAGACGCAATTTGTTTCCAAATAGCGGTACGTGAAATATTTAACTGGTCAGCTAAATCTTGACCTGAAATCCAATCCGTCTGCATCAATCGTTGCAAGATTACGTCTCGTGTTGATTTTTCCATTTGCTCACTTCCTCTAACAGAATCGACCGTTGATTTTCAAGGTGTCCGTTTACGACATGCTGTTCCAAATAATGGAGTGCTTCTTTGATTTCTTGTTTTTTCAGCCCGGCAGCAATCATGTCGCGTCCGCCGACTCGTAAATCTTTTAACGAGCGGATCGCTAAAGTTGTCCGGTCTGCGTGACTCCGACCTGTCATTTGATTTAAGACGAGCAGTTCCTCGTCCGTCAATGTATACCGTTGCCAGTCCGTTAGTTGCTCCAGTCGAACAAGCGCTACGAGTCGTTTTGCCCGCTGCTCCTGTTTTTTCGAACGTTTAAAGACACGTAACCGTTCTTGCGGAAACCCGGCGTCGAGCAGCAGCGTCCACACATTTTCTGTCGAGACACCCTGTAATGATGATTGTGCTAATCGTCCCATCACTTCTGAAGTGACGTGTGGAAGATAGGTCGCGAGTCCTGTGCGTAACATCGCTTGTAACGCTGCAACACGCCCCGGTCCAAGGAGCAGTTTTTCGAACTCAATCGCGACACGTTCGATTGCGACGTGTTGAATCATCTCCGCTTGCTTCGCGATGGCCCGCTCCGTCAAACCGTCTAACGAGAACTCGAGCTGACTCATGAAGCGAAAGGCACGAATCATCCGTAAGGCATCTTCTTCGAAGCGCTCTTCTGGCCGGCCGACCGTTCGAATGATTTTGCTCGCAAGGTCGGATTGTCCACCAAAGAGATCGACGAGCCCGGTTGGTTTTAACGCCATCGCGTTGATCGTAAAATCACGTCGTGTCAAATCTTCTTCCAGTGAGACGCCAAGTGTCACGTGGTCTGGTCTACGGCGGTCGCTATAGGTTGACTCGGAACGAAACGTCGTCACTTCGAACGGTACGTGTTCTAAGACGATCGTCACCGTCCCGTGCTCGAGTCCGGTCGGGATGACGACCGGAAACAACGGGATGACCTCGTCCGGTAAGAGTGACGTCGCTAAATCATAATCGCCAGGCACGCGTCCGAGTAACGTGTCGCGAACAGCTCCACCGACGACATACGCTTCGCCACCTGCACGTTCGATTGTTTCAATGATCGTATTCGCCAGCTCAGACATTTTCATATCGTGCACACACCCGTTCATAGACCTGTTCATACTTCCGGACGATTTCATTTGAATCGAACCGTTGCCGTGTATCGCGAATTCCGGCATCCGCCATCTGTTCGCGTAACTCGGGTGTATCGGCTAACTGGCCGATTCGTTCCGCCGCTGCCTTGACGTCATACGTCGGAACGATGAATCCGGTTTGTCCGTCTTGGATCACTTCTGGTAAGCCACCGGCATTCGAGACGACACTTGGGACTCCGACCGCCATCGCTTCAAGGACGACGAGTCCGAACGCTTCTTTTTCCGACAACAATAAATGGATGTCACTGATTGCGAGCAACTGGGCGACATGTTCTTGTTTTCCGGCAAAGATGATTTTTTCATAGACCCCGAGTTCTTTTGCCCGGCGGCGCGTCTGCCCCATCTCCGGACCATCTCCGACGAGTAATAGCCGCATGTCACGATTATTTGCAGCAATTGCAAATGCGACGAGCGTATCATCGATGCGTTTGACGGGGCGGAAGTTCGAAATATGTATGACGACGACTTCTCCCGGCTCAATCCCATAATGTCGTTTTAGACGTTCGTCGCGCATCGGATAATACACACTCTCATCAATCGAGTTCGCAATGACGTCAATATCGTACTCGGCATGCAACGTCATGTTCGTCTCAAGAGCAAGACTTTCCGAGACGGCCGTCACAGCATCCGAACTTTCGATTCCGTAACGGATGGCTGGCTGCATCTCTAAGTCTTGACCGATGACCGTGATGTCCGTTCCATGTAAAGTCGTCACGACAGCGACGCCTTTCTTCTTCGCCATATTGCGTCCGAGCTCTGCACAGACGGCATGCGGGACGGCGTAGTGGGCATGGATGATGTCGAGATCGAACACATCGATGACTTCTGCGACTTTCGAAGCCAATGTAATATCATAAGGCGGATATTTAAATACAGAATATTGGTTGACTTCTACGAGGTGAACCGTGATATTCGGACGATATTCCGTCAAGCGAAACGGCATGCTTGATGTAATGAAGTGGACATCATGCCCACGGTCTGCAAGTTTCATCCCGAGTTCCGTCGCGACGACACCACTTCCGCCTACGGACGGGTAACAAAGGATTCCAATCGATTTTTTCATATAAGATCACTCTCTCTTTAATTAGGTTAACCTTGTCTTCTCGATTCAATTGTAAACAAAACGCCTCTTAAAAACTACATCGACCACTTTCCAAGGAGATTTCCGTAGAAAAGCTAGTCTTTTTCAACGTCTACCGTTACCCTAGAGAAAGAGTCTTGTTAGAGAGGAGCAACCTGTTATGGCACCCCCATTTCAATTTCCGATTCGCTTCCGAAATATTTTTTGGATTTTAATCGGATCATTTATCTTTGCGTTCGGCATTTATCATTTTAATGTTCAAAATGAGTTAGCTGAGGGTGGATTCACGGGAATCACCCTTATTTTAAAGGGCTTGTTCGGTTTATCCCCGTCGATTACGAACCTCGTCTTAAACGTCCCGTTATTTTTCGTCAGCTATAAAATGCTCGGGCGGACGACGTTCATCTATACCTTGATCGGCACGTTCAGCTTTTCTCTTTGGTACGGCCTAATCGCCAAATATTCACCGCTTGAAATCATGTTGAAAGACGATATGGTGCTCGCTTCGTTGTTCGCCGGTGTCTTCATCGGTGTCGGCCTCGGCATCATCTTCAACAACGGCGGGACGACGGGCGGGGTCGATATCATCGCCCGACTGACGAAGCGGTATTTCGGATGGTCGATCGGTCGGACGTTCATGATTTTTGATTTTTTCGTCATCGTCGCTTCATTGACATATCTCGACTACAAACAGGCGATGTATACGTTGCTTGCCGTCTACGTCGGGGCCCGTGTCATCGACTGGATGCAGGAAGGAACGTATGCTGGTAAAGCCGCGATGATCATCAGTGATCACCGGACGGAGATCGCCGACGGGATTCACGCGACGATGAACCGCGGAACGACGCGGTTACTCGCGAAAGGTGGATTCTCCGGTCGCGACCTTGAAGTCTTGTATGTCGTCGTCGCCCGCAATGAAATCACCCGGTTGAAGACGCTCGTCAAAACAGTTGACCAACATGCTTTCATCACACTCCATGATGTGTATGAAGTAACCGGCGAAGGATTTACGTTCGATGAAAATCGTGTTCCGATCAAGGAAACGTAAAAACAAAAAAACACCCGGTTGATTCGATTCTGAAGAAGAAGATCGAACCAGCCGGGTGTTTATTTTTTATTAATTTGTACGCGTTACTCTTGAATTACTCGTCAGACGGTGCAAAGACCATCAAAGCGAGGCGGAGGAATTCGGCGACAGCGACGAGTGTCGCAGCGACGTAAGTCCAGGCGGCGGCGTTCAAGACACGGCGTGAGCCACGCTCTTCTTCCGCATCGATGATCCCGTGTTCCGTTAACTGAGCCATCGCCCGTTTCGACGCATCGAACTCAACCGGCAACGTCACGAGCTGGAAGACGACGGCACCGAGCATCAAGATGACACCAAGCATCGCAAGACCAGTCATCCCAGCGAAGAAACCAACGAGTAATAACGGGAATGACAGATTCGACGTAATTGACGCAACCGGTGCAATCCGGTGACGGACACGCATCATGTTATAGTCCGTCGCATCTTGGATGACGTGCCCGATTTCGTGCGCTGCAATCGAAACGGCAGAAACCGTTGAACCATGATACACATCTTCCGAAAGACGAACGACTTTATTCGTCGGATCGTAATGATCGGACATCGTTCCGCCGATTGCTTCGAGACGGACATCCGTAATCCCATTCTGTTTCATGATGAAGTCAGCGACTTGAGCGCCTGTCACCCCACTATGAATCGGAACTTCTTGGTATTTTTTATACGTTTTTCGGACTCGCATTTGTGCCCAGATGGGAACAATGATGATGATGGCGAGGTAAATCAGATAGTTAGCCATGTAACATCTGTCCTTTCCTAAAAGATTATATCCTTATTTTACGTTCAAGCGACCTTATTGTCAATCGAATCGCGTGCGACAAAGAAATATCCCATCAAAATACATAATCCCGTCAACCAGAACGAACCATAGCCAATCCACTGGATGTACTCCGCGAGCGCCGGATAGCGTGGCCACTGACCGAGCACGTAGTCGACGACATCGTTATGGATGACCCAAATCGAGACAAGGACAAGTTCCTTGACGCGAAACGTCATGAATGGAACATAAAGCAGTGCCTGGAATGCCATCGCGCCGTGCGAGACCATCAACATCAGTGCCATTGCCGTCAAATAACTGTTACCTGTCCCGAGTTCTTGAAGCATCAAGGCATTCATGACGACGGCCCAAACACCATATTTAATCAACGTGACGAACGCGAGCGCTTCAAACAGTCGGGAACGACGATTGAAGATCCATAAAAACACGATAATCGTAAAAAATAGCGACGCCGTCGGACTGTCCGGGATGAACGGATAATAGTACCATTTCGCCGTCTCGAGTTGCGGTTGATACCAATAATAGCCGTATAACGTTCCCGCTAGATTGATTAATCCGAGCGGCCAAAGGAGGGCTTTATGTTTTAAAATCTGCAAAAACGGCACATTCATTCACCTCATGATAGACAAAAGCCGGAGGAATCATTCCCCCGGCTCTTCTCTTATTTATTGTTCTCTCCGCCTTCACCGTAAGAAGCGATGAATTTAGCGAGTTCTTTACGATCTGCATCTGAACCTTTGTACTGTCCAGCAGGCATCGCACCGACACCTTTATCTGCGATTTCATAAATTTCATCTTCTGTCTTTTGTGTCCCGACGAGGGCAGGAGCGGCTGCTCCACCTTCGAGGTTCTTACCATGACAGTTGACACATGACTGGTTCGAGTAAATTTCATACCCTTTCGCCGCTGTATCGATTTCAGGACCTTCGTTCATCGTCAACTCACCTTGTTTATGGATTGTATCCCAGTGTGTTGTTTGAACAGATTCCCAAGTCAAGAAAATGATTGAGACGATTCCGAGTAACATCATGCTGACTGCGACTGGACGTTTTGCCGGGCGACGTTCAATCCCTTGGTCGAGCCACGGTGCTACGAGTAACGCCGTAAAAGCAAGACCTGGAAGAATGACAGTTCCCATCAAAATGTACGGACCGGCAGCAAATTGATATTTCAAGAGCTGATAGAGGAATAGGAAGTACCAGTCCGGAAGTGGAATGTACGACGTATTCGTCGGGTCAGCTATGTTTTGTAGTGGTGCTGCTTCAACGATTGTCAGCGTCATGAAGCCGATCAAGAAGACCGCTCCTACCATCCATTCGCGAAGTAAGAAGTTTGGCCAGAACGCTTCCGTCCGACCTGGATACTCAGAATAGTCTTTCGACTTATTCGGCATCCGGTTATTGATCGACACCCGTGAATCGGTGACGAATTTCATTCCTTTACCACGATGCATCGTGTTCTCCCCCTTTTAGGTTGCCTAAGTTGATTGTCGGTTTAAAGTGGTCCAGAGATCCCTTGTTTACGGATCATCATGAAGTGGGCCCCGAGCAAGACGAACAATGCCGCAGGAAGGAAGAAGACGTGAATCGCAAAGAATCGAGCAATCGTACTTGCACCGACGATTTCTCCACCCGCGAGGAGCGTCTTCGCGATGCCACCGATGACCGGTATGCTTTCCGCGATTTGAATCGTAACTTTCGTCGCGAACAATGCTTTCATGTCCCAAGGCAACAAGTATCCGGTTAGACCAAGTGCTAAGACAACGAAGAACAAGAGGACACCGACGACCCAGTTCAATTCACGTGGCTTTTTGTATGATCCTGTGAAGAAGACGCGTAATGTATGTAAGAACAACATTACGATGACGACTGATGCGCCCCAGTGGTGCATACCACGAACGATTTGACCGTGTGCGACTTCGTTTTGAAGATAGTACACTGACGCATGGGCATTGATGATATCTGGTACGTAATACATCGTCAAGAACATCCCTGAAAGAATCTGGATGACGATTGTAAAGAACGTCAACCCGCCAAAACAATAAACGAATGCTGAAAAGTTATGGGCAGGGTTTACGTGTTCTGGAACTTCATGATCGGCGATATCTCGCCAAAGCGGAGTGATATCAACCCGCTCATCAATCCAATCATAGATTTTTTGCATCATCGCTTACGCACCTCTTTCGACTGGTTTACCTAAGTAGAGGAAACCATCTTTCTCTTGCATTTCATATTCATCAAGCGGCTTCGTCGGAGGCGTTCCTGGTACGTTGACGCCATCTTTCGTGTACCGTCCGAAATGACATGGGCAATAGAATTGCTCTGGGTGCGTCGGATCTGCTCCGAAACTGACTTGGCATCCTAAATGCTTACAGATCGGTGATAGTGCGAGAATTTCGCCCTTATCATTTTTGAAGACCCATGCTGATAATGTTTCTTCGAAATCATACCAAGCATCCTGTGTTTGCTTCTTGAAGTCGACCCGTTTTGGTTCTGTTGTGATGTCCGACAACTTCATTACTTTTACTTTATCGCCTGATCCTGATTTCTTCAGGACCGGATCAACTGCGAAGTTGACCATCGGCATGACCATCGTCGCTGCCATAAAGCCACCGACTCCAGTCAGTGTATACGTCAAGAATTGACGACGTGTTACGTTAGACCCGTTTTGAGCCATATCGATCCCCCCTTGTGATGTACGCCGTGCCCCAAGACCACTGTACTTCACACAAATTTCTCACATGGTAATAGTATCTTAATAAAATCATCGCGTCAACCGCTTCATAGCGCGGTCCAACGGTTTCCTAACTGTTCGAGAACTTGTCCTACAAAATTCCCGACCATCTGACCTTGCTGGTCGCGACTCATCGTCTCGAGCGATAATCGTGGAACATAGACGATGTCGTCGACCGCTGTGTCTTTCCAGCGTAAATCTGCCGTAATGAACGTGACAAAACGGAATTGCTCGGCAGATGCCGCTTCCCGCCAACCGTTCAATTGATCGAGTGACGGTATACCGACATACGTCATTGCTGGAAGGAGCATCGCCCGACCGGACAGTTGCCGTTCGACTTCTGACGCAACCGTCAATGTCATGTCAGCACATTCCGCAAAAGCATGCATCGATTCATCAAATCCGATCGGTATCAATGGGACGACCAACGTATCGATATACGCTTGTTCGTTTCTCGTCCTTTGAACATCGGATGGTTTGAAACGCAAATCATTTCCCCCTTTCCTGTTCACTTACATTTCGTCACATTTAATGTATCATATCCGCTTTTATTACTGCTCGCTTAATGTGAACGTTTTATGAAATTCCATTCTATTTTTCTTCATATTTAGGTTTTTTTCAAACTCAAATAAAATCATCCTCTTCTTTATCCGAAGAGGATGACTGCAGACGAACGCGTATGAAGATTGAAAAGTGTATTTTAGTTATTGGAGTTGGCTCCGAATCGTCCGCAATTCTTCCGAGAGTGATTGAAAACGACTCCGATCGCGTGCATCAAGTGCTTCATCAATCAAACGAATCAATCGCTCTTCCTCTTGCCGATTGACCGTCGCCGCGATGAAATTCATCGCTTCGTCCGCTAATCGTGGTTCAACAGTGACCTCCGGACGAAACGGGTTCTCTTCAAGTAGGGACAAGTATTCATCATCCATCATCATCCCTTGAAAATTTAACTCGATATAAATCGGTTCGTCCGTCAATCGGATGTCGTGATATGCCTTTTCCGGGTCAGTCGTTTTAACCTCACCTTTTTTAAAGAGAAACGGTTCAGCGTCAAACCCGTATGTCGTCATGATGATTGCTTTTGGCGCGAACATCGCATTTTGAACAAAATGAACTTGATCCAGTTTCGCATCATTACGAAGCCAATAATCAAGGATCCATTTGGATTCCCGACGCTTCAACGTGTAATAGGTCAAGATGCGGCGCAAGAAACGCTGTTTTCTCTCTGTCATCTCAATCCTACTCCCTTCTCCAATCGAATCAACTATCCATCCGTTCGACATAATCGACGAGATCAGCATCTTCTGGAGCGAACATCGCTGCCCGACGCAACAATGCTTGTCCCTCTTCACGTCGTCCTTCTTCAACCAATGCGAAACCATATTCTTTCAAGAAGAGGGCATCATCCGCGAATGCAGATTCAACTTGAGCATACTGCTTCATTGCATTCGTATAATCTTCCAGCGCATAGAGTGATCGAGCACGGTACCACGTCAAGATTGGTGCCGTGACGTGTTCTTCGATTGCTGAAATCGTTTCAATCGTCGCCTCATGGTCCTCATCTTCAGCGAGGAGCGCAAGTAAACGTTCCGCAGCGAGCAAGGATTCCGGGTTAAGGGCAAGGGCTTCACGTAAGGCGTTGACACTCCCTTGGCGGTCTCCTAACTTCAAGAGGAATAAAGCTTCCATCGTCCGGAGCTCATCATTATAATCGTCTCGCTCCATCCCTTGCTTAATGACATTCAACGCTTCCTTCGTCAAGCCGAGTTCTGCTTGACTCTCGGCGTAAGGCACGTAAGCCGACGTATAATCTGGATCTTGGGCAATCAGTTGTTGGAACGTTTCGACCGCTTTTTGGTGTAGTCCGACGCGGTGGGCGGTCATCGCAAGTCCAAACAGCGTATGCAAGTCAGACCGTTCCGCGACTGCACGTTCATATAAGGGAATCGCTTCTTCGAATTCACCGATCATTGCGAGCGACTCGGCGTACAGGGCATCCAGTGGCAATTCTTCTCTTAATGCCGGAACAGCTGCAATTTCAGCGAACAATGGGACCGCTTGATCAAATGCTCCAAGTGTCATATAGAGTTCAGCCAGTCCGTAAGCGAGCAACGGTTCATCCGGCGCAAGTGACCGTGCCTCTTTTAATTTCGCGAGCGCTACTTCGTCGAGTCCTTGTGATTGATAAAGGTCCGCTAACAACACTAATGTCCGAGGTCCATTTTCGCTATCCGTCTTATCGACTTGTTCAAGGACGGTGATTGCTTCTTCTTCTCTATCAAGATCGATATAACATTCGGCAAGCAATAAAGCGACGCCAGCATTCCCCGCATAATCGACGTAAAGAGGCGATAAGATATCGACTGCCCGGTCCGAGAGTCCGAGTTCGATGTAAAGATCTGCGACAGCTAAGCGATCCTCATCGGTCCCTGTCTTTTCAAGTTGTTCGAGTGAAGCTAACGCTTCCGACGTATGGCCGTGTTCTAGCCCTTCGACGATTTCTTTTAATACCTGTTCGTTCAAGGCAAACGCCTCACTTTCTAAATTCAATTCGGAACTTATCCGTTCCCGTTATCTTGCAATTTCTTTAAATCATCATAGAACGTTGGGTAGCTGACTTCAACTACTTCATTCCCGTTCACTTGAATTTCTTCGTTCAATGTCTTAGCAATCGTCAACATCATCGCCAAACGGTGATCACCGGCACTGTCGACCTCCGCCCCTTTTAATGACGTCGGGCCTTCAATTGTCATCCCGTCTGCCGTCGCTTCAATCGACGCTCCGAGTCGTCGTAGTGACGCGACGACCGTCTCGATCCGGTCCGTTTCTTTGACGCGTAACTCCGCTGCATCCCGGATAATCGTCTTTCCTTCCGCTTGCGTCGCGAGTAAAGCGAGGAGCGGAATCTCGTCGATCAATGAAGGGATTTGTTCTCCTTCAATCGTCATCGCCTGCAGGGTAGTCGATTCTACCGTCACATCCGCGACTTCCTCCCCTGCCACTTCCTGCCGGTTCGAAATTTTGACGCTCGCACCCATTTGTCGTAATACTTGTAAAAATCCGATCCGGGTCGGGTTCATGAGTACGCGTTCCGTCGTGATGACACTGTCCTCGCCAATCGCCGCCGCCGTCCACCAAAATGCAGCCGAGGACGGATCGCCCGGTATATCGACCGTCGTCGCCGTAAGTTGAACAGGACCTTCGACACGAATATGCCGTCCGTCTTCAAAGTCATCGATCGTCACATCGACGCCGAATTGCGGCAACATCCGTTCCGTATGATCGCGTGATAAAATCGGCTCAATCACCGTTGTCTCACCTGTCGCAAATAACCCCGCTAGTAAGACCGCACTTTTCACCTGAGCACTTGCGACCGGTAAGGTATACGTCGTTCCGACGAGCGGTTGCCCCTGAATCCGTAACGGAGCGTAGTTCCCTTCGATTTTCGCACCAAGCTGACTGAGTGGAATCGTCACCCGATCCATCGGCCGTTTTTTTAACGAATCATCGCCTGTCAATTCATACGCCGCCTCGCTACCAGCTAAAATACCGCTTAGTAGTCGAATCGTCGTTCCGGAATTCCCACAATCGATTTTTGCTTCGTTTAATGCAGTCGTCCCTGTAATCTGAATCGTTTTTTCAGAACGCTCGATTTTCGCACCAAGTGCCTCAACCGCCTTCAGTGAAGCGAGACAATCCGCTCCTTCGAGTGCATTCGAAATCGTCGTCGTCCCGTTTGCAATCCCACCAAATAAAAAAGCACGGTGTGTCATTGATTTATCGCCGGGTACTCTTACCTTTCCCTTTAATCCCATTTCAAGCACCTCACAGTCATGTCATAGGCGGACAGCAATCGTCCCACCGGAATTTCCTCTAAGTTAAATTTCCCGTTTTCTGCTAAGACGAATCGAATCGACTGATTATTTTTTTTATCCCGTTTCATATAGTCGAAATAGACCTCGAACGATTGCCTTTTTGGTAGTTCGACACCTAAACGCGTCAACAATTGAGCCAGTTGATTTCCTTCTTCGACTTGTCCCTCTAACATTTTGGCAAAGACTAAACCGATTCCGACTGCCTCACCATGCGCGAGACGCTCACTCGCATACTCGACGGCATGACCAAATGTATGCCCATAATTTAAAAAGGCACGGATGCCTTGTTCTTGTTCATCTTGTTCGACGATTCGTTGTTTGACGGAAATCCCTTTCGCAATCCAGGATTCGAGTGGCAACTCTTTCATATCGGACAGTTTTAAATCCATCAGTTGATCAGCAAACGGTTCCGCTGCCAATAGACCATGTTTCAACAATTCAAAAAAACCGCTTCTCCACTCGCGGTCCGGTAATGTTTTCAGAAAAGATACATCGTAGAGAACGGCACTCGGTTGATAGAACGCCCCGACGAGGTTTTTACCGAGCGATAGATTTAGCCCGACTTTCCCGCCGACGCTCGAGTCATGCGCGAGTAACGTCGTCGGAATTTGGATGAACGGAATGCCCCGTAGAATCGTTGCTGCAACGAAACCGGCGAGATCTCCAATCATTCCACCACCAAATGCCAGGATGACCGTACGACGGGTCACCCCTCGTTCAATGCCTTCTTGAAGCAAGTCTGCATACGTTTCGAGCGATTTACTGCTCTCACCTGGTACGACAGTACTCGTCATCCAGTTTGTTTTCGGAAAAAGAGTCGTGACGTGTTTGATCAATGTCTCTAAATGAAGGGAACTGACCGTTTGATCGGTGATAATCCAAAAGCGATCTGCTACCTGTGCTTCTTCGACTTCCGCCAGGTGTCGCAACGCACCCGGCTCGATGTGAACCGGATACGGGCGACTCGCTTTGATGCAAAGATGCGTCAAAACAGACGCACCTCCTCCTTGTAATCAGCTATCGTTTGTTTTAATCGATCCATCGTTGAACTCCCGAACATTTCGAGAATCGCGGCTGCGACTTCGAATGCGACGACAGCTTCGAGAACGACAGCTGCTGCGGGCACAGCACAAGCATCACTGCGTTCAATTTGGGCCGTGAACGGCTCTTTCGTCTCAATATCGACCGATTGCAGGGGTTGATACAATGTCGGAATCGGCTTCATCGCAACTTGAACCCGAATCGGCATTCCTGTCGACATCCCACCTTCAATTCCGCCTAGGTGATTGGTTCTGCGGGAGTAACCTGCTTCACTATGAATGATTTCATCTTGGACCGTACTACCGGGACGACGCGCCAAATCAAAACCATCACCAAATCCAACCGCTTTCATCGCATTGACACTGATGACAGCTTGGGCGATCCGACTGTCTAACTTCATGTCATTTTGCGTAAATGATCCAATCCCCGGAACAAGTCCCGTGACGACGACTTCGACTTCACCACCAAGTGTGTCGCCGTCTTTTTTAGCTTGATCGATCGCACGCATCATCTGTTCAGTCGCTGCTTCATCTGCACAACGGACTGGAGAAGCTTCAATCAACTCACGCCGCGTCGTCGGATCAACGGCTTCAGCATCAACGCCACCGATTGATCGTACATGGGAAAACAAATCGACATCGAGCTGTGCCAACAATTGTTTCGCGATTGCCCCAACTGCAACTCGGGCCGCCGTTTCTCGAGCAGAGGAACGTTCGAGGACATCACGGAGATCACGATGACCGTACTTCAAGCCACCTACAAGATCCGCATGTCCTGGGCGTGGGCGTGTCAATGTCCGCGGACGTTCAAGCGCTTCCTCGAGCGGTTCCGCCTGCATGACTTGTTTCCAGTGCGTATGGTCTTTGTTTTCAATAAACAGACTGATTGGCGCCCCCGTCGTGTAACCGTGACGAATTCCCCCCCGAACATCAATCGCATCCTGTTCGATTTGCATCCGCCGTCCACGTCCATAACCACCTTGACGTCGTGTCATTTCAGATTGAATTTTTTCGAAATCGATTGTTAGTCCGGAAGGAACACCATCGATGATGACGGAAAGTCCTTTTCCGTGTGATTCTCCAGCTGTCATGTAGCGCATACGCTTCATCCCTTCACGTCGTTAAATTTTTTCATAAAAGAAGCTTTGCTTCATTTTTAGACCAAATCGTTCCGGTTGAAAGATTTGTTCCGTTCCGCCGACGAATAAAATGCCGCCCGGTTTTAACGCATTCACAAAAGAGCGATAGACGTGCGCTTTTGCTTCTTCTGTAAAGTAAATAAGTACGTTACGACAGATGATTAAATCAAATCCACTGTCATAGCGATCTCCTAACAAATTATGTTTACTGAAACGGACGAGCCGTTTGATTTCTGGAGCGACCTCATATTGTTGATCCTGTTCGATGAAATATCGTTTTTTCCTTGATTCGACGACTTCGTTTAAGGCTGAAATGCCGTATCGACCTTGCTTCGCCTTTTCAAGAACGATCTCATCTAAATCGGTCGCTTGAATCGTGAATTGGGCAGGGTCCATCATCTCATTAAGAATCATCGCGAGCGAATAGGGCTCTTCCCCCGTTGAACAAGCCGCGCTCCATGTCCGAATCCGACCATGCGCACGTGCTTGCAGCACCGGAAGAATATCTTGTTCGAGCTGTTGCCAGCGAATCGGATTTCTGAAGAATTCACTAACATTGATCGTCATCCGGTCCAAGAACTCTTCATATAAGGTCTCGCTTTTTTCCATTGCCTGCATATACGAGGCGAAGGTATCATGTCCTTTTTTATCGCGCAAAGCCGTCAAACGTCGTTTCATTTGTGCTTCTTTATATTGTCCTAAATCAATTCCTGACTTTTTTAAGAAACGTTGGATGAAAAGCTCGTAATCGTCCATAGTACACCTCACTGGTCCTCTCTATCATCGGTCATACACGTTTTATGACCCTATCTTATTCTCTATAGTAGCATAAAGCCATTTCCTTTCCAAAATACAAAAACAGACGATTGAGCAATTGCTCAATCGTCTGTTTGCCGTTCGTTTCATTATGCGTTTACCGGTTGCCCTTGAAACCAAAGTCCAAGTTCACGCTCCGCACTCTCGACGCTGTCTGAACCATGGATGACGTTCTCGCTCATCGTGTTCGCGAAATCTCCCCGAATCGTCCCAGGTAACGCTTCTGTCGGTTTTGTTTTTCCAATCATCAAACGTGAAACAGATACTACATCCGTTCCTTCGACACGAAGTGCGACGACAGGACCAGACGTTAAGAAAGTGACCAACTCTCCAAAGAATGGCTTCTCTGCGTGCTCTGCATAATGTGCTTTCGCCAATTCTTCAGACGCTTGCATCATTTTCATTTCACGTACAACAAATCCTTTTCGTTCGATCCGGCCGATGATTTCCCCAATCAATCCGCGTTCGACACCATCAGGTTTTACCATTAAAAATGTTTGTTCCATTTTTGAGTCCCCCTATGAAATGCTTTTAGAAAAGCGCTTACATAGTAAGTTTACTCGTAAACGGATCGAGCGGCAAGAAATTTTTGACAGTTTTTTATCCTTTTCGCTTTCCAACGTAACGTGCGACTTCTTCAAGTGAACGCTTTGCAGAAGACTTCGGTAAATGCTCTAAACGACGAATCGCTCGCTTAATGTAAAGATCGACGGTCTGTTGTGTCCGTTCAAGTGCGTCAGACGCTTGCAGACGGTCAAGAAGTGGCGCGACTTCTTCGTGGGAGGGCATCTCCTGAATTTTGACGAGTTCTTTGAAAAAAGCTGGATTTTCTGAGGCGTAGAAAACTGGCAACGTCTTATGCCCATGTCGTAAATCTTCTGCGACCGGTTTACCAAGCTCGACCCGGTTCGCTGTGAAATCCAGTAAGTCATCCGCAATTTGAAAAGCAAGACCGATGTCACGCCCAAATTGCCGCAATGCTTTCGTATCCGCTTCCGAGCAGTTCGCGACGATGGCTCCTAGATGACAACTTGCCTCAATCAAGATCGCCGTTTTCCGCTCGATTCGTTTAATATATCGTTTAATCGATTGATTCCAATCGTATTGATCATAAATTTGTTCGATTTCACCCTCACAAATTTCGCGCATCGCATGGACCATGACTTGGACGAGTTCCGGTTTCCCGATTTCTCCAATCAATTTGACTGCCTCACCAAACAAATAGTTACCCGAGTATAATGCAACTTCTTCATCAAAACGTTGCATGACGGTCGGCTTTCCACGTCTCAGTTCGGCATCATCGATGACATCATCATGCACGAGTGATGCCATGTGGACCAGTTCAAGACTTGCCGCGACACGGACCAGTTCATCCCGGTCTGCTTGACCAAACTTCGAAGCGAGCAAAACAAAAGCCGGACGAATCCGTTTCCCCCCCGCTTTCAAGAGTTGTTGTCCCGCAGCATCAATCGTCGGTTCTTCGGACGCAATATGATTTGTTAAGAATCGGTCGACTAAATTCACTTCTTTCGTTACATCTCGATAAATTGAATGCAGTGACATCTCACCACTTCTTCCCGAGGTGCATTGCAGCCGCCCCACCTGCAAACGCCTTTACTTCGACCTGCATGAAGCCAGCCTGCTCAAATAATTGCTTTAATTCAACACGATCGAGGAACACTTCCGTCGATTCTTGAAGCCAGTTATATTGATCAAACGATTTTGCAAACAAACGACCGACTTGTGGCATGATTTTACCAAAGTATAACGAGTAGGCCTCACGGAAAATTGGTGCCGTCGGTTGACTCGTCTCAAGACATACGACTGTTCCACCTGGTTTTAAGACACGATGCATCTCTTTGATGACTTGGAGATAGTCCGGAACATTCCGTAGTCCAAACCCAATTGTCACGTAGTCAAAGGAATGATCACCAAAAGGTAAATCCATCGCATTGCCATGAATCAATTCGACGTTTTTCATCCCTAACGCCTCGACTTTATCGACTCCGACTTTAAGCATGTTTTCAGAGAAATCAAGTCCTTTGATGACACCGGTCGGACCAGCCGCTTTCGCCAGTTGAATTGTCCAGTCAGCCGTTCCGCAACATAAATCAAGACATTTTGCCCCCGGAAATACATCCATCCGGCGCATTGTTTCTTTTCGCCATAATTTGTGCAAGCGGAAACTGATGATGGAATTCATCTGATCATAATTTGTCGAAATTGATTGAAACACTTCATAAACTTTCTTTTCTTTTTCTTGTGTCTGCACGCAGTTCACCCTTTCAAGAATATTACGCTACTGCCATTTGTTCTAAATGTGATAATAGTAGTTGTTGCGCTTCATGATCGAGCAACTCGGCCTGTTTCCGAATGATGCGTTGCCCTTCTCGTGTTAACCAATCTTGACCGCTGATTGCCGCCAAACCTTGAACGAGTCCAAATTCCGCCGTCAGCCAGAGTAAGACGTAATCTTCTGTCGACGTATAATTTCGCTCATGGATCGAACATTTTGCTTCATTTACACGCTGTACGGTCCGTCCTAACGTCACGAGTGCCGTTTGGGGAAGCGACGCTAACTCTTCAAAAAAGTAAGTCGAAAAAAGATCTCCCGCCAATACGAGCAATTGTCTTTCTTTTGATCCTCGTTTCGTTTCACCTACTCGTTCATGTAAGACAAGTGCAACCTTCGCAAAATGTACGCCCTTTACGAGCGCCTGCCAATCCAATGTCTCGTTTTGAGCGACATCAATCAACCAACTGATCTGTTCACGATCGATGGAAGGGAAATCCACATGTCGAGCTAGTTGAGTCGTCTGTTTGTTGTTGAGCGCAGTAATGATTTCTGTCATGAATAGCTCTCGTTGGTCCATGCTTTTACCCCCCGATCTCCAGTGCCATCTCGTTGATGGATGTTCTTCTTTTTTAATATACCATAATCATCGCTTTTTCACGCCTTTGAATACCCACAAAAAAAGCCGTTCGAGGAATTCCTCGAACGACTATGTAGCCAAATTACTTGACTGCATCTTTCAATGCTTTACCCGGTTTGAAGGCAGGCACTTTGCTTGCTGGGATTTCGATATCTTCTTTCGTACGTGGGTTGCGACCTTTACGAGCGGCACGTTCACGGACTTCGAAGTTACCAAAACCAATCAATTGGACTTTTTCTCCAGATTGGAGTGTCTCAGTGATTGATTCGAATGTTGATTCAACAACTTTAGTCACGTCTTTTTTTGTAAGACCTGATTTTTCGACAACCGCTTGAATGAGTTCAGTTTTGTTCATTACTTTCACCCCCTCCCAATCGCTTCTTCGAGGCTAATCATACCTTATAAACGTTGCTATTACAACATTTTCGTTATAATCCCTCTCAATTTTCTGATTCTTCGATCGATTCCTCAGAAAACGTAGGTTCGCCTTTTTCGTTAATTGTATAGCTTTGAGAGTATGCCGGGACAAAAGGTTGATCATCATACAGTAAATGACGAATATCTTGACCGACTTTTGGTTTTTTCTTCGCAGTTTCAACGGCTTTCTTCAATTCAGGAAGATAGTTGACATACAACTGCCCTTGACCGTCGACATAGATGTCCAGTTCCGTATCGGAATAAGGACTCGGAATCTTCGGTT
The DNA here is from genome assembly GCF_002214325.1 of Exiguobacterium sp. N4-1P. Lineage (NCBI taxonomy): Bacteria > Bacillati > Bacillota > Bacilli > Caryophanales > Exiguobacterium > Exiguobacterium sp. N4-1P. The sequence continues at coordinate 1,692,224 of NZ_CP022236.1, forward strand.
CTTCCTTAATGAACAACTTTTTATAGTCGAGTGTGAATTGATTTTTACCAATCGAACCTTTAAATGGATATTTTTCATTTTTCTTTCGGTACGTATCGATGCGCACCTGTAGCTTTTGGAGTTCTTCCGCAACGAGTAAATCCATCAGCTTTACAGTCGGTTTCTCTTCCACATCGACTAACAAGTAAATGAACGTTCCACCACCTTCGAAACTATTCGGTGGAGGATCACTCATATAACGAGGAATTAAGCGTCCGAGTTCAATTTGATACCGCTCCATCAAAGGCGTATCTGCGTCTCTTGTTTTGATTGGTAAGACACCGGTATCTTTTTGATACGCGTCGACAGCATCTTGAACCGTTGCGATTTGTTGCGGATAAGGTATCCGGTTCGAAGGTTTTTGACTATCCGGGAAGAGACATCCCGATAACAACATGACAGGCACCAACATGAAAAGAACGACTAGCTTCTTCATGCGCTCGGACCTGCCATGACGATGAACACCATAATAATGGAAGCTACAATAAAACATAGGAAGGCAAGGGTCGAGAGCAAAAACTGCCAAACCCCTGTCAATTTCGTTCGACTGATCGTGACGAATAAGACGCTAATCGCAAATAACCCGATCCCGCCAAACGAAATCCACATTTTTAATAATCCAGGACTCAAGGTTTCCACCCCACTCCGTTAATCTTTCGTCGTAAACAGATGTTCAATTTCATTTTTTTGCGGGCGTTGCATCAACTTCCGTACTTCTTCTTCCGGTGTGTGACCATCGAAAAGGACATGGTAGAGTGCCGTCGTGATTGGAAGCTCGCACTGTTTCGTTTCTGCCAAATCGTAAGCAGCTTGAGTCGCACGAACTCCCTCAACGACCATCCCCATGTTTTCTAATACGGTTTCGAGTTTTTCACCACGCCCGATGGCATTCCCGGCTCGCCAGTTCCGACTATGGACTGATGTACAGGTCACGATCAAGTCACCCATCCCCGTCAAACCGGTGAACGTCATCGGTTTAGCACCAAGCAATGTACCGAGACGCGCGATTTCTACCATTCCACGCGTAATCAATGCTGCTTTCGCATTATCTCCATACCCTAAACCGTCCGTCATTCCTGCAGCTAAGGCAATGATGTTCTTCAAGGCGCCACCAAGTTCCGCTCCGATGATATCCGCGTTCAAGTACACCCGGAAGTTTTCATTCATGAAGAGTTCTTGGACACGACCGGCCTCTTCTAAATCTTCAGAAGCAATCGTCACCGTCGTCGGTTTACGTAATGCAACCTCTTCGGCGTGTGACGGTCCTGTCAAAACACAGACCGCCGAACGTTTTGCGGGATCGATTTCTTCTTCAATCAACTGAGACAATCGTAAGTGCGTCTTCGGTTCAATCCCTTTCGACGCATGAATGAGGACGACGGGTTCTGTTAATCGTTCATTTAACTGGCGTGCGACGCCACGAATCGCTGACGAAGGCGTCACAATCAAAATATGCGAAGCACCTGCTACAGCATCATCTAAATTCGTCGTTGCCCGTAAAGAAGAAGGCAATGCCACACCAGGCAGAAATTGTGTATTCTCATGATTTTCATTAATGGCATCAACATTTTTTTGATCACGGCCATAAAGAATGACGTCATGACCATTATCTGCTAAAACGAGTGAAAGCGCAGTTCCCCAGCTTCCAGCTCCAATGACTGCAATTTTTTTCATCATGATTTTCACCCTGCCTTATTGTTTTTGACGTGCCAAAATCCGAATCGGTGTTCCAGTAAAATCAAATGCTTCCCGGATTCGGTTATCGAGATACCGTTTGTATGAGAAATGCAAGAGCTCTGGATCGTTGACGAACAAGACGAATGTAGGCGGACGCGATGCCACTTGTGTCGCATAGTTAATCCGTAGACGAACACCCTTATCCGTCGGCGCTGGATTCATCGCGACTGCGTCGACGATAACATCGTTCAAGACGCTTGTCTGAATGCGTTGGGCATGACTTTTCGCCGCTTGATTGATGACAGGGAGCAATGTTTGAAGACGACGTTTCGTCTTCGCAGAGACGAAAACGATTGGCGCATAGTCGAGGAAGCGGAATTCTTCACGAATTTCTTCTTCCATTTTCTTCATCGTTTTATCATCTTTTTCGACCGCGTCCCATTTATTGACGACGATGACAATCGCACGTCCGGCTTCGTGGGCATATCCGGCGACTTTTTTATCTTGTTCGATGATACCTTCTTCACCGTCGAGGACGACACAAACGACGTCAGCTCGCTCAATGGCTTTTTGGGCACGCATGACACTAAAGCGTTCTGTCGATTCGTAGACTTTCCCACGTTTACGCATACCTGCTGTGTCGATGATGACGTATTCTTGATCGTCACGTGTAAACGGTGTATCGATTGCATCACGGGTTGTACCAGCGACACTTGAGACGATGACACGTTCTTCACCGAGAATCGAGTTCGTCATACTCGACTTCCCGACGTTTGGACGACCAACTAAGGCAAACTTAATTGTATTTTCGTCGTATTCGATGTCTTCTTTGTTTGGAGCTAGTTCGAGGACACGATCAAGCATGTCTCCGAGTCCTAGACCATGCGTTCCGGAAATCGGATATAAATCGCCGAATCCTAATGAGTAAAATTCATACATTAAATCACGCATTTCAAAGTTATCGACTTTATTGACCGCGATAACAACTGGTTTATTTGAACGGAACAACATGCCGGCGACTTCTTCATCGGCAGCCGTAATCCCTTCGCGTCCATTGACCATGAAAATAATGACGTCCGCTTCATCGATTGCAAGCTCCGCCTGATGACGCATCATTTGAAGTAAGGGCTCATCCCCGACTTCGATTCCACCTGTATCAATCAAATGAAAATGACGATTGAGCCATTCTCCAGTTCCGTATATACGGTCGCGGGTAACACCTGGCTTGTCTTCTACGATCGAAACCCGATCTCCAATCACCCGGTTAAAAATCGTCGACTTTCCGATATTTGGGCGACCTACGATCGCCACTACTGGAATTGCCATCCCAACACCTTCTTTCTCTTCTCTCGCTTCATAGCCGTTCTATTGTATCAAATCAAGCGCGCTTATACCACATCTAACCGAAACATAAAAAAAGCAGACACGAATCGTGTCCACTTTTTGTCAAAATTTATTCTTTTGCGTCCGAGTCTTTATCAGCGAGGTCCGCTACCGAAAACCCTTCATTTTGATCCGTATATTGAGAATAGTCATCTTCATCCGTCTCTTCTTGTTCTAAGACACGCGTCGAAAGGGAAATCTTGTGTTCATCTAAGTGAACCTCAAGAACTTTCGCTTCGATTTCTTGTCCCTCTTCAAGCACTTCCGACGGCGAACTAATATGGCGATTAGCGATTTGAGAGATATGGAGGAGACCTTCGACTTGCGGTGCAAGTTCGACGAATGCTCCGAATTGAACGAGACGACGGACACGTCCTTTGACGATGTCACCCGCTTCGATTTTCCCTTCCATCTGTTGCCATGGACCTGGTTGCGTCTCTTTAATTGATAGCTTGACCTTTTCTGTATCGCGGTCGACACCAAGTACTTTCACTTCGACTTGTTGCCCTTCCGTTACGATATCAGACGGTCGTTCGACACGATGATGCGCCATTTCAGAAATGTGGACGAGTCCGTCAACACCACCGATATCGACAAATGCACCAAAATCCGTTAAGCGTTGGACAGTTCCTTCAAGGACTTGACCCACTTCCAAGTTTTCAAGCGTCTCTTTTTTCTTCGCATTAAGCTCGCCTTCGACGACCGCTTTATGTGAAAGAATGACACGATTTTTTTCTTGGTCGAGCTCAACGACCTTGACTTCGATCGACCGGCCGATGTAGTCAGAAAAATCTTCTACATAGTGACGTTCGACAAGTGAAGCTGGAATGAATCCACGTACGCCGATGTCGACGACGAGACCCCCTTTGACGATGTCTTTAACGACAACTTCAAAAATTTCAGCCGATTCATATTTCGCTTCGACTTCTTCCCATGCTTTTAAGGCATCAATCTCACGTTTTGAGACGACGACTTCTTCGTCTGTAATCTTCTTCACCTTTACTTGTAATTCATCACCGACTTTTAGCACACCTCGTATGTCATCCAAATGGAGACTTGAGACTTCGCTAATCGGCAGGATTGCTTCTGTCTTATATCCGATATCAATGAGTGCTTGCTTGTCTTCAATCTTCACGACCATCCCAGTAACTACCTGGTCCCGATGAATTTCAAAATCAGGCATATCTTTCATTTCTTCGACCATTCCAACACAACCTCCTCACGATGAGTACAAGAAACGTAATAAAATACGTTTATCCTTCTTTTAACTTCTTACAATTCTGACTATTTGTCAAGGTTTTACACATGATTGTAGTAGACCGATTTGATTTCTTCGAGAATTCGTTCTGAAATCGCTTTCGCGGCACCGCGTTGATCGCGTAAATCTTCAATATCGACTGGTTTTCCGATTACGACCCGCATCGGCTTAAACGGGCGATAGTTGCCGATGATCGCGACAGGAACGATTTGCGCCGGAGATCGGAGTGCAAAAAAACCGACACCTGGTTGCGCTGCCGTGAACTCACCTGGAGCAGACCGTGTTCCTTCTGGAAAAATTCCGACGGTTTCGTCCGTTTTCAATAATTCAATCGTTCGTTTTAAAGCTTGACGATCGCCCTGTCCGCGTCCGACGGGATACGTCCCCGCTGCCGTCATCAATTGTTTTAATCCAGGAACTTTAAACAGTTCCTCTTTTGCCATATAACGAACCGAGCGACTCGTCGGAATCGCGCTAACTAGAAAGACGGGATCCCAGTTCGAGCTATGATTCGCACATAAAAGAACGGATCCATCCTTCGGAAGATTTTCTCTCCCTGTCACGCGAAGACGAAATACAGTTTTGGCGATGACGAGCACGACGAATCGCGCTAGTCGATAAACGGAGTCCGTTCGACTCATTTTAATACCCCTTCCGCAAGCTCTGTCAGACGAAGGACGACTTGATCGATCGACATGACGGTTGTATCGAGATAAATAGCATCGTCCGCTTGTCTGAGCGGAGACACTTCCCGTTCACTATCACGTTTATCACGCAACGCGATTTCTGCTTGAAGTGCTTCTAAGTCACTGTCCATCCCCCGAGACACGTTTTCACGATGCCGGCGACTCGCACGTTCTTCGACTGTTGCTGTCATGAAGACTTTCAGTTTAGCATCTGGTAAGACGACTGTACCGATGTCCCGCCCATCCATAACAATACCGCCCGATTCTGCTAAGCGGCGCTGCATCTCGACGAGTGCCGAACGTACTTGAGCATGTTTTGCGACGAATGAGACATTGTTCGTCACTTCGCTCGACCGAATCGACTCTGTTACTTCGCGCTCGCCAATAAAGACACGTTGCCCGTTTTCACCTGGTGTTAAACGAATATCAAGTGATGTCATTAACTCACCTAACCGTTGCCCATCCTCGAGATCGATTCCTTGCTCAAGTGCTGCGAGCGTTACGGCCCGATACATCGCCCCTGTGTCGATGTAGACGTAGTCAAGATGTGCTGCTAATTGTTTAGCAATTGTACTTTTTCCGGCACCAGCTGGTCCGTCAAGTGCGATTTGAATTTTAGTCATGTTTTTCGTTCCTTCCGTTTGAACCATTTTTAAGCGGTTCATAGTATCGACCGTTATCATAGCAAAAAAATAGACTTAGGTGAATGAATTCGTGCCACTCCGCGAATTTTTCATTTGCGCCTGATAACAGTGCCGTAAGACGAGCTCACGACTTCGATCATGAATTTGTGTAAATTGAAAGGCGAGTTCGTAACGTTCTTCGCGTCGATCGACGCGAACTAACTCACCTAAAACATCAAGTGTATGGGTTCCTCCATGTTCGGCCGGTAGTAAAAACGTCAATTCAACCTCGTCTTTTAGTTCAATCGGTAAATGATTCGCTAAGATCAATATTCCACCTGCTGATAAATCAAGCGAGACCGTCGTGAACGGTTCGAATTTAGTTTTATGTGGATGAAGTGCGACGTCCAAAAGTAACGGCACACGTACGAACTGACGACGTTGAACACGCTCAATCTGTTGGTCGGTCGGGCGTCTGATTGCATATCGTTGTCCACGAAGCGGATCATTTTGTCGTTCGACGATTTCCGATTCAAAGCCATACAACCGTCCCTTTTCTTTAAAAAAGTAAACGTGAATCGATTCATCTTCCGATAAAATAAATGTTTTTAGCGTGTCCGCCTCACTCGGCGCTTCCATCCAGATTAAACGGTTCGTCACAGCCGTGACCTTCGTCCGACCTTGTCGATCTTCACTGTTGCGTACCATTATCAAATCACCTGTTTGCATCATGTCACTCTCTCCCAATCCATTCTATTCAATTACTATTTTTTTTGTATCGATGATTCAAGCGATTCGCACTCTTAACTTGGTAAAGGCCGACTCCCCATAAAATCACCATAAAAATAATGGGCAGCAAGGAAATACCACCATTTTCCAATATTAACAAATTAAACATACTGTGCGCAATCATCGGAACGATTAAGGACAGACTTAGCCAACGATTCGGGTAAATTGAAAATTTTGCACGCCCCATAAAGAAGCCCATTAGAACAGCAAAGAGTGCATGACCCGATACAGGAAGCAACGCTCTGAATATCATGTGTTCAACCGTCCCATTGACCATTAAATATAAAATATTCTCAAGCGTCGCAAAGCCGAGCGAACAGGCGACTGCGTAAATGATACCATCATAATAATCATTGAAACGTTGATGGATATATACGGTATAAAAAACGATAAACCATTTCGCAAATTCTTCCGTAATTGCCGTTCGAAACAGACGAATCGATTCATCTCCCCCAAATTCAGTCTGAACGACGTAGTCGATGAACATCAATGGAAACACAAGTAAAATGCCAAAAATGAAACTCCGTAAAATATAACCGACGGGTTCAGCTTCATGTTCATGGCGGAGATAAAAATAAGTAAGTAGTGCAATTCCCGGGGCAATTCCTGAGAAAACGATCGATAACACGTTTTTGCCCCCTTCCTATTCCTTAAGGATAAAGGTTTCTCCTGGAAAAGAAAACCGAGTCCATTGTATATCCGAAAAAAAAAGGTACAATTATGGATGAAAATGAATAGTCAGCTTTTAGTGTCTGACTATCGAACGAATAGACAGGAGGCTCTTTATGAAAAAATTACTATTAGTCCATACCGGAGGCACGATCGCGATGGCACAAAATCATTCCGGTCACGTTCTGCCGAATGACATCAACCCACTTGATGCTTCATTGCCACGTGCGACCGACATCGCGGACATCACGACACGCCACTTCGCGAACCTTCCTTCACCACACATCACACCGGACATCATGCTCCGTCTCGCACACTTCATCAAAGAAGAACTGCAGGCAGGGTATGATGGCGTCGTCATCACGCACGGAACGGATACGTTAGAAGAAACGGCTTATTTCTTACAGTTGACGATTGGTGCTCCAATTCCAATCGTCTTGACAGGTGCGATGCGTTCATCAAATGAAGTCGGTTCAGACGGTGAGTTTAATTTGATTACGGCATTGCGTGTAGCCGTCAGTGATGCAGCTAGAGGAAAAGGGGTTCTCGTTGTCTTTAACGGAGAAATCCACTCTGCTTTTAACGTCACGAAAACGCATACTTCTTCTGTCGATACTTTTAAATCTGTTCATTTCGGTAACTTAGGGATGGTCACGAAAGATCATGTCTATTTATTCAATACACCTGTCTTAAAGCCAACGCACATGGTGACGAAACTAACAAAGCGTGTCTCCGTCCTAAAAGTTTACGCCGGGATGGACCCCGACCTTTTAGTTGCTGTCGGTGAACTTGGTTATGATGGTCTAGTCCTCGAAGTACTCGGGCAAGGAAATGTGCCACCAAGTCTGATGGATGCGATTCGTCAGCTGACTGAACAAATGCCAATCGTCATCGTCAGTCGTTGCTTTAACGGCATCGTCCAAGATGTCTACGGATATGCAGGCGGAGGACAACAATTAAAAGAACTTGGTCTGATTTTCTCGAATGGTCTGAACTCACAAAAAGCTCGCTTGAAATTGATGATTGAGCTCGAAATCGAGGCTACACACCCTGAACTTGAGACTTCATTTCAAGTCGAATGATCTGTCACTAAAAATAACCGCTTCCCGGGGAGGGAAACGGTTATTTTTTTAGCGATCGAAAAGAGCGCTTATCGCGTCGTTTCACGAACAAGTCGATCTGCAAGACTCGTTGCAATCAATTCTCCATGAAAACGACCGTTTTCGATAAATATTTTGTTGGCGTCATATCCTGCAGCGACGACACCCGCAATATAAATGCCGGGAACGTTTGACTCCATCGTTTCCTCATTGAAATCCGGAATTCCCGTTTCTCCATCAATCATGATACCGGCATCCGCGAACAAACCAACGTCCGGTGTGTAACCTGTCATCGCAAAAACAAAATCTGCTTTAATTGAGGTCGCTTCTCCTTGTTCTTTATAATGGACGTGCGTCGGTGTGATGGAATCGATCGTTGCGTTAAACACCATCTTGACCTTCTCGGCCCGTACGAGCGCTTCGAAGTTCGGGAGGACCCATGGCTTGATTGACGGACTGTACGCTTCACCACGGTATAACAGCGTGACATGTGCACCTGCCTTCTCAAGTTCAATTGCGGCATCGACACTCGAATTTTTTCCACCAATGACGACAACGTCTTGTCCGAAGAAAGGATGACCTTCTTTAAAATAATGAGAAACGTGCGGTAATTCCTCACCTGGTACGTCCATTTTATTTGGCAATCCGTAATAGCCTGTCGCTAAGACGAGTGCCCGTGCCTGACGCGTCACCGTCTCCTCCATTCGCGACGATACGACTTCGAACCCTTCACCATCCGCACGTTTACTGATTCGTTCCACCGTCTCAAACGGACGAATCGTGATTTCTTTCCGTTTAACGACTTCACGGTAATAGACGAGTGCATCTTGGCGTTTCGGCTTAAGTTCCTTGTTGATAAACGGAACACCACCGATTTCTAATTTTTCGCTACTCGAAAAAAATGTTTGATGCGTCGGATATTGATAAATCGCTTCGACGATGTTTCCTTTTTCGATGACTTCGACAGCTAATCCACGATCTTGCATCTCGATCGCTGCCGATAACCCACACGGTCCTGCACCAATGATGAGACAATCCAGCATAATCTTTTCTCCTCTTCCACGTGCTTTTTTTTTATCTTAGCAAACATGAGCAAACGAAGAAAGAATTTAAGTTACATGAAAAAAGTTCACTCCTGTAAGAAGTGAACTTTTTCAAATTAAACCCATCCACGGAAGCGTGAGGCTTCCGCCATTTTACGAACGCCTACCATGTAGGCAGCGAGGCGCATATCAACATTTCGTGTATGCGATGTTTGATACACTTGATTAAACGAGTTCACGAGTACTTTTTCAAGCTTTTCATGCACTTCTTCTTCCGTCCAGTAATACCCTTGGTTGTTTTGAACCCATTCAAAGTAGGACACCGTTACGCCACCACTTGAAGCCAAGACATCGGGAACAATCAAGATTTCACGATCTGCGAGAATTTTCGTCGCTTCATTCGTCGTCGGACCGTTGGCTGCTTCGACGACGATTCGCGCTTTAATGTCATGCGCATTATCTTCCGTGATTTGATTTTCAATCGCTGCCGGAACAAGAATATCACACTCTAATTCGAGCAGTTCTTTATTTGAAATTGTATTTTTGAAAAGCGTCGTCACCGTCCCGAACGAATCGCGACGATCAAGTAAATATGGGATATCCAGTCCGTTCGGATCATGGAGAGCGCCATATGCATCACTGATCGCAATGACTTTCGCCCCTAAATCATGCATGAACTTCGATAAGAAGCTCCCTGCATTACCAAACCCTTGAACGACGACGCGGGCTCCTTCTAATGTAATCCCTTTCTTCGCAGCAGCTTCCCGAATCATGATGGCGACCCCTTTAGCTGTCGCAGTCTCACGCCCGTGGGAACCACCGAGTACTAACGGCTTTCCTGTAATGAAGCCCGGTGAATTGAATTCATCAATCCGGCTGTACTCATCCATCATCCAGGCCATGATTTGTGAGTTCGTGAAGACATCAGGTGCTGGAATATCTTTTGTCGGACCAACGATTTGACTGATTGCACGGACATAGCCACGACTCAGACGCTCGATTTCCCGGAAACTCATCTCTCGTGGATCGCAAATGATTCCACCTTTACCACCACCGTATGGTAAATCGACGATTCCTGCCTTCAAGCTCATCCAGACTGATAACGCTTTGACTTCGACTTCCGTTACGTTCGGGTGGAAACGGATTCCACCTTTCGTCGGACCGACAGCATCATTGTGTTGCGCCCGGTAGCCGGTAAAGATTTTTGTTGACCCATCGTCCATCCGAACTGGAATCCGAACCGTCAACATCCGCAACGGTTCTTTTAACAATTCATACATTTCGTCCGGGTAACCCAACTTCTCAAGTGCCTCTTTTACGATTTCCTGTGTTGCTTCAAGTACGTTTTTCCGATGATTCGCATGTTGTTGGTCAGTGATCATTCCAACGTTCCTCCCCATAAGTGGCATCCCCTATGCCGTTTCCTTGTTCGGATAAAGTATACCTTGTTCCGACGTGTAATGAAAGGGATTCCTACTATATTTGTAAGCGCTTTCTATCATCTACTCTTTTTTGTTTACTTTATGTTGTTCGAAGTCGCTTGATGACGTGTAATCGCTAGATTGATAAACGATTCGACTAGCTCTGGATAATCAATCCCGATTGCCCGTGCCCCGTCCGGGAATAGACTTGTCGCTGTCATACCAGGTAGCGTATTGGTTTCTAAAATAACGGGATGACCGATTTCAGGCACCAGGAAATCAGAACGGGAATAGCCCGAACATCCGAGGACTTGATGGGCGAGGACTGCCCACTCTTGTAATTTTTGTGTCGTCACCTCATCAAAATCAGCAGGACAGATATGCTCTGATCCACCGACTGCATATTTTGATTCATAATCATAAAATTCATTTTTAGGAATGATTTCGATGACGGGCAACGCTTTTTCAGCACCTTTTTGGCCGAGCACCGGTACGGTTACTTCTCGCCCTTTAATGAATTGTTCAATCAAAACCGCATCGTCTGCCTGAAAAGCGAGTTCGATTCCGCTTCGTAACATCGCGTCGTCCATCGCAATCGTCAATCCATTTGACGATCCTTCTTGAGCCGGTTTGACGACACAAGGGAATTCACCGCCCCACTGCCGGACCTTATCTGCGATGTCGTCACCGCGTTCAATCAAGACATCACGCGCAATCCGAATGCCAGCCTTCTCAAAGTGCAACTTCGACCGTGCTTTATCCATCGCTAAAGCGGAAGCCAACACACCTGATCCAGTATACGGAATATCCGCTAACTCTAGTAATGCTTGAACACGACCATCTTCTCCATATTTTCCATGAAGAGCAATGACGGCGACTTCAACATCCAGATTGAAAATTTCTTCAGCACGTTCCGGATGGAAATCGATGGCAACGACTTCGTGCCCTTTTCCCTCCAATGCTTGAATCACGGACTTCCCGCTACTTAACGAAACCTCACGTTCTCCAGAAATCCCACCATATAATACTGCCACTCTCATACTCTTCACTCCTTCATCTTACGTTCACTGTTTATCATACCATCACTCTTTCAACGAAAAAATACAAAATGGTGTTAACTGATGATTCCTCATGAAAAAGACCACTTTCCGTCAGAAACCGGTCAGTGGTCTTAAAAAGAATCGTCGTATGTGCCGATTCGTTAAAAATCATCATTTACACAGAAAATGTTCCGGCAATCATTTTGATTGCATCTGAACGCTGAAGTGTTTTTCCGTATTCCGCCATCGCGAGCGGACTTTTCGCACTTGGTACGCCATATTCAGACAGTACGGTCGTAATCGTCCGTTCAAGCGCCTCTGCCATCCGTTCCTCGAAATACAAGTAATACCGCCCTTCGAAGTAGTACAGCCTACCACCCGTTTCCGTCATCAGAACGTGGCGAAGCAATCCGTGGCTCGCTTGAATGACGTCCTCGAATTCTTCGAGTTGATACAGGACATGGTGTACGATATCGACGGTCATCCGAATTTCTACTTGATCAAATTCATCAAACGTTTCTTCTGGTAATTCACCTTCTCGTCGTACATCGACCAACATCCCGTCATTCGGAAAGAATGTCACAAAAAATTCAAGTGTCCCGACCGCATGAAATCCAAAATTTGATTCTGCTTCTTCTAACAGGTTACGTAATAGGTCCTGTCCTTTTCCAACTGCCAGTGTTTCTGGTCGAACGTCGTGAACGGATAGTTCCTGCTTCGTAATAAACACACGTAAATGCCCTTGTTTAAATGTCTCAAATCTCATCTAAGACTCCTCCAGTCAATGCCGGAGAAAAACAACTTCTCCGTTCAATATGAATCACACTATACACCAGTTGTCGGAGTGAGTCGACTTAACCAACTTTTCCAGGAGGAATCGTCCGTCCCGAGGAGGTGATCCGCGTATTTTTCAGGGAGCTGTTCGACGGCATAACCACCTAGACCAATCTCGACGTTCGGTACAGCCTGTCGTAGTTCGGCAAGCGCTTCATCTAAAAGACTGAGGTGGTCAGAAATCGTACACGAAAGGACGACAGCACGTGGTACTAATTGTTTCGTCACCGTCACAAGATCTGACACGGGAATTCCTGCCCCAAGAAAAATCACATCGAAGCCGGATTGGCGTAAGTATAGCGTAAAAAATAACAATCCCAATTCATGTTCTTCTTCTGGCGCACATACACATAAAATGCGCGGTAAAAAAGGATTGATCGGCATTTGCAACGACAATGTTGAAAGGCGGGCCCGTAAAAAGGCTGTCGCAAAATGTTCATGCGCAATCGTAATTTCACCATTTTCCCACTTTGAGCCGATTTCGTGCAGCAACGGTCCAACGATATCTTGAATCACCTTATCGAAACTAAACATTGAGAATGCCTTATTCATGATGTCATGGGCATGTCGTTCCTCAAATGTCGTTAATGCCTCAAACAGCTGTTCACGTAGTTCAACACCATAATCAAGTGGAAGCTCCGTGCGACTGACAGGCATTTCGTACAGTTGAATCGCTTTCGAAACAGATAGTCCTTCTTTTTGTTTGTCTACAATCCAGCGGAGCTTCGCGACATCGCTATCACTATAGATGCGATGCCCAGATTCACTCCGGTCCGGATCAAGCACTTGATATCGCCTTTCCCAAGCACGAATGGTCGTTGGGTTGAGCCCTACTAATGCAGCGACTGCTTTGATATTATATTTCCCACGATCCATGCACCGTGCCTCCTTCCTTCTCCTTTTCAGTATACCCGTAAAGGAAAATAATCTCTGTTCACAATGTGCCCTTACATCATGAAACCGAGGGAAACGAAGGCGATAATGATTGTAATCATAAGAATCGTCAGCGTAATGGCTAACGGATTTTTGACAAAGGGTTGCTTTAACCGTTCATTCCGCACATGTTCAATTCGTGAAGAACGTGGTGGTAAGCTTGATTTTGGTTCTTCTTGTCGGTTCTTTCGTTGATCGTATTTACTCAATTTCATCACCTTTTCTAAAAATAAGGATAGTACTAGTTTACACTGAATCGGCTGATGAAAAAAAGACCCCTTCTAATCGTTGTTCCCAATCCAAAATTTCAATCGTATGCCTTTTTTGCGGTGATTGTGTTGTCGTATTACCACAAATATCACAGCACCGGTCCTGGACGATCGGTTGCTCATCAAAATGATTCAAGATGAACGTTCGTCGACACGTTATACTTTGAATATAATTTATCATTTGCATAAGTTCACGTAAACGTATCTTTTTTCGCTCTTCTTGCCAAGCGATGATGTCCTCACGCGACCAGCGATCACTGAGTTGCGATTTTAATAACCGATACGCCGGATCTTCGACATCTAACCCTAAACGCCGTTCCATCGTTTCAAGCGGTTCCTGACGTGCCATGCCCGCTAACAATTGGTCAATCCAAAGCACGGGGGCATACTGCTTTTCGACTAAAAACTGCTGTAGACGGTGATCCCCCTTTGCATAGAGCAGTAGCGCTGTCGACGGCGCTCCGTCTCGCCCTGCCCGACCGACTTCCTGCATATAGGCTTCAATCGTCGCCGGCATCGAGTAATGGATGACGGTCCGGACATTCCCTTTATTGACCCCCATGCCGAAGGCACTTGTACAGACGAGACTCTCAATCTCATCATGTAAGAATTGTTGTTGGATCAATTGACGATCCTCTGCTTCGAGTCCTGCATGGTAGTATGTCGCCTTCGTGATTAGACGTGCGACACGCTCTGCTTCGTTTCTTGTCGTCGTATAGATGACACACGGACGTTCTACCTTCGTCAACCAGTTTACCAGCACATGATCTTTTTGATCAGGCTCAACGTCTTCGACGATAAATTGAATTTCCGGTCGATTGACGGAATGCCGGATAATCGTCGGGTCCGACAGCTCTAAGCCTCTTAACATATCCTGTTCCACTTGTTTCGTTGCTGTTGCCGTCAAAGCTAAACAAGTCGGGTTTCCGAGTTGTTTCTTTACGATTCCAAGCTTCGCGTACTCGGGGCGAAACTCATGACCCCATTGTGAAATACAATGCGCTTCATCCACGACGAATAAATTAATGTTTGTTTGCTGAAGCCGTTGTTTGACGTTCGGCATCGCCAATTGTTCCGGTGACAAATACAAATACCGAAGTTGACTCAGGTGACGTAAAATCTGCTCTTTTTGGTCTTTTGTTTCGTGCGACGTCAATTTAGCGACGGAACGTTCACCGCGACTTTTGATTTGCATGACTTGATCTTCAATCAACGATAAGAGCGGCGAAAGGATGACGGTCAACCCTTCTGGCAACAAATAGGACGGAAGTTGATAACAGATCGACTTCCCTCCCCCGGTCGGCAAGATGGCGACCGTATCGCGACCTGCTAAAACGGACGCAATGATGTCTTTTTGACCGGCTCGAAAGCGGTCATGCTTAAAATAACGTTTTAAGACAGTCTCCATCATCTCTCCTCCCATCTTTTTCGCGCTAACGCGATACGAATTTGAAAATAATCGGTCTCAAGCTTCAATTCACCTTTAATTCGTTTCAACGAAAATGTCTCGTTTCGATTTGCTACTTCAATCACTTCTTTAAATTGTGCATCCGATAAGAATTGGCTCCGCGGGAATACGTCACTGTACATCGCAATTTCGACGAGGTGATCTTCCATCGTGCTCTTCTTCAGGCGGCGCCGCTCGGAGATTTCATTCAAAGCAAATCCGTTACGTAACATATCCCACGTTTTCTGTGCTGATTGTGTCATCTTCGATTGATCAATATCTTCACCAAGACGTAAAATCAGTCCTGCTTCATCCAAGTGACGCAGACATTTTCGCCAAGCCATCATAAATTCCAAGCGGAGCGACAAGACGTCACTGTCAAGTTTCTCTTCAAGTTGCGGGTAAGACAAACCTGTTTTCAACCCCGACAAGCGGTAGCTGATGAGCGTCGCTTCTTTTACCGACAGCTGACGCAACGCCTCTCGTAATTCATGGTACACCTGATTAATCCACTGCGTACGCTGCGGCATCCCTTTGACGTATCCCCGGACCCAGTCCTTTATCGCGACGTCTTGCTGAACCGGTACGAAAAATCGTTTTTGTTCGAGACAAACGACGGTTTGAATCAAAAGGCTTAAGCGTTTCCATAAAATGATTGGAAATCCACGCAATTCACCGCCCATGTCATCGATTAAAAACGGTACTTTGATCGAGGATTCACCAAGCTCCGTGATGCGCAACGTTTCCGCTCGTTCAATGAATCCCTGCTGTTCCAGCTCAAGCAGTAGCCGATCGAATGTTTCTCGTCGAAAGGGCAGCACCCCAAAGACAGTTTCTAATTCATAGAAATGTGCATCCTGGAGTGATGTTGCCGAACGTTTTCCTTGAAGGATATGAAAGAGGCTACGATCTGTCCGTTCACCCCGGAGACGACTAATGGTTTCTAACAAAACTTGATTGACGACAGTCAATTTCATCCACTCCCCCTCACCTTCGATCGGTTTGATTATATTTAAAGTATCGTCTTCATTCGTTTATATGTATAGCATAATTAGCTTGGCCTTTCCAAACCTCTTTCTTAGATTAACGCACCTACTGCGCCTTACCCTACTATTTCCATCGCATCCTGTTACTTTGTTTGAATACTTCTACCGCTTCCTCATTGAAAAGAACGCATGAGTCCGATACAATGACATATAGATGAGAACAATACTAGATCAATCATGTTTTCGAATAGAGAGGAGAAATACAAAATGGCTAAATTTACGATTGTCGATAAAGACACGTGTATCGCTTGTGGCGCTTGTGGTGCCGCAGCACCTGATATCTATGACTATGATGACGAGGGCTTAGCATACGTCATTCTAGACGATAACAAAGGGACAGCAGAAATCCCGGAAGCATTGTTCGATGACATGATTGACGCATTCGAAGGTTGCCCAACTGATTCAATTAAAGTGGCAGACGAATCATTCGAAGGCGACGCATTAAAATACGAATAAGTATTTGACAGTATGGTAGCTTCACGCCATGCTGTTTTTTTTATGACCATACATCAAAAAAGCTGTACGTCTCGACCCAATCGGTCGAGCCGTACAGCTTTTTTTAACAAGAATACCTGAATGATCGTTATCGTTTCCCTTTGATGTACGGTACACCAACAGCTTTTGGTGCATCGGCGCGACCGACGACACCAGCAAGTGCAAGGATCGTTAAGACGTAAGGCGCAATCAAAAGATAGACTTGAGGAATTTGATCGAGTAATGGTAACTGTTGTCCGATGATCGAGATCGCTTGAGCGAAACCGAAGAACAAGGCAGCTGCCATTGCACCGAGCGGATTCCATTTTCCGAAAATCATCGCGGCGATCGCAAGGAAACCTTGCCCGAGAATTGTCGTCACGCTGAAGTTCAATGAAATCGAAGTTGCATAAACTGCACCCGCAAGACCACCGAATCCGCCTGAAATCATGACTCCGATAAAGCGCATCTTCGTGACGTTAATCCCCATCGTATCTGCTGCCATCGGATGTTCTCCGACAGAACGGAGACGAAGACCGAATGGTGTCTTAAAGACGACGAACCATGCCACAACTGCTAAGATAATCGCAATGTACGAAGTATAGTAGACGTTTGCAAAAAACATTTTTAAAACAGGAATATCAGATAGGAACGGCACATTCTCTTTCGAAATCCGGTTCGGAATCGAGTCTGTTTGTCCTTTTCCATAGAAGGCACGCACTAAGAAAATCGCAAGACCAACTGCTAAGATATTGATCGCGACACCAAGTACCGTTTGGTCGGCACGGAACAAAATCGCAGGCACTGCAAGGAATAAAGCGAAGATTGCTCCGATGACGATAGCGATTAACATCGCAATCCATGGACTAGCAGCGCCGAATCCCATCTTCGATAATGTCAGGGCTGAAACAACACCCGTGAATGCACCCATGACCATCAAGCCTTCAAGCGCGATGTTGACGACACCAGAACGTTCACTGAAAATACCACCGAGCGCTGCAATGATCAATGGAGCCGAATAGGCAAGCGCAATCGGTACGATAATATAAAGTACATCTAGAAAGCCCATTATTTATCGGCTCCTTTCACTTTTTTGCCTTCTGCTCTTTTAACCGTCAGCTTTTCGATGACGAGACGGATCGCGTAACCGGAAGCGACGAAGATGATGATGAAGGCGATGATGATTTTAATCAGTTCTGGTGGAATCCCGATTTGTTGCATCGACAATCCGCCAATGTTGAGTCCGGCAAATAATAATGCGGCCAGAACAACTCCGATCGGGTTGTTCGCACCAAGTAAGGCGACGGCGATTCCGTCAAATCCAACACCCGTAAAGGATGCGTTTAGCGTCATGTTTTGGAATGTCCCTAACCCTTCCATCGCACCAGCAAATCCAGCGAATACACCAGAGATGACGAATGAGAGAATGATGTTCTTGTTGACACCCATACCGGCATACTCTGCAGCACTTTTATTAAATCCAACTGCACGTAACTCGTAACCGAGCGTCGTCTTCCAAAGAATGAACCAGAAGACGAGTGCGGCGACGATGGCAATGAAAATCCCATTGTGCAAACGCGAAAAATCCGTTAACTCTTGCAAGAATGGTGAAGCCAACGAAGCCGTTTCTTTGACTGAATCTGTCCGCTCGTTTTTGATTCCGATGACGTGACGTAAAATATCATTCGTCACATACAACGCGATGTAGTTCATCATGATTGACGTGATGACTTCATGGACATGGAAACGCGCTTTTAAAATACCTGGAACCGCAGCCCAAAGTGCACCCGCTAAACCCGCTCCGATTAACGCGAGTGGCAAGTGGATTGCTGTCGGGAGATCGAAAGAAATCCCGATCCAGACCGCGACCATCCAACCGACTAAAACTTGACCTTCAACCCCGATGTTAAATAATCCCGTTCGAAAGGCAAAGGCGACGGCGAGACCCGCAAAAATCAATGGTGCTGCTGCACGCAACGTTTCTCCGATACTATACGGTTCACCAAAGATTCCGTAAAACAGTTGATCAAATCCAGCGATTGGGTCATAACCACCAATCAACATGACGATGGCACCAACTACCATACCGAGGATAATTGACAAGATTGGAATCAAAATCCCATAAAAACGTTCGAGTTTCATGAACGACCTACCTCCTCTTTCTTACCGCCAGCCATCAGGAAGCCGAGTTCAATTTCATTCGTTTCCTTAGGATCGAGAAAGGCTACTGTCCGTCCTTCATACAGAACGGCAATGCGGTCTGAGACTTGTAAAATTTCTTCGAGTTCAAACGAAATCAAGAGGACAGCGCGTCCTTTTTCCCGTTCAAGTACTAACTGCTCATGAATGAATTCAATTGCACCGACATCGAGTCCACGTGTTGGTTGCGCAGCAATTAATAAGTCAGGTGAACGATCGACTTCACGCGCGATGATGGCTTTTTGCTGGTTCCCGCCCGATAAGGCGCGAGCAAATGTTTCAGGACTTGGAGTTCGGACGTCGAACTTCTCAATTAACGTTTGAGCTTTTTCCATGACCTGCTTGTAGTTCATGATGCCTGCTTTTGAATACGGTTTTTGATAGTACGTTTGTAAGACCATGTTATGACCGATTGAATAATCAAGAACGAGTCCATGTTTATGACGGTCTTGAGGAATATGACCGATGCCCGCTTCCGTCACTTTCCGCGGCTTCAGGTTTTTGATTGATTTGTTGTTTAAGAATACTTCTCCGCTTTCGGCTCTTCTTAATCCTGTGATTGCTTCAATCAATTCAGTTTGACCATTCCCATCAATCCCTGCAATCCCGACGATTTCGCCGGCTCGAACATCTAAGTTCAGTCCGTCGACTGCTTTAATCCCACGACCGTCTTTAACGACGAGGTTTTTTACATCGAGAACGAGTTCTTGTGGATTTGCCTTGGAATACTCCGCATCAAAGTTTACTTCACGGCCAACCATCATTTCAGCGAGTCTCGACTGTGTCATCGTTTCATCGATATCAACTGTACCAATGTACTTACCACGACGAATCGTCGTACAGCGATCTGCCACTTCCATGATTTCCTTCAATTTATGTGTGATCAAGATGATCGACTTACCTTCAGCAATCAACCGATTCATGATTTGAATCAATTCTTTGATTTCCTGAGGCGTCAATACAGCCGATGGTTCATCGAAGATGAGAATGTCAGCTCCACGATACAGTGTCTTTAAAATCTCGACACGTTGTTGCATCCCGACTGAAATATCTTCAATTTTTGCATCTGGATCTACCGCAAGACCATACTGCTCCGAAATTTGGCGTACTTTCTCCCGGGCAGTTGCGCGGTCGATTTTGAGACCAGATTTCGGTTCTGCACCTAAAATGATGTTTTCCGTGACGGTGAAATTTTGAACGAGCATGAAGTGTTGATGCACCATGCCGATTCCAAGATCATTCGCGACGTTCGGACTTGTAATATTAACTTTTTCACCGCGTACACGAATTTCTCCAGCCTCAGGCTGATACAAACCAAATAAGACGTTCATCAGCGTCGATTTTCCGGCACCGTTTTCACCAAGTAAAGCGTGAATCTCACCTTTCCGAAGCTGGAGCGTGATATTATCATTTGCGACGAAACTGCCAAACTCTTTTCGTATGTTTAGCATCTCAATGACGTATTCCAAGAAAATCCACTCCCATGTTTAGTTTAAAAGGGGAGGCCGCAATGCTAGCGACCCCCGCTTCCATTTTATTAAAGTGATGCTTCGTACTCTTTATACTCATCGTCAGTTGCTGGAACTGTGATCTTTCCATCGATGATTTGCTTTTTGTAGTCTTCGACTTTCGTCAAGACGTCTTTTTCAATGTTGTCTTGTGAAGGTGCGATATCAACGCCGCCGTCTTTAAGACCGAATTCTACGACTTTACCTGCTGGGAAGTTGCCATCTTTCGTATCTTTCGCAACTTGTTCAACTGCTGTATCAACACGCTTAACCATTGACGTCAATGTAACGTTTTCTGGCATACCTTCTTCGACTTGGTCACGGTCAACACCGATGACCCAAACATCTTCACCGTTTTTCTTACGGTTTTTCGCTTCTGTGAAGACACCTTGTCCTGTACCACCAGCTGCGTGATAAATCACGTCAACTTTCTTGCCGTACATCCCTGAAGCGATTGCTTGTCCTTTTTCAGCAGCATTGAAATCTTCTGCATATTGAACTTCAACTTTTGCATCTGGGTTGACAGCCATGACGCCTGCTTTAAATCCACTTTCAAACTTTTTGATTAAGTCTGAGTTTACGCCACCGACGAATCCGACTTTATCTGTTTTCGTAGTAAGACCCGCGACGACACCGACGAGGAACGAACCTTCGTTTTCCTTGAAGACGATTGACGCGACGTTCGGCTTATCAACGACCATATCGACGAGTGCAAAGTTCTTGTCGTCAAACTGATCCGCTACTTTACCGATGTCTTCTGCCATCAAGAACCCGATTCCGAGAATCAAGTCGTAGTTCGCACGTGCTAATTGTTGTAAGTTCGGTTGATAATCCGATTGTTTTGCTGATTGAAGGTATTTGTAACCAGTTCCTTCTTCCAAATCGTTATCTTTACCGAACTTCTGAATGCCTTCCCATGCAGATTGGTTGAATGATTTATCATCAACACCGCCTGTATCTGTGACCATACCTACTTTGAAGCCGTCTTTTTCGCCGCTTCCTGAATCTTTAGAATCATCGTTGCTACCACATGCTGCGAGTACCGAACTCATTGCTAAACCTGTTGCTGCTAATGCGAGAAGTGACTTCTTTTTCATCTGAAATAATCCCCTTTCGAATATGGTCATACAAAGTTCCTGACTACGTCAAGCACCTGAGGCTGGTGATGAGGAGCGTTACGTAGGTTGGCGGAAGCGCTTTCAGTAAAACTCCTAAAACAATCGATTATACACGTTTACGGATGACATGGAAATCAAACTTATCCGCACGGAAATAGTTCGCTGAATAAAGAACGGATCGGTCGAGCTCATCATAATGCGTTTGTCGCAACGCGAGCAAGGGTTGGTCCGTATGTAATTGTTCAGCGATTTTCGGATCGATTCGAGGTTCGATATGCGTCACCGCATGTGTGACCCGACGACCTAGTTCTTTTTCTAGTGCGTCGAACAGTGAAGTCGAAGACGTAAACTGTTCTTCATTTTTAATATAATGGCTTGGAATCTTATCGACGCAATAGACAACAGGAACATCTCCTGCAAGTCGGATTCGTTCGATTCGATAAACCAGTTCATCCGGACCAAGTTGGAAACGTTCTCGGTCACGTTCTGTCGGTTGAACCATTTCTGAAGATAAGACTTCAGACGTTGGAATCATCCCAGCGCGCGCAATCATCTCCGTCACACTGTACAATTCTTCAATCCCCGACGTGAATGGTGGTCTTGCATTGATAAACGTACCGACACCGTGTTTACGGATGACGATGTTCTCATCTTCAAGAATTCGTAAAGCCTCCCGAAGAGTCGCTCGACTAACGCCAAGTTGCTTTGAAAGTTCAAACTCTGAAGGTAGTTTCTCGCCTTCCTTGTAAACGCCGTCATCGATGTCAGACTTAATCTTTTCAATCACTCGTAAGTAAAGCAAACGATGATCTAATTTAATCGACATGACGCATCTCCATCCTCTATCTAGTTGTAACCAGTGCTCAGACTTCTGACGTATGAGAACTCCAGCCAAGATAAGTATATGACGTCGAACACAATCCTGCAATCATTTTGTAACAGGTTAGAAGTCTGACTTCTGGCGCTTTTGTAACCCTTTTCATATCGTATCTATTGTTGGAAGAAAATAGGGCGTTCTACCTAAGAATGCCCGCTCTTCCTTTGACGCTTATTGTTCAGGTACTTCTGTTTTACCTGAAATGACTTTGTCTTTCGCTTGTTCGAGCATGTCGAGTGTCTTTTTCGAAATTTTTTCTGACTCAATGATGTCAACGCCTTGCTCTTTCAAACCGTAACGAATCGTCTCTCCACCTGTGAGTTTTCCAGCTTTCGCTTCATTCGCTGTATCTTTGACCGCTAAGTCCACTCGTTTGATGACAGATGTCAACGTGACATCTTCTGGCATGCCTTCTTCTTGTTGGTCACGATCGACACCGATGACAGCAACTTCTTCTCCATTTTTCTTCCGGTTTTTTGCTTCTGTGAAGACGCCGTTTCCTGTTCCACCGGCTGCCGGGAAAATGATATCTGCCCCTTTACCATACATGCCTGCTGCGATTGCTTGTCCTTTTTCAGGTGCAGCGAAATCTTCTGCGTACTGTACGTCAACTTTGATGTTCGGATTAACGGATTTTGCCCCAGCCTCAAAGCCTGCCCGGAAGCGTTCGATTACATCCATCTTCATTCCACCGACAAAGCCGATGTGATCTGTTTTCGTTTCCATCGCGGCAACGATTCCCGCAAGGTAGGCACCTTCGTTTTCTTTAAACGTAATCGATGTCACGTTGTCTCCTTCGACGACGTTATCGATAATTGCAAACTGTGTATCTTTAAACTGATCGGCAACCGTTTTGATATCTTCATTAAACGTATTCCCAATCCCAAAAATCAAATCTTCTCCCGCTCGTGCAAGACGCGATAAGTTCGGTTGGTAATCTTGTTGCGATTTTGATTGAAGGTACGAGTAACCCTCATTTTTCTGAAGGTCGTTTTCTTTTCCATACGCTTGCAGACCTTCCCACGCCGACTGGTTAAACGATTTATCATCGATTCCGCCTTTATCGGCAACCATTGCGACAGAAAACTCGTCCTTGTTTCCCTTTGCACTATCATCTGATCCTCCACATGCTGCGAGTCCCACTGTTGCTACCGTCATTGCTGACACAAGTACTTGTTTTTTCTTCATTGTCATTCATCTCCTCTTCCATTTATGTGAGCGCTTTCATTATCTATTTGTGTAAAAGTCGCTCACTTACCTCTGTGAGAGGTAGGTCAACTCATATGACTGAGTATGACAAAACATGCGTATAAAATCAACAGACGTCTGACAACTATTTTCCTGAAATCGTTCTCATTTAGACTTTTTTTAATATTTTCTTACACGTAAAGAAAACCAACGCTCATTATGTGAACGCTGGTTCTCTGTTATTACTTAACGTCCGATGACTCGGCGTGGTTTCGATCCTTCTGACGGACCGACGAGGCCATTCTCTTCTAATGCATCGATCAGTCGTGCAGCGCGATTATAACCAATCCGATACTTCCGCTGTATCATTGACGTCGAGGCTGTACCTTGCGTCAAGATGAACTGAACAACCTCATCATATAACGGATCGTCGACGTCAGATTCACCCTCAGGAACATCTTTTGGAATCATCGCTTCCACGTACTGTGCTTTTTGTTGACTGATGACATGGTTGACGACTTTTTCAACCTCTTCGTCCGATAAGAACGCCCCTTGGACACGAACAGGTTTATTCATCCCATTTCCAAGTAGTAGCATGTCTCCTCGTCCGAGTAGCTTATCAGCCCCGCTCGTATCGAGGATGGTGCGAGAATCCGTTCCACTCGATACGCTGAAAGCAATCCGAGACGGTATGTTCGCTTTGATGACACCCGTGATGATATCGACACTTGGCCGTTGTGTTGCGATGACCATATGAATGCCGGCTGCCCGTGCCATCTGAGCAAGACGCATGATGGCATCTTCGACTTCGTTTGAAGCGACCATCATCAAATCTGCTAACTCATCGACAATGACGACGATGTAAGGTAGGCGTTGATGGACTTTCTCTTCCGCATTCATCTTATCAATCAATGCATTGTAGCCTTCGATGTTGCGGGCGCCGTTCTGACTGAAGATTTCATACCGCCGTTCCATCTCTGAAACGACTTGTTTTAAGGCTTGCGCCGCTTTTTTCGGGTCGGTGACGACGGGTGCGAGAAGATGCGGAATGCCATTGTAGACATTCAACTCAACCATTTTCGGATCGATCATCATCAAGCGGACTTCATCCGGTCGTGCCCGCATCAATATCGAGACGATCATCCCATTGATACAGACTGACTTTCCGGATCCCGTCGATCCTGCGACTAACACGTGTGGCATTTTGTTTAATTTCGCCGTCACGGTCTCTCCCGAGATACTCCGTCCAAGAGCGACAAGTAATCGATCAGGATCGGCTTGAACGCTTTCTGCTCCGAGGACTTCCCGAAGTGAGACCATCGCCACTTCACGATTCGGCACCTCGATCCCGACCGCTGCCTTTCCCGGAATCGGTGCTTCGATTCGAATGTCCTTCGCAGCGAGCGCGAGCGCCAGGTCATCTGCGAGTCCCGTAATCCGACTTAGCTTGATTCCTTGATGCGGTTCAATTTCATACTTCGTGACACTTGGACCTAAATGAATTTTTAAGACCTTTGCCCCAATCCCAAACGACTTTAAAGTCGCAATCAATTTCGTTGCATTGTCCTTGAGGCGTTTGTTCTCACCTGATAAATCTTTTGATGTCGGTTCCATCAATAATTCAAGAGAAGGCAATTGGTATCCGTCCGGTGTTTCAGTCATCGTCAACGGACCTTGTAGTTCAGCCGCCTGCGGTTCGACATGGTCCGCGAACCCGATGATCGGGACGTCTTGAATACTCTCCACTGCATCTTCTGGTTCGTTTTCCGGAAGTGACGGCACAGTAGTCTCCTGTTTAGCTGTTGTTGGTTTTGCTTGCCGTTCGAGTGGTTTACGTTCTTTTTGTTTTTTAGCCTCTTTGACAGGACGCTCCTTGCGTTCAGGTAAAGATCGCTCACGATTTCGAAACGCTTCCACCCGCTCGAGCATTCCATGCGCCAGTTCACTGAAGAATAACGGATGAAGCAGGTGCACGCTTGTGCCAATTAAAAACAACCCAATCAAGAAAGCACCAAAACTCGAAATGTAATAGGCCGATCCTTGATAGAGCCAAGCATTTAATGTACCCCTCGGCTCTCCTAATATTAAATCAATCCAAATTAAAAGACCGACTGCGAGTAAACTGATCGCCCATTTTTTTTGTCGCTCGAGTTGCGATAGGAACAAGAGGAGCAAACTCCCTGACAAGCCATAAAGCAACGAGCCGAATTGACCGACCGTATCAAAAGCGAACTCGGCGAACTTCTCACCGACTCGTCCAAATTCTCCTAACGCAAGAAGATAGGCTAGTAATAACAAAACAGCGAAAACACCTACATATGTACGATATTGAATCGGAGGGCGTTGTTTTTTAGCCGGCGGTCGTTTCCGTGCCGTCGTTTGTTTGCGAACAGGTTTCTTTTTTGTCGTCGCCATCTATACTACCTCCTGATAAAAAAACGACTCAGCTGACCAGGAATTGGTCGATCTGAGTCGCTCTTCTTGTTAAATCTCCATGATGATCGGCAAAATCATTGGACGACGTTTTGTCTGTTCATATAGATAAGAACTCAGCTTATCTCGGATCAACGACTTCATTTCAGTCCAATCGAGTTCTCCCGTTAATTTTCCTTGGAGTTGTTTCGCGACGATTCGGTTAGCCTCATTGATCATATCTTCTGACTCACGCATGTAGACGAATCCACGTGAGATGATTTCTGGGCCTGACACGATCGTTTTGTTCTTCCGACTAATCGTGATGACGCAGAGAACGACACCATCTTGAGACAAGAGACGACGGTCACGTAAGACGATGTTCCCGACATCTCCTACACCAATCCCGTCAATCAACACATTTCCGGCATTCACTTTACGTGACATGCGTGCTTTACGTTTTTCAAATTCGACCACATCACCATTTTCAATAATGAAGATGTTGTTTGCATTGACACCTACCGTCTGTGCGAGACGACTATGCGCTTTTTGCATCCGGAATTCTCCGTGAATCGGAATAAAGAACTTCGGTTTGATTAAGTTGAGCATCAACTTCAAGTCTTCTGCGTGACCGTGACCAGACACGTGAACTTTACGTTGGTTATAAATGACGTTCGCCCCGGCACGGAACAACAGATCGATTGTTTTCGAAACCGATTTCTCGTTCCCTGGAATTGGTGACGCTGCGACGACGACTGTATCGTTAAGACGGATGTTGACTTGTTTATGTGCATTGCGTGCCATCCGTGTTAATGCCGCCATCGGCTCGCCTTGTGAACCGGTCGTCAAGATGACGACTTGGTTATCATCGAGGCGATTGATTTCTGATAACTCAATCAATGTTTTTTGCTTGAACCGTAAATAGTTCAAACGTTGCGCGACTTCGACGATGTTGACCATACTTCGTCCGACGACTGCAACTTTCCGGTTATTCGCTTCGGCCGCTGCGAATACTTGTTGCAAGCGGTGAACGTTCGATGCGAACGATGCAACGATAACACGACCTGGTGCTTCATAGATGACGTCGTTCAATTCGGACCCGACCGTCGACTCTGAACCGGACATCCCTGGCCGCTCTGCATTCGTTGAATCAGATAGAAGACATAAAACGCCCCGTTGCCCGATTGCTGCAATCTTACCGAAATCTGCTTGTTTCCCGTCGACTGGTGTGTAGTCAAACTTGAAATCCCCCGTATGAACGATGGCTCCTTGTGATGTTTGGATACAAACCCCGACCGCATCCGGTATCGAGTGGTTGACGCGGAAGAACGTAATGAAATGTCCCGCAACGGTTAATTTCGTCTTGGCATCAATTGGACGAAGATCTGCCTTCTTCAATAAACCGGCTTCTTTTAATTTGATTTCAATCAATCCGAGTGTCAGGCGTGTCCCGTATACAGGCACTTTCAAGTCACGTAAGACGTAACTGAGTGCGCCGATATGGTCTTCGTGACCGTGCGTGATGAAAATCCCTTGAATCCGTTCTTTGTTTTCCTTCAGATAACTTATGTCTGGAATGACTTTGTCAATTCCAAGCATCTCATCTCCTGGGAACATCAAGCCAGCATCGATTACGAAGATGTCCTCGTCGAGTTCGACGACGTACATGTTCTTACCGATTTCACCAGCCCCACCAAGAGCAAAGACGCTTACTTTTTCCGTCTTTTTCTTTGACACAACATGACCTCCTATTTGTATTCACTTTTCGTGAGCCGTCCACTTATCACTATCACTATTCTAGCCGAACTTTGCCTTCCTGCCAACAACGGGACTAGGAAAATTAAAAAAAAACGTCATACCGAATCAGAACATGTCCGGTATGACGCTTCATCAGGATTCAAGCAAGTGCTCGATTTCCTCAGTTCGATTGGCCTTTTCTTGCTTACTCGGTCGTGCACCGGACTTCAATTCACTTAAAGAATAATTGAAATTCATCTCGAAATGCGGATAATCAACAAAACGCTTCCAGTCGCCACCCCACTCAAATCCAAGGGCTTTACCAACATCGGCGACCTCTCGCCAATCACTCTTGCCTGTTTGATTGCCATCGTAGTCAATGTCATATGAAATCCCGCCATCAATCATTTGTACGAAGTCAATCGCTAGACCGTAGTTATGCATTGATTCCCCGCCACGCGCATTTGTTACGATGTCACCAGGCGTTGAACGACCTTGTGCATAGAGGGCATCCTGTTGTTTTTCAGTGCGATAACCTTGCGTGATTCGAATATCGATATCGTAGCAAGAGTGGCTAATTCGAATCAAATCCTCTGCCCCTGCTTCGACTGCCGGGTGGAGCTGTTTGAGGTTGTCGCGACTAGCATTAATCAAACGGTTCTCCCCTGCTACATCCCGGGGACAGCTGTCAATTCCTAAATCTGGTTGGTCTAGTAGAACAGACGGTAAACGATTTGTTGAAGCGGCAAGAAACAACCCGACCGCGAACATCGCGAATAAAAACAAGATCCAGGCAAAGATTGTCCCTCTCTTCATTAGCGGCGGAACTTCTTCCGTAAACGCTTCAGAATCGGTAGACCTGTTTCAAGCACAAGATAAAGAGGTTTGTTGAGAACGTAATCAAATTCTCCGATTTTTTCAATCATCGTACTGCCCCAGCCCGACTTAAACGCGTATAACCCTGCATAGTGATCATCCGGGTCCGTCGATCCACTGACGCCACCAAAATCATACGATACGGCGCCGTGCGCTTTGGCATACTGCATCATCGTCCACTGCATCAAGTGATTCGGCATGAACTCACGATACTCATTTGACGACGCACCATATAAATAGTAAGAACGACGACCGGCAAGCGTCAATAATCCACCTGAGAGAATGACGCCGTCCGGATGCTTCGCGGCAATTGCCATCAACTCAGTTTTTGATTTCTCAGCCTTGTCGATTTGTGCTGTCGTCTGTTCGAGACGATTGTTCAGACTCTTGATTTTTTTCTCCGTCGTCTCCTTTTCAAGCTGTCGGTGGATTTTTGCCAATTCGCGATCAGCTTGTAACAATAATGCTTCCGTGCTTTCAAGTGCCTTCGCCGCATCAAGTTTTGTTAAAAAGAGTGCCGCATCCCCGTTCGGACGCAAATGATCATAGAGATTTTCGAAGTAGTCAAGACCACGGATCGAGAACCCGTCCCGTTCGCCCGTTTCGACCATCAACTTCGCGAACGTTTTCAGTTCTTCACGACTCGCTTCATAGCAAACAATTCCTTTTCGTTCAGCCAGTCGGACGTTGTAGCGAAACTTTGAATGAAACCGATCAAAGATTTCTTTCTCCGTTCCTTCAAGGCTCGTCTCCATCGTAAAACGCGGTTGCGCATGATCGAAGCCGCCACCAAAACCATTGTGCTTAAATCCGAGGGCCATCATTTCTGTCAGCAGTGTCGGGTCCTCATCACGATCAATGTTCGGATCCAATTTGATGGCGATGGCTTTATGTTGTTTTGCCACCTTAATCGCGAGATCACGCAGTGCTGTGACGGCTTCTTTATTTGCATAATCGACGACAAATCCGCGCGGTGCGTAACATAACGTAAACGGTAGTTTCGGCACTTGCTTAAATAAGAGTAAAGCGACACCGATTGGTTGACCGTCCGGCGTTCCAACAGCAATCCGCTGATGGGTCCATCCTGTCGCCTGTTTGACGTCTCCCCATGCCGGCAACTGTAATAAGTCCCCTTTTGGATGTGTTTTAACAAACGCTTCAAATCGTTCTGTCGTTAATTCAAGTGGTTGATAATTCACTGCTTTTCCTCCAATTGGCGTATCATCTCTTTGACGATTTGTTCTTCGTCGAGTGGTGTTTTTTCGTCACCAATGATTTGATATTTTTCATGCCCTTTTCCTGCGAGAATGACGATATTATCGGGACGTGCAAGACTCGCTGCATATCGAACGGCTTCGACTCGATCGCCAATTTCGACGAATTGGTCATGAAGCATCCCTGACGCAATCCCTGATGTGATCGACTCATAAGACTCAAAGCGCGGATCATCCGTCGTGACGATGACCGTCCCGGCATAGGTCGATGCCAATTGTCCCATCATCGGACGTTTCGTCACATCCCGATTTCCACCTGTTCCAATCAAGAAAATAATCTTCTCTTTCGGGACATCGACGAGAGCCTTCAGACATTGCTCGATTCCATCTGGTGTATGGGCGTAATCGACATAGACATTATACCCGTCGATCGGTAAACGTTGCATCCGCCCTTGGGCTGGCTGAATCTGAGTGATCGCGTTCGAAATCTCAGGTAAACGATAGCCGAGTGATAATAAGATACCTGTTGCGAGCAACAAGTTATAGACGTTAAAACGACCAATGAATTGGACCGTCAATTCAATCGACTCTTCTTGATAATCCATCGTAAATGTCGTCTCTTGAAGTGTCTGTGTAATGTTGTGTGCCTGCAAATCCGCGGGCTGATCAATGCCATATGTTAACACGCGCGCACCCGTCATCATCTCAAACAATTCACTTGTCGCATCGTCTGCATTCAAGACGGCTACCTTTTCATCCGATAGGCGCTGTCCGAGTTGTGCAAACAATAACCCTTTTGCGCGGGCGTAGTTTTCGAACGTCTTATGGAAATCGAGATGGTCATGCGTTAAGTTCGTAAATCCTGCCACATCAAAATCCGCGCCCGTGACACGTCCTAGCTCTAATCCATGCGACGATACCTCCATAATGACGTCTTCAACGCCCTCTTGGTACATCTGATGGAAAAATGCTTGCAGTTCCGAGCTTTGTGGCGTCGTATTCCGACTTGGAACGACACGGTCACCAATCTTCACTTCGACGGTCCCGATGATTCCTGTCTTACGCCCTAGGCGCGCCAAGACGTCACGAACAATCGTCGTCGTCGTCGTTTTTCCGTTTGTTCCTGTAATGCCAATCATCCGCATTTTTTCGGAAGGATAATCATAGAATTTCCCTGCAAGTTCAGCGATTGCCCGCGTCGTACTTCTGACAAGAATGACAGGAATCGTCACATCGAGCGCGTGTTCAGCGATGATTGCAATTGCTCCGCTCGATTCAGCCTGTCGAGCGTAATCGTGTCCATCTACTGTATATCCTTTAATCGCGACAAATAATGTCCCAGGCTTCACGTCACGTGAATCTGTCGTCAAAGAGACGACTTCCGCATCTACCATCCGTTCAATTTTTTGAATTTGGATGGCTTCGATTAATTCAGCTAAATTCAAGGGTATTCCTTCTTTCTCGACAACATGTTTTCTGTATGGTTTTTTTAGTTGAGAGCTTCTCTCACACGGTTTCTTCTTCCATTTCCGGTAAGATATACGCTTTTGCTGGTGGTTCTTCGAAGATATGTGTGATCAATCCTTGAATATCTTCTTTAGTGATGCGCTCCACCTCTTCGATGACTTCTTCTAACGTCGGGTGTTTTTCCAGATGAAGTTCATTTCGTGCATTTCGGTTCATGTGACTTGATGTTCCTTCATTCCCGAGAATGAGTGAACCTTTCAGTTGCTCGATGCCATCTTCAACTTCTTTATCCGTCAAACCATTCGCGAGCAACAGTTTGATTTCTGCTTCTAAGACATCTTCGACTTCCTTCAGTGTTTCGTGTGAAGTACCGACGTAAATCGTGAACGTCCCATGGTCGTCAAATGTCGTGTAGTACGAAAAGACAGAGTACGCCAGTCCGCGTTCTTCACGAATGGATTGGAACAAGCGGCTAGACATCGTCGCTCCGAAGGCATTATTCAATAATGCAAGTCCCGGTAAACGATCGTCCGTAGAATCGATTGCACGGAAATTATAACAAAGATGGACCTGTTCTGTATCCTTTTCCTTACGGATTACATCATTTTTTAGTTCGGGAAGCTGAATCGGACGCGAGATTTCACTCGGTGTCATGACACTGAACCGCTCCTTCACTTGTTCCACTAAAGCATCCGATACGTGACCCGCAATCGAGATGACGATTTGGTCCGGTGCATACGCCTGTTTCATGTATTCCGTAATCATCTGCCGATTGATTTTAAGAACACTCTCTTCCGTCCCAAGGATTGGTCGCGCCATGACGTCCTCGCCATAGGCTGCGATCGCGAGCAGTTCATGGACGAGATCATCTGGTGTATCTTCGTACATCTTGATTTCTTCGATGACGACCCGTTTCTCTTTTTCGAGTTCTTCTTCGTCGAACGTCGAGTCGAGGAACATATCCGCTAGGACATCAAATGCCGTCGCTGCATGTTCATCTAATGTCTTAACGTAATAACACGTTTGATCCTTACTTGTGAATGCATTAATATTTCCACCAAGTCGGTCGAAGTAAACCGCAATCTCTTTCGCCGAGAACTGTTCTGTCCCTTTAAAGACCATATGTTCGATTAAATGACTGATCCCATGTTCCTCAAGCGTTTCTGTTCGTGAGCCGGCCTTGATGAAAATTCCTGTTGCTACGCTCCGCGCGCTCGGCATCCGTTCGATGATGATTCGTACTCCGTTTTGTAGCTGTATCCGTTCGACCATAATAGTTTCCTCCTGAATCGGAAACAAGGTGGCCCTCGTTGCGACATCCGCACCGTTGAGCCACCTTGTTTTCATTAGTTACGACGTGGTGGACGTTGTCCGTCACGTGGTGGGCGAGATCCTGTATCCCGACGTGGCGGGCGGTTGTCACGCTCTGTTTTTTTCTTTTCATCGTATGCTGCACGGTCTTCCGCGCTCATTCCTTCGACGAGAAGGATTTTATGTGAGGCGTTGACACGACCTTTATCATCAACTTCTGTGACACGGACTTTCAGCTTGTCGCCGAGTTTGACGACATCTTCCGTTTGACCGACACGATCAAGTGCAAGCTCAGAGATGTGGACGAGTGCGTCTTTTCCTTTGAACAACTCAACGAACGCTCCGAATTTCTCAATCCGGCGGACTGTCCCGTCAAACTCTTCACCGATGACGACTTCACGAACGATGTCCTCGACGAGTTGACGTGCACGATTAATGCCATCTTGATCTGTCGATGCGATAAAGACCGTACCATCTTGGTCGATATCAATCTTGACGCCTGTTTCATCGATGATTGCATTGATGACTTTACCGCCGGGTCCAATCACATCACGGATTTTATCCGGATTGATTTTGAGGGTTACGATTTTCGGTGCATATTTCGATAACTCGACACGTGGTTCTGCAATGATCGAATTCATGTGTTCAAGAATGTGTAAACGGCCAAGGCGTGCTTGTTCGAGCGCCTCTTCAAGAATTTGACGCGTGATGCCGCCAATCTTCATATCCATTTGTAAAGCAGTTACACCATCTTTTGTTCCTGCGACTTTAAAGTCCATGTCGCCGAGGTGATCTTCCATACCTTGAATGTCTGTTAAGATTGAATAATTTTCGCCTTCTTTAATTAATCCCATCGCGATTCCTGCAACTGGTGCTTTAAGCGGGACACCGGCATCCATCATCGCGAGGATTGATCCACAGATTGAGGCTTGTGATGAAGATCCATTTGATTCAAGCACTTCCGAGACGAGACGAATCGTATACGGGAAATCTGTTTCTGATGGCAAGACAGGCTGTAAGGCACGCTCTCCAAGTGCTCCGTGACCAATTTCACGACGACCTGGTGCACGCATTGGACGCGCTTCCCCGACTGAGAACGGCGGGAAGTTGTAATGGTGCATGAACCGTTTTTCTTCTTTCAAACCAAGTCCATCGATGATTTGTGCGTCTCCAGCGACACCAAGCGTCGCGACAGACAAGACTTGTGTTTGACCACGTGTAAAGAGTCCAGAACCATGAGCACGTGGCAAGAGACCGATTTCTGAGTCGAGCGGACGAATTTCAGCAAGTCCACGACCATCCGGACGTACTTTATCTTCTGTGATGAGACGACGAACTTCCGCTTTGACGAACTTATTCAATACACCAGAAACTTCAGCAAGTTGTGCTTCCGTGACCGACTCGTCGGCTGCGTAAAGATCAATATATTTTGAGATGACTTCGTTGATCGCAACGTCACGCGCTTGTTTTTCTTCGACTTGAACCGCTGTCGTGACTTCTGCTAATGCTTCCGTCTTCAGACGCGCAACAAGTGCTTCATCAAATGATGACACCGTGTAGGCAAATTTCTCTTTCCCGACGGCAGCAACGATTTCCTCTTGGAACGCAATCAATTCTTTGATGACGTCATGTCCGAGAAGAATCGCTTCGAGCATCGCTTCTTCCGGTACTTCCTTCGCACCGGCTTCGACCATGTTGACGGCATGTTTTGTCCCTGCGACTTGTAAATCGATATCGCTTGCTTCCGACTGACTTGCCGTTGGGTTGATGATGAACTCTCCATCAACGCGACCAATCGTCACACCAGCGATTGGACCGTCAAACGGAATATCCGAGATGGAAAGGGCAATCGAAGCACCAATCATCGCTGCGACTTCTGACGAGTTGTCCGCATCTGAAGAAAGAACTGTCGTCGCGACTTGAATGTCATGACGGAATCCTTCTGGGAAGAGTGGACGAATCGGACGGTCAATTAATCGTGAAGTTAAAATCGCGTTTTCTCCAGGACGGCCTTCACGTTTTAAAAAACCTCCTGGAATTTTACCTGCTGCGTATAATTTTTCTTCATAGTTCACTGTTAATGGGAAGAAATCCAAGTCTTTCGGTTGCTTCGACGCAACGACTGTTGCGAGGACGGCTGTCTCGCCATAGCGAATCATCGCTGCCCCGTTCGCTTGTTTGGCCAGTTGACCGATTTCAATTGTTAAAGTACGTCCACCGAGTTCGGTCGAAAACGTCTGTTTTGTTTGTGACATGCACAAATCTCCTCTCACTACTATCCGTTTTTTCATTCAAATCTAATTATGTAGGTTCTTGCGCCAAATGTCCACGAATCGGCAAAAAAAAGAAACAGGAGACAATGCTCCTGCTTCCACTTGTCCTTTTAGTCGGATTAGCGACGAAGACCAAGACGCTCGATCAATGAACGGTAACGAGCAACATCCTTGTTACGAAGGTATGTGAGCAAGTTACGGCGACGACCGACCATTTTCAAGAGACCACGACGTGAGTGGTGATCCTTTTTGTGTGTACGTAAGTGATCGTTCAAAGTTGTGATCTGTTCAGTTAAAACAGCAACTTGTACTTCCGGCGAACCAGTATCGCCTTGTTTCGTAGCATAAGCTTCGATAATTTCGTTTTTACGTTCTTTAGTGAGTGCCATTGTCACTCCACCTCCATCTTTTGAATGACCGTATTGCCGAGCATCGGATGGTGAGACCTGATGCCAAGTCAATCGGCTGTACGTGATCGTACTGACTTATCATAACGAACCGCTATTCTTCTGTCAAACGTTTAAACGACGTGCCGCTTCGATTTTATCTTGAGCGAGTTGTGCTTTTAAGCTCTCGATCCCGTCGAATGCCCGTTCGTCACGTAAATAGGCGATCCACTCGAGTTTTAATTCTTGACCGTATAAATCTTCGTCAAACTGAAGTAAGTGGGTTTCCACACTGACTTCTCCTGTTTCATAAAAGGTCGGTCTCCGTCCGATGTTCGTCATCGCGGGGAATGTCCGTCCATCTTCTAAATGGACATGTGTCGCGTATACCCCGAGTTTCGGAATGACATACGCAAACTCCGGACGGATATTAGCAGTCGGAAAGCCGATTTGTCTTCCTCGTGCATCTCCATGAATGACTGTCCCTTTAATTTGATACGGTTCCCCGAGTAAACTGGCTGCCGCTTCGACTTCACCAGCCGCTAACAGCTTTCGAATCCGCGTCGAACTGACTTTTTCATCATCTGCTTGCTGTTCAGCGACAGTCGTGTGTGTGAATTGACCGCGACTATGGAAATCGAGTGTTGCCATCTTTCCAGCTCCGAATCGTCCGTAAGAATAGTCAAATCCGGCGACGATATGTTTCGCACCCGCCGCAATCAAGTACGTATCGACGAACTCTTGCGGGGACAACTCGGAAAACGCAATCGTGAACTCAATCACGTAAGCCCGGTCGATTCCGAGGTCCGCCATCTTCTCGAGCTTTCGATCAAGCGGGGTGATGTAACGGATTTGATCGTCACTTTTTCCGAGGACCTGCTTCGGGTGCGGGTCAAACGTCATCACAGTGACAGGGAGATTGAGCTCCTCGCTTTTCTCGATTGCCGTTTGCAAGACATGTTGATGCCCTAGGTGAACCCCATCAAAGAATCCAAGTGCAATGACTCCCGACTCCGCTACCGGTTTTTCCGGATATGTTAAATGAATGATTTCCATCCCTATCTCTCCGATCTTAATCGATTTGTAACATGACCTCGACACGCCCCATATTGATTTCAGGGTCTCGGCGATAAATCGCTAACGGTACGTCCTCTTCATTATAGACAGTAAACAGTTCGAATTCATCCGGAATGCTTGCAAGCTTTGCTCCGTTTAAAACCCGAGCTGCCGTTTCAGCGTCAACAGTCATCCGTGGCCACTTTTGAATGACTTGTTCAATTGGTAAAACGTACGCCATCCGCTCCTCGACCGTCTCACAGCCTTCGAGCATCGCAAGTGTGACCGTATCACCCTCTTCAATCGCACCCGACGCCGTTCGTCGCAAGTGACTCATGTGCGCTGCATAACCGAGCAACTCTCCGATTTGAACAGCGAGCGTCCGGATATATGTTCCTTTTCCGCAGGCAATCTCCATGTGAAAGCGGCACGTGTTGTGATCGAACGTCAAAGGAGACGTTCGTTTTAATTCGTGAATCTCAACGATGCGCGTTGGTCGTTCGACTTCGATTCCTTTTCGTGCATATTCGTATAGCTTTCTTCCATTGA
This sequence comes from Exiguobacterium sp. N4-1P, assembly GCF_002214325.1. Taxonomy (NCBI): domain Bacteria; kingdom Bacillati; phylum Bacillota; class Bacilli; order Caryophanales; genus Exiguobacterium; species Exiguobacterium sp. N4-1P. The sequence goes on from NZ_CP022236.1 coordinate 1,729,126, forward strand.
CTTTAACAGCAGAGTAGTACGGCGGGGTCTGTTCGATTTGCCCAGTCAATTGCCCGAGAACTAAATCGATTTGCGCTTCCATCACTGCCCCTTGCATCACGCCAGTCGTCTCGACCGTTTCCCCATGGGCATCTTCTGTCGTCGTCGAAAAACCAAGCGTCACTTCCGCTACATACCGTTTTCCTTCATCCGTGATGAACCGTGCAAGTTTTGTCGCCCGTCCTAAACAAATCGGTAAGACGCCTGTGACTTCAGGATCAAGCGTGCCGGTATGTCCGACTTTCTTTGTTTGAAACAAACGGCGCAATTTAAATACACAATCGTGACTCGTCATACCCGCTGGTTTGTCTAACGGTAGTACACCAATCGGTTCCATCTCTCATCATCTCCTAAAAAAAGGGCAACCACGCCTGTGGTTGCCCTGTTCATGTGTCAATCCTTGTTCAAGTTCCGGAGCAACTCATCAATCCGCGATCCATACTCGACCGATGTATCAATCTCGAACATCAATTCAGGAGTTTTGCGTAACCGGATGCGTGACCCAATTTCTTTACGCATGAATCCTTTTGATTTTTCAAGACCGATCCGTGCCTCTTCGCGTACTTTCTCGTCACCAAGCACTGAATAAAAAATCGTTGCTTGCTGTAAATCACCCGTCACTTCGACACCTGTTACGGTAATCGCTTTGACACGGGGATCATTGACGTCTTTGATGAGCATTTGCGTAATCTCTTTACGAACTTGTTCTGCAACACGATTTGAACGTACACTCATGTGAATTCCCTCCAGTTCGGATATTCTCCGTTCTGTTACTTCCGTTTTACTTCTTCCATGATGAAGGCTTCGATAACGTCATCGACTTTGATGTCGTCATATTTCTCAATCTTGATTCCACATTCGTAGCCGGTTGCGACTTCTTTGACGTCGTCTTTAAAGCGACGTAGTGTATCAAGTTTCCCTTCATAAATAACGATGCTGTCACGGACGACACGAACACCTGCTGCACGTGTCAGCTTACCTTCAGTCACGTAACCACCAGCAATCGTTCCGACTTTCGAAACTTTGATGACGTCACGGACTTCAGCTTGTCCAATGATTTTCTCAACGAATTCAGGATCAAGTAACCCTTTCATCGCTTGTTCGATTTCTTCAATCGCATTGTAGATGATTTTGTGAAGACGAATCTCAACTTTTTCTTGATCTGCCATTGATTTCGCGTTGCCGTCTGGACGGACGTTGAAACCGATGATGATCGCGTTCGCTGCTGAAGCGAGGATGACATCACCTTCTGTGATGGCACCAACACCTGAGTGAACGATGTTGATTTTAACGCCTTCGACATCAATTTTCTTGAGTGAACCAGCGAGGGCTTCGACTGAACCTTGAACGTCACCTTTGATGATGATGTTTAAGTCCTTGACTTCGCCTTCTTTGATACGATCAAAGAGATCTTCGAGGCTGACTTTCGCCGAATCGCGACGTTGTGCTTCGATTTCACGTTGGTAACGTGCTTCACCGATTTGACGCGCTTTTTTCTCATCTTCAAACGCGAAGAATTGATCACCGGCTTTTGGTACATCGTTTAAGCCTGTAATTTCGATTGGTGTTGATGGACCGACTTCTTTCACACGGCGACCGATATCGTTGACCATTGCCCGGATACGACCGAACGTATGACCGACGACGACTGGATCTCCAACGCGAAGTGTCCCGTGCTGGACGAGTAACGTCGCAACCGGTCCACGACCTTTATCGAGTTTCGCCTCGATGACCGTACCACGCCCGTGCATTTCTGGTGTTGATTTGTATTCTTGAACTTCTGAGACGAGAAGAATCATTTCGAGTAACTCATCGATTCCTTCGCCTTTAAGAGCAGAAACCGGTACGAAAATCGTATCGCCGCCCCAATCTTCCGCAACGAGTTCGAACTCTGTCAATTCTTGCTTGACGCGGTCCGGATTCGCTCCTTCTTTATCCATCTTGTTGACGGCAACGATGATTGGTACGCCTGCTGCTTTAGCGTGACTAATCGCTTCTTCCGTCTGTGGCATGACACCATCATCTGCTGCAACGACGATGATTGCGATATCCGTCACATCTGCACCACGTGCCCGCATCGTTGTAAACGCTGCGTGACCTGGTGTATCGAGGAATGTGATTTTTTTGTTATCGATTTCAACTTGATATGCTCCGATGTGCTGCGTAATCCCACCTGCTTCGCCCGCTGTTACTTTCGTATTACGGATTGAGTCAAGAAGTGTTGTTTTACCATGGTCAACGTGACCCATGATCGTAACGACAGGAGGACGTTCCGAGAGTTCGTAGTTATCAAGGTCGAGTTCATACGCATCGAAATCCGTTTCGTCGACTTGGACTGATTTTTCAACTTCGAAACCGAAGTCTGATGCTAGCAATTCAACCGTCTCATCGTCGAGATCTTGGTTGATTGTCGCCATGACGCCCATGCCCATCAATTTCATGATGAGTTCGTTTGGTTTTTTCGCCATTTTTTCAGCAAGTTCACCGACCGTCAAGTTATCCGCGTATTGAACGACGTTCGCCATCGCTTCTTCTTGTGCACGGCGTGCTGCTTTCCGTTGACTTGATTTCGAGTTCGGGTCAGCGACTTCTAACTTGCGTGGTTCTGCTTTTTTCTGGTTCGGACGACGTTTTCCACCGCGGTTGTTGCGGTTTCCGAATTCTGGACGTCCGCCTTTTGTATTACGTGATTGATTGCCTGCTGGTTTATTAGTAGTAGTTCCTGGTCTGTTCGGTTTATTGTCTGATTTCACTTGTTTTGGAGCCTCCGTTTTTTGAGCCCGATGTTTCTCGGGATTAAATACTTTGTCGAGTTGCTGTACTGTCTGTTCATCTAATACTGCCATATGATTCTTGACGGGTTTCTCAAGCTTTTCAAGCTGTGCGATGACCTGCTTACTTGTTACGTTTTGTTCCTTAGCGAATTCGTATACACGTTTACCCAAAGGATCCACCTCCAATTAGTCGTTCGAGAGGAGTTCAGTTAGCTTTTTCGCAAATCCGGCTTCATTGACTGACACGACAACACGCGCATCTTTTCCTAGTGCATGGCCAAGAATCGAACGATCCCCGACTTCAAGATATGGGACATGATAACTTGTACATTTATCCGTAACCTTTTTACGCGTGGCAGCCCCCGCATCTGCTGCTAAGAGGACAAGCTTCGCTTGTCCTCCCCGTACTTCTTTCAGCACGAGTTCTTCTCCAGTCGTCACTTTCCGCGCTCGGTTCGCGAGACCAAGTAGCGATTCCCATTTACTCATGTATACCTCCCGCGATCTCAAGCAATTGATCATACAATTCATCTGTCGTCTTGACTTTTAAATGATGATCGAGCGTTCGCTTCTTTTTCGCCTTAGTAATGACAGCTACATCTTTCGTTAAATAGGCACCTCGCCCATTCATCTTACCATTAAGATCGATGACAACCTCACTGTCAGGTGTTCGAACGACGCGAATTAGCTCTTTTTTGGTTTTCATTTCTTGTGTGATGACGCATTTACGTAAAGGTACCTTCTTTTGCACGAATTATTCCTCGCCTTCGACTTGGACCGCTTCCACGTCAACTGCTTCATCTTTAAGGAACACATCACGAAGACCCATCGATTCTGCTTCTGACTCACTCTTGATATCAATTTTCCATCCCGTCAGTTTCGCCGCAAGACGTGCATTTTGTCCGCGTTTCCCGATTGCGAGTGACAATTGGAAATCAGGCACGACGACGATTGTCGCCTTCGCCGGTTCGTTGACATACACGCCGACGACTTGAGCAGGACTCAAGGCATTGGCCACATATTCTTTCGGATCATCGGAATAGCGAACGATGTCAATTTTTTCACCGTTCAATTCGTTGACGATGTTTTGAACACGTGCCCCTTTTTGACCGACACACGCACCAACCGGGTCGATATCATCTGACGCGACCGCGATTTTTGAGCGATCTCCGGCTTCACGCGCAACAGATTTCACTTCGACTTCGCCATCAGCGATTTCCGGCACTTCAATCTCAAACAAGCGTTTGAGTAAGCCAGGGTGTGTCCGTGATACAAGAATCGATGCGCCAGACCCTTTCACCATTGGGTCGACTTTCGTCACATATACTTTGATGTATTCCCGAATACCGAACCGTTCATTCGGCATTTGTTCATGTGTTGATAGAACCGCTTCGATTCCCTCGAGATTAACATAGAGGTTACGTGCGTCTTGGCGTTCGACCATCCCCGTCATGATTTCATCTTCACGATCCGCAAAGTGATTGTAGATGCGCTCGCGCTCTGCTTCACGCATTTTTTGTGTGACGATTTGTTTTGCCGTCTGTGCCGCGACACGTCCGAAATCTCCCGGTGTGACTTCAACTTTATGGAAGTCTCCTAGTTCATAGGTCGGATCGATTTCATGCGCTTCTTCTAGCGAAAGTTGCTCTTCCGGTTGTGTCAATCGTTCGACGACTTCCTTCAGTGCAAAGACACGAATCTCTCCTGTTTTTTGGTCGAACTCAACCTTGACTGCCTCCGACTCTTTACCGAAGTTCCGGCGGTAAGCTGAAATCAATGCTTGTTCTAACGCATCGATGATGATGTTCTTATCGATTTCTTTTTCTTTTGCAATTTGCTCGATTGCTTCGAGTAACTGTGGTCCCATCGTTCTCTTCCTTTCCTTAGAACAGTACCGCAAGTCGCGCCATCGCGATCTTGGTCACCGGTATTTCAATTTTCAATTTTCGTGTTTTTACGCGGACTTCGATTTCAAGCATTTCGTCGTTATACGCAAGTAACGTTCCTTCAAATTCGGTAGCATCTTTAACCGGATCATTCGTTTTGACGTAGATATGTTTACCAATCGCCTTTTCGAAATCTTCCGCTTTTTTGAGTGGTCGTTCTGCACCTGGACTGGCAACATCTAGATAATAGGGTTCGTCAATCGGATCATCATTATTCAATGCTTCCGATAACTGTTCGTTGATGTTGACACAATCTTCAAGGTCAACGCCACCTTCCTTATCGATGGAGACACGTAGGAACCAATCCGCCCCCTCTTTGACGAATTCGACGTCGACAAGCTCCATCCCCTCTCGTTCCACGATTGGTTTTGCGAGCGCCTCGACCTTCTCAGTTACGTTCGTCATCTTCATCCTCCTTCAAAAAACAAACAAGAAAGGAGCAGGTCCCCCTACTCCTTCCAAGTCGTAGTATAAAAAACATTTCCTCACTCAATATAGCATAATGAACCGCTCTAAGCAAGTCTCCGCCTGGCTTTACAGGTCAAATAACGAAAGCTGGTTCTCGTCCGGAAGACCTTCGAGACAACCAAGATTGTCGAGCGTTTCGATAATCGTTTTCGATAATTTGGCACGTTTCTGTAAATCTTCTTTCGACAGGAACTCGCCACCTTTTCGGGCCTCGACGATTTGTTTTGCCGCATTTGTTCCGAGCCCTGTCACGGCGTCGAACGGTGGTAACAGCGAATCACCTTCAATTAGGAATTCACTGGCGCTCGACTTATACAAATCGACTTTTTGGAACGTAAAGCCGCGTTCAATCATCTCAAGCGCAATTTCAAGAACCGTATAGAGTCCTTTATCCTTCGCCGTCGCCTCGAATCCTTTATCTTTGATATCTTGTAAAACTTTTCGGACGGCGGCTGTCCCTTTGTTCATCGCACCGATGTCAAAATCACCCGCCCGGACCGTGAAATACGATGCGTAGTAGTACATCGGATGGTGGACTTTGTAATAGGCAATCCGGACCGCCATCAAAACGTAAGCTGCAGCGTGGGCTTTCGGGAACATGTACTTGATTTTTTTACACGAGTCGATGTACCAAAGGGGTACACTGTTTTCAATCATCGCTTCTTCCATCTCAATCGAGAGCCCTTTTCCTTTACGGACGGATTCCATGATTTTAAAGGCAAGCGACGGCTCAAGACCGGCATAAATCAAGTAGACCATGATGTCATCCCGGCAGCCGATGACGTCTTTCAGTTCACAGGTTCCGTTATAAATCAACTCACTGGCATTCCCGAGCCAAACGTCCGTTCCGTGCGACAGACCGGAAATCTGGACGAGTTCCGAGAACGTCGTCGGTTTCGTTTCTTCAAGCATCTGTCGAACGAACTTCGTCCCGAACTCTGGAATCCCGAGCGTTCCGGTTTTCGAATCAATCTGTTCCGGTGTGACACCAATCGATTCCGTCGAACTGAAAATTTTCATGACCTCGGCGTCATCGACGGGAATCGTTTTCGGATCACGCCCGGATAAATCTTGCAGCATCCGAATCATCGTCGGGTCATCGTGTCCGAGAATATCAAGTTTCAGCAGATTATCGTGAATCGAGTGGAAGTCAAAGTGTGTCGTTTTCCATTCCGATCCCATATCGTCCGCCGGGAACTGGATCGGACTGATATCATAGATGTCCATGTAGTCCGGGACAACGATGATACCGCCGGGGTGCTGTCCTGTCGTTCGCTTGACACCTGTCACCCCGCTGACGAGCCGGTCGACTTCCGCGTTACGGTAATTTAAATCATTTTCTGATTGATACCCCTTCACATACCCATAGGCTGTTTTTTCGGCGATCGTCCCGATCGTCCCTGCCCGGTAGACATAATCATCCCCGAACAAGACTTTCGTATAGGCATGGGCTTTCGGCTGGTACTCCCCACTAAAGTTCAAATCAATATCCGGTACTTTATCCCCCTTGAACCCAAGGAACGTTTCGAACGGGATGTCGTGTCCGTCTTTCGTCAATGGAATTTGGCACGTCTTACATTCCTTATCCGGTAAATCGAATCCGGATCCGACCGACCCATCATCGAAGAACTCGGATTCTTGACAGTTCGGACAGACGTAATGCGGCGGTAGTGGATTAACTTCCGTGATTTCCGTCATCGTCGCGACGAGACTCGATCCGACAGAACCACGCGATCCGACAAGGTACCCATCATCAAGCGATTTTTTTACGAGTTTATGCGAAATCAAATAGATGACGGCAAAACCATGGCCGATGATTGATTTCAATTCTTTTTCGAGTCGGGCTTCGACGATTTCCGGTAACGTCTCCCCATAAATTTTATGTGCCATGTCGTAGGACAGATTGCGAACCTCATCATCAGCACCGTCAATTTTAGGAGTAAAGAGATCTTTCGGGATGATATCGATGTTTTCGAACATCTCAGCGACTTTCTGACTATTCGTGACGACAAGGCGTTCTGCAAGATCCGGTGCAAGGAACCGGAAGTCTTCCATCATTTCCTGCGTTGTCCGGAAATGAGCCGGGGGAAGCTGTTTCCGCATGTTGAGCATATTTGCCCCACCTTGCGTCCGAATCAAAACTTCACGGTACGTCGCGTCATGGCGATCGAGATAATGTACGTTCCCTGTCGCGACCGGCAGGATGTCGTTTTCTTCTGCGACCCGGATGACTTTTTTGATCAACTCACGAAGTTCGAGTTCATTTTGAACGATTTCTCGCTCGATTAAATGACCGTACATCGCCGGCGGCTGAATTTCGATGAAATCATAAAACTGCATGACCTTCGCTAAATCTTCATCCGACTTATTGAGCGCCGCATCAAACACTTCTCCATTGTCACACGCAGAGCCGATGATTAAACCTTCCCGGTGCGCAACGAGCTGCGAACGTGGCGTCCGAACGACACGATGGACGTGTTTCGTATGCGCAAGCGAGATGAGCTGGTAGAGATTTTTTAGCCCCGTCCGATTTTTAGCATAGACGGTCGCATGATATGGACGCGTCCGAGAAATGTCTTTTCCCATCTCCCGGTTGAGCGACAAGTGCGTTGTCATGTTGAACATCTCATCTGCCATTTGCAATAACTTCAACATCAAGTAGCCGGTTGCTTCCGCATCATAAATCGCACGGTGATGTTGTGTCAGTTCGATATCAAATCGTTTCGCGAGCGTATTCAAACGGTGATTCTTCAGTGTCGGCATCAAGACACGTGCCAGTTCAAGCGTATCGATAACGGGCAATGTCGATTCGTCATGTTCACCAGAACGAAGCGTCGCATTCAAAAATCCGATGTCAAAGGCCGCATTATGGGCGACAAGAATCGAATCCCCCGCCCAGTCCATGAATTCCTTGACGACTTGTTCCGGATCCGGTTTCCCACGGACCATGTCATCGGTGATGCCCGTCAAATCGATCGTCGTCGCAGATAATAAGTGTTTCGGATCAGCGAATGCTTCGAATTTATCAATCACGTCTCCGTCATAAATTTTTACGGCAGCTAATTCGATGATTTTGTTATACATCGCTGATAATCCGGTTGTCTCGACGTCAAAGACGACGAACGTCGCGTCCTCAAGACTGCGATCGACCGGGTTATAGGCAACTTGGACACCATCATTGACGACGTTCGCTTCGATTCCATACAATACCTTAATGTCATTTTTCTTTCCGGCATAATAGGCATCCGGGAAGCTTTGCGCTCCCGCGTGATCTGTGATGGCGACGGCCGGGTGTCCCCAAGCAGCAGCACGTTCGACGTACTTCGTCACGTTCATGACAGCATCCATCTGACTCATTTGCGAGTGCGCGTGCAATTCGACACGCTTCTCACCTGTCCAAGGGTCACCCGGAAGTTCAACCTTCACTTCAGACAATTGTGCAATCATCATACAGAGATCGCGGAGGAAGGTGTCGAACTCGACTCGTCCAGCCACTTGAATCCACATGCCCTTTTTGATTGCTGATAGGACTTTGACGTCCGTTTCATCTCGTGCAAACATCTTGACGACAAGCGAATCGGTATAGTCGGTCAATTTAAACGTAAAGATCGTTTTTCCACTTCGTAATTCCCGGCTCTCTGCTGAGAAGACAAGTCCCCGAATCGCAATCCGACGTTCTTCATCTTGAATCGTCTTAATCGGCACGATTTCATCTTGAATCGGTTTTCCGATCCGAATGTCGACCGGTCCCTCATCATCATCGCGCGACTGCTCACGTTTGAATTGAAGCTCGAGCATCCGTTTCGCTTCCTCGATGTCCTCTTGTTTGACTTGATTGCGTAACGCCTCTTGCGTCGATTGATCCATCTGGACAATCGGTTCACAAACAAACTTCGGAAATCCATAGGCACCGTATAATAATTGCATCTCTCCACACAGATCATTCTTTAAAAAACCAGCTTCCGGTTCACTCCGAACAGGGATGAAGAGTTTATTTTCCCTAAACTCTGGCAAAACACGACTGAGCTGGGTCCGCATCGCTGCAGACGCATCAGCTAAATCCTGAACGACGTATGGCCAATAGTCGATGAAAAGTTTGCTTTCCGGACGATCGTCCGAAACGAGGTTTAATTTGACTTCCGCAAATTGTTGATAACGACTCGTCAAACGACTGAAAAACATCTGATAGACGTTTTGCGGCAAAATCTTCGGAATTCGAATTTGGAACGTCCACGTTGAATTGCTTTTATTGACACGGAGCTTCTCAAGGGTAGCCCCCGTAAAATATTCTTCAGTAATTCTTGTCGGTAAATCTAAATCACTCATTAAAAGCGACATGCGTTGTTGTGTATCCACTCGCAATTGTGCTGTCCTATCGCATCACACCGTGACAGCAACTCCTCCTCCTCTTGCAGATTGCCCAAGGGGCGAATGGGTGTGAGACAAGAAAACAGTCACTTAAACGTTTTAAGTGACCGTTCCCATTACTTATTCTAAACCTTCATACAGCGAACGAACAGCCTGAACGAGATTTCCTTGTTCAATTTCTTCTGCTTCGCCGCCGCGGCGTGCTTTCAGCTCAACGATTCCGTCTGCCGCTTTTTTCCCGACGTTGATTCGAACAGGTAAGCCAACTAAATCAGCATCTGCGAATTTCACGCCAGCCCGTTCTTTCCGATCGTCAAACAGAACAGAGAATCCAGCAGCCGTCAGTTGACGGTAGACGTTTTCTGCCACTTCCATTTGCTCAGCGTTTTTCCCATTGACGGCAATCAAATGCACATCATACGGAGCAATCGCTTTCGGCCAAATGATACCACGCTCATCATAATGCTGTTCGACGACGGCAGAAAGTGTCCGTGAAACACCGATGCCGTAACAACCCATGATAAGGGGTTGCGCTTTTCCACCTTCATCAAGGAACGTCGCACCCATTCCTTGCGAGTAGCGTGTCCCGAGTTTGAAGACTTGTCCGACTTCGATACCGCGGGCGAACTTGACGTGCCCCTCGCCGTCTGGTGAAGCATCGCCTTCTTCGACGAAGCGTAAATCTGTATATTCCGCTTCGAAATCACGACTTGGATTTACATGGATGTAATGCGTTTCCGCTTTATTCGCTCCACAAACTGCGTTCGTCAAAGCGCGGACAGCATAATCCGCCACGACCTGCATGTCTGCTCCAATCGGACCGAGCGTGCCCGGTTTCGAATGCAGTGCTTGTTCGATTTCCTCATCAGAAGCCATCGTGATATCAAGCGCACCAAGGTAGTTTTTCAATTTAATGTCATTGACTTCGTGATCACCCCGGACGAGGGCCATGACGAGACCTTGTTCCGTCTTGAAGACGACCGTCTTGATTGATTCGGTTGCCGGTACCTGCAGGAACTCGCCTACCGCTTCAATCGTTTTCGCTTCTCCTGTATTAACGGTTTCCAGTGCTTCCGGTGCTTTGCCTTGTACGTCGTACGCGTCAACAGCTTCTGCCATCTCCAGGTTTGCTGCGTAATCCGACTGATCGGAATAAACAATCGTATCTTCACCGATTGCTGCAAGTGCATGGAATTCATGTGTGCCACTTCCACCAATCGCACCCGAATCGGCAACGACAGGTCGGAACTCTAATCCGACACGCGTAAAGATTTTATTGTATGTTTCAAACATGTTTTGGTATTCGTCATCCAGGCTTTCTTGTGTCGCATGGAACGAATACGCATCTTTCATGATGAACTCACGTCCGCGCAAGAGACCGAACCGTGGGCGACGTTCGTCACGATACTTCATTTGAATCTGAAACAGATTGACCGGTAATTTTTTGTACGAGTTCAACTCATCCCGAACGATTGACGTAATTAATTCTTCATGTGTCGCACCGAGCGCGAACCGTCGATCATGACGGTCTGTCAAGCGCATCAATTCAGGTCCGTAAATGTCCCAGCGCCCGGTTTCTTCCCATAGCTCTGCCGGTTGAATAGCTGGCATCAATAGCTCTTGTGCCCCAGCCGCATCCATCTCTTCACGAATGATCGTCTCAATCTTCGCTAAGACACGTTTCGCAAGTGGCAAGTATGAGTAAATTCCTGCTGCATTTTGACGGACAAAACCCGCACGTAATAATAGTTGATGGCTAATAGCATCTGCGTCTGATGGTACTTCACGCAATGTTGGCATAAACATTTTCGATTGTTTCATAATGAGTCGTGAACCCCTTTGATTGAAAGATTAAAAGAACTTCTGGATGTCATTCCATGTGACGACGAGCATCAAGAGCATGAGCAGTGCAAATCCAACGAAGTGCACGAGCCCTTCTTTTTGCGGGTCGACCGGTTTGCCGCGTAACGCTTCGAGGAAGAGGAAGAGTAATCGACCACCGTCAAGCGCGGGTAGTGGTAATAGGTTAAAGACCGCTAAGTTGACGGACAATAGAGCTGTCCACGTCAAGAGCATCGAAAATCCGCTGTCCGCTACCTGGTCCGTCATCTTGACGATTCCGACAGGACCTGATAGTTGATCGACACCAACGACCCCTGTCACTAAGTCACCGACTGCGCCGACAATTAACGTCGACATCCGCCATGTTTCCGTTACACCCGTTTCGAGTGCCGTCCCGAACGACTTTTCCGTCTCGTTCGTCACACCGATGATTCCGACTTTTTGATCGCCTTGTTGTTGAATTTTCGGCGTAATTTGTGTTGTTGTTTCTTGACCATCCCGCTCATAGACGACGGTCGTTTCTTTTCCAGCTTCATCTTGGAAGCCAGCACGAAGGTCTTCCCATTTTGTCGTCTCGTCTCCGTTGACGGAAACGATCCGGTCGCCTTCGACGAGCCCTGCTTGGTCCGCCGGCGAATCTTTTTGGACGGTCCCGATGACACTTTCACCCGTTGGAGAACCGTTGTACAACGCTAATCCAAATAAGATGATGAAGGCGAGAACAAAGTTCATCGCTGGTCCGGCAGCAATCGCAAGTACCCGTTTAAAAACGGATTTCGAACCAAATGTCCGGTCGTACGGCGCAATTTGTGTTCGTGTCTGCCCTTCGACGAGGAAGGCGGTTTTTGAAATATCGTATCGTGTCGAGACTTCGTCTTGTAACCCAACGAGCTCTAACTTGTGCAATAAATCAATCCGTTCGACCGTCACGACTTGGTCTGCCTTCGGATGGCTTGCGTCTAAATAGATCGCGTCGACAAGGCCCTCGTTCATGCCTAAGCCAACAGCCTGACCAGGTTTGACTTCAACGAACTCTGGTTCTTCGCCAGCCATCTTAACATATCCGCCAATTGGCAAGAGGCGAACCGTATACAATGTCTCATTTTTGAAAAACGAGAAGATTTTCGGTCCAAAGCCGATCGCGAACTCCCGGCAAAGGATTCCAGCGCGCTTCGCCATTACGAGATGACCCCATTCATGTACGGCAACAAGTACACCGAACATCAATACGATCGAAATAAAGGTCGTCATTGCTATCCCATCCTTAGTTAGCGAGTGAAAGTGACGCGACAAACGCACGTGCCCAACGATCCGCCTCTAAAATTTGATCCAAAGACGGATCGTTGATCAGTTCATGCGCCCGTAACGCAGCTTCAACACTCACTTCGATTTCTAAAAAGCTGATTTCCCCTTTTAAAAAGCGGTCAACGGCTTGTTCGTTCGCGGCATTAAGTACTGAAGGCATCGAACCCCCCGCACTACCCGCTTCAAAAGCGAGGCGTAATAAGGGATAGCGTTCAAATGAAGCTTCAGCAAAGTTCAAGCGTCCGATTTCTTTTAAGTTTAACCGTTCTCCCCCTTTGATTTCAAGGCGGGACGGATATGTAAGGGCATATTGAATCGGTTCACGCATATCCGGCATACCGAGCTGTGCCATGACGGCACCATCATTGAACTCGACCATCGAGTGAATGATTGACTCTCGGTGAATGACGACATCGATTTCTTCATACGCAACATCAAACAACCAGTGGGCTTCAATGACTTCGAACCCTTTATTCATCATCGTTGCAGAATCAATCGTAATTTTCGCCCCCATCGACCAGTTCGGATGATTCAGCGCTTGCTCGACCGTAACATCCGCCAATTGATCGCGCGTCATGTCACGGAAACTACCGCCAGATGCCGTTAAAATAATTTGACGGACATCTTCATGTCGTTCTCCATTCAAACATTGGAAAATCGCTGCATGCTCACTATCGACAGGTAAGATAGCAACACCTTTTTCACGTGCTTTTTTCATGACAAGATGTCCAGCAGTAACCAAGGTTTCTTTATTCGCGAGACCAATCGTTTTTCCTGCTTCAATCGCTGCGAGCGTCGGACGGAGACCGACTGCACCGACGACTGCCGTGATGACAATATCTGCTTCTTCCATTGTTGCGACGTCAATCAAGCCTTGATCGCCCGTCAAAATTGTCGGACGATAGTCGAGTAGCTTTTGCAACTGTCCGCGCGTCACTTCGTCCATGACGGAGACAAGCATCGGACGTAAACGATTCAACCATGGAACTGCAACGTCAATATTTTTCCCGAACGCAAAACTGACGAGTTGAAACTGTTCAGGATTGGCGGCAATGACGTCCAGCGTCTGTGTCCCGATCGAACCTGTTCCCCCAATAATACTGACTTTCTTCATGTAACTTCCTCCTCAACTGAAGATGCCGAGTGTGATCAATACCGTAAAGACGATTAACATGCTATCAAAACGATCAAGAATCCCACCGTGCCCCGGAAGTAAACTTCCGGCATCTTTCACGCCATAATGTCGTTTGTATGCTGATTGTACGAGATCACCCAGTTGACCGACGACAGCCACGATCAGTGCTAATAAAACGACTTCTGCATACCCGATTGTCGGTGTAATCGCTTCAAAAATCACACCAAGAAGTACCGCGAGTAAAATTCCGCCTGCCGCCCCTTCAATCGTCTTATTTGGACTGATTGCCGGCCATAGTTTTGTTTTGCCGAAACGTTTCCCGACAAAATAGGCACCTGAATCTGTGAACCAAATCAAAAGAATGATTAACAGCGATAACGTCAGGCCATTATCCAGTAAACGGATAAACGCGAACGATGCAAAACCAACACCGACATAAACACTCGTTAGTAGCAAAAAAGCCACGTCGTCAAACGTGAACACATTTTTTGAAAATACAGTCCAAAATAGACCGACTAAAATAATCAGCATTCCCCAAGCAAGTGGAGATAATCCGCTTACCACTGTTTGTTCACTCGTTAATTCATAGACACGAATGAAGGGAAGCAATGTCCCAATCCCGAACAAGAGAACGGGAATCGACGAAAAGCTCAGTTGTCTCATCTTGACGAGTTCTGTATAACCGATCACTGTTAAGATTGCCATGAAGGCAAGAAATGGAAGACCACCCAAGTAAAGTAACCCTAAAAAGATGGCACCTGCCCAAATCCCTGTAATAATACGCGTTTTCATAAGCTATGTCCTCGTTTAGTCAGACGCCGCCGAATCGGCGTGTCCGTTGATTGTAATCCTCGATTGCTGTCAAAAATTGTTCCCGTCGAAATTCCGGCCACAAGACATCGGTGAAGTAAAACTCCGCATAGGCTGCTTGCCATAACAAGAAATTCGATAACCGCTGTTCTCCGCTCGTTCGTATGACGAGATCGACATCTGTCATGGAACCCGTCATCAATTCGTGTTCGATGACCTCATTTGTAATCTCAGTCGGAAGCAGTTGTCCGGCTTGTACTTTTTCAGCAATCTTTTGCATGACTTGAACGATTTCATCTCGCCCGCCATAATTTAATGCAAAAATTAACCGTAGTCCAGTATTGTCAACTGTATCCTGTTTCGCTTGTTGAACTGCCTCCCGTGTATAGACGGGTAAACGCGATATTTCACCAGCGACTTCTACTTTGACATTGCGTTCATTCAAGTCTTTTAAATCCGACTCTAAAAATTGAGCCGGTAACTTCATCAAGAAACTGACTTCTTCTTCAGGACGCGTCCAGTTTTCGGTCGAGAAAGCGTATAAGGTCAGACTCTTTACCCCTAACTCATTAGCGACACGGACGACTTCGCGAACTGATTTCATCCCCTCACGATGCCCCATGATGCGGGGAAGTCCTCGTTTTTTTGCCCAACGTCCATTTCCATCCATGATGATCGCGATGTGATCAGGTACGTGTTGTTCGATCACTTCTTTTGTCTGGTTTAACCATTGAAACATGTACTTCTTCCTCCCCTCATTCATTTATAAGAAGAAGGGGACTCTTCGTGTGACAAAGAGTCCCCAACATGACGACGATTCGCGTCATACTTCCATAATTTCTTTTTCTTTATCCGTCGCTGTTTGATCAAGCGCTTTGACGAATTTATCCGTCAATGTTTGGACATCTTCCGTATAACCACGTAAGTCATCCTCTGTTAACGCTCCATCTTTTTCTTCTTTCTTCAGTTGCTCATTCGTATCACGGCGAATGTTACGTAATGCAACTTTTCCTTCTTCCGTATACTTCTTGACGAGCTTAACAAGTTCTTTTCGGCGATCTTCCGTAAGTGGCGGAATCGCTAAGCGAATGACCGTACCATCTGAAGATGGGGCTAATCCTAAATCTGCACGCTGGATTGCTTTTTCGATTTCTGTAACCATCGATTTATCCCAAGGTGTGATTAAGATGAGGCGCGCTTCCGGTGTATTCACGTTCGCGACTTGATTAAGTGGTGTCGGTGAACCGTAGTAATCGACATGAACAGGGTCAAGGATTGCAACGTTCGCACGACCCGCACGGAGTGTCGCAAGTTCTTTTTTAAGTGAAAGATGCGCTTTTTCCATCCGATCTTCGGCTTGTTTCATGATTTGCTGTGACATATTATTTCCCCCTTACGAGTGTTCCAATTTCGTCGCCAACGACGACGCGTTTAATATTTCCTTCTTCCATCAATGAGAAAACGATGAGCGGAATATCATTATCCATGCAGAGTGACGTTGCAGTCGAATCCATGACTTGCAAGCCGTCTTTTAATACATCGAGGTAAGACAATGTCTCGAATTTTTTCGCATCCGGATCTACGTTCGGATCGGCCGAATACACACCATCGACATTGTTTTTCGCCATCAAGATGACTTCAGCTTCAATTTCAGCGGCACGAAGCGCTGCTGTCGTATCTGTCGAGAAGTACGGATTTCCCGTTCCGGCCGCAAAAATGACGACCCGACCTTTTTCTAAGTGACGCATCGCACGACGACGAATGTACGGTTCAGCAACTTGTCGCATTTCGATTGAAGTCTGAACGCGCGTTTCAACGCCTACTGACTCTAAGCTATCTTGTAATGCGAGCGAGTTCATGACCGTCGCAAGCATCCCCATATAATCGGCATTTGCCCGGTCCATTCCAAGTTCTGCCCCTGTTTTACCACGCCAAATGTTACCTGCACCTACAACAACGGCAACTTGTACATTCAATTCTACCAATTCGCGAATCTGTTGAGAAATTGAATTGACGATTGCGGGGTTGATTCCGAACCCTTGATCACCTGCGAGCGCTTCTCCGCTCAATTTTAACACAATCCGGTTATATTTCGGTTGCATGACTACGTCCTCCTTGCTAAATTCCGTAAAAAAGGAACACGAACCACTTCCACACGAAAGTGGATTGAAGCATACGTGTTCCTTCTCTTGTCATCAGGAAATCCTGATTCTTATTTTTTAAGTTGGTTCATAACTTCTTCAGCGAAGTTTTCTTCACGTTTTTCCATACCTTCTCCAACTTCGAAGCGTACGAATGAAACGACTTTTCCGCCTTTAGATTCTACGTATTTACCAACTTTGAAGTCTGGGTCTTTAACGAATGTTTGGTCGACGAGGCAAATTTCCTCGAAGTACTTGTTCATACGTCCAGCAATCATTTTTTCAACGATGTTAGCAGGTTTGCCTTCGTTGATTGCTTGCTCTGTCAAGACTTTTTCTTCACGTGCTTTTTCTTCTTCTGTTACAGAAGAACGATCGACGTAAAGTGGGCGTGCCGCTGCGATGTGCATCGAAACATCTTTTGCAACTGCTTCGTCTGTTGTTCCTTCGATGACGACGACAGAACCGATACGTCCACCCATGTGGAGGTAAGAACCGAACGCTGCGTTGTCTTCTTTCGTGAAGAGTGCTACACGGCGGAGTGAAATTTTCTCTCCGATTGTAGAAGCTTCTTCAGAAATATACGTTTCGATTGTTTTACCCGCTTCGTATTCAGAAACGAGAGCTGCTTCAGCCGTTTCAGAACCGTTACGGAGAACTGCATCCGCGATGTTTTGAACGAGTGATTGGAAACGTTCGTTTTTTGCAACGAAGTCTGTTTCTGAGTTGATTTCGACGAGTGCTGCTTTGTTTCCGTCAACTGCGACTGCTGTCAAACCTTCTGCTGCGATACGATCGCCTTTAGCTGCTGCTTTTGCGATCCCTTTTTCACGCAAGAAATCAACTGCCGCGTTCATATCCCCATCCGTTTCAACGAGCGCTTTTTTGCAGTCGAGCATACCTGCACCTGTTTTTTCACGAAGTTCTTTTACCATTGCTGCTGTAATAGCCATTCGATATTCCTCCTTATAACGTCCTTATTTTCAAAAAAAAGGTGATAAAAGGTCAATTCCCTTTATCACCTGGCATCACGAATTACTCAGCGTCTGCTACTACTTCTTCAGTAGTTTCAGGTGCTACGTTATCTTCGCCTTGTTTAACTTCGAGGATTGCGTCAGCCATTTTACCAGTGAGCAATTTGACTGCACGGATCGCATCGTCGTTCGCTGGGATGACGTAGTCGATTTCGTCTGGATCACAGTTAGTATCAACGATCGCAACGATTGGGATGTTGAGTTTGTGTGCTTCTGCAATCGCGATACGCTCTTTGCGTGGGTCAACGATGAAGAGTGCATCTGGAACGCCTGGCATATCTTTGATACCGCCGAGGAATTTCTCAAGACGAGTCATTTCTTTTTTAAGAATGATGACTTCTTTTTTAGGAAGAACTTCGAACGTACCGTTCTCTTCCATTTTTTCGAGTTGTTTCAAACGGTTAATCCGTTTTTTGATTGTAGAGAAGTTCGTGAGTGTTCCACCTAACCAACGTTCGTTGATGAAGTATTGACCAGCACGGATCGCTTCTTCTTTCACAGTGTCTTGAGCTTGTTTTTTCGTACCAACGAAAAGAACGTTTCCGCCTTCAGACGCTACTTCACGGATGAAGTTGTAAGCTTCGTCTACTTTTTTAACCGTTTTTTGTAGGTCAATGATGTAGATTCCGTTACGTTCTGTGAAGATGTATTTTGCCATTTTTGGGTTCCAACGGCGTGTTTGGTGACCGAAGTGTACACCAGCTTCTAACAATTGTTTCATCGAGATTACTGCCATGATGAATTCCTCCTTTTGGGTTTTGGATGTCCTCCGCGATGATCGTTGTCCCAGCTAACCTATTAAAGGCACCGCAGCCGGCGATACATGCGTGCGTAATTAACACCGTAGACTAATATAGCATAAACTTTACCGTCGGGCAACCTTCGTTTTTGAAGAAAGTTTCGCAATCAATGCCACTTCACCCGTTCCTCGATTTAAAGAACGCGCGAGTTGATCCAGATCGGCCCCTGCCGCAAGTTGATCTTTCACATCTGTCAGTACTGGCTGAACGGATTCAGCCGATTCTTCCTGCGCCTGTTCGAACTGTGGGAGTTCTGTTACATCAGGACTGACGACCGTTTCATATGAGGACTGGGCAGGCGCAGCCTCAGCAGTCGGTTGCTCCTCGCGTTCTGCCAATCCGTTCACTTGTTCCATGAAGCGAAGCAAGATTTCTTCCGTCTCTTGTTTTTGACGTTCAAGATCGGTCACACGATCTTTTAACAATGCTTGTTGTTTAAATAGAAGCAACAGACCATAACTAACGACCGCGGCCAGTAAAATATAAAAAATTGTCATAGTAGTTCCTTTCACATCGCGACACGATCAGACAAATAGGCACTTCCTAGCGCTTGCTTTAATTTACGTAACGCCTTCGAGTGGATTTGTGAGATACGTGAAGTCGACAGTCCTAGCACTTCTCCGATTTCCGTTAACGTCAGTTCTTCAAAGTAGAAAAGGGACACAACATATTGCTCTTTTTCCGATAGTTGCTCGACTTCTTCTGCAAGCTTCGAAATCAATTCACGCATCAGTAACGTATCTTCCGGCGTCGCTGCTTCCGGGTCGAGATACGATACGGCCATTGCTTTTCCCTCATCTTGGAGCGTCACCGCCTCGTCGATCGAGAGGACATTCGCAAAGTAACTTTCTGCAAGCGCCGTCTTGACTTCGTCCGGACTCATTTCGACGATAGACGATACTTCATCAAGCGTCGGCGTCCGTTGTAAGCTCTGCTCGAGAATTTCGACGGCCGCCTCGACACGTTTTGATTTTTCACGCAAAGAGCGTGGCAGCCAGTCAATTTTTCTTAATCCATCTAAAATGGCTCCACGAATTCGAAAGGCTGCGTATGTATCGAATTTATTGTTATGATTTTGATCGAACTTTTGCAGTGCGTCGTAAAGACCCATCATACCAAGACTTTTTAACTCATCACGATCGACACTTTTCGGAAGTGTCGCACTAAGACGTTGAACGTGGTATTGAACTAGAGGTTCATAATTCAGAAGTAATAGGTCAGCTACCGCTATATCGCGCGTCGATAGCCATTTATCCCAAAGTTGTTGTAGTTCCTCACGCATGACCATTCCTCCTCTAAATTTCCAGCGTTCCGACGTTGACCGTCCGAATGACGAGACGACCAGAGCTTGAATGGAACTCGATCGTCCGACCGTTCGTTCCACCAACATCTTCCGCGACGAGTGGGATTTTCGCTTGTTGCAATGCTGCTTTAACAGCAGCGATGTTCCGTTCACCGATACGCATCGATTCATGTTCATATTTGAATTGAAACATTTGCGCTCCCCCGGCAATCTTTGCCCGTAACCGAATCGCGCCACCTTGTCGTAAGCGCTTTACAAGCTCAGTTACTGCAGTATCTGCGAATTTCCCGACTTCAACGGTGATATCGCGACTGATTGCCGAGTCTGGAAGCATGACGTGTGCCATGCTCGATAGACCACGTTCTTGATCATAAATGATGACGCCGACACAGGAACCTAATCCTGCAGTACGAAGGACGACCGGTTTTCGACTAACGGCATATTCCGCTATTCCAATCCGAATGACTTCATCCATCAACTTCCACACCCAATCGTTGAAAGACCGCTGCAAAAGCATCTGCTTCTGGCAATAATAATAAATGACCGTTTAAGTCGTTGCCTAAACTTGAAAGACGCGTATCGATGTATACTGCCATGTTACCAAATTTTGTCGACTCAAGTAAGGCAACTTCCAAAATTGCTCCAACCATATCAAAAGCGGAGGCAGGAACCGTCACATGAACGGATAAATCCAGCCAGTCAGAAATCGCGCGAGCGTAAGCGCCGATTAAGATATTGCCGATTTCTTCCCAAGCGGAAACACCGATTGCATGATGTTCCGAAAAAAACTGAAACGGCTGTTGCATCAACTGAGAAATCAGTTTTTCCGCATCTTGGAGCGGCATCAAAAAGAGTAGAGACGCCTTGATATCTCCTGTAAAGCGAAGTAAGGCTCCGGCAGTGTAAGCTTCCGCTCCGCCTACACGATCAATAATCGTCGAAAAGTGTTCGAGTTCTGCTGACGGTACTTCAATTTCAACAGGCTGTCCAAGAAGTGTCGATAATGCCGTAGCTGCATGCGCTGCCCCGATGTTTCCGACTTCCTTGAAAATGTCCTGTTCCATCCGATTAAGCATGAACGATGTCCTCGAATAAACGGTTCGGCTCAAGTAAGGAGAACAATTGATCTTCCCCTTTAGCGATTGCTGTCAAATAATTGGTTTCTTCTTGTTTTTGATCAGTCAACGGTTCAATCCGGACATCGATTGCTTCGACGACTTCATTCGCCCGATCGACGATGAACCCGGCATCTCCATGTTCGAGCGTCGCGATGATGATTCGTGTTTCTTCCGTTCCTTCGATTTCCTCAAAACCAAGACGTGTCCGTAAGTCAATCACCGGTGTCACGACCCCGCGCAAATTGATGACGCCTTTTACGTAAGGTGCAGCGTTCGGGATTCGTGTAATCGGAATCACGCGTTCGATGGAGCGGACCGATTGAACATCAATCCCGTAAGCATTTTGTTCCAGTTGAAAAACGACCCATTTTTGTTCCATTATCTATTCCCTCACTTTCGTAGCAGTGCATTGCTATCGATGATTAACGCGACTTGACCGTCCCCAAGAATCGTTGCGCCAGAAATCGCGCGAATTCCTTCCAAATAACTTCCGAGCGGCTTCATGACGATTTCCTGTTGACCAATTAATTCAGTGACCATCAATCCGGCTAATTTTTCACCACTTCGAACGACGACAACTGAGTAGGCTTCTGCTTCTACTTGTGGAAGACCATACACTTCATTCAACGAAATCAATGGAACGAGTTGTCCACGGAAATCAAACACCTTTTCACGATGCGCTTGTAAGATGGCATCTTGTCGAAGCGATGTCGTTTCGATGATTGCCGTCAGCGGAATCGCATACGTTTCTTGACCGAGCTCAACAAGCATCGCGGAAATGATTGAGAGCGTCAATGGAAGACTGATTCTAAAGATTGTCCCTTCGCCACGTTTCGTCTCGACGAAAACTTCGCCACCGAGCGACTCAATCTTCGATTTGACGACGTCAAGACCTACGCCACGTCCCGACAAGTCGGTTACTGTTTCTGCCGTTGAGAAGCCTGGTGCAAATAGTAGCATCGACGCTTCTTCCGGTGTTAAGACAGCAGCTTCTTCTTCCGTTAGCAACTCTTTCTCAATCGCAATCCGTGTGACCCGCTCATGGTTGATTCCTGCCCCGTCATCTTCAATCTCAATGAAGACCCGGTTTCCAGAATGATAAGCACGTAACGACAGATTGCCTTCGACTGGTTTCCCGGCTAAAATTCGATCCGTCTTGCTTTCAATGCCATGATCGACGGCATTACGGATTAAGTGAACGAGGGGATCACCAATCTCGTCAATCACTGTTCGATCAAGCTCCGTCTCTGCACCCGTGATATGCAATTTAATATTTTTACCGACATCTTTTGAAACCGATCGGACCATCCGTGGGAAACGATTGAAGACCTGTTCAATCGGCATCATGCGTAACGTCAAGACCAGCGATTGTAATTCATTCGTGCCGCGTTTAATGCGTTCGACGGTTTCCGTCAATTCAGATGAACCGACTTCGGCAGCAATTCGTTCTAAACGACCACGATCAATGATGAATTCTTCGAATAAGTTCATCAAACGGTCAATTCGTTCCAAGTTGACACGAATCGTTTTCGAGGCGACTGGTGCTGTTACGTCTGTTGTTTCGCTGACGACTTTCGTTTCTGACTCGACTGTTGATTTAGGTTCAACTAACGTGGATGTCGCAACTTCGGCTTCTATCGTTGTTTCAAAAGGCTGAATCGAGACATGTGCCACTTCCGACACTGACTGGATGCCTTCAGTCACTTCTTCCTCTGATTTCATCGTGACGAACAAGACATCGAAGCTTGTTTCAAATTGTTCTTGCTCTAATTCATCTGAAGTCGGATTCGAAAGGATGACATCGCCTAGACTTTGAAGACGGTCGAACACCATGTAGACACGCGCCGCTTTTAAAATGACATCTGCCGATAGTTCGACCGTGATGACGTATGCATGGTAACCGGACGCAATCGATTGTTTAACGACAGACTCTGAATAGACATCACATTCAAAATTACGT
Organism: Exiguobacterium sp. N4-1P; assembly: GCF_002214325.1. Taxonomy (NCBI): domain Bacteria; kingdom Bacillati; phylum Bacillota; class Bacilli; order Caryophanales; genus Exiguobacterium; species Exiguobacterium sp. N4-1P. Next base: position 1,752,169 of record NZ_CP022236.1, read on the forward strand.
TTCGTCGCCACAGCCGTCGCTTCTTCAGTCGTCTCTACAGCAGTTTCTTCTGCTTGAATGAATCGTTTTAATCGTACGACCGTTTCTTTCACGTCGAGCTTTCCGGTTCCACCTTGACTGATGTCCTCAACCATCGTTTCGAGTTGTTCCGCCGCGATGAACAAAACATCAATCAGCTCTTGTGTAGCAGGTTGCGTCTTTGAGCGCACTAAGTCAAGCGCACTCTCCATTTCGTGTGTTAAATCCGCGATGGCATCGTACCCCATCGTACCGGACATTCCTTTTAATGTATGGGCAGAGCGGAAAATCTGATCGATGACGGCTTCATCATCGAGACGCTGTTCAAAAATGAGCAGACTTGAATTGATAGCTTGCAAATGTTCAATCGATTCGTCTAGAAACAATCCTAAATATTCATTTAAATCCATTGGTGATACCCTCCTTCATGATTAGCGCACACGATTGTTTCGATTTTTCAAGCGACTTACCAATCGATCTAAAAATTTCCGTTCCTGCACGCGAAGACCTGTTAATGCGGTGGTAATATGATCGAGTCGCCAGCTAACATCACTCGTCCGATCAAAAAGATAGAACGGTTTTTGTGCTTTGACGGCTCTGACGACTGTTGGGTCATCTGGTAAAAACCCAGCGAATCGTAAAGGTTTGTTCAAAAATTGTTTACTGACCAGTTCGAGACGATCAAATGTTTCGAGTGCCTCTTCACCGTTCATCGCACGATTGACGATGACACCGATCGGTAACTCCGTTGCATGATGGTGCGACAATTTAACGAACGCATAACCATCCATGATCGATGTTGGCTCTGGTGTAACAACGAGCCAGGCTTCATCGGCACTACTAATGAAATCGAATGTCTGGTGTGTTGCTCCAGCACCCAGGTCGAGGATGACAAAGTCGTATTCATAGAAAAAACGAAATTCTTTCATCATGAACGCAACATCCGGATCCGTTAAATTCGTTAATTCAGTAAAACCACTTCCACCATGGATGAAATGTAAGGTTGGTGAAACTTCAACCACTGCATCTGCCAAGGATTCACGACGCTTGACACAATCCATGAGCGACGTCTTCGATGATTTTCCTAACAGCACCCCGACGTTCGCCATCCCGATATCAAGATCGATGATGAGGACACGTTTTTCTTGAAGCGATAAGGCGACACCCAGGTTTACGGCGACGTTCGTTTTTCCAACGCCCCCTTTACCACTGACGATCGCAATCGTTTTTGTTTCTTTGACTGACACTTTTGAACGTAAGACACGCGCTTGATCATCTCGCATCACCTGCCCCCTCTTTCTACAATCATTCGAGACATGTCGGATTGATCGACCCACGTGATATCTTCTGGTACTTCTTGACCCGTCGTGATGCAGAGCACCGGCAGCTTCGCTTCGACGGCTAGACCGTAGATGGACCAAAACTCCGTCGTTTCATCTGCTTTCGTAAAGATAAACCCGTTGAGTGGAACTTGTTCAAAACGTCGTCTAATCTGCTCTAAGTCCCGGTATTTTGCCGTTAAGCTTAAAACAAGAAAAACATCCGTATTTGAAAAATCATGACGTGATTCAAGCTGTGTGATATAACCTGCGTCCAAGAAGTTCCGTCCAGCTGTATCAATCAAAACGATGTCACAATCTGCTAATTGTTCTTTCGCTCGTTCAAACTCTGCTAAATCGTAGGCGATATGTAGCGGAACATCGATGATTTCAGCATAGGTTTGCAACTGTTCGATTGCCGAAATCCGGTACGTATCCGTTGTAATCAATCCAACCGTCTTACCTTCCGTCAATCGGTAGTAAGCAGCAAGTTTAGCGATTGTCGTCGTCTTGCCGACCCCTGTCGGTCCTGTCAACATCACGTAACGTGATGTCACGGTCGTTACTTGTAACTCATGTTCAATCGTTTGGGCGAACGCTTGTTGAACTTGTTCAAGATCGTCTGTTTTGTAATACGTCGATAACAAAACGTCGTGCAATTGCTCCACCCGTGCCTGTAAAGCCGGTTCGGACAAAATCGCTTCATATGCCCCTAACTCTTCCGGTAAACGTCGAGAGGAAAACGAAATGATTTTCGGGACTGGCATTTCAATCGTTTTCTTAAGCTGCGGGGTCCGTTTAGGAGCCGGTTGCTGGACATCTTTTTCATGAATGATTGGATGTTCGTCAACAGAAGCAACGAGTTCGACCTTTTTTTGTGCAAACAATCCGAAGAGTCCACCCACTTTGATATGTCGTGTGTTTAAAATAATCGCCTCTTCGCCTAAATCACGTTTGACAAGTTCCATTGCTTCACTGACTGAATTTGCAATAATTTTTTTAACCATCATGTGTTAAATCACCCCAATGCTCTTGACTTCAATCGTCGGAATTAATTCGTTGTATGACAGGACAGGTACATCTGGGAAATAGCGCTCCGTCAACTGACGAACAAACATCCGAATGCTTGGTGAGGCCAAGATGATCGGTTGTACTCCATAACGTTCGAACTCTGACGACAGTTCATTAAACGACTCGATGAACCGTGTCGCTTTTTCCGGGTCAAGCGCAAGATAATTTCCGAACTCTGTTTTTTGAATCGCGGACTGAATATCGATTTCCATTTCACTCGATACCGTCACGACGTGTAAGACATCCCCTTGCAGCACCTGTTCCGTAATTTGCCGTGATAAGGCTTGGCGGACGTATTCAGCAAGCAATTCGCTATCTTTCGTCACGGCCGCATAATCAGCTAGTGTTTCAAAAATCAATGGCAAATTGCGAATCGATATTTTTTCTTTTAGTAATTGAACGAAGACTTTTTGCAGTTCTCCAATCGTTAAGAGTTGCGGCGTGACTTCATCGACTAAAATTGGATGTGTTTCTTTCAAGTGATCAACGAGTTGCTTCGTCTCTTCTCGTCCCAGCAAGTCTGCAGCATGTTTTTTAAGCAGCTCCGTTAAATGCGTTGCGACGACCGATGGTGGATCGACGACTGTATAACCAGACATTTCTGCCCGACTTCTCGTCTTTTCATCAATCCAAAGCGCCGGCATTCCAAATGCCGGTTCGACCGTTTCGATGCCTTGGATTTCAGGATCATCGACTCCGGGACTCATTGCTAAATAATGATCGAGCAAGAGTTCTCCCGTCGCCATCTCACTGCCGCGAATCTTAATCCGATAATGATTCGGCGGGAGTTGTAAGTGGTCGCGAATCCGAACGGTCGGGAGGACGAAACCAAGTTCCAATGCTAACTGGCGACGAATCATGACGACACGGTCGAGTAAATCGCCACCTTGTGCTTCGTCAGCAAGTGGAATCAATCCATAACCGAATTCAAACTCAATCGTATCGACATTTAAAAGCGAAATGACCGATTCACTTGAGCGTAGGTTTTCCGTCGATTCTTCTTCGACGGCGACTTCTTCCGTGGTCGCTTTTGGCGTCCGTCTCAGTTGCCAAGCAAAGAAGCCGGCTGCTGCTGCGACAGGAATTGTCACATAGTCTGGAATCGCCGTGAACAGACCAAGTAGGAAAATCGCGCCTGCACCAATCATGACGAGCAATGGCGTCCGCGTTAACTGACCGATGATGTCTTCACCTAGATTGCCGTCCGACGTCGAGCGTGTGACGATAATCCCGGTTGCGACAGAAATCAACAGCGCTGGAATCTGACTGACTAATCCATCTCCGACTGTCAAGAGCGTATATAAGTTGATTGATTCTGTCATCGGTAACCCTTGTTGGACGACTCCGATGACCATCCCGAAAATCAAGTTAATGATGACGATGATGATGCCGGCGATTGCGTCTCCTTTTACAAACTTTGACGCCCCATCCATCGCCCCGTAAAAGTCGGCTTCGGATTGAATTTTTTGCCGGCGTGTCCGTGCCTGGAGTTCATCAATCATGCCGGAGTTCAAATCGGCATCAATCGCCATCTGTTTCCCTGGCATCGCATCCAGTGTAAATCGGGCCGATACTTCCGAAACCCGTTCCGACCCCTTTGTAATGACGAGAAACTGGATCAAGACGAGAATCAAGAAGACGACGAACCCGACGAGTGCGTTCCCGCCGACGACGAAGCTCCCAAATGCTTCAATCACTTCGCCCCCATTCCCGTTCGAGAGAATCGAGCGGGTCGTCGAGACATTTAATGCGAGACGAAACAGGGTGACGATTAACAATAAAGTTGGGAAAACTGAAAATTCCAATGCTTCTTTGGCATTCATCGAAACGAGTAAGACCATCAAAGCAATCAAGATGTTGATGATGATTAAAAAGTCGAGTAAAAAGCCTGGCAGTGGAATGACCAGCATGAAGACGATCATGATGACGCCTAGCAGTACGGAAAGATCTCTTGTTGAAATAGTCATGATGCTTCATCCTTTCATTTTGCTTGTTTCATTTGGTAGACAAAGGCGAGTGTTTCAGCGAGTGCCTGATAAAATGATTCATCCACTGCCATACCTATCTCTGATTTTGCGAACAAGGCCCGCGCGAGCGGACGATTTTCGATGATTGGGATGTCAGCTGCTGTCGCCTTCTCCCGAATACGGAATGCGACAGCATCCACACCTTTTGCGACGACGATTGGTGCCGCGTGTTTTCCATCATCGTATTGAATGGCAACTGCATAGTGGGTCGGGTTCGTAATGACGACGTCTGCATTCGGTATTTCTTGCATCATCCGCCGCATCGCCATCTCCCGTTGTTGCTGTTTGATTTTACCTTTGATTTGAGGGTCACCCTCCGTGTTCTTATGTTCGTCTTTTAAGTCCTGTTTACTCATCCGAATCGATTTTTCAAAATCAAACTTTTGATAGGCAAAGTCTAAAACGGCAAGTGCAATCAACGCGATGCTGACCGAGAGACCCAGTAAAAAGGTCAAATGACCAATGATGGCTAACGCATCTCCAATCGGCTCAGACGTCAAGCGTGAGATTTCGACCTTGTTGTTCCATAAGATCGTCCCGCTCGTCATTCCGATGACAAGTAACTTAAAAACAGACTTTAAAAATTCGATCAGTGCTTTCATACTGACGATGCGCTTGACCCCTTGGAGTGGATTGATTCGATCTAACTTTGGTTGAATCGATTCTGCACTGAGTAAAGCACCAATCTGGACGAAGTTTCCTAAAATCCCGATGGTGACAGCCGTTAAAAAAAACGGGGCGACGAGAATCGCCATTTGCCCTAACATCTCAATTAATATCTGCTCGACACGCCCTTCCTCTACTGCAACAAGGACGGTCCTTGCACTCAATCCATTTTCTAAAACCAAGACGAAACGTTTGCCGAGAAACGGTCCAAAGAAAAACAAGACGAGGAACATCGCGAATAACATTAAACTACTCGTTAAATCAGCGGATTTTGCGACTTGCCCTTTTTTTCTTGAATCATCCCGCTTACGCGGTGAGGCTTTCTCTGTTTTTTCACCAGCGAAGTACTGGAGGTCGAGTTTTAAACGATATGTATTCATCTCAACCTCCCAGTAATCGAATGGCATCCGCTAAAACGTCTTGCAGTAGCGGAATGAACTTTGAAATCCCGGTAATCGTCGAACCGGCAAGTAAAAATAAAATCGCATAGCCCATTAGTAATTTGACTGAAAAACCAATCGCAAAAATATTGAATTGCGGTGCTGTCTTTGCTAAAAATCCAAGTGCAAGATCGACCAGGAACAAGGACACGATGAGCGGCATCGCCATTTGAAGTGCCGTTAACATCGCCAGACCGACGACTCGAACGACAAGACTCATACCCGCCTCGCCTGAAACTGCAATCGAACTGCCGGGTGGAAAGATTTGAAAACTGGTGTAAATGCCATCGAGTAAAATCAAATGCATGTCAGAGGCAAGTAACACGAGTAGTGTCAACATGTAATAAAACCGGCCAATGATTGGTGATTGACCACCGAACATCGGATCATAAGCTGATGCCATTGCGAGTCCCATCTGTAAATCGATGATGGAACCGGCGATTTGTGGGGCAAATAAAAGGAAGCTAGCTAACAAGCCAAGCGATAATCCAACAATGACTTCCGTACCCATCCGAAAGAAAAAATTGAAATCATCGACTTCAACGGTCGTTTTGACGGCATAGCTCGCAAAATAGGCAAGACCGGCAGCTAATGCTAATTTATGTTGGGCCGGCAGTTGTTTTGATGAAAACAACGGTGCCGCGACCAAAAATCCGACGATGCGACCAAATACGAGTAAAAATACGCTGACAAAAGACAATAACGTCATTTCCTTGAAACCTCAGCAATCTGTTTAAAGATTTCAATCGTAAACGTTTTTAATTCTTCCATGATCCATGGTCCGAAAAAGACGAGTGCTAAAAATACAGCAACGATTTTCGGGACGAACGAGAGGGTCTGCTCTTGAATTTGTGTCGTCGCTTGTAAAATACTGACGAGCAGACCAACAACGAGTGAGACGAGCAAGAGCGGTGCCGATACCTTTAACAAGGTCCAGACGGCCGAACTCGCTAGTTGAATAATCATTTCCTGCGTCATATCGTTCCTCCCTACTTCATGCTGACAAGCAATGACTCGACAATTAAATGCCAACCATCGACGAGGATGAATAGTAATAATTTAAACGGTAAAGCAATCATGACAGGCGGTAACATCATCATCCCCATCGACATCAACACACTTGAGACGACCATGTCGATGACGAGAAATGGAATGAAAATCATGAACCCAATCTGAAAAGCCGTTTTCAACTCACTGATGGCATAAGCAGGAACTAACGCGACAAGCGGGATGTCTTCGACTTTTTCCGGCTTATCGTAATTTCCATACTTCAAAAATAATTCTAAGTCATTGGTACGTGTATGTTTTGACATAAAACGTTTCATCGTTCCACCTGCTCGATCAAACGCTTCGTCCTGACTAATTTTTTCACCCATGTATGGTTGAAGTGCCGTCGTGTTGAGTTCCGTCAGCACCGGTGACATGACGAATAATGTAATGAATAAGGCAAGACCGACTAGCAACTGGTTCGGTGGTGTCTGTTGCGTCCCGAGCGCCGAACGTACAAAGGATAAGACGACGACAACGCGCGTAAAACATGTCATCAAAATCAATAACGAGGGTGCTAAGGATAATAATGTCAACAAGACAAGTAACTTAACTGATGTCGCTGTTCCTGATGGTGTGTCTAAAGAAATCAGACTTTCAATCGTTGTCATGAACGACCTCGTTTCTTCTGGAATTGATCAAGTTGTTGCTTGAACGACTCCAAGAAAGGCGATTCGCTCGTCGACTGTTTCATATCATGCATCTCTTCAGTCGACCATTCCGTATCCGCTTCGAGCGTGTCGAGTAGCTCAATGTTTTGCCCGACACCGACGACGTAAACTTTATCGTGGACGCGTACGAGTTGCACCGATCGATCTTTTCCGAGCGGCACACCTCCGAGATGGGAAAGTTGATTGGATTGGCGGACACCTCGCGTCCGATCATTGATCAATCGGACAGCCAGGAGAAATCCCCCGATTAAGACCACGAGCGTGACGATGACTTTAATGACCGTCACAATCGTCGACGACCCATCGACCTGTTGAGTTGTTGGTTCACTCTTCTTAGATGGATTCAAATTCTCTTCCACTGTTTCTGCCCCAACTTGTGCTGAGAGCAGAAACAACAGGAGACAGGTCAAAAAGGTCAGTCTTTTCATGACGAAACAGTTTTCGAAACGGCTTCAAGCACACGGTCTGCTTGGAACGGTTTAACGATGAAGTCTTTTGCACCGGCTTGAATCGCATCGATAACCATCGACTGTTGTCCCATTGCCGAACACATGATGACTTTTGCTGCTGGGTTAAAGGCTTTGATTTCTTTTAGTGCTGAAATGCCGTCCATTTCTGGCATCGTGATATCGAGCGTTACGAGATCCGGTGTTAATTCTTTGTATTTCGCTACGGCTTCGCGACCATTTTCTGCTTCACCGACGACGTCATATCCATTCTTCGATAAAATTTCCTTAATCATCATTCGCATGAAAGCTGCATCATCTACGATCAATACTTTTGCACTCATCTTATTTCCTCCTTAGAACATCCGAAGACGTTCTTTTGTATTTACGATTTCTGTAATTCGTACTCCAAAGTTTTCTTCAATGACTACGACTTCACCTGTCGCAATCAATGTATTGTTGACAAAAACATCAACCGGCTCTCCAGCCAACTTATCGAGTTCGATGATTGAACCTTGTGTCAATTCCAATATGTCGCGTACAGAGCGACGTGTTCTGCCAAGTTCGACGGTTACATTCAGTGGTACATCATACAACATCCCGATGTTACCCGGTACGCCTTCTTGTTGCACTTCTTCAAATTGACCAAACTGGACCGGGCTGACACCTACCGGTTCCTTCTTCGGTGCAACAGGCGTTTCATAACGTTGTTCCTGCTGTGGCATTTGTTGCGTTTGTTGCGTTTGTTGCGTTTGTTGCGTTTGTTGCGTTTGTTGCGGTGCTACTTGTGGCGACGGTTGAACCGGTTCATGCGTCGCACCTTTTGCTTCTTCAGTCGTCGTCGTACTTGCGCTGAATAATTTCTGAATCAACTGCTTTGAAAATTCGAGTGGTGCAAGCTGAACGATTTTCGAATCGATCAACGTCCCGATTTTTAAATCGAATTCGATGATGACCATGCTTTCCCATAAAGAAAAGCTGTCGACAATACTTTTCTCTTGCGAAAAGTCGAAAATTTCAACGGCTGGTGGCGAAATATCAATTCGCATCGAGAAGACCGTTGACATCGACGTCGCCGCTGCTCCCATCATTTGGTTCATCGCTTCTTGAACGGCAGAAAGGGCGATTGGCTCCATTTCATGGTTTTCCTCGACCATCCCGTCGCCGCCCATCATCAAGTTCGCGATGACAGATGCGTCACGTTGCGTCAAGATTAAGACGTTTTCACCTTTGAAGCCTTCTGTGTACCCGACGCGCAAAGCAACGTGCGGAATCGGATAGCGACTGCGTAATTCGTCCATCGTGATCATCCGCACATGTGGCGTCGTGATCTCGACCTTTTGGTTGAGTAATGCAGATAACGCTGTTGCTGAATTCCCGAGTGAAATATTCCCTACTTCACCTAAGGCATCAATTTCCATCTCGTCTAATTCTTCTAATCCATCATCCGAACTTGTATCAGTCGGCTCATCATCCGACGGGGTCCCGCGTAATAACGCATCGATTTCATCTTGCGAAAGCATATCGCTCATGTTATTCCTCCTCAATTCGTTGTATGACTTGTAAAGCGAGATGCTTCCCATTCAGACCAGGTCGCGCTTTGAACATTTTCCGATCATCAACAAACAATTCAACCGGGTCGGATGTACGTGTCTTCAGGGACAGGCAGTCGCCTACCTCGAGGTGTAACAATTCTCCAAACGACAATTCCGTTTGGCCGAGCACAGCTTTTAAATCGACGATTGACCCCATCAACTGAGTTTGCATCTGTTCAGATTCTTGGTTATCGACCGCTTTACGTTTTTCTTGTTGCATCCAAAAATGACTCGATAGCTTCGGAATGATCGGTTCGAGTGTGACGAACGGAAGACAGACATTGAGCGTCCCACTGACTTCTCCAACCGTCACATAAATCGAGACGAGGATTACCGTCTCATTCGGCGAAACGAGTTGAAGGAATTGCGGATTGATTTCTAAATCGTCATACTCTGCTTCTAGTTCTGTGATTGACTCCCAAGCTTCGCCATATTGTACGAATGCCCGCTTAAACAATTGTGTCAAAATGCGTGTCTCGATTTCAGTCAAATTTTCAATCTTATTCATCCCTTCGCCAGGACCACCGAGGAGACGATCGAGCATTGCATAGGCGATGTTCGGGTTGACTTCAAAGATAACTTTACCATCGAGCGGTTTCAGGTTAACTAGATTGATTAAGGTCATGTTCGGAATGGAATGGATGAATTCATCGTATGGCAACTGTTCGACCGTATTGACCGTGAACTGGACGTACGTTCTCAGCTGCGCTGAAAAGTGTGTTGTCAGTACACGTGCGAATTGCTCATGAATTCGAGTCAAGTTCCGCATTTGATCTTTTGAGAAACGAAGTGCCCGTTTGAAATCATACACTTTGACACGCCGTTCCTCTTCTTGACTTCGTATCTCCTCGACTTCCATATCTCCGCTCGAAATGGCTGATAGCAAGGCGTCAATTTCATGTTGTGATAATACTTCGCTCATGCTGCCACCTCACTGGATGATTTTTTTCGTCGTATAGACGCGTTGAACATCGCCTTCTTGAAGAAGTTTTTTGAATTGACCACGTAATTTTTCTTCAAGCTTTGCCATATCTTGTTTTGAATCCAAGTCTTGCTTTTTCATCGATGCTAAATCACCAAGAATGATGTTGTTGATTTGAAACTTACGTAGTTCTAACTCTTCCTTCGTTTTCACATCATCCGTGACAATCGTAAACTGAACATTCAAAAACCGTTCGTCTGCGATGTTCGTCGTCAAGTCATCTGTTTGAAAACTTCGTTCTTCGAGCTCGGCACCTGTCGGTTGTTCAACTTTTGCTTCCGTCTCATCTCCGACTAACCAATACTTCGTGAGCATATACCCTGCGCCGATCATCATGAGGGCCACGATAACCATGATCAACGGTATTTTTAACTTACTCTTCTTCTTTTCTTCTGCCATCTTCGAGCCTCCTAATGCTGTTCAAGCCCGCTAGTCCGACTTGTCGGTAAAAATCGATTGTTGCCGCTTTTACCTCTTCTAACGATTCTTTGACGATGTATGTCTGCCCTCCAACGAGTTGAATCGTCGTATCTGGTGTCGATCGAATCGATTCGATTAATATAGCATTCAATACGAGCGGTGCTTGACGTAACGTCGTCAGTGTAATCATCGTTTCAAGTTAACGAGTTCTTCTAAGATTTGGTCGGATGTCGTAATAATCCGTGTATTTGCCTGGAATCCACGTTGCGCGATAATCATTTCCGTAAACTCTTCCGATAAGTCGACGTTCGACATTTCGAGCGTCCCAGACGTCAGTTGCCCAAGTCCGTTCGTGCTTGGCGTCCCTGTTGCTGGAATCCCTGAGTTCTGTGAGGCTGAAAAGAGGTTCACCCCTGATTTTTCAAGTCCACCCGGGTTCGCAAAGTTTGCCATCGAGACGTAACCGACGCGTTGCAACGCACCTGTCGCATCAACGAATGTGACCAATCCATCTTTTCCGATTGCTAAGTTCTGCGCGCCAGTCGGAATTTGGAGTTTCATGTAGCCATCATTCACTTTTGTCGTAATTTGTCCTTGTGCATCGTACTGGTTTGCCGGTAAGTTTGCTTGGTTCGCTGGTGGCTGTCCTGGATTCGCTGGTGGCGGATCAGATAGTCCGACGAGGTAGTTCCCGTCTCCCGTGACGATATTCCCTTGCAAGTCCGTGTAAAAGTTTCCTGAACGCGAGTAACGAACGCCATCTGCTGTAAGCACTTGATAGAACCCTTCGCCTGAAATCCCGACATCGAGTGTCCGTCCCGTGTTTTGAAGTGCGCCTTGGTTGTAGACGTTATCGACCGTCGACATTGATGCCCCGAGTCCGACTTGTTTCGGGTTTGTACCACCGACACCGCCACCTGCTCCTGAAGCTGAACCGACTGATTGGTTAACGAGATCTTTAAAGGTAACCCGCCCTTTTTTGTAACCGAACGTATTGACGTTTGCGATGTTATTCCCGACGACGTCAAGCTTTGTCTGGAAGTTCTTTAACCCACTGATTCCTGAATACATTGAACGTAACATTATTTTTCCTCCTTTGTTTTAATCTCCGTTAATTCATAGACACTGACTTGCTTCCCGTTCGAGAGTTCCGCGATGACGTCAATTCCGTCTCGCTTGACGCTTATGACATTCGCTGTCTCCTTGACCGTCGCGCCCGTCGCCGTTCCCGTCGCATCCTCAACCGTTCCATCTGTTTCGTAACTAACTGATTTCCCGATTAAATTACTGTATGTCAGCAAGGAATTCGCATGTTGATTCAAGACCATCGTGTCCATCCCTTTTCCAATCGCTTGCATTTGTTCAAGGGAAGAAAATTGTGCCATTTGTGAGATGAACTCTTTATCTTCCATCGGTGCAGTCGGATCTTGATTCGATAACTGGGCAATCAAGATTTTCATGAACATGTCTTTGTCCATCGAATTATTCGGGACAGCTGTCGTTTTATCCGGCAACTGGTAGGACGATGCCGCATTAATGGAATCAGTCATCTTCTTCCTCCTCTAACTCCTCATCTTGAGGTTTCGGTTGTTCCTCTTGCGCTGTCTCTTGCCGCTCTTGTGGTGTCGATGTATCAAACTCTTTTACGGTCGAGGCCAGTAATCCCGTCTCGATTTTAACGAGCGGCGCTTGATTTTGCAGCGAACCTTGTAATTTACCTAGCTGTTGCTCAATCAGTTGTTTCGCCTGCTCGGTGCCCGCAAACAACTTCACTGTCAACACACCTTCTTTTCGCTCGAGTTGAACGACGACTTCACCTAGCTGTTCTGGGTATAAACGAATCGACATTCGTGTCGAACCGTCTGCTCCTTTTAAGAACGGGGCTTGTTGGAGTGCTGCTTCGATTCGTTTTGCCAATTGTTCATCGACATTACTTTGCGGAACGAGGGGAGGCATCGTAACGGTACGATCGCTTTTCACGAACAGTGTCGATGAAAAGGCGAGCGGTAACGCCGTCCCTTCCGAATCAACTGTTCCTTTCAACGGCTCACTACGCGTCAAGCCTTCGCCTAACTTCATCGAAGCCGGTAAGGTTTGAGCCATGGCGACTTGTCGTGTCACCGGAAGAACCGTCTGCACGACCCTCCCCGTCTTCAATTCACCTTCCGCTGTCTTAACACCTTTTCCGACGGGCATATCTTCTACTGGTTGCAGTTGACCTGCTACCGGTTTTGTAACACCAAGAATCGACACGATTGTCGCCGTAATCAATTGACCGACGGACGCCGGTAATTGTTGCAACATCGCCGTCGCTTGTTCCGCATCTCCTTCTTGGATCGTTTTTACGAGTTGTACGAGCTCCGTCATTCCTTTTGGATCCTGCTCTAGTGCTTCTAATTGCGGATGATCCAGTAAAAGCAAGGCTTGTTCGGGTTGTGCTGTGAGCATCTTCACCAGCTGACCTTCATTTAATTGTGGCATCGTCGTGCTAGGGACGGTGTTCTCAGGAAGAAGACTCGGTTCTGGCGTCGTGAACAGTTGTAGCAAAGAAGCAAAGCTCCCCATGCCTTCAGCCGAAGGAGCACTTTGGCCGACTGATTTCGACGTACCTTTGACTGTTTGATTTTGTTGCACATCTGTCAAATTCATCGTGTTCGCTCACCTCTATTTCGTCGCGAGTAGTTGCGTCAATGCCGCAGCCTTTTTCGCATCCATCTTTGCGATGATGGCTGCTTGTTGTTCCGCATCGATAGTCTCGATGATAGGAACGACCTCTGTCGGACTGAGTTCATTTAAGATTGTCGCTGCTTCTTTCGGCGACATCTCTGCATAAACATCGGTCACACTTGCCGTTTTTGTTGTCTTCTTGTCTTCCTCGGTTGTTTTATCCGGGAAAGGCGTTTGTTTTAATTGATCGCGCTCCGCGATTAATCGCGTAATCTCTTGTTCTTTCACTTTGAGGGTATCCGCTTGTTCCGTCGCTTCATTTCGCAATTTTTTAATTTCTTGATTCGCTATTTTTAATCGATTTTCTAAATCAGACGTTTCCTTACCAGGCGTTCCCGTCGTTTGTTTCGACGTTTCCTCTGTCGAAAACGGGAGTGCAAGCATCGGACGACCGTTAGCATAATTGAGCACGAGATAGGCTGTACCTAAGATTAAGATCAAGGGAATGATCAACAACGGTAAAATCCATTGTTTCGATGATTTTGAATTACTTATGATGTCCGCCCTCTTCCAAACTGTAACAGTGCCAGTTCATCTAATTGATTTTGTTCGAGTAGTGCATTGATTTGCCGTGCTTCTTCTAGTTGATTCGCCTGAAGACGCGTGAACTTCTTTTCCTCAATCATCGCTTCTTTTAAATCGACTTGTGCGCGTTCATACTGATTTTTTGCTTGAGTGACATATAATTGTTGACGTTCGATTTGCTGTTTGACGACGTCACGCGCACGTTCACGGTATTGAGAAGCGAGTAATTCGACGGTACCCGTCTCATTTTGTGCCTTCAAAAATGTTTCGTAACGAACGAGCAGGTGATACAACTTTTCGACTTCAATTTCGTAGCGTTTCTTTTTTTCAGCCGTTTGTTTCGATACACGATCTTTCTCCGCCTCGGCTAAAGGAATGATTCGCTCATATATTGTTTTCATGCCTTTTCCTCCTTAGCGAATCGTCGTGATTAAACGGTTCATGGCTTCTTCAAATTGACTTCCTTCTTCAACACGTTGCTTCAAAAAGCCGATTAATTCCGGATATTTTTCGACGGCACGATCGATTTCAGGGTTTGTCCCACTTTTATATGCACCGATATTGATCAAGTCTTCTGCATCTAAGTATGTCGAGAGCAATTGCCGAAAGACGATCGCACTGTCTTTATGTTCCGTCGATGTGATTTGATTCATAACCCGGCTAATCGAACGTAAAACATGAATCGCCGGATACTGCCCTTTGTTCGCCAAACTTCGATCAAGGACAAAGTGACCATCTAAAATCCCGCGGACTGCATCCGCAATCGGTTCGTTCATGTCGTCTCCATCGACGAGTACGGTATAAAAAGCTGTAATCGACCCGGCTGTCGTCTTTCCGCTTCGTTCGAGTAACTGAGGTAGTAGAGCGAATACACTCGGCGTGTATCCTTTTGAAGCAGGCGGTTCTCCTGTCGCTAGACCGATTTCACGTTGCGCCATCGCGAACCGCGTAACGGAGTCCATCATCAAGACGACATTCTTACCTTGATCCCGAAAGTATTCTGCGATTGCTGTCGCCGTATAGGCTCCTTTTAAACGGACAAGCGGTGGTTGGTCACTCGTCGCGACGACGATGATGGAACGCTTCATCCCTTCTTCGCCCAACTCCGCTTCGATGAACTCTTTCACTTCCCGCCCTCGCTCTCCAATCAAGGCGATCACATTGATGTCAGCAGTCGAACGTTTTGCAATCATTCCGAGCAGTGTTGATTTCCCGACACCAGACCCGGCAAACAAACCGACGCGTTGCCCTTGACCGACTGTCAACAGACCATCAATGGCGCGGATACCTGTCGACAACACTTCATTGATACGTGGTCGTTCAAGTGGACTCGGTGGTTTTCGCACGATTGATGTTGTCCGGAGGTGAGTCAACTCCTCACCATCAAGTGCTCGACCTAATCCATCTAATACTTTCCCGATCAGTTCCTCACCGACGGGTACGTGAAGTGGTTTTCCTGTTGCGATGACGATTGATCCTGGTGCAATTGCTGTCGTTTCACCGTAAGGCATCAATAAGACGTGCCCTTCTCGGAAGCCGACAACCTCTGCTTCGATTTCTTGACCTCGGTGCAGTTGAATCAAACACCGTTCCCCGATTGCGACTGCCGTCGGTCCTCGTGATTCAATCATTAAACCGATTACTTGCACGACTTTACCGGAATGCCGGACTAAGTCATCCGTCCGAATATCTCGAACGGCCGCTTGCAACTGCTTCACGTTATACATCTTGTAGCACCTCAGTCACCTGGTTAATCAATGCCTCATAACTAGAAGTAAGCCCGCCCGTAATCGCTCCATTTTCTGAATCGATACGGAAATCGCGAGGCGCGAGTTCCGGATCAATTCGTAAGCTGATTGTCGCAGCACCACCTAAAATCGTATGTAGACGTTCATCCAGTAATACAACCCGTTCAAAATCTTCTGCAGACGTGTAAACAATGATCTTTTCACGGTCACGGAACTGAATAATCAATTGGTGAATCGATTGATAGAGTGCTTCCTCATCTGTATCATGTAATTTTTCTAAAAAATGATGGGTCACTTGCAGTGACAATGCACATAATTCATCTTCCATCGCTAACAAGCGGTCCGTCTGCATCTGCTCAAGACGCATTGCAAATTGATTCGTTTCCTCGAGTTTTCGTGCATAAGCGTCTAGTCCGTCTTGCTGCCCTCGCTCATAACCCGCTTGATAGCCTTGTTCCTTCGCTTCCTGTAAAGCCATTTCACGTTCCTGTTCAAAAGCCTGTCGACGCGCTTCTTCTTGTTGACGCATCAGCTGAAGTTGCTCGTCGAGCTCATTTTGACCTTTTGCCATCAACGCCTCATAAGAAATACTCGGCTCGGCATCCAGTTCAATCGCTCGCTCTTCTTGATGAAGAATTGTGCGCTGATGACCTTCGATGACAATTTGTCGTTTAATGACGTTAGACAACGATATCATCTCCTCCACCACGTGCGACGACGATTTCACCCATATCCTCTAGGCGACGAATGATTCCGACGATTCGGCTTTGAGCTTCTTCGACATCGCGCAATCTGACGGGTCCCATGAATTCCATATCTTCTTTGAACGATTCGACCATTCGCTGAGACATGTTTCGGTACACCATTTCTTTGACATCGTCCGACGAGACTTTAAGCGCAAGCAACAAATCTTCGTTTGAAACTTCGCGGATGATTCGTTGGATTGCTCGTGCATCGAGTGTGACAATATCTTCGAAGACAAACATTCGTTTTTTGATTTCTTCGGCGAGTTCCGGATCCTGAATTTCGAGCGTATCGAGGATTGTCCGTTCCGTCGTCCGATCGACACCGTTCAATACTTGAACGACTGCCTCGATACCACCAGACTGCGCATAATCTTGCATACCGGCTTGAGATAAGTTCCGCTCAAGAATCTGTTCGACTTCGCTGATGATTTCCGGGTTCATTCGGTCCATCGTTGCAATTCGTCGTGCTACATCCGATTGCGCCTCAGCTGGAAGCTCCGAAAGAATCTGACCGGACTTTCCCGGGTCGAGATGTGCCAAGACGAGTGCAATCGTCTGTGGATGTTCGTTTTGAATGAAGTTCAGTAATTGCTTCGGATCTGCTTTACGGGCAAACTCGAACGGCCGGACTTGCAAGGTCGAAGTTAATCGATGAATCAATTCCATCGCTTTTTCTTCACCTAATGCTTTTTCAAGCACATTTTTCGCAAAGCCGATACCACCTTGCGTAATGTAGTTTTGCGCCGTTGCCAACTCATGAAATTCTTCGAGTACTTCTAGTTTTTCTTCAGGATCAATTCGTTTCATGCTCGAAATTTGGAGTGTCAACCATTCCATTTCTTCTTCAGTCAAATGTTTGTAGACGTTCGCCGCCACTTCTGGACCTAACGAAATCATCAAGATCGCTGCTTTCTCACGACTATTCATATCTAGTTTCTTCATCTCATCAATCCTCCGCTAACCATGTGCGTAATAACTTCGCAAATTCATCTGGATTTGAGGATGCTAATTTTTCAAGCTGTTTCCGTTTGACTGCTCCGCCACTCGTATCTTCTGTCGATAGTTCTGGAATCTCTGTTTCGATTGGTGTCCATTCTTCTAACTCTTCGACTTCCGTCGTACGACGTCGTCGCATCATCATGAAGATGGCGCCGATGACGATCAGTGCTGCTGCACCAAGCGCGAACCAAACCCACATCGGCGTGACTGTAGTCGTCGCTTTTTGTGTTGGTGTTTCAGCGAACGGTCGGGACATGACGACGACCTTGTTCGTCAATTCGGCATCCGTCAACGTCGCTTTTGCATCCGTTTTCGTGATGGACGTCCGAATAATCGAGTAGAGCATCGTTTGAAGGTCCGTTTGAAGTTGCGGATCGATTTGAGCTTGACCTTTTGGTGGTTCAACGATGACTTGAATACCTAAATCACGTATTTCATAAGGTGCTCCCGTAATCTGTTTCGTAATCCGGTTTACTTCATAATTGATGATATCGTGCGTTTTCTCACTCGTATCACCTGTCGTTCCTGTACCGGCCGGGAAGTTGATGGTCTCATTTTCACCAGTACCGGCTGTTCCTTCATTCGCTGCACCCGTGTAGGCTTCGGCAACCTTTTCTGCCGAAGTTACAATCCCCTCGATTTTATCAGGGTCAACGGGTTCGACTAGTTTTTGTTCTTCTTGGCGCTGTGTGACATCGACGTCTGCCGTGACTGACACGAGCGCTTTTTGTGGTCCGAGAACGACGGATAACATTTGCTGGATTTGTTTTCGTAAATCATTTTCCGTTGTTTTCTTTAATTGCATCGGATCTGCGCCCCCAGCCGTCTGTGTTCCCTGGCCCGGTTCGTAGTACGTAAAGTACTGATCCATGATTGTAATATTTTCTTCTTTCAAATTAGGAATACTTTTTGCGATTAAGTGGTAAAGACCTTGTACAGTCTGTTGATTCAAATCACTCCCAGCGCTTGACGTTAACACAACCGATACGGTTGACGTCTCTTCGGCGTCTGATAAAAAGACGCTTTTTTCAGGAAGTGTAATCATTACCTTCGCTGCATCAATCCCGTTTACTTGAGTAATCAAGTTCTCAAGTTCAGTCTGCATCGTATCGCGCTCTAAAATATTCATTTCCTTGTCAGTCGTACCAAATCCGGCATTTTCACTGAAGAATGAATAATCGATTTGACCGGACTTCGGTATGCCAGCAGTAGCCAACTCTACTTTCAAATTTTCCGCATTCGCCTCCGGCACAAGAATCGTCACTCCGTCTGAAGCTGTCACAACTTCCGAACGAACGCCATCTTCATTTAATTTTTCAGTGACTTGTCCAGCCTCTTGCGGTGATAGTTTTGAATACAAGGGCGTCATTGTCGGTGTCGACAACCAAATGATGGCAGCAATAAGAGCCGATAAAATGATTAAGGTAATACCGATGATGGTCGCCTTTTTTGTGAGTGACCATTCGTTCCATGTCGTGTTGATTGCGCTAAAACGCGCCTTTAGCCGTTCGTTCATCAAACATCTCCCACGCTTTCCTTAGCAGTCACAGTTGCATACGCATCATTTCTTGGTATGCCTCAATCCCCTTATTCCGGACTTCAATGGCGAGTTGCATAGAAAGCGATGCTTCTTCTGTTTTAATCATGATGTTATGTAGATCTGTTGTCTTCCCTGTCGCAAGGTCCACACGTGCTTGTGAGGATGCTTGTTGCGCGTCGTTCAAGCCGTTAATAGCTTGGCTTAGCACATCGCTAAAATCTCCTGGGGACGCCTTAGCGACTGATTGTGATGGTAAGACCATTTGTTGCATCCCTTGAATAGGTTGAATTGCCATGATGTCATCTCCTCGTTATTTACCGATTTCCATCGCTTTTACTAACATCGCCTTTGTCGCATTCAGCGCCGTGACGTTTGCTTCATACGAGCGGGTCGCGCCCATCATATCGACCATTTCCTTCAATAAATCCACGTTCGGCATTTTTACATAGCCAAGTTCGTCTGCATCTGGGTTGTTTGGATTGTACTCTAATTTAAACGGCTCTTGATCCTTCCGGATTTCACTGACTGTGACGCCGTTACCTGTTTCTTTTAATACGGCTAATTTTCGTGCATACGGTTGCCATTCTCCATTCACGAGTTCGCCTCGTGTCGTTTGAGCATTGGCGATGTTTGCTGATACCGTATCGAGTCGGAGCCGCTGCGCTGTTAATCCTGTAGCGGATGTATGAAATCCTGAGAACATCGTCATCTTTATCGCCCTCCTCGAATAACAGATTGAATGCCAGAGAATTTACGATTCAATTGTTCGACTAGCGCTTCATATTCAATTTGATTGCGTGATAATTCAGACATCTCAAGGTCAATATCGACGCCATTTCCATCATTTCGCATCGATGTGCTTTGTTCGACGACCGTTCCTGAAGTATTAATCGTCGCATGTCGTTGTAAACTCATTTTCATCTCTGAATTCAATACATCACCAAAAACGAGGCGTTTTGCTTTGTATCCGGGTGTATCCACATTCGCAATATTCGTTGAGATTACTTTTTGAGCTGCAACCGTCCGATCGACGGCTTGTGTCATGAGTGAATAATCTGAGCCTAACCAATTCATCCCTTAACCTCCACTTGATTTTATATCGAGTATTTAGTTTTTTTGTAATCATTAGTAACACTTCTGAAATAATTGAAACAAATAGGTCAATGTTTGGAAAGAACTTTTTTGAAAATCAGGGTAATGAGATGTTAAATTCCTGTTTTTTATTACCTTTTCTTATAAAAATGATAAATAATACCTATATAAGAAAAGAAGACCTAGTATTTACTAGGTCTTCTTGATCGATTCCAGTTTTCGTTGTTTAGTTTGATTTAATCCGTTCTAATTCATAGAGGAAATTATCGTTTAAGATTTTGATATACGTCCCTTTCATACCGAGTGAACGCGATTCGATGACACCCGCACTTTCAAGCTTGCGCAGTGCATTGACGATGACGGAACGTGTAATCCCGACACGGTCTGCAATTTTTGATGCGACGAGTAATCCTTCATTGCCGTCGAGTTCTTCAAAAATATGCTCGATTGCTTCAAGCTCTGAATATGATAACGAGTTGATTGCCATTTGGACGACAGCTTTTTTACGCGCTTTATCCTCAGCTTCATGTGCCTTCTCTCGAAGAATCTCCATACCGACTACCGTCGCTCCATATTCAGCTAGGACGAGATCTTCTTCGTCGAAATCATCGACCATTCGTCCGAGGACGAGTGTCCCTAAGCGTTCGCCGCCTCCGATGATTGGAACGATTGTTGTTTTAGATGATTCGAACGTATCACGATTATCAATCGGGAATGCCGTATGTTCACTATCAATCGTAATATTCGCTGTCGTTTCCATGACGTTAAATAAACGTTTTGTGTAGTCTTCTGGGAATTGACGTTCTTCGAGGAATCCACGGATTCGTGCATTCTCAATTTGTTGCTTGATGGCAATACCGAGTAATTTCCCACGGCGGCTAACGATGAATGTATTCGACTCCATGACTTCACTTAACCGTTCCGCCATAATTTTAAAGTCTACATGTGTACTAGCTTCCTGTTGTAACATCGTATTAAGCTTTCGTGTTTTTGCCAATAAATTCATGATTTTCTTCCTCCACTTATAAGATGAACTGACTTAAGTCACGATCATCTGCTACTTTTCCAACTCGGTCCATTACATATTGTGGTGTGATCGTAACATCCGACTCTGGCATATCTGCCGCTTCAAAGGATAGTTCCTCTAACACCCGTTCCATGATTGTATATAAACGTCGTGCACCGATATTATCAGTTTCATCATTGACCTGAGCAGCAATCCGCGCGATTTGACGAATCGCATCCTCGGTAAAGGTGACGTGGACCTGTTCTGCTCCAAGCAACGCTTTGTATTGTTTCAGTAACGCTTGATTCGGTTCTGTCAAAATCTTGACGAAGTCTTCTTCCGTTAAACTATCCAACTCGACTCGAATCGGGAAACGTCCTTGTAACTCTGGAATGAGATCAGACGGCTTCGCCATATGGAACGCTCCTGCGGCGATAAACAACATATGGTCCGTTTTGACCGAGCCGTATTTCGTCACGACGGTCGAGCCTTCGACGATTGGTAAGATATCTCGCTGGACACCTTCGCGTGAAACGCCGGCGCTATCTTGACCTTTCGTTGCAATTTTATCGATTTCATCGACGAAGATGATCCCCATCTGCTCCGCACGTCGAACGGCTTCGTCATGGACTTCGTTTAAGTCAAGTAAACGTTCCGCTTCTTCAGCAGCCAAAATCGGTCGTGCTTCTTTGACGGTCAGTTGTCTTCTTTTCGTTTTCTTCGGCATGACTTGACCTAGCATATCTTGTAAGTTTGATAAGCCTTCCATCCCTTGTTGTCCCGAAAATAAATCCATTTGGCGCTCTTCGACGTCGACATCAATCATGCGGTCTTCTAGTTGACCACTGATTAATTGTTGACGAATGACTGAGCGGTCCGCCGTATCATTCGCTGTTTCTTGTTCAGGTTGTGCTTGATTACCACCAAACAACATTTCGAATGGATTACTTCCACCACCAAGACCCGACGTCGATTTTTTCCCGACTAACGCATCCACGATCCGTTCGTTCGCAACGGCTTCTGCTCGATCTTTTAAGGCTTCTTTCTTCTCATCTTTGACAAGTCGGAGTGAAGCTTCGACTAAATCACGAACCATTGATTCAACGTCACGACCGACGTATCCGACTTCTGTGAATTTTGTCGCTTCGATCTTAACGAATGGTGCGCGAACGAGTTTCGCTAGACGTCTTGCGATTTCCGTCTTTCCGACTCCAGTCGGTCCAATCATCAAAATATTTTTAGGTGTTACTTCGTCGCGTAATGCCGGGTCGAGTAATTGGCGACGGTACCGATTACGAAGTGCGATTGCGACTGCGCGTTTCGCATCCGATTGTCCAACGACGTGCTCATCTAATTTGGCTACGATTTGTTTTGGTGTCAATTCATGCATCTGCACTTCCTCCAATCGTCTCTAAAACAATTTGATCATTCGTGAACACGCAGAGCTCTCCGGCTGTTTCAAGAGCGGCTCGTGCGATTTCTTCTGCTGACATCTGTCCAGCGTGACGTGCCAATGCTCGACCAGCAGCAAGCGCGTAATTACCGCCTGAACCGATTGCAAGAATTCCATCATCCGGTTCGATGACTTCACCATTTCCGGAAACGAGCAGTAAATGTGTCCCGTCCATGACGAGTAGCAATGCTTCGAGTTGACGTAACATTTTGTCGCCGCGCCATTCTTTTGCTAGCTCGACTGCGGCACGTTGGAGATTACCATTATACATCTCTAGCTTCGCTTCAAACTTCTCAAACAGCGTAAAGGCATCTGCTACACTTCCAGCAAATCCTGCAATCACTTTTCCCCCATAAAGGCGTCTTACTTTCTTTGCACTTTTCTTCATGATGACTTGATTACCAAATGTCACCTGACCATCTCCACTCATCGCGGATTGACCATTATGTTGAATCGCAAAAATCGTCGTTGCATGAAACATTCCGTTTCCTCCCTTAGGCACGCGGATGCGCTTGCTGATAAACATGACGCAACCGCTCCGTCGTTACATGAGTATATTGTCCCGTCGTCGATAGAGAGGCATGACCTAAGAGTTCCTGAACCGCCCGAAGGTCCGCCCCTCTCTCTAACAGGTCTGTCGCGAAGCTATGTCGAAGTGCGTGCGGCGTCACATGTTTCGAAAGCAAATGATCGCCTTTTTTTAAGATTTTACGAATACCGTCTGTCGTCAGTCGTCGTCCCGATTTCGAAACGAACACAGCCTGTTCCTTTTCATCTTTTCCTCGACGCTCTTGCAAGTAAACCTGCAACGTCCGTCTAGCGAAAGAACCAATCGGCGTGATGCGTTCCTTACGACCTTTTCCATATACATGGACATACTCTAAGTCTTGATCTAAATCTTGAAGATTTAGTCCTGCCAACTCACTGACACGCATCCCGGTCGCATAGAGCAGTTCAATCATTGCGACATTTCGGTTGCCTAGTGTATCTTCCGTTCGAAAGGCTTCTAAAAATCGTTCGTATTCAGATGGAACTAAAAAGGTCTGTAACGATTGGGCACGTTTGGGCGCTTTCAATCCTTCAAACGGGTTGACTGCA
Source organism: Exiguobacterium sp. N4-1P (assembly GCF_002214325.1). Lineage (NCBI taxonomy): Bacteria > Bacillati > Bacillota > Bacilli > Caryophanales > Exiguobacterium > Exiguobacterium sp. N4-1P. The sequence goes on from NZ_CP022236.1 coordinate 1,775,805, forward strand.
TCCGTGTCGCGCGTCAAAAAGCGACCAAATTGCTTCAAGCATGATACTTTTTGGGCAATTGTCGTTTTTGAAGCTTGTTGCTCGTAGAGTGCATACAAATAACGCCGTGCAGTTGCCAATTCAATCGATCGTAGTTGATGATCGAGGCAAAAAGCGGCGTATTGTCGAAGGGTTTGATCATATGAGCGACCCGTATTCGGAGATAGTTGACGTTCGATATGCACGTACCGCAAAAAGTCTTTCCGCAGCCGCTCAAACTCTGAGTCTAATCCCATTTCCGAGCCTCCTCCTGACCATGTGTTCTCGAATCGACCTTAGCATAGCACACCGCAAGTAGTCTGACAATAGACCAAAAACCGAAAAAATGACGAAATTATCACGCTTTTATGAAAAATTAAGAAATGGGGGAAAAGTCCGCTGTTTCTGCGGCTTTTCCCCCATCCTCTTTACATATCGGTAAAGTCTTTGATGGCTTCTAACGCTCGTTCTGCGAGGAGCGCATATTTCTCAGGTTTCTTCATTCGGACTGGATGACCGACGAGCCCTGGCACAAGTCCAAAGTTCGCGTTCATCGGTTGGAAGTTCTTTCCTTCGGTCGTCGTGATGTAGTGCGCCATCGCCCCCATCATCGTCTCTTTCGGGAACGCGATTGGTTCTACTTCATTCACTAACCGTGCCGCATTGATCCCTGCCGTCAAACCGGATGCTGCTGACTCGACATATCCTTCGACCCCTGTCATTTGACCAGCAAAGAATAAATCATGTCGTGTCCGTGTTTGATACGTCGCTTGCAATAAGTTCGGTGAATTGACGAACGTATTCCGGTGCATGACACCATATCGGACGATTTCGGCATTTTCTAAACCAGGAATCAAACGGATGATCCGCTTTTGCTCGCCCCACTTCAAGTGCGTTTGGAAACCGACGAGGTTGAAGAGTGTTCCAGCCGAGTTATCTTGACGAAGCTGAACGACTGCGTAAGGACGTTCGCCTGTTTTCGGGTCTTCAAGACCGACCGGTTTCATTGGTCCGAACAACAATGTTTTTGGTCCGCGTGAAGCGAGTACTTCAAATGGCATACAGCCCTCGAAGTAAATTTCTTTTTCAAATTCTTTCAGCGGAACGACTTCTGCCGCAATCAGCTCATTATGAAAATGCGTAAACTCTTCTTTTGTCATCGGACAGTTCAAGTACGCGGCTTCTCCTTTATCGTAGCGTGACTTGAGGTAGACCTTGTCTCGATCAATCGTATCCCCATCGAGAATCGGTGCTGCCGCATCGAAGAAATACAGATAATCTTCTCCCGTGAACTGTTTGAGTGATTCAGATAACGCAGCACTCGTAAGTGGTCCAGTTGCAACGATCGTCGGACCATCCGGAATCGCTTCAAGCTCTTCATGATGGACCGTGACGTTCGGATGATTCTTCAGTGTTTCTGTCACATAGCCTGCGAAGTCATGCCGATCGACAGCGAGTGCGCCCCCTGCAGGGACACTCGCTAAATCAGCCGCTTTCATGATGAGAGAGTCTAATTGACGCATCTCTTCTTTTAATACACCAACTGCATTCGTCAATTGATTCGCACGTAAGGAATTCGAACAGACGAGCTCTGCAAATTGATCGGTATGGTGGGCAGGGGTCTGCTTCACCGGTCGCATTTCATATAAATCTACTTGGACGCCTCGCTTCGCAAGCTGCCATGCTGCTTCAGAGCCTGCGAGCCCGGCGCCAATTACCGTTACTCGTTTCAACGGTCATTCCTCCTCTTGCTCTTGATCGATGCGCGTTTCATGATGTCCACAAGATGTACATTCTACTTTTACACCGTTCTTGATTTTCTTTTGTACCATCATACTGCTACAGACGGGACACGGCTCTTCGACCGGCTTATCCCATGAGACGAATTCGCACTCTGGATAATTTGAACACCCATAGAACAACCGGCCTTTTTTGCTGCGACGTTCGACGATGTCCCCTGTACCACATGTCGGACACTTGACGCCGATCTCGACTTGGATCGGCTTCGTGTTTCGGCATTCCGGGAAGTTTGAGCACGCCATGAACTTGCCGTACCGTCCCATCTTGATGACCATCGCATGACCGCATACTTCGCAATCTTCTCCGGCTGGTTCATCTTTGATTTCAATTTTCTCGATTTCTGCTTCCGCCCGCGTCAAACGTTTCGCGAATGATTTATAAATCGGATCGACGACTTCCGTCCACTGCATGTCGCCTTTTTCAATCGCATCAAGCAACGCTTCCATGTCTGCCGTGAATTGAACCGTGATGAATTCTTGGAAATAATCACTAATCATATCAATGACGAGCTCTCCGAGTTCAGTCGGTAAGAATTTCTTTTCTTCGAGCGTCACGTACCCTCGTTTTTGAATCGTGTCGAGTGTTGGAGCGTATGTCGACGGACGACCAATCCCGAGTTCTTCCATCGCTCGTACTAAACGTGCCTCTGTATAGCGTGGCGGTGGCTGCGTGAAGTGTTGTTTCGGGTCAATCGATTCCTGTTGCAAGACTTCACCGTCTTCGAGTGGTGGTAAGAGTCCTTCTTTGACGTCCGTCACTGCTTCATCATCTGTATCCTCGATGTAGACTTTCATGAAACCAGGGAACTTGACGGTCGAACCGTTCGCCCGGAACATGACATCGTTCGAATTCAAATCAACTTTGACCGTGTCTAAAATCGCCGGTGCCATTTGACTGGCGACGAATCGTTCCCAAATGAGTTTATACAGTCGGAACTGGTCTCGCGACAAATACGATTTAACGAGTTGTGGGTCACGCATCGTTGACGTCGGACGAACTGCTTCGTGCGCATCCTGTGAATTGGCCGCTTTTTTCTCTTTACGTTTTTCACTGGCGATGTATTCTTTTCCGTACGCATTTTCGATGAAACCATGCGCTTCGAGGTTCGCTGTTTCAGACGTTCGTGTCGAATCGGTACGCATATACGTAATCAAACCGATTGTCCCTTCTTTCCCTAACTCGATTCCCTCGTAGAGTTGTTGGGCAATCATCATCGTTTTCTTCGCCCGGAAATTAAGCTTACGTGCCGCTTCTTGCTGGAGCGAACTTGTTGTAAACGGTAACGCTGGATTACGTTTGCGCTCTTTCTTCGTTACCGAGTCGACCGTAAAGGATTCTGAAAGTTTTGCCAACACCTCGTTGACATCTTCTTCAGAATGGAGTTCACGTTTTTTACCGTCGACGCCATAAAAGTTTGCTTCGAGTTTTTCACCGTTCGCATCAAGCTCAAGTTTAATCGTCCAGTACTCTTCTGGTAAAAAGGCATTGATTTCTTGTTCCCGATCAATAATCATCTTCACGGCAACCGATTGAACACGCCCCGCAGACAATCCTTTTTTAATTTTCTTCCAAAGTAACGGACTCATGCTGTACCCAACAAGACGGTCCAAAATACGCCGCGCTTGTTGCGCGTCGACAAGATCATAGTTGATCTTGCGGGGTTTCTTGAACGAATCCTTGATGGCGTCTTTTGTGATTTCATTGAAGACGACCCGACACTCTGTCGATTCATCGACACCGAGGGCTTTCGCTAAATGCCAAGCGATCGCTTCCCCTTCACGGTCAGGGTCGGCCGCGAGATAGATTTTTTGTGCTTTTTTAGCAGCAGTTTTCAATTCTTTCAAGACCGGACCTTTACCACGAATCGTAATATATTTTGGTTCATAGTCATGTTCGACGTCGACACCCATTTGGCTTTTTGGCAAATCGATGACATGCCCCATCGATGCTTTCACGGTATAGTTCGAACCGAGATAACGTTTGATGGTTTTTGCCTTTGCAGGTGATTCGACGATTACTAAATATTTTGCCATTGCAATCGCTCCCTATTAGAGGCGTACTCGTATTTTAATCTCACTTATCATAGTAGTCTCGATTCCCATTTGTCAACGTCCATCAAGATACTTTTTGAAACTTCTTCCGGATTCAGGAGCGGAATCGCCCCTTCCGCAATCAATTGATTCGTTCCACAAAACATTTTTTCAGTCGGACAACCCGGCAAGCAATAGACGTCTTTCCCTTGGTCGAGAGCGTGTCCTGCCGTGTTCATCGTTCCGCTTTTCAACGCTGCTTCGACGATGACGAGGGCTGATGATAATCCAGCAATGATGCGATTACGTTCTAAAAATTGGAATTTTTGAATGGGGGTCTCGGGAGGGTACTCGGAGAGCAACAAACCAGCTTGTGCGATGCGATTAAAGAGGGCCTCGTGTTGTTTCGGATAAAGAGAATCGAGTCCTGTTGCCATGACGGCGATGGTTGGTTGGTCATACTTCAAGGAAAGGCGATGGACGAGGGAATCAATCCCGTAAGCTCCACCAGAGACAGTGACGAAAGGGGAATTAAAAAACGGGCGTAAGAACGATAGACGTTCTTTATGGGACGGGGATGGGGTTCGGCTACCGATGATGCTGATTAAAGGGTGACGCAGAAGCGACGGGTCACCTACGTAATACAGACCGTAAATCGGTCGTGGTATGTGTAGTAACTGTTGCGGGAACTCGGGATCGGTCGGGACAAGTAACTGAGACGGGAGGTGTTCGAGCGAAAGAGCTGCTTGATATCGCTTTTTACTCTCGGCATTTGTCGGAAGATCAGCGACCGATAAAATACCGTATTGTTCTACTAAGGCGACGATTGGATAAGGAACACGACAGGCTGCAAATCGGACATACCATTCTCGCTCCATTAACATACACTCCTTTTATATAGAAGAAAGCCGTCCTGAATCTTCAGGACAGCTCTCGACGTTTTTATTTGACCGTTGAACCCGTGACACATTGATCGTAGATACCAGCATCTTTGATGACACGAATTAACGTTTCACCAATGACTGCCGGAGAGTCTGCGACTTCGATACCATTTGCACGAAGTGTCTTGATTTTTTCCGATGCCGTACCTTTACCACCTGAGATGATGGCACCCGCATGACCCATACGTTTTCCCTCAGGAGCAGTTTGTCCACCGATGAATCCGATGACCGGCTTCGTCATGTTGGCTTTGACCCACTCAGCCGCTTCTTCTTCTGCCGTACCACCGATTTCACCAAGCATGATGACCGCTTTTGTTTCAGGATCTTCATTGAACGCTTTGAGCGTGTCGATGAAGTCTGTCCCATTGACAGGATCACCACCGATACCGACAGCAGTCGATTGACCGATTCCAGCCGTCGTCAATTGGTGCACCGCTTCATACGTCAATGTCCCAGAACGTGAAACGATTCCGACATGACCTGGTGTGTGGATGTAACCAGGCATGATGCCAAGTTTCGCGACACCCGGTGTGATAACGCCAGGACAGTTCGGACCAATCAAACGAACTGGTTTTCCGTCAAGATAACGTTTTACTTTTACCATATCAAGAACTGGAATTCCTTCTGTGATACAGATGATGAGAGCGATGTCTGAATCCGCTGCTTCCATGATTGCATCCGCAGCGAATGCTGGTGGTACATAGATAATCGATGCATTTGCCCCTGTTTTAGCGACTGCTTGCGCAACCGTATCAAAGACAGGCACGCCACCGAGCACTTCTGTTCCGCCTTTACCTGGTGTAACACCACCGACGAGGTTCGTTCCGTAATCAATCATTTGTTCACCGTGGAACATCCCTTGATTACCTGTAATTCCTTGAATGATCACTTTTGTTGATTCGTTTACCCAAATACTCATCCTTAGCTCCCCCTTACTTCACGAGCGCAGCGATTTTTTCTGCGCCGTCTGCCATTGATGTAGCTGCTGTAATCGCTAGACCTGAATCTTTGAGAATCTGTTTCCCTGCGTCAACATTTGTTCCTTCAAGACGAACGACGAGTGGTAACTCTAAGCCGACTTCTTTTGTTGCTGCAACGATCCCTTCCGCGATGACATCGCACTTCATGATGCCGCCGAAGATGTTGACAAAAATTCCTTTGACGTTATCATCTGAGAGAATCAATTTGAACGCTTCTGTTACTTTCTCTTTCGTCGCGCCGCCACCTACATCGAGGAAGTTGGCCGGATCGCCACTGAAGTGTTTGATGATGTCCATCGTTGCCATCGCAAGACCTGCGCCATTAACGAGACAGCCGATATTCCCATCAAGCGCGATGTAGTTCAAATCGCTTTTTGAAGCTTCGACTTCACGTGGATCTTCTTCCGTTTCATCACGGAGTGCGACGATGTCCGCATGACGATACAACGCATTCGAATCGAAGTTCAACTTCGCGTCAAGTGCAACGACATCACCGTCTTTTGTTGTGACGAGTGGATTGATTTCAGCGATTGAGCAATCCTTTTCAACGAAGAACGTGTAGAGTTTCGTCACCATACCAACGAATTTGTTAACGAGTTTAACGGGTACACCCATTGCGAACGCTAATTTACGTGCTTGGAAAGCTTGAAGTCCGACTGCTGGATCAACGATTTCCTTGATGATTTTTTCAGGAGTCGCTTCTGCCACTTCTTCAATATCCATTCCGCCTTCACTTGAACCCATGATGACGACACGACCTGTCACACGATCAAGGACAATCCCGAGATAGTATTCCTTATCAATCGCACAACCTTCTTCGACGAGAAGACGTTGAACGACTTTACCTTCTGGTCCTGTTTGATGCGTGACGAGCGTTTTGCCGAGTAACTCCGTCGCGAATTCTTTTACTTCTTCTTGCGATTTTGCTAGTTTGACACCACCAGCTTTACCGCGTCCCCCTGCGTGAATCTGTGCTTTGACAACTTTAATTGGGCCTGACAATTGTTCTGCTGCATCGACAGCCTCTTCGACCGTAAATGCTGCGATTCCGTTCGGTACAGGTACACCGTATGAACGAAGTAACTCTTTTGCCTGATATTCATGTACATTCATGAAAAAATCCCCCTTAACCCCTTTAGTTTCGGCTCTTTCATTGTAGTTAAAATTGGAAGCGCTGTCTATCGTTATCGACCGAAAGCATTTATTTTTTCGTGATTCCCTCATGATCGAGCTGATACAAAAAGGCAAACAGCTCGGCGATGACCCCGTATAACTCCGGCGGAACTTGCTCAGACACCTCGATTGCATCAAGTAATGTTACCAATGTCTGATCTTGCCTAATCGGAATGTTGTGTCGGATCGCTTCTTCTAAAATCCGCTCGGCGACGATTTCGGAACCTTTGGCGACGACTTTTGGAGCTGCCATTTGTTCTTCATAAGATAAAGCAATCGCTTTTTTCATGCTTGATAATCCACCCTTCCACTCCGACGTGTCAAATCGATAGGCACCCGCTCTTTCGTTTGTTCGACCAATTCAAAACGAATCAACTCATATCCCTGCTCCTTTAAGCGTTGTTCCATCATCGGTTGATAAGCGTCCATGAATGCGCTAATCCGTTGATCCGGATGAAAGACGGAAACAGCCATCTTTCGATCAGTGATTAATAAGTCAATCGCAATTTCGCCCAACTGAGGCAGTTTGAGATAAAAAGCGATTCGGGCATGGTCCGGATTGAATTCTTTTTTGTCGAACGGTGCTTCCATCGTCACATCGACATCTTCAAAGGGACCAAACTGTGGTAGTTGCAACATAAAGATGCCGCGTCCCGGTTCATTCGTCGCTTGAACGAGTTGTTGCGTCAAGATTTGATCACTCGTCTTTCGGTCAAGGGACCCTTGCCCATCTGCCTCTGCAGTACGCGCTAACTGAATGAGCTCAACAATTGTCTGTTTGAGTACTTGACCCGATCCTCCCATCGCGCGTTGGCCAAGTTGTTGTAACAGCGCACGTGTCGTCTGCGGTACTCCCTCTGACGCTGGTCGCAAGAGACTTTCAAGCATCGAAGGCAGGATTTGTTTCGCCGCAGTTTGTGGAGCTTCCGATAAAATCTTCAGCACCGGTTGCCCTTCCGTGCTCGTCACGACGAATCGGTACGACATTCCTTCTTTTAAATCAGCCGTTGTTCCAGCCGTTAGGACCCGTTGTCCGACTTGCAACTCCATTAACCCGTCCGGCAATAATTTCAATACTTTCCCGACGACATTTGCCCCTTCGCGTAACGGCATGTTGGCTTGATCAATAATCTTAAAGGGAAGTAAGGCCCGATGTTCGATTTGCACACGCATTCACCTCCTAGAGTCGATCAAGAACCGGTTTGAACGTTTTGCGATGAATCGGTGTCACACCGTATGTATCGAGTGCCTGCAAATGCTGTGCTGTCCCGTACCCTGCATGTTGCTCAAACCCGTATCCCGGATACTGTTTCGCATAGTCCTCCATCATCGCATCACGCGTTTCCTTCGCAATGACGCTCGCCGCTGCGATTGAGATGCTACGCGCATCCCCTTTAATCAGTGACGTTTGAGGTAGATTGAGATCAAGCTCCATCGCATCGACGAGCAATGCCTCGGCAGACACGCCATTCACCGCTTGTAACATCGCCTGTTTCGAGGCTTGGTAAATATTGATCCGGTCAATTTCTGCTGGTTCGATGATGCCGATGGCGACCTCTGCGACTTTACGAATATGCTGATACGCCAGTTGCCGTTGTTTTTTTGACATTTGTTTTGAGTCCGTCAACGCGGGGTGATAAAAATCTTTTGGTAAGATGACTGCTGCCGCGACGACAGGTCCAGCAAGCGGACCTCGCCCGACCTCATCGACACCAGCAATCTTCTCCCACCCCTGTGCCCGGTAAGCTTCTTCGAACTGCGAGCGTTCAATAAAACTGAGGCGCAATTGTTCTTCGAGATCGAGGCGACGGCTTGTTTGTTTCAATAACAGCCTGATCCCTTTTCGTTCATCATGCATCAGATCCTGTTCGATGGCTGCGAATTGTTCGCGTGAAATCCCTTTGAGACGTTCTCTTAAGTCTTGAATCTTCATCTGACATTCACTCCTATTTCGAAAAAAGCTTGGACCTTCTAGAGAAGGTTCCAAGCTCGTCTTATTCTGCTGTTGTTGCCCATTCTTCGACTGTTTCAAGTGTCACACGTCCGACTTTTTCCGTCCGTAGCTCATGTAACAACATCTCGCTCGTCCGTTCGAAATCGACGTATCCACCTGAATTGAACCCTCGTTTGTTCCCGATTGCTTCTAGTACATCAACGGCTTCACCGGACACATCGTCTAAGCGATAGCGTTCCATCAATTGCTCCGGATAACGCGATTTGAGCTCACGGATGGCAAACAGCGCGATGTCATCGATGTTTAAGATATCATCTTTGATTGCACCTGTTGCTGCTAGACGATAGCCAACCAACTGATCGTCGAACTTCGGCCAGAGAATACCTGGTGTATCGAGCAACTCCATCTCACCCGTCTTCATTTTGATCCATTGCTGACGTTTCGTCACACCCGGGCGGTCACCCGTGATGGCAATGTTTCGTCCGGCAAGGCGATTGATTAATGTTGATTTCCCGACGTTCGGGATGCCGATGATCAACGCTCGAATCGCACTCGGATTTCGTCCCTTTTCACGCATGCGATCATGTTTTTCTTTCATCAGGCGTAATGCACCTTCATGAATTTGTCCAAGACCCTTATTGTGTTTCGCATCGACAGCGATGACATCGACTCCGTCCTTACGAAGGGCCTTCATCCAGCGCTCCGTCAAACGCGCATCAGCCATATCGGCTTTGTTCAAGACGATTAACCGCGGTTTTCCTGCCGTAATTTGCTCGACCATCGGATTGCGACTCGACATCGGGAGACGTGCATCGACCAATTCGATGACGACGTCGATTAATTTTAATTTTTCCTGGACTTCACGACGTGCTTTCGCCATGTGACCAGGGAACCATTGTATCGTCATATATTCCACCTCAACTCATCATATTACTGGACTGCTAACTTCATGTTGTGTGACGCGGTAAGACCTGCTTCAGTTACCGTCACTTCGTTCTCAAGAAACGATCCATCCCTTAGTATACGCAAAAAAAGCCAAGAAAAGAAGTAGTGTCGTGCGGACACTACTCAATTCCTGACCTTGTTCCATCAAACGCACGGTTGATGGAGCTGTTTCTGCTAGACTCACCTTACTACGCGCCCATGATTTTTTAATCAACTGATCGTAAATCACCGAACGGATAAAAGACGAAATTTGTCGTTCCGACGATTTGATCTTCATCGACGAACCCGATGTCACGGCTATCTTTCGAGTTTTGACGGTTGTCCCCCATGACGAATACTTTACCGGCGGGTACTTTCGTTTCGCCGGTCCGTTCTTCTAATGTAAAGTCTTCCGTCAAAGGAACACCATTCATTTGCGCTTTAAATTCTTTTAAATATGGTTCTTCCACTTTTTTATCGTTGATATACAGCATATCATCCTTGTAGTACAGCGTATCGCCTGGGACAGCGATGACACGTTTAATATAGTCACGTGTTTCCGTCGCATGGAAGACGACGATATCGCCACGCTCTGGTTCATTAAAGTAATAGGGAACCTTATTGACGACCATCCGGTCTGAATTGTGCAGTGTCGGCATCATCGACTCGCCGTCCACGATGACCGGGACGAATAGAAACGTTCGGATGATGAACGCAATCACGAGCGCTACGACAAGCGCCTTTACCCAACTAAATAACTCCTTCACGCGTTCCACTCCTTTGATTAAATCTTTAACCTAGACTTAGTATACGCATAAACGATAAAAAAAAGAAGCTTGTCCGAGGACAAGCCACTTTTTCACATGATTAACGACGAACTTCTTTAATACGCGCCGCTTTACCACGAAGGTTACGGAGGTAGTAAAGTTTCGCACGACGGACTTTACCGTAACGAACGACTTCGACTTGTGCAACACGTGGTGAGTGGAGCGGGAAAGCACGCTCTACGCCAACTCCGTAAGAAATCTTACGGACTGTGAAAGTTTCACTGATGCCGCCACCGTGACGTTTGATGACTACGCCTTCGAAAAGCTGGATCCGCTCACGCGTACCCTCGACGACTTTAACGTGTACACGGACTGTATCCCCAGGACGGAACGAAGGGACGTCTGACTTGATTTGTTCTTGTGTAATTTCACGGAACAATTGTTGTGTGTTCATGAATGATTTCTCCTTTTTTCACCAATGTTCTTATCTTCATTTGCTTATTGCATCCAACAGCGGAACATCGTTAATAGGTGGCTTTTGCCACATGTTTTAACTTATCACAATTTCATTCTTTTGACAATCCTGAAATTGACTGGAGGTACTTTAAATCACTTGCGGACAAGTCGGCTGTCTCGAGTAAATCAGGGCGTCGCTCGAGCGTCCGCTTCAAGGCTTGCTGTCTTCGCCACTGCTCGATTTTTGCATGATTCCCGGATAATAAGACGTCCGGTACCCTTGATCCGTTATAGTCGGCAGGACGGGTATAATGGGGGTATTCGAGCAATCCGGTCGAAAATGAATCGTCTTCATGACTGGCCGACTTGCCGAGGACATCAGGTAACAAACGGACGACGGCATCAATCATCGTCATCGCAGCTAATTCCCCTCCCGTCAAAACGAAGTCTCCAAGCGACACCTCGTCCGTCACCAGTTCGTCATGAATCCGTTGATCAAACCCTTCATAATGTCCACATAAGAAAACAAGTTCCGATTCCTGCGCCCATTCTTCTGCTACTGCTTGATCAAAACGCTGCCCTGTCGGTGTCATCGCAACGATGCGACGATTCGCTTTCGGCAAGGCCGCAACAGCGTCAAAAACAGGTTGCGGCGTCAACAACATCCCAGCACCACCCCCGTAAGGAGAATCATCGACACGCCCATGTCGATTCGTCGAATAGTCTCGGAAGTTAATGTACTCGAGATGTATCCGCGCATCTTCTTGTGCCCGTCCGACGATTGAATGATCGAGTGCTGTGAACATGTCCGGAAAAAGCGTCAAGACTTTGATGTTCATCCTTCAATCAATCCAGGTAATGGTGTGATTTGAATCCGCTTTTCTTGCACATCGATCGACGCGACGACTTGTTCGATGTACGGAATCAAGACGTCTTTTTTTCCCGGACGTTTAATCGTCCAGACATCGTTTGCTCCGGTCTCTAAGATTTCCGAGACGACCCCGATTTTCTCATCTCCGTCATAGACGTCGCAACCGATGATTTCGTGGTAGTAGTATTCATTTTCTCCGAGCTCTTGTAAGACTTCCGGCTGCACGAAAAGTTTCATCCCTTTATACTTTTCGACGTCGTTGATGTGATGCATTCCTTTGAAGGTCACCATGACGAATTGTTTATGTTTCCGGTAACCGCTCACCGTCAGCGGTACATACGTCCCCTCCATCTCGAGAAATACGTCATTTCCGACTTTAAAGCGTTCTTCCGGAAAATCTGTACTCGCAAGTAACTTCAATTCTCCCTTTAGACCGTGTGTATTCGCGATTTTCGCGACTTCTAACCATTGCATCTTCTTCACTTCCTTCCTTTAAAATCGTCATTCTTCTATTTTTCTGCAACAAAAAGGAGGTAAGCTTTCGCTCACCTCCAAATGTCTTACTTCGCGAGTTTCGCGTTGTGGAATTTCTCCATGATACCAGCTTTTGAGAAGAGGTTACGAACTGTGTCTGATGGTTTAGCACCTTCAGCGAGCCATTTAAGAGCGAGCTCTTCGTTAAGTTTTACTTCTGCTTCTGGTTTAGCAACCGGGTTGTAGTATCCGATTTGCTCGATGAAACGACCATCACGTGGTGCACGTGAGTCTGCTACTACCACACGGTAGAAAGGTGATTTGTTTGCGCCCATGCGCTTAAGACGAATTTTAACTGCCATTCGTAAGTCCCTCCAGATATTAAATAGTTTTTTGGTTTAGTCAAATTGACAACTTCACTAGTATACAACGTTACAGCAAAAGAGAAAAGACTTTTAGAAGAATGGGAGGCCAAAGCCGCCTTTCTTTTTCCCTTTGCCCATTTTGCCGGAGAATTGTTTCATCATCTTCCGCATGTCTTCAAATTGCTTGATCAACCGGTTCACTTCTTGAATGCTACGACCACTGCCGCGCGCAATCCGTTTCCGACGACTCGCATTGAGGATTTCCGGTTCAGTCCGCTCCCGTTTTGTCATCGATTGAATAATCGCTTCGACATAAACAAGTTGCTTCTCATCGATTTGAGCATTTTTCAAGCCCTTCATCTTTCCTTTACCGGCACCCGGAATCATTCCTAACAACTCATCCAAAGGACCCATCTGTTTCACTTGCTGCAACTGCTCGATGAAATCGTCAAACGTGAACGATGCATCGCGCATTTTGCCTTCGAGCTCCTTGGCGCGTGTTGCGTCCATTTGGAACTCTGCTTTTTCAATCAGCGTTAACATATCTCCCATACCGAGAATCCGTGACGCCATCCGCTCTGGGTAGAATGGCTCGATTGCGTCTAGCTTCTCTCCAAGACCGACGAACTTAATCGGTGCTCCGGTGACTGCCTTGATGGAGAGTGCTGCTCCGCCTCGAGTATCTCCGTCGAGTTTCGTCAGGACGACCCCTGTCACGCCGAGCTTTTCATTAAAGCTTTGTGCGACATTGACCGCATCCTGACCCGTCATCGAGTCGACGACAAGGAAGATTTCGTTAGGCTTGGCGATTTCCTTCACATCGACAAGTTCCTGCATGAGGTCCTCATCGACATGTAAGCGTCCCGCCGTATCGATCAACACGATATCGTGGTGATGCTCTTTTGCATAGTCGAGCGCGCCGGTTACGATTTCTTGTGGACTTACCTGATCTCCCATCGAGAAGACCGGTAATTCAAGTTGTTTTCCTAGCGTCTCAAGTTGTTTAATCGCAGCCGGACGGTAAATATCCGCTGCGACGAGCAGTGGACTGCGATTGTGTTTTTTTCGTAAATGATTGGCGAGTTTTCCGGTTGTCGTCGTCTTACCTGCCCCTTGAAGACCAGTCATCATAATGACTGTCGGCGGACGGTTAGCGAGCGTCAACGGAGATACTTCTTCCCCCATCAATTTCGTCAATTCGTCATGGACGATTTTGACGACTTGTTGACCGGGTGTTAGAGACGTCATCACGTCTTGACCGACGGCGCGCTCCTTCACATCATTTACGAACTGTTTCACTACTTTGAAGTTGACGTCGGCTTCTAACAACGCGAGGCGGACCTCACGCATCATTTCCTTTACGTCCGCTTCAGAAATCTTACCTTTACCTCGCATTTTGGCGAGACTGGCTTGAAGCCGTTCCGATAATCCTTCGAATGCCATTGATGATGCCTCCTACTCTAATTGCTCCAGTGATTCAATCGTCACCAGTGCCTCGCTTGGAAGGTCGAGCTGCTTCAGTTCATCAAGAAGGATCTTTCGCTGCTCATATTTTTGAAACAAGGAAAGTCGTTCTTCATATTGCTCAAGCATCGCTTCCGTACGTTTTATGTTGTCGTAGACTGCTTGTCGGCTGACTTCAAACTCATCGGCGATTTCACCTAACGAAAAATCATCTAAATAATAGAGTGACATATAATTTCGTTGTTTCGGCGTCAAAAGCTCCTGATAAAAGTCAATCAGATAATTCATCCGGTTCGTTTTATCAAGTGTCATCCGAGCACCTCCACGGTTGTTAAGTGAAATTCCTTTACAGATAGTATAGTACAGCCCTCACAGTGTGTTGTCAAGTTTTTTTCTTTACAAGCAAACCTAGCTTATTCCTCTTCCGGTGCCTCGTCCGTCGTTTGCTTTTCTTCGAATACGTCACCGAAGAGACCGTGGACGAATTGCTCGGCATTAAACGGTTGGAGATCGTCAATCTTTTCACCTAATCCGACGAACTTCACGGGGAGATTCAGTTCATTCTTAATCGCGAGAACGATGCCACCTTTTGCTGTCCCGTCAAGCTTCGTCAAGACGATGCCGCTGACATTCGTCGCTTGTTTGAACGCTTTGGCTTGCACCATCGCATTCTGTCCGGTCGTCGCGTCGAGCGCAAGCAGGACTTCGTGTGGTGCGCCTGGAATTTCACGTTCGATGACCCGTTTGACTTTCTCGAGTTCATTCATCAAATTGACTTTGTTTTGCAGACGTCCTGCCGTATCACAAATCAAGACATCGACTTTCCGCGCTTTTGCCGCTTGGACAGCATCGAAGACGACGGCAGCAGGATCTGATCCTTCTCCCTGACGGATGACCGGTACGCCGGAGCGCTCGCCCCAGACTTGCAACTGATCGATGGCGCCTGCTCGGAATGTATCCCCTGCTGCGAGCATGACCGTTTTCCCTTCATTTTTCAGGCGATTCGCAAGTTTCCCGATCGTCGTCGTTTTCCCGACACCGTTGACACCCACGAATAAGATGACACTGAGGTCGTGGTCTAAATCAAGTTCCGTTTCTTCTTCTTCAATCAACATGTTGGCGACGACTTCGACGAGTACATCACGGACTTCTTTTGTATCTTTAACATTTTTTCGTTTGACTTCAATCTTTAATTTTTCGACCAAATCCATCGTCGTCGTCACACCGACGTCAGCTTGAATCAGCACTTCTTCTAACTCTTCAAAAAATTCTTCATCGACTTCCCGGAAACGGTAGACGAGATCATTGACGGCACTCGCAAGCCCGTCACGCGTCTTCGACAACCCTTCCGTAAACTTAGACGTGACTTCTTGTGTCGACGTCGTCAACCGGTCTTTTAGTTTCTTAAAAAAACTCATTGTTTTAGCTCCTTTGATTCTACTTCTTCAGTCAATGTTCGCCGTGCCTCTTCTAGTTTAACGGATAACACTTCCGAAATACCGTTTTGTTGCATCGTCACGCCGTACAAAACATCCGCTGACTCCATCGTACCTTTCCGGTGTGTGATGATGATGAATTGTGTATCACGCGCCAACTGATGAACGAACTCACCGAACCGGGCAACGTTCGCTTCGTCAAGAGCTGCTTCGACCTCATCAAGTACACAAAACGGGACGGGACGCGTCTTCAAAATCGCGAACAACAAGGCAATCGCCGTCAACGCGCGTTCCCCACCAGATAAGAGTGACAAGTTCTGTAGTTTTTTACCCGGTGGTTTCGCGACGATGTCGATCCCGCTCGTCAAGAGGTCGCTCGGATCGACAAGAATCAAGTCCGCTTCTCCTCCACCGAACAATTCGCGGAATGTCTCACGGAAGTGTTCCCGTACAGCCGTGAACGTCTCTTTAAAAAGTCGGACGACTTCACGATCCATCTCATCGATGACGGCATATAAATCCGTTTTCGCCGTCACTAAGTCATCACGTTGCGTCGAGAGGAACGTAAACCGTTGATCGACTTCAGCGAACTCTTCAATCGCACCGATATTAACAACTCCGATTTCTTCTAATTGACGCTTGAGCAGGTGTACTTCCTCTTTCGCCTCTTCGAATGGAATCGTCAGCGGTACAATCAATTCGAGAATCAGCCCCATCTCGTCGAGCATTTCTTGACGTGTTTCAAGACGTGTACTGATTCTGCCGTGGTTGAGGCGCGCTTGATCGACTTGTTGTTTCGCCGACTGTTGCTCCTCTTTCAGCTTCGCTTCACGGATCCGTAGAAGTCGTAAACTTTCGCCGTCACGTTGGATTTGGTCCGTGATTGCTTTCAATTCTTGTTCAACCGTTGTTTGTTCTTTAAGCATCTGCGCCTGCTCTGCATGCAATGCTTCGATTTGACCTTCACCAAACCCTTCGAGCACATGTTTTAAATCACGCCGCTTATGACTCCGTTCGAGTTTCGCATGATTCAACGATTCTTCGATTCGTTCGACTTCACGATTGACTTGATCTAACTTCAAGATCATTGTCCGTTCTTCGAGCAAGGCATCTGCTTGTTGTTGTTTCAAGTCTTCGATTGTCACAGCACCCCGTGCCTGTGCCTCTTTTAGCTGATCGAGATCACGTCTGAGTTCTTGTTGCCGCTTCGTCAAGTTCGCGATATCGTGCTCAGCTTGTTCAATCGTCGCCTTCGCTTCCCGTTCTTGCTCCGCCAACCGTTGCAACTGGCCATCTTGGACGGACAGTTCCGAAGCTGTGATTGCGAGACCATGTTTCGCCTCCGTCAATTCATCCCGAAGTGATTCAAGTGTCGTTCGCGTCGTTTTCATTTCTTGCGCAAGCGTCTCAAGCGTAACGTTCAATTGTTCATCTACTACTTTCATCTCCGCGAGGCGGCGCTCTTGTTCACGAATGACCGCCTGTCCTTGCGTCAGCCCTTCGCGGAGTTCGTCTAACTCCCGTGATTGACTAAAGAGTGGCGTCCCTTTTTTCCGGCTCCCCCCTGTCATCGAACCACCGACGTTGACGACATCTCCGTCGAGCGTCACGAGCCGATACCGATGTCCCGTTGCACGGGCAATCGCGTTCGCTTGTTCAAGCGATTCGACGACAAGCGTCGTCCCGAGCAAGTTCTGTTTTAATTTCGTCAGCTCATCGGTCGTCGTCACGAGTTCACTCGCAACGCCGATGTATCCTTGCATCGCAGATAGTTGATTGCGAACCGATTGATTCAAATCGCGCCGTTGAATCGAACTGAGCGGCATGAACGTCGCCCGTCCCGCATTTAGACGGCGTAATTCCTGAATCAATTTCCGTCCTGTCGCGTCTGTATCGACGACGACGTTTTGCATGGCTCCACCAAGTGCCGTTTCGATCGCCGCTTCATATCGGGCCGGTACGGAAATCAATTCGGCAACCGCTCCATATATTCCTGAAATGTGATCACGCTGTTTCAAAATCGTTTTGACGGCACCGAAATAACCACTGTAATCTGCCTTGACGGACTCCAAAAATTCAATCCGGTCCTCTGTTTTATCACGCCGGCGATGGAGATCGACGATGGATCGTTCGACTTGCGTCATCATCGTTCGCTGTTCGTGTTGTTTCGTTTCAACTTGCGTCTCTTCCGCTACTAAAGCATCGAGCTGTTGCCGCACGTTGAAAGAGCTCGCTTCTAGTCGGTCGACCTCGGCCGCATAAGCTGTTTGCGCCGATTGTTTCGACCCTGTCCCTTCCGCGAACGTCCGGCGTAACTCTTCCGCACTCTGTAAATCTTGTTTTGCTCGGTTATAGGCGTTATTCGTCGCCGCCAGCCGACTCGCTACTTCAAACGCTTCAGACCGTAGTTGCTCTGCTTCTTTTTCAAAATCACGGTCCGAATACGTTAATGCGGCATCTGCTTGTTCACGACGTTTGACAGTTTCCTCGTACGTTTGCTTCGTTTCGTCTCGTAAGCGAACTGCTTTTTTCGCCTCATCCTCAATTAGGGAAACACGCGCTTCAAGTGTCGCCACTTCTTGTTCTAAACGCTCTTTCATTTGCGTCCCATGTTTCTCACGTTCTTTTGCCAAGTTCAGCGAACCTTGAATTTCAACGAGCGTCGTCGAGACGGTTCGTAACCGTTCCTGCATCTCTGTCTCTGCCCGGCGAATGTTTTCAAGCATCGTTTCTTGTTCTTCTCTCGAAGTTTGCGTTTTCTCAAGACGTGCCTGTTCATTTGACAACTCACGCTCAAACGTTTCGATTTCCGTCGTCAATCGGGCAATTTGTTCCATATAGTTTTGAATTTCTTCTGAAATGATGCCACGTTCTAAAAAGTCGAACCGGTCGCGGGCAATCAGATACTCTTTTGCAAGCGCTGCTTGTTCTCGTAACGGTTCGATTCGTCCACCGAGTTCAAATAAAATATCATCGACACGTGAGAGATTCGTTTCCGTGTCACTCAACTTCCGCTCCGCTTGTTTTTTCCGGTGCCGGTATTTTAAGACACCCGCCGCCTCTTCGATGACGGACCGCCGCTCTTCCGGTTTCCCGGAGATGACTTGTTCGACACGTCCTTGACCAATGATTGCGAAGGCATCACGGGACAGTCCCGTATCCATGAAGAGATCAAGGACGTCCTTCAAGCGACATGGTTTTTTATTAAGAAAATAATCACTGTCTCCATTTCGACTGACGCGTCGCGTCACGCTCAACTCTTGGTAAGGTAACGCAACCGTTCCCGACTCATTATCGAGGACAAGCGTTACTTCTGCGAACTGCTTTCGATGTTCTGACATACTGCCGGCGAAGATGACATCTTCCATCTTCGCGCCGCGTAATGATTTAGCCGATTGCTCACCGAGCACCCAGCGCACTGCATCCGATATATTCGACTTCCCACTACCGTTCGGTCCGACGACTGCCGTCACTCCCGGTAGGAAGTCAAGTTCTGTCCGGCTCGCAAAAGATTTGAAGCCGTTGATTTCAATTCGTTTTAAGTACATCTTTACCACCCGTATGTTTAAATTTCTTTTAATTTTCTTTTAGTTTACCATAGCCGAAAGGTCTACAAAATGGTAGGTTTTATGGTAATGTTAACGGTAAAGACGTGAAGAGGAGAATTCAACGATATGACAATTGAACAAATGATTGAAGCAATCTTGGATAAATTAAATATTATTAATAAAGGCGTCATCAAAGCTGAGCAGTTCGACGGCACGAAAAATGACGACTTAAAAGAAATTTATGAGTTCGTCATGATGCGTGAATCGTTATCACTCGCTGAGGTCGATGCAATCGTCGATGAACTAAAATCACTGAAGACGGTGTAAGAAACCATATAAAAAAAGGCGTTCCCAATCGGGCGCCTTTTTTTATATGGTTTTTTTACTTAAAATTGTTTTTTCAGCTCAAGCAAGGCTTGTTTCGCTGCTTGCTGTTCTGCTTCTTTTTTCGAACGACCGGTCCCGATTCCTTCAAGCTTATCCGGGACTTGAACACGCGAGATGAATTCCCGGCTATGTGCGGGACCACGCTCTTCGATGATTTCGTATTCAATTTGTCCGAGTCCGACCCGTTGAATCGCTTCTTGTAATTGGCTCTTGAAGTCTGTCTGCTCTTCGAAGAAACCAGATGCCACTTTCGGAAAAACCGCTTCGGCGAGGAATCGCTCTGCTGCTTCAATGCCTTGGTCAAGATAAAGTGCACCGATAAACGCTTCAAATACGTCAGCAAGTAATGCTGGCCGATTTCGTCCGCCTGTCAGTTCTTCCCCTTTACCTAGCAAAATCATGTCAGAGAATTCATAATGATTGGCAAACTGGACGAGCGATGGTTCACACACGATAGCTGCGCGCAGTTTTGTTAATTCCCCCTCGGAACGTTCCGGGTAGTGTTCAAATAAATATCTTGAGACCGTCAATTCTAAGACCGCATCCCCTAAAAATTCAAGTCGTTCGTTATCCCCATCCGATTCACGTTGTTCATTGACGAACGAAGAATGGGTAAACGCCTGCTTCAACAATTCGACATTTGAAAAATGAATCGAAAGGCGCGTTTGTAACTCTTCGAATTTTTGCTCGATTTGAGCAAACGTCCGCGCATCTTTTCGACGTTTTACGTAAGGTCCTTTTCGGACACGACGTCCTTTTTGATTCGTCATAATTCCTCCTAAACAGCTAAATCCCACCGCAAAAGAGCGGTGGGTCAGCGTCAATGATTAGACTTGTGTTTCGATGTAGCTGACGACATCGCCGACAGTCTTCAAGTTTTCTGCTTGATCGTCTTCGATTGTGATTTCGAATTTATCTTCGAGATCCATAACGAGTTCCATTACTTCAAGTGAATCGGCACCGAGATCGTCTTTGAACGATTTATCGAGTGTGATTTCACTTTGCTCTTTACCTAATTTTTCTGCGATTGCCTCTTGTACGTCTACTAAAATTTGTTCTTTTGTCATTTGAAATCCCTCCATGAGTTGAGTATATAAGATGATTGCCGATTTGGCAAAGTACTACCGGTGTTCAGTTACATTGTCATGCCGCCATCAACTGCGAGCGTTTGCCCTGTGATGTAACGGGCTTCATCCGAAGCGATGAAGCTGACGAGTGCTGCGATGTCTTGCGTTTGCCCAAACCGTTTCAATGGAATTTGTCCAAGTGACAGATTCCGTTGATCGTCCGTCAATTCATCGGTCATATCTGTTTCGATGAATCCTGGGCAAATCGCATTCGCTGTGACCCCTTTACTTGCGAGTTCACGGGCGACCGATTTCGTCAACCCAATCAAACCGGCTTTCGCGGCCACATAGTTCGCTTGCCCCGGATTACCCGTGATGCCGACGACCGAAGCGATATTGATGATGCGACCACCCGTCTTCATCAACGGGCGTGACGCCGCTTGTGTGACGAGGAACGCCCCTTTTAGGTTCGTATCAACGACAGCATCAAAATCGGCTTCTTTCATACGCATCAACAAACCGTCGCGTGTGATACCGGCGTTGTTGACGACACAATCCAGTTGACCGAATGCATCGACAGTCTGTTTAACCAACGCCTTGACTTGATCAGCGTTCGCAACGTCGGCTTGGATGGCGATTGCCTCACCACCAGTCGCGATGATATCCGCGACGATGGCCTCTGCTTTTTCAGTGCTACCGGCATAGTTGACGACGACTTTAAAACCATCTGCCGCGAGACGTGTTGCGATCGCCGCACCGATTCCTCGTGAGGCGCCTGTTACGAGTGCTACCTTACTCATCCACGAATTCCCTCCGCTTCTAGTTGTTCAAGTGTCGTGATACTAATGATTTTAACGTCTTTTTTGATACGTTTGACAAGCCCACTAAGTGGTGAAGACGGTCCGAATTCGATGAAGGTATCGACACCCTCTTCAATCAATTGCTCGACACATGCCTCAAAGCGAACAGGTGAATACAATTGTTGAACGAGCAGACGTTTCAAGTCGTCCGGTTGATCGTGAAACGATCCGTCCACGTTTGAGATAAACTTCGCTTGCGCCGCTTCAAATGGTGAAGAAGCAAGGAAATCTTCGAAACGTGGTGCGAACGGTGTCATTAAAGAGGAGTGGAACGCACCGGAGACATCGAGTGGTAAGACACGCTTTGCACCGAGCTCTTTTAATTTCGCTGTCGCCGATTCGACGGCTGCGACGTGCCCTGAGATGACAAATTGGCCGGGACAGTTGTAGTTCGCGATTTGCACGATTTCACCTGTCGCCGCAATCGATTCGACGGCATGGTGTGCCGCTTCGACATCGTTTAATCCGATGACGGCAGCCATCGTTCCACCTGAAACCTGGTTCATCAACTTACCACGTTCATGGACAAGATAAACGGCTTCACTCGGCGTAAGGACCGATGCTGCGACAAGCGCGCTGTACTCCCCGACGCTATGCCCAAGGACATAGTCCGGTTTGTTACCGAGTGCCGCATAACGAGTGGCGAGAAGTGTACTATGTGCGACGATTGCGGGTTGAGCAAGCTCCGTCGCCTTTAGTTCTTCTTTTGTACCCGTCGTTAACAGCGTTGTTAAATCTAGGCCGATTCGTGTTCCGAGATCGACTAACGTTTGTTTAGTTTCTTCCTCACTGACAAGTGTCTGTCCCATACCGGGCATTTGTGACCCTTGCCCCGGAAACATCCATACCGTTTTCCCCATCTCGCTCACTCCTTTAGCTCTATTTTGTCTTCGCTTCAATGATTTTCGCAACGACGTGTTGCTCGACCATCATTTCAGCCTGTGCCAGCGCACGACTGAAGGCATAAGCATTGCTCGAGCCGTGTGCTTTGATGACAGGTGCCGCAATTCCGAACAACCCGGCCCCACCATATTCTTCGTACGCGAGCAATTGCTTCATTTTTTTAAGTTTCGGCTTTAAAATTAACGCCGCGATTTTCGAACTGAATGAACTCATGAACTGTTCCTTCATGACACCCATAATCATGCTTGCAGCACCTTCCGTACTTTTCAACAATGTATTCCCTGCAAATCCTTCTGTGACGATTACGTCCACATCACCACTCATCGCTTCTCTCGCCTCGACATTCCCAATAAAATGAATAGGGGCAGTCTCAAGTAAGGGATATGTTTCCTTCGTCAGTGCATTGCCTTTACCAGCTTCTGAGCCGATATTGAGCAGACCAACTTTCGGTTGTTTGATACCACGTACTTGTTCTGCATAGACTGATCCCATGATGGCATAATCAAGCAAATGT
The DNA here is from genome assembly GCF_002214325.1 of Exiguobacterium sp. N4-1P. Lineage (NCBI taxonomy): Bacteria > Bacillati > Bacillota > Bacilli > Caryophanales > Exiguobacterium > Exiguobacterium sp. N4-1P. The sequence continues at coordinate 1,798,737 of NZ_CP022236.1, forward strand.
TCTGCTTTTGCATCCGGATTAGCACCGACATCTAAGATGACGACACCTTTTCCATTTCTTGTCGGGAAAGTCGGGGCCAGCGCAGGACGGTCAACCCCTTCGATTCGACCAATCACAAACAATCCGGCAGTCATCAGTGCTCCCGTGTTGCCTGCTGAAATCAAGGCATCCGCCTCTTTTGTTTTCACCAGGTTTGCAGCCACAACGAGTGAGCTATCTTTTTTCCGTCGAATCGCACGGACCGGTTCGTCTTCTCCAGTAATGACAGTCGCCGCGTGAACGATCGTCACACGGGAATCCTTGATGTCGTAAGAACGTAACTTCAATTCATCTCCAACCAATCGAATTTCAATGTCCGCCTTCGGGCGCTCCCCTAAATACTGGATCACACCTTCGACAATCGCACGGGGGGCGTTGTCACCACCCATTGCATCTACTGCTAAAATCATCATGATTCCTCCTTACTACTACGATACACCGTAAACTCACCGATAAAGACACACTCATCACCGACATAACTTTCGACGTTGATGTCTGATCGTCCATCTTGTCGATGGGAACTGACGAACGCTTTCGCGACGACGCGTTCTCCAACATGGACAGATCGTGTAAATTGCACGTTTGCTCGTGTCGTCAATGCTAACTCGTCATCAATTAACGCGATGGCGAGCGAATTGGCTTGAGCGAACAGAATATGCCCGCGTGCAATCGCGTTCCGGCTAAAAGCGTGTTCCGGCAAAATTTCTAAAATCGAAATCGCAGATGTATCAAGTTTCAGGTCAATCATATCACCAATGACTTCGCTTTCGGTCAAAGTACGCACGTCATCGAGTCGTTCTGTCGCGACGTGTTTAATCCGTTCCCGTAATTCAGGGATTTTCAATTCCATTCGATCGAGCCGAATCGTCTGAATGCTGACGTTAAAATGAAGCGCAAGTGCTTCATCCGTGATGAATGGGTTTTGTTCAATCGTATGCTGTAGTTCTACTTGCCGTTCTTTTTTAGGTACCCGCATGTACGTTCCTCCTACAAGAAGGATAATCACTATTATCACCTGGTACTAATAGTAGTATATATCCCCCGTTGTTCACTTTCAAGTATTATTCAATTCTTTCTCCGTCAAGCAGTCCTTGCTCTTCGATATAATGGCGTAACACGTCGTAGTCCGATGTTTGCCAAAAGGCATCCGAACGTAACAAACGGACGGCGTCGTTCCGGGCTGTTTCCATGATTTGAATATCGAGAGCAGGATCTGTCAGGACGAAACGTGGCAATCCACTTTGTTCTGTCCCAAAGAAATTACCCGATCCGCGTAGTTCTAAGTCTTTTTCCGCTAATTTGAAGCCGTCGTTCGTCTCTGTCATCGTCTTAATTCGCTCTTTCCCGGTGTCAGACGACGGATCAGCAATCAAGATACAATATGACTGCGCATCCCCTCGTCCGACACGTCCACGCAATTGATGCAGTTGCGCGAGACCGAATCGTTCTGCATCGTAAATGACGATGATTGAGGCATTCGGGACGTTCACCCCAACTTCGACGACAGTCGTTGAGACGAGGACTTGGACCTGATTGTCCTTGAAAGCTTGCATGACCTCGTCTTTTTCAGACGAGCCGAGACGTCCGTGCATCAAACCAACTTGATGATCGCGGAAACGTTCGACGAGAACGGCATGCAATTCCATTGCATTTTGAACATCAAGCGATTCAGATTCCTCGATCAATGGCGTGATGACATAGGCTTGTCGCCCGAGAAGTAATTCCTTCTCAACAAAACCAAAGACACGTTCAATCTGTTCTGGTTTTGCCCAGTACGTTTCAATTTCTTTACGCCCTGCTGGCATCTCGTCGATGATCGAAACATCCATATCGCCAAACACAGAAATCGCAAGTGTTCGCGGAATCGGTGTCGCCGTCATATAGAGGACATCTGCTTGCGCTGCTTTTGCTCGGAGGCGCTTCCGTTGTTCGACACCAAACCGATGTTGTTCGTCCGTAATCACTAAATGTAAGTCCTTGAAGACGACTGTATCCTGAATCAAGGCATGGGTGCCGACGAGGATGTCGATTTCTCCTTGCCGTAAGGCTTCTAGCAATAACACACGAGCCTTTCCTTTGACAGAACTCGTTAAGAGACCGACTTTAATCCCGAATGGTTCGAGTAACGGGGCAAGTGACGAAGCATGCTGCTCCGCTAGTATTTCAGTCGGAACCATCAAGGCACCTTGCTTGTTCGCACGAATCGTCGCGAACAGGGCAATCGCCGCGATGACGGTCTTCCCACTTCCGACATCTCCTTGCAGCAACCGATTCATTCGCTCTGCTCGATGCATATCACTCAAAATTTCTTCTGTCACTCTTTTTTGAGCGCCTGTCAACGGAAATGGCAGTCCTGCAATGAACTCGTCGACGGCTGCTTGATGTAACGGTAAAGCAATGCCTTGTCCCTGCCGCTTTCCAAGTCGTAATGTCTGAAGCTTTAACTGAAAATAGAGGCACTCTTCATACACATAACTTCTTCTCGCCGCCGTCAATTCTTTTCGATGCGTCGGGAAGTGTAGCGCCTTCAGCATCGTCATCCGGTCGAGAAGACGATACGCCGTCCGAATCGAATCGGGCACCCGCTCCCCGACTGATTCTACTGCTGCGAAAGCGAGTTCGACGACACGGCGGAACGTCTTCATCCGCATGTCACCTTTTAAGGAATAGACGGGTGTCAGTTCACCTTCGATCGCCCCGAATTGAAGTTCCGTCGCTGAAATCGTCATCCGGTGCAAATCCCACTTGCCGCTGACCGTCACTTCTTCCCCTAACTTCAACTGGGCTTTGTAGAAGGCACGGTTAAACATCGTCACCGTGACGCTGTACCGTTCTTCGACAAGTAACCGGAACGTTAGCCGATTCTTACCTTTTCCGTAATAACGAACGAGCGGTTCTGATTGAACTTGACCTGTGAACTTGACCTTATCTTCATGGATGGCTTCCGTCAAACTCCCCGTAACGAAATCATCGTAACGAAATGGGACGTGCTCCAGCACGTCCGAGATCGTTACGATATCCATTTCTGCAAGCTTAGTTGCCAAATCACGCCCGACTCCCTTAAGTGCCGTGACCTCACTTGATGGATTCATTCGATAAATCTCCAAAAATCTTCGACTCGAGCCAGCGTCCAGTCGGTGTATTCGCAAGACCGCCTTTCGCCGTTTCACGTAAGGCAGAAGGCATCATTTGACCGATTTCATACATTGCCGAGATGACTTCGTCACACGGAATACGTGACGTGATTCCAGCCAGTGCCATATCTGCTGCGACGAGCGCATTCGCTCCTCCCATCGCATTTCGTTTGACGCACGGGACTTCGACAAGTCCAGCGACTGGGTCACAGACGAGACCAAGCATATTTTTTAAAGCAATTGCAAACGCATGCGCCGATTGATCCGGTGTGCCTCCTGCCATTTCGACGATGGCAGCTGCAGCCATTGCTGTCGCCGAACCTACTTCCGCTTGGCATCCGCCTGCCGCACCTGAGATGGAGGCATTATTGGCAACAACGAACCCGAACGCACCCGATGTGAAAAGGTATCGGAGCATCTCCTCGCGTGAAGGCTGAAGCCGTTCTTTGACGGCGAACAACGTCCCTGGGACGACGCCCGCGCTCCCTGCTGTTGGTGTCGCACAGATTTTCCCCATTGCCGCGTTGACTTCATTCGTTCCGATGGCTTTGCTGACGGCATCTAACAAAAGATCTCCCGATAACCCGTTCCCTGACGCCCGATATCGTTGCAGTAAGACTGCATCCCCGCCTGTCAAACCGGTGACCGATTCGACACCGTCGCCTGTCAATGACCGTTCGACAGCTTCTTCCATGACTTGTAAATTCCGTTCCATCATTGCGTATACTTCATCACGCTCTAAGTGGCGGACCGTCATTTCTTGTTCAATCATGATTTCTGAAATCGGTACATTCTTTTCCGTAGCGAGTGCTACGAGTTCTTTTACTGATTTAAACATTTCTTCACTCTCCCATCATGACGGATCGTTCGACTTGTGGTAACCGGTTAATTTCTTCAAGCACTTCTTTAGGCATCCGATCATCGATTTCAATCGCCATCAAGGCTTGACGTCCTTTTTCGTGGCGCGACACTTCCATGTGACCAATGTTAATTTCATAGTCTGCGAGAATACTTGTGACTGCCGCAATCGCCCCGAAACGGTCGTGGTGCAGGACGACAAGTGCCGGCCCGCCACCTGAGAGGCGCAACGGTACACCATTCAATTCTGTAATTTCAATCGTTCCTCCGCCAATTGAAATGCCGACGAGTTCAAATTGATTTTCTCCGTCAGTCAAATGGACTCGCGCCGTGTTCGGATGGTCCGTCAGTGCTTCACTCGTTTCAAAATGAATCCGAATCCCTTTCCCTTCGGCGATTTTAATCGACTCAGGAATCCGATCATCAAACGTATCATAACCAAGCACCCCACCAATGATCGCTACGTCGGTTCCGTGCCCCCGGTACGTATCGGCAAATGATCCATAAAACGTGATATAAATGTCTGTTGGCGTTTCCCCGAACAACTTACCCGCCATCAAACCGATTCGTGCTGCTCCTGCCGTATGGGAACTCGATGGTCCTACCATGACAGGACCGATGATATCAAATACACTACGATACTTCATTTCATTTCCCCCTCTCTTTTAAACAAAACAAAATCCCACCTCTATTATCGCAGATGGTGGGATTCGTGAAAAGGTAACTTCACCTTTATTCTTTATTCAACACTAAGAATATATGAATAGAGCGGTTGCTTTCCGTCGTGAACTTCGACTTCAGCGTCCGGATTGACAGATTCGATGTAAGCGACTAACTCGTCGACTTCATCTTGGGCTACGCCTTCTCCAAATAAAATCGTTACGATTTCGTCATCTTCCGTGACGAGCGTATCGATGAGTTTCTTCGCTGCACCGAGACTCGAGTGATCCGTTGCGACGATTTGTTTTTCCGCAATCGCCATGTGATCATCTTTTTTAATCTCGACACCATCGATACTCGTATCACGGACAGCATATGTGATTTGTCCTGACTTGACAGCACCAATCGCATCCATCATGTGACGCTCGTTCTCATCGACTGTCGCTTCCGGGTTGTAGACGATTGTCGCAGCCAGTCCTTGTGGGACCGTTTTTGATTTCACGACCGTCACGCCGCATGATGCAACAGATGCTGCTTGTTCAGCCGCCATGATGATGTTCGAGTTGTTCGGATACACATAGACGTGCTCCGCATGCGCGTCTTCAATCGCTTTGACGATATCTTCCGTCGATGGATTCATCGTCTGTCCACCTTCGATGACGATGCTGACACCGAGTGATTTAAAGAGCTCACTGATCCCTTCGCCCATTGCGACCGTGACGAGTGCAGATTTCGCTTTCGCTTTCGTTGCAACTGGAGCTGTTACGTGATTGACGCCTTCTTCTTCTAGAATCGTTGAGTGTTGTTGGCGCATGTTTTCGATTTTAACCGCGACGAGCTCACCAAATTTTTGTCCTTTGTTGATGACATCACCTGGTGTCTCGACATGGACATGAACTTTGAGCAACTCTTCATCTGCGACGACGAGCAGTGAATCTCCGAACTCAGATAATTCGTTACGGAATGCTTCTTCACTGAACGGTGCATTCGCTAACTTATCATCTTGGAAACGAACCATGATTTCTGTACAGTAACCGTAATGGATTTCCTCTGTCGACATGAAGCTTTGAGCCGATTTATGATGCTCTGCTTCGACGAGTGCTTCCATGACAGGAGCATGCGGTTTTTCAAGTTCTTTTCCTTCGAGTGTCGCAAGGAAGCCTTCATAAATACAAACAAGTCCCTGTCCACCAGAATCGACGACACCGACTTCTTTTAAGACCGGTAAAAGATCGGGTGTTCCTTCGAGTGAAACTTTTGATGCTTCGACAATCCCGCGCATCAATTCAAGTAAGTCCGTCGTTGTTTCCGATTGTGCGATCGCAGCGACTGCTGTTTCACGAGCAACTGTTAAAATCGTCCCTTCGACTGGCTTCATGACGGCCTTGTATGCTGTATCAACACCTTTTTGCAAGGCATCTGCGAATTCCTTCGTATCGATTGTTTGTTTTCCTTCAATCGATTTCGAGAAACCACGGAATAATTGACTTAAGATAACACCAGAGTTCCCACGTGCCCCCATTAAAAGACCTCGTGCGAATATTGATGCGACGTCTGCGACAGAATCAGATGTTGCGTTTGTTGCTTCTTTCGATCCAGATGTCATCGTCAAGTTCATGTTCGTTCCTGTATCGCCATCCGGCACAGGGAACACGTTCAGTGAATCGACGAAATCTGCATTTTGATAGAGATTTGCCGCGCCATTTTGAATCATCTTGACTAATTGGGCTCCTGTTAAACGATCTACACTCACTAAAGTTTCCTCCTCTATTTCCGTCTTAGACATTCGTCAAACGGACTCCTTGGACAAAAATATTTACAGATGTCACTTCTAACCCTAACGCTTGGTTCAACGTATATTTAACACGGCTTTGAACATTGTTCGCGACTTCAGAAATTTTCGTACCGTAACTCACAATGATATGCATATCGATGTGAACTTGTTCTGAAGATTGTCGAACGATGACGCCACGTGCAAAATTCTCACGTTTCAATAATTCAGCTAGCCCATCTTTGATTTGTGATTGTGATGCCATACCAACGACACCAAAACATTCCATTGCTGCTCCGCCCGCCAGTTGCGCGACGACATCATTATCTACATCAATCTTTCCATAGGTCGTTTTCATCTCGATCGCCACCTGAGTAGCCCCCTTTAACTAATTGTGTTCTTCTCGTAATTCTACTATAAGGACCTACTATTGAAAAGTCGCCGTACTGACTATACAATGAATAAGTGAAAAATAGTAGCGGTCAAATGAACTTTTACCATCATCCTCATCCATTATTTTAAATTTTGAGGTTCTCTGTCAAGTTTTTTTCTTGTCAGCTACTTTTTTTATGTTGCAACCGTCCTGACACCATGCTAAGATAGCAAAGTGTCTATTAGGACGAACGCAAAACAACATAAAAGGAGGCGGAACGCATGGCACGTAAATGCTACGTTACTGGAAAATCGCCGAAGTCGGGAAACAACCGTTCACACGCATTGAACAAAACGAAACGCACTTGGGGAGTCAACGTACAAAAAGTACGTATCCTCGTTGACGGTAAACCTAAAAAGGTTTGGGTTTCAGCTCGAGCTCTTAAATCAGGTAAAGTCGAACGCGTATAAGGCGCAAAAACCGGACGGGAATCTTCCCTTCCGGTTTTTTTGTCGTCTTTTTTATTTTTCTCCTAAAGTAATTGTCGCAGCATTTGAAAACGCTTACAATAAGTTGGCAGTTACTTTATTGCTCAAGGGGGAATTCATCATGCAGTTAAAAAGAGCCATGACAAGCCGACATCTATTCATGATTTCGCTTGGTGGTATTATCGGGACGGGGTTATTTCTCGGTTCAGGGTTGACGATTTCGCAAGCAGGACCACTCGGGGCGGTCCTCAGTTACATCGTCGGCGGAACAATCATGTACTTAACGATGCTCTGTCTAGGAGAGATGGCTGTCCACATGCCTGTGTCCGGTTCATTCCAAACGTATACGACACGTTTTATCGGTCCAGGCATCGGTTTTGCCGTCGGTTGGATTTATTGGCTCGGCTGGGCCGTGACCGTCGCTCTTGAAATCACAGCTGCCGGTAGTCTGATGGATCGCTGGTTTCCACAGGTTCCCGTCGTCATCTGGTGCGCCTTATTTACCGTCATCTTATTCGGATTGAACGCGATCTCTGCGAAAGCATTCGGAGAAGCAGAATTTTGGTTTTCAAGTCTTAAAGTACTCGCCATCCTGTTCTTCATCGGACTCGGGGGAGCCGCATGGTTCGGATGGATTGATATGGCGGCTGAACGACCAGCTACGTTGTTCGCGAACTTCACGGCGAACGGCTGGTTTCCGAACGGGGCTCTCGGCGTCTTGACGACGATGATTGCCGTCAACTTCGCTTTCCAAGGAACAGAATTGATTGGTGTCGCTGCCGGGGAATCGAGTGATCCAGAAAAATCGATTCCGAAAGCGATTCGTAATACGGTTTGGCGGACGTTTATTTTCTTCGTCCTCTCGATTACAATTATCGGGGCTTTAATTCCGTATGAATTGGCGAGCGGCATCAGCAGTCCCTTCATCATGGTATTTGACGCAATCGGTATCCCATATGCTGCAGATTTGATGAACATCGTCGTTTTGACGGCACTCTTATCCGTCGGAAACTCTGGACTGTATGCTGCGACACGCATGCTCTGGTCGATGTCGCAAGAAGGCATGATTTCAAAGAAACTCGCCATCGTCAATCAGCGGGGTGTGCCGATGCGCGCCTTAACGTTCACGATGCTGTTCGCGATGTTATCCTTATTGACGGCATTCTTCGCAGAAGATACCGTCTTCATCTGGCTATTATCCATCGCCGGTCTCGGAGCACAAGTCGGTTGGATCTCGATTTCCGCTTCGCAAATCGCTTTCCGACGCCAATTCATCAAGGCAGGACACACGCTTGACGAACTGAAGTTCAAAACACCGTTCTTCCCAGTCTTACCCATCCTCTCATTCTCACTCAATCTGCTCGTCTTAATCAGTTTGGGTTTTCAAGCCGATCAACGCGTCGCCTTATATCTCGGCGTCCCTTTCTTCCTACTGACATGGGCAAGTTACCATCTTTTCGTCAAAGGAAAACATATCGCTGCAAAAAGCGAACAACAAGCAGCCAGTTCGACACTTCAAAACGAACAACGATGACTTGTTATCTGGCCCTGGATACACCGGGTGCCGGAATCCGTTGAACTTAAACAGTCGACTGACTAATAAATCAAAACGCCGATGCTTCCGTTTTACATACGGAGTCATCGGCGTTTGCCATACCTATCTTTTTGTTCATGACGTCATGACGTGTACTTGAAGAACGCATGTCCCGGTCGCATCAGCGAGATATGATGGAATCGCGTCTATCGCGTTTTTATTTTTCATGCGTGCGCAGGACGAGGACTTCCCCTTCGACGACCGTCACTTGCGCAACACCAACCCACTCATTGCTGACCGTCAGCGAACCACCGACCGGAACAGGATGCTCCGTCAAGGGGTATTTGACGCCGCGTAACGTCAAGTTCGACGGGACAAGGGGAATGAATGACAGGTAATGATACCCTTCAGACGCGAGTTCGTACTGACCGGTTTTCCAGTACCGGACATCCTCACGTTTCGTCACGAGTCGTGCCATCGGAAATTGTTTTAACAAATAGACGTTCTGTAGCGTCATGTCGAGCCGACCACCCGTCGCACCAAAGATGAGTAGTTCAGCACCTGCAGCCTGTTCGGTAGCGTAACGTAACGCTAGTTCTAAGTCCGTTTCATCTTTTTCTGCCGGATGAAGCAATCCACCATCCGGAACGTATCCGAGCGAATCAAAGTCACCGATTGCCACATCAAAATCAAGTCCTTGCTCCACTAATGTCGCAATCCCGCCGTCAACACCGATAATCATCGTCTTGTCTTTCACGAATGGTGCGAGCGTCGGGACGTCTTCTACCGGTCCTGCCGCAACGATTAAAACTCTCATCTTTAAATACCGCGAGCGGAGTAACGTAAAAGACGTGGTGCTGTCGTAAGCAAAATACCTGCAACGACCCCACATAAAACGTACGACGGAGCCATATACGTCGCGTTATAAATGAACGAGTAAGGAACGACCGGTCCTTTGGCATACTCTGCAAAAAAGACGATTCCACTGATGACATGACAGATGTAACGTAGACCGGCACCTAACAAGGTCGCAAACAAAACAATCGTCATGAGACGCTTTTTTTGACCTTCTGTTGCTGCTTTTTTGACTTGGCCTGCAAACACTCCACTCAAACCGACGACACCATATGCAAGCGTATAGTCAAGCAGCGGTTGGACGACCGTCAAGACTTGCGGAGCGAACATCAATTGAATCGTTCCGACGAGCGCACCCGTGATGACACCACCAACGACGCCGTGACGAAAGGCCATGACGAAAATCGGTAACATCGCTAAGCTGATGGATCCGCCTTGTGGCATTTTGAACGGAATCAATAAATCAAATACAACACCGAGACTCGCGAAAATCGCAATCTCCATTAACATTCGTAATCGTTTCATACTGTGTTCCTCCTAAAAATAAAATAATGATGACAACAAAAAGGCAGTACGACGGACGCCGTACTGCCTGCGTGCGCCACATCCCTACGTCCGTCTGAACGGAACAGGTTCGAAGGGTTAAAGTCTACTCACTTCTCTCAGCCGCTTGACGCGACACCCCTTGCGGTCAAAATTTAATTGTCTTGGCTCTATTATACGTGAGCCGCGTTTCGAATACTAGTGATGGCTTCTGCATAGTCTGGTGCATTGTAGATTGCAGAACCTGCGACAAGGACGTTTGCCCCATTGTCGATACACAGTTTTGCCGTTTCCGCGTTGACACCACCATCGATTTCAATTTCGAACGTCAAACCGCGCTCTGCTTTGATCATCGCTAATTGCTTCAGCTTCGTCATGACGCTCGGCAAGAAAGCTTGTCCGCCAAATCCTGGATTGACCGTCATCAACAAGACCATGTCGACTTCTTCTAGGACATGTTCAATCGTCGACAGTGACGTGTGTGGATTCAGCACGACGCCGGCCTTTGCTCCAGCCCCTTTAATTTGTTGCAAGACACGATGGACATGATTCGTCGCTTCAACATGGAAGGTGACAATATCCGCTCCTGCCGCTACAAACGCTTCGACGAAGTTTTCTGGTCGATCGATCATTAAATGAACGTCAAGGACCATGTCCGTCTTTTGACGAAGACTACTGAGGACGGGTAGACCAAATGAAATGTTCGGGACGAACTGGCCGTCCATGACGTCGAAATGGATGTAATCTGCTCCTGCCGCCTCGACAGCTTTAACGTCTCGTTCTAGGTTGGCGAAATCTGCTGATAAAATAGATGGTGCGATTTTAATCATTTCAATACCTCCGCGCTCGATTCTTGATTTCCTCTACAAACATACCATAATTCGTATAGCGTGAGGACATGATTTCTTCTCCCTCAACTGATTTTTTGACAGCACAGCCTGGTTCGTTTAAATGCAGGCAACCACGGTATTTGCACGTATCTTGCCGTGCGACGAATTCTGGAAAACACCAACGTAATTCTTCGATTTCCATCTCGTGTGGAAAATCGAGGTTCGAAAACCCTGGCGTATCAGCAATCAAGCCCTCTGCAAGCGGAATTAACGTCACATGACGCGTCGTATGTCGTCCGCGTCCGAGCGATTTCGAGATGTGGCTCGTCTCGAGATCGAGCGTCGCATCGAGCGCATTCAACAATGAACTTTTTCCGACTCCCGACTGTCCCGCGAGCACACTTGTTTTTTCCTTGAGTAGCGGGCGGACTTCCTCTACCCCTTCTAGCGTCTCACTCGACGTCTCAATCACCTGATAACCGATTTGTCGGTAACCGGCAATCGCCGTCCGGACTTCTGCTTCCGCTGTTCCTTGCAACAAATCCATCTTCGTCAAGATAATGATAGGTTGAATCTCTTTTGCTTCGATTAAGACTAAAAATCGATCGAGCAAATGGGCTGAAAAGTCCGGTTCTGCTGCTGAGACGACAAGCAACGCTTGATCGATGTTTGCGACCGGTGGACGAACCAGGAAATTTTGCCGTTCCTTCACTTCTAAAATGTATCCAGTTTCGCTTTCGATATGCAATACGACCTCATCTCCTACAACAGGACTGATACCACGTTTTCGGAAGTTTCCCCGAGCGCGCGATCGCACCTCGCCCTGCGTCGTCATGACATCATAAAACCCACCTTGTAGACGAATGATCGTCCCGTCCCGATTTTCTTCGATACGATTTTCTGCCATCCCATGCCCTCCTTCAATTTGCGGTTCGTAGCACACTCATTGTTCTGCTTTCGCTTGTTTATAGGTAATCGTTTTCGAGCGATACACTACATCATCTTTATAAATTGTGATTTTTCCTTCTTCGCCCGGATCAATCGTCACCGGAACATCAAATGTTTCATCACTGTCAATCGACTCTTCAATCACCGTACGTTTCCCTTTAGCATCATCCGTCTCGATTCGAATGACTTGCCGCGGCGGATCTTCATCCCCTTCACCTACAGCATCGTAGGCTACTTTTTCCGGGAAGGTCGCCGTCACGGTTTGTTCTTCCTCCCCTTTTGAAATAAAGACCGTCACGGAATCGTTCGGCTCGACTTTGACACCCGCTTGCGGAAATTGACGAATGACTTGGTCCAGTTCGACTTCACTCGAAAATTCTTGTTCGAATGTACCGTCGAGACCTGTCGCGTCCAAGTACGCTTTTGCTTCAGCACTCGACATGTTCGTCAAATCCTTCAATTCAAACGCTGACGAACCTTCGGATACCGTGATTGTAATCGTCTGTTCCTTTGCAATCACTTCTGTTCCGGCTGAAATCGATTGCCGGATGACATTGCCTTGTTTGATGTCTTCCGACTCTTCTTTTTCGACATCTACTTTTGAGAACCCAGCATCCTTCAAGATCGAGGTCGCTTTTTTCTCTGTTTCGTCCGTTACATCCGGCACTTCGACCGGATCACTGCCCGTCGAGACAACAAGATTGACCGTCGAACCTTTTTTGACGGTCACTTTTGCCCGCGGTGCTTGACTGATGACAAGTCCTTCATCAATCGTATCACTCGATCGCTTAGTCGATTCGACGATAAAACCGAGTTTCTCAAGTTGTTTTTCGGCCTCGTCCGCATCTTCTTTTGCGACATCCGGCACAACGACTGTCGGATCCGGCCACATCGCGAACGTTGTCGCGGCACCTCCGAGTAGGAGGAGGAATACGAGCACAATCCACCATCGCTTTTTTTTCTTTTGCTTCGGTACAACTGTCGCGACCGTAGCTTCTTCTTCCTTGACCGGAGTTCCGGACGGAGCCGAGACTGGACTTAACACCATCGTTTGCTCCATCGGATCTTCCCCGCGAACCCCTTCATCTGCTCGTTCAACAGATAATGCCGTCACCATATCTTCCCGAAATTCAGCAACGGATTGTTGCCGATCGTGCGGGGCCTTCGCTAGTGCCTGCATGATACAGTTTTCTAGCGCTTGCGGCACGGAAGGATTCAAGACGGATGGCCGCCGCGCTGTATCTTGCAAGTGTTTTAATGCCACGGCAACGGGTGAATCTCCTTCGAACGGGACGTGTCCTGTCACGAGTTCATAAAGGACAGCACCGAGCGAATAAATATCCGATTTTTCATCGGCAAATTTTCCTTTTGCCTGCTCAGGTGAGAAGTAATGCACTGAACCAAGAACGGACATCGTATGTGTCAATGTCGCGTTCGACATCGCGACGGCAATACCGAAGTCCGTCACCTTGACCGTACCATCCTCTCGGACGAGCATATTTTGTGGTTTTATATCTCTGTGGATGATGCGATGGGCATGGGCATGATCAATCGCGTCACAAATCTGACTGATGATTTCAACCGCTTTATTGATTGCGAGCGGTCGTCCTTCACAGTAGGTTTTCAACGTCATCCCATCGATGAACTCCATCACGATATAGTAAATCGAATCCTCTTCACCGACATCATAGACGGCAACGATATTCGGATGGTTCAAACTTGTCGCAGCATGAGCTTCGCGCTCAAAGCGCCGGATGAATTGTTCATCATGCGAAAATTCAGTCCGTAAAATTTTGATTGCGACATTCCGTTTTAAGATTTCATCATAAGCTTGATAGACATTCGCCATCCCGCCATTTCCAACTAGCCGTTCTATGCGGTAGCGGTCATTTAATCGATCTCCGTATCGCATATTCAGCCCCTCTTTCTTTCTTTGAAACGGATGGCAGCAACGGTGATGTTGTCTGCTCCACCCCGCTCATTCGCCTCAAAAACTAATCGTTCAACGATTTGCTCGAGTGGCGCATCTTCTTGTAGCAGCTGTTGTATTACTTCATAAGGGACTTCATCCGTTAATCCGTCACTACAGACGAGGACAATTTCATAATCTGGTGCATCCCGGACTTGGACGTCGACGTCGACGAGTTCGTTCGAGCCAATCGAGCGCGTGATGACGTTTCGACGTGGATGATTTTCGACTTCTTCTTCCGACAGTTCACCTAATTGCTTAAGCATATTGACATAAGAATGATCATCTGTCAGTTGCTTCAGTTGACCTTCTTCAATCGCATAGACTCGACTATCCCCGACATGACCGATAACGAGGAGTTCGTCCGACCAACAGACGCACGCCATCGTCGTTCCGACGACGGCCAAGTTTTCTGTCTTGGAGTACTGTAAGATTTTAGAATTGGCTTCCTGCACTTGCTGTTCAATCCAAGAAGATAATTCAGCTGGTCGGCTTGGCATGTCCGCATAGGCATCAGCAAATACTTGATGCACAATCGCGCTTGCCTTCTCACCTGCCGCGTGACCACCCATTCCGTCAGCGACGACGGCAAGCCCTTGTTTTTCATCACCAACGAGTAACACCGTATCCTCGTTTTGCAATCGAACTTTTCCAGTCGTCGTCAGATAAGCTAACTCCATGACCGTCCTCCTCTTCTATCTCACCTACTGTTGATGCATTTAAGAAAATTCAGCGTGCGTGTCATCCTTGCTTTTTAAAGGCTGCGATGTAAAATCCGTCGGTCCCAAGCGTCGTCGGAAGCAACTTGAGCTCTGCCCGTTCTGAAATCAACGCCTGCACGTTTTCTGGCATTCGCCCTTTGAACGACTCATCAAAAACAAACCCTTGGCTTAAGATAAATTCCGTTTGTTGTTCATTTTCGACTGGATCAATCGTACACGTCGAATAGACGAATGTCCCTCCGCGCTTGACGAGCGGAAGAACTGCCTCGATGATTTGTCGCTGAATGACAGGTAACTGTGTTAAATTTTCTGGTTGCTTTGTCCATTTAATGTCGGGTTTCCGGCGGATGACACCGAGTCCAGAGCACGGTGCATCAACGAGAATCCGGTCAAACGATTCTGCATCGAACCGGTCGCCGACTTTTCGTGCGTCGAGGGCTTCTGCTTCTACCGTATCGAGTTCAAGCCGTTCTGCCTGTTTTTTTAGTAATTTAATTTTATGTGTGTGTAAATCAAGTGCCGTCAACGAACCTGTCGTCAATCCTTCCGCAATATGCATCGCTTTCCCACCCGGTGCTGCACAACTGTCGAGTACATGGTCAGACGGTTCTGCTCCGACGGCCCGCGCAACGAGCATCGAACTCTCATCTTGAAGCGAGAGATACCCACGGTCGAGCAAATCCGTTTGTTGGACACTGCCACTGATGATTTCAAGTCCGTCCGGGGCGACGGCGGCTGGTTTAGCAAAGACACCTTGGGCTTCGAGTAATTCGACGGCTTCTTCGACGGTCGCTTTATTCCGATTGACGCGGACCGTGACGGGTGCCGCTTCGTTGTTGATTTGACAAATCTTCAACGTCTCGTCTTCCCCGAACAATTCAATCCAGCGCTCGACAAGCCACTCCGGGTGACTCGTCTCAATGCTGATTCGTTTGCTCGTTGAAGGAATCGTCGAGAAGTCTGGTTTCCCTTGACGTAAAACGTTACGTAAGACACCGTTGACAACTTTTGCGATATGCGGTTTTCCACGCGTTTTCGCGATTTCGACCGCTTCGTTGATGACGGCGTGATCCGGAATCCGGTCTAGATAAAATAACTGATAGACACTCATCCGGAGCAAAGGTCGCATGAAGGGATCGAGTTTTTTTTGTGACGCGAGCAACGGATCGAGAATATAGTCGAGTGTCAACTCACGGCTGAGTGTCCCATAAACGAGTTCTGTATATAATCCGACATCGGCTTTTGAAATCGCCCGTTTTTCAAGCATTTGGTGGACGGAGATCGTCGAAAATGCACCACCTTGTCCAATTTTCAATAACGTCGTGACTGCAGCATCGCGTACATTCATGCGTCTTCGCCTACTTTCTGTCCGATTTCGAGCGTCTGACCAATCCCACGCATGAAGGTCGCACCATCCATCCGTTTCTTTCCGGCAGGTTGGAGATCGACGAGTTTCAAGGCGATATCCGAGCCCGTCGCAATGACCGGACCATCGCTGTCGAGCGCAATGATTTCTCCTGGTGTTCCGGTCCCTTCACACTTCTCAGCGAAGTAGACTTTAAGTCGATCTTTGCCAAGTAGCGTATAGGCACTCGGGAATGGGTTCATTCCTCTGATTTGGTTATAAAGTTCTTCCCCCGGACGAGAGAAATCAAGCCGTTCCCGTTCCCGACTGATATTCGGAGAAAATGTCACGTCTTCTTCTCGTTGCGCTTCTGGTGTTAGTCTGCCAGCAAATAACTGCGGGAGCGTTTCAATCAATAAACGTGCTCCAGCGTCACTCAATTTTTCGAACATCGTGCCGACCGTATCCCGTTCTTCAATCGGGACGATGATTTTTGATAACATGTCTCCCGCGTCCAAGCGATCGACCATATACATGATTGTCACGCCGGTCTCCGTCTCACCATCGATGATGGCTTGGTGAATCGGCGCCCCACCGCGGTACTTCGGTAACAAGGACGCGTGGACATTGATTGCGCCATATTTCGGAGCCTCAAGTACGGCAGACGGAACGATTTGTCCGTAAGCTGCCGTGATGATGATGTCCGGGTTCAGGTCGAGCAAGTCTTGGTAATCCTCGCGAATCTTCATCGGTTGCAAGACAGGAATCGCGTGGGCAAGTGCGACTTCTTTGACCGGTGTCGGTTTAATTTCGCGTTTTCGTCCGACCGGTTTATCCGGCTGCGAGACGACACCGACGACATTGTACCCAGCATCAATCACTTCACGGAGCGTACTCGCTGCAAATTCAGGCGTCCCCATGAAAACGACACGTGGTGCCGCATCCTGTTCAACGAGTTTATCCGTGAACAGCACGCCGTCGAGATGATCCATCTCATGCTGGATTGCACGCGCGAAAAAACCACTTGCTTTGATTTTAACGCTGCGTCCAAGGCGGTCTTGTGTTTTGACGACGATGTGGTCGAATCGTTCGACAGGACCGAAGACACCAGGCATACTCAAACACCCTTCGTCATCGATTTGCGATCCACTTGATTCGAGGATTTCCGGGTTGATCAACTCAATCGGACCTGTCTCGTCATCGGTATGGACAACGGCGACACGGATCGGCTGATTAACTTGTGGTGCTGCGAGTCCGACGCCGTCATACTCGTACATCGTGTCGAACATTCGATCGATCATCTTGCCTAACTTTTTATCAAACTTCGTGACGCGTTGACACGTCTGACGCAATACGTCATTTGGAACTTCTACTACTTTATACATACTGCCACCTCACATAAATACGAATGGATTTAAATCCACTGTTACTTGGATCTTTTGTTTGATGCGTAATGCGAGCATCGCGCGGAGTGCCTCCCGCACCTCTTCTTGACCTTTGTGTTTTATAATGACTTGCTGCCGATACATGTTTTTCAGTCGGGCGAGCGGTGCATCGAGTGGACCATTGACGACGAGGTCGTCTGACTCAAGATGTCGTAGTTGTGCCGCAATTGCTTCCGCTTCCGCCTGCGCTTCAAGCGGATGCGCCGCTGAAATCGTTATGAGTCCTAAAAACCAAAATGGGGGATGCCCACCTAGTTTACGTAATTGCATCTCACGTTTATAAAACGTTTCATAATCATGTTGCTTTGCGGATTGGATGACGTAATGCTCGGGATTGTACGTTTGGATGATGGATTGCCCAGCCAGTTCACCGCGACCGGCGCGTCCGGAGACTTGCGTAATCAACTGGAACGTCCGTTCACTCGCCCGAAAATCAGGAATTCCAAGTGTCGCATCTGCTGCGATGACACCGACGAGTGTGACATTCGGAAAATCTAGCCCTTTCGCAATCATCTGCGTCCCGAGTAAAATGTTTCCCTCGCGTCGTTCAAACGCATTGAGTAACTTTTCGTGTGCGCCTTTACGCGACGTCGTATCTTGATCCATTCGAATGATTTTCGCTTCCGGAATCAAATGTGCCAGTTCTTCTTCAATCTTTTGCGTCCCCGTCCCGAACTGTCGAATTTTTTTCGACGAACAGGATGGACATTCTTTTGGCATCGCTGCCTCGAAACCACAGTAATGGCATTTGAGACGATCGGCTTGTTGATGATACGTCAAGTTGACAGCACAGTGCGGACACTGCAACGTCTCTCCACAATCACGACACAGGACAAACGTCGTATAACCACGTCGATTGAGTAGCAGGACTGTTTGTTCGCCCCGCTCAATCCGTTGTTTGATTCCTTCGATCAGCGGCAAGCTAAACGGTGTCCGGTTCCCGCGCTCGAGTTCTTTACGCATGTCGATGATATCGACCGGAGGCAACTCGCCACCGAATCGTTCCTTGAGCGGTAAATACTGATAGACCCCTTTTTGCGACCGGGCGTATGTCTCAAGAATCGGTGTCGCACTTCCGAGGACGACCGGACAATGATGGAACGCAGCCCGCCACGTGGCGACATCTCGCGTATGGTACCTTGGATTTTCTTCTTGCTTATACGTTGTTTCATGTTCTTCATCTAAGATGATGATGCCGACATTCGTCAGTGGTGCAAACACGGCAGAGCGTGCCCCGACGACGACATCGACTTCCCCTTGCGCAATCTTGCGCCATTCATCGTACTTCTCACCGAGCGACAACCCGCTATGCAAGACGGCGACCCGTTCCCCGAACCGACGCTTGAATCGTTTGACCATCATCGGTGTCAGACTAATTTCGGGCACAAGCAAAATCGCCTGTCGTCCCCGTTCAAGCATCGCGTGAATCGACTCGAGGTAAACTTCCGTTTTTCCACTGCCGGTCACACCATGCAGTAAAAAGGTCGCCGTTTCGTCCGGCGCCGTAATCGCGTCGACCGCCGCCTGTTGATCGTCTGTCAGCATCGCAGGCGTAAAGATATCCTGCGTCAAATGTTCGTAGGGATTGCGATGGATGTCCACCGTTTCGACACTGAGGACACCTTTACGTTCTAGCGTATGGACGATGCTTAATGTCAAATCGAGCTCATGCATGACGTGACTCCACATCGTCTCTTTCTGTTCGATTAAATAGTCCCGCAACAATACTTGTTTCGTTGCTTGACTCGACAACGGAATCGACGGATCGAGCAGGCGAATCCGTTTGTCCGTTTTCGTCGTCTTTTTTTCTTTGACGACCGGTTGGAGCTCAATCTCGCCTTGGCGTGCGGCGAGTAAGATTTCCTGTTGGACTTCACTCGGGAACTGACTGATTTTTTTGCGGTTCCAGTTCGAAAATCGAGCAGTTTCCGTCAAAATCAGTTTATCATAACTGACCTTTAACGCCGCGGGTAACATCGCGAGTAACGCCGTCGCTTGATAACAAAGTGTCGTCTCCGACAGATACGAGGAAAGTTCTAACAGTTCCTCCGTATAGGTCGGAACTTCATCAAGAACACGGACAATCGGTTTAATCCGTGTCAAATCGCTTTCTTCCTTTGTCGCGACGACGATGCCAAGTAACGCCCGTGGCCCAAAGGGTACTTCGACTCGCATGCCGGGAACGACAAGATTCTGCCACAATTCCGGTACTTCATAATCGAACGGTCGGTCGACGGTCGCTGCTGCTACATCGACGATGACTTCAGCAATCATCGTAAGACCTCAGCGAATTGTTCCAGTAAAACTTTCGCTAAATCCGTTTTCAGTTGTTGACCGTAGTGTCTAGCGGGACCATTTTTCCCGAAAACCGTCACTTGGTTTTCGTCACTTGAAAATCCGATGTCCGGACGGGAGACATCATTTGCGACAATAAAATCAGCATGCTTTCGCTCTAGTTTTTTCAGAGCGTGAACTTCGACTTGTTCCGTCTCAGCCGCGAACCCGACAAGCACTTGATGCGTCTTCTGCTCACCCAACGTCCGTAAAATGTCCGTCGTCTCTTCGAGTTCAATCCGTAACGGCCCATCGATTTTTTTCTGTTTTTTCGTATATTGAACCGTTGGACGATAATCGGCCACTGCTGCCGCCATGATGACTAAATCTTGTGCCGCATAACGCGTAAGCATCTCATGGAGCATCTCGTCTCCTGATTCAATCGCCACTGTCGTCATCCCGCTCGGCAATTCGCCTTTAATCGGTCCATGGACGAGTGTCACCGTAGCGCCAAAATCACGTGCTGCTTCTGCTAGCGCAACACCCATTTTTCCGGACGAATCATTTGTTAGATAACGGACCGGATCAATCCGTTCGATTGTCGGACCGGCACTGACTAATACATGACGCCCGGCAAGTGGTTTCGTCTCGAAGAGCCCTTTGATGGTCTCGACTAAATCCTCAGGCTCCGGAAGACGTCCTTTCCCGACCCATCCACAAGCAAGATTACCGACTCCTGGTGCAATCACCTGGACGCCGTCTGCCATCAATTGATCGAGATTTCGGACTGTCGCCGGATGTTCGAGCATATTGACGTTCATCGCCGGTGCGACGACGACAGGACACTTCGCAGCGAGAATCGTCGTCGTGATGAAATCGTCGGCGATGCCTGTCGCGAGTTTGGCAATCAAATTCGCTGTCGCTGGAGCGACGAGAATCAAATCCGCCTCGTCCGCTAAATCGATATGCGCGATTTTCGAAGCATCATGTTCGATGAAGACATCATCATAGACCGGCTTCCGTGTCAATGCCTCAAACGTCGTCTTCCCGACGAATTGTTGCGCATTTTTCGTCATTGCGACTTGGACGTTCGCCCCCGCCTGGACAAGTTTCGAGGCGAGTGCTGCCGCTTTATAGGAGGCAATTCCACCTCCGACGCAGAGTAAGATATTACGATTCGTTAGCATATTGAACTCCTCCTTATTGAAAAAAACAGCCACAATGAGGAGTGGCTGCTTCAAAATTAGTCTTGCGGTTGGTTCGTGACCAATACCTCTCCGAAGTAGAGCTCTTCAAGGGCTTTTCCGACTGGCTTATGTGATTTCGGATTCGCGACTTTCACACGTTTTCCGTCTTGAATTTGACGCGCTCGTTTAGCAGCGACCGTCACAATTGTGTATTTAGAAGGGACTTTCTTTTGTAGCTTATCTACTGATGGATATAACATGTTATTTAACCTCCATGGCTTTTTTATAAAGGGACGCAACGCGTTCCCGACTACAATGTTCCGCAGTGACGATTGCTTGAATCCGATCACACGCTTTGTGAATTTCATCATTCGTCACGACATAATCATAAGCATCCATCATTTCAATCTCTTCTTTTGCAACGAGGAGACGTTGTTTGATGACTTCTTCTGATTCAGTCCCTCGCCCGATGAGACGATTGCGTAATTCTTGAAGACTCGGAGGCGCCAAGAACAAGAAGACCGCTTCCGGGAAGTGCTCCTTCACTTGCATCGCACCTTGTACTTCGATTTCTAAGATGACATCTTTACCTTCATCTAAGATTTTGTTCACCCAGTCAACTGGTGTACCGTAATAATTCCCAACAAATTCTGCATGCTCAAGTAATTGATTGTTTTCAATCATATGCTCGAACTCATCACGTGTTTTGAAGAAATAATGAACACCATCAATTTCTCCTTCACGCGGTTTCCGTGTCGTACATGACACCGAATAATGCAAATTATTGTCCTCGTCTTCACGTAAGGCACGACAAACCGTCCCTTTACCAACACCACTTGGACCAGATAATACGAGTAATAAGCCACGCTCTTTGAAAATCACTTCAGAACCCCTCCATCTAACAAACTTCACATTGTTTCATATTAGCAGTATAGACAGGAAGTTCGCAAGTAATCTTTTTCTAGCTCGACTGCTTTATCATACCATAACGAAGCCGTTTCTGTTACCTTTAGAAAGTGGAAACGAAATCAGGAAAGAAGGTAATATCATGGCTTTTGATGGATTGATGACGACACGTGTCGTCAACGAACTACAGATGCTCGTCGGTGGGCGGATCAACAAGATTCATCAACCGTACGCACTCGATTTAATTTTTAGCATCCGGGCCGATCGTAAGAACGTCACCCTACTCGCATCTGCGAACGCAATGTATGCACGTTTGCATATGACGAGCGAATCGACGAGCAATCCTAGCGAACCCCCGATGTTTTGCATGATGCTCCGGAAGCATCTAGAAGGTGGCTTCATCGAATCAATTGAACAATTAGGACGGGACCGTGTCATTTTGATGCGTATTCGTTCCCGCAATGAACTCGGTGACGAAGAAGCTAAAAAATTGTACATCGAATTGATGGGACGTCACTCGAACATTCTATTGACGGATGGTCAGGACAAAATCCTTGATGCGATTAAGCATCTTCCACTCAGTCAAAATACGTTCCGGACGATCATGCCGGGACTACAATATCAACTCCCGCCGCAACAGGATAAAGTCGATCCATTGACCGGGGATATTGAAACAGCCTTACATCGTATCGATTGGAACGCCGGTAAGATTGACCGTCAATTACTCGGGCTGTTCAGTGGACTATCCCCACAAATCGCTGAAGAAGTCGTCTTGCGTGCAGGGCTTGCCAATCGAACTTCGCTCGCGGAAGCACTCCGGTCCGTCTTGAACGAACTGGAAGGACCGTACTATTTCCAACGGCTCGCGAGTGGGAAAGAACGGTTTTCGCCCGTTGCCTTACAGCATGGCGAGATTGTCGATGAAAAAACGTTCACGACGAGTGGTGACGTCCTCGATGCCTTTTTCCATCAAAAATCGAACCGCGACCGTGTCAAACAACAGGCCGCGGATTTAGAACGCTTCATTAAGAGTGAATACGAGAAGAACCTCTTAAAACGGACGAAACTCGAACGTGACCTTGCGGCGACTGAGAAGATGGATGAACTGAAGCATAAAGGTGAGCTCTTGACGACCTACTTGTATCAATTACAACGCGGGATGAAAGAAGCGACCGTCGTCGATTATTATGATGAGGACGGGAAAGAAATCACAATTGCACTCGATCCCCGTTTCTCACCGAACGAAAATGCACAGCGTTACTATAAACGCTACAACAAACTAAAGACAGCCAAAGTTGAAGTCGCAAAACAATTGACGAAGAACCAACTCGAAATCGATTACTTCGAGTCGTTACTCGCCCAACTCGAGGTTGCATCACCCGATGATATCCGGGAAATGCGCGAAGAACTCGTCGAAGAAGGCTACTTACGCGAGCGCAGTAAAAAGAAAAAGAAACCGCTCGTCCCAAAACTTGAAGCTTATCAATCTTCAACGGGCATCGACTTCTTCGTCGGTAAGAATAACAAACAAAATGACTATGCGACGTTCAAATTCGGACGACGCTCCGAAACCTGGTTGCATACGAAAGACATACCCGGCTCGCACGTCATCATTCGGAGTGATGAACCGGATGAAACGACATTAAAAGAAGCCGCGATGGTTGCTGCTTATTATTCAAAAGCACGTGAATCGAGTCAAGTCCCTGTCGATTTTACGGAACTCCGTCATGTCAAGAAGCCAAGTGGTGCCAAACCCGGTTTCGTCATCTATACGGATCAAACGACGTTGTACGTCACTCCGGATGCGAGTCTCGTACAAGCGCTTCGCCTAAAATGATATTTACACGCCAAAAAAGATGGAACATCACTTTGAAGTGACGTTCCATCTTTTTTGTCGTGTTCGTCTTCTTTTACGAAAATATTATGAGACGCCCGCTCGGAGAGAACATCTACTTGATTTTTTCGAGCTGTTCACGGTAATCAAGGAGATGCCCATTGATGATATCCTTCGCTTCATTCACTTCTTCATCAAACGAGAACATTGATTGTTTCCGTTCATGCGAAAAAATCACATCATAATGATGACTCAACAAAAAGTCGATCTCTTGACCGAGCATTTTTTCTTGTTCATCCGTCATCGGGATATCTCGGTGACTGGCGATACTCTCAAGCAGTAACAGTAATTTATCTTCTAAATCGACGAGCTGCTTCAGTTCAATAAACGGTTCACTTTGTCCACTCGTCACGAGCGGATATTTTTGATCTTCTTGAAGCATTAACATCATCTCTTCATGTTTCAGCACTTGCTTACGGACTGCCAGCAGTTTTACGTCGTCCTTAACGAGACTCCGCCAGTCCTCCATTAATTGTTGCGTCGTTTTTTTGACGAGCAACATCAAACGGTTTTCATAGTGCGGTGGGAAGACGATATAGTTGACGGCGACCGCCGATAAAACACCAACGACCGTCAACAGAGACCGCGTCAAGGCATAATGGACATAATCGGCAGTCGGACTTTCAAACATCAAAACGATGGCAAAGGCAGCAAACGTCGACATGTCCGTCCGACCAATCATCGAGTTGAAGACGAGCGACACGATAACGGCTAACCCAATCGTCAAGGGGTTTGCCCCTAACGTCGCAACGACTACGAGACCACAGACAAGGCCTAAAATCGTTCCGAACACTCGATTAAAGAACATTTTAAAGGAGCGGTGAATCGTCGGTTGCATCGCAACGATTGCTGCGACGGCTCCCATTCCAGAATAGATGTCAAAGACGTACCAAGAGAAGCTGAGCGCAATCGCGACGGCGATCCCTGTCTTAATGGTACGGAGACCGATTCGAAATTGGATGTTCACTCGAGCGTCACCTGCCCGACTTCACTTTCAACCGTCACTTCCGGCTTTTCTTGTTTCGACAGCTCATAAATAACTGCACTGTCGTCTTTTAATTTCGTGTAACGTTTTGCAGCTTTCACATCTCCATCCGTTTCAACCGTAATTGTCCCAGCGGTTTTTGCAGGATTTAATCGAATCGCTCCATCAATCGTCTTGACGCTTAAATCAAGTTTCACACCATATTCGTCGAGTTTGACACTCTTTCCTGTGACATCAGCATGAACAGCATTCAAATCCTCGATGTCAACAGATCCGCTCCCAATCAATGTCACGTCATCTGCGTTAATTTTGTTCAGACGAATCGTCTCCGCGTCAAGCTGAATCACCTTGGCAAAAACGCCCATCCCTGTTAACGAGGCCGCATCGACATCAATCCGATTCATATAGCTGGGTAAACCAACTTCAATCTCATAATCCCCCGTTTTCAAGCTCGGGCGATTTCCGAATCGGGCCAGCCAGCCGTCACGTCCTGTCACGGTAATCGTATTTCCTGACGTCCCGACTTTTAAGCGTTTTTTACTTGAAGCACTATCGACCAGTTTCAATTGAACATTCCCATCCGTGCTTCTAACGAAGTTGATGCTCGCGTTCGGTGCTTCGATTTGTAATGTTTTATAGCGGTTCGTCGTCTTGAATGTCTCACCACGAGATAAAGAATCTGTCGTAAGTAAGAGTGTCACCGCGTATAGAAGAATAAGGGCTGATCCGACCGAAGCATATAGTATCCACGGACGGCGAACAGGCTTGCGCTGACCAATTCTTTCAAAAGAATCATTTTGTTTTCGTCGTTTTGCTTTTAAACGTGTAAACGTCGACTGTTTTCGTTTTCGTTCTGATCTACTCGTTGTATCGTCCATCCGTTTACCTCCATCCAGTTCACTTCCATTATTCCGAATTTATGATTGTCCTGTCAACATCCTCTCTCCATCATACGAAAATCGTAAATGTCTTGGCATCGGGCGGAAGAATGAACGGCGGTAAAAAAAAGGAAGAAGAAGAATCAGCTGAAATGATTCTCCTTCTTCCTTTTAAGTTAGCGCTAATTTTTCAAAATCTGCTTTACAGTTCAAGCGATTCATCAATCGCTAAAGGATGACCTGTCTGCCCTTGCGCTTCAAGCTCATCACAAAAAGATTTGGCATCTTGTTTGATTAAGTCGAATGTATCGTAATGAATCGGTACAACCGCGTTCGCCTGCAACATATCGGCAGCGATTAAGGCATCTTCCGGTCCCATCGTGAAATTGTCGCCGATTGGTAAAAATGCAAGAGCAATGTCATGATGTGCCCCATACAATGCTAAATCGCCGAACAACGCCGTATCTCCTGCATGGTACAGTACCTTATCTTCAATCGTCAGTAAGAAGCCAGCCGGCATTCCCATGTACATGATGGTCTGCTTCTCTTCATCAATGATGCTTGAAGAATGGAAGGCTTGCGTCATTTTTACTTTTCCGAATGGAAATTCAAATTGACCGCCGATATTCATCGGATGAACATTCAACCCTTTAAAACTTAAATACGTCGCTAGTTCATGTGTTGCGACAATCGTCGCGCCCGTCGACTTCGCAATCGTTTCCGCATCCGCCATATGATCGGCATGGGCGTGGGTCAATAGAATAAAATCTACTTTGACGTCTTCCGGTTTTGTCATCGCTTTGTCATTCCCACTAAAAAACGGGTCAATCACGATGTGTTGCCCATTCGTTTCAATCGTTACCGTTGACTGTCCGTGATATGTCACTTTCATTTAAAAGACCTCCCCTAACAAATAATCGGAACGAGTTATTTTTTCCCCTCTCCCCAAGCACATAAACCTTTCATCGCCGGTTGAAGCGTAAACGCAGCATCTGTCAGTCGGTATTCGACATGCAGGACCGCTTCATCAAATTCAATCCGTTCGACCATGCCAAGTCGTTCAAGTTCCTTTAATTGATCTGTCAACACCTTCCTTGAGATGCCCGGAATCGACCGATGCAATTCTAGAAAACGTTTAGGACCGTTCTCTAATGTGCAATATAACTGTGGGCGCCATTTTCCACCAATGATTTCGAGCGCTCGATTAACTGGAAATTGTTCTGTCGTCATTACTTTTCGTCTCTCCTTCAAGTAGTTACTTCAAAGTGCATACTATGCAATCGAGTGTATCGTAAGTTACCGTTAGCGTAAATCAAAAAGCAAAGGAGACAACAAACATGACTTACCCACGTAATTTTTCACACATCGGACTTTCGGTCCCAGATTTAGAAGCTGCTATTACATTTTATTCGGAGGTTATGGGATGGTACGTCATCATGGAACCATCTGATGTCATTGAAGACGATTCCCCAATCGGCGTCATGTGTACGGACGTATTTGGAGCAGGATGGGGAAAATTCCGCATCGCGCATATGGCGACAGGCGACCGGATCGGAATCGAACTCTTTGAATTCCCGAACAATGAACAACCGGAAAATAACTTCGAATTCTGGAAAACAGGTATTTTCCATTACGCGATTCAAGACCCGGATATTGAAGGCATGGTCGAAAAAATTGTGGCTCACGGCGGCAAACAACGGATGCCGATTCGTGAATACTACCCGGGTGAAAAACCGTACCGCATGGTATATTGTGAAGATCCGTTCGGTAACCTCGTCGAACTCTATTCACACTCATATGAATTGACGTACTCCGAAGGCGCCTATTAATCATGAAGGCGTGGCTCAATCAAGAGGGAACATCTATTGAAAATTGGCAGTACCGTGACGTCGAGATGCCGCAACTTAAAGCACATGAAGCGTTGATTCGTGTTAAAGCCGTCGCCCTGAATCCTGTCGATTACAAAGCGACGAACAATCCCGCTTGGACGTTCCCGCATATTCCCGGTGTCGATTTAGCCGGTGTCGTTGAGCAAGTCGGTTCAGAAACAGTTGGTCTTTCGATTGGAGATCGTGTGGCGATTCATACGAACCTTCAAAAAAATGGAGCGTTCGCGGAATACGCTGCAGTCGATGCACGGGCACTTGCCCTCATTCCGGAAGACGTCAGCTTTACCGATGCCGCAGCGATTCTCTGCGCCGGGATGACGGCTTATGAAGCGATCCATCAAAAGATGAACACGACGGATAAAGAGACGATTCTCATCCACGCCGGTGCCGGTGGTGTTGGCGGGTTCGGCATCCAGCTCGCGAAACGTCTTGGCTTACGTGTCGCGACAACCGCGTCGACTGAAAATCATGACTGGGTCAGACAACTAGGGGCGGACTTAGCGATTGATTATAAACTGGAGAACATCACCGATGTGATTCGCGACTGGACGGATGGACGTGGTGTCGATTTAATCTTGAATACGGTCGGCCGAAGAGAAGCGACGGACGATTTAGGACGGCTCGCCTTTTCCGGTCAACTCGCTTATATCGCCGGCGGTCCGGATTTGTCGATCGTCAAACCGTTTACGTTGTCACCGTCAATCCATGAAGTCGCGCTTGCTGCCGCTTACGCGAGTCAAAATGACCGCGCCATCCGTAACCTTGGTCAAATGGCATCGGCGTTGCTTCTGCTCGTGCAACAGAATGAACTCGATCCACTCGTCACAGATATCATCCCAGCCGATCAACTGGTCGAAGGGCTAAAGCGGTTGGCAGAACGACACGTCCGCGGTAAAATCATCGCGACGTTTTAAGTAGGCAACATCCAAAATTGAAACGCCGATGCTTCCATTTTCAGACGGCAGCATCGGCGTTTTTATATTTATCATGATTTGATGCATAGCTGTAACACCGCAACAACAGTTTTCATCCCGTGTTGAAAAAATCATTCGCTTCGCCCGCACCAAACAGGAAAAAAGCTTATGTTCCGTTGTCAAAGACAAACAGACCGACTCTTGACTACCGGTATTTATCGGTTTTTGTGATTTGTAACGAGCGACCGACGAGTTGAAAGCCGATTGCTTGATAGATTTTATTGGACGTCGGGTTCGACCAGTCCGTATAGAGTGTGATCATCGGGTACGCTTGCTCCAGCAAATAGGTACAGACACGGGCCACGAGATCAGAAGCAAGACCTCGCCCTCTAAGTTCCGGCGGCGTATAGACGTAAGAGACGGTCACGCCTGACGTCGTCGGTCGACTAGCTGACGTCATGGATATGAGACGGTCCCCGTCGAACAGACCAAATAACGTCTGCTTTGAACTATGACGACGAATCGTCTGTTCATTTTGAAGACGATTCCGCTCCGTCACGGCTAATGCACCGGTCTCGCAAATGAAGTCCCATCCGAACGAGACGGCTTGGTCGACAGCCTGTTCGTCAACGATACGAAAAGCGTATTCAAGTTGCGGTGGTCCCGTCACGTGATGTAAGGCATACATTCCTTGATCCATCTTCACACGGTATTTCGTATGCGGAGCAAGAAGCGGCTTGACGAGCGCATGTTCTCCGACATATCCCTTACAGTCAAAAATCCGGGCAAGTTTTCGCATGCTTGGATCCGAAAATGCTTCACCTGCCAAAATCGCCTGTTCTTCAATCGTTTGTAGGATGATGATTTTTCGGTCGTCTTCTTCAGCGATCGCCATCAAAAGTGGCGTATCCCCCCGTGCCAAGATACCGAGCGGCAATTGGTGGACCTCACTGCGCTGTTCAAGGAAAGGAACAGCCACGCGTTTAAAACTCTCATAATCCCGATAATGCGTTACCATCTGAAGCGACCTCCTTTGTTCTACAACTAGTGTAACAAAAAAAGTTTCCACCCCATACGACAAGTCAAAAAACATTCATCTAAAATCGTCAAGGCTCCTTACCCGTCCGGATAAGGAGCCTCTATTTACACTCTGGTATTTGATTCACTCAATCAAATCGTCGCTGTGAAACGGTCACTCCAAGCAACTGGATCAATTGACCACGCGAGCAGTTGTGTCTGTTCGTCTCTCGAGATCGCACTTGTCGCAACTGCCGTTTCGAGTAACTCCGAAAAATTCAGTAGCGATGTCGCCTTCAGATTCGCTGCCGTTAAATTAGCTTGCAAACGACTCATGCCATAGGAGAAGATGGCTTGAATCTGCACGACTTCCGCCCCTGCCTGTTGCAAAGCTTCAGCCGCTTCAATCGATGATTTACCTGTCGATAACAAATCTTCGATGACAACGACGCGTTGGCCCGGTTTAATGCGCCCTTCGATTTGATTCCCTTTTCCATGTTGTTTGGCACTACCGCGGACATAGACCATCGGTAAGTTGAGTCGGTCCGCGACGAGCGCGGCGTGTGGAATACCCGCTGTCGCCGTCCCTGCGATGACGTCGACTTGTAACGATTTGACCTGCTGCGCCAATAAATCGGCAATCATCGAACGGACATCCGGACTCGACAATGTCAGACGATTATCACAGTAGATCGGGGAACGGAGTCCGCTCGCCCATGTGTACGGTTGACTTGGTGAAAGTGTGACGGCTTCGATTTCGAGTAATGCAGTCGCTAATTGATTCATTGTCGGATCCCCTTCCATTGTGCCAGTAAGTCTTCGTACATCGCTGCCGGGTCATCCGCCTGCGTGATGGCGCGTCCGATGACAAGATCCGTCGCTCCCGCATCGCGGGCAAATTCAACCGTTGCGATTCGTTTTTGATCATGCACCGCTGTCCCTGCCGGACGAATCCCCGGTGTGACGAGTTGAAATCTGTCGCGGCAACTCGGCTTGATTTTTTCAACATCGAGTGCTGAACAGACAACTCCGTCTAAACCAGCTTGTTCGGCTAGTTGTGCATACGCGACGACGACGGTATCCAACTCCTCATGAATCAGTAATTGTTCGATCATCGCCTGATCCGTCGACGTCAATTGTGTCACGGCAATCAACCGGGTGCCCGCAGCTGTTTCGTCTAATCCTTCCCGTGCCGCACGCATCATTTCGAGTCCTCCCGCAGCATGAACGTTCGTCAACTCAACGCCGAGCTGACCGATGACGCGAAGGGTTCGTCGCGCCGTTTCCGGGATATCATGGACCTTCAAGTCTAAAAAGACGGCATGCCCCCGTTCGACCAATTGTCGGACGAACGCCGGCCCTTCGGCGTAATAGAGCTCCATGCCGACTTTGACGGCAGGTCGGACTGGGCCGAATTTTTCTAAAAATCGAGTGACGTGTAATCCTGACGGAAAATCAAGCGCGATGTAAAGCTGATCCATAAGCGTTCCCCCTAATGTCTAAAATATGTTCGATCCCGAGTTCGTCCATCCGTTTCGGGAGTGCCGCAATCAACTCTTGGCAAATGAACGGATTGACGAAGTTCGCCGTCCCGACCGCTACAGCCGATGCACCGGCATAAATCATTTCCAGCACATCATCGACCTCCATGACGCCGCCCATCCCGATGATCGGAATCTCGACGACTTGTGCGACATCATGAATCATCCGGATTGCAACGGGTTTGATGGCGGGGCCAGATAGACCGCCAATCCGATTTGCAAGAATCGGTTGACCGGTCCGGACATCAATTCGCATCCCGACTAGCGTGTTGATCATCGTCAACCCGTCCGCTCCTGCCTGTTCGACGGCCTGTGCCATCTCGACGATTGACGTGACGTTCGGTGACAGTTTGACGTAGACGGGTTTATCCGACACTGCTTTGACACGTCGCGTCAATTCTGCTGCCATCCGTGGGTCTGTTCCGAACTGCAGTCCGCCGGATTTGACGTTCGGACAAGAAATATTCAACTCGATTGCTTTGACGACCGGATTTTGACTGATTAACCGGGTGACCGTTTCGTATTCTTCCGGTGTCGATCCGGCGACATTCGCGATGATTTCCGTATCGAACTGACTTAAGAACGGTAACTTCGTTTCGATGATGCCCTCGACGCCTGGATTTTGCAACCCGATTGCGTTCAACATCCCCATTCCGCTCTCCGCGACGCGTGGGGTTGGGTTTCCGTACCGTTCCTCGCCTGTCGCCGCCTTAATCATGATTCCGCCAAGGACAGATAAATCGTAGAACTTGGCAAACTCTTCCCCGAAGCCGAAGCAACCGGATGCTGGCATAATTGGATTCTTCAAATTCAATCCCGGTAACGTGACCGCTAATCGATTCATAAAATCACCGCTTCCGCCCGAAAGACTGGACCATCGGAACATGTCTTCACGTAGTTTCCGTCCGGTGTCTTACAGACACAGGCGAAACAAGCACCAATCCCGCAACCCATCCGGTTTTCGATCGACAGGAAACGATCTTGAATCGGGACCGTTTGCAAGGAGCGTAACATCGGTTCCGGCCCACACGCGAGTAACGTATCGAACCGCTCTGGTGTCAGTGCCGCCGTCACAAATCCTTGAACACCCGCCGTCCCGTCGACCGTCGTAATCGTCGTCGGCCCGAGCTTTTTAAACGCCTCTTCGTAAAACACACTGTCTGCCGTATCAAACCCTAGAATCGCTTCACACGTCACCCCACGTTCGACGAGTTTACGCATCGTATAATACAGCGGCGGAACACCGATTCCCCCACCAACGAGGACAACGCAACTCGTTCGCTCAATCAAGTTCACCGGAAAACCGTTCCCGAGTGGTCCGAGGGCATCGACGAAATCCCCAGGCCGTAAGGAAGCGAGTTCTTTTGTTCCTTGACCAATCTCTTTGAATAAAAAAGTGATTAGATCGCCTTCGACGTTTGCGATTGAAATCGGACGCCGTAATAACGGGCCGACACGCAGGTGCATGAAGCGACCCGGCTCAATCTTTTTTACCTCCGGCATCCGACAAATCAATTCTGTCGCATTAACTGCGACCTTTTTCGTTGAGACGACCGTTAGTAGTTCAATCATCGCGTCACCGCCTTTTTCATGTGCGTGAATGCTTGAATCGAACTCGCTTCGAATGAGAGACTCTCAATGACTCGGAGTAACGCTTCTGCCGTATCGAGCGATGTCAGACAGACGACATTGTTTTCTGCGGCTGCCCGGCGAATGATGAAACCATCTTTCGTCACTTGGGAGTCGCGACTCATCGTGTTGATGACATACTCGACTTCTGCTTTTTCGATTAAATCGAGCATTGACCCTTGATCGGAACCAATTTTTCCGACAACCTGGACGGCTAACTCATGTCCTGTCAAGAAGCTTGCTGTTCCGGCTGTTGCGAGCAATGTGAATCCGAGTGTTGCAAACCGCTTGGCGAGACCCAGCATTTCTTGTTTATCTTGATCAGCGACCGTCATCAAGATACGACCATGTTCAGGAATCGCCATTCCGGAAGCGAGTAACCCTTTATACAGTGCTTTCTCGAGCGTCCGGTCCGTTCCGATGACTTCACCGGTCGACTTCATTTCCGGTCCGAGTGACGGATCCACTTCCTTCAGTTTCGCGAATGAGAAGACCGGTACTTTGACGGACACGAGCTTCTCTTCCGGCAGGAGACCGCTTATCAGTCCGTAAGACGCGAGTGTCTCACCTAAGATGACGTTCGTCGCGAGACGTGCGACCGGTAATCCCGTTACTTTTGAGATGAACGGTACAGTCCGACTCGCCCGCGGGTTGACTTCAAGCACATAGAGTTCCCCGTCAGCGAAGACGAACTGGATGTTGAGCAATCCTTTGATGCGGAATGCTTTTGCGATACGCGTCGTGTAATCAACGATTTGATCTTTGATTGCTTGCGCGACACGTTGCGGGGGATACACCCCGATCGAGTCCCCGGAGTGTACTCCCGCACGTTCGATGTGCTCCATGATACCCGGGATGACGACATCTTCACCGTCGCAAATCGCATCCACTTCAAGCTCCATTCCCGTCAAGTAACGGTCGACGAGGACCGGTCGTTCCGGCGAGGCGATGACGGCATGTTTCATATAATGTTCGAGCTCTTGTTGCCCGTAGACGATTTCCATTGCACGTCCACCGAGGACATAAGACGGACGGACGAGGACAGGATAGCCGAGACCCGCTGCCGCTGCCGTCGCTTCTTCGACCGTGACCGCTGTTTTTCCGGGCGGTTGTGGAATCTCAAGTTTTGTCAAAGCGGCTTCGAATTGTTTCCGGTCTTCTGCCATATCAAGATCTTCTAACGCCGTTCCGAGAATCTTGACCCCTTCGTCAGCGAGCGACTCAGCTAAGTTGATGGCAGTTTGCCCGCCGAACTGGACGATGACGCCGATCGGTTGTTCATTTCGGATGACTTCGAGAACATCTTCCGTCGTCAGTGGTTCAAAGTAGAGCCGGTCCGAAATCGAGAAGTCCGTCGAGACCGTTTCCGGGTTGTTGTTGACGATGATCGCTTCATAACCCGCTTCGCGAATCGCTTGAATCGAGTGGACCGTCGCATAGTCGAATTCGACACCTTGTCCAATTCGGATCGGCCCGGAACCCAGTACGAGAATCGACGGGCGTGTCGTCGGTGCCGCTTCATTTTCGACTTCATACGTTCCGTAGTAATACGGTGTATCGGAAGCGAACTCTGCTGCACACGTATCGACCATCTTGTAGACGGGATGAATCTGTTCTTGATTTCGCGTATGACGAATCACGGTCTCACTTTTCTTCGTGATCCGGCCAATCATCGCATCGCTGAAGCCGTAACGTTTTGCGTGTAATAAACGCTCGCGTGTCAGCTCTTCGCGTGCCAACTCCTGTTCAATCCGGAAGATATGGTGTAACTTCTCTAAAAACAGCCGGTCGATGCTGGTCCATTCGTGAATTTGTTCGACCGAATAACCCCGCTCCATTCCCGCGTAAAGGGCGAATAGCCGTTCATCCGTTGCTTTGACGATGTACTGGTTGAGTGTCACTTCATCCATGTCGAGAAAACGGTCCATCCGGAGATCCGACATCCCGATTTCGAGCGAGCGGACTGCCTTCAGCAAGGCTTCTTCCATCGTCCGTCCCATCGCCATGACTTCACCTGTCGCCTTCATTTGCGTCCCGAGCGTCCGGTCTGCCGATTCGAACTTATCAAACGGCCAGCGCGGAATCTTCGCGACGACGTAGTCGAGTGCCGGTTCAAACGAGGCAAAACTCGTTTCCGTGATCGGGTTCTTCAGTTCCGATAAGGCATAACCGACAGCAATTTTTGCCGCAAGTTTTGCAATCGGGTAGCCTGTCGCCTTCGACGCCAAGGCCGACGAGCGCGAAACGCGCGGGTTCACTTCGATGACATAGTAGTCGAAACTATGCGGATCAAGTGCAAACTGGATGTTACATCCGCCTTCGATGCCAAGGGCACGGATGATGTCGAGTGAAACATTTCGCATCATTTGATAATCGCGGTCGGACAGTGTCTGGGTTGGTGCAAAGACAATCGAGTCGCCCGTATGGACGCCGACCGGGTCAAAGTTTTCCATCGCACAGACGATGATCGCTTGGTTCGTCGCGTCACGCATGACTTCGAACTCAACTTCTTTCATCCCGGCAATTGATTTCTCGAGCAATACTTGGTTCGCCGGACTCGCTTTGATACCGCCCTCGACGATTCGGACGAACTCGTCCATCGTCTCAGCAATCCCGCCGCCTGTACCACCGAGTGTGTAAGCCGGTCGAATGATGATCGGCAGACCGATTTTCGCGCAAAATTGTTCCGCTTCTTCTACTGTATGAACGATTTCACTCTCCGGGACACCGTGTCCCAGTCTGAACATCAATTTTCTGAACAAATCACGATCTTCTGCCTCTTCAATCGCGGACAGTTTCGTTCCGAGCAGTTCGACACCATATTCAGCCAAAACGCCGAGTCGGTCGAGTTCGACCGCTAGATTCAATCCAGTCTGCCCACCGAGTGTCGCAAGCAAGGCATCCGGACGTTCCTTGCGGATGATCCGGGACACGAACTCCGCTTGGAGCGGTTCGATGTAAACCCGGTCCGCGACAGTCGGGTCTGTCATGATCGTTGCGGGGTTCGAGTTCACGAGGATGACTTCGTAGCCTTCTTCCTTGAGTGCTTGGCACGCTTGGGTTCCGGCATAATCAAACTCTGCTGCTTGTCCGATGACGATTGGACCTGATCCGATAACGAGAATCTTCTGGATATCTTGACGTTTAGGCATGAGTGACCTCCTGTTGGTTCGTGATTTCTGTTAAAAACTGATCGAATAAATCATTGGCGTCCATTGGACCGGGTGATGCTTCCGGATGATATTGAACAGAGAAGACAGGTTCCGTCCGGTGTCTGAC
Source organism: Exiguobacterium sp. N4-1P (assembly GCF_002214325.1). Taxonomy (NCBI): domain Bacteria; kingdom Bacillati; phylum Bacillota; class Bacilli; order Caryophanales; genus Exiguobacterium; species Exiguobacterium sp. N4-1P. The sequence continues at coordinate 1,834,644 of NZ_CP022236.1, forward strand.
ACCTTCGACCGTCCCATCATTGATCGCGACGTGTGTGACGATTAACTCAAATCCCTTCAGTGACTGTTCGTCGACGGCGTAGCCATGATTTTGTGAGGTGATGCTGACGTGACCGGTTTGAAGATCTTGAACCGGGTGATTGGCACCGCGATGACCGAACGGTAACTTGAACGTATCGCCGCCGTGCGCAAGCGCAATCAATTGATGACCGAGACAAATGCCGAAGATGACGATTTTCCCTGTCAGCTCTTGAATCAATGGAATCGCTGTTGGAACGTCTTTCGGATTCCCGGGACCGTTCGATAACATCATGCCGTCCGGTTTATAACGCAAGACTTCCTTCGCCGTAACATTGTACGGTACGACGACAACTTCGCAACCGCGGCGGACGAGTTCACGGACGATGCCGAGCTTTGCACCAAAGTCGACGAGGACAATCCGCGGACCGGCACCCGGGATGATGTACGCCCGTTCCGTCGAAGCACGTTGCACCTGATCCGTTGCGAGTGGCATGTTGTGCAAACGCTCTAATTGGTCGGCGAGATTAAATTCACCATCGACGAGCAATCCCCGCATGACGCCTTTTGATCGTAAGTGGCGCGTCAGTTGACGTGTATCGACGCCGGTTAAGCCCGGAATATCGAATTCTTTTAAGGCCTCTGCTAACGACGATTGGGAGCGGAAGTTCGACGGAGTATGGCAGACTTCACGGACGATGAGTGCTTTCGCAAGTGGTCGCGTCGTTTCGTAATCTTCCCGGTTGATGCCATAGTTCCCGATCAAGGGATTCGTCAAGACGATCATCTGGTCACAATAGGATGGATCAGATAACATTTCCTGGTATCCCGTCATCCCTGTCTGGAAGACGACCTCCCCCATCGTGACGCGTGTTGCGCCAAATGCTGTCCCTTCGAACGTCATACCATCTTCTAAAATGAGTGTCCGTTTAGACATGTGCCGTTTCCCCCTTGAATACGATTTTTCCACCGACGAGTGTCATGACCGGGTATCCTGTCAGTAACTGCCCCGCGAACGGTGTATTTTTTCCTTTTGAATAAAAGCGTTCTGGTTCAACCGGTCGGACGGTCTCTAAATCAAGCAACACGAGATCTGCCGGTGCCCCGACTTCCAAGCGACCATACGGTAAGTCGAACAAGGCGGCCGGCTTGCGTGCCAAGGCATCGACTAAGTCGCTTAGCGTCATCTGGTTCGTTTGAACAAGTTTCGTATAAAGTAGTGGAAAGGCTGTCTCGAAGCCCGTAATTCCAAATGGTGCCCGCTCGATGCCGAGCGCTTTTTCATCGGCTGCGTGCGGCGCATGATCCGTTGCGATACAATCAATCGTGCCATCGCGTAACCCTTCGAGCAGTGCCGCCCGGTCTGCCTTACTCCGAAGGGGCGGATTCATTTTAAAGTTCGGATCCTGCCCCTCGATGTCATCTTCCGTCAGGACGAGATGGTGCGGTGTCACTTCTGCCGTGACACGGATTCCTGCCCGTTTGGCGTCACGAATGACCCGGACTGATTCTTTTGTCGAGACATGACAGACATGATAATGGCAGCCGGTCGCTTCTGCGATTAAGACGTCGCGCGCGATGTGGATACTTTCCGCTAGTGACGGAATCCCCTGCAGTCCTTCCCGTTCACTATACGCACCTTCATGGACACAGCCGGCTTTCAACGTATCGTCCTCACAATGGGCGACGACCGCCTTCCCGAGTTTCGCGGCGCGTCGCATCGCTTCCCGCATGACGGCGGCACTTTGAACGCCGACGCCGTCATCTGTAAACGCAAAGGCATCCGTTAATTCTTCAAACGCGACGAGTTCCTGTCCTAGCTGATTTTTTGAAATCGCCGCATAAGGCAAAACCCGGACAGACGCCGTTTCTTCGATTTTCTTGAACAAGGCGTCTAACGTCTCGCGGTCATCCGGAACAGGACGCGTATTCGGCATCGGACAGATTGTCGTGAATCCGCCGGCTGCGGCTGCGGCCGTACCTGTTGCAATCGTTTCTTTATGTTCGCCACCCGGTTCGCGGAGATGGACATGAATATCGACGAAGCCTGGTGCTAACAAGCGGTTACTTGCATCGATGACTTGCTCGTCCGCCCGCGGCGCAGCATCGAGATCCGTAATCAAGCCATCCTCGATGCGAATGCTTGATTGTTGCAATTGTCCGTTTTGATACCATGTTGCGTGATCGATACGTAGTGTCATATTAAATCTCTCCTTCAGTTGAGTTAGGATGAAACGCACGTTCTAAAATCGCCATTCGGGCGAACACACCATTTTTCATCTGCTCGAAGATTCGTGACTGGGTATGTTCGACCAGTTCGTCCGCAATCTCGATTCCGCGATTGACGGGTGCCGGGTGTAAGATGATTGCTTCCGGTCGGACCCGCCGCATCCGGTCGAGTGTCAAACCATATTGTTCGTGATATGTTTCTTCGAGCTCCATCGCCTGACTGTGCCGTTCCTGCTGAACCCGGAGTAACATGATGATGTCACTTTGCTCGATTGCCTCGTCAATCGGGACATAGGCAATCCCCATCGTCTCGTCAAACCATTCCGATGGACCGGAACCGATGACGGTCGCCCCGAGCCGTTGCAACACGTCCGCGTTCGACCGGGCGACCCGGCTGTGTCGCAGGTCACCACAGATGACAACCGTTTTGCCGTGAATATGACCGAATTCGGCAAACATCGTCATTAAATCGAGTAAAGACTGGGACGGATGTTGACCACTCCCATCGCCCGCATTGATGACCGGAATCGTCAACTGCTCAATCAGCGCGTGGTAATAACCTGTCTCGTGATGGCGAATGACAAGTGCTTCGACCCCGAGTGCTTCAAGTGTTTTACATGTATCAAGTAACGTTTCTCCTTTTTGGACGGACGATATCGTCGTCTCAAACGGCAGGACATGCATTCCTAAGCGATGTTCCGCCATCTCGAATGAACAGCGTGTCCGTGTCGAATTTTCAAAGAACAGGTTGGCGATCGTTTTATTCGCAAAGGTATTTGACGGTTGTCCATGTTTCAATTCAAGCGCCCGCTCAATCAACTGCTCGATTTCTAGAATCGAGAGCTGGTCGAGACTGACGAAATCGGGACTCACTGGTTGGGTTTTCATCTCGTTCACTCCTTTTTCGGCCGCAAAAAAGCGCACCTTCTGATGTGAAGGTGCGCTGAAGAAAGCAGATGAACATCTGCGATCTACAAGGGCCTCCACTTTATCGTCCTCTCGGGAACGTCTTAAAAGTCGTTAGCTGCTCGTTTCGGTTGTAAAGGTGTTTCTTCGATGTCGACTTCTTCCTGTGCCGCCTTCGGTAAAATCAAGTTCAAGACAACTCCGAGGATGGTGGCGAGCGCCATTCCTTCTAACGAGAAGTTCCCCACTTTCAAAGCTGCACCGCCGATGCCGATGACCAAGATGACGGCCGTGATCGTCAAGTTTCGTTTATCTGCTAAATCGACCTTACTTTCGACGATCGTCCGGAGACCGTTCGAGGCGATGACCCCGAACAAGAGGATGCTGATGCCGCCCATGACGGGTGTCGGAATCGTTTTAATGAAGCCTTCGACGTATCCAAGGAATCCGAAGCTGATTGCAAGTAATGCTGCGCCACCGAGGACAAACACGCTGTAGACACGCGTAATCGCCATGACACCGTTGTTTTCGCCGTATGTCGTGACAGGTGGTCCACCGAGCATCGAAGCGACTGTTTTGGCAATCCCGTCTCCAAGCACTGTCCGGTGCATTCCCGGATCAAGGAGCGTCTCGCGCCCAATGATGCGGGAAGTGACCTTTTGTTCACCGATATGTTCCGTCAACGTGACGAGTGTGACCGGGACGATCAAGGCGAGTGCTGCCCAGTTCAAGGTCGGTGAATAGTCGAGGAACGGAATCGTAAAGTCAGGTAGATGGAAGAATGTTGCTTCGCGCAGTGGTGCGAAATCAACGATCCCGCTAATTGCTGCGACGAGGTATCCGGCGAGAATACCGAACAAAATCGGCACCGTACTCCACATGCCTTTAAAGTACGTCATCGCGAGGAGCGTAACAGCGAGCGTCGTCAAGGCGACGAAGAAGAACAAGCCGTTATATGTGCCATCCGCTCCGTTCATTGCCATGCTGACAGCCGTTGGGGCAAGCGATAGACCGATGACCATGATGACTGGACCGATGACGACCGGCGGAAGCAGTTTCATCAACCAGGAGACACCTGTGTACATGATGATTAAGGAGACAAGTCCGTAGACAAGTCCAGCGACCATCCCGCCGACAAGTGCATCTTCGACACCCCAGCGTTCGCTGACGGCGATGATTGGGACGATGTAGGCAAAACTAGAACCAAGGTATGTGGGGACTTTGAAACGGGTGACGGCGAGGAAAATCAACGTGCCGACTCCGCTCGCGACGAGTGCGACAGATGTGTTTAATCCCGTAAGTAACGGAACGAGCACGGTCGCACCAAACATCGCGAAGACATGTTGGAGGCTGAGCATCAGCCATTGAAGAGGATGTTTCGGTAATTCACGGACTTCAAGAATTGCTTTATGTTTTGACATGAGAGCATCTCCCTTTCTGGTCTCTCTGGACCACGTTAAAGGTATTTTTGATTTAACGTTTAATGAATACTTGATCAGCATCGTCGACTTCTGATAAGGCGACGACGACTTGTTCTTCGCGTGACGTCGGAACGTTCTTGCCGATGAAATCTGGTCGAATCGGGAGTTCCCGGTGACCTCGGTCAACAAGGACAGCTAACTGAATCATGCTTGGTCGACCATGATCGACGAGTGCGTCCATTGCCGCGCGGACCGTCCGTCCCGTGTACAGGACATCATCGACGAGCACAACGATTTTTCCTGTGACGTCTTCCGGCATCTCGGACCCTTTGATTTCCGGCTCGAGGCTTTTCTTCGAGAGATCATCGCGGTACATCGAGATGTCGACGACACCGAGTAACACGGCTTTTCCTTCAATCTCTTCAATCCGCCGGGCAAGGCGTCTCGCAAGTGTTTCGCCCCGCGTCTTGATACCGACGATCATCAATTCTTCAATCCCTTTGTTGCGCTCGATGATTTCATGGGCGATTCGTGTTAAGGCACGACTGATTGCCGCTTCATCTAAAATGATGGCTGGTTTCATGGCTTCTCCTTTCATAAAAAAACCTCCTGCTTAATCGGCAGGAGGTTGTTGAAGACAGATGTGTACATAGCAAAGCCATGTGTTTACACGCGTTACGGTGTCTCCCTTTCGTAGCCTCTCCGGACTCGATTAAAGGTGTTCTAATTTTGTAGGATCGTCACGCGGACGACCGATTTGGTGAGGCTGATGTCTCGCATCGCTCTCTAGGTGTTACTCTACCGTTTTATCAGAAAAACGTCAAGACTCTAATTCAAGTTTTTTCAACTGACTGATCTCAAACGTCATCTCTTCCGGGAGTGGTGCTTCGAACGTCAACCATTCGCCGGTCCGTGGATGTTCAAATCCGAGAACCGCTGCGTGGAGTGCTTGACCATTCATCTTCATCGTCTTCCGCGGTCCATATTTCGGGTCACCTGCGAGCGGGAATCCGATATAGCGCATGTGGACACGAATTTGGTGAGTCCGTCCTGTTTCGAGTTTACACTCAACGACCGTAAAGCCTTCATACCGATCGAGGACACGGAAATGCGTGACCGCTGCTTTTGAGTTTTTGTCCGTGACCGTCATCCGTTGACGGTCATTTTTATCACGGCCGACCGGTGCTTCAATCGTTCCGAGTTCATGGGGAATCTCGCCATGGACAAGCGCGATATAAAGACGTTCCGTCGTCTTATCTTTTAATTGTTGCGCAAGCGATTCATGGGCTAAATCATTTTTAGCGACCATCAAGAGACCCGATGTATCTTTATCGATCCGGTGAACGATTCCTGGTCGTTTGACCCCATTGATGCCTGAGAGGTCTTGACAGTGATGAAGCAACGCATTAACGAGTGTTCCTGACACATGTCCTGCTGCCGGGTGGACGACCATGCCTTTTGGTTTATTGATGACGATGACATCGCTGTCTTCGTAAACGACATCTAGCGGAATGTCTTCCGGTAAGATTTCGAGTTCGACGGCTTCCGGGATATGCACGGTGATGCTTTCCGTTCCCGTCATCTTATAGTTCGGTTTCACGATGCGTCCGTCTACTTCGACGTGCCCCGCCTTTAACCAGTCTTGCACTTGCGAACGCGACCACTCTTGTTGTTCAGCCAACCATTTATCGATTCGCCCTGTCGCGCCTTTTGCTTCGACCGTCCATACTTGTTGTTCATTCATTAATCAATCGTTCCCTTCTTCGTCAAACGCTCTTCGAACATGACGCTAATCAGCATCAAAATCACTCCAAATGTCAAGCAGACGTCTGCGACATTAAAGATCGGAAAATTATAGCCGAACGGATAAAAGTGTAAGAAATCAACGACTTCCCCACGCGCCATCCGGTCAATAAAATTTCCGATCGCTCCACTCAGTAGTAAAGCGACACTCCAAGCAAATACTTTGTTTTTTGTTCCTTCTTTGTACAGAAAATAAATCAGACCAACAACGACGAGAACCGTCACGATGAAGAAGAAGCCGAATTTTCCTTCAAGCATTCCCCATGCCGCTCCACGGTTGCGGTATGAATTGAGATAAAAGAAATTTGGAATGACTTCAATCGCTTGACCAATCGTCATCTGCTGAACGACGATCCATTTCGTCAATTGATCCACTCCTACGAGTAAAGCAGCAATCACTAAGTAAAGCCACATCCTGTTTTCCCCCACATCAAAAATAATGAGGGGTAGCTACGAAGTCGCAGTAGCCGCCCCTCCCCTTATTCATTATAAAGAATTGACGACCGCAGTACAACGAGGACAAAGTGTCGGATGAGCCGGATCTTGACCAAGTTCAGTCGAATATGTCCAGCAACGTTCACATTTCTCGCCGTCCGCTTTCAAAACAGTGATTGCTGTCGTCTCATAGTTACGTTCTGCCGAGTCGACAAAATCGATGTGTGAGACTTGAAGCAGTTGTTCAAGATGGTCGATTGTCGCAAGCAAGTTCTTCGTCGCTTCGTTCGGTGCGAGCTCGAGTTTGGCTTCGAGCGTTTTCCCGACGAGCTTCTCTGCCCGTGCTTCTTCAAGCGCCTTCAAGACATCATCGCGGAAGACGAGGAACGCGTTCCATTTCGCGATCAGTGCAAGTCCTTCTTCCGATACGTCGACTGCTTCCGGTAAATCCGTCAAGAAGATACTTGCCGTCTCGACACCAGGAACGAATTCCCATGCTTCGTCTGCCGTATGCGGTAAGACAGGTGCCATCAATTGTAACAATGTCACGACGGTATCATACATGACCGTTTGAACGGCACGACGCGCCGGTGCATCTGCTTGTTCGATATACAAGATGTCTTTCGTGTAGTCGAGGTAGAACGAAGACAGGTCAAGGACACAGAAGTTATGCAACAGTTGGTAAACTGCCATGAAATCATACGCATCATAGGCTTTTTTGACTTTACCGACTAATTGATCGAGCTTCGTCCGCATGAAACGGTCTGCTTCCGGTAAATCTTCAAACGCAACACGATGTGCCGTGTGATCGAATTGATCCAAGTTCCCGAGCAGGAAACGGACCGTGTTCCGGATTTTACGGTATGATTCTGAAACTTGTTTAAAGTTGTCCATCGATGCCCGGACATCTGACTGATAATCGACTGACGCAACCCACAGACGAAGAATCTCAGCACCGAATTGTTGCATGATTTGGATTGGGGCAATCGTATTCCCGATTGACTTCGACATCTTCCGTCCTTGACCGTCTAATACGAAACCATGACTGACGACTGCTTTATACGGTGCTTTTCCCGTTGTCGCAACAGCTGTCGAAAGCGACGAGTTGAACCAGCCACGGTATTGGTCTGAACCTTCGAGGTAAAGATCAGCCGGACGCTCTAGTTCTGGACGCGTCGCCAGCACACCGGCATGTGACGAGCCGGAATCGAACCAGACATCCATGATGTCTGTTTCTTTTTTGAACTGACCATTCGGACTTGCCGGGTGCGTAAAGCCTTCCGGCAATAAGTCGATTGCTTCGCGTTCATACCAGACGTTCGAACCGTGCTCTGCGAACAAGTTCGCGATATGGTCGATTGTTTCCGGTGTAACGATTTCTGTTCCGTCTTCTGCATAGAAGATTGGAAGGGGCACGCCCCATGCACGTTGACGCGAGATGACCCAGTCGCCACGATCTTTAAACATGTTGTGAAGACGTGTTTCTCCCCATGCCGGTACCCACTGCACATCTTTGATTTCGTCAAGGATTTCCGCACGGAAGTCTTTAATCGACGCGAACCATTGTGGTGTTGCCCGGAAGATGACCGGTTTTTTCGTCCGCCAGTCGTGCGGATACGAGTGTTTGATGAACGATAGTTTCAACAATGCGCCCGCTTTTTCTAACGCAAGACCGACTTCTTTATTCGCATCTTCATAGAACATGCCTTCGAATCCTGGTGCTTCCGCCGTCATGACCCCTTTATCATCGACCGGGCAGAGGACATCGAGTCCGTATGCTTGTCCGATGCGATAGTCATCTTCCCCGTGTCCAGGTGCCGTATGCACGACGCCGGTTGCTTCCGCCGTAACATGATCACCGAGCATGACGAGTGATTCACGGTCATAGAGCGGGTGTTTGGCTTTCATGTATTCGAAATCTGCTCCATTGAAGACACGACCGACTGTCGCGTCTTCCCATCCGAGTGCCTCGATGACTTCAGGAACAAGCGCCTCTGCGACGATATAACCTTTTCCTTCGTACTCGATCCGGGCATACGTGAGTTCCGCACTGACAGAGATTCCGAGGTTTGCAGGAATCGTCCACGGCGTCGTCGTCCAGATGACGAAGTGATCGGTTGGCTCTAAGATGTTATTTCCTTCTAAGACAGGGAACGCAACATAGATGGCAGCAGAACGTTTATCATGGTATTCGATTTCGGCTTCTGCCAGTGCCGACTCAGAAGAAGGTGACCAGTAGACTGGTTTTTTTCCTTTATAGATATAGCCTTTGTTCGCCATGTCACCGAAGAGGCGAATTTGCGCCGCTTCAAATTCCGGTTGGAGCGTGATGTATGGATTATCATAGTCACCGAGAACACCTAAACGCTTAAACTGTTCACGCTGATGATCGACTTGTTCGAGCGCATATTTCGCACACAACTCACGGAACTCAGCGACCGACATCGTCTTCCGATCGACACCTGATTTTTGGAGCGCTGTTTCAATCGGTAAACCGTGTGTATCCCAACCCGGTACGTACGGTGAACGGAAACCATTCATCGATTTGTAACGGACGACGATATCTTTTAAGACTTTGTTTAATCCGTGCCCCATGTGGATATCACCGTTTGCGTATGGTGGTCCATCATGAAGGATGAAGGTTGGTTTCCCAGCATTTTTTTCTTGAACTGCTTGATATAAGTTCATCTCGTTCCAACGTGCCTGCATGTCCGGCTCACGTTTCGGCAAGTTACCTCGCATTAGAAATTCAGTTTTCATCATCAGTAATGTATCTTTGTACTCCATCTGGCATTCCCTCACTTCTTTTAATTTAACATACAAAAAAAGCCAAACACATCCCTGGTATAGGGACGAGCTTGGCTTGAACTCGCGGTACCACCCTACTAGTAGTTCAACCGTACGAACTACCACTTAAGAGCCCGATAACGGGGGCGAATCGGTGCGACTTACTTAATGGTTCAGTCTCACACTCGAAGGGGATATCCATTCTCACTTACTGTTCGGGCTCACACCAGTCCCCGATTCGCTTGCAGCAGTCTGATTAAGACGTGTCCTTGTCATTGATTTAAGTTATATGACATCGTCGTCATTATACGCAACTGCCGGAATCTCGTCAAGCGCACCACGGGTCGAACTATCAAACGCGTCCCAATCATGGCTTGCCAATAACTCCATCTGCGCATCGATCAAGACTTTAAAACGATTACGGTACAATTCGATTTTCTTACGCATCTGTTCGACTTCAAAGTCTGTCCGTTGCGCTCGACGCTGTGCGGAATCTTGCAGTTGTTCCGCTTCACGCTCGGCTTGTTTTAAAATCAAGCTTGCTTCTTTCGTCGCATTGGCCTTGACTTCTTCTCCTGCTTCTTGGGCAACGATGATTGACTTGTTTAACGTCTCTTCCATCGAACTGAAGTAATCGACACGCGATTGCATGTTTTGAATCACTTCTTGCTGTTGACGGTTTTCCCGCAACAACATTTCAAAATCCTTGATGACTTGATCAAGAAATTCGTTGACCTCATCCTCGTCATAGCCGCGAAACTTACGTGTAAATTCCTTATTATGAATATCAAGTGGCGTCAATGGCATGATGAAATCCTCCTCAGCATTTTTTAACCTTTTAATAATCCGTACTGTAATTTAATCCGGTCGCGTTTCGTCGACCCTAAAATAGCCGTCAATTTGACGCGGCCTGTTCCACGGAGCGAAAGCAAATCGCCTTCTTCAAGCATGAAGCTTGGATCTTCGACGATTTTATAATTCACTTTACTTTCCCCTTGTTTAATCAAACTCTGTGCTTTTTGTCTCGAAAAACCAAGCACTTCGCTGACGACAGTATCAAAGCGGAGCGAACTGACGAATCCAAGTTCTTCTTGCCATTCCTGTTCTTTGATCTTCAATTGGTCTTCTAGTTCGACGCGAGATAAACGAATTTTCGTTTTCCCTGCCCGCTCGACGTTGACTTCGATATAAGAAGCAACGTCTTCTGCGACTGCGAACTGAACGACTTGATCTTGAATGACGACGTCACCGAACTTGCCGCGTTTCAGACCGACGTTTAAGAGCGTACCTGTTACTTGTCGATGCGATAGTTCAACGAATTTTGTAGGATAATGAATACGATAGATGGCAATATCAAAGTCGCTCGCATCAAGTTCGTAGTAATCGGGCGCAATTAGTGCCCGCTGTCGCTCTGCCCCTTCGAAACCGCCCTCAAAAAAGAGGGCACATTTCGTTCCGACGAGTTCGCGTGTGATTTGCTGTTCGCGTGGGTCAAGAAAATCTGTCAGTTTAAACGTATAGGTCGCTTCGACATGATCGATCCAGTTTAAGACAAGATCGACGAACTCCCGCTCATGTCCGCGATAGTGATCATAGACGCTCATTAGAAGAAGATTGCTCGGATGCCTGACTGTGCTAAGTTCAACACTAAAAAGGCAACGATTGGTGAGATGTCAAGCATACCTCCGATGGGCGGGATGATCCGTCGGAAAGGCGCGAGGAACGGTTCGACTAACATCGCTAATACTTGTCCGAATCTTGACTCTCGTGCGTTCGGGAACCATGAAAGTAAAATATAAGCAATCATGACATAGCTATAATATTGAAGTAACGTGCTCAATGTACGCCCAATCGCGTACATAACTTGTGAATCCATGTTTACCACCCCTTATGATTGATATCATCTTCTCCAAGTAGATTTGAAATACTACCCGCGAGCTCGACGTTGTTCGGCACACAGAGGAGCGTGTTTTGACTGATTGTCGTAATCGTACCATCGAGTGCAAAGACGACGCCTGAAAGAAAATTAATCATTTGCCGTGATTGATCTTTTGACATGCGTTGCATATTAACGATGACCGCACGATTTTGACGGAGATGCTCCCCAATTTCTTGTGCTTCATTGAAGACACGCGGCTCACTTAAAATGACTTGTGATTTTGCTTTTTTCGTATGAATCGGAACGATATTCGATTGACGCACAGGGTCCTCCTTTTGAGTAACACTCGGGGTAGATTCCTCGTAGTACTCTTCATACTCTTGCTCTGCAGTACCTCTACCTTTATTTATTGTAGCATCATTTTCATATTCAAGTTCGTCTAAATCGTCTGTGTTCCCAAGAAACAGATGTTGCATTTTCGATTTGAATCCCATTTCGATTCTCCTTTCAACTTCTTCTACGTTTTATGATTGGACGAGGACCGTTCCGATTCTGACGTGTGTCGCCCCTTCTTCAATCGCAATCTCATAATCAGACGACATCCCCATCGATAATTCCGTACAGGGAGCGTAAGACAGGTTTCGTGCTGCTACTTCGTCTCGTAAGACGCGTAAAGCGCGGAAAACGGACCGCACTTCCTCTTGATTTTCTGTCAATGGTGCCATCGTCATGAGTCCAATTACACGAACTTTTGGATATTGACCGATTTCATGTAGAAAGGAATGGATGTCTTCTGCGGAAATACCTTGTTTCGAAGCTTCACCCGAGACATTGACTTGAACAAAACAATCGATAGGACGTTTTGCACGTTTATTGATTTCTTCCGCTAAATGCAAACGATCGAGTGAGTGAAGCACATCGATTTGATCGATGATTTGACGTACTTTTCGCGACTGCAGTGTCCCGATGAAGTGCCACTCACAGGCTTCACGCCCAAGTGCTGCTTGTTTTTCTGACAAACCCTCCGGACGATTTTCACCTAGCGCCGTTATACCTGCTTCTAACAGCTCAGAGGCAACTTGACTTGAAACTGATTTCGTCACGCCAATCAGTTGTACCTGCTTTTTTTGAAAACTCTTTTCACTCGCTTGTTGCATCTTTTGTTGGACAAGTTGAACATTTTCATTAATCGACATGTAATGACTCCTTTACGATCAAGCTCGCGAAACGACCTTGGTGGTCCCCATGACGGTAAGAGAAATAGTCATCTGCTTGGCAGTGCGTACAAATTCCTGCATCAATGATGTCACCTAATCCACTTCGCTCTGCTAATGCAGCATTCGTCTGCTGAAGCGAAAGCATCGCTTTTCCGTTTTCTTTTATTGTGTAGGGCGTATCTTCAAGACCAAGCCCGTCAATCGCTTCAAGGACGGGTTGGTCGACCTCATAACAACATTCACGAATCGAGGGTCCGATGACCATTTGAATCGAGGAACGGTCTGCCCCCGCCGCTTCCATTCGGGCGACAGTCGCTTCAACGATATTCGCGACTGTTCCACGCCATCCGGCATGCGTATTCGCAATAATTCCTGTCGTCGGATCACAAAACACGAGCGGTACACAATCCGCGAATAACATGGCGAGTAATACATTTGCATCCGTCGTCACCAATCCATCTGTACCCTCGATCGTTGTTCCATAATCCAGTGCGCCTCGTCCAGAATCTAGCGTCGTCACTTGTTCGACATGGTTCCCGTGAACCTGTTCTGCCCAAACTGAATTTTCGAGCGATAAATCAAGTTGACGGGCGATGACTTGCCGGTTTTGAATGACACCATCGCGATCGTCATTGACATGCAATCCAAGATTGCCAATACCATGCGGCGCTGAAAATTTTGTAGTGAATGCCGCACGCACTGTACCGGTCGGTGTATCCCACTTTATCCATTGACCAAACATCATTTCACATCCCTTTCAAAAAAGAGGTGCCGCTTACGCGACACCTCTTTGTCTAGCAGTCGTGTCTTGGAAAAAATCGATTAACGATTGTTCCGACGAAGGAATGATGGAATGTCCATCGTTTCTTCAACATCTGACCCTTTTGCTGGTTCTGGATTCGAGCTGACAGGTGTCTCTTCGACTTGTGGTTTCGGCTCCTCAGTCGCAGCAGGAGTTGGAGTCGCCTGCTTTTTCTTGAGTAAGTTTTTCATCATTTCTTGAGCAGATGGAATCTCGAAATCGAGTGGCTCGTTTTCGAATTCTGTTGCGATGACGGTAACGATGATTTCATCTTCTAAGTTATCGTTGATAACAGAACCGAAAATCAAGTTTACTTCTTCATCTGCTGCACTTTGAACGATTTGAGCAGCTTCCGTTACTTCATATAGACTGAGGTTCGCACTACCTGTGATGTTCATTAAGACACCTTTTGCACCTTCAATCGATGTTTCAAGCAATGGACTTGAAATGGCTTTCTTCGCAGCTTCCGTTGCACGGTGTTCGCCTGTCGCAACACCAACGCCCATCAAGGCAGATCCTTTTTCAGTCATGATTGTCTTAACGTCTGCAAAGTCTAAGTTGATTAAACCAGGGACAGCGATTAAGTCTGTGATTCCTTGAACCCCTTGACGAAGCACATTATCCGCTTCTTTGAATGCTTCGAGCATCGGCGTGTTACGATCAACGATTTCAAGTAATTTATCATTCGGAATGACGATTAACGTATCGACTTTTTCTTTAAAGTTTTGCACACCCGATACAGCGTGTTGCATCCGTTTGCGTCCTTCAAACATGAACGGTTTCGTTACGACACCGACAGTCAATGCGCCGATTTCTTTTGAAATTTCAGCGATGACTGGCGCAGCACCAGTTCCTGTCCCGCCACCCATACCTGCAGTGACGAAGACCATATCAGCACCTGACAAAATCTCTGTCAATTGTTCACGGCTTTCTTCTGCCGCTTTTTTACCGATTTCTGGATTCGCACCTGCACCTAAACCGCGTGTCAGCTTTGCACCGAGTTGGAGCTTCACATCTGCCTGCGACATGTTGAGTGCTTGTGCATCTGTATTGACGGCGATGAATTCTACGCCTTGTACACCATGTTCAATCATTCGGTTGACGGCGTTTGAACCACCGCCACCTACGCCGATGACCTTAATTTTAGCTACTTGGTCCATCATTTCATCAAAATGCAACATAAAAGGGGCCCCCTAATTTTTTATACTCATTGTATTTTAGTCATTAACCAAAAAACTTTTCAAAGAAACTACTGAATGATTTACGCTCTTTTGGAGGTTGTTCCTGTTGCGTTCGTTCTTCACGTACTGGAGACGGTGTCGGGTTCGTAAGCAATTGTTCTTGTTCACGATTTTGCGCCACGACTTCCTTCTCGTCCGCACGATCAAATCCTGATTTCGAAACCGTACTTCTTGAGAGTACATAGCGTAACATGCCGGCTGCCACAGCGTACTTCGGATTACGAATGCCTAAGCTGGCCGGTTGGTAGACGTTGACGTTCTGATTGAAAATCCGTTTCCCTAGCTGATCGATTCCAGGAAGCGAAGAACTTCCACCGCAGAGAATGATGCCACTATTCATTTGTGGATGGCCAGCCTGCGTCATCCGTTTTTGAATCATCTCGAAGATTTCTTCGAGGCGTGCCTCTAAAACGAAACCGATCTCAGGTTGCGGCTCAAAACGATGCTCCCCATTAATCGTTACATAGGATACCTTTTCTTCAGGATCCCCTAACGATTCAAGCGCCACTCCGTATTCTTCCTTCGCAAGTTTTGCATCTTGGTACTTACAATTCATCTTATACGTTAAGTCACGTGTCAGATGATCGCCACCATAAGGTAACGTCGTCGAGTAAACGAGATCGTTTTTTTCATAAATCGACAATGTTGTCGTCTCATGTCCAATATCGATGATGCCGACGCCAAGCTCCAGTTCATCGATTGATGCCGCGATTCTTGAAACAGCTAAGCTTTCAAGTACGTATCCTGCAAGCTCTAGACCAGCCCGTTCGATTGAACGTTTAATGCTATGTAGGATCGTCTTCGCTCCAATGATCAACTTCCCTGTCACTTCTAGACGATAACCGATCATACCACGTGGATCCGTGATTTCTGTTTGTTGGTCGACCGTAAACGTTTTCGGTAGTACATCGACAACACTTAATTCGTTCGGAATGCGCATGACCATTGCGGAGTGTAAGACGTCTTTGACGTCTTCATCCGTAATTTCATTGTCTTCGCCTTTAATTGAAGTCATCCCTTGACAATCCTTGACTTGAATGTGTTCTCCAGAAATTGCTACATATACTTCACCAATCGGTTCACCGAGTGTCCGTTCCACTTCAGCGACCGCTTGTTTAATGGCATTGACTGTTTGGTCGATATCGACGATGACGCCACGTTTGACACCGGCAGATGGTGCAGAACCCTCCGCTAACACGTTCAGTGTCCCACCGAGTAGTTCACCGACGATGAGTTTCACTTCCGATGTTCCAATGTCTAGTGCGGCAATCGTACCTTTCGTTTCCATGGGAGTGACACCTCCACTTTCATAATACTCATACTGATTGTCCCTATATATATTCAGGAAACAAGATAAACTTCTTCTCGTTTAAGTCTACACTATATAAAACCCTACGAAAAGAAGTTATTGTCTAACTTACCCATCTAATAGATTACGATTTGATGACGATACGCCTACTTATTTACTAATGAAAACAAACGTTTGTCAATCTGCTGACTCATGACTAGGAATTTTCTATTTTTTTACTTTATATGGTTTGAAATAGATTCCCCCGTCAATCGTGATCGTCCCTGTTTTTCCTTTTGGTAAGGCTGAAATCACTTTGACATATTCATTCAACGAGTTAGAAAAAGCTGAAGTACTCAATAAGACGGTATTGCCATCCGTCATGAATAACTTCAATCCCCCTTTATCGGTTTTATCGTTTGCAACGATTTCCGAAATCCGACTCCGAACTTTTGGTTCGATTTTGACGAGTTCCTTCGTCAACCGTTCAAGGGACTGATCT
Organism: Exiguobacterium sp. N4-1P; assembly: GCF_002214325.1. Lineage (NCBI taxonomy): Bacteria > Bacillati > Bacillota > Bacilli > Caryophanales > Exiguobacterium > Exiguobacterium sp. N4-1P. The sequence continues at coordinate 1,851,171 of NZ_CP022236.1, forward strand.
GTAAAGCCTGTTAAAATCGGTGCATCGAACAATTCTTCCTTCGACTTTCCAGGGATGATTGTTCCATCTGCTAAGACGATTCGGTCTCCGGGTTGATCTTTCGCGTAAGCAATTTCTTTTTCCTCCACGACATTAACTTGATAGTTATGGAGAAAACTCTGTGTCATCGTTGCTTCCCGTATACCTGGTACATCTTCGATTCGCTCTAGCACAGCTTCTTCTGACACATTGAAAGCATGTGTCTCCTTCACCTTCATCCGTGACGCCTGAATGATGTCTTCTTCTTTGACATTGACGACACCGTCAATCTCAAGTGTCGCTACCCGCGAATAACTGGACTGAAGATAAAATACGACAGCAATCAATAGACCGATCAGGATGAGGACATAGATTAAACGTCGGTTTGCTTTCTTCCGGCGTTGTTCACGGATATAAGGAATCTTATCTTCTAGACTACTGACAGTGGCATCCGTATCTTTTACCGGTTGTCGCTCCTTCACGTTCATTCCTCCTCTACTTGATTAATTTCAGTTCCTTATCGGTCTATTCCTGCAACTGTTTAGTTTTTTTGTTGAATCAAGCGATTCAACTCGTCTACTAAATCACTCGATGCATTCGGCATCCCTAAAGCGAATGCGGCCTGCGACATCGCTTCTTGATTCGCAATCGCCGTTTTACAAGCATCGAATAACGTTTCTCCTGTCAGTTCAGCTTCTCGGACGAGCAAGCTTGCTCCTGTTTCGACGAGGGACGAGGCATTTACTTCTTGATGGTTTTCTGTGACGTATGGACTCGGAATGAGAATGCTCGGTAATCCGAGCGTCGTCAATTCTGCTAACGTGCTCGCACCCGAACGTGAAATGACGAGTTGACTCGCCTTTAAGATATTCGGTAAATCATAGACAAACGGACGTAACTGAATACGCTCCGGGACCGTTCCGATTTGGCGAGTAATCTCTTCAAAATGAACTTGACCTGTCACGAACAACATCGACCAATCCATCTGAATGAACTTCGGCATCATCTCGATGATTGCTTGGTTGATTGCTGGCGCTCCACGACTTCCACCGTAAACGACGACTAACGGGCGCCCTTCTTCAAAACCATAACGTTGCCGTTCAATGACCGGGTCGACTTGCAAATCAGCTACTTCGGAAGCCCGGGGATTACCGATTAAAACGGTTTTCGCTTCGTTTTTACCGAAATGGTGACCTGATCCTTTAAACGATAACGCGACACGATCGACGTACCGAGCAAGGAACTTATTCGTAATACCAGGTAAACTGTTTTGCTCATGGACGAGTGTTTTATACCCCATCTTCGCTGCTGTATAAAGGACCGGTCCACAAACGAAACCACCTGTCCCGACCACGATGTCGGGGTTGAACTTTCGCAACATTTTCCGGACACGGGTCACGCTCTTTAAGAAACGGATTCCCGTCTTAACGTTTTCAAATGATAACGAACGGCGAATACCTGAAATCTCAATCGATTCAAAGGGAATTCCTGCGCGTCGGACGATATCTGCTTCTAGCCCATTTTCCGTTCCGATGTATAGCACTTCACACGGCATCCGTCGCTCGATTTCGCGGATCATCGCGAGCGCCGGATAAATATGCCCTCCGGTTCCACCACCTGATACGACGATTCTCATTTAGCATCTCCTCCAATCGATTCGACGGCGCGAACAAAATGTTCGCCACGTTCTTCATACGTCTTATATTGATCCCAGCTCGCTGACGCAGGCGATAATAAGATGATATCCCCGGCTTGTGAGACATCAAATGCTGCCTGTACTGCTTGCGCCATATCGCTGACGACCGTTGCATCAATCTTTTCTTGACGTGCCAGTTCCGCAAAACGTGGTCCCGTCTCGCCCAAACCGACGACATGCTTGACTTGTGTCATCGACTCTACGAGTGGTGTTAAATCAGCACCGCGTTCTAGTCCGCCACATAACCAAATGATTGGAGCTTTAAAACCGGATAGTGCTGCTTCCGTCGCTACGTTGTTCGTCGCTTTCGAATCATTGTAGACTTTACGTCCCTTGAATTCGCCAATGTACTCTGTACGATGCGCGACGCCACCGAATGTCCGTAAGACGTCCTGCACCGCTTGTAACGGAATATTGAATGGTTCTACTAACGTCAATCCTGCTAAGACGTTCTCTAGATTGTGTCCCCCACCTAAAGCCAGTTCAGCGGCCGGTAAGATCGGCGTTTCACCAACCATAATCATGTCCTGCTCGACACGAGCATAAGCTGGACTCTTACGTGAAAAACGCAACCGCTCTGCTTTTGCCTGATCACTTAAGCGCATGACGACATCATCGTCTGCATTGACGACAAGGCGGTCATTCGCATCCATGTTACGGAAAATTCGTGCTTTCGCTTCCGCGTAGGATTCAAGATCACCATGATAGTCAAGATGAGCCGCTGATAAGTTTAAGAAAGCCGCACTCATTGGTTTAAAGGCGTGCATTCCCATCAGTTGGAAACTCGAAAGTTCAATCACGATGATTGCATCATCTTCCGCTTCTTTCGCAATCTCAATCGCCGGGAAGCCGATGTTTCCCGCCAAGTGTACCGGACGCGTCTGCTGTTTCAATAATTCGTGGACAAGCGTCGTCGTCGTCGTCTTCCCGTTTGACCCTGTAATCGCTACCCATTGCGCATTCGTCGCATGATAGCCGAGCTCGACTTCCGTCCAGATTGGAATCTGTCGCACCAGTGCTTCTTGCAAGAGCGGAATCTGATACGGAATCCCTGGATTTTTGACGATGAGCTCTACTCCTTCAAGTAACGTGAGCGGATGCTCGCCGAAAGTCGTTTTGACACCGAGTTTCAGCAAAGTATCTTGATCTGTTCCCGAGGGTGTTCCACCGTCGTTCACCGTCACATCTGCCCCTGCTTCGACCAAATACTTAGCCGCTGCGATACCACTTTTAGCCGTTCCGAGCACTAAGACCTTTTTGTTGACCCAATCAGACTTCTTCATCTTAAAATCGCTCACTTTCTTCATCCGGAAATTTCAATTAAACAAGCAAGTAGGCAATGAACGCTACGATACAACTAATCGAAGCAAACGTACCGACAATCCGCCATTCACTCCAACCGACCATCTCGAAATGATGATGAATTGGGCTCATCTTAAAGATACGTTTTCCCGTCGTTTTAAATGAAATCACCTGTAAAATCACAGATAATGTCTCAACAACGAACACGATTCCAATTAAGACAAGTAGCAATTCAAGTTTTAAGAGGATGGATAACCCGGCGAGTGCTGCTCCGAGTGCGAGCGAACCTGTATCCCCCATGAAGATTTTCGCAGGGTGGGCATTGAACAATAAGAATCCAATCAATGCACCGACTGCTGACATCGCGAATAACGCGACCCCTACTTCATCTGCAACGAACCACGCATACAAACTAAAGAACAGGAATGTCGGGATTGCTGTAAAGGATACGAGACCATCTAATCCGTCCGTCAAATTGACGGCATTCGAGAATCCGACTAACCAGAACAACGCGACAAGTGGATAAAGCAAGCCGAAATCAAACGTCATTGACGTAAACGGGATCGCTAAGTAAGTCGCTTCGCTCGTAAACCCACCACTCAACCATACAAATAATAATCCAACAACGATTTGTCCAATTAATTTTTGTTTCGAGTTCAATCCAAGGTTACGTTTTTTGACGACTTTGATGTAATCATCGATGAATCCGATCGCACCATAAGCAAGCGTCAAGAACAAGAGTGACAAGTGATTCGCTTCTAAGTCTCCCGTAATCATCGCCGCAATCAAACTTCCAATCATTGCGAGTAAAATGACGATTCCACCCATCGTTGGCGTTCCGGACTTGACCTGGTGCCACTGCGGTCCTTCTTCTCGAATTTCTTGTCCAAATTTCAACTGGTGTAAAAAAGGAATCGCTCTTGGCATGACAAGAAGAACCACGAGTAAAGCGACAATTAAACTGATGAATAATGTAATCATTGCAAACACCTACTTTTAAGAATTAAATTTTGTTTAAATCCGTTAAAATCTGCTCAAGCGCTACTCCACGAGAAGCTTTAAGCAACACAATCGTTTGTTCACCCAACAACGGACGAAGCAACGTAGCCGCCTGATCGACCGTCTCTGCGAATTCGACCACTACCGACGGATCAGTAATGCCTTCCGCGATATACCGTCCCTTCTCTCCTACAAGAATAGCATGTGAGACTGGAAGTGTAATCCGCTTACCGACCGATGCGTGCAATTCACGCTCTTGGTCCCCAAGCTCGTACATGTCTCCTAAGACAACAACGCGGGTCGGATAACCGTCAAGCTCTGCAACCGTCTCGATTGCCGCATTCATCGATGTCGGGCTTGCATTATAAGCATCATTGATAATGGCTGTCTTGTGATAGACGAGACGTTCCATCCGCATCGGTGTCAATTTCACTTCATCCAGCCCTGCCTGAATCACCTCGTCCGCAACCCCGAGTGCACGTGCTGTCGCAATCGCATAAGCCGCGTTGCGCACTTGATGTTTTCCAAGAACCGGAATACGGAATGTTGCTCCGGCAAATTGAAACGTCGTTCCGAGGAAGGTCGCCTCTGCTTGCTCGATGACAAATGTGTTTGCGTGGTGGTAACCAATCCGCTCACCTGTAACACCAGCAAGTAACGCTTCGTCTCCGTCAAGGAATAGATGACCATCCGGCTTTAGACCTGCTGTGATTTCTAATTTGGCTTTTGCAATTCCTGCACGCCCCCCGACATGTTCCGCATGAGACTCACCGATATTCGTTACAAGTGCGATATCCGGTTCTGCTAATTGTGATAAGAACTCGATGTCACCGAAGCCGCTCATTCCCATCTCGAGCACCGCTACCTCCGTGTCACGAGGCATCATCAAAATCGTCAACGGCATGCCGATGTCTGAATTAAAATTACCTGATGTTTTATGCGTCCGATACGTCGTTTTCAATACACTTTCGACCATATCTTTTGTCGATGTCTTACCATTGGACCCCGTAATCGCCACTACCTTTGGTGAGACGAGTTTCAAGTAACGTGTTGCAATATGTTGCAACGCGGCTAACGGGTCTTCGACTTCGAGTACGACGATGTCTGCGTCCGGAAGCGGGATTCCTTTTTTCCATAACGTCGCGATGGCTCCTTGGTCGATTGCTCCATCGATGAACGAATGTCCGTCGACGCGCGCGCCTTGTATCGGAACGTACAATCCTTCTGTCAGTTCACTTCTCGAATCCGTCGCAAAGTGGCGAAGCGATCTTTTGTCTGTCACATCTAATCCGAGCCAACTTGCGATTTCTGTTATCGTCACCATTTCATTTCCTCCACTCATTTACAGAAAAAGAGGACGAATTCAAAAGTCAACGAATGACTCCTGTTCGTCCTCGTTCTCCTGCAGAAAATTAGGGACCGCTTTTACCTTAATCGTTTGGTTCAGCGAGTTCAACCGTCAACTTTCCATTTTCTTTCACTAGTGTACCAGTTCGGGCTGATTGTTTGGTTACAAAACCTTTACCAATCACATCTAACTTTAAATCATACAAACTGACGAGCTTTTTGACATCTCGTTGCGACCAGCCGGTCAAATCAGGCATCTTGAACGTATCATCCGTTTTAAGAAGGACACGTTCACCACTGACGAATTCCTGACCACGCGACGGGATTTGCGAGACGACTTGTGCCCCGTCACCTAAAATAATCGGAACGGCACCTTGTTCCTTCGCTAAAGCCTTCGCTTCGGCAGCGGTTTTTGTAATATAGCTCGGTGTTATTTTTGCTTTGACATCGACTGACTCTTTTTGTGTTTCGGGTTGGATGCTCCGATACTGGAGTGCTGTATTCATGACGCTTTTGAAAACTGGACTCATGATACTTGGACCCGAGACCGATGATTCATTTTTCGATGGACGATCGACTGCAATGTACATGATGAGTTCAGGATCATCCTTCGGGGCCATTCCGATGAAGGAATGGATGAACTTTCCTTGGATATACTTCCCGTTCTCTGAAATTTGCGCTGTCCCTGTTTTACCGATGACGCGGTAATCATCCAACTTATACATTTGTCCCGTTCCAAGCTTACTGTTGACGACGCCATCGAGTGCTTCCCGCGTCGCCTTCGCCGCTTCAGCCGAAATCGGTTTGCCGACCACTTCCGTTTTTGCTTTGTAAGGAGCCTGATCGACGTGATCTGCCTTTTGGATGATGTGTGGTTTGACCATTTCACCATTTCCAGCGATTGCCGTCGCTCCCTGCAACAATTGCATTGGGGTCACGGCGGTCGATTGTCCCCACGACGTGATGACCGTATTTAACGGTTTTGATAAATCGGACTGACTGTTTACTTCTCCCGAGATGTCTATACCCGTCTTTTGATCAAAATGAAACTTCTTAAAGTATTCTTTATACCGCTCGATGCCTAGCTTTTCAGCTGTCAAAATCGAGAACATGACATTCGACGAGTGATAGACTCCTTCAATCATTGGAATCGTCCCCCAACCAACATCATTGTAATCCTTGATGACTGTGCCTTTATAGTTGTAGTTACCTGACTTATACGGTTCATTCGGCCGAAAGACACCGGCATCAATCGCAGCCGCCAGCGTAAAGATCTTCATCGTCGAACCCGGTTCGAACCGTGAGGAAACGGCAAAGTTCGTGAAATCTGTCATATCCCGCAAGTTCGGATTGAATGATGGTCGATCCGTCATCGCGAGTATTTCACCCGTTTTTGCATCCATGACGACACCTGTCGCATTTTTAGGTTTGTATTCGTCATACATTTTCTGCATTTGTTTTTCGAGCGCTTGTTGAATTCGGTGATCAATCGTCAAGTATAAGTTCGAGCCATCTTTCGGCTCATTTGAAATACGCGATCCACCTTGAATCAATTCACCGCCACTTCGATCTTTTTCAAAGACACGGGACCCAATTGACTCCCGTAACGCATCATCATATTGTTTTTCGATCCCCATCTGTCCTTTTAAGACGACGCGTCCGTTATCCTCCGTCATCTTTTGAACGAATCCGAGCGTATCGGATAGAAAAACACCGTTTGGATAATATCGTTTTGGCTCTTCAATCAGTCGGATTCCGGGAAGGTCGAGCTTATCAATTTTTTCTTTTTGATCAAGCGTCAAATCACTCCCTTTTTTTCCGAACTCGATTTGCGAGCGGTCTTTATTTTCAATCAAATACGTCTCAAGCTCTTTGACCGTCATACCAAGAATCGGCGCGAGCCCTGTCGCCGTCTTCTTATAGTCAACGACTGTCGCATCCGGATCTTGAACGCCGCCTAACCGGTAGACTGCGACAAGGTGGTAAGAGGGTACATTGATCGCAATCGGTGAACCAAGACGGTCAAAAATTTCCCCTCGCTCTGCCGAGAGCGTCGACTCGGCTTCCCAGCGTTTCTTTTCCGCGTAGGCAATCATATCTTCTCCGTGAAACTTTTTAGTTGTCGACAAATAAAGAAACCGGCCAATAAACACAAAAAAGAGAGCAGCAAATATCATCATGATGATGGCTACTCTCACACGGGACTTTTTAAGTGGATTCATTTAGGAATCACCTTGATGTTCCCTTTTCGCATATCAAGACCTTGTTCTTTCGCAATCTTGTAGATCCGTTCTGGAGAGCTTAAATTCGTAACTTCAAGTTGAAGACGTTCATTTTCCTTCTTCATCTCTTGCGTCACTTGATTTTCCTTCGCAAGATCTCGACTGACGTTATAAGCATCATTGTGTGCCCCAATCGTCGCGCTACCGAATAAGACGAGACCACCAATCATTGCACTGTATAAGAATTTTTCAAAGGGATACAGGCGATACTTCGGACGGACGGCGACGCGACGATTAATGTCTTCCGTTTTCGTCGGTTCTTGAACTGGGCGCTGACGAACAGGTTCTAGCGATTGGACTGGTTTACGAAGTGGTTCTGCCATCTGAATGCTCCTCTCAACTTTCCTTCATTTTTTCAACAATCCGTAACTTAGCAGAACGTGAACGACGGTTATCATCAAGCTCATCATTTCCTGCTGTAATCGGCTTACGTGTGACGAGGCGAAGTTCTGGTTCAAACTCTTTTGGAATCATCGGCAATCCTTGTGGAAGCTCAGGTAACGATGATTTTTCTTTAAATGCTAGTTTACACATGCGGTCTTCAAGTGAATGGAACGTGATGACACAAAGACGACCACCAACAGCCAGCAAATCAATCGCCTGATACACCGCTCGATCGAAGACATTCAATTCATCATTGACAGCAATCCGAATCGCTTGGAACGTCCGCTTTGCCGGATGCCCACCCTTTCGACGGGCAGGCGCTGGAATCGCGTCCTTGATGAGTTCGACCAGTTCGAACGTCGTCGTGATTGGACCTTCTTCACGTGCCTTTTCAATTTTCCGTGCAATCTGCTTCGAAAATTTTTCTTCTCCGTATGTAAAGAAAATCCGAACGAGATCATTATATGGCCAGTCGTTGACGACTTCATATGCCGATAACGATGACGTTTGATCCATTCGCATATCGAGACGCGCATCAAAGTTATAACTAAAACCACGTTCCCCTTCATCCAGCTGGGGCGAGGATACACCGAGATCAAACAAAATACCATCTACTTTAGTTACACCTAACTCATTTAGCTTTTCTTGCAAGTGAACGAAGTTACTCTTAATCAGCGTAAAGCGACCGGCATACGCTGCGAGACGTTCTTCCGCATGGGCAAGCGCGACGTCATCTTGATCAAATGCATAGAGATGACCTGTCGTCAATTGCTTCACGATTTCTTCACTGTGTCCTGCTCCACCTAATGTACAATCTACATATACTCCATCAGGTTTAATATCTAGCCCTTTAATGGACTCCCATTTTAATACCGTTTCATGTTCAAACATGCCCTGCCTCACCTTTCAGTGTCCAAGATGGACGTTACTCTTTTTCAATGTATCACATTCCTTATTTAAAACGTTACGAAAATGAGACAGTTTTCTTGATTTATTTCACTTTTAGGTATCTTTCGCTAAAAAAACAAAAAAACCTGCTCATTTCAGCAGGTTTAAAGCAAAATTTCCAATTGTTCAGCATCTGTCTGCTCATATTGTACACGCAGGTTTTGAATTAAATCTAAACCGTAGCGATTGAGCCATGGCAAGATGGAGTGCATGCGCTCTTGAGGCGCTCCATTCGGAAGAAGTTGATACTGGAGTGAGCGTTTTGTTCGCATGAGGCGATCGTAATTCCGCCGCTCTTGCGTAACGAGCGTATCGATTGCGAGTTGAATTTGTTTATTCAGCTTTTTCGTCGCTGATAAATTTTTAGAAGTTGCCCGCTCGACCTGTTCAATTTCTTGAATGAGTGCAGTACCTAAAATATGCGACGAATGCAGCTGACTATTTATCTTCGTCGCATCGAACGGTTCAATCGCTACACCATGCGATAATACTTGTTCTAGCGACAAGTCATACCGGCGAAGCAGCTTTTCGTCCCGCGCCCGTAACATGACGGCGCCCATTCGTGGAATGAGCAGCGGCATCGTCCAATCAAAGTGATGGAACAATGGTCGAAGACGTGTCCAGTAGGCAATCTCACCAGGTCCTCCGATATAGGCGAGGGTCGGGAACAGATAATCCTGCATCAACGGTCGTGTGACGACACTATTCGAAAAACGCTCAGGACTTGCATACAGCAACGCCAGTAACTCAAGTTCCGTGTAAGTCTTCCCCTGCTTCGTTACAAAGTCTTCTCCCGGGTACAATAAATCCCGTCCGATGTCCTCGACGAACAGATGCGCTGCTTCTTCATTCAAGAAGGTATCCGGTAAGTCCGTCGTTTGCTGAATCCCGATCGACAACGCTTGACGAATTTCTTTGTTGTCTTGAATCAACTGCTCAAAGAATGGAATTTCGAGTTCGCGTACTGCTTTTGCATCGGCATCAAAAAAGATGACATCATGATTCACTAATTCTCCGAGTAGCGCTGAGAAAAAACCGCCATATGTCGTTTCTTGATCAATCAACCGCTCCACCAGCAAAACAAGTTCCTTTGTATTTTGTGTTTCTTGGTCGACGCTCAAGGCTTGGCGTAAGACTTGTTTGACCGCTTTTTGATCGAGCGTCATCCGACTAACGGAACGCTGAATCGTATCTTGCGGTGAAACCGTCAATTTTCGCGGTTGATATTCTGCCGTCGGTGCATAGATATGATTGATTTCATCAAAATCATGATCTTCGGTCGCGAGCCAAAAAATCGGAACAACCGGTAACCCCAATTGATTTTCCGCTTGCTTCGCGACCTTTAGACAGGTTAACAGTTTGTAAATTGCATATAAAGGCCCCCCGAAGATACCGGTTTGCTGCCCAGTAATGACGACTTGTGCCTCACCCGTCCGTAAACGTTCGAGACGCTGTCGAATCGTTCCAGTCATCTGCGGATTTTGACGAATCAACTCATCGACGAGTGGACTGAGATGAGGATACTGACGTTCTCGAAGATGTTGGCTCCGCTCGCGCATCCCATCTTCTCCGATGTGGTCTACATATTTAGAAAAGTCTTCACCCGTCGCTCTATGCATCAACGAGTTGTCTTCATATAAGGCGTGAAATGATTGTACCTTCAAACAAAATCCCTTCTTTCTAACTTGATCAACCAATCATTAGTTGACGAATTCCAATTCCAAACAGTATGAGATGTACAGGAAGGGCAATCAAGACGATGATTCGCCAACTATGTCGAATCATTTGGACATAATCGATGTCGACTTGTCGAATCCGTTGCCATAACGCATTTAATGCAAACACTGACAATACCGCAATCAACAACCAACCCACGTAGTTATGCCCCGTCAATGCGATTAACGAAACATGAATCGCATACAATACGATGAACGTCCCGAGATCAAGCGCGACCCGGACGGCCTTGGCATGCGTCCGAAACAACAACAGGAATAATAAGTAAAGGACAATTAAACTGAACAGTGGAAAGATGATAAAAACCGTCACAACGAATCCCCCTCTTGTTCTCGATGCTTAATTTCCTGAAAGTAATAAGCTAACAACGGTGTCGGTTGCGTCGCCTGCTTTAGCACATACCCAACGATTGGATCGATTTCCGTCATTCGTCCTTGCTCCACATCCCGTAACATCGACGAGCGATTGAGACGCGTACGCTTTAAAATCTGTTCGATTTCATCATACGTAATCGGGTGGTTCGGGAAGACACTACGCACTTCGGCAAAGACGGCACGTGCTTTCGATGCATACGGTTCATCGAGTAATCGCCCATTTTCAACCCCATAATAAGCTGTCAATGGATTGATGACAGCATTCATGAATAATTTCGTCACCATGACTGCTTCAATATTCGTTACGTGCTCAAACTGCAACGCATCTCGCTTCAGCATCGACAGGACATGATTCCCATATCGAATGCGCCCTTTTCCCGTATGACGGATTTCGTAAGGACCTGTTTTCATCGCGCCATGCTCAACGACCCCGAAAATTGCTTGCGGCAGAGCACGTGCTGCATCAAGATGTCCCATTCCATTTTGTAAAAAAACGACTGGATTTTTCTCGTGTTCTAGATAAGGAATCACACTTTTTATATCATACGACTTTGTCGTAACGAACACCAAGTCTTGTGACTCGAAATGCGCAATCGGTCGAACCTTTACGGTCGGACTCCATTGATTGTCTCGTAGGATTCGCTTTGTCCCGTCATCTAACTGTCTCGTATATAACGTAATTTGATGGTGCTCTGCTAAGTAGGAAGCAAGTAATAACCCAACAGCACCGGCTCCGATGATTCCTATTCTGCTCATCGTCGAATCACTCCTTTATATATCAAAAAAAACGACCTGTAAAACCGATTTTCTCGATTTTACAGGTCGTCTTTATACCGATCATTCAGCTTACTTGCTGACGATTTCTTTACCTTTGTACGAGCCACATGCTTTACAAACACGGTGTGAAAGTTTCATTTCACCACAGTTTGGGCACTCGACCATACCTGGTACACGGAGTTTGAAATGAGTACGGCGAAGACGTTTGCGTGTTTTCGACGTTCTGCGGAATGGTACTGCCATCGTTGTCCACCTCCTTGAAAAAATACACTCGTCTTTATCAAAAAATTAGGAATCCTGATCTTTTTTAAAGAACTGAGCGAGACCCGCAAGTCGCGGATCAATTTTTGGTTCAGCTTCTTCTGGAGATTCTTCTGAAAGAACCGTCCAACCTTCCCCTTGAACCAACTGATTTTCTTCATCATCCCCATGCACTTGCACTGGCACATGAAGTAAAATCAATTCTTGCACGAGTGGTCGAAGATCGACCGTATTCCCGTTCGGTAAATTGATATCGTCCGAATCAACCGGAGCAGCATCAACTTCGAGCAGGAACGACTCGATGGATTCAATCTCGAACGGGTACGCGACGTCATTTAGCGTCCGGGCATCCGGAAGCGTCATTTCGCCAGTAATCCGGAGATTGAATATTAATTGATTCGATGTAAACGATGCATTTGCACGAATGTGCACAGGTTGCACCGCCCGGATATCCGGATGGAGGGCGATGAGCTCAGGAAGCTCGATCGTCTCGTTAACCTGAAGTTGACCCAGATTGCGCAATTTATTCAATTGCATCAGGGACCATTTCATCCGAATCACCTCGATTGCAACAATATGAATTATAGAGAGGACATCTTGTTTTGTCAATGTTTTTTCTTTACACTGAAATCGCTAGAGAACGAACACTTTCGGACGTCTTCATCCATATTACCGCACTTAATTCCGTTTGCAAAGGAGAAAGTTTCATGAAGATGACAGCAATTATTTCAGAGTACAATCCGTTTCATAACGGACACCTCTATCAAGCCAAAATCGCACGCGAGGAAACCGATGCCGATTTGATCGTCGCCATCATGAGCGGAACGTTCATGCAGCGCGGGGAACCTGCTTTTAGTGACAAGTGGACACGTGCACGAGCGGCCGTCGCAAGCGGCGAAATCGACCTTGTCTTAGAACTTCCGTTTTATTTTTCCGTCCAACGCGCCGACCGTTTTGCGCAAGGAGGCGTCACGATCGCCGAAATGATCGGCGCTACGTCTTTGTCATTCGGGAGTGAATGTGGAGACATCACCCCTTTCCTTTTAGCAGCATCTGAAAAAAATGAAGAGACTCCTGCGTACCAGCGACTCGTCAAAGAAGGCTTATCAAACGGATTATCTTCCGCGATGGCAGCGAGCCAGGCATTCCGCGCATTGACGACGACGCTCGACTTGACGACGCCGAATAACACACTCGGTTATTATTATGCCCGTGCTGCATCAAACATCTCCTTACATACGACAAAGCGTATCGGAAGTGGCTACCACGACCTGTCAGTCGGCGATATCATGAGCGCGACAGCAATCCGTGCCCACTACGATGAAACGCACCAATTGACAGGACTTCCAAAAGAAAGCGCTAGCGTACTCCAAGGGGCGACTTTTGCTTCATTTGATCTCTACTATCCCTTTATCCGGAACCGGCTTCTATCGACGCCTCTAGGCGTTCTCATGCAATTTAACGGCATTGATACGTCACTGGCACCTCGTCTCGTCGAAGGCGCCCGCTACAGCTCGACTTTCGACGACTTCATGACTTTCATCAAAACACGCCGCTATACGCGGACAAGTTTACAGCGCACACTCATTTATTTACTGACCTCGACGATGACGGAAGAAATCGATTCGGTTGCATTTGACCAAATCGATTACGTGCGACCACTTGCCTTTAATGACAAAGGACGACAAGCGCTACGGCAAATCAAGCAACACATTCGAGTCATCAGCACATTCGAGGCGCACCCTTGGCTCATAAAAGAGAGCCAAGTTACGGCAGCGTATGCCGTTCCCTTGGCTCGGTATGACCAACTAGAGGAACATCGTCGGTTTGCTCATTTTTCTGGTAACTCTTCTAAATAATCGAGTGCATCCTCAACTGTTTTGATCGGGACGAGTTTCATTTTCGTCCCGAGTTTTTTGATGGATGGTTTTGCTTCTTCATAATTCGAACCGGCTGGGACGAACATGATTTCCGCTTCCGCTTCGTCTGCTGCGACGACTTTTTGCCAAGCTCCACCAATCGGTCCTACTTTTCCACCCTCTTCAATCGTTCCAGTACCAGCAATCGTATATCCCTTCGCTAAATCACCATCTGTCAATTGATCATAAATCTCAAGCGTGAACATCATCCCGGCCGATGGTCCACCAACATTTTCTAAGTTAAACTCGACTTTCGGATCCGTCTGCACGTCTGACATCGGAAGCGGTTCATAGATACCGAGCCCGACCTGCTCTGAGTTCTTCGCTAGTTTCCCGACCTTGATCGTCGTTGTTTTCGTTTTTTTGTCCCGTTCGAATGTCACTTTCACATCTGTCCCTGCTTTTTTCGAACTAATTGTCTGCATAAAGCTGCTCATTGATTTTAACGGTGCTCCATCAACGGCAACAATCTGGTCCCCGGCACGTAACTTCCCGTCAGCAGGACCGCCAGAAATAATGCCAGAGACATAAACGCCTTCAAAGTCGACCTCGACTTCTTTATCAGCCAGTTCATATCCTTCAATCATTGCATTATGTTGCGCTTCTTCCATGTAAAGTTGTTGTCTGTTCTCGTATTGTGCGTCAGATTCACCGTCATATAAATAGTCACTTACATCCGACGTTTCAGAAAAAGGTAAAAATAAACTCTCGACTAGAAAATACGGTGTCGCCCGCCGTTGCGCAACGGTCAACATCATTAGATCGCCCGGCTCTTTTTCCGCACCCGATACGTCAATGATTTGTTCTGTCGATGTTGCGTCTCCAGGATACGAGATGAAATAGGGCAATGGAACAAAGAAGACGATCATCGCCGCGACGATGGCAGCGAGCGCAGGTTTCCATGCTTTCATTTCAATTCTCCTTTCGCATACTTTTGACGTAACGCTTCTTCGACGGGCGGTGGCACAAGACCGGCGACGGAAGCACCATACTTTGCAGCTTCTTTGACGATTGAGGAACTGAGGAACGAATATTGGTTACTCGTCATCATGAACAAGGTTTCAATCTGGTCATTCATCTTCTTATTGATTGAGGCCACCTGCATCTCATATTCAAAGTCGGATACAGCACGTAGCCCGCGTACGATTGCCGTCGCCCCTACTTCTGCTGCATAGTCGACAAGCAGACCGTTAAAAGAATCCACTTTGATATGCGGTAAGTGCTCCGTCACCTCAGAAATCAATTCCATACGTTCTTTAACCGAAAATAAAGGTTGCTTCGACGAGTTATTTAATACCGCGACGATGATTTCGTCGAAGATGGGTGCAGCACGCTCGATAATATCAAGATGACCGTTCGTGATCGGGTCAAAGCTCCCCGGACAGATGGCGATACGTTTCATACTTCTTCCTCCAGTTCGATAATTTCATATAATGTGATTGAGATGACCGTTGAGTACCGCATCCTTTTCACAACTTCAAGGCGACCAATCCGATCAGGTAATTCAATCTCTGACCCATGCTCACAGACGATGACGCCATTGTCCGTCAACATGTCGTGTTGCTCTATGTACGTGACGTGTTCGACGAGTCGTTCCTTGGCATAGGGTGGATCGAGAAAGATTAGTTTAAATGGCGTTTCTGATGCGAGTTCCGTCAAAGCAACGGAGACATCTTTTTTTAGGACACGACTTCTCTCAGCCAATCGAGTCGTCATCAAGTTTTCTTTAATTGTCTGAACCGCTTTAAAGTGCTGATCGACGAATACCGCTTCTTCACATCCACGTGACAATGCCTCGATTCCAAGGCCACCGCTCCCCGCGAAGAGATCAAGTGCACGTCCCCCGTTAAAATAAGGTCCGATGACATTAAATAATGATTCTTTGACCTTATCGGTCGTCGGTCGTGTATTATCCCCCGGTACCGCTTTAATTTTAGTACCTTTTCGTTCTCCAGAAATGACTCGCATGACTTTTCCTTCCCTTCAAAAAAGAGCGACGAGGATGTCCTCATCGCTCCAACGTTTATACTTCTTCTTGCAGTTTACCTTTTTTATTTGCGTATGTTTCGGTAATGAATGGTCGCTCCGAACGAAGAACGGAATCGACGAAAGGCAATGCAGCAATCGTTTCGACCGAACGTTCATACTGTTCCAAATCAACATATAAAAAAACATATTTTTCTCGCTTCGATGTAAAATAGACGTTTCCAAATCGGCGCAATTGACGCGATGCTTTCATCGCGTTGACATAGACGATCAGTCCAATTCGATCCTTAATCACAACACCGTTCCTCCCTTGTTCGGCATTAGCCGCTACAGCTACAACTACCTCCGGTCGAACATCCACCTGCACATCCTTGATCGAAGAATGGATTACCCGTCGGAACCTTAATTTGAGGTGACACTTCCCCGGCAAGTTTCAGACTAATTTGTCCGAGTAACGTCTCTAATTGTTTTTCTGCTTTTTTAAACGTCGCGACCTCTTCTTGCAGATCGAGCGCCCGCTTTACTTCATGTACTTTTTTCGTGATCGTTTGGTAATCTGGATGATATCGACCAAAACGTTGAACAAGCTCGTATTCTTCCTTGATTCGATTAAAATCCCGAATGACGTCTTGTGCTTGTGCTGAATTTGCGCGTGCTTGTTTGGCACTTATATATGCTTGACCTGTTTCGCTATGCAAAAGAGCGGATGTCAGTTCTTCCGCAGCGTTGATGAGGTCTATCGTTTTATCAGAATAAATCACAACGAATCTCCTCCTTGACTTCACCATCATATCATAACATTTATCTCGCTCCTAGCACGCTGAATTGTGTATACTTTGTTCAGAAGGAAGGAATGAATTGTATGCAATTTTTATCATTTAATATGTTTCGGACGATCGGGATTAAAACCGATCACGCGAAGTCAGACTACCATTTTGATTCGCTCGATAAAATCGCCAAAGCGGACGTCGTCTTGTTCCCCGAATATTGGCAGATCCACTCCATCATCTACGGAATGAAAAAACCGATTTTCCCGTCCGCCGCGACATTCCATCTCGGGCACGATAAAATCGAGATGACGCGTATTTTTAAAACCGTGATTCCGGACAATATTCCTCGGACCGGTATTTACGGAAAAAATGAATTCACCGTGAAGCGTGTTTTAGATGAATTTTCGTTCCCATTCGTCGCGAAGACTGTCCGCAGTTCGATGGGCCAAGGGGTTCACCTGATTAAGGATGAAATCGACTGGAAGAAGTATACCGATCACCATGAGACGTTTTACGTCCAAGAATATATCCCGAACGAAAAAGACCTTCGTGTCGTCGTCATCGGTGATCAAGTTCTCGCTGCCTACTGGCGTGTCGGCGGTGCGCAATTTTTAAACAATGTCGCCCAGGGTGGGGTCCTTGATTTCGAGAACATCCCACAAGAAGCACTCGATTTTGTTCTCGCACTCGCGAAACGACTCGATATCGATCATGCCGGTTTTGATTTGATTTTCCGCGACGGAAAAATTTATATACTCGAGTTCAACGTCTTCTTTGGTGGAGAAGGCCTGAACCATCTAGGAATTCATGCACCGGATACGATTTTAGAATATGTCGAACGAAAATATAAGAATTCATGAATTCTTCAAATTGACTTCACAACTTTTACTTTATCGAATCATTCATTATGGTATGATAGTTTGGAAAGACTAGTATCTACTAGCAAACTGGGGTATAGGGGGATTCAAACATGAAGTTTGAGAAATACGGCATCGAAGGCAAAGAAATTAAGTTTGGTTTACTTGAGACAATCATGGACCACCACCGTTTCGTCCGTGAAGGACAATGGGATTACGAACGTGCGATGTATGACATGAAGTACGAAAAACAATCAACAGGAGAGGTCTTCTATCTCCGGATTCCAGTTTATGCAATTCAAGGTGAAATTGAAGATCGCCACGCGATCGTTCGCATGATGACACCACTTCTCGGAAAACACTACTATCCACATGGTGTTGAGTATGATGAAGAGTTCCCACCTGAAATCGTTAAAGATTGTGAGCGTCGCTTGACAGGGTTACTCGAAACACTCGAAAAATAAGTTCTATCCGACCGTTCCTGTTAAAAGGAGCGGTTTTTTTCATCTAAAAATTTTCTTCAGGCGATTCTTTGCGCTGCCGAGTCTGTGTCTGATTGCTTTTTCAAGTCGACGTGTCACGAGAGACTTCAAGGCATTCTTCACGGAACAGTCGCTAAAAAGTCTGTTACCAAAAAAATCGTGTGTTGTGTGCTGGTCCCCCTACTCCTTGTCCAGGCCTAAAAGTAAAGGCCCCTTCCGCCAGACGTGGAAGGGGCCTTTATATGTCTCATTTTGTGACCAGTTGGAGGTAGTCGACTACCCCGTCTCCGAGTTGTAAGCGGACTTGTTCTCGCAAACCCATATAGAGGGCAGGTAACTGTTGCACCGTTGCGGTAACCTTCAAGCTAAACGAAATCCCTTCCGTCGGCAAACGTTTAATCCGTGTACAAACGACACCAAATTCGATGACGGCACACAACAATAACTCTTCAATTGCTTGTACTGATACCGTCACTTCACCTTTATTCTGATATTCTTCAACCAAAATGATCACTCCTTCGCAAGTTGTTTGACGGATGTCATGACTTCCTCGAGATCGACCGGCTCGTCAGGTGTCTTCGCCATTGAAGATATCGCACGCACCTTATTGTCGCGATCGAGAATGAACATTTGTGTCCCGTGTGTGACAAGACCACTTTCTGCTTTTGAATAATAGAAGTTCAACTGGCGTGTCAGACGATCAATGACGACCTCATCCCCCGTTAAAACCTTCCAGCCTTCAGGATTCGCCTCGAAATTAGACGCATACTTCTTCAAGACCTTCGGCGTATCAACTTTAGGGTCGACCGTCACGGCGACAAGTTCGACATCGGATCCATATAGATTTTCCGCCCGTAATTTTTTCTCGAGTTTCCGGTAGTCATTTAACGTCAAAGGACAAATGTCTGGACAATTCGAGTAGAAAAACGTCAATACTTTTACTTTACCATCTTCTGAATCAAATGTTTTCCCGTTGACGGCATTCGTTAATTCAAATGGTGTCGGTTCAGCAATCACAGGTAGCTTTTCTTTCATAAAGAAATAATAATACCCCCCTGCAGCGGCGACTAAAATCAAAACGACGGCGGCTACCGTCAAATAACTATTTTTTTTCAAAGCGAACCCCCCCTTAATGATTCCAAATCGCACGAAATACATTTGTTGTTTCGCCCGGCTCATACACAACGTATAACAGGCAATAGACAAGGACTCCCGTGATTGCCGTCAAAAACCAAATGACCGATGCTTTTGGACCAATTTTACGGTGACGGGCAAAGTTTTGTTTATAGGCGTAGAACAAAGCGATTAAGCCTAAGATACCACCCGATGTGGCGAGTAAAATATGAAAGATTAAAAATCCTGTGTAGTACGGTTTAACCGTATCCGGTCCCCCGAAAGCAGTATTCCCGAGTAAGATCGTCCGAAGCGCGTACATGATGAAGAACAGTAACGCGAGCGCTGCCGCAATGTTCATCACGACTTTATGCGCCCCCATATTCCGGCGTGTCTGCGCGATCAAAAACCAACCGATTGCTACAAATATTGCACTGAGAACAATCAAAGAAACACAAATCAACGGCAAATAACTCATTTTCAGACTTCCTCCATTTACTTAATCCGCTTTTGGCGTGAAGGACATGCCTTCATCGACAGCAGTACTTTTTGATCGTCTCACCCACGTGAAGAAGGTCAAACCGAAGAAGATCCCGTAGACGAGTTCTTGTCCAAGTTTCATCAAGACGCCTCCGAACCGTTGATCTTCGAGTAAATCTTTTGTTGTCCCAAATAGGCGTTCCATGTTCAAGCCGCTCACATCATTATTCGGCAGACAGTAAGCCAAGACTTTCGCGAATGTCGCTGGGTCTTGATACGCATCGTATTGGAAGCTCTGACTGAAGATCATGAACGCACAAGCTGGTGTCAACAGCACGCCGTTCGCAACGATATAGACCATCTTTTTCAAATCGGATAGACTATCCTCCTCATTGACAGGTGCGATGATTGGATACCACATCGTCATGCTGAGGAAGATTAATGTCCCGTGGAACAAACGGTGGACCGTATAGTTCGTCAAGACGTAATCAAAGATGAACGGCATATGGTAAAACGTAAACAAGGAATTGAACACGACGAGCGCAATCAATGGCAATGTGAAGAAGCGTAATGCCTTCCCTAAATACGGGACGCCGAACAATCGTTTAAATGCCCAACCCGGAATTGCTAGCATCAACAGTGGCGGCGCCACCATATAGACGAAAACCATCTGGAGCATGTGCGCAGAGAACGTAATATGCGCTAACACATCAAGCGGACTACCAAAGCCAATATAGTAGACGAATAAAGCCGCTAGCATCATGAACTTTTGAGCTAACGTCGTTTCTGCCTCGTCTGGTCGTCTGATTTTTTCAGTAATGAATGCATACAATACGTAAAGACCGATCAAGAGTAACGCGTAATACGGGCTCCACAAGACAGTCCAATCGAATTGCGATAAAGCACCCCTTAAATTGCCTAACATATTTCTCACCCCGTTCCTGTTTCCTACAAACTAAGATTACCGTTCCCCTATTTCATTGTAAAGGTTTCTCATAAAACGATTCCAAAATAAAAGACCATCCTGCTAAACGTTAGCAGAATGGTCACAATTTTTTACCAGATTAAAAGGCGAAGTGTCGCGACGATTGTTAAGGCAACGAAGATACCGAGTCCCATCATGACTTTAATCCATGTGTTCCCTTTGTTATTCATATGCATGAACATATATAACTGAAGGTAGACTTGGACGATTGCCATGATGACGAGGAATCCACCTGCAGCCCAGTGTGGCATAAGCTCTGCCATCACTGCGCCGAAAGCGATCAACGTCAAGAAAATCATCAGTCCAAAACTGATCAATTGTAGCTGCATTTCGCGGCTACGATCAGCTTTCATTTCTAATTCTAACTGGTTACGTGTAACTTGTGGTTCGTGTTTTTCCATCTTATTTCACCATCCCCATGAGGTAGACGACTGAGAAGATAAAGACCCAGACGACATCAATGAAGTGCCAGTAAAGACTTGAAACATAGTACTTCGGTGCATTGACGACTGTGATGCCGCGTTTCCAGTTACGGATGAGCAATGTCGAAATCCAGAGAAGACCGAACAAGACGTGCGCTCCATGGAACCCGACGAGTGTGTAGAACGCCGAACCGAATGCGCTTGACGTAAACGTATGACCGATGTGGTAATAGTGATTAAACTCATAAATCTCACCAGCGAGGAATGCTAGACCGAGAGCGAGCGTAATAATGAGCCACATCTTCATTTTCGCAACGTCATTCCGTTTCATCGCCATCATCCCAAGAACACTTGTCAATGAACTCGTCAGAAGAAGCATCGTCATGATGAAGACGAGTTCCATCTCAAAGATGTCGTAACTCCGTAATCCTTCTTTTGCGCCTGAGTTGTGCAATCCGATGTATGTTCCGAAGAGAGAGGCGAACAATGTCGTCTCTCCTCCAAGGAAGAACCAGAAAGCTACATATTTATTCTTACCCTCAAGTGTTGCTTTTTCAACATGATCTGGAATACCAGTCACTGGGTTATTTGGTACTGAATGATGACCCATCTTACTTCGCCTCCTTTTCAGCTTCAAGGCGTAGATCTTCTTCGATGACCGATTTCGGGATGTAGTATCCTTCATCGTCAATCCAAGAACGTAGGAACATCGCGAAGAGTGTCGTTGCAAGACCAATCAAGGCGATGACAAGACCGACAGTTCCGTAGTCAAGACGAAGAATGAATCCAAGACCTGCAAGGAACAAGCCGACTGACATGACGAATGGCAAAATCGTGTTATTCGGCATGTGGATATCGCCGACTTCTTCCGATACGGAAACTGTTTTATTTCCAGCCATTTTTTCGAGCCAGTACGTGTCGAGTCCTTTGACGAGTGGTGTTTGTGCAAAGTTGTACTCTGGAGTCGGAACAGGAAGCGTCCACTCAAGGGTACGACCGTCACCCCAAACATCGCGTTTCACATATTCTTTCGACATCAATGCCGCTGCAATTGAAACAACAAGAACGATTGTTGATACACCCATGAAGCCTGCACCAATCGATGATAGTAAGTTCATTGTTTCCCAGCCTTGGTTTGGTAAGTACGTGAAGACACGACGTGGCATACCTGTAAGACCAAGGATGTGTTGCGGGAAAAACGTCAAGTGGAAGCCGATGAAGAACAACCAGAATTGAATCTTGCCCCAGAATTCGTTGAGCTGTTTTCCGAACATCAATGGGAACCAATAGTAAAGACCCGCAAAGAGACCGAAGACGACCCCACCAACGATAACGTAGTGGAAGTGGGCAACAACGAAGTAGCTGTCGTGATACTGATAATCGGCAGGAGCAACTGAAAGCATGACCCCTGTCATACCACCCACAAGGAATGATGGGATGAATGCGACCGAATAAAGCATCGCAACCGGGAACGTCAATTTACCGCCCCAAAGTGTGAACAGCCAGTTGAAGATCTTCACACCGGTCGGTACAGCGATCGCCATCGTCGCAACAGCGAAGATGGCGTTTGCGACTGGTCCGAGACCCACTGTAAACATGTGGTGAACCCAAACCATGAATCCGAGGAAACCGATCAACATTGTCGCAAAGACCATCGTCGTGTAACCGAAGAGACGTTTACGTGCGAATGTAGGAATGATTTCAGAGAAAATACCGAATGCCGGTAAAATCAAGATATATACTTCCGGGTGCCCGAAGATCCAGAAGAGGTGTTCCCAAATGACGATGTTACCGCCGGCTGCCGGGTCGAAGAAGTGAGCTCCGAAAAGACGTTCAAACGTCAAGAGGAACAAACCGACCGTAAGCGGAGGGAATGCGAAGACGATCAAAGCTGATGCAACGAACGCCGTCCATGTGAACAAAGGCATCCGCATCAGTTTCATACCTGGTGCGCGCATGTTCAATATCGTAACGAGGAAGTTAATCCCCCCCATAAGTGTACCGAAACCAGAAATCTGTAACCCGAGTGCATAAAAATCAACACCAAGTGATTCCGGGACTGTCGATAGTGGTGCGTAAGCTGTCCATCCTGCGTTCGGTGCTGCGCCGAAGAACCATGATAAGTTCAAGAGCACGCCACCGAAGAAGAACAACCAAAAACCAAGTGCGTTCAAAAACGGGAACGCAACGTCACGTGCTCCGATTTGAAGCGGCACAGCAGCGTTCATATAACCGATCAACATCGGCATCGCTGCCAGGAAGATCATCGTCGTACCGTGCATCGTGATCAACTGGTTAAATAACTCACCGCTGACGAAATCGTTCATCGGTTTAATCAATTGAAAACGAATCATTAAGGCTTCTACGCCACCGACCAGAAGGAAGAACAATCCGGACATGATGTAGAGAATCCCAATTTTTTTATGGTCGACTGTCGTTAGCCAGTCCATGATGCCGCTTTTTTTCTTCGGCATACCCATAGTATGTGTCCCCACTATGATTCCCCCTTAATTTTATTGGAGCTTTTTGTCCAATAGGTAGTCTGCAAGTTCACTCAATTCTTCATCGCTAATCTGATCTTCAGAGAAACCAGGCATTTTTGTCCCTTGTTTTTCTTTTTGCGGATCGCGAATCCAGTTCTCGAGGTTTTCTTTGTCGTGATCGAGGTATCCTGCGATACGTTGACGGTCACCAAAGTTCGTTAAGCTTGGCGCGACTTTCCCGCCACCGTGACAGCTGAGGCAGTTTTGAGCGTAAACTTGTTCGCCCGTCGTCCAATTTTTTTCATTTTTAGCATCGAGTTGTTTTGTTTCTGCTTCTTTTGCAGTTTTCATGTCTTTTAACCATGCATCATAATCATCTTGCTCGAGTGCGATGACTTTAAAGTCCATCAATGCATGAGAAGGTCCGCAAAGCTCCGCACACTTACCGTAGTATGTGCCCGCTTCTTGTGCTTGTAACCACATCTCGTTATCGAGCCCTGGGTTTGTATCTGTTTTACCAGAAAGTGCCGGCACCCAGAATGAGTGAATGACGTCTTTAGAAGTCAAGTTGACAGCAACACGTTTTCCGACCGGGATGACAAGTTCTTGTCCTGTCGAAACACCTTTGTCTGGATATTCGAACTCCCACCAGTACAAGTTTGCCGTAACGTTGATTTGTTCGTTTTTCTTCGCTTCTTTCGCATCGGCTAATTCAACCGTCGTTTTGATTGTCGGTACAGCGAGAACAACCAAGAGAAGGATTGGAATAACTGTCCAAATGATTTCAAGCGTATGATTTCCTTCGACTTGTTTCGGAACTGTGTTATCTCCCGATTTACGACGGAATTTCATAAGTACGTAAACATAGATGACCGCTACAATCGCAAGGACGAACAACATTACCCATAAGCTGAGCTTGATGATCTCAAGTTGCATTTCTGCGCCTTCCCCGCGAGGCTGAAGCGCGGACAATTCCGGAATTCCACAACCTGATAACAATAATGCCATCAAACCGATCGGAAGAAGCCGGAAGAGCATTTTTCCTGATTTTTTCACAACCATCCCCACTTTCTTTTCCCCAATTTTTTTCTTGTAATGGTGTACGTGAATATGTCAAATCGTTTTAGAGAGAAACGAGTACGACCGTCACGATCCAAGCTGTGAAGTAAAAGAGCGAGAAGAAGAACATTTTCGATGCCCATTTAATTTCAGCTTGTTTTTCTTTGATTTTGAGACCTTTCAGTCCCATGTAAAGCCAGTAACCGCTTAACGCCGCCATGACAATCGTGTAGACGATACCATAGTGTGCTAAGAGTAGTGATGATGGGACTAAGACTGCAATCCACCACACAATTTGTCGTTTCGTGATGGCAAAACCATTAACGACCGGTAACATTGGAATACCTGCAGCACGGTATTCTTCTGTCCGTCTCATTGCGAGTGCAAGGAAGTGAGGCGGCTGCCAGACGAACATGATGAGGAATAAAATCCAGGCATCGATATGAAGTGCTGGAGTGACTGCCGCAAATCCAATGATCGGTGGCACTGCTCCTGAAATACCTCCTACGACCGTATTGATCGTATGCGTTCGTTTGAGCCACATCGTATAGATGACGACGTAGACGAATGATCCAATCAATCCGAACACTGCCGCGACATGGTTAACGATCAAGAGAAGCACCGTTCCCGTCGCAAGTATTCCAAGTCCTAATGCCAATATGCGCTGTCCATCCATCTTGCCGGTCACACTCGGTCTCCCCATCGTCCGTTCCATCTTGTAATCGATGTCTCGGTCAATGTAGTTGTTGAGGTAACAACTTCCGGCAATGACTAGTCCACTTCCAAGAAGTGTCCACAATAATGTCAACTTCGTCTGCCACAGGTATAACAGGACATCATCGGTTAAATACGATGCTGCCACGACATATCCTGCGAAGACGGTGATGAGATTCGCGCGAACGATTCCCATCTTTGCTAGGGTGACATAGTCCTTGAACGTCGGTTGATCCGTTTGCTCGATCATGATGTCAAGCGTCTCCCCATTTACTTTCGCCATGTTGTTTCCTCCTTCTAACCGCCTGTATCCTCTCTGCACGCATGAGACACGTATTTTCTTCACAGAAATAACACAGACACGCCACGAAACGTCCTTTTCTCTATAAAAGATACCACATATTCAGGGTCGTGACGCATGAAAATACTTTCGACATAATGAACAAAATGTGAAATCTATGTGATTAACCTCACAGTTCACCATATTTACCTAATATTAGAATAGCGTTCTTCTAAAAGATTGCAAGCGTTTCGATATTTTTTATGCGATACTATTGCTATGCGCATGACTGTATATTGTATATTTTAGAAAGGTGGTGTCCGTGTCTTGAATCGAAAGCTTTCGATTTTTTCGGCATTCGTCACATTCACGATGATGATCGTATTGTTGATGGGGGGCACAGTCACAAAGACTGATTCAGGGAACGGCTGTGGAACAGACTGGCCACTCTGTCACGGAGAGCTCATTCCGACTAACCCTAGTGTAGAAACGATGATTGAATACAGCCACCGCGCCGTAACCGGTGTCGTCGGACTATTAATCATCGCATTATGTTTATGGACACTCGTCGCTTTCAAAGAGCGTCTCGATACGAAGATTTTTGCCTTTCTTGCTTTTATCTTCATGTTGATTCAATCCATCGTTGGAGCAGGCGCTGTTGTTTGGCAACAGTCTGACCTCGTCATGGCGCTCCATTTCGGGATTTCGCTTATCTCCTTCGCTTCTTTGCTCATTTTGACGCTATTAATCATGGAACGTCCAGGACGAGAATTCAGGGAAACGGTCCCAGCATTCTTACGTAAACTCCTGTACGGCCTGCTGATTTACACGCTGATCGTCGTCTATACGGGCGCATATGTCCGTCACGTCGGCGCAACGTATGCCTGTGTCGGTTGGCCCGTCTGTTCGCAACCAACGATGACATACGAGTCATGGGTCCAAATGATTCATCGCATTATGGCTGGCTTATTATTCTTCTATACGTTATATGTGCACTTCGTCGCGATTCGCTTAAAGCATCGGACGACACAAAAAGGGATGGCGTTTGCTACGTTCTTCATCAGTTGCCAAGTTGCGACAGGTGCCTGGATCGTTTTAGGCGGACACGCGACTTACGTTCCACTTTTACACGCGTTCTTGATTACATGTTACTTTGGTGTACTGTCTTACATGACGTATCACGCGTTCCGGACAAGGCAAGATCGTTAAGCATATTAGACAAGTCAAAAAAAGATGGAGCATCATTTCACTGTGATGCTCCATCTTTTTTATGTCGGTACCGCGTTCGTAGTTTATTACTTTTTAAAGCGAGCAATCGCCCGTTTACGTGCCATATCATGCTCAACGATTGGTTTTGGGTAATCATAGTCTTCACGTTGCTGGTCTGTTGGTTCATGAATGAATTTATTCGGCAAGTCCTTAATCTCTGGTACATATCGACGAATGAAGTCACCAGACGCATCAAATTTTTTCGATTGGGTCGTCGGATTGAAGACACGGAAGTATGGTACGGCGTCCGTTCCGACAGATGCTGCCCACTGCCATCCCCCGATGTTTGAAGCCGCTTCATAGTCGACTAACTTCTTCTGAAAATATTGTTCACCCTTTTGCCAATCGACTAACAAATCTTTTGTTAAAAAGGAGGCTACAATCATCCGGAGCCGGTTATGCATCCAGCCCGTTGTGTTCAGCTGACGCATCGCCGCATCAACGATGGGATAACCTGTCTCACCTTTTTTCCACGCGTCAAACCCCGTCTCGTCGTCTTCCCATTGAATGTCATTATACTGCTCGTTTACCGGTAGACGTTTTGACTCTGGATGGTGCATCAAAATTGTATAGTAAAATTCACGCCAAATTAATTCCGTCAAATAGGTTTGTTTTCCTTTTGAAGCAGCTGCTTGCTCAACCTGCGTATAAATGGTCCGAATGCTGATTTCTCCCGTCCGCAGGTAACGTGACATCCGACTCGTTCCGTCGATTGACGGGATATCCCGATTTTCTTCGTACTGTTCGAGTCCGCTCGAGATGAACTGATGTAAACGGTCCTGCGCATTTTCTTCACCCACCTGAAAATCAACCTCGGATTGAGCCTGTTTAAAGTACTCCTCAATGAACGAGTTGTCATTTTGGTGTTTTTTATACTGGGCTTGCAGACGATCGAGATTCACTTGGACTGGTTCTGGAAGATCTTTTTTTAAGAACGCATTTTTATATGGTGTGAACACTTTATAATAGCCACCATCATTTTTCTTGACTGCATGCGGATGCAACAAATGACGATCAAGTACACGATCCGTCTGTTGACGCTGACGTTTTTTAATAATCGCATCATCGCGCGTTTTAAACGGTTCGACGTATTCGGCGTTAAAAATTAAATGGTCTGCCATAGCTGTTTCCTCTAAGAACTTCGCTTCGTCCCCTTCAATAAAACGAATCGGCAAGCCCTTTGTTTTACAGTTATCCGAAAAGTGCTCCAGCGCTTGAAAGAAATACTGTTGTCTCGCTTCGTAAGAACCGATATAGTCCGGGTTAAGCCAAAAAACAAATTCCACGGTCGCTTGATCGTCCTGCTCGAGGTATTCTACCGCTTTCGCCAACATTTGATTATCCTGAAGTCGAAAGTCACTTCTAATCCAACAGATGATATTCATTCCTAGCTCCTCCTCCGATAATACTGCTTAAAAAGAAAAACAGGCTAGCCGCCATGCGTCTGCCTGTTTTTCATCGATTCTATTTTAAAGTTATCGAATCACCACGCTACGAATCAGATGAATTCAATTAATAAATCTTGGCTTGCGATTGCTTCGCCTTCGTTGACATGGACGGCTTTAATTTCTCCGTCTTCCGGTGCTTGAATCGTCGTTTCCATTTTCATCGCCTCCGTGACGAGCAATTGCTCCCCTTTACGGACACGTGCTCCTGGTTCGACAAGAACTTTCAGGACACTTCCCGGCATCGATGCACCAATCTGTTTCGGGTTCGACCGGTCCGCCTTCGGACGACTGGACGAACTTTCCTTGACGCTAATGTCCTTGACTTCAACTTCACGCGGAACACCATTCATTTCGTAGTAAACGATTCGCACACCGTGATCATTCGGCTGTCCGACTTGAATCAACTTGAGGTACAACGTTTTACCACGTTCGATTTCGACTTCGATCGTTTCACCGAGTCGCATGCCGTGGAAGAATGTACTCGTATCAAGGACCGAGACGTCTCCATAACGTGCGACATATGAACTATAATCCATGAATACTTTCGGATAAAGCGCGTACGCAAGCGCATCAAATTCAGTAATCGGTCGTTCGAGCTTTTCAAACAATTCGTGTTTGATGGCATCAAAGTTAAGCGGCTCCATCATTTTCCCTGGACGTTCTGTTAATGGTGCGACACCTTTGAGGATCGCATCTTGCACTTGTTTCGGGAACCCATCCGGAGGTGTGCCAAGCTCACCTTTCATCAGTTCGACGACTGAATCCGGGAAATCGAGCCCACTCGCACGATGTAAGACGTCTTCTTCTGTCAAGTGATGTTGGACCATGAACAAGGCCATATCTCCTACTACTTTAGACGACGGTGTTACTTTGACGATGTCACCAAACAACATGTTGACGCGGGCGTACATACTCTTGACTTCCGACCAACGATCTCCGAGTCCTACTGCTTTTGCCTGTTGTTGAAGATTCGAATATTGACCGCCCGGCATTTCATGGTCGTAAACGGTTGGATTCGGTGCTAACATATCGAGTTCGAACGCTTTATACAAGTGACGAACATCTTGCCAATAATCTGAAATTTGTTCGAATTTCTGTGCTGAAACAAGTGGCTGACGCGGGTGTCCACTCAGCGCATGGATTAAACTTCCTCCTGCTGGTTGACTCGTTAAGCCGGCCATACTCGAAGCAGCGACATCGACGACGTCAACACCGGCATCGACTGCACGGGCATACGTGTAGATTCCGTTCCCACTCGCATCATGTGTATGGAGGTGGATCGGTAAATCGACTGCATCTTTTAAAGCAGAGACTAACGCATACGCTGCTTCCGGCTTTAACAGACCCGCCATATCTTTGATTGCGATGATGTGCGCGCCACTTGCTTCCAATCGTTTCGCTAACTTGACGTAATACGGTAAGTGGTACTTCGGACGATTCGCATCGAACAGATCGCCTGTATAACAGACGGCTGCTTCTGCAATCTTCCCTGTCGGTAAGACCGCGTCAATTGCTAATTGGATTGATTCCGGATTGTTCAAGCTATCAAAGATTCGGAAGACATCAACGCCTGCTTGGGCCGCTTCCTTGACGAAAGCATGAATGACGTTGTCCGGATAGTTTTTATAACCGACTGCATTCGCACCACGTAATAGCATTTGAATCAAGACGTTTGGCATTTGTTCACGTAATTTCATTAAACGAGTCCAAGGATCTTCTGACAAGAAACGATATGCTACATCGAACGTCGCGCCACCCCACGCCTCGACCGAGAACAATTCCGGCAAGAGTTTTGCTTCTGCTTCTGCAATCGCTACTAAATCTTTCGTCCGCATCCGCGTCGCAAGTAACGACTGGTGTGCATCCCGGAACGTCGTGTCTGTCAACAAGACCTGTTCTTGTGCTTTCAACCAATTCGCAACACCAACCGGCCCTTCTGCATCAAGTAACGCTTTCGTGCCCGCTTGATACGTCGTTGGTAAATCTTTCGGAATCCGAACGTCACGTGCTAACGGTTTGTCGATTTTTCCGATACCAGGGAATCCATTGACAGAAACTTCGCCGATATACGTTAATAACTTTGTTCCACGGTCTTGCCGTTTCGGGAAGATGAATAATTCTTGCGTATCATCGATGAAGGACGTGTTGTAGTCACCACTGATGAATGCATGGTGTTTCAAGACGTTGCTTAGGAACGGAATGTTTGTTTTGATTCCACGGATCCGGAACTCACTTAAGTTTCGGCTCATCTTCGCGACAGCTTGATCGTACGTCAGGCCGTGCGTTGAGATTTTAACGAGCAGTGAATCATAGTATGGTGAGATTTCTGCACCGACGTAAGCATTCCCTCCGTCAAGACGGACTCCGAAACCGCCGGGTGAGCGGTAAGCTTTAATTTTTCCCGTATCGGGTAAAAAGCCGTTTTCTGGATCTTCCGATGTAATCCGGCTTTGAATCGCGAAACCAAGCATCTGAATCTCTTCTTGCACCGGAATTCCAACGAGCTCACTATGAAGCGACTCACCTTCTGCCACCCGGATTTGCGTTTGTACGATGTCGACGCCTGTAATCATCTCCGTGATTGTGTGCTCGACCTGGACACGCGGGTTAACTTCGATAAAGTAGAACGATTCATCTTGCGTCACTAGGAACTCGACTGTTCCTGCATTCTCGTACCCGACGTGTTTCATTAGCGTTACTGCCGCGTCACAAATTTTCTTCCGTCCTGCATCGGAAAGCGTGACACATGGTGCCACTTCGACAACCTTTTGATGTCGACGCTGAACAGAGCAATCACGTTCGAACAAGTGAATGATATTACCATGGGCATCGCCAATGATTTGGACTTCGATATGTTTCGGTCGTTCAATTAATTTCTCAATGTATATTTCGTCTGATCCGAAAGCCTTTAATGCTTCTGATTTCGCACGCTCAATCATTTCCGGCAGCTCTTCCTCTGTCCGGACAACGCGCATACCGCGTCCCCCTCCACCAAGAGAAGCTTTAACCATCAATGGATAACCTGTTTTTTCAGCAAAAGCATAGGCTTCTTCCATCGTTGAAATCGGACCGTCCGTTCCCGGAATGACTGGTAAGCCGGCTTCGATTGCTGTCGTACGCGCTCGTACCTTGTCACCGAATTTATAAAGATGTTCTTCTTGTGGACCGATGAAGATGATGCCTTCTTCACGGCAACGTTTTGCGAGTTCAATGTTTTCAGACAGAAAACCATACCCTGGGTGAATCGCGTCACACTCTGCTTTTTTAGCAGTTGCGATGATACCTTCAATGTCTAGGTACGCTTCGATTGGTTTCTTCCCCTCACCAATCCTATATGCTTCGTCTGCTTTATAACGGTGAAGCGATCCCATGTCTTCTCTCGAATAAATCGCAACTGTCCGAATGCCTAATTCGGTTGCTGCCCGAAATACTCGGATTGCGATTTCACCACGGTTTGCTACAAGAATCTTTTTAATTTTTGTCAACTGATGCTCCCCCTTTTGTTAATGAACTCGTTGCGCTCATCGTCCGTGCATCTTGCACTTCTTTATGATACGCTATTCGATGTTTATTTTGCATGGAAATATTCGCCAGCACACCGAGCATCGTACTCATGACGAGTAACGAAGACCCCCCGTAACTGATGAATGGTAACGTGACCCCGGTTCCCGGGAACAAGCCTGACATGGCACCGATATTGATCGTTGTCTGGATGAAGATGATGGAAGAAATACCAATCGCCATCATGCTTGAATACAGCGAAACACATTTTTGGGCGATTCTCGCACCTTGAAACATTAAGAAAAACAGTAATCCAAGGACGACAAGTACGCCGACAAATCCAAGTTCTTCCGAAATGATTGACATGATGTAATCGGTCTCTGGTTCAGGTAGATACCCATATTTCTGAAAACTGTTCCCTAACCCGACGCCGAACACGCCTCCATGGGCAATTGAAATGACCGAATTGATCAATTGATAGCCTTTTCCCTCCGCATCGAGGAACGGGTTAAAGATGACATGAATTCGTTTCAGCTGATTCTCTGAAAAATTATTATACGCATAGAAACCAACTAACGGTATTGCGATGAACCCTAATGTGATGTAACCACTCGGTAATCCGACAGCAAACCAAATCATTGCCGTAATCAACAACAAGATGAACAATCCCCCATCATCGGGTTGCATCCGGATGATGATTGCATAAGGTGCCAGCAAGACGAGCATCGGAATTAAAATCCAATCAGACAAACTAAGTAACATCCGCTTGCCCGCGGAAGAGGGAGAGATTTGACGGTGGATGAAGTGATGAACGATTCCGATTACGCCATTCAACGTCCCTTTTTGTTTTTGATCAAAGTAATTCGCTAACCCGACGACTAAGACGAATTTACAGAGCTCGATCGGTTGAATCAAAAAAACACCAAAGTTCAACCACGCTCGTGCCCCGTTCAACGGTTCAGAAAACAACGTCGCCATCAACATCACCCATGTGATGAGATACAAGACTAAACGAAAAATCGGACCTCGAAGCACTTCATGATTGAGATGCGCAACAAATAAAAATGCCACGATTGCCAAGCCGTCAAACATCAGTTGTTTCTCGAAAAACGAAGTGTTCGCATAATCGCCACCGTTCCAAACACTAGCGCTATAAACCATCACCGTACTGATTGCCATCAGAATCAACATCGTAAAGAACAAGCGAAAGTCAAAAAATGCTCGTCTTTCTTTAAACTTCGATTGCATATGTACACGTCCCTTTTCTAGTTCTAAAAAAAAATACCCAAACGCCGCATTTCACGTTTGAGTAGAAAATCAGCACGTCTCCGCATCATGTAAGTCAGATAGTTGCTGTTCAAGTGATTCGAGTAATTGTTTCCCTTCACTCGCATCAATCAGTTCAAGACGAACGGCAAAATCAATTTGGCGTGACAATCCGAACATTTGTGTATCCAATACTTCCTCATAAAGAGGACATTGTGGCATCGTTAAATTCGCAAGCTGGACCTCGATCAACCGGCGGATTTTATGGGCATCCGCTTCTAGTAGCTCAAGAGCGCGCTGGCGATGAACTGTCCCGATTTCAGTTGACAATCCAATCCCTCCTCATCAAATGACGCGTTCCTGTTATAGATAAACTTTACCTTACTTTCGCTAACAATTCAACGTTTCGGTATAATGGATTTGTAGCATTCACACATTTAGGGGGAATAGAGATGATTTTTCCAATCACAGGTAAGGTACGGTACACATTAACGATTGATCCAACCGTCTGGATCTTTGACGATCGTAAGATTGCGGTCGAACAAATCGGACAAGAGACAGAGCATAATGCCGCTGAATCATACTATGCGAAAATGGGGGCTGCTTGGGACAAGGGGATTACGGAAGGGAGTCGGACCGATCACAATAAACCGATGACGCGCGAAGAAAAAGATGACGCACTCCGCGGGACGTTCGCGATGCCACTCCTTCCATTCATCACAAATGCCGAAGTACTAAACGATGCCTCACAATTACGTTTTGAAGGAATCGATACCGTCGAACTCCCACTCGAGGTACTGCCTCAACTCTACTTACAATTTTCAAAAGACGGGAAAGTCTTAACCGATGGTCCCGTTCATTTACTTTATCAAGATCAAGTCGTCCGTTCGGTCAATCGGATCACTGTCATCTAATAGCAAACTGCCCTCTTTTCCTTCTAACGTTAACGACTGAAGGAAAAGAGGGCAGTTTTATTTTTTAAAGCAAGTCGGCCGCAAGACGCGCGAGGTTCGACCGTTCCCCTTTGACGAGTTTGACGTGCCCTGTCATTTGTTCACCTTTTAACCGTTCAACTGCATAGGATAGACCATTTGAATATTCATCGAGATACGGATGGTCAATTTGTTGCGGATCCCCGACGAGAACAATTTTCGAGTTTTCCCCGACACGAGTCAAAATCGTTTTCACTTCATGTTTCGTTAAGTTTTGTGCTTCATCGATGATGATGAACTGTCCCGGCATACTCCGCCCGCGGATATAAGTTAATGCCTCAAGCTGAATCGATTTCATGCCCGCTAGGATATTTCCAAGTTCATCACCCGAACCCGTATTGAACAAATGCTCCAAATTATCATAAATCGGTTGCATCCATGGTCGAAGCTTCTCTTCCATCTCACCCGGTAAATAGCCGATGTCATTTCCCATCGGAACGACAGGACGCGCGACGACTAGTTTTTTATAACGATGTTCATCTTCGACTTGCAACAACCCGGCCGCAAGTGCGAGCAATGTTTTCCCCGTTCCTGCCTTGCCGACGAGTGTAACGAGCGGAACATCATCCCGAAGTAACAATTCGAACGCCATGCGCTGTTGAACGTTACGGGGGACGACACCCCATACTTGATTGATATCAAGCGAAAGTGCCCGGATGATAGGCAATTCCTGATCGACGACAGCGAAAGCTGAAGCTTTCGATACATTGCTTTTTAAAATGACGAATTGATTCGGATAAACTTTTTCATTCAAGATATCCACTGAGAGTCGTTTGTCTTCGTAAAAGGCATCGATGTATTCCTGGTCGACGACTGCTTCAATGAAACCCGTATATAACCCTGTCAAATCCGCAATATGATCCGTCAAGTAATCTTCTGCGACAAGTCCGTACGCATCTGCCTTTACACGAACGAGAATATCTTTTGAGACGAGAATGACGTCACGTCCACTCTGTAGTTCCTGCTGCTCTCGATGAATCGACCACGCCAACTCGAGAATCTTATTGTCATTCGATTCATGTGTGAACGGTGAGACGTCACTGATCGTGTCGCCGATGTCGACACGAAGGATGCCGCCATTTCCGAGCGGGACCCCTGCATGAAGATGCCCCGCTTCCCTTAATTGGTCCAAAATCCGCGCGGTCTCTCGAGCATTCCGCCCGACTTCATCCATATTTCGTTTTTTCCCGTCCAGCTCTTCTAAGACGATTGCCGGTATGACGACATCATGTTCTTGGAATTGAAATAAAGATAATGGATCGTGGAGCATGACATTAGTATCGAGCACGTATATTTTTTTCATTCCATCGTTCGCCCCTTTAGAGTCGAGTTTTGATGAATGTTACGCTTTTAGAATCGCATGCATTTGTTGATCTAGACGTAACGCTGCCGTTTCGTCATACGTTTTCTCGATACGAGGACGATTGGATACAGCGGCTCCGTAAAATAAAATATCGCGTACTTCTTCTACCATTCCTTCGTAAAATGCAAGCTTTAATGGCACTTCGGCTGCCGGATCCCAGCGCTTAACCTCCGTACACGTCAAGCTATAGGCAGATTGATCGGCAAAGAAAATTAATGTGAAAACAGGATGCTCTGCCAACGTCTTGACGATATGCGAATCGGCTTCAATCGCAAATCGGACCGTTTGTTCATCTTTTGCATAAACCCAACTGATTGCATGAGTGATGGGCCAACTTTTCGATTGATCGTGCGTGATTAAAAAAACGAGTGGTAAATCGGATAACGCTTCGAGTTGCTTTAGATTCAGACGATGTTCCATTTTATTTGCCATGGTGTCACCCCCCTATTTATCTTACTGACTTAGTTTCGAGTCATGTTGTTCAATTCCCTTTTTTACATCTGAATAATCTTTTAATATGGTATACTAGTAAAAAAAGAGGAGGACCTCGAAATGCGTGTAAAATGTACTATCTGCGATAAACGCGAAACGATCGACGACTGGTCCTTCGCAGCAAAACGCTTACGTAACAAACCGGTTCGCATCTATTTGTGCGATGAATGCAATGAGCGTATCGAGCAACGGACGATTGCGCGCGAAGCAACCGGGAACTTTAACTTATATCCGACGTGGGCGTCTGCTAAAAAAAGATGGTGACGGCTTACTTTCTATGCTGAAGTAACTTTGAGCTCCTCTGACATCCGGATGATGTCGAAGGAGCTTTTCATATCTTTACGGGTCGAAGCGGACAAAAACATCATCATTCTTCCCAGGATTTCCACGGCCGTCCGTATTGTTCGTAAGGAAATATAGTGCAGTTCCATCTGTCGTGACGTCACGAATGCGTCCACGATCCGTTACGACTTGTTCGACTTGCTTCGTGCTCTCTTCAATCGAGCGAAGGCTCTGCCCGACCAACGTACCGAAATACAACTTCCCATCAAGTTCCGTCACCCCGCTTGGTGCAACGGAGCGATTTCCCACTTCATACCACGGTGTGACTAATCCTTGTTGTTTTTCCGTCCCCTCAATCAACGGCCATCCATAATTTTTCTGTTCAATCTTATTGATTTCATCATGTCCGCTTTGACCATGTTCGGTCGCAAAAAGCTGATTTCCGACAAAAACAAGACCTTGTGGATTACGATGACCATAACTATAGACGTATCCCTCCAGATTCCCTTCAACCGGCTCTCCCGTTAAGTCCATCCGTAAAATTTTTCCGGCCAAAGAGGACAGCTTCTGCGCGTTCTCGGGAACTGCAGCATCTCCTGCTGTGACGTACAGGTAACCATCCGGCCCAATCTCGATTCGACCGCCATTATGAATCGAGGACCCAGGAATGCCATCCAGTAAAATGCTTTTCTCCGTCCAGTCCCCATCCTTCCGTTCGATTGAAATGACACGATTCCGTAGCTCACCTGCTTGTTCATACGTATGGTATACATAAGCGAGCTGATTCTCTTCAAAGTCGGGATCAAGGGCCATTCCAAGTAGTCCACCTTCCCCTTCCGCCACGACTTCTTCCGTCAGACGTGGGGCTGTTCGCGAATAATCCCCTTGCGTTCCTTCGACGATTTTTCCATCTCGTTCTGTAATATAAAATGTATCCCCTGACATCTCGACATTCCAAGGTGCCTGCAGGGACTCGAAAATGATGTCGGCTCCCTCTTCAGTCTCTTGTTTAGCATCTGTTTGACTCGACTCCTCCGTCTTTGAATCAGTCGCGCAACCGACTAATAACATCGTAAGACTCAGCGGGGCGAGCCAGCTCCATTTATTCATTTTCATCACTCCTTAAAGGTTTTTCCCCTGACTTTCTCGTTTCTATTCCTTTATTTACCGATTGAACGATAAAACAAAAAGTCCGCCTTCACAAGGAAGACGGACTTTTAAACGAATCAAATGAATTTAAGATGCAGTCTGTTCTCGATCGCGTTTGACACGCCACATCCGGAAACGATAAATCCCGAGGATGGCGACCATCGCAAGCAATACTTCAGGAATCGGCCACGTCCAAAAGACGAGTGTTAAAGCCGCTGAAAAGACAGCTAATAAAAGATAGACGATCAGCGATTTCCACCAAGCTAATTCCTTTGCAAAACCTAGCTTAAACACGACGAGCGTCAAAATGACGACCGTAATCATCAATGCATTGAAACCCGCACTTAAGTTATTCGGATCACTCCCGACGCCAAGAAACCTGGCGACGGCAGGAATATCGAATTTCGAGAAATCAGAAGCAACGGCAGGTTGTGCAGACATTGCCAGTCCCCCTTACATTGTTAAGAACTCAGTCTTTTCCAAGACGACGACGTTTGTCTTGTTTTTCACGTTCGTTCTTGTTCAACACTTGTTTACGAAGACGAACTGATTCCGGTGTAATTTCACAGTACTCATCTTCATTCAAGAATGTTAATGATTCTTCAAGTGAGAAGACACGTGGACGTTTAAGAACGTTTGTCGTATCTTTCGCAGATGCACGCATGTTCGTCAATTGTTTCGCTTTAACAACGTTAACAGCGAGATCGACGTCACGGTTACATTCCCCGATAATCATTCCTTCATATACTTCAAGGCCTGGCTCGATGAAGATCGTTCCACGGTCTTCAAGAGCAGAGATTGCGTAAGCAGTCGCTTTTCCTGTTTCAATCGAAACCATAACACCACTACGACGACCACCGATGTCTGCGTTGATGAACGGACGGTACTCTTCGAATGTGTGGTTCATGATGCCGTATCCGCGTGTTGCAGATAAGAATTCGTTACGGTAACCAATCAAACCGCGTGAAGGAACGATGAATTCCATTTTCGTTTGACCGTTATCCATTGTTTGCATGTTCGTCAATTCACCTTTACGGAGACCGATCGATTCCATGACTCCACCAGTATACTCTTCAGGAGTATCGATGACGACGCGCTCAAACGGCTCGACTTTAACGCCATCTTCAACTTTGATGATTACCTGTGGTTTCGAAACTTGAATTTCGTAACCTTCACGACGCATGTTTTCGATCAAGATACCAAGGTGAAGCTCACCACGACCTGAAACAATCCAGCGGTCAGGAGAATCTGTGTTTTCGATACGAAGCGAAACATCTGTTTCAAGTTCTTTTTCAAGACGCTCTTCGATTTTACGTGAAGTAACGAGATCCCCTTCACGACCAGCGAATGGCGAGTTGTTGACGATGAACGTCATTTGAAGTGTTGGCTCATCAATCCGAAGCAATGGAAGTGGATCGACGTGTGACGTTGGACACACTGTTTCACCGACGTTGATATCTTCCATACCTGCGATTGCGATCAAGTCTCCAGCTTTCGCTGCTTCGATTTCAACGCGTTTAAGGCCGAAGTATCCGAATAATTTCGTTACACGGAAGTTTTTGATTGATCCATCAAGTTTAGAAAGCGAAACGCTATCGCCGACTTTGATTTCTCCACGGAAGACACGACCAACTCCGATACGACCAAGGTAGTTGTCATAATCAAGCATCGTAACTTGGAACTGAAGTGGATCCATGCTGTTATCGACAGGTGCTGGTGTGTGCTCAAGAATCAAATCAAGAACGTTCGTAATTGTATCTTCTTGTTTATCAAGTTCAGGTTCAAATGAACTTGAGCCGTTGACTGCCGATGCATAAACGACTGGGAATTCGAGTTGATCTTCGTCTGCGCCAAGATCGATTAAAAGATCGACGACTTCATCGACGACTTCGAGTGGACGAACCATCGGCTTGTCGATTTTGTTGACGACGACGATTGGTTGTAATCCTTGCTCGAGTGCTTTTTTCAATACGAAACGTGTTTGTGGCATACAGCCTTCACGTGCATCGACGACGAGGATAACGCCATCTACCATACGCATGATACGTTCAACTTCTCCACCGAAATCGGCGTGACCTGGTGTATCAACGATGTTGATGCGGGTATTTTTATAATCGATTGCTGTGTTTTTCGCGAGGATTGTGATTCCGCGTTCACGCTCGATATCATTTGAGTCCATTGCGCGTTCTTCAACTAGTTCATTCGCACGGAATGTCCCAGATTGTTTTAAAAGCTCATCGACGAGTGTCGTTTTACCATGGTCAACGTGGGCGATGATCGCGACGTTGCGTAAATCAGTTCTTACTAAAGTTGTCATAAGTGTGTACCTCTTTCTATTCATTTAAATAATCCAACATTACTTTCGGTCAACTTTAAGAGTATAGCACAGGTTGAGTGGCAGTTGGCAATGACTATGATTCAAGCTTATAGCGAAAGCCTTTTCATTGACCCCGTTTCACGCTAAACTAAATACGTACTCACGTAAAACGAGGGGGAAATGATATGCGGTTCGTCTTTTTATTGTTGGCAGTATTAGCAGTAGGTTCGATGGCAGCGATCGGGATTTTCATCGCTGAACAAAACATGCTGATGGTCTTCATCTCGCTACTTCTAGTATTTGTTTCGATGGGCGTCGGTTTTGTTTTGAAAGCCCGCCTTCGGAGACAGTCTTAAACGTCCTTACGGGCGTTTTATTTATTTACATATGTTAATACGTCTGCGACGAACGTTCGACTCCCTGCAAGAACACTCGTTTGTTCTTGGAAAGTCATCGCGTCGCCTTCAATCGTCCCGACGCGCCCTCCAAGCTCCTCAATCAACAGTTGTCCAGCTGCGTAATCCCATGGCATGTTTCGCATCGTAATGTAGCCGTCAACACGCCCCGCGGCGACCCAAGCGAGTTCAAGCGAGGCGGCACCGACTGCCCGAACCCCAACAGCGTCTTTTACGAGTGGCGCTAGCAATGCTGCATCAATTCTTCGATTGGCAGTCACCCACGTTGCATTCATACAGATGATCGCATCACTAACCGGCTTCTCTTCAATTGGCGCTAATCGAATTCCATTTTCGAATGCGCCCTGTCCTTTAATGCAATGAAACATCTCATCCGCCATGACGTCATACACAAATCCATACTGAAGTTCGCCCTCTACCATGATGGCAATCGAAATCGCAAATAAGCGTTTTTGGCGAATGAAATTCATCGTGCCGTCAATCGGATCGACGAACCAAATCGTGCCACCCAATGTTTCAGGTCGCGCCGCACGCCCTTCTTCTCCATATATATGATGATCTGGATACTGATTCAGGATACCTTCAATTAATAAATCTTCGACATTTTTGTCAATCTCCGTCACTAAGTCACTTTTATTCGTTTTTTCTTCGATATGATACGCATGGTCTATCATCTGACGGATATATTTACCCGCTCGTTTCATTAAATCGATAGCATGTAACTCTATGCCTTGCATGCGCCTCACTCCTTTTATATGATTCCTGTCTTTTCCATAGTAACAAAAAAAGAAAACCAGCGAAAATTTTCGCTGGTTGATTGATTTAATTTATTTGATTTTTAGTTTATCGTTTACTGAATCATGCCTCTAATAACACCATTTCTTGGCGGTATTTTTCGAGACGCTCTTTACTGGCACCAACCGCTTCTGCATCACTTTCTACGATTGCATCGTGCAATGTTGCGAGCTCATAATCAATTTCGAGACGCAATACCGGAATGCGTTTTTCTGCATCTTTTCTCTTGTATGCTTCTATTACTTGTTTCACAGTAACCACACTCCTTCGCGAGATAAATGAACGTTTTAATTATCAGACAATTGCGACTAATTAGTGGATTGAATCTATAATAGTACGATTCAACTTAGATGTAAAGCATCTATTTTTAAAAATTACAGTTTAACGATATCGTCTTGTATGTAATATATAACCCATTTTTCTTTATTCTAAACAACTAATCGGTTTCCCTTTCAGGATATATGTAGGATGCACACTAAAAAAAGACAAGGAATTCCGAATGGGATCCTCGCCTTTCTCTCTTAATCATTCTTCATTTTTTCATTCGTAAAATCGGTTCGTCTTGTTTGATTGCTTGTTGGACCGCACGGTAACTGGAGCAACCTGTTTCTTCGAAATAGAATTGATCGAGTTGTTTTTCTTCCGACTTCGCATTCACGATTTTCTTGAAGGCTTTATATGTCCGCATAAATTCTTCACGTGACACACCTTTTTCGTAAGCTTCTTCAACGATGTTAAAAAAATCAATGACGGTGACGATTTCCTTCGTCGACCAGTCTGGGTTGATGGGATAATTAAGAGCCATCCTGACACATCCTTTCTTCACGATTCTTATTTTACAATGAAATCGAAGATAAAACAGTTGCAACGTTATGAAAACTTGTTATAGTTAGCTTGTTTGATTGTTTTTTTATTCGGTTTTAAGGGGGGAAATCTGGTGCAAACAAAAAGCTTAACACAGCTCGATACACCTTTATTCGATGCGCTACTCGCGCATGCGAAACGTCAACCAATTCAATTTCATATTCCTGGTCATAAAAATGGGCAAGGAATGGATCCTGCATTTCGATCGTTCATCGGTCAAAATGCACTCGATATCGATTTAATCAACATCGCTCCACTCGATGATTTACATCATCCGAAAACGATTATCAAAGATGCCCATCAATTGGCGGCACAAGCATTCCATGCAGATGAAACGTTTTTCTCTGTCCAAGGAACGTCAACGGCAATCATGGCAATGATCATGAGCGTCGTCGGTCCGGACGATAAAATCCTCGTTCCGCGAAATGTCCATAAATCGATCATGTCGGCTATCGTTCTTTCTGGAGCGCACCCGATTTTCATTCACCCTGAATTTGATGAAATGTTTGGAATTGCTCACGGTATCACACCAAGTGCCGTCGAACGTGCCCTCAGTCTTCATCCTGATACGAAGGCGATACTTGTCATTAACCCGACGTACTTCGGTGTCGCAGGCGACCTTGAGAGCATCGTCAAGCTTGCTCATGGGAAAGGGATCCCTGTCCTCGTCGACGAAGCACACGGCGTCCATATCGGCTTCCACGATGATATGCCGCTATCAGCAATGCAAGCAGGGGCTGACTTAGCCGCTACGAGTGTGCACAAACTGGGTGGATCACTCACAGGAAGTTCTGTCTTGAACGTCCGCCGAGGTCTGGTCTCGCCCGATAAAGTCCAGACTGTCCTCTCGATGTTGACGACGACTTCAACATCGTATCTGTTACTCGCTTCACTCGATTGCGCACGGCGCCACCTCGCGATCAATGGTGAGGCAATGAACCGACGCGCACTTGAACTATCGACACGGATGCGAATGGGTCTCGCTAAGTTGCCTTACCTCGCCGTCTTCGGTGAATCGGACTTACATTCGAGTGCGACATTCGCGTTCGACCCGACTAAAGTATTGATTTCGGTCAAAGGACTCGGTATTTCTGGTCACCTCGTCGAAGAGTTCTTACGCGAAGAACACCGGATTGAAGTCGAACTATCAGATTTGAATAACATCCTCTTAATCATCACTTCAGGCGACTCTGAGGAAACGATTGACGCCTTACTGACTGGAATGACTGAACTCGTTGAGCGGTACCGTGATACAGGTGCGAAAACAACTTCACATTCTATCATGTTGCCGGACATACCTGCGCTCGCATTAAGTCCACGCGATGCCTTCTACGAAGAAACGGAAACGATTCCGCTCGCGCAAGCCGTAGGACGGATTTCTGCGGAATTCATGATGGTCTATCCGCCGGGCATCCCGATCTTCATTCCAGGTGAGATGATTACGACGGATAACTTAGCGTATATTAAAGAAAATATCGAAGCGGGTCTTCCTGTCCAAGGGCTTGAGGATCATTCACTCGAAACAATTAAAGTCATTCAACAATCGAATGCCATTCGATGATTCAAACGAAAGCAGACGTTACAGCTTCTCAAAAAAGTACGGGCGCAGGATATCAAATCCTTCGCCCGTACTTTTTATTTTACCAAGACCATACCTTAGCCTCTTGCATATGATAATGAAAAAAAGCCCTTAAGCGGTCGGCTCCCCGCTTAAGGGCTTAAAGCTTATTTCATGATGTGGATTGGGCTACCGATTGCAACTTCAGCAGTTTCCATCGCGATTTCACCAAGTGAAGGGTGTGCGTGGATTGTGAGTGCGATATCTTCAGCAGTCATTCCAGACTCGATTGCGAGTCCCATCTCTGCGATCATGTCAGATGCGCCTGTACCAGCGATTTGAGCACCGATCAAGAGACCGTCTGATTTGCGTGTGATCATTTTCAAGAAGCCGTCTGGCTCGTTGAGTGCAAGGGCACGACCGTTTGCAGCATAAGGGAATTTAGAAGCGAGGTAATCAAGACCTTCTTCTTTCGCTTGTGCTTCTGTATAACCGACTGTTGCGAGTTCTGGGTCTGTGAAGACAACCGCAGGAATCGCGCTATAGTCGAGGTATGCCGGGTGTCCAGCAGCAGCTTCAGCAGCGATTTTCGCTTCGAAAGATGCTTTGTGCGCAAGTGGTGGTCCAGGAACGATGTCCCCGATTGCGTAGATGTTTTCGTTAGACGTACGGCACTGATCGTCGATTTCGACAAGTCCGCGCTCGCTAAGTTTAACTTCAGCCATCTCAAGACCGAGATCAGAAGTGTTCGGGCGACGACCGACAGTGAC
Source organism: Exiguobacterium sp. N4-1P (assembly GCF_002214325.1). Taxonomy (NCBI): domain Bacteria; kingdom Bacillati; phylum Bacillota; class Bacilli; order Caryophanales; genus Exiguobacterium; species Exiguobacterium sp. N4-1P. The sequence goes on from NZ_CP022236.1 coordinate 1,895,325, forward strand.
GAGGACGTAGTCCGCTTCAACTGTTTGTGTTTCACCTTTCACTTCGAACGTTACTTTAACGCCGTCTTCTGTCTCTTCCACACTTTGTGCAAGTGCTTCGTTGTGGATTGTGATGTTGCCTTTTTGTTTGAGTTTTTTCTTAACGACTTGTGTCATTGCCGGCTCAAAACCAGAAAGGATGTCTTTTGTTCCTTCTAAGATGACAACTTCAGTATCGAAGTTAGCATACGCTGTACCAAGCTCCATTCCGATGTATCCGCCACCGATGACGATGAGTTTTTTCGGAAGTTCAGGAAGGTTCAATGCGCCTGTAGAAGAAAGGACACGTTTAGACCATTTGAACGCTGGAAGTTCGATTGGAGTCGAACCTGTTGCAATGATACATTTTTTGAATTTGTAAGGTGTTGAAGAATCTTCGTTGATGATACGAACTGTATCTTCAGATTGGAAGTATGCTTCCCCTACGACTGTTTCGATGTTGTTACCTTTAAGAAGGCCGCCAACACCACCCGTTAATTTGTTAACGACTGATTGTTTCCAAGATTGAACTTTCGAGAAATCGACTGCAACGTTCTCAGATGTGATCCCCATTGAGTCCGAACCTTTTGCATGTTGGAAGTTGTGTCCAGCTGTAATTAACGCTTTTGACGGGATACATCCAACGTTCAAGCAAACACCACCGACGTTTTCACGTTCGACGACTGTTACTTTAAGTCCGAGTTGTGCGCCACGGATTGCAGCGACATAACCACCAGGGCCGGCCCCGATTACGAGTAAATCTGTTTCTTGTGCGAATTCACCTACTACCATTGCTTATCCCTCCATAATGAGAAGTTGTGGGTCGTTCAACAAGCGTTTAACTAGGTTAAGCGCGTTTTGTGCTGTTGCACCATCAATGAGACGGTGGTCAAAGCTGAATGAAAGTGCAAGTACTGGTGCTGCAACGATTTCACCGTTTTTAACGACTGCTTTTTCAGCAATACGGCCGATACCGAGGATTGCAACTTCCGGGTGGTTGATGACAGGTGTGAACCATTGTCCGCCAGCAGAACCGATGTTTGTGATTGTGATCGATCCGCCTTTCATCTCTTCACCAGAAAGTTTACCATCACGTGCTTTACCAGCTAAATCATTGATATCATCAGCGAGTGAGAAGATTGATTTGCGATCTGCGTCTTTGACGACAGGTACGACAAGTCCGTTATCTGTATCCGCTGCGATACCGATGTTGAAGTAGTTTTTGTAGACGATTTCTTCGTTAGCATCATCGATTGAAGCGTTGATAGTCGGGTACTTTTTAGCAGCCGCAGTCAATGCTTTAACGACGAACGGAAGGTAAGTCAATTTCGTACCTTGTGCTGCAGCAACTTCTTTGAAGTTTTTGCGGAGTGCCACGAGGTTCGTTACATCGACTTCGTCCATAAGTGTTACGTGTGGTGCCGTATGTTTCGAGTTGACCATTGCTTTCGAAATCGCTTTACGAATACCTTTGATTTTTTCGCGTGTTTCAAGCTCAGGTTGAGCAGCAACATACGGTTTCACTTCAGCTTTAGGAGCAGATGCTTGTGCAGATGCTTTTTCTTCTGAAGCTGGTGCAGTAGAAGATTGACCACCGTTTGCAAATGCATCGATGTCTTCTTTAACGACGCGACCGTTGTCTCCAGAACCTTGAACTTCACGGATGTCGACGCCTTTTTCACGTGCATATTTACGGACAGAAGGCATCGCGATGACACGTTCTGATTTGTGGATTTGAACTTCAGTCGGCTTGTCTTCGACTTTTTGATCCGTGTCTTGGACATCTTTTGCGTTTTCTTCTGCTTTAGGTTGTTCAGGAGCTGCTTCTTCAGAAGGAGCTGAACCTTCACCTTCGACGTCGAATGAGATTAATACGTCACCAACAACAGCAACGACACCTTCGTCTACTTTTACTTCTTTGACTGTACCATCAACTGGTGACGGGATTTCAACGACCGCTTTATCGTTTTGAACTTCAAGAAGAACGTCGTCCTCTTTTACTGTGTCGCCCGCTTTTACGAACCACTTTACGATTTCGCCTTCGTGAATACCCTCACCGATATCCGGCAATTTGAATTCAAATAAACCCATTTGAATATGCCTCCTTTTATTTCACTCTTCTAGTCAATTGTTATCTTTAAAACGGAAGCAAGGAGAGAATTTCCCCTCTCCTTTTTCCGAATCACGCTTAGAAATTGTAAACTGTTTTTACTTTTTCAACGATATCTTTGTGGTCTGGAATCCAGACGTCTTCACCTTGTGCGAATGGGAAGATTGTATCTGGAGCCGTTACACGAAGAATCGGTGCTTCAAGATCAAGAATTGCACGCTCTTGAATTTCAGTTGCGACCATTGCAGCCACACCTGCTTGTTTTTGAGCTTCTTGAACGACAACGACACGGTTCGTTTTCTTAACTGACGCAACGATTGTATCGATATCGATTGGGCTGATTGTCATCAAGTCGATGATTTCGACGCTGATGTTTTCTTTTTCAAGTTCCTCAGCTGCTTTAAGTGAAGCGTGGACCATCGCGCCGTACGTGACGATTGTAACGTCTGTACCTTCACGTTTGATGTCTGCTTTACCGAGTTCGACCGTGTAGTCCCCTTCAGGAACCTCGCCACGGAATGAACGGTAGAGTTTCATGTGCTCAAGGAAAACGACTGGGTCGTTATCGCGGATTGACGCGATCAAAAGACCTTTTGCATCGTACGGAGTTGACGGGATGACGACTTTAAGTCCTGGTGACTGAGCCATCAATCCTTCTAAGTTATCCGCGTGAAGTTCTGGTGTCTTAACGCCACCACCGAATGGTGAACGGATTGTAACTGGTGCACTGTACGTACCACCTGAACGGTAACGTAGACGCGCGAGCTGAGCTGCTACTGAATCGAACACTTCGAAAACGAAACCGAAGAATTGGATTTCCATGATTGGGCGGAAACCAGTCAAGCTGAACCCGACTGCAAGACCACCAATACCTGACTCGGCGAGTGGTGTATCGAAGACGCGGTCTTCGCCTAATTCATCTTGAAGACCTTCTGTCGCACGGAATACCCCACCGTTTTTACCGACGTCTTCACCGAACAAGAGAACTTGCTCGTCGCGTTTCATCTCGACGCGCATTGCGTCAGTGATCGCTTGGATCATCGTCATTTGTGCCATGGGTTATTTCGACTCCTTTGCTGTATACTCATCAAGCTGCTCTTGCAGGTTTTGTGGTAACTTTTCAGCCATCACGTTGATGAAGTCAGTAACTTTTTGTTTTGGTTCTTTGTCAGCTTGTGCAAGTGCTTCTTTCACATCAGCTTTTGCTTGCTCGATGACTTCGTTTTCTTTGTCTTCGTTCCAAAGACCTTTTGTTTCCATGAACGCACGGAAACGAACGAGTGGATCTTGAGCTTGATACTCATCATCCATATCTTTTGTACGGTAACGTGTCGGATCATCACCAGCGAGTGTGTGTGGTCCGTAACGGTACGTGAGTGTTTCGATCAATGTCGGTACACCGTTGAGTGCTTCGACACGTGCTTGTTTCGTTGCAGCGTAAACTGCGAGAACGTCCATACCGTCAACTTGAATACCGTTGATGCCGGCAGCGACCGCTTTTTGTGCAATTGTTTTTGCCATTGATTGTTTTTCAACCGGCGTCGAAATTGCGAAACGGTTGTTTTGGACAACGAAGATTGCAGGGGCTTTGAATGCTCCAGCAAAGTTCATTCCTTCGTAGAAATCACCTTGTGAAGAACCGCCATCACCTGTATATGTGATTGCTACTTGCTCTTTACCACTTTTCTTAAGACCGAGTGCAACACCGGCAGCTTGAACGATTTGTGCGCCGATGATGATTTGTGGCATTAAGACGTTCACACCTTCAGGAATCTTACCGCCTGTGATGTGTCCACGTGAGAACAAGAATGCTTTGTAGAGTGGGAAGCCATGGAAGACCATCTGTGGAATATCACGGTATCCAGGAAGAATCCAGTCATCCTTATCGAGTGCGAATTGTGTTCCGATCATTGACGCTTCTTGTCCTGCTACTGGAGCATAGAAACCAAGACGTCCTTGACGGTTGAGTGAGATTGCACGTTGGTCCCAGATACGTGTGTATACGAGACGACGCATTAATTCCGTTAATTCTTCATCTGAGAGATCCGGCATAGCGTCTTTGTTGACGACTTCACCTTTCTCGTCAAGAATGCGGAACGTTTCAAAGTTTTCTTCCACGTTTTTAAACATGTTTAAGTTCATCTTTTCACCTCATCCTTTCACTGTGCTCAGCGAAATATTCCTCTGACTGATTTGCCCACATACCAATAGTGTTCAAAAATCGAAGTCCCGTGTGACCTTTCTTGAACATATATCTGTGTACCTATTCAGTTGAGTAAACTGTATTAACATGACTCGACACGATTTGATGTCTTGTTCATTACGTTACAAGTATAAAACTGTAACGCCTATAAAATCAAAGGAAATGTTTTATTTTTTTTTACGACCGTCATTTGTGACGCCTTTCACAAAAACCTTCTGTTTCTCCTTCTGTACTATTCAACTATTTGTAACTGTGTTAGTTATGAATTTCCCCTTTCGCTTGTGCTATAATTTTTATAGATGAAAGGGGTGTTGTTCATGATCACCATGAATGAAATCGTACGCGAAGAAGTTCCGACGCTTCACGAACGATCGGTGGAAGTTACTTTCCCACTCAGTGAGGAAGATAAAGAAACGATGCGCTTGATGCGCGAGTTTCTTGCTAACAGTCAAGATGATGAAATAGCTGAAAAGTACGATTTGCGTAGCGGGATAGGTCTTGCTGCTCCTCAAATCGGTGTCAATAAGCGGATGTTCGCGATTCGACTTCCAGACGGCGACGATCTTTTAGAGTTCGGAATCTATAATCCGAAAATCATCAGCCACTCTGTCGAACAGACGTTTTTAACTGGTGGTGAAGGCTGCCTATCCGTCGACCGTGAAGTCGAAGGTCACGTGCCACGCTATATGCGTATTACCCTTACTGGCATCGATCATAACGGAATTCCTGTAAAATTAAGATTAAAAGGTATGAAAGCCATCGTTTGCCAGCATGAATATGACCATTTAGACGGCATCATGTTTTACGATCGAATCGATAAAAAAGAACCATTCAAGGAATATGGACCTGCCACATGAGCTCTTCCACGCCTTGAAACAAAAAAGCCATTTCCTGATTCAGGAAATGGCTTTTTTCGTTAAACTTCCATAATGATCGGCATGACCATCGGATGACGTTGTGTTTTTTCAGTCAAATAAGGTGTTAATGTATCGTTGATGACTTGTTTGATATCTGTCCACTTCGTGTTTCGGTTCGTTAATGATTGTTCTAACGAACGTTTCAACAAGCGCTCGGCATCTTTAATTAAGTTGCCTGATTCACGCATGTAGACGAATCCACGGGAAATGATGTCCGGTCCAGAAACAAGACGGTTTGTTTTCGAGTCGAGTGTGACGACGACGACGACGAGTCCTTCTTCCGAAAGAATACGACGATCGCGTAACACGATGTTTCCAATATCTCCAATCCCTTTTCCATCGACGTATACCGCATTCGCCTGGATTTTACCAGTGATCGCTGCTGCATTGGCATCGAGTGCTAAGACTTCACCGTTATCCATGACGAAACAGTTCTCTTCCGGAACACCCGCATCCATCGCAAGCGACATGTGTTTTTTCAACATACGGTATTCACCGTGAATCGGCATGAAGTACTTCGGCTTGAGTAGGCGCAGCATCAAGAGTTGCTCTTGCTGACTACCGTGACCTGACGTATGGATATCATTGAGCTTACCATACATCACGTCTGCTCCTGCTTTATACAGCTGGTTGATCGTTTTCCCGACCGAAACAACGTTTCCTGGAATCGGTGAAGATGAGAAGATGACCAAATCATCAGGAATGATTGAAATCTGACGGTGTGTCCCATTGGCGATTCGGCTTAACGCTGCCATCGGCTCTCCTTGCGAACCTGTACAAAGAATCGTAATTTCATTCGATTTATACCGTTTCATTTCGTTCGGTTCGATGATTGTTCCTTTAGGTGCCTTGATGAAATCAAGTTCTTGTCCAATCATCATGACCTTGTCCATGCTTCGACCGAAGACGACGATTTTCCGTCCTGCTTCGACCGAGGCATTGACGACTTGTTGGAGACGATAAATGTTCGAGGCGAACGTCGCAAAGATGATTCGTCCATCCGCTTTCCGGAAAACATCCGAAATCGTTTCACCGACAACCCGTTCACTCATTGTAAATCCTTCAACTTCAGCATTCGTCGAGTCAGATAAGAGACAAAGTACGCCTTCTTTCCCGAGTTCTGCCATCTTCGCTAAGTCAGCAGGCTCCCCAACTGGTGTGAAGTCGAACTTAAAGTCCCCCGTATGGACGATATTGCCTTGTGGCGTTTTTACGACGACACCGAACGAATTTGGAATCGAGTGTGTCGTCCGGAAGAATGAAATACTTGTCTTCCGGAACTTGATGATCGAGTCCTCATCAATTTCATGAAGTTCCGCCGTCCGTAATAAACCATGCTCTTCTAATTTGACCTTGATTAAACCAAGGGCAATTTTCCCCGCATAAATCGGTAAGTTCACTTGTTTTAATAAGAAAGGAAGTCCGCCGATATGATCTTCGTGTCCGTGTGTAATGAACACACCTTTGACTTTATCTTTATTTTTGATTAAATACGTGTAATCTGGAATAACATAATCGATTCCGAGCAATTCATCTTCTGGGAACATGACCCCTGCATCAATGACGATGATTTCATCTTGGAATTGAACCACATATGTGTTCTTCCCGATTTCTCCTAAACCGCCGAGTGCGAATACGGCTGCTTGGTGGTTTTTGACGAACTTCATGCGAACGTCGCTACCTTGTAGTCAACACTTTGTTTTTCGTACTCTAGGAATTCTCCACTTACTTCGCGGATGAATTCAACATTAATGTCTTTGATGAGATGATCAATCGATGTTCGCACGTCACGAATGCTCTCTCCTTCAACATACATAACCTCTGTCCGTTCTCTTACTGGTGCTTCCGAACGAAGCGGTTGATAAAATACTTTAAAAATCATACTTAGCAACTCCTTATCAGTCCATTGTTTTTTGTCCTTAGATTAGTATACACGAAAACGGTTCATTTTTTCATCCTTATTCAACAACTGATATCTGCTTGAACCTAGGCGCTATGCTATACTTTCATTTGTAAACGGCTATTCAGCCAATTAAATAGAGAAGGTGAAACCATGGCAAATCAAAAAGTCGTCTTTTTCGATATCGATGGAACCTTGCTTCACGATGGTCATTTCATACCGGAATCGACAAAACAGGCAATCAAACAACTACAGGAAAACGGCGTTTACGTCGCCATCGCGACCGGGCGTGGTCCTGCAATGCTGTCAGGCGTCCGTGAGCAACTCGGCATCGATACGGTCATTGGCTACAACGGTCAAATCGTCGTTCATCAAAATAAAGTCATCTATAAACGTCCGCAACCCGTCGATGATTTGAAACATTTAACATCACGTGCAAAAGAGAATGGGCACACACTTGTTTATCTCGGCGAGAAACAAGGCTTCACGACGCGTCAAACAGACGATACCGTCGCGACGTCACTCGGCGCGCTCGATATTCCCCTCCCTGCTTATAATGAAGAAGCTTACGAGACGCACGATATCTTCCAAACCCTCGTCTATTGTCAGGCAGAAGAAGAATCGATTTATACGCAAAACTATCAAGCATTCGATTTCATTCGCTGGCACCCACAAGCGATGGACGTCATCAATGCCGGATCGTCGAAAGCCGATGGAATTAAACAATTCCTCCGTTTAACGGATATCAAACGTGAAGATACGTTTGCTTTCGGTGACGCGCTGAACGATCTCGAGATGCTCCGCTACGTCGGAACAGGCATCGCGATGGGCAATGGATTAGACGAAACAAAAGCCGCCGCCGACTTCGTCACGAAACACATTCTTGAAGACGGCATCGCGCACGGTTTAAAAAAATTCCAATTAATTTAAAAGGGATACAAAAAAAGCTGAGGAGATCCCTCAGCTTTTTACTTTATGGATGGCTCGTTCGAGACGATCCAAGTCTTCGTTTTCTCCAATGACGACAAGGTAGTCGCCCTTTTCAATGACTTCATCAGCTTGTAACGAAATCATGACATTTTCTCCCCGTTTGATGGCGACGACGTTCGCGCCGTACTTACTTCGTAAATCAAGATCAATCAACGTTTTGTTTGCCATGCGATCGCTGACCTTGATTTCAACGATTGAGAATTCTTGAGACAGGTCAAGATAATCCAAAATATTCGAACTCATCAGGCCGTTCGCAATCCTAACCCCCATGTCACGTTCCGGGTGGACAATGAAGTCAGCACCGATTTTCCGCAATACTTTTTCATGGTAATCGTTCGTCGCTTTGACAGTGATTGATTTAACACCGAGTTCCTTTAAAATCAACGTTGTCAAAATCGAAGCTTGAATGTTTTCCCCAATCGCAACGATGACGTGATCAAAGTTTCGAATTCCAAGACTTTTCAATACGTTCTCATCCGTCGTATCCGCGATGACGGAGTGTGTCGCAATCCCCATGTATTCATTGACACGTTCTTCATCCGAATCAATCGCTAGAACGTCATAGCCATTCTTCGATAATTCACGGACGATCGAACCACCAAAACGCCCCAAACCAATTACTGCAAACTCTCCATTCATGTTCAACTCTCCTTCAGATTTCGCTTCGTCAGTAGTAGTGTACCCGATTCCTTCTTAAAATACTATAAACGCCTTCACAGTGCGTGAAGGCGTTTAAGATCTCGCTATTTTTTTACTTTTTCGCCTCTGACATAATCGTTATCAAACAGGAACAATCGTAAAATCAGATAGAGTGCCGGAATCAATAATAATAGTCCGAAGATAAAGACTACGACAAGCGACGTCGCCATTGTTTCGTTAACGACCGCTTTATTGATATCGATGTACGGATATAAGATATACGGTAAATGAGTATAGCCGTATCCGAACCATGCAACTCCGTATTGAGCCATGACAGCGATAAAGGCAATTCCATAATTCCGCTTCAGGTAGACGAGTGCGACTGCAACACAGAAAAACACAAAACTTGCTGCGAACCACCACCAGTTACCATTCAAAATGTTTTCATAATGCCATGCAGCTTGATTCTTTAAACCAAAGAAAACAAGTCCACAGACGATGATCGTTGGAATGCTCCAAAAGAGCGCCCATTTCCGAATCAAGTCACTCGCCCCTACGTCTCGCGCCTTATCTGCGTAGAACAACAGGAACATCGCACTAATATAAAGGACAGAGACAATCGCAAGTGCTACGACTGACCAGGAATAAAAGTTCGTAAACAATTTCGTCCCTAAAAACTCAACCGTTTCATTCGTTTTACGAATAAAGCCACCTTGACTAATCGTCAACGTCGTCGACATCGCAGCCGGAATCAAGAGCCCCGTCGCACCATAGAGAAACGTATAGAACATACTATCGTTCGAACCGTAGTTCGCAAAGGCATAAAAGCTACCGCGAATCGCAATCAGAACGAGTACGATTGATGCAGGCACGAGAAGTGCCGTTCCATAGTAATAAGCTGTGTCCGGGAAAAACCCGACGAGACCAACAAAGAAGAAAACGAAGAAAACGTTCGTCACTTCCCAAACGGGCGAAAGATAACGTAAAATCAATCGATTCGTCAAATGATCTCGTTTTGTATATTTCGAGTAAAATGCGTAAAATCCAGCACCGAAGTCAATTGAGGCAACGATGAGATATCCATAGAGGAACGTCCAAAGTACGGTTATTCCTAGTGTTTGAATGTCCAACTCGTTCCCTCCTTATTCTTTATCGTCCGCAAACATCGCTTCACCGCGAGTATGGTGATCGTCTGCGAGTTCTTTACCGACAGGATTATTCTTAAACATACGGAGCAATACGACTGTACAAATCGTACCAAGTAAGAGGTACAACATGCTGAATAGAATCAGCATCGGTCCGACTGCAGTAGATGTCGTCGCTGCGTCAGCCGTTCTCATAATACCATATAGCGTCCATGGTTGACGTCCGATTTCCGCGTACATCCAACCTGCTTCAATCGAAACGATGGCAAGTGGTCCACCAATGAAAATACCGCGCAGTAACCATTTATTATACGGGTTCAACTTCTTCAGTCGGAATGCGAGTATGAACAAGGCGGAAATCGCTGCTAAATACATCCCGATCGATACCATGATATCGAAGAAATAGTGGACGAATAACGGCGCTTGGTCTTCTTTCGCAAATTCATTTAGACCGATGACTTCTGTATCTGGTGCTCCACCTGCAAGAATTGACAAGGCGTATGGAATCTTAACCGCACCTTTGATGTCATAACTACCATCTTCTTGTTCATCCAAAATCCCACCGAAAATCAATTCTGCTTCATTTGTCGTTTCAAAATGCCACTCCGCTGCTGCTAATTTTTCAGGTTGATATTTCGCAAGATACTTTCCTGAAAAATCACCGACGAGCGCTGTCGAGAAGGCGAAAATCAATCCAGCCATGACTGTCAGACGAAGTGCCTTTTTGTGATACGCCGTCTCGGCTGCGGACAGTGTTTTCTTGCGCAATAGATGGAACGCAGCAATTGCTGCTAAGATGAACGCAACCGTCAAGTAAGCAGATACAATAACGTGTGTCGCTTTTGTTGGCGTTGCCGTATTGAACATCGCTTTTAACGGTTCGATTTGTGTTAACGTTCCGTTGACAATTTTAAAACCTTCCGGAGAATTCATGAACGAGTTAACTGTCGTGATGAAGAAGGCTGACGCCGTTGCCCCAATGACGACCGGAATCCCGATTAACCAGTGTAACCATGGATTTTTAAAGCGATCCCATGTGTACAAGTAAATCCCAAGGAAGATCGCTTCAAAGAAGAAGGCGAACGTTTCCATGAAGAGCGGCAAAGCAATCGTCTGTCCGGCTACTTGCATTAATGAAGGCCATAAGAGCGATAATTGTAATCCGATTGCCGTCCCCGTAACGACTCCGACCGCTACCGTTACGATATAACCGCGCGTCCAACGTCGTGCTAAAAGAATATAATCTGGATCTTTTCGTTTAATTCCAATGTACTCGGCTGCGAGTACCATCAACGGAACTCCTACACCAATCGTTGCAAAAATGATGTGAAACGCTAATGTGAGCCCTGTCAATAATCGACTGAGCATAACTGGATCATTGAACATGTGTGTGCCCCCCTCTTCCTAAACGTACTTCTATATATGTTTATATCCGTATCATAGAGAACATAATCATTTGTGTCTGTTCTAAATGTTTGATGTAACAAATTGTTCACATCTATTCGTGATTTTCTTCACAAAACGTTCGAAAACTAGATGATCTCGCTAAATGAAAACCCTTTACTTCGATTTGAGGCGAAGTAAAGGGCATTTCTACAGTCTTTTTACGATTCATTCAGTTTACACATATTCACGGAAGTAATGATCCAGTAAATTAATCACAAATGGGATCGCCTCTTCATCCGGATTCAACGTCGGCTGATGTAAACCGGACGTTGGATTATCGATTCCAAGCCAAAACATCATGCCTGGGACTTCTTTTAACATGAATCCAAAGTCTTCACCCGTCATCGCAGCGTCGCATTCAACATAATTTGCATTCATCTTAACGAATGAAGAAAATTTATCGACGACGTTTTGATCATTCACGACTTCGTAATAGCGGTTTCCAAATTGCAAATCAATTTTCACGCCAAATGACGCTTCAATTCCACGAACGATGTCACGTACCCGTTCTTCTAATTTTTCCATATCAGTACCGTTCAACGCACGCATCGTTCCATCTAGCACAGCTCGACCGGCAATAACATTTTCACGAATCCCCGCATCGACCTTGCCAATCGTGATGACACTACAATTCATCGGATTGATTGATCGACTGACGATTGTTTGCAACTGCATGATGAGTGCAGCCTGAGCAACGACCGTATCGACCGTCAAGTGTGGAAATGCAGCATGACCACTTTGACCATAAATCGTGATGTGAACTTCCCGCGCACTGGCAAATAATACGCCAGGACGACTCGCAATTGTCCCGACCGGATATTCAGGTGCCACATGGAGACCATACATTTCACTCGGACGATATTTTTCGAATAATGGACTTTTAATCATCGGTTCCGCTCCACCCGGACCTTCTTCTGCCGGTTGGAATAAGAAGACGACGTCATCCATGATCGGTAACTCGACAAGACGACGAAGCAGACCTAACGCAATTGACGCATGGACGTCATGCCCACAGGCGTGCATCATTCCCGGATGCTCCGAACCAAAAGGAAGACCCGTCGCTTCTTCGATCGGCAAACCATCGATATCTGCGCGGTAACCGATTGTTCGATTTCCGGTCAACCCTTTAACACGAACGAAAACACCTGTTTCAAACGTATCGTAGCTGACGCGGTCTTCAGGATAAGAGCGAATCTGATTTAAAATAAAGGCTTGCGTCTTGAACTCCTTGAATCCTAATTCAGGTATTTTATGAAGTTCTCTTCGCATTTCAATCGCGTATTCCATCTGACTGACTTCCCCCTTCTTCTTTTACGATGTCCCAAAAGGCTTGGACTTGTTTTAACTCAAGCATGGATTCCGTCGATAAAATCCATGTATCGCGTTTCAGTACTTTACCCGAAGACGTCTTCAACGGAATCTGCATCACTTCGCTCGATTCTTGAATCGTTGACTCTGGTAAAATCGCGAATCCAATGCCGTGTAACGCCATTTGTTTACAAGTTTCGATTTGGTCGACGACGAGCGTCCGCGCAGGCGGACTTGAAAAACGATCCTGCCACCACTCGAGTATTTCTTGATAGTACGTCGAATCACTTTTGAACTGAATGAATGGTCGGTCCGTCTTACGCAACTGTTCAAGCGTCGTCAACTCACTATCAACAAGATAGAGCGGGTCTGAGAACAACCGTTCCTTGACGCCCTTCCAGTCCGGATTACCTCGAATGATGCCGATATGAAAATGTTCTTCGAGCATATGCCGCATCATTTCACTCGACCACCCTGTTACGAGTTGGACGCGTACATGCGGGTAACGTTCCACGAAACGTTTCAACACGCGTGGCAACCAATATTGACCCATGATGGAGGCGACAGCAATCCGAAGGGTCCCGTAGACTGCCCCTTCTTCGGCAGTCAGTTCACTTTTCAGTTCTAATTCTTTTCGATTCATTTCTTTTGCGAGCCCAATGACTTTTTCTCCTTGGGGCGTAATGCTTAATCCACGGGAAGAACGAATGAACAACTTCGTCGCCCACCTGCGCTCAATCGCAACCAATCGTTGACTGAGTGCCGGCTGCGAGACGAAAAGACGTTCGGCTGCTCTTCGCATATTCAGCTCTTCCGATAAAGTTATCAACATTTCCATTTCCGACACTTGCAATGTAAGATTCGACTCCTCATGATATAAGATGGCATTAGTTTAACACGTTAGGAAGGAAGGTACATATGTCACGCTATCATTTTATGTTAATCGTCTCAGCGATTGCGACCTTAGGAAGTCTGTACTTCAGTGAAGTTCGCGGTTTCATCCCTTGTCCACTTTGTTGGTGGCAACGCTTGTTCATGTATACGACGGCATTTTATTTAATCATTACACTCTTTCGGAATCGCCCCGTCGATGCTCTTTTCGTTCGACTATATGTTGGAATCGGTTGGGTAGTTGCTGCCTATCACGTTGTTCTCGAACGCCTCCCGGATGGCGAGGCACTCTGTACGAATGGTTGCCTGATTCAATGGGTCAACTACTTCGGTTTTTTGACAATCCCAATGATGAGTTTAATCGCCTTCACCCTCTTATTGATCCTTGCCTTTTACCCGAATAAACAAAGTGCATAAGTTGCAGATATCTGTTCAAACAAATGCGTCACGTAGAACTCACTACAAAAATTAACGCACAGGAAACCCGAGCGATTCCATTTCGATAACAGGAATGCTCGGGTTTTTCATTTCCTTCCGATGCCGATACTATGCTTGACCGTTTCACTGCCACTCCCTCGACACCGCGTAGGCACTTGAAAAAGATAATTCCGATAACTGACCTTCTCCTTCACACCAATCACCTACGAAAGCAATCGACGTATCCGCTTCCAAAAAGCAAGGCAACGGCCTTTGTCCCATCTTCCATTTGATTTCTTGAACGATTGCGCGTTTCATCGTCCGCTCTGTCACAAGGCGATCTCGCCACCCTGGATAGTGGTGATCTAATAAGTCATGGGCGTGCTGTACTTTTTCTTCAATATATGTCGCTTGACTGACCTGTTTATGATCAAGATATGCGACGACTTGTAAGACTTGTCCCTCTTTCGGAGAAATGCTTGCATCATAGTGTGACAAATCCGTGACGAAGACTTGATGGTCTCGATCGAATACATAAGAAAAAGGAGTATCAATGTAAGGACTGATTCCGACATCATAGACTAGGGCTTCGGCTGGTTCAAACTGCGCGTATGGTTCAATAAAGTGCTGGATCGATAATGGTAATGCAACTTTACGCATCTCGCGAGGAGGTATCGCGAGAATTACACGCTTAGCCGACCATTCATTTTTTTGGCGATCGCGTAATCGATAACCTCCCCTACTTTGTTCAATCGCTGTAATCTTGGTTTTCCGATGGATTTCTCCCCCGTAGTCCGTCAAAACGCGTTCGAGTTCATCAATTAAGGTTTGCCAACCTCCAGCAATATATGAAACCGGTTTGCGCGTACGAAATAGTTTCCGGTAATACGCAAAATAGACAGATGACGGAATATTTTCGGGTTCGGAAGTGAAAAAATTACTCGAAGCTAAATCGAGCATTAACCTTGAGACATCGTCTTCGACCTTTTCTTGGACCAACCAGTCCCCAATTGAAACTTCCGACTCTCCACGTTCGAGTGACAGTAGTGTTTTAACGACCGCCCATGTGAAACGCACCTTATCGGTTCCTTCCACTAGTTCTGTCTTCAACAGGCCGAGTGCATTCGCAGGAGCCGCAGTCAAATGTCCAGCAAACTCATATTTCGCCTTAGAAGAAGAAAAATCGAGCCATGTCACATTAAGCTTCAATTGTTTAATTAATGAACGGAGTGCTGATTGGTCACGCCCATAAACAGCATGCGCTCCATAATTGAACGTAAATCCTTTAAGCACTTGCGAAGTTGCCCTCCCCCCCAGTAAACCGGCATCGTACAGATGAATTTCCTTTCCTTGATCCGCGAGAAGTGCTGCCACTGATAAACCAGCTAACCCACCACCGACGACTGCAATCTTTTCCACTCGACGCACCTCCTTTTAAGCATCAATTCCCTTTTCTTGATTCTTTTCCCGATTCCAAACAAAAAAAACGACACCCCTAAAGGATGTCGTTTCAGCGTGTAGACAAACTATTAAAAAGCGTAAACATACGGTATCGAGATGCAATCCGTTCGCGCTTCCCTGTCTCGCCTCGTCTTCAAAGCGATTCGAGACGGATTGCGCTCTAAACCGTCTCCACGCCTGGCTTTTTGGTCACGGTATTAGCTAAAAAGCGTCATGTTTCGTTGACTCCTACGGGAAAAAGTGCGTTTTTAACGCACTTTCAGAGGCAGACAAGACCCTGCTCGTTGTCCGTAAGGACCAAGGAGCAACGGCTTGCGCCTCGCCCGAGGAAAGCAACGAATAAAGACGCTTTTTCTCCTGATAGCACTTTGTCTACAGTCTGAAACGAAACCCCTAAAGGATGTCGTTTTAAAAAGATACTTTGCCTCGGAGAGCAAGCATCGTCATATCATTTCCACCAGTCATCTAATGGAGAAACCGGCATATGATGTTTATGACCTACACGTTTATACTGTGTCTCTAGTTTCGTTTGACTTGCAGTTGAAATGCTTTTTCCTTCTAGATAGTCGTCAATCTCATCATACGTCATCCCTAATGCGAGTTCGTCAGGTAAACCAGGTCGGTCATCCTCTAGATCAGCTGTCGGTACTTTATCAATCAATCCGACAGGTGCATCTAAATAACGTAACAATTGTTTTCCTTGTCGTTTGTTTAAGCCAGTCAACGGTGTTAAATCACAAGCCCCGTCACCATGCTTCGTGTAGAAACCTGTGACGAATTCAGCTGCATGATCCGTTCCGACGACGAGACAACCAAAGTGCGCTCCAAGATCATATTGTACTTTCATCCGTTCACGTGCCTTCGTATTACCTTTACTGAAATCAGATAGGACTTCTCCTGTCGCGACTTCAAATGAAGCCATTGCCGCTTCTACTGCCGGCTTGATATCAACGCGTAACGAGTGATCTGGTCGAATGAATGATAAGGCAAGTTGTGCGTCCGATTCATCCTGCTGCTGTCCATAAGGAAGGCGGACCGCATAAAAATGAAAATCTCGTCCTGTTTCTGCTCTCAGTTCTTCTACAGCGAGTTGACAGAGCCGTCCGGCAAGAGACGAGTCTTGACCACCTGAAATACCAAGGATAAATCCTTTAGCACCCGTATGAAGTAAGTATTCTTTTAAGAAACGAATCCGGTTCGCCACCTCTTCATGCGCCTCGATGACCGGCTTGACTCCTGTCGCTTGAATGATGTCTTGTTGCATTGTCACATCACACTCCTCATTCTCTATTTTTTACCAAAATTAGACGAGAATACTCCCCCTTCTAAACGTTCAGGGCGAAGCCCTAGTCCAAGTGGGGGATGAATCGTCGTCGGTCAGGACGTGTCTTCCAACACGTCAATTGTCCGACGCTCTTCGTTTGAAAACAATTAAAATCAGGAATAATTAAAATGTCACGTTCTTTGGAAACTGAAGATATAGGGTTGTGACAGGAAGTTTGTCTGTCACGTAAAATCTTCAACGTCCACCTTGCGGATGACCGAAGTAGCGAAAACCAAGCAGAGTAGGCATCCGCTCAAAAGAAACGGGCAAGTTTAACGTTCAACCGTCGGGACGACGGGGTTAGCCTGATAAAGTTTCGAACATTAGATCAAATAACTCAGGAATCCTCCACCTTTTAGCGAAGCATAGGTGGAGGTAGTTCAATAGTTTCAGTTTAGCATCATAGCTTCCCTTTAGAAATAACGGATGTCACCTTCGATGTCGAGTCACGCGCTCCCTCGAATTGTTGAACAGTCATTCCGTCGATTTCTTTTACATCGCTAGTATCTGATAATTCAATCGTCACTTCATATTCCTTTTCCTCATACGGTTTAAACTGTTCTTCTTCAATCGCTTGTGTAAAAAGATGTTCTTTCGAAAACGTGTAAATCACGTGATTTCGTCCATCACGCACCATTAATTCAAAGCGTTGTGATGAAGGATACGCAATTTTCACGTTTTGGTCATTTGGATTGTGCAACCGTACGATTGCCTCTATTGTATTCAATCCAACAGCCTGTCCTGACACGGCAATTTCAATCGGTTGATTCGACACTTTTGTTGCAAGGTCCGCTTTTTTAGTTTCTTGACTACATCCGACTAACATGAGCGCTAATCCAAGTAACAGCAACCGTGTTCGAGACCATTTCATGACGTCTCCTCCCTCTTTTCATCCATTTTATCATACAAAAAAGGAGACAAGGTTTCCCTCATCTCCTTTTCATAGTTGCTGATTAAGCAACAGGCATTTCTGTTACATCGGTTGAACCTGAGAATAATTGTTCCATCCCCGTTACGAATAATTCATCACAGATCGCATCTGTCGCTGTGACCGGTGCGACGAGTGTGATTGTCCGGCTATCACCTGTCTCGATTGTAACGTACACACCAGAAGCCGTTCGTTCTTTATACCCCACTGCTAAGTCTGTTTCTGCAAAAAGTATCATGTCCCCGCATCTCCTTTGTTATGTTAGATTTCAGTTAAACCAACTCACTCGGTTAATCTCGAATCCGTTATGTTGATTTCACTTTACCAAACGTCCAAAAGAGCAGGTGAATTGTCATTCGACAATTCATGTCAAAACTTTATGCCAGTTTCCTAACCCATAAAATGGATGATATAAAAAACAAATCATTTCTTTTGAAACATGCAGATTATCATCATATTTCAAAGACATTTCAAAATCATTACAGTCTTTTCTTCTTTTTTTTGCCAGGACATAAGTCTTATAGGTAAAATATGACTAGACAAAACATGCGCGATTTTGTCGAATGATTGTGCCAAACATGGTTTTTTCAAGTTCTTATGAACTTTCATCAATCAAACGGTTCATTTGTTGCCAGACTGTCCCTAGTGCTTCTTCCCCACTCTCGATTCGTGCTAAGGCGAGCTCGGCTTGGAGTGCGACTTCATATTCTTTATCTTGTGCTGCTTCTTTTAAGCGAGATACTGCCCGTTCCGTTCCAACATCGAATAGAAAGCGCGCGGCACGCCAACGAACAAGTTTGTTTTTATCGGTCAACGCTTCAATCATCATCGGCTCCGCTTCCGGAAGTGCCCAATCAGATACTGTATCCCCTGCGGTCCGACGAACGATTCCTGAAGGGTCATGTAAAGCATTCGTGATATATTCGAGCAATTCTTGACGATTCTCCTCAAACATGCCGAGCTTGACGATTGCTTGTCGTCTGATTTGCATTTTTTCATCCTGAAGCATCTTCGCATAAGCCGAGATCCAGCTTAAATCAATCGGTAATTCATCCAGTGCTGCAAACCGCTCTTTCCAGTCGCTCGAGCTAAGGGCTTGTCCATCAAACGTAACGTCTTCACCCGAAGCGAGTACTTTCAATCGTTCAACCCGCTCTTGAGGATAGGCGATTTCGAGCTCTTGCGCCACTTCCTCTAGACTATCGTCCAGTTCCCCATACCGTGGGGCTTGTTCAACCCAGCGTCGATCACTAATGACATTTTGGACAAAAGGTTGGACGAATAGTGCAGCATCCCGAAACCTTTCCGGTAACCCTTGTCGTTTTTCTTCTAATCCTTTGACGCCTTTGATTTGCATCGGGACACCGAGGATGAATTGAACAAAGAGATGCACAGGTTCGAATGCGGCATCTGTTTCATGATTTTCGACATCACTTAAATTCTCACCAAAAGCTCGGCGAATTTCGATGACGAGTGTTCGCCAATCGTATTTTGGAAAACGTTCGACGGCAAGAAAGTCACTCACTTGATAGACTGATTTAATTCCAGGAATGTCTAAAAGTTTCGTTACGTGCTCCGGCGCACCAAAAGCATGTTCAAAGGTCTGTCCCTTTTCAGAAAATGTTTCATCAACGATGACTTTCATGTTGTTTGGACTTGGTGTTGGTTCAATTGCTACAATTTTCATATCGATCCCTCCCCCTCCATCATTCAGAAACTTTAAAGAAATTGCAACGCAAAAGCTCTACGATTCGAACCGTAGAGCTTTGATGTTGTTTAAGCAAATACACGCTCGATAATCTCACAGAACGCATCCGGTGTTTCAAGCATCCCCATGTGACCACTGTCCGTCGATTCAAAGCTGATCCGTGAGTTATTCGGGCTAAATGCACTCTCTTTAGAGATAAGGGCATCTTTTTCACCATGAACAATCACACCAGGAACTGAAGTTTGATTCAATGCGCTCGTGACATCTCTCCGGTCGCGCATCGCACTTAGAGCGCGTATTGCACCTTCGACTGTCATCATGTAACCAATCTCTTTTGCTTCAGAAATTAGCATCGGATCTGCCCCTTCAGCAAATAAGCCGGGAATCATGCCGTCAACGAATGCCCGAACTCCAATTTCCTCGACACGACTAATGTTTTGATTCCGTTTTTGTTTCGCTTCAGTAGCGTCTGGTTTCGCCGTTGAATAGACGAGACCGAAACCAGCAATTTTATCTGCATAAGCTTCGACGATCGCAGCCGTAATATATCCGCCGAAAGAGTGACCAATGATAATCGGATTTTCGATTTCCCGGCGTTCCAAGTCCTTCATGACCCACTCTGCAAATCCTTCCACTGTGTCAGGTCCTACGTCCTCTCCTTCATGACCGGGTAGTCGCAGCGGCAAGACATCAAACGATAAGCGAAGCTTTGCTTCCACCCGATTAAAATAATCTGTTCCTCCAGCAAATCCGTGTAGCAATACGAGTGTTTGTTTCGACATTGACTAACTCATCCCTTCCATTCCGATGCAAGCATCCGGTAAATTGTCAAATCCATAAAACGTCCATGACTGTAGGCATAATCCTCAAGCAATCCTTCCGATTGAAAACCTAATTTTTGGACGAGTGCATTCGAAGCAAGATTTTCAGGTGCAACAAGGGCACTGATGCGATGGAGGGCGAAGTCTTCGAATCCATGTGTTAAAACAGCACGCGCCGCCTCAGAAGCGACACCTTGCTTCCAGTAGTCTTGACTGACCTCAAAACCGATTTCAGCACGGTGGTACTGCGCTAACCAATTATGGAAGCCGATTGTCCCGATTAATTGGTTCGTTTGCAAATCAGCGATTGCCCACCGAATCGCCTTCCCTTGTGTAAACTGTTCTTTGAAATAACTAATGACGTTTTTTGCTTCATACACAGTCGCTAACGGATCCGATCCGTAATAGTACATGACGTCCTCATCTGAAAGAATCTTAAATAAATCACGTGCATCTTTATTTTCAAGTTCCCTTAGAACAAATCGTTCCGTCGTCAACTCTGGAAATGGTTTTCGTAACCCCCACATCGTTTGATCACCTCTTTTTATGCTTCTATTCTTTATTATGCCCGTTTTCAAAAGGAATTATTCTTTTCGCTCGATTGAAGTTTTGCTACTATTGAAATAGTAAGTATTGATGAGTCAAGAAAGGAAGCAGATGGCTATGTCAAGTACAATGCTTTATTTTTATGAAGATGCAGAAAACCATCGTTTAACGATGTCTGGTGTGACATTTTCTGATTTCATGATTGCGCTAGATTTAAAACGTCCATTACTTGTCTCAGGTGCAGACTTTAAAGCCGTCAAACAATCGTTTCGTACTTCGCTCAATTACGTTGAAGCACATGAAATCGAGCAATTTTCCGCGTCGAATGATGTCGTTCGTCATCCATTGAACGCGATCGACATCCGCTCTTCACATTCCTTAGATACATTAACTGATCCTGAAGTTGCGGAGCTGTTATTCCTCATGCATATGAAGCGTGGTATGCCGAGCCCGTTCGCGTCATCGGTCGAGAACGAGTTCGCCTATTTCAGTGAACACGACGGATTTCAGGCAACAGTATATTTAAAAGATTGGTCCCGAATCGAGCAAATTCTCTCAGTCTTAATCCAGCGAAAGATTCGTCACGAGCTTCGTGGGTTATCTCCCCGTCCTTTGACGGCTGAAATCCTGATCCATATTCGTCAATTGCTCAGCGAAGGTGTGTTAATTGATTTCGCGAATATAAAACGCTCTGTTTTTACGAGACAACTCAGCATTCCTCTTTATATTGCGGGTCGTTACGAAGACATGGCCGTGCTAAAGGAAGACTTTGAGTCTGAAAAAGAGTCCATCATCGCACGTGGTGAATTCGTCCACCGCAAAAAAGCCTGGGATTTTGAGGTACGATGATCTTCAGCATCTCTATCATCAAATGATAGGATGCTTTTTTTGTATCTTATTTTTTTCTACTTTCATGTATTATTTCAAGAAATCTAATATCATACAATATCTCTCTTGAATTAATTGAATTTTCACATAAAATAATGCTAGCTTCTTTTAGAGACTTCGTTATAATGAGATTAACCTTTTGGATAAGTTAGAAGTTGCAGTTGTTTTTTTTCGTTACACGTATGATGATTGTTCGTGTTAGCTAACAAAGGAGGAACTAGTTATGGACCAGTTAAAAGTGAACGGAATCGGATCATTCGCTAAATTCGCGACGAACGGACATATCCTGAAACTGAAGGATGCGTCAATTGGCGAACTTAAATTATCACTGAATGATGCGAGCTCAATGGCAATCTCACCGATTGATGAAGAGACCGGAGTATTCACCATCCGAGGGCAGCAACAGGAACCGCTCGTCGAGCTAACGTTGCCCCGTCAATCTTGTGAAGTCGTTCACGCCTGGCTCCTCCACAAAATGAGACGACAAAAAAAGGGGCGCTTCATGGCTTCTAGTTAAACTTATGTCGCTCGTTATATCTATATTAACCATCCGGTCACTTCTTCAATGAAGGACCGGATTTTTTGTTATAATATGGTTCTTTTCGCATCTTTTTTAGTAATAATATGCATGATAACGTTCTCAATATTTTTTCTTTTGGAACAATTGTCAGAAAATATTGATTAATCATGTATCCCGTGATAATCTGAGACAAATTCAACGAGAGGAGCACCATATTATGAGCACTTTAGTTTTAACTTTGAATCACCGACTGATTATTCTGTACGCGTGGGACTGAAAACATTTCATGTGACGATGAAATAGTTTTTGGGCCCTCCTTTCGATGGATCGAATGAGGCGTCCAGTGAAACAGATGGCGCCTATCCAATCTAACGGATAGGTTTTTTAATTCCACATTGCGGTTGATCTTCTTTTACAAGTGTAGAGGTTAAAACGCGTTTGCTTCGACTCCTCGATTCTTGAATAACGAATGTTTTAAAATTTATTTATAACAGCTAATTTCTAATGGTATAGTGAGTAAGATTATGAGGAATCAGGAGGCATAATATATGTTGAACCGTAAAGATTTATTCGCTTTAGGATTTATGATTTTCGCTTTGTTTTTTGGTGCCGGTAACTTAATTTTCCCACCCGAACTCGGTGCTCTTGCCGGAACACAATTCTTACCTGCCATGCTAGGCTTCATCGTAACAGGCGTCGGTCTCCCGTTAGCGGGCTTAATCGCAGTCGCTTGGGTTGGCGGCGGAATTAGTACGCTGGCAAATCCATTGCCGAAAGCTGTTGGTGCTTTCTTGACATTCGCACTTTACGTCGCGATTGGTCCATTCTTCGGCATCCCGAGAACATCCGTCGTCACGTATGAACTTGGTATCGTTCCTTTTTTAGGAGAACCCAGCCAAACGACGTTAATCATTTCATCATTACTCTTTTTCTTGGCAACCGTGTTTCTCGTTTTAAGACCGGGTAAGTTACTTGATATCATCGGTCGCTTCATCACACCGTTATTACTGACGGCACTTATGATTCTCAGTATAAGTAGTATCGTCAATCCACTTTCTGCCGTCGAGGCACCAGCTCCTGCATACAACAGTTTTACGAACTCGTTTGTTCAAGGATTTCTTCAAGGCTATTTGACCCTCGACGCACTCGGTGCACTCGTCTTCGGGGTTATCGTCTTACACACGCTTCACACACGTGGAATTAAAGATCGTACATCACAATTAAAAAACGTGACAAAAGCCGGTTTAATTGCCGCAGTCTCATTGACTGTCGTCTATACAGGACTTGGTTTCATTGGACGAAACAGCTTCGGTGCTGTCGGTTCAGTCAGCGGTCCTGATTTGTTGCAACAATATGCTGATAGTACGTTCGGTACGGTTGGTTTAGTCATTTTAGGAACAGCGATTTTGCTTGCTTGTTTAACAACTTCCGTCGGTCTTGTGACAGCATTTTCAGAATATTTGATTTCATTGTTTAAACGATTGTCTTTCCCGGTCGCAAGTATCACGACAGCCGTATTAGGGTTCGCAATCTCGATTTTCGGATTGCAGACACTACTGTCGATTGCTGTACCTGTATTGATGTTCCTTTATCCGATTGTCATCGTCTTAATCGTCTTGACGTTCATTCGTTCAGCTATCAAGAAGCCAGCCATCGTCTATGGTGCGACATTGTTCGTAACGGCGCTTCTCTCTTTACTCAGCTCACTCATGTCGTTAAAAGTTTTACCTGCATTCGCCAGCAGTATGTATAAAGCTTTCCCGTTAGTCGACCAAAACATGGCATGGTTATTACCTGCAATCGTGACATTCATCATCAGTTCATGGATTGGACACGTTTCTCATAATTCCATCAGCCAAAAACAAGCAGGCTGATGATTCCGCTTTCATGCCTGTGGTATAATGAGAAAAATGGAATTCTACTGGAGGCGTCGTTTTAATGGATAAGATTGCTTGGATCACCGATAGTATGGCTTTTTTCCGAGAGGGAGAAGCAGAACAGATCGGAGTCCATGTGGTGCCGACCCAACTCATCATTAACGGTGAATCGTACCGTGAGTATGTCGACATTTCAATTGAACAACTAGATGAAAAAATGAAACAACATTCTTCTGCCGTCCCTACGACTTCTCAGCCTTCCTTTGGAGAGTTAGTCGAGTTGTATGAGCGTCTAAAGAGCGAAGGATATGATTACGGGTATGCCATTCATATCACGAGTGGCTTAAGCGGAACATATGCAAGCTCAGTCGCAGCTGCAGAGGCTGTTGGCTTCCCCTTGTATGCCATTGATTCTTATACAGGGGCGACCAATCAGCAAGAAATGATTAAGATTGCGATCGAGCTCGCAACTTCTGGAATGCGTCCTGAAAACGTGATGACTGTTCTCGAAAAGTTCAAACACGGTTCTCACTTTTATTTGATCATCGGGAATATGGAAACGATGCGGCGTGGGGGTCGCGTTTCAAGTAGTCAATTTTTACTTGCGAACATGCTGAATATCAAGCCGATTGTTACGTTCAATGAACTTGGGAAACTCGTTCCCTTTAAGAAGGTTCGCTCCTTGAAGAAAGCTTTTCAGGAAATGGCTACGGAGGTCGTGGCAAAAGTCCAGGCTTCTGGTCTACACCAGCAAAGACTCTACGTCGGACATACATTGGCGTTAGAAGAAGCTGAACAACTTCGTGGTCTCATTCAATCTAAACTATCTGACGTTTCCATCGAAATCACTCAATTCGGCCCATCTATTTTGTCACATGCAGGTGCCGCTACTATCGGTGTCTATTGGTTCGACCAAATTGAATACCCGTAATAGTAAAAAGAAAAAGCATCCGACGTCACTACGTCGGATGCTTTTTCTTTTACTTTAATGATTCACGTTTGATAACGATGAAATAGTTCTTCTAATAACGCTGATTCATCCTCTACGGAAGAGATTCCTTCATGGGGACGAGTCAGACGTTCCGATAAGGTCATCGCCGGATAAGCTTGCCAGTTCGTCACTTCTACTTCTTCGAGATAGATTAAAATCGACGACATCGTGGCAGGTTGCTGATGTTGTCGCAGCCAATTTTCATATCGCTTATCTGATTTCCCTTCTTTTAGCAGGGTTTTCCCGCTCTCAAGAATTGCCCACTTTGGTTTTGCGTCGATTTGAAATAATTCAAGATGTTTAAACTGATCTACCGTTCGGCTCGTCACTGGAATCACTTGATTGATTTCAACTAGACGCTTCAGGCGCAGATGCGCCCGCATCGTCATGAACTGTTTGTTTCCATCCATTCGCTCGACGAGCAATGTCGGTTTGTTCATCGTCCGCATCGTTGCTTCATCGAACAAAATGCTATTGTCAATATCAAGTAACAACATTAATTGTAAATCTCCTTTTTTCGTCTCGGTGATACGAATGCATATGATAAGCTGAGGACGAAGGCCGCGAATAAAAATCCTCCGAGGACATCAGAAAAATAATGAACGTTCAAAATAATCCGTGAAGATCCCATTGCGAGAAACATCAACGTACAAATCGTGCTGACGACAATCCGCCCCGTCCGACTTAAAAAGCGCCAAGCAAGTACGATGAATCCTCCATAAACGGCAAATGCCATCGATGAATGTCCACTTGGAAAGCTATATCCTACGCCCCCTACCAAGTCATTTAATGATGGACGTTCTCTGACGAAAATCAATTTAACGACTTGATTTAACGCCCCGACGGAGAGACAAGCAATGAAATACCAAATGCTACCGACTTTATCACGCCAAATCAGGTAACTGACGATTGCAAGAATGCTCGTAATCGTCACAGCTCCGACACCTGATCCAATCCGCGTGAACCACGAGACATAGCTACCTGGGACACGTTCTGCCATTTCATTCGATAATTGGGCATCAAACAAAAAATAACCTGTCAGGCGAATCGATAACGCAATCGTTAAAAACAATACGAGTACGATTCCTGAGACGATTAACGCCCGATGATTGGTTTTCATTAGTACGTTCCCTTTCGTTGTTCAAGTTCTTCCGCTGAATAGTCTTCTTTATCACGTAAACGGTGTGCAAGGCGTCCGGATGCGTTCGCTGCAATCGCCGCGACGATGTCATCCATGAACGTATTGACACGTCCATCATCGACTTTCGTATCGAGCTCCTTGATAATACCGATTTTGGCTTTATCTAAGTAACCGAACGTCGTGACCGCGATTGAACCATACGTATTGACCGCACCAATCGCAATCGTTTCATCGACGCCAAACAATCCTTCATCGCTTCGAATGATGGATAATAATGGTTCAGACAACAGACCCTTTTCCGCAAGAATATCAAGTTCTGCCCCAACTAAAATCGCATGTTGGAGTTCCCGTTTTTCGAGTACACGTTCGACTGAGCTGAGACATGTCTCGAGTGTCAACTCCTCCGTATAAGGTGCCTGCATCTGATACACGATTTCAGAAATGGCATGAATCGTTACTCCACGTTCGTGAAGCTTTTCAATCGCTGCTTGTTTGACCTCTTTTGAATGTGCTTTTTCTTTCATGACTAAATCCACCTCTCTGACAAAGTTCTTCACAAGTATACACAGATTCCCTAACTCTTCTCAAACATCTTTGACATAGCGCCCATAATCCGTCATGATTATTTTGTAAAGCGTTATCATTTTAGGGGAAAGTAGGGGATTTTTCGATGAACATCGGGGTAGTTCTGTTTCCATCGAAGCGCATACAAGATTTCGCGAATTCGTATCGAAAACGATATGATTCAAAGTATGCTTTAATCACGCCACATATTACGATGCGTGAACGCGTGAGTGTTGATGAAAGTGAGTTAGAATCGATTGTTTCTGAATTAAACAAAGTGGCTGAACAAACGAAACCACTCGCACTACATCTTCAAGGGGCACGCTCTTTCCATCCGACAAACAATGTCTTGTTCTTAAAAGTCATGCCGACGGACGAAATGGAGCAGTTGCATCGTGCGTTACATTCAAATGGACTCGAACATACACCCAAGTACGACTTTTTGCCACATATTACGATTGGCCAAGATCTTTCTGATGTCGAACTGTTCGACGTTCTAGAACGGCTAAAGATGGAAGATATTCGCTTTCAAGAAGACGTCACGAAAATGGCACTTCTCTATGAATTAGAAAATGGTGCCTGGAGCGTTTATGAAACATTCCGCTTCAAACAACACTAACATTAAACTTCCCGGTCGAACTTACGGCCGGGAAGTTTTAATTCCGGTAAAACTCCATACGCATTCGCTTGTTCTTCTAATTCATAATCATGTGACTGAATCCGCTCAATCGGATTGATTCGGGCAATCGGTTCTGTTTTTCGTTCCGGTTCAACACGAACCTGCCGATTGACGTATTGAACGACTGTAAAATCAATTTGATACATATCTCTTCCCTCCTATTTCTGTAGCCGTTATTTTCCTCATCTACTTTTCTTATTCCCAAAATAGCTTTTTAGAAAACAAAAAAACCAGGGTTGCCCCCGGTTTAGAACTACAGCAAATAGGTTGAGCACTTAAAGAATGTGGAAACCACTGTCGACGTGGAGAATTTCACCTGTCACGCCACTCGACATTTGTGACAACAGGAACAAGCCACTTTGACCGATTTGTTCCGTCGAAACGTTTCGGTGCAGTGGTGCACGCTCTTCAATGCTGTCGAGAATCGAGTTGAAGTCGCCGACACCTTTTGCCGAGACCGTACGCACTGGACCAGCTGAGATTGCATTGACACGAACACCTTGTTTTCCGTATTCAGCCGCAAGGTAACGAACGCTAGCGTCGAGCGCAGCTTTCGCGACACCCATGACGTTATAGTTCGGGACCATCTTCTCACCACCGAGATATGTCAACGTGATGACTGAAGCATCTTCTGTGAAAAAGTCTTTCGCTGCTTTGACGACTGCCGTTAAGCTGAATGCAGAAATATCGAGCGCTTGCGCGAACTGTTCACGCGTTACGCCTGAAAACTCGCCGCGTAATGCTTCTTTATCGGCAAAGGCGATCGAATGGGCAATCCCCGAAATCTGTCCGTGATCCGCATGGATGCTTTGGAACACTTGCTCGATTTCTTTATCACTCGTTACGTCACATGTATAGTAAGTAGCTGGTCGCGATAATTCTTTCCCTAACTTTTCGAGTGGTGCTTTAAATCGTTCGCCTACATACGTAAACGCGAGGCTTGCACCTGCCGCGTCAAGCGCTCGGGCAATTCCCCATGCGATCGAGCGTTGATTGATGACACCCATTACGACATACGTCTTTCCCTCAAGTGAAGGATAAATATTCATTTGAACTCCCCCTAAAATTAGTACCTGGTAATAACACCTATATCTAGGTTACAAAAACGTAACGCTTCTGTCAACCACCCCTCTTGATATTGCGATTTTGATAAATTACGTTAATATAGAAAGAGATAGAAAGTAGGGATGAAATGAACCGTTTTAAATCATTTACACAACGATATGATAACACGTTACTTTTTTTACTCGGTTGCCTGATGATCATCAGTATCATCGCAATCTATACGGCGCAACCTTTTTTGCAAGGCGCGATTAGTGAAATCAATTTCATGGCGAAACAGATTCAGTGGTATATCATCGGATTTATCGCACTATCTGTCGTCATCTTCATTGATTATGAACAGTTAAAACGATTCCATTGGTACTTGTATGGTGCCGGAATCCTTTCTTTGATCGGTCTCGTCGTCTTACGCGGAACGCCACTCGTCGCGAACATTAAAGGGGCGTATGGCTGGTATCAGCTTCCGGTCATCGGAACGGTCCAACCGGCAGAGTTCATGAAGTTCTTTTTGATTGTCACGTTAGCTGCCGTCATCTCTGAACATAATGCACGGTACGTCCAACACGAACGTGATTTTTTACTTCTGCTCAAAATGGTTGTTGTAACATTACTTCCACTCGCTTTAATCATCATCCAACCCGATTTAGGAATCGGCTTAATTTTATGTGTTATTCTTGCCTGTGCGATGCTCTTATCCGGCCTCAACTGGAAGTGGCTCCTGAGCATGGTGATTTTATTTACAATTTCAATCGTCGGTTTCTTTTATCTCTTTTATTTCCAGAATGATTTACTTGCGACCTTCTTCCCAGGACACGCGATGAACCGAATCATGGCGTGGTTACAACCATTTGAGTATGCCGACGATTTATCTTATCAATTGGTCCAATCGATTAATGCGATCGGCTCCGGGCAAATGTTTGGTGTCGGCTATGGAAAACTCCAGGTTTCCGTCCCGGAATTGCATACTGATTTCATTTTCACTGCGATTTCTGCCCATTACGGATTTATTGGGGCTGCCGTCGTCTTAGTCATCCTGTTTTTGTTCATCTACCGCCTGATTCAAATCGCACTTGAAACAGCCGATCCGTTTGGAACCTATATCGTGACAGGTTACGTCGCAATGTTTACGTTCCAAATCTTTCAAAACATCGGGATGACGATGGGTGTTTTACCGATCACCGGTCTCCCACTGCCTTTCATCAGCTATGGAGGTTCGACGATGATCGTCAACTTAGTAGGTCTTGGCCTTATTATGGCGATCGCTTCCCAATCACGTGTCTCGATGTTTGATGAAGATTAAAAAAAGAGTTGATTCCCTGTTGCAGGAATCAACTCTTTTTTATTGTTCTATGAACAAGTCACTCGGTAACGGCGCTTCGAACATGACCATTTCTCCCGTCCCCGGGTGAGGAAACTGTGCACTTGCACTATGAAGCGCCTGGCGCGGAATGAGCGGTGTCCCGCGATACATCGTATCTCCGACTAACGGATGACCGAGTGCTGCGAGATGAACACGAATCTGATGTGTCCGTCCTGTTTCCAGCTTGATTTCTAACTGCGAAATCGTTCGCATGAAGGCTTCGACTGCCGTACTCTTCAAGATATGCGTAACCGCTCGTTGACCATCTTCACGGACCATCCGTTCCATAAAAGAGTGATCCGTCTGACCAATCGGTAAATCGATTGTTTGTGGACCGAGTTCTCCTTCGATCAATGCAACATAACGCCGGTCGAGCAGTCCATTTTGTTGCATTTTACTCAATTGATGATGAGCTAGCGCATGTTTGGCAAAAATCACAAGCCCACTTGTATCCCGGTCCAATCGATTGACGATGTGAATCGCATACGGAATCTGTCGTTGTTTATAGTAACCCAACACGAAATTCGCCAAAGAACGTTCCGGGTGAAGACGCGAGGGAATCGAAGCCATCCCCGGTGGTTTATTGACAATCAACAACCACTCGTCTTCAAACAAGATATCAAGCTCTCCTTGTGTCGCAATCATGTCTTCTGCTGGGTGCTCCTCAGGGAAAGAGACATGGATTTCGTCGTCGAGATCGACACTCTCGTTAACGTTAACATGTTGTCCGTTTCGCAAAATGTCACCATGATGCTTTATCGACACGAGCATTTTTCGGGAAATTCGGAGGCGCGTCGTACAAAAATGTCCGACACTCCAGCCGACCTGTTCATGTGTCACTGTTTCTTTCAATTCAAATACCATCATCACTTACCTCTTTTACTTAACTTCTTTCTTCTGCTAAAAATGATTCTCTGACCCGCTCCCAAAACGGGAAGGAACGAAAACGGGCAAATTTTACTTTCTTATCGGAGACACGACAGCGAATCGATTTTACGTTTTGATGAACAATAGAAGCATAATGATCGTAAGTCAATTGAAAATCAATCGGATTGACCGGTCGTATTTCGACATCATGGTGCTTCGGCAACAACATCGGGGAACCGATTGTTCGATATACACGATTGTTGATGGAAGCCATTTCAGTAATTTGAATCGCTTCGAGGGCCGGGTGGACAATTGCACCACCTAACGCCTTGTTGTAGGCTGTCGAACCGGATGGGGTCGAGATACATAACCCATCACCACGAAACGTCTCAAAGTAGTCTCCACGTATCGACAAGTCACATACAAGTGTCTGATTAAAACTTTTAATCGTACATTCGTTTAGCGCCAACAACTTATTATGTGAACCGTCCGCATAATCAATCGACAGCTCAAGCAATGGGTATTCGACCGTCGCCAAATTTTCATCTGCGATATGACGAATCAACTCGTCCATTTCTTCCGGGCGCCAATCTGCATAAAAACCAAGATGTCCCGTATGAATCCCAACGAGTGTGATGTCTTCGACTTGACTCAAATAAGAATGAAATGCCTGGAGCATCGTTCCATCTCCACCAATTGAAATGATGATTTCCGGAGTCGCTGCATCAAGAACACTCCCCCGAGCAATCAACTCTTGTTCCAATTGATCGCGTAGCATTCGCGAGCGTTCATCATCTCGTGCTGTAATCGCAAAGCGCATGGTCATCCTCCTACTCGCTTACTGGATTATTAGTTTGTTTTCCGTCTCGTTCATGTAGGACGAGCTGTGCGTCTTGAATCTCTACTTTCAGTTGACTCATTTCCGCATCCAATAAAAAGGCGGCTTCCGCGGCACGTCGCAGTCGTTCGCGTGTTTCCTCCGGAATGTTTCCTTGGTATTTATAATTGAGTGAGTGCTCAATCGTCGCCCAAAAGTTCATCGCAAGTGTCCGAATCTGAATCTCAACGAGCGTCGGAATCTCACCTTCAATCGTTTGGACAGGATAGGCAATAATAATATGATAGGAACGATATCCGCTCTCTTTTTTTTGTGTGATATAATTTCGCTCTTCGACCACCTTAAAGTCTCCACGTGATCGTAACAGTTCTAGTACGTGGATGATGTCGTCGACAAATTGACACATAATGCGTAAGCCGGCGATGTCTTGCATCTCTTGTTCTAACGAACTGATCGCAATCGATTTCCGCTCCGCTTTTTGGATAATACTCTTCACAGGTTTTACCCGTCCCGTGACAAATTCAATCGGTGAATGTTCCCCACGTTGTTGAAATTGTTTTCGAATGGCCTTTAGCTTTACCTTCAGTTCATCAACCGCGATTTGATACGGCGCGAGAAATAAATCCCAATTTTCTTTTGTCATCGTTTTCGTCACCACTTTTAATCTAAATTGTTGGTTCAATTCGTTCCACTACTTCATTCATGTTATCATATTTTCAAGCATTCAACTAGAAAGGCGTGAACCGGAATGAGACAAGAAATGGAAATTGAATTTAAAAACTTGTTAACAGCAGATGAATACAAGCAACTGATGCAAGTTTACGGCAAACAAGACGAAACGATTTGGCAAGCAAATGATTATTTTGATACACCTACGTTTGAATTGCGTCAGCATGGCGCCGCTCTACGCATCCGTCAGAAAAAAGAGGGTCTCGTATTAACCTTAAAAGAACCGAAAGATGATGGTTTACTTGAAACACATGTTTCTCTATCGGAAGCAGAGGCAGAGGAATTATTCAAATATGGTCTGATTCAATCTGATGCGATGAATGAACAATTGAGTCGCTTCAACTTAACAGCATCGCTTGAACACTTAGGACGTTTAGAAACAACTCGTTTTGAAACAAAATTGAAAGACGGATTGCTCGTACTGGATCAAAGTCACTATTTAGGCGTAACCGACTACGAATTAGAATTCGAAGTGCAAGCCTTCGAACAAGGTCAACTTGCTTTCACGCAACTGCTCGAGAAACATCAAATTCCACGTCGTGAAACGAAAAATAAAATTGTCCGTTTCATGGAGCGTAAAGCGGTTTCACGCTAATCGTGTACAAATGTACAAGCAAAACCTTTGCTCTTTCATTTTTTTCGTTGCTAAAATAGGGTAACGATAACAACAGAAGGGGGTGAACGGATGGAACACGATCAATGTAACGGTTCTTATTGTTCATTGGACGAACCATCAATTCAACAACCGACGAAACCCCTAGAAATTTATCATTTTCTAGATGTGACGCAAACAGATGGTTTACGGTTGATACCCGTTCTCAAGAAATTAGAGTTAGAGTATGGTCATCTCTTCCGACTCAGAACGATTGCGACAATTCCTTGTGCTCCATCACGCTCTGCGTGTGATATGTCGCCATTGTTGATTTTAAAAGCAATCGAACTACAAGGTAAGACATTCGGAATGCGCTTCATGAGACGTCTCCGGATGTTGCATAATGTAGAAGGCGAAAGTGCCTATACACGTTCTTCTTTAATCCGCTTAGCCGAAGCCTTAACTGAATTCGGTCTCGACTTGGAGGAATTTCATCGCGATGTTGAATCAAATACGATTCAGCTCATGCTCGAAAAAGAAACGCAGCTCGTGACAGAATGGGACGTACGCGTCCTCCCTACCCTCGCTTTCATTGGAGATGAAGAAGCCATTAAAGCTGAAGGTGCTTATGAATACCTCATTTATGTCTCCATTTTAAATGAGTTATTGGATCAACCTGTTGAGAAGCAACCAAAGCCACCGCTCGAACATTTCTTGAAACGGTATGAAACAGCAACAACTTCAGAAATCGCTTTTATTTACGATGTATCTGAAGCGCAAATTGAACATGAGTTGAAAAAACTTGCACTTCAACAAAAATGTGTCTCACTTTCTTATTGTGACGGTAAAGTATGGCGTCACCTTAAAGACTCAGCACATGCTTAAGTTAAAAGAAAAAGGTGTTTCCGCAATTGCGGAAACACCTTTTTTGTCATTCACATGACCATTGGATGGGGGAAAAGAGAATCATCAGGGGAATGTGACCCTCTTCACATTCTTAGTATATAAGAGCCCCGGATTTTTTTCTATAACTTTGTGCAAAAATTCACAGAGTTGTCACTCTCCGAGTAATGCTTCGAATTCATCCAACACACGTTCAAATTGACGTAATGCTGCTTCCACTGGTGCTTTTGTCGTCATATCGACACCTGCTGCCTTTAAGACTTCAATCGGATAATCACTTGATCCTGCTTTAAGGAAATTATTAATGTAACGATCAACAGCAGGTTGTCCTTCTTCTAAAATTTGCGTCGTCAATGCGGCAGCGGCTGAAATACCTGTCGCATACTGGTAGACATAATAATTGTAGTAGAAGTGAGGAATCCGTGCCCACTCAAGACCGATTTCTTCATCCAATACGATTCCGTCGCCAAAATATTTTTGGTTCAACGCATAATACGTTTTCGTCAGGAATTCTGGTGTCAACGATTGACCGAGTCGAGCCGCCTCGTGAATTTCATGTTCAAATTCTGCGAACATCGTCTGGCGGAACAACGTACCACGGAATGTTTCTAATTGATTGTTTAACAGATAAAGTTTCTCTTTTTTGTCTGTAACACGTTTCAGTAAGAAATCATTTAACAAAGCCTCATTTGTCGTCGAAGCTACTTCCGCTACAAAAATCGAATAATCACCATAAGCATATGGTTGTGATTGACGTGTATAGTAACTATGAACAGAATGTCCGAATTCATGTGCCAATGTAAAGAGGTTGTTGACGTTATCTTGCCAATTCATCAAGATAAACGGTTGTGTATCATATGCGCCAGAAGAATAGGCACCACTGCGCTTACCACGTGTCTCGCGAACATCGACCCATCGATCTGTCAAACCTTCTTCTAAGATATGCTTGTACTCATCTCCAAGTGGTGCCAATCCATCGACCATCAATTGTTTCGCTTCATCGTAAGAGACTTTCATTTCGACTTCGCTAACGAGCGGTGTATACATGTCATACATATGAAGCTCTTCTAATCCGAGTACACGTTTACGAAGTTCAACGTAACGATGTAACAATGGGAGATGTTCATGGACCGCTTCTACTAATCCATCATACACTTGCTCCGGAATGGCATTTCCATGTAATGCAGACTCACGCGCCGACTTGAACTGTCGCACTTCCGCATAAAAATTATCTTTTTTGACTGATCCTGCAAGTGTCGACGCGAGCGTGTTTGTATAGTTGCCGTATGTTTCGTACATCGCCTTGAACGCTGCCTCGCGGACTGAACGGTCTTTCGACTCCATGAATGTAATGAATCGACCATGTGTCAATTCCGCCTCTTGCCCGTCTTCCCCTTTGATTTTAGGGAATTTCAAGTCAGCATTATTCAACATACCGAACGTCGTTCCAGATTGCCCTAATACTTCCCCTGCTTTAGCAAGAATTGCTTCTTCAGCTTCAGTTAATACATGGTCGCGTTCTCGATTAAGTTCATCAAACGCATGACGATACATCGCAAGATCCGGATTGCGATCTAAAAATCCCGTAATCGTTTCAACTGGAATCGTCAACAGTTCTGGTGTCATGAAAGCTAGTGCAGCTCCAATCTGCGAAGCGAGCGTCCGCGCACGGTCATTCATCGCTTGATAGAAGCTATCAGCCGTATTTTCGTCATAACGCATATGCGCGTATGTATAAAGCTTATGCAGACGTCGTGAAATTTCATCACGTAACTGTAAACCTTCAAAAAGCGTTGTATCATCTTTTCCAAGTCGCCCTTTGTAATCAATCATCAAAGGTAACATCGCTTTGACAGATTCAAAATCCTCTTCCCATGCTTCATTCGTTTCATAAATTGATTCTAAGTTCCACGTTTCTTCTACCGTGACATCTTTTCGTGTCAATAGTTCTGCCATTTCAATCACTCCCTTACTTCATTTATACCTGTTTCTTTTTCGACAAACAACTGAATTGCTCCTGCTAAAACAGCGTCTTCTTTAAAACGGTTTACAGTTGTAGCAATACTAGATTGCTGACATATGCGTGCGACAGCTAGTAAATTCATCCAATCCTCTACCACACGTCGAAGCAGATTCGGCTCATGAGAAATCCGGCATGCGTCGAGACAGGAGACTAACGCATGTTCAAGTCGGATTTTCGAGTAGTTTCCTTGTAAGGATAAATAAAGTGTCATTTGAAGTTCAAAAGGATGGAGTGGAAAGGCGAGAAGTGTTTCGATGGGTAAAAAACAGTGGGCTGGAAGGTATAAAACATGCAGACCTGCTTGATAGAGTGGATTTTTGAGTAGATGATTTGGCATCGTCGAGAAGAAAGGACGTAGTCGGTATTTCCGCACAAGTTGAATCCATTTTTTCGCAGAAAATTTCCGGGGAAATGCTTGGGGGGTAGGTCTAATAAATTGTGTGAAAGAAGTTTCTAGTCGTTGACAAATCACTAAGTGTTTCGTAAAAGGGACAGCAAAACCATAGCGGTTAATTTTTCCCTGTTCGATTAAATCGAGATAACCATCCGTCAATAATGCTTGTTTCATCCACCCGTCTAACTTAATGATGCATCCGCCTGTTGGATGAAAGCCAATCCAGCGCACAGCATATGCTTTTTGTTGATCAATCGTTCGTCGTCGATTCCACTCCAACGCGGTCATCTTCGATCGTTGGATTTCTACCGCTATCCGGAGTGCAGGGATCCACAAGTCAAATCGACGTTGCCCTTGAACTTGTTCTAAAGCGACGTCATAACCTAAGCTACGAAAGTATTCCGCTAAAGTCGTTTTCCAACCTTGATGTGCACTCGACTCTCCCGTACATGCTGAGACATGAACAAAATGCGTTCGCTTTCGTCCCTGCCTGACCCGTAATCGGTTCAGGCAATAAGGACAATACAACGTCATTTGCTTTAATTGTTCGACTTGTACGAGATGGATATTGATTCGGCGACCTGTTTCATCAACGGCTTCAAACATGACAGCACCCCTTTAGAGTAAAGGTGAGAATAGACGTGAAACTGACTCAATCAAGCGTTGCGAAAAACTGCGCTGACTGAAGTAATGGCGATCAACTTGAGTCGAATGCGAAAAATCATCATAAAAATCCCGGGTCAGTTCGTGAACGGAATTTGTACCATACAAGAAGGCATTGACTTCAAAGTTTAGATGAAAACTTCTTAAATCCATATTCGCCGTTCCGATGGTTGCAATCGCATCATCGACGACAATGACTTTGGAATGCATGAATCCTTTATTGTATTCGTAGATTTTAACGCCTGCTTGGAGTAAATCGTCGAAATACGAGCGACTCGCATAAAAAACAACTTTATGATCCGGAAAACTCGGCAAGAGAATTCGAACATCGATTCCGGACATCGCTGCTGTTTTTAATGCTGTCATCAAGTCCTCGTCCGGAATCAAGTACGGTGAAGCAATGTAGACCGAACTTCGTGCTTCCGTAATCAATGCGAAGTAAAGCGACTTCATGGTCTCTTGCGGTTCGTCCGGTCCACTGGCGATGATTTGAACGCCCCCTGTTGCATCCGTGACCACTTCGAGCGGCTCCATGTAGAAAGGTGTGAACAGACGCTCTCCTGTCATGTAGTACCAATCCTGTAAAAATATCAATTGGAGCTCTGACACAGCCTCTCCACGAACGACAAGATGCGTATCTCGCCAAAATCCGAATGCTTTATCTTTCCCGATGTATTCATTTCCGACATTGATTCCGCCTGTAAATGCGACCGTTCCATCAATAACAACGATTTTACGGTGGTTTCGATAATTGGATTTGCTGGAGATGAAGGGAAGGACGACAGGGAAAAAGGCATGCACTTCAATGCCAGCCTGAATCATCTTTTTAAAGTAACTTTTGTCAGTAGAGAAACAACCGACTGCGTCATATAAGAAACGAACCTCGACCCCAGCCTCAGCACGTTCAATCAAAGCGGCTTGTAACTCGAGGGCTAACGCATCATCGCGGACAATATAGTACTCTAAGTGAATATGGTGCTCCGCTTGACGGATTTCAGCGAGCAAGAGCGGAAATTTCTCCTCTCCGTTAGTCAATATCTTCGTATGTGTATTATACGATATTGGAAGCCGGCTGATGGAATCGATAAGTTTGACAACCTTTGCATAATATCCATGTTTGAACACTCGATTGTGTATACCATGATCAAATTGGGTACGATATTTAATGTATGACTCTTCATCAAGCATCGCTTTTAAGCGAAACATTTTTTTACGGCGATAGTTCTGACCGAACGTGAAATAGACGAACACGCCTACGACGGGCAGCGCCATCATGACAAGCGCCCAGACTAAAGTCCGTTCGGGATTTCGATTTTCAAGTAAGATGATGATGAAGACACTTAAAACGATTAAGATGATGACGATTGATAACCAACCGACCATGTAGACACTCCAGTAGTAAGACAAAAACGCCAGTAAGCTACAGGTCAACAGTAACGTCATCAGCAGTTGAACACGTCGTAACATGAAATCCCCTCCTCTTTCTTTTTACTATGTATCAAGTTTTTCGACTCTATTATCAGAAGGGAAGTATTCGAATGAAAACTTACATCGTAACGGGCGCGACTGGTGGAATCGGGGAAGCGACCACCCTCCAACTTGCAAAAGAAGGACATACCGTTCTTGCCTTAGGGAGAAATACCGAAAAAGGAACGGTACTCGAACAACATGGACAAGGCAACATTCATTTTTTCCAGGTCGATCTTGCTAAACCACCAGAGATTCAGCAGTTCTTCGATGACACCGCGACTGACTTTCCAACCATCGATGGCATTTTTAACAATGCCGGAACTTTTGGAAAACCTGTCGCACCTGAACGCGTAACAGATGCCCAACAAGAAGTATTCCAAGTCAATTATCATGCACCTGAACAAATCATTCAACTCGCTGTCAAACGATTGTCCAAAGGGGCTTCAATCGTTAACAATAGCGCAATCGTCGGACATGTCAAATTCCCGGCGATGCTCTTACCTTATGCGTCTTCAAAAAGTGCTCTTATCACCCTTACGAAAACTTACGCGGCCCGGTTTCATGGAAAGTATCGTTTTAATGCGATCTGCCCCGGCCCCGTCGATACAGCATTAAGCCATTCCTTATACGGTGGGAAAGACAAGTTTGACTTGGCAATGAAACATCACCTTCGCGGGAACGCAGCACAGCCGGCTGAAATTGCAGAAGTCGTTTGTTTTTTATTGTCGGATAAAGCTAGTTATATCAATGGCCAATCATTAATCGTCGATGGTGGATATACATTGACGTGATGCTAACAAAAAAAGGACTGCTCCCTTTTTGTATAGGAGCAGTCCTTTTAACGTGACATTTGTATTTAGTTCGTAAAGTGCTTACGGACGACAGCAAAAACATCGTCGGCAATGATGGTTTTACCATACTCTGCGACCGGATGAATCGTTTGTTCGCTAAATTGCAAGTACTCGGCAATCAAACTCATCACGTTTTCTTGTTCTTCCACTTCCACTTCGTCTTTAAAATGGACGTGGAGCAAGTAGGCACCATCTTTTTGATAGAGCGCTGTTTTCAAATCTTTGAAGACCGGTGCTTCTGCATATTGGCTAAGAGCAATAACATGCTCAAAATCCGTCGTTTCAAATAATACGTCTTGGCTGAGTTCTGTTTCTTTATCTTCTGCCTCAGACATTGCTGAACGGAGTAATGAATCCAACTCTTCTTCATCCACTTGTTCGCCATCAACTGTTGTTTTAGCGATTGTAACCGTCACTTCAAGACCTTTTTCAAATGCTTGAACTTGTATCCATAGTGGACCTTCGAAGGAGATGGACTCTTTTTCATTCGCTTCATCCATCATCTGCCAGAATAACTGTTCTCCACGCTCACGGTTATACCAAATCTCGTCTCGGGCAAAGCCGCGGCGTTCGATATCCGTATACGTAATGAAGAACTTGACCGTGTTGTCATTGACGCGTTCGATTTTCAATATGTCCACTCCTTTCATCTCGCTCTTATCTAGTATACGAACGAGCACATAACATGGATTCAAAAAGAACCCCTTTTTAACCATATAGGGTATATTCCTTTGTTATCTTTATTTTAACCTTTTTTGACGGTAACAAAAAGCACACTGCTCACGGAAGCAGCGCGCTGGTTAAAATTTATTCGTTTACCAAGCGTTGCGCTTCCATCAATTGGAAAGTGCGAACTTTACGTGGTAAGAAACGGCGAATTTCATCCTCATTATATCCAACTTGGAGTCGTTTTTCGTCAATCAAAATCGGACGACGTAACAATCCAGGATATTCTTGAATTAAATCATAAAGATGTTGCAGCGACAAGTTCTCGACTGAAACGTCTAATTTAGAAAAGACTTTTGAACGTGTCGAGATAATCTCATCTGTTCCATCTTCCGTCATACGAAGAATTTGTTTGATTTCATCAAGCGACAATGGTTCCGAAAAAATATTTCGTTCCACAAATGGGATTTCATGTTCTTCAAGCCACGCGCGCGCTTTACGACAAGAAGTACAGCTTGGTGAAGTATAGAGTGTTACCATTGAAAAACATCCTCCCCCTGATTTACATCATGTCTGAACTATAAAAAGGAACGTATCCTTTTCCTAATTATTAATGATGATTCTATTACTTGACAGTTTACATTGAATTTCAAATAAAACCTAGCTATTTTTTAAGATGAAAGAACTTTTTCGTAAAAAAACTCGCTGGAGCCACGAGATGGCTTCAGCAAGCTGGCGTGTGATCAAAAGGTTGAGAAATCGTTTCTTTTGCTTTCGGGAGTTTCATTTCTTTTAATTTCTTTTCGAAAATATCCCGCAAAAGTCGTTTTTTCAACTTTTTCTTCTTATCACGTTCTTTCATAACTCCGACACCTCACTCGGTCCGAAAAAAGAACAAGCAACCAACGAAAGCTGAATTATCATCTTCTACATTAATTAGTATACCACGTTTGCCTAAATTCTATTCCTACTTCGGTTAATTAAATGTGTGAGATTGTTGCGTTCATTTAAGCAGAGAGTTGCAATTACTTGCAAATTCACGTAGAGTATATAGAAATACTTACTCGTTGAAAGGAGCATTTCAGTTATGCCAGTTACTTTAGTTACAATTATCGAACACCCGATTGCCCAAAAATATTTAGAGCGTTCTGGGCTCAATCATGCGATTTCCGTTGCGGAACGGGCATTGACGCTTGCGACACAGCGTGGTCTTGATGCTGATTCGGCGACAAAAGCAGCACTGCTTCATGACATCGGCCATTATGAATGGTATACGGATGGAACATGGAATTATGATCTTTACCGTCAAAATGATATTCATGCGATTAAAGGAGCAGAACGTGCCCATAAGTTATTAATTCGTTTAGGGGAAGAGCCGGCACGCGCAAAAGAAATCTCGCTTGCCGTCCTCTTACACACGGATTCATATCTCCCACCAGGTACAATTAACCGGACCCCACTCCAACAACTCGTCCACGATGCCGATACGTTAGAAGAGCAACCGGGTGGTTTGCATCATTATGAGAAAATCCCCTTTGATGAAGCCGTCAAACGTCTTGATGCATTAGATTCAGTTGTCCATCGCTTTAGTAACCTTCCACGAATCGCTTCCGAAAACTAAAAAAAGGCATTCCTGAACGATTCAGGAATGCTTTTTTTATTAGACGAGTTGTGCTTGATACGCTTCAAGCTCAGCATCCGTCATCGAGACGTAATGTCCCGGCTCGATTTCACGAAGTGCAGGGATACTCGAATCTTCACTCGATTTACCAACGGCTCCGCCTGTCGGGCGATCATAGACAATCCGTTTACGTGTCCGTTCGTGCTCTGGATCCGGTAGCGGGATTGCAGATAAGAGCGACTTCGTATACGCATGAACTGGGTTCTCGTACAAACGATCCGCATCACATAACTCAACAAGGTGACCTTGATACATAACACCAATCCGGTCCGAAATATATTTAACCATCGAAAGATCGTGGGCGATGAATAAATACGTCAAACTGCGATCACGTTGTAATTGTTTCATCAAGTTGACGACCTGTGCTTGGATGGAAACGTCAAGTGCCGAGATCGGCTCATCGGCAATGATGAAGTCCGGTTCTACTGCTAGTGCACGTGCGATCCCAATCCGTTGACGCTGACCACCAGAGAATTCGTGGGGGTAACGACTCGCGTGTTCTTTCGTCAAACCTACTGTTTCTAACAAGTCGTAGACACGGTTATCTCGCTCTTCTTTTGATTTCGCAAGTCCGTGGATATCAATTCCTTCTGCGATGATATCTCCGACTGTCATCCGTGGATTTAGAGATGCGTAAGGATCTTGGAAAATCATTTGCATCGCACGGTTGAACTTCAATTTTTCTTTACGTGATTTCTTCGCATGGACATTCTCACCTTTGAACAAGACTTCCCCGTCTGTCGCATCGTAAAGTCCGATAATCGAACGACCCGTCGTCGATTTGCCGCAACCTGACTCTCCAACAAGACCAAGTACTTCTCCTTCATAAATATCAAATGAAAGTCCGTCTACTGCTTTGACGACACGTCCTCGTCCAATATTGAAATGTTGCTTTAGATTTTTTACTTCAAGTAATTTATTACGGTTTTCCATTACTTAAGACCGCCTTTCAAAAGCGACTTCGCAAATGTACTATCTGGACGATATTTCAGTGCGAGGTCACGGATGGCTGCTGGTGGTTCTACGTAAGGAGCTTGTGGATGTAACAACCACGTTGCTGCTTCGTGTGTATCAGTGATACGGAAGAACGGAGGTTCTTTCTCGAAATCAATTTTCATCGCATATTGATTACGTGGTGCGAATGCATCACCTGTAGGCGGATGAAGCAAGTTCGGTGGCGTACCCGGAATCGCCGGTAAGTCCTGCGAACGGTCATCTGAAGGGCGTGGCATCGA
This sequence comes from Exiguobacterium sp. N4-1P, assembly GCF_002214325.1. Lineage (NCBI taxonomy): Bacteria > Bacillati > Bacillota > Bacilli > Caryophanales > Exiguobacterium > Exiguobacterium sp. N4-1P. The sequence goes on from NZ_CP022236.1 coordinate 1,938,091, forward strand.
TCCGAGAAGTCCCCATGTGTACGGGTGGCGTGGTTCATAGAAAATCTCATCAACCGTACCTTTTTCAATCAATTTCCCAGCATACATAACAGCTACGCGGTCGGCCATGTTCGCCACGACACCGAGATCATGCGTGATGAAGATGATTGCTGTACCTGTTTTTTGTTGAATGTCTTTTAAGAGCTCTAAAATCTGAGCTTGAATCGTAACGTCGAGTGCTGTCGTCGGCTCATCGGCAATCAAAACTTTCGGGTTACATGCTAACGCAATCGCGATAACGATCCGTTGACGCATCCCACCTGATAATTGGTGTGGATATTGTTTTAAACGTGCTTCCGGATTCGGAATCCCTACGAGCGTCAATAATTCGAGCGTCCGTTTTTTTGCGACATCCCCTGTCAAGCCTTGGTGACGTTTCAAACCTTCTGCAATCTGTTTGTAAATTGTCATCGTCGGGTTGAGTGATGTCATCGGATCCTGGAAGATCATTGCGATGTCACGACCACGAACTTTTTGCATTTCCTTGTCCGACAACTTGACTAAGTCACGGTCTTCGAAAATAATTTCACCATTCGTGATCTCACCAGGAGGATTCGGAATCAGTCGCATGATTGCTTTTGATGTAACCGACTTTCCTGAACCAGATTCACCAACGATTGCAAGTGTTTCACCTTTTTTTAAATCAAACGATACGCCACGGACGGCTTGTACCGTCCCGGCATACGTATGGAAAGCGACGGTTAGGTCGCGTACAGATAAAATAGTTTCCATTGTGGATGAACTCCTCTCTAATTTCCGTTAGCGGCGTAGACGTGGGTCAAACGCATCCCGTAATCCATCGGCCAACATGTTAAAGCTGATCATTAGGAGTACGATGACCGTCGATGGCACGACAAGCAAGTAAGGGAACGTCTTCAATTCTTTGTACCCTTCGTTGATCAATGTACCAAGGGACGGTTTCGGTGGAGCGAGACCAAGTCCAATGAAGCTAAGGAACGCTTCGAAGAAAATCGCACTAGGAATCGTGAACATAAGTGAGATGATAATAATTCCAAGAGTATTTGGAATCAAATGCTTAAAGATTAAACGTGAGCTAGAAGCCCCAAGCGTACGTGCTGCGAGTACAAATTCCTGATTCTTAAGTTTCAAGATTTGTCCTCGAACGAGTCGACTCATCCCAATCCATCCGGTGATGGTCATCGCCAAGATAATCGTCGTGATCCCCGGTTCAAGAATCAAGATGAACAGAATGATTAAGATTAAGTTCGGAATCCCGGTCAGGATTTCCGTAATACGTTGCATGATGTTATCAACACGACCGCCATAGTAAGCAGAAAGTCCACCATATGTGACACCGATGATGACATCGATGATTGCAGCCATGACACCAATAAAGAGTGAAACGCGTGTACCTTCCCAGACACGTGACCAAGAGTCACGTCCGAGATGATCCGTTCCGAACCAGTAGTTTTCTGTTACTTGTTTTTGCTCGTAAAAATCAATTTCTTTATCACCTAATGTTGCCATACCATCAAATCCGGCCCACTCAAGCCCTGTTACTTTTGGTGGTAGTTTCGCTTGCGTGATTGTTTGCGTGTAAGCATCGCGCCCTGAAATCATCGGTCCGAAGATTGAAAGTAACGCAATGATAAGAATGATGATGAGCGAAAGAATCGCTGCTTTATTTCGAATAAGACGCGTCCAGGCATCTTGCCAGAAATTTAAACTTTTTCCGGCGATACGCTCTCCGGCTTGTTCGTTGAACTCAACCGTTTGAAACAGTGACGAATCGAATTGTTCCGTTTTTGCATTTGAATTTTGCTCTGCCATTATTCATTACCCCCCAAACGAATCCGTGGATCAACGACACCGTACAGTAAGTCGACGATCAAAATCATAAGGATGAAGACCGCTGAGAAGAACAGTGTTGTTCCCATGATGACTGTATAGTCATTTAGCGTGATTGATGATACGAACAACTCACCAAGACCCGGTACAGCAAAGATTCTTTCAATGACGAGTGTTCCTGTGATTAAGGCAGCAGTCATCGGTCCAAGAATCGTAATTGCTGGAATCAAGGCATTACGCACCATGTGTTTCCACGTGATCGATTGTCCATCTAGTCCTTTTGCCTTAGCAAGCGTGACATAATCCTGTCCTGTTACCTCGAGCATCTCCGTTCGAACAAAACGAGCGATGGAGGCAGTAACTCCTAAGGACAAGGAAATTGTAGGCAAAATCGTATGTGCTGGGCTTTCCCAGAAGGCGACCGGCAAAATGCCCCATTTCACTCCTACGTAGTATTGAAGAAGCGAAGCAAATACGAACGACGGTATTGAAATACCGAGTACTGATGCAAACATCGCACCGTAATCAATCGCTGTGTTATGACGTAGTGCCGCAACGACACCAAGTAAAAGACCTGCAAAGACACCGAGTATAAGTGCTTGTGCTCCTAATTGAGCTGACGGTCCGATCCGTTCCATGATTAAATCTGTAACAGGACGGCTATCATATTTAAATGATACTCCTAAGTCACCTTGGAACAAGTTAACCATGTACGCTGCGTAGCGTTGTGGAAGTGGATCATTCAAGTTGTACTTATCCCGAAGGATATTCAATTGCTCAGGAGAAAGCTTTTCCTGGTTTTGGAACGGTGAACCTGGTAACAGATCCATCAAGAAGAACGTGAATGAAGCGATGAGTAAAAACGTCAGTACGCCGTAAGTAAGGCGTTGAGCTAAATAACGGCCCATAGATGGCACCCCCTATAAAGATTTTTCTGTTTTTTTCGAAAACATCAATAAAACCAGTATGACGTAAAATTGTCGGAACATTCAAGAATTTTGTTGTAAAATTTTAAATTCTTTTTTGTCCCAACCTGATATGATGCCCCCCCATGATCACTGTTTTTTCACAGTTAACCAATATTTCAGAATTTTTCGTTTGATTCCATTATACTTTGCTAACAAAGTAATTAGAACATCTTTTTTACAAATAGTTCACATTTCGTTTAGAAATGATTACACATTCAGAAAAAGTAGTATAAAACAGGAGCGTTCCCTGAACCTAATTCGGGACGCTCCAGTTTTTTTACTTCATATCAACATATTTGTATTGGAAATCCGCACCAAACAATTGGCGTTTGAAGTTTTCAACTGTCGGACGGCTCAAGTAAGCTGCACCTGCTTGATACAATGGCGCAATTGCTTGATCTTTCTCGATCAATTGGGCTTCCGCTTGCTTGAACAAGTCGAGACGTTTCGTAACATCTGCTTCTTTATTGGCAGCATTCAACAACTTATCATATGCTGATGAGTCGTAATTAACATCGTTTTGACTATTTGTTGATTCAAAGATCGACAAATTCGACATTGGATCTTGGTAATCAGGACCCCAAAGTGAATACGACATTTGGTAGTCACCTTTAGACTCTAAATCGAGTTTGTTCTTGAATGGCTGTTGTTTGATTGAAACTGTCACGTTCGGCAAGTTTCTTTCAATTTGACCTTTCATGTACTCACTTGTCTTTTTAGAGTCTTCGCTGTCGAACGATAATAGTTCAATCGTTGTTTTCTTATCGCCATTTGCTTTTTTCCAAAGATCAGCTGCTTCGTTCCCATCACGATCGAACCAGTTAATGTCACTCGTATAGTCTTTTCCAGCTTCATCTTTAATGAAGTCTTTTGGAATGAAGCTTGTTGTTGGAATCGAACCATTCGCAAGTAACGTTTCCGTGATGCCTTTAGGATCAATTGCGCGAGCGATCGCTTTGCGGGCATTGACATCTTTCATCGTCGCATCTTCGTTATTGAACTTCAAATAAGCGATCGTAGAACGTAATGCCGTATTGAATTCAGGTTTCGATTCATAAACAGCAACTTGTTCAGATGTTAAGCCAGCATAATCGATGTCATTCGATTCATACAGGTTAGTAACCGTTGACGAATCTTTAACGACACGAATCGTTACTTCGTCAAGACTGACGGCATCTTTATCCCAATAGTTTTCATTCTTAGTCAAGACACGTTTTGAATCTGTTTTCCAAGAGGTCCAAACGAATGGTCCGTTGTATAACAATTTATCCGGTTGAAGTGAAAAGTCTTTTTCGTTCTTTTTATAAAAATCTTCACTAATCGGTGTATATGTTCCAAATGACGTCAGTGACAAGAAGTACGGCGATGGACGCTCAAGTGTTACTTCAAGCGTTTTATCATCAAGTGCTTTGACTCCTAATTCATCAACTGGTTTTTTCCCTTGTGAGACAGCTGCACCATTTTTGACGGTATCAAAGATATAGGCATATCCTGAACCTGTTTCTGGATCAACTGCACGTTTCCAAGCAAATTCAAAATCTTGTGCTTTGACTGGAGAACCATCAGACCATTTCGATTCACGAAGTGTAAACGTGTACGTGAGGTTATCACTCGAGATATCTGTTTTTTCGGCTAGTGCAGGAATCGCCTTACCTTCTTTGTCTAACCGGTAGAGTCCTTCCATCGTGTTCCCAATCATATCAAATGCGACTGAATCCGTTGCTTTAGCCGGGTCGACCGTCGTAATATCGGACGTACTCGTTAAGCGCAAGTTTTTCTTGTCTGAAGAACCTGAATCTTTATCTCCGCTCGTCGAACATCCTGCAAGGACTACACTCCCTGCTAGCATGACTGATAACGCGAGACCGACAGTTTTTTTCTTCATCGGTGAGTCATCTCCTTTTCAATTTTCAAGTTGCCATAAACAGTTATGACATCAATAACGTTGGATCGAATCCACATGCATTCCCCAAAATGCATTGACCTGGTTTCGAAAATTCAAACGAAGTGATAAGTTGATTTTATGTGAGAATAACAATAACGTCAAGTGAATAGTCACACTATTTGCTGTTTTAAGATATATAACCGTAATAAATTCGTAACTTTCGGGAGCATTGCGTATAATGAATTCATAATCCATATTAAGGGGGACTACTATGCGTTTTCACTTGTTTCGTCCGATTTTAATCGCTTTAATTTTATCGATTATTTACACCATTTGGGCGAGTTTCACGGATTCAACCCATTCTTTTTTTTATCACTTTTCGGGTGGGTTATTTATCTCAGGATTCATCTTAATGGCAATCGGATTATTTTCTAACATGTCTGCAAATGGATTTTTTAGAGGACTGACTGCCGGGTTCAAAAAACAACGTGAGGCAAGATTACGAGAAATCGATGGTGAGTATCACGAGGACGAGGATGAAGAGCACGAAGTGTATGAAGAAAAGCGGAAACGTTCTTTAAACCGGACAGGGCCATACTTGTCTAGCGGCTTATTGTGCATTGTTTTCTCATTGCTTTTATCATTCGTTTAAACGAATTTTTCGTGACGCTAGACAATGGTCTATGGTAAAATCTTGTTAAGTTACATGTATAATAACACGGTGAAGAAGAGTAGTACATCGAGTCGTCACTTTAAGAGAGTCCATGGTTGGTGTGAATGGATAGTGGATGCAGATGGAATGGACTTCGGAGTGGCTGACTTGAACAGTGAAGTAGAGTCAGACGGGATTGCCCGTTACAGCAGTTTAGAGCGGCTATTATCATAGCAACTTGGGTGGCAACGCGATGACTCGTCCCTTGATTATTCAAGGGACGAGTCATCTTTTTTTATTCTATTTTCGGAGGGAAACGATTATGAAAACGATTTTTTCAGGTATTAAACCAACCGGTACAGTCACGCTAGGAAACTACATTGGGGCGATGAAGCATTTTGTCAACTTACAAGATGAGCATGATGCCTATTATTGTATCGTCGATCTCCATTCGATCACAGTCGAGATTGACCGTGTCGAGTTGATGAACAATACACGTGCCCTCGCTGCACTGTATATTGCAAGTGGTCTCGACCCAGAAAAAGCGACGATTTTCGTCCAATCAGAAGTCAAAGCACACGCGCAGCTCGGATGGATGTTAACGTGCCTAGCAGGTATGGGTGAACTTGAACGCATGACGCAATATAAAGATAAATCACAAGGAAAAGAGCGGATTGGCGCAGGTCTCTTCGTCTATCCGACGTTAATGGCCTCTGACATCCTTTTATATGATGCGGAACTCGTCCCTGTCGGTGAAGATCAAAAACAACACATCGAGTTGACACGCGACTTAGCACAACGATTCAATAGCCGGTACTATGAGACCTTTAAAATGCCTGAGCCAGTCATCGCAGAAACAGGTGCTCGTATCATGAGTTTGACGACACCAGAGAAAAAAATGTCTAAAACAGATACGAATCCAAAAGGCTACATCACGATGCTCGATGAACCAGCTAGTATCCGTAAAAAAATTAAGTCGGCCGTGACGGATTCGGAAGGAATTGTTAAGTTCGATCGGGAAAACAAACCGGGTGTCTCAAACTTACTCGAAATCTATTCACTACTCGCTAATATCTCCATCGCCGAGCTCGAAGCGAAATACGAAGGTTCAAATTATGGTGTGTTCAAAGCAGATGTTGCTGAAGCAATCATTGCCGAGCTCGAGCCGATTCAAAAGCGCTATTATGAGTTAATCGATTCAGAAGAACTCGATGTCATTTTAGATCAAGGCCGTGAAAAAGCTGACCTCGTCGCTTCTCGTAAACTTGCTAAAGTAGAAAAAGCCATGGGGCTCCAACGCAAACGTGCTAAAGTCAAAAAATAATCAATTCTTTCATTAAAAAAGGTCCCGTGCTCTTTGTGTAAAGAGTATGGGACCTTTTGTCAAAAAAAGAGAGCATCTCTACACTAGAGACGCTCTCTTGACATTTTATTTACCTTCGATCGAAGCCCATTTGTAAGAGAAGTCTGCGCCGAAGTTATGCTCGACAACACCTTTTACGTATGGTTTAACGAGGAACGCACGTCCACGTTGATAAACAGGTGAGATTCCCGCAGAATCAAGAAGGATTTTCTCTGCTTCTTGAAGCTCAGACCAACGTTTTGCTGCATCCGTTTGTGTTTGTGCATCTTTGATGAGTTTGTCGTACTCTGGATCTGACCAGTCACCACGGTTATATGGTCCATCAGTCAAGAAGAGATCGAGGAACGTCATTGGATCTTGATAGTCAGGACCCCAGCCTGCGAATGAGAATTCGAAGTCGCCTTTGTTTTCAAGATCAAGTTTGTTTTTGAACGGTTGTTGCTTGATTGTGACTTTCATACCTGGAAGGTTCTTTTCAAGCTCGCCTTTCAAGAACTCACCGATTTTCTTCGCATCATCACTATCATAGTTAAGAAGCTCAAGTTCGACTGAATCTTTGCCGATTTCTTTTAAGCCCTCTTCCCAAAGTTTTTTCGCTTCATCCGCATTGAACTCGTTGAATGTTGGATACTTTTCACGGAAGTCTTTTCCGTCAGCATCTTTCGCGAAGTCTTTTGGTACAAGATAGTTTGCTGGAAGTGATCCGTTTGCAAGGATGACATCCGTGATTCCTTTTTTGTTATATCCCATGTCGATCGCACGGCGAATTTTTTCATTTTCGAGTGCTTCAACTTTCGTATTCAAGTAAAGGTAGAAGATTGTTGATTCACCTTTAGTTTCAAATTCTTTATTATCTTGATACTGAGCTACGAATTCAGATGAAAGACCTGTACGGTCGATCGTCCCTTTTTCGTAAAGGTTAACAGCAGTCGAAATTTCTTTTACGACCTTAACATTGATCGTGTCTAATTTGACGCTATCTTTATCCCAGTAGTTATCGTTTTTAACCATTTTCCAGCCTTGTTCACGTGTCCATTCTGTTAACTTGAATGGTCCATTGTAAAGTGATTTGTCAGCTGTCGTACCGAAGCCCTTACCGATTTCTTTCGAAAGTTCTTCCGATTTCGGCATGAATGGACCGAATCCAGTCAATCCGAGGAAGTAATCTGCAGGTGATTTTAATTTTACTTCGAACGTTTTATCATCAACTGCTTTAACGCCTACCGCGTCACGCTCGCCTTTTTTCGTGTTGTATTCTTCAGCACCTTCGATGTTGTAGAATACGTACGCATATTGCGATGCGTTTTCTGGGTTAAGCACTTCTTTCCAAGCGTACTCGAAGTCTTTTGCAGTGATTGGTGTACCATCAGACCAGTTAGCATCACGTAGCTTGAACGTGTACGTCAATTTGTCGTCAGAAACCGTATGGCTTTCTGCAATACCTGGTGTTGGCTGTTGCTTGTCATCCAAACGGTAAAGACCTTCCATCGTGTTGTTCAAGACGTTGAAAGAAACAGCGTCCGTAGAAGTTGTTGGGTTAAGCGTCGGGATATCCGCGCTTTCGATCAGGTTAAGCGTCTGCTCACTTGATTTTTTGTCCGAACCGTTATCGCCCGATGAATCATTTGAATCAGTCGTCGAACAAGCAGCAAGGAATGCGCTTGATACGAGCGCTACCGAGGTAGCGAGTGCAAAACTTTTCTTTTTCATGATACGATGACCCCCCTAAAATTTCCAAAGCTAGTAATCTAAAGTTTTTGTCCGAAAAAAAGTAGTACTTTTTGGCCGAACAAAACTCTCCGTTACAAATAGTTTACAATGTTCTGATAATTTTGCAAAGCTTTTATCCGATTTTTCTAAATATTTTTTCAAAAAAATAAGAAGGACATGGGTGCATCCCATGTCCTTCCTTAATTGATTAATTCGATTTCTTTACTGTTCGAAGCAAATATTCAGGTCCATAAATTGGCACCGTCAAGCCGTTTATCCCTTCTTTTACCAACATATTTTCCGTTGTCTGATAAAGTGGAATAATGACCGCATCTTTTTCAATCAATTTTTTTTCAGCAGTTCGATAACCTACAGTTTTTTCTTTTATTGTCTTTACATTTCTTGTTTCTTTAATCAATTTGTCATATTCTTTTGAATTGTAATTTACTTTATTCAAAGGATTATCGGATACGAATTGATTTAAATATGCGAGAGGACCTGGGTAGTCAGGCATCCAGCCTGTCAGCGTCATGGAAAAATCACCAGATTGTTCAAGGCGTATTTTATCTTCGATATCTACATTTTTAGTAACAATATCGATTCCAGGCAGCTGCTTTTCAAGAATTTTTTCAATTGTTTTCCCTAGCTCCAATGCTTTTTGATCATCAAAATTCAACAATTCAACCTTCACTTTTTTCTTAGTTGCCTGTTTCCACTTTGTCGTTGTTTGCTCTTGAGGTGGAGAAATCCAGTCACTCGCCGTTACTACAAAACGATTCGTCGGTTTCCCTGATAATCCGAGCGGCAAGTTCAGTGTTTGTTGATTCATCAGTGTAGAAGAGATGGCTTGACGGGCATTTCGACTTTTAAATAATGGGTCGTTCATATTAAAGGCCAGATAAAAGACTCCGCTCCGACTTTTTTGATAAGTAGGCTCGTCCCCCATCAAAAGATTTGTATCAAATCCTTCAATTAATGGCAACATGTCTGCCTGATCATTTCGATATGCTGTCACCTGATCTGACATACTTTTAGCGGTGATACTTTTGACGGTATCGAGCTGAACCACAGTCGCTTGATGATAATGATCATTTTTTTCAAGCATGTAGGATGCCTTTTTCATCTCACGCATTTTAAATGGACCATTTTCATTCAAATCCGACCATTCGCTTACTTCAGGTTGTGGATAAAAGACAGACATGGCCAGTAATTGTGATAAATCCGAAACCGGCTGATTTAATTCAATGATTAGCGTTGATTTTCCTTCTGCTCTAACACCAAGTTTATTCGGTGGGAGTTCGCCATCATTGACTTGTCGTCCATTTTTAAAAACTTCAAATAAAAAACCATATGGTGAATTTGTCTCATTTGAAGCAACACGTTGAAAACTATCAACAAAATCTTGCGCTTCGACTGGCGTACCGTCAACGAACTTTGTTTCTTTTAGTTCAATCGTGTACGTCAAGCCGTTATCCGAAACAGTCATCGTTCGGGCGAGACCTTTTCGGACAGATGGACCGCCAGTAAACACAAATAGTCCTTCATATAATTGTGCAAGCAACGTTTGTGAACGATTATCTGTTGCCTGTGCAATATCCGGTACTCGTGGCATCGATGACTCAATGATTGTCATATGCTGTTGTTGCTTTTTTGTAGAGGCTTCCTCTGTTGTGTTTTGTTGAAACACAACGAATCCACTAATGATTACTCCGATTACTAAAAACATTAAAACAAACAGTTTAAATTGCTTAGACATATTTTTCCCCTTTTATTTTTAAAGTGACTCTATTATTCAAACAGAATTCAACCAAAAAAGCGACCTTACTGTCTTATTGACAGTAGGTCGCTCCAGGCTGTAGACAAAGTGTTATCAAGAGATAAAGCATTTTTTTCGTTGCTTTCCTCGGGCGTTGCGCAAGCTGTTGCTCCTTGGATCCTAGCGGCCAACGAGCAAGGTCTTGCCTGCCTCTGACTGAACTGCTCCCCGTCAAGTAGACAGGTCAAATAATATAAATTTTTTAAACGGCTTGAGCCCTGAATTCCAGCGGACTTAAGCCGTTTAATCGTTTTTGATACCGCAGCTCATTATAAAATCGAATGGACAATGCGTTAAACACGCACTTTTCCCGTAGGAGTCAACGAAATATGACACTTTTTAGGTAATACCGTGACGGAAAACCGGGCATGCAGGCGGTTTAGAGCGCAATCCTTCAAGAATTATGCTTGCTGGTACCGCTTAAAGACGAGTGATGCATTGTGCCCACCAAAACCGAGCGAATTGCTTACTGCATACTCGACGTCCCATGCTCTGCTACCTTCACGAACGTAATCTAAATTACAGCCTTCGCTTGGTTGTTCGAGATGAATCGTCGGGTGAACCGTTTGTTCTTGCAACGACTTGATTGTTGCAATCGCCTCGACGCCACCTGCACCACCGAGTAAATGACCGATCATTGATTTCGTCGAGTTCACAGCGAGTTTCGCTGCATGTTCTCCGAAGACCGTATGAATGGCTTTCGTTTCCAGAACATCATTCATTGGCGTACTCGTACCATGCGCATTGATATATTGAACAGCAGTTGGCTCGATGTTCGCATCTTGAATCGCCATCGCCATCGCACGTGCGCCTCCATCACCATCCGGATCTGGAGCAGTAATATGATACGCATCTGCAGTCAGACCGTATCCACTGACCTCTGCGTAGATTTTTGCTCCACGAGCAATCGCGTGATCGTATTCTTCAAGGACGAGAATGCCTGCCCCTTCTCCCATGACAAATCCATCGCGTCCCTCATCGAATGGACGGCTCGCTGTATTCGGGTCATGATTTGTCGACATCGCTTTGTTCGCACAAAAACCGGCGAACGCTAAGTTCGTGATTGGTGCTTCCGCCCCACCGGCAATCATGACATCCGCATCACCACGTTCGATTACGCGTAACGCTTCACCGATTGCATTCGTACCTGAAGCACAGGCAGTGACAGAACAGTTATTTGGACCTTTCGCTCCTGTATAAATCGAAACTTGACCACTAGCCATATTCGGAATCATCATTGGAATGAAGAACGGGCTGACACGACGATGTCCGCGCTCAAAGTAGATTTTCGCTTGTTTTTCAATCGTCTCCACGCCACCAATCCCTGAACCAATCCATACGCCTGTACGTTCAGCATTCGACTTGACATCAAGTCCTGCATCTTTGACAGCTTCCATGCTTGCGACCAGTGAATAGTGAACAAATCGATCCATCTTGCGTGCTTCTTTTGCTTCGATGAATTCTGTAATATCAAACCCTTGTAACTCACCCGTCACTTTTGTTGGATACTCATCGATATCAAGTCGCTCCATCGGACGAATCCCGTTTTCACCTGCTTTTAATGCATTCCAAAATGTATCCACATCATTTCCAATCGGTGTTAGTGCACCCATACCAGTAACTACTACTCGTTTTCTCGTCATCTTATATGTTCTCCCCTTTAGTCCAAGTAATGTAAGAAGCTCCCCAAGTCAATCCGGCACCAAAGCCTGCGAGAACGAGTGTCGTTCCCGGCTGTAGTCGCCCTTGACGCCGCGCTTCTTCTAAAGCCAACGGAATCGAAGCCGCTGATGTATTTGCATGTTCATCAATCGTGACGATGACTTTCTTTTCATCGATGCCTAATCGTTCGCGTGCCGCGTCGATAATCCGTAAGTTTGCTTGGTGCGGAATCAATAAGTCAAGTGATTCCAACGATCCGTTCGCTTTTTGAATGACTTTATCGACAATCTCTGGTAATTTTCGAACGGCAAATTTAAACACTTCTCGTCCGTTCATTTCAATTGGCCCATCCAACTCTTTAAACAACAGATGCGCTCCTCGCCCATCCGTTCCGAGTTCAAACGCATTCAACCCTTGCTGTTCTGTTGGTCCGAGGACGACTGCACCCGCACCATCTCCAAATAAAATTGCTGTCGACCGGTCTGACCAGTCGACGATGCTCGACATTTTTTCTGCCCCAATGACAAGCGCATATTTAGAGTTCGTCGTCTCCATCATGCTTGATGCTGTTTGAAGAGCGAAAATGAAGCCGCTGCAGGCAGCACTAACATCAAATGCCGTCGCGCCTAGCGCCCCTAACCGTTCCTGAACGATACAGGCTGTTGAAGGAAAGGCACGTCCCGTCGCTGTTCCGACGACAATCAATCCGATATCGTCTGCTGTTAGGTCCGCATCGATCAATGCTTGTTTAGCGGCCTCTGTCGCTAAATCCGTTACATCGACTTCGTCTGTTGCAATCCGTCTTGCACCGATTCCCGTTCGTGTCCGAATCCATTCATCGCTCGTATCAAGCGTTTTCGCTAAATCATCATTTGTAATTCGACGTTCTGGTAATGACGTCCCTAGTCCTACAATCCCGATATTCATGTGGTCGCTCCTTTAGTATTAGTATCTGGTACTAATATAAAGCGTTAATCCTTTTTTGTCAAAGAAAAAAGAAGGGTCCCTTCAATCAAGGCCCTCCTCCGTCCACCTTACGCTTCTGAATCTGCTAGCGTTCGTACAACTTCCATGACCATCTTCGCAGAGTTAATCGACGCAATTTCTAAAAATTCATCAAATGAGAGTGAAGCTTCCTCATCTGCACTATCCGAGATCGAACGTGTTACGACGAAAGGAACATCGAATTGATGACAGACTTGTGCGATCGGTGCTGCTTCCATTTCAACTGCTGCGACGTCCGGGAAGTTCTTTTTAATGAGTGTCGAGCGCTCTGTATCCTGAATGAAGGAATCTCCTGTCACGATTAGACCGTGAACGACATTAATCGACTCCATCCGTTCGATGACGGCTTCAGCTGTCGCGACAAGTTTTTCGTCTGCCACGTAAGCAGCTGGCATACCCGGTACTTGTCCATATTCATATCCGAATGCTGTCACGTCGACATCATGATGACGGACTTCTGTCGAGACGACGACGTCACCGACAGTCAGCCCTGCCTTAAATCCACCAGCAGAACCCGTATTGATGACGGCACTGGGTTTAAAATGATCCAGTAACAATGTCGTTCCAATCGCAGCATTCACTTTCCCGATGCCTGATTTCAAGATGACGACTGGCACACTGTTCAACAAACCTTCATAAAAATGATAGTTAGCAATCATCGTGTCTTTTCGTTCAGAAAGTTCATTCCGAAGTAAGTTGACCTCTTCTTCCATTGCTCCAATGATAGCGATTGGCATACTCATTCCTCCATCATACAGAAAGCCGGATTGCTCCGGCTTCATCGTTTTATTTATTTAATCGATGTAATTTTTACAGCGAAATCTCCACCTGGAGCCTGTACCGATACTTTCTCACCTACACTATGTCCGAGTAAGCTTTTAGCGATTGGTGATTCGTTCGAGATTTTACCTGTGAACGGATCCGCTTCTGCACTTCCGACAATCGTGTACGTTTCTTCTTCATCATCTTCAAGAATCAAGAATGTGACCGTCGTTCCGATACTAACGACCGAAATATCCTTTTCTTCTTCAGAAATAATTGCTACGTTACGTAGCATTTCCTCAAGTTGTGCAATTCGTCCTTCGACCATCGCTTGTTCTTCTTTCGCTGAATCATATTCTGCGTTCTCAGACAAGTCTCCGAAAGATCGTGCAATCTTAATATTTTCAACTACTTCTTTACGGCGGACTGACTTCAGTTCGTTTAACTCGTTCTCAATTTTCGCTTTACCGTCAAGCGTCATATAATACTGTTTTTCTGCCATTTTTGTCACGCTCCTTTTTATTCCACTAGTATAGTATATTCACATCTTTTTTGGAATCAATATCCTCTTTCATCAAGTGCTGTTCGATAATCGAGTATGGCACGAATCTTCGTTACGAGGAGATCAATCGCGACATGATTCTCTCCACCTTCCGGAACGATGATATCTGCATAGCGTTTTGTCGGCTCACAAAACTGAAGATGCATCGGACGGACGACATTCGTATACTGCTCGACGACCGAGTCGATTGATCGACCACGTTCGTTGATATCACGTTGCATCCGTCGTAAAATCCGTACGTCCGCATCTGTATCGACAAACACTTTAATATCCATCAATTCCCGTAAACGCTCATCTTCAAGCGCTAAGATTCCTTCGACGATGATAACATCACGTGGATCGAGTTTGATCGTCTCCTCCGCTCGCGTATGCGCAACGTAATCATAAACAGGTTTTTCGACCGCAATGTTTTCACGTAACGATTTGATGTGGTTAATCAGCAAATCATTATCGAATGCAAACGGATGGTCATAATTTGTTTGATATCTTTCTTCCATCGAGAGTGTACTTTGATCTTTATAGTAAGCATCTTGCTCGATCATGACGATCGATTCGATCGGGAAAGCTGCGACGAGTGAGCGTGCGACTGTCGTCTTTCCTGATCCCGTACCTCCAGCAACGCCAATTACAACCGGTTTTTGCATTGATTTTGTTCCTCCATCATTCCGACTTGATTTTTCGACTTACGGAAACACCGTCTCCGAGTGGAAAAATCGTCGTATCGTATTGTTCTTGTTCCATCATCCAGACTGTGAATTCCTTGACGAGACGGACGAGTCGTCGTCTTCTTCGATCAAACGTTTTTGGATCTGTTTCTAAAACATCACCATGTAAAAACAGATTATCCGTGTATAAAATCCCGCCTATTGGCACAAGCCGCCCATAACCGTTGAAGAATTTTTTATACTGCCCTTTCGCCGCATCGATGAAGATTGCATCGAACTCTTGGTCAAGGGTTTCGGCTAATTCTACTGCATCTGCAAAAACGATGTCAATTCGGTCCGCGACATCTGACCGGGCGATGAATGCTTTTGCCTCTTCATACCGTTTTGCATTTCGTTCGACTGTCGTGATGCGTGCGTTCGGCAATGCACGTGCCATTCGAATCGCGCTATATCCAATTGCCGTCCCGAGTTCGAGTATCCGCTTTGGTTGTTGTAGCGTCAGCAAGGATAATAACACTTCTGACCCCGTCAATTCAATGATTGGGATGTGATGTTCCTTAGCATATGCTTCCATCTCTTCGAGTAGCGAATCACGTGGCTTAATCATTGCTTCAACATACGCTGTAAACTCATTCATTCGAACTACTCCTTCTCCGCATAAACAGGTTGACCTGGAACGAAAATACTCGTCCCAAACCAACCCGATGCTCATTGCTCTTTACTTGCTTCGTATTCAACCCATTCCGGTTTATACTTTACGACATTACGTTGATGTTCTTCATACGTCTCTTCGTAAAGAATCTGTCCTTTTGGATTTTTTTCACTCGGTGGCCGAGCAAAGAAATAAACATACTTTGTTTTATTCGGATTGAGTACGGCGAGTACGGAATCTTTACTGACTGTTGAAATCGGACCGATTGGAATCCCCTCATATTTATACGTATTGTATTTCGAGTTATTCTCAAGATCTTTCAATGTCGTTAATGCCGTGTTTTCCCCCGTACCATACCAGACTGTTGGATCCGACTGAAGTTTCATACCATCATCAAGACGATTTTTGAAAACGCCAGCGATTTCACGGCGGTCTTTCGCTGTTGCCGCTTCACGTTCAACCATCGATCCAAGACTGAGGACTTCATGGAATGTCATTCCTGATTCTTTAATCGCATCTGCATTTGCATCATAAATTTTTTCCATCTCGTCAAGCATCGTCTCAGCAATTTGATTGATGTTTTTCCCTTTATCAAATTCATACGTCGCCGGGAACAAGTAACCTTCAAGGGAGTAGAGTACTCCTTTTTGTTTCACTTCATCCGTTAACATCGGATACTTTTCAATCAAACTGTTGATGTACGTTTGATCCGTCAGTGCTTTACGAACAGCCTCTTGCTTAAAGCCCGTTGCTTTTGCAATCACGGCGATTTGCCGATCCATCGTAATCCCTTCAGGAATCGTCATCTTGACATCTGCTGCTTTCATGACTTTACCGGTTTTCAACTTATTGATGATTTCGTCCGGTGTCATCGCTTGCGTCAGCGTGTACGTTCCCGCTTGGAATGACGATTCATTCTTATAGCGAACGTAATAGCGGAAAATCGTTTCATTTGCAATCAATTCTTTGTCCTTTAGGATATTTGAAATCGTACTTGTTCCAGCACCTAACGGAATTTCGACTTTCACGGATTTTGTTGCGTCCGCGTTGACGGGTTCGAGTGAATTTTTTAAAAAGATATAGATTGCCGCACCTGCTACTAAGAAAATCGTGAATAACACTGAAAGGATGATGAGCGTAATCCGGCGTGATGTCCGGCGGCGCTTGTTTTCGATTTCAGCATTGTGCTTCCATTCGTTCTCCATCGGTTCCTCCTTTTTCTCTTAAAACAAGGTGACCTCGAAAGAGCATTGCTCCTTCGACATCACCTTATACACGAGTCGGTTATTCAAGCTCGTCTTCTAATGTATTGAAGACTTCTTCGATTTCATCCCACGTTTCCGTGTCATCTTCTTCGATCGGAACAAGATTGAAGTCATTGTCTCCGTCGCCATACTCGTCTAGTTCGTAAACGAAGATGTCGACTTCTTCCGCGTTGTCGTAGTCAGCACCGACTGGCTCGAGGAAGATATACGTTTTGTTTGAGCGTGGGCTCTCATAACGTAACCGCTCCATAAATTCGAAATCATTACCTTCACCATCTGGAATTACGTAACGTGTTGGTTCATTCTGTTGCATCATTCATCCGCTCCTTTAATGCAGTCTCGAGTTCATCCCAAGTCTGCTCATCATTTTCATCGATCAGGCTCAATTCAAAATCATCGTCGCCTTCTCCATACTCATCAATCTCACAGATGATTAAATCATCTGCGCCATCTTCTGGATTCCCTATCATTTCGAGGAACAGATACGTTTTCCCTGTTCGCTCGCTGACATAACGGTACCATTCTTCGAAAAGATGTTCGCCACCGTCTTCATCCGGAAAGAGATACTGGCGCTTTTCTTCAGACATCTCATTTCCTCCTTTACCGGTTCGCCCGATCCAAATACGATTGTAAGATCATGACTGCCGCCATCTTATCGATGACTTGTTTTCGTTTTTTTCGACTGACATCTGCGTCGATCAACATACGCTCTGCCTGCATCGTCGTGAGACGCTCATCGACGAGAACTGTTGAAAGTCCTGTCGCTGATTCGATTTCACGCGCGAACGCTTCACTTGCTTCTGCTCGCGGACCAATCGAACCGTTCATGTTTTTCGGATGTCCGATGACGATGATTTCGACACCGTACTCTTTAATGATTGCCTCTAGTCGCTTGAAGGCGACAGGATAATCGGGTTCTGTCCATTTGACGGTCTCGACGCCTTGCGCCGTCCAGCCCATCAAATCACTCACCGCGACTCCAATCGTCTTCGAACCGACATCGAGTCCGATCGCACGCTTCATTTTTTGTCTCCACTCTCCGACAGATAGGATTTGACGAGTTCTTCAAGCAATTCATCTCGTTCAATCTTACGGATTAGATTACGTGCATCATTATGACGAGGAATGTAAGCAGGATCCCCAGATAGAAGGTATCCGACGATCTGATTAATTGGATGATATCCTTTCTCTTCCAAAGCGTGATAGACCGTCAACAACACTTCCCGTGTCGCTGCTTTACTATCGTCTTCCGGAAAATTAAATTTCATCGTTTGATCCATCTGACTCACGTTAATCACCTCTTTCATTTACACTACTTTTCTATTATGCCAGTGATTGCGCATAATGTGAAGCATACGCCAACGCTTCATTTAATTTCGAAGCATCTTTCCCGCCTGCTTGGGCCATATCGGGGCGACCACCGCCACCGCCGCCACAACGTGTCGCAACTTCTTTAATCAATTTCCCAGCATGATAACCTTGGTCGATTAAGTCTTTCGAGACGCTTGCGACGAGGTTCACTTTGTCGCCTTGCGCACTGCCGAGGACGATGATTGCTGACTCGAGTGAACCTTTCAATTCATCCATCATCCCACGTAATGCCTCCATATCAGACACATCGACACGTTTCGAAAGGACTTGGACACCATTGATCAGTTCAACGTCATCTTTAAGTGATGCTGCTTCGATATTCGAAAGTTTTGCTTGGAGTGATTCGTTTGCGCGTTCTGTCTCACGTAATTGAACTTGTAACGCTTCAATTCGACTCGGAACTTCCGTCGTTTTCGTCTTCAGGACACGTGCTGCTTGTTCGAGCGTCTCAAGATGCGCATTCATGACACGATATGCACCAGCTCCTGTGACCGCTTCAATCCGACGTGTACCAGCACCGATACCTGATTCAGAAACAATTTTGAAAAGACCGATTTCCGCCGTGTTCTTGACGTGGATCCCGCCACATAATTCGATTGAATACGTTCCTGCCGATACGACGCGGACCGTTTCACCATATTTTTCACCGAACAGTGCCATTGCCCCTTTTGCTTTTGCATCGGCGATGTTCATTTCTTCGATATCGACAGCCAGCGATGCCCAGATTGCCTGATTGACATCCTGTTCAATCGTTTTCAGTTCATCTGCCGTGACTGCACCAAAGTGAGAGAAGTCAAAGCGGAGACGATCTGCTGACACGAGTGATCCTGCTTGATTGACGTGCGTGCCGAGTGTATCTTTTAGTGCTTTATGCAACAAGTGTGTTGCTGTATGGTTTTTCGTAATGGCTTTACGTGCTGCGCCTTCGACTTCTGCGATGACTGAAGCGTCCGCGAGTGCAATCCCCGTCCGAACGATGACCGTATGCAAGTTTTGACCGTTCGGTGCTTTTTGTACGTCTTTGACGTCTAAGACGAAATCTTTTCCTTCAATCGTTCCTGTATCCGCGACTTCACCACCGCTCTCAGCATAAAACGGCGTGATGTCTAAAATGACTTGTGCCTGTTCGCCTGCCGCGACTTCCGTGACATGTTCTCCATCATGAAGCAATGCGACGATCGTTGCATCCGTCTTCACATCCGTATAACCGACGAACCGGCTTGGTACCGTCAATGTCGCAAGAACTTCAGATTGCTGTTGCATCGATCCGCCATCTTCACGTGCCGCACGGGCCCGCTTACGTTGCTCATCCATCGCCCGTTTAAAGCCTTCTTCGTCAACTGCCATTTGATGATCTTCTGCATATTCGACTGTCAATTCGAGGGGGAAACCGTACGTGTCGTAAAGACGGAATGCATCTTCCCCACTAATCGTATGCTCTCCATTATTTTTAGCCGTCTGAGCGACCGTATTTAAAATCGCGAGACCATCTTGTAATGTTTCATGGAAACGTTCTTCTTCATTCTTGATGACACGTTTGATGAAGTCCGCCTTCTCTGGAACTTGTGGGTAAAAGTCAACCATGACGCCACCGACCGTATCCACGAGCTCGTACATGAACGGACGTTCGATTCCAAGCATCTTCGCATAGCGGACTGCCCGGCGAAGTAAACGACGGAGGACATACCCGCGTCCTTCGTTCGATGGCAATGCGCCGTCGCCAATCGCAAACGAAACTGTTCGGATATGATCAGCGATGACTTTGAATGCTACATCCAGCTTCGCGTCATCACGGTATTTTTTACCACTCATTTCTTCCGTCTTATGGATGATCGGCATGAACAAGTCCGTATCGAAGTTCGTCGGCACGTTTTGTAAGACACTAGCCATCCGTTCGAGACCCATTCCTGTATCAATGTTTTTGCGTGGAAGTTCTGTGTAGTTCCCGTTTCCATCATGGTTATACTGACTGAAAACGATGTTCCAGATTTCAAGATAACGTTCATTTTCGCCACCCGGGTAGAGTTCTGAATCGTTCGGGTCGTCACCGAAGTCTGGACCACGATCAAAGAAAATTTCCGTGTTCGGACCAGATGGACCTTCACCGATTTCCCAGAAGTTATCTTCGAGCGGAATGATCCGTTCAGCCGGAACACCGAGCTCAAGCCAGATTTGGCGTGCCGCATCGTCTTCCGGATGGATCGTAACAGACAAGTACTCTGGATCTAGACCGTACCACTCGTCACTCGTTAAGAGTTCCCAGCCCCATTTGATCGCATCTTCACGGAAGTAATCACCGACTGAAAAGTTACCGAGCATTTCAAAAAACGTATGGTGACGTGCCGTTTTACCGACGTTTTCGATATCGTTCGTCCGGATCGATTTTTGTGCATTGACGATTCGTGGATTGTCTGGGATGACACGTCCATCAAAATATTTTTTTAATGTCGCGACACCTGAGTTAATCCAAAGCAATGTTGGATCTTCCACTGGTACGAGAGAAGCACTCGGTTCCACAGCGTGACCTTTCGATTGGAAAAAGTCGAGATACATCTGACGGATTTGTGCGCCAGTCAACGGTTTTAATGGTTTCATCGAAAATACCCCCAATTAATTAATAAGTTCATCCTGAACGCAAAAAAAACGATGCATCATCCCCTAGGAAAGGGACGAAAGCATCGCTCTCGTGGTACCACCCTCGTTCGCAACATCCTCTGTTACGGATGTTACCTCGAAAAATCCAATAACGGGGATTAACCGCAAGTGTTTTCACTCGACTCAAGAAGGAGCTTCAAATGATTCATCATGGAGATGGTTGCAGCAAATCCATCTCTCTCTTCGTCATGATTGCATCACTCTACTTATCTTCTATCAACGTTTTGCGTCCATTCATCTAACGTGATTATTACCTATCCAACGTATTCCGTCAAGTCTTTGTCGCACCACCCAGACGTTCAATCAACCGCGTCCGTCGACGAGGTTCTTCTTCTTGTGATGCCTTGTGAAAGGCGCGTGGATCTCCGAACAACAACAAACTTGTTTTCGCACGGGTCACGGCCGTATAAATTAAGTTTCTCGAATGCTTAAAGGCGCCCGTAAAGAAGACCGGCATCAGAACGATCGGAAACTCCGACCCTTGGGCTTTATGGATCGTGATCGCATAGGCATGTGTGAATTGGTCCCAGTCACTGCGATTGTATTCGACTTCCGTCTGGTCGAACCGCGCGATAATTTTATCGACTTTATCGACGTTTTCTTTCGCAAAAAAGATGTTGACGATTTCGCCGATATCACCATTGTAGACATTTTCTTCCGCATTGTTGACGAGCTGAAGAATCTTATCTCCACTCCGGTACAGCCGATTCCCTTGCTTCACTTCCCGTTTTTTCGGTGCTTCCGGATTGTAGACATTTTGCAGCGCGAGATTGAGTTCATCAATCCCGACTTGTCCGCGATATGTCGGGGCGAGGACTTGGACGTCGAACTTCGAGTAGCCTTTTGCTAACGCTTTTTCAGCGAAGGCGGCAATCCCGCGTAATGATTCCTGCGGAGCAAGTGAATAAAAACGGCGGTCCGATAACGGTGCCAATAAATCAGCTGATGTGACCCGATTTTTCAAATCATGAGCCAATCGTAAAATCGACGAATCCTCCGCTTGACGGTGTACGACATTGAGTCGTACGACCGGAATCCCGTCCGTATCCATTAAATCAGCCAAAACTTGTCCCGGACCGACCGACGGCAGTTGATCCCGGTCACCAACGAACAAGATTTTCATCCCGTTCGGCACGGCGCGAAGGAGACTCGACAAGAGGTAGATATCAATCATCGATGATTCATCGATGATCAACACTTTTCCGGTGATTGGTTGATCTTCATTCAATTGAAAATTTGAGCCGTCGTATTTCAACAGCCGATGAATTGTCATCGCCGGAACATCGGTCGCTTCCGACAATCGTTTTGCAGCACGCCCGGTCGGTGCGACGAGAACGTACGGATACACATCACCTGATTTGACTTGACTTTTTTCGAGCGGCCAATCATGGATTTCTTGTAAGGCATGTAAGATTCCTTTGATGACCGTCGTTTTACCGGTTCCCGGTCCACCGGTCAAGACCATCAATGGTGCTTTGACGGCCAGTTCAATCGCTTCTCGTTGTTGCGTCGCATATTCCATTCCGAAACGTTCTTCGAGCTGACCGATTGCCGTTAAGATCGTCGCGACATCGACTTCTTGCTCTGCTCCATTCGCCATGACGCGTGCCAGCTCTTTTGCCGCCCTGACTTCCGCATAATAAATCGTCGGCAGATACAGACAGCCTTCTTCGAGTTTTACTTTATCTTCTGTCAACAACAACTCGATTGCCTGTTCGAGTCGTTCTCCTGGGTCTTCGCCTAGCAGGCGGGGTGCCCGCTGCAACAATGAATCAATTGTCGCAAAAGCATGTCCTTCCCCTGCCTCTTGCTCAAGTATGTGCATGACGGACGCTGCAACGCGTTCCGGGTGAAGACCAATCAAGCCGAGATGGGAGGCAATTTGATCGGCCGTCTTAAAACCGATCCCGCTCACTTCGTACATCAAGGAATACGGGTTTTCACGAATCCGCGCCATCGCATCCCCTTCGTACGCCGCATAAATTTTAGCTGCAAGTTTCGGCGTGACGTCGAACGGTGCCAAAAACAACATCAATTGATCAACGCCATAGAGCGTTGCCAGTCGACTGAAGATGACGTCAGCTTGTTTTTGTTTAAGTCCAGGCACACGATCGAGGGCACGGCTATCTTTTAAGATGACATCAATCGCATCCTCGCCAAGTGCCTCGACGATATTTTTCGCTGTTTTCGGACCAATGCCGGTAAACGATCCATTCGTCAAAAAGCGGACAGCGGCATGCTTCGTCATCGGGACAGAACGGCGAATTAATTCTGCCTTTAATTGTTTACCAAACCGTGGATGGTCCACTAAACGGCCAAACGCCTGATACGTACCGCCAAGTTCAATCCCGACTCCCGTTCCCGTCACGACGAGTTCAGTTTCTTTCAATTCAAAGTTTTTTTCCTTAACAGCCACCAATACGATGGAATGCGCTTCTTCTTCGGAGGAGAAGAGCACACGTTTAACACGACCGACGACTTGATGAGGGTGCTCCATCACTCCACCTACTTTCTAAAAGACTACGATTTACTACGCTCTCATCATCATAGCACTCGTTTAATCGATTTAAAATCAGGGAAAGTGAACTTGAACTAAAAATTGAATTGGAGGAGAAGCATGTGGGACGATTACCAATTGCTGGTTTATGTGAATTAGTACTTGAAGTAGAGGATATGGAACGCGCTGTCAACTTTTGGCATGGGACGCTCGGAATACCGATTGTCGAGCAATGGGCTCCAGATGACGCGGAACCAAGTAAAGAACAAGCGACGCAAGACGGCGTTTGGGCGACATGGCTCTATATTGGCGGAAACACGCGACTTGGACTCTGGCTCAAACGAGATTTCACACTCGAGGAACGAACTGTGAAAAATCTACCGGTCACGAAGTGGGATTCGCTTTATGATGAAGGAGGGACTCACGTCCACTGCGCCTTTTACATTGAAAAAAACCGATTCGAGGACGCTCTGAACGTCTTACGGGAAGCAGATATTGCCGTTAAGATTCGAGAATGGGATGAACAAGAAACTTCGAATGATAAAGAATACTCCGCTTATTTTAAAGATACTGAACAAAATGTGATTGAGCTCTATACAAAAAATATGGACGAGGCGTACGAAGACTTTTCTGGTCCGCCGCAACGCGTCGTACGTGAAGTCGGAAACTAACGCAATCTTCAAAACGATCAGAGACGGAATGCGCTTTAAAGCGGTCGCATGACACAGGCAAGTATTAAACCCTCTTGAACGATAAGAAATTGCACAAAAATGGCCGATGGTCCCTTGAAAAGTGGGATCATCGGCCATTTGATTGTTGAAGGACGGAAACATCCGTCACACGGCTTGATGCTGGTCTGACTTATGAGTCAGACCCATTCATTGACCTTATTTCAACAAAGAATCCATTTTCGCTTTCGCATCTTGCGCAAGCGTATGATTCGGTTGATATTCAAGAACCGTCTCGAGCTCCGTATAACACGCTTCTTGCTGACCAAGAAATGCAAGGGCAATCGCATAGTTATAGCGTGCGTCCGTGTGCGTTTCTTCTAACAACAGGACTTGCTCGAAAATTTCTGCCGCTTCTTCGATCTGTTCGTTTTGTGCGAGCGCAAGGCCGTATTGGAAAGCAATTTCGACGTCCACCCCGTTCAATTCCGTCGCTTGTTTCAAGCGAGGAATTCCCCGGACAGGATCGCCGAGCTTTTGATACGTCAGACCAAGCATGAAGTGTAGATCGGCGTCATCAAGTCCATGGAGTAAGGCGAGCCGCAAGGCATCTTCTGCCTCGACCAGTTGCTCTGCCGCAAAGAACAATGCCCCTTTTGCATAGTGGGCACTGGCGAACGTCGGGTCAATTGTCAGCGCCTTTTCATAAAAGCGTAATGCCCGGTCTGCATCATCCATCGATTGAAGCAACGTTCCCAAGTTGACATATGCCGTCGGATCATTCGGGTTTTCTTCAATCGCATCGTTGAAGGCTTGCGCAGCCAGTTCGTAATTTCCCGCTTCTAAATGTCTGAATCCTACTTCGTTATAATTCATCGTGTTCTCTCCCTTATGCAAGATACGTAAGACGTTCGCCCGCTTTGTACGCTTCGTCAATCGTTGCGCCACCTAAGCAGACATCACCATCATAAAATACGACGGCTTGTCCTGGTGTAATTGCCCGTTGGCGTTCGTCAAAGGCAACATCAAGACGTCCATTTTCAAGCAAGCGGACAGTCACGCCTGAGTCTTCTTGACGGTAGCGGAACTTCGCCGTACACCGGAATGTATCGCCGACTTTAAGTGGTGCCGTCCAGCTGATGTCCGACGCATATAATCCTTCCGAGTAGAGCAGTTCATTATGGAAGCCTTGATCAACGAACAAGACGTTATCCGCAAGATTTTTTCCAACAACGAACCAAGGCTCTCCGTCTCCGCCAATCCCTAACCCATGACGCTGTCCCATCGTGTAATACATCAAACCATCGTGACGTCCCATGACTTTTCCGTCGAGTGTCCGCATTTCGCCTGGTTGTGCCGGGAGATATTGGCTGAGGAATTGTTTAAAGTTCCGTTCCCCGATAAAACAGATACCGGTCGAATCTTTTTTCTTCGCCGTCGCCAAGTTCGCTTCTTCCGCGATTTTCCGGACTTCTGACTTTTCCATGTGACCGATCGGGAACATCGCTTTCGCAATTTGGTCTTGTGACAGTTGGTTCAAGAAGTACGTTTGGTCTTTATTCGTATCGACCCCACGGAGTAACTTGTGTTCCCCGTCTTCATAGACCGCACGCGCGTAATGACCTGTCGCGACAAAATCCGCCCCGAGACGCATGGCGTGATCAAGAAACGCTTTGAACTTGATTTCCTTGTTACACATGACATCCGGATTCGGTGTCCGACCCAGTTTATATTCATTCAAGAAATACGTGAAGACTTTGTCCCAGTATTCTTTTTCGAAGTTGACTGCATAGTACGGAATGCCGATTTGATTGGCGACCGCGATCACATCTTCATAGTCTTCCGTCGCTGTACAAAAACCGTCTTCATCCGTATCATCCCAGTTTTTCATGAAGATTCCGATGACGTTGTACCCTTGTTCTTTCAGCAAGTGTGCTGTGACGGACGAGTCGACGCCGCCAGACATTCCGACGACGACTGTCGTCTCACTTGGCGCTTTTGCTCTTGTATTCATTGCTTTCACCTCTTATTTGTTCTGAAACGATTTTACGACATCTATCAATCCTTGTGCGAGTAGTTCGACTTGCCCGGCATCATTTCCACGGCCGAAACTAATTCGGACCGATTGCCGCGTCCGGTCATTTTCACCGTACATCGCGGACAACACGTGAGATGGTTCAATGGAACCTGCCGTACAGGCACTCCCGCTCGAGACGGCAATTCC
Organism: Exiguobacterium sp. N4-1P; assembly: GCF_002214325.1. NCBI lineage: Bacteria > Bacillati > Bacillota > Bacilli > Caryophanales > Exiguobacterium > Exiguobacterium sp. N4-1P. The sequence continues at coordinate 1,964,321 of NZ_CP022236.1, forward strand.
GCGCATATCGAGCATGATTAAAAACGGTTCAATCTCGACACGCGGGAAATAGAGATTGACGATATGCGGCAGTCCTGGATGCCCATTTTGTTCATAGGAAATCGAACTAGCCTCGAGACGATTGAGTAACAGGCGACGCAAGTCTTCCGACTGGGCTTTCAGTATGTCACGTTCTGCTACGATCAATTGAACGGCTTTTGCGAAACCGACGATTCCAGCGACGTTTTCTGTTCCCGCGCGACGCTTCCGTTCTTGTTCGCCACCATACGACTGCACTTCTAACTGGACGCCTGTTCGGACGTAGAGCATCCCGACACCTTTTGGTCCATTGATTTTATGACTTGATGCCGATAATAGGTCAATATGACATGCTTCGACGTCGAGACTCAGCTTGCCAAAGACTTGGACCGCATCTGTATGAAAGAGAATGTTTTGTTTGTTTAATAACTGGCCCATTTCCTTGATTGGTTGCAGTGTCCCGACTTCATTGTTTCCGAACATGACCGAAACAAGAATCGTATCCGGGCGAAGCGCTGCCGCGAGTGCATCGACCGTGACGATGCCCGACTCCGGCACTTCTAAATACGTCACGTCAAACCCACGTTTTTCGAGTTCTTCGAACGCACGCAGGACGGCATGGTGTTCGAAGCGTGTCGTGATGACATGCTGTCCCTTGTCTTGATGTTTCATCGCGGCACCCAAAATCGCATAGTTATCCGACTCCGTTCCCCCCGCCGTGAAGATGATTTCATTCGGTTTGGCATTCAGTTCACTCGCGATTGTCCGACGTGCCGCGTCAATCGCCGCCCGGCCGGAACGACCGAACGCGTGGACGCTCGACGGATTCCCGAATTGCTCGAGCATATATGGAGTCATTGTTTGGAGTACATCAGGGTGCATCGGCGTTGTCGCCGCATGATCAAAATACATCATTTCGTCTCACCTTTCATATATAGAACATATATCCAGTATCATCGTCTTCCGCTAAATCCTTTAATGTCGTCGAATCCAGTACTTGATCGACTGCACTTTGGATTTTATCCCATAACTTTCGTTTCGTCACTTCATCAGAATTGTCCCCTTCGACAACGACGAGTGGTCCTTCAAGCAAACGAATGATATCGCCGGCCGTGATTTCTTCCGCTTTACGCCCTAACTTATAACCGCCGTAAGCGCCACGGACACTTTTGACCAGCCCGCCATTTCGGAGCGGGGCAATCAATTGTTCCAAATAATGCTCCGACAGATTATACATTTGCGCAATTTTCTTTAAGGATAACGGCTTTTGTTCGCCTCCTTTAGCGAGTGCGATCATGATTGTCAGACCATACCGGCCTTTCGTCGAGATTTTCATCATGCGAAATAACATCCTTTCTAGTATAGTAGGAGCTGAATCCACGTGGAAAGAAGGAACGCTACCTATGGCTAATTTATTTGAATCAAAATATCCTGCTGGACCGCTCGCCAACCGGATGCGTCCTCAGTCACTGGACGAAATCGTTGGCCAACGGCATTTAATTGGAGAGACGACCCTCTTACGTCGCGCTATCCTTGCCGATCGGCTCGGGACGGTCATTTTTTATGGTCCACCGGGAACAGGGAAAACGACACTCGCACGCGTCATCTCGAGTTACACGAAGTCGGCTTTTGAACAGTTGAATGCCGTCACCGCAAAACTCGATCAATTACGCGACGTCTTAAAGGCGGCGGAGTCTCGTTTACAGTTTGATGATCAAAAAACAATTCTCTTTTTAGATGAAATCCATCGTTTTAATAAAATGCAGCAAGACGCGTTGCTCCCCGCTCTTGAAGCAGGTACGATCACTTTAATCGGGGCGACGACGGAAAATCCAAGCTTCGAGGTCAACGCCGCTTTACTCTCTCGGGCGACCGTCTTTCGGTTCGAACCACCGACGGCAGACGATTTACGTGTCGTGCTTAACCGAACGTTAGCTGATAAAGACCGCGGTCTCGGAAAATATCCGATTTCGATTACAGAAGAAGCGATTGATCATTACGTTAAACTATCCGACGGCGACTATCGCGCCTTGCTAAATGCACTCGAGCTCGCCGTCTTGACGACTCCGGAAGTCGACGGTGAAATCACGATTGACCTCGCCGTCGCGGAAGAATCGATTCAGCAAAAAGCATTGAAATACGATAAAGACGGCGACCGCCATTATGATGTCATCTCGGCTTTCATTAAATCAATCCGTGGATCCGATCCCGACGCAGCATTATATTGGCTCGCCGTCATGATTGAAGCGGGCGAAAGTCCTCGCTTCATCGTCAGACGATTGTACGTCCATGCCGCAGAAGACATCGGGCTATCGGATCCACAAGCCCTGTTGATTGTCGACGCTTGTGCTCGCGCGTGTGAATACGTTGGTTTTCCGGAAGCACGGATTCCGCTCGCTGAAACCGTATTGTATTTGGCGACGGCACCTAAATCAAATACCGTCATCACAGCAATCGACAAGGCGCTCGCTCTCGTACGACGTTCGGACGGTGGACCGGTCCCACCGCATCTTCGTGACGCCCATCATCCCGGTGCAGAAGCACTCGGAAGTGGTGTCGCTTATCAATACCCGCACCAGTTTCCTCATGCTTACGTGAAACAAAGCTATTGGCCGGAAAACTTAGCGCGGACGAAACCGGTCTTTTACGAGCCGAGTCCACGTGGTTTTGAGAAACAACTCCAAGCCCGACTCGAGTTTTGGAAAAAACAGCCGTAACCATTCAAGATGCGAAAAAGCGACCGAAGTGGTCGCTTTTTTTAACGGACGCGTTCAATCGTAACGCCTGCTTCGCGAACGATCTCATTGATGACGTGACTTGCTGCAATCAAACCACCGACTGATGGAACGAATGCGTTCGAACTTGGGGGCATCTTCGCTTTTCGAATAACCGCTTCGTCATTTCCGACGACTTGACGCACTTCTTCGATGATTTTGACAGGTGGTTCATCCGAGAAGACGACAGGAACCCCTTTATGGATCCCTTCCTTGCGTAAACGTGTCCGAATGACTTTCGCTAACGGATCATATGTCGTGTCTTTGATGTCAACGATCTTAATCCGTGTCGGATCCATTTTATTTGCCATCCCCATACTCGAGATGATTGGAATGTTTCGTCGTTTACACTCTTTAATTAAATGAATCTTGAACGAGACAGTATCTGATGCATCGATGACATAGTCCGGTTGTTGTTCAAAAAAGGATTCGTACGTTTCTTCATTGTAAAACATCTTCAGACGGACGATCTCAATGTCGGGATTAATCAACATCAAACGATCTGCCATCGCATCGACTTTCGGCTGTCCGACGGTCGGGAGCAAGGCATGGATTTGCCGGTTGACGTTCGTGATATCGATGTCATCTTTATCGACGAGAATCAATCGTCCGACACCACTCCGTGCCAGTGCTTCTGCTGAAAACGATCCGACGCCGCCAATTCCTAAGATAGCGACAGACTTTGATGCCAATGCTTCAAGTCCCGTCTTACCGATTGCTAATTCATTACGTGAAAATTGATGCAACATTTCTCTAACCTCACAATTCTCATACTGTTTTACTCGGAATTATATCATAAAAAAAAACGTCATGCGACGTGTCTTTTTTAAAACGTTTTTTAATTTTAATAAAAAGACGATGGGACCCGAAGTGCCGTGTCGATACCTTATTTTTGAACCTGCTGTGCAGGTGGGTGTCTTATCCGATTCCTATTCGTACGTCCTCCTGCTGTGTTACGAGGCATGTACTACTAGTTGGAACGTCAAACTCCCTATCAAAAAAGAGTGGCTCAAAGATAAAAGGCGGCTCTCGTACATCTCAGGAACCCCATCTGTTGCATTTAATATAGCATTCCCCTAACCGAATTGCAACTCAATCTGCTTCTAAAAAAATGATATTTTTTTAACGGCTCAGCGTGATGTCCAACGCTTCGTGAAGGCGCCTGTCGGATCATACATTTGCTGCTGAAAAGTAGGATTGAAGCGTGGAATTCGAGTCGCGTTTCCGACACCTGCGATATAAGCCCAGTTACCGTAATTTGAAGCGACGTCATAATCGATCAGTTGGCTTTCAAAGTATGACGCCCCGACGCGCCAGTCCTGTCCAAGCTCATGAATCAAATAACTCGCAGTAATTTGCCGCCCACGATTCGACATCCATCCTGTTTCTCGAAATTCATGCATAAAGGCATCTACGAACGGTTGCCCGGTTCGTCCTTCGATCCACATCGAAATGATTGACTCGTCCGTCGGCCAGACTTTACTCCCTTCTCCTAATCCGTGTGCAAGAAATAATCGGTTCTTTGTCTCACGCATCGTGAAATGAAAAAAGTCGCGCCAAAGTAACTCGAAATACAACCAGTATGTCGATTCATTAGCACCATGCCGTCTTTCCGCGTTTTGAAGTTCTGCCATGACCCGGCGTGGGGATAAGGAACCGTTCGCTAACCAGGCCGATAATTTGGAGGAATCATCCCGACCGAAACCATTCCGTGTTTCCTTATACGTAAAAACGGGTCCTTCCAGATACGCTTTTAATCTTGCTTTCCCCGTCATCTCGCCTCCTTCAAAGGGAAACGCAGCATCTGAGTCATAAGCGGGTAACGTAATAGCAGCCGTAGGGTATTCAAGCGCGATTGGTTGTTCAAAATGACCCGACCGCTCGACTTTCTTTCGAAAGGCCGAAAAGACATGCGCCAATTTATCGCTACCGATTTGTTCACGGCGATACAACGTCTGTGTTTCATAGATGCGTGCCGTGAATTGTGCAAGCACTGCCTGCTCATCAATTAACTCGTAATACCCTGTCATTCGATGAAAATAAACGACGTCTCCCGGCTTCATAAACCGTCCCAACTGTTCGCTGACGTCCCCGGTTAAAATCGTTAACTCGATTCCGAGTCGTCCTAACTCTTCCTGAAGCGTCTGTAATGTTTCACGCTCAAATTTCAGTTGAGCATGTCCCCGTTCAAATCGTCTCGTATTTAACGGTTGTTGAACAAAGACAGCTTTGACCGTTGAATGTGCCTGCCGTGCCTGTGTTAAGGCTTCGTGATCATCGACACGTAAATCAGCACGGTACCATACGATTCCACTCATCATCTCGTCTCCTCTCACACTCGTCTAGTTTCATCATCTCAAGGATTTCGTGATTCGCCTACTCTGCAATATGCCGAAAAGGTTTCAGCTTTTTGTTTTCGTGGAATATAATTAATACAAAACGGTGTAAGGAGTGACAGGCAGATGGCTAAAAAAGGAAAATTAAGAACGTTAATCACGCTCGCGACGACAGTTGGACCAATCGTCTATAAGTTTTATAAACAACAACAATCTAAAAAAACGACGAATACCCCTAAATAAAACGTCAAGACGCGACGGACTTCATCGTCCCTCGCGTCTTTTTTGTTGTCATTTTTTACTGACACCAAGACTTCCCTCTTCATAAAACCGCCACGGATAGTGTGTCGCTTCACCGGCATTCGGAATCCCGACTCGTGTCGTCTCGATGATTTGTCCGGCTTGACCCGCAACGAGCCGGAAACGTTCTTGATACAAATCTTCTCCCGACTCAGCAGTCGTTAACCCGAAGGCCTGACAAAGCTTCGCCGGTCCGTTGACTAAGTTTTTGAGTTGGGCTTTTGTCAGTTCGTGATACGATCTATTAAATCGACGGTAGGCGATGATCTCATGACCTGAGATGATTTCCGCCCCACGCAGTAAAACGGCATACCCTTGTCCGACGTCTCCACAGACGAAATTTAAGCAATGATGCATGCCATAGGTGAAGTAGACATAGAGATGCCCCGCTTCACCGAACATCGGTGCCGTCCGTTTCGTCGGGCGGCCACTGTAAGAATGTGCAGCTTGATCGTACGGTCCGAGATACGCTTCGACCTCGACGATTCGCATCGTGACGTCATCAACCGTCAGCACACTTCCAATCAAGTCTTTGCCGACCTCAAGCGGCGATCGTTCAAAAAAACTCCGTTCCATTGCTGTCCCCTCCTATTCTTCCAATCACTCTTACGGAAATCAGAATCTTGAATTAGTCAAAACCAATTCAACTAAAAGAAACAGACTCCCTTCCAAAAGAGGAAGAAAGTCTGTTGTGATGATTATTGTTTGACAGCCGTCCGGATTGACAACTCATTTAATTGTGCGTCCGAGACCGGGCTCGGTGCTGCAGTCAATAAGTCGCTCGCCGACGCCGTTTTCGGGAAAGCGATCGTATCGCGTAAGTTTGTCCGTCCCGCGAGTAACATGATCAAGCGGTCAAGTCCGAGTGCAATTCCAGCATGCGGTGGTGTGCCGTATTCAAATGCTTCCATCAAGAAACCGAACTGTTCGTTCGCCTCTTCTTCCGTGAAACCAAGTAATTTGAACATCCGCTCTTGGATATCGCGCTCATAAATCCGTTGCGATCCGCCACCTAACTCATATCCGTTCAAGACAAGGTCATAGGCGACGGCAAGGACGCTGCCCGGGTCCGTTTCGAGTTTATCAAGATCTTCGCGGCGTGGCATCGTGAATGGATGGTGGTTCGCATAGAAACGACCGTCTTCTTCTTCGAATGTCACGAGCGGGAAGTCCGTCACCCACAGGAAGTTAAAGACCGTTTCGTCAATCAAACCAAGTTCTTTCGCCAGTTTTTGACGCAGTGCGCCGAGGCTGTCGGCAACGATTGACGCTTTTGCTGCGACGAAGACGAGTAAGTCGCCTGTTTCTGCTTCCGTCGCAGCGATAAGACGGGCAGCCGCTACTTCATCAAAGAATTTGGCAATTGGTCCGTTTAAGCCGTCCGGAGTCACTTTGACCCAGGCGAGACCTTTCGCGCCGTAAATGGCCGTGAACTCTTGTAATTTATCGATGTCTTTCCGCGAGAAGTTGTCTGCCGCCCCTTTGACGTTCAATGCTTTGACTTCGCCACCGGCTTCAAGTGCCATGTCGAAGACTTTAAAGCCCGCCCCTTTGACGGCTTCCGCAACATCGATCAGTTCGAGACCGAAGCGTGTATCCGGCTTGTCCGAACCGAACCGGCTCATCGCTTCTGCGTATGGCATCCGTGGGAATGGTGTCACGATGTCTTTTCCGAGTGTCTCTTTCATGACACGTGTCATCATCGACTCCATCATCGCATACAAGTCTTCCACGTCCATGAAGCTCGTTTCGATATCGACTTGTGTGAACTCCGGCTGACGGTCTGCCCGTAAGTCTTCGTCACGGAAACAACGTGCGATTTGGAAGTAGCGCTCAAAACCAGATACCATCAGTAACTGTTTAAACAACTGTGGTGATTGTGGCAAAGCATAGAATTCACCTGGGTGGACACGGCTTGGTACGAGATAGTCACGCGCGCCTTCCGGTGTCGACTTCGTCAAAATCGGTGTTTCGACTTCGAGGAAGTCCTGTTCGTCGAGGAAGTTCCGCATGATGTTCGACGCTTTCGAACGGAGGCGGAATGTCTCTTGGAGCGACGGACGACGTAAATCAAGGTAGCGATACTTCAAACGAAGATCTTCTGACGTTTGCTCTGCTTCTTCACTGATTGGAAATGGCGTCATTTTTGAAGCGTTCAAAATGACGACTTCGTCCGCAACGACTTCAACGAGCCCCGTCGGCATGTTCGGGTTCGGATTTTCACGTTGGACGACTTTCCCTTTAATATCAAGCACGTACTCGGAACGAATCGATTCTGCTAAGCGGTGTGCCTGTTCGTTTTCCGGTTGGAAGACGACTTGGACGATTCCTGTCCGGTCGCGAAGATCGAGGAAAATCAAGCCCCCGAGGTCACGTCGTTTTTGAACCCATCCTTTTAGCTGGACGGATTGTCCGATGACATCTTCCGTCACGTGTCCATTCATATGTGTGCGTCCGATCATTGTGTTGCCTCCTTTAATTTTGCGACGATCGTATCTGCGACCGCCGACAAGGGAACATCTGTCTGTTCGCCTGTCTCCATATTTTTTAACGCTGCGGCACCACGTTCAACTTCTTCATCACCGAGGATGACCGTATACCGCGCCTTCATCCGGTCTGCTGCCTTGAATTGCCCCTTAAATTTACGACCAAGATAATCACGATCTGCCGTGAGTCCTTCGAGACGCATCAATTGGAGAAGACGTGTCGCCGTTTTTTCGACTTCTTCGTTGCCTTGGGCGACGATGAAGACATCGATTGCCTCGTCGATTTCCGGCAGGACTTGTTCATTCTCAAGTGCCATCAAGAGACGCTCGATTCCGATTCCGAACCCAATCCCCGGTGTCGCAGGTCCACCGATTTGTTCGACGAGACCGTTATACCGTCCACCGCCGCAAAGCGTCGTAATCGCACCGAAACCTTCTGCCTCGGACATGATTTCAAACGACGTGTGATTGTAATAGTCAAGACCACGGACGAGTGTTGGATCGATGACATATTCAATCCCTAACGCATCGAGGTGTGACAAGACTTGATCGAAGTAATCTTTCGATGACGTGTTCAAGAAATCGAGAATCGATGGTGCCGTCGCCATACTCGGGTGGTTCCGGTCGACTTTACAGTCAAGGACACGCAACGGGTTCGCTTCTAAACGGTTTTGACAATCTTGACACAGCTCGTGTGCGACCGGCTTGAAGTGATTGACGAGTGCTTCGCGGTGTGCGGCACGACTTTCGCTATCACCAAGCGAGTTGATGACGAGTTTTAATTGTTTCAGACCGAATGACCGATAGATGCTCATTGCGAGACTGATGACTTCTGCATCGATTGCCGGTTCTTCACTGCCGAGTGCTTCGACGCCGTACTGGTGGAGCTGACGGAAACGTCCTGCTTGCGGACGTTCATAACGGAACATCGGTCCGATGTAGAACAATTTCGTCGGCTGGTTCGGTGCTCCGTACAGTTTGTTCGTCACGAATGAACGTACGACCGCTGCCGTCCCTTCCGGACGAAGCGTAAATTGATCTTTTCCGCGTTTTTCGAGCATGAACATTTCTTTTTGAACGATGTCGGTCGTTTCTCCGACACCCCGTTTGAAGAGTTCTGTTTCTTCAAAGATCGGTGTCCGAATTTCTTTATAGTTGTATCGTTTACTGATCTCACGTAATTGATTTTCGATATACTGCCAGCGCTCAACCGTCCCTGGAAGGATATCGAACGTACCGCGTGGTAATTTCATCTTAATTCCTCCTTATAAGTGAATACAAAAAAGTCCTCGTCCGCAAAGGGACGAGAACTTGAAGATCCCGTGGTACCACCCTGGTTGCTGAAAAAATTCAGCCACTCGGTGCAGTTAACGCCTGCTTACGATTTTCCCTACTGCAGTGTTCAGGAAAATACCTCGGAAGGGTCTTTCACCCAATTCATCTGATCACCCTTTCAGCCAAGGGGCGACTCTCTAAGCAGACGAGGTCTTGGACTACTCCTCTTCGTCATCGGTTCTATAATCGTTCTATTACCATTTATATTGCATCGTTCCCGAAGTCCTGTCAAGACTTTGGTCACTTTTCTAAAATTAACGTGACCGGTCCGTCATTGATGAGGGCAATATCCATCATCGCACCGAACTGTCCCGTTTCGACCGTTACACCGTTCGAGCGAAGCCGTGTATTGAAAGCTTCATAAAGTTCATTTGCAAGATCCGGCTTCGCGGCTTCGGTAAATGCCGGACGCCGCCCTTTTTTGACGTCTCCGTATAACGTGAACTGGGAGACGGATAAAATCTTCCCGTCGACATCATCGAGTGAACGATTCATCCGTTCTTCCTCATCCTCGAACACGCGTAGCCCGGCAATTTTATCTGCTAACCAATTGACTTGATCGAGCGTGTCCTCATGCGTGACACCGACGAGCAATAAAAATCCCCGATCGATTTGACCGATGATTGATTCGTCGACCGTCACGCTCGCTTCTTTGACGCGTTGTAAAACGACTCTCATCCTATCCGCTCCTTACGTCATCATGACGCGATGGACTGCATACACGTCTGAGATTTGTTTAATCCGGTCAACGACCTTTTGTAAGTGATTGACGTTATTGATCGCGATCGTCATCGAAATCTTCGCTTGTTTGCTGTCATCGCCTTTACCGCTGACGGCAACGATGTTCGTGTTTGTTGCTGAAACAGACTGCAATACTTCATTGAGTAGACCCGCACGGTCGTACCCCGAGATTTCGATTTCGACGTTATAACTCTTGACCGTTTTTCCTTCATGCTCCCACTCGACTTCGAGCAAGCGTTCCGGATTTTGTTCATTCAAAACATTCAGGCAATCCGAACGGTGAATCGACACCCCGCGTCCACGCGTAATATAACCGACGATGTCGTCCCCGGGAACCGGGCTACAACAGCGACTCATCCGGACGAGCATATTGTCGATGCCTTTGACACGCACACCTTCTGGATTTTGTTTTTTCGGACGGTCAAATGTTTTCATCTCACTGATGGCGTCATTCAACTCAAGATTTTTAGATTCTTTATCTTTGCGTAACTTTTCCGTCAATTTGTGAGCGACTTGGGCAGCCGTCAAGCCATGGTAACCGACTGCGGCGTACATGTCTTCTTCTTGACCGAAGTTGAACTTCCGCGTGACGTCTTCGAGTGTTTTATCCGTGATGACTTCCTTCGGTTCAAAACCAAGTTTTTTAACTTCTGCTTCAATCAATTCGCGCCCTTTAAGGACATTTTCTTCGCGCTGTTGCCGTTTGAACCATTGACGGATTTTATTTTTCGCTTGACTCGAGACACAGATTTTTAACCAGTCCTTACTTGGACCGTAACTATGCTTCGACGTAACGATTTCAATGATATCGCCCGTTTTCAATTTATAATCGATTGGAACCATCCGTCCGTTGACCTTCGCACCAATCGTCCGGTGTCCGATCTCCGTATGAATACGGTAAGCATAATCGATCGGGACAGAGCCCTTCGGTAGCTCGATGACGTCGCCCTTTGGTGTAAAGACGTACAACATATCGCTAAAGAAATCGACTTTGACGGATTCCATGAACTCTTCCGCGTCCGCTGTATCTTTTTGTAACTCCAGGATCTCACGGAAATGAGCAATCTTGTCTTCGAAGCCCGATTTCGCCTCTTGCTCTTTTCCTTCCTTGTACGCCCAGTGTGCGGCGATTCCGTACTCGGCGATGAAGTGCATGTCCCGTGTCCGAATTTGAACTTCGAGCGGCTCCCCTTTCGGTCCGATGACGGTCGTATGCAGCGACTGGTACATGTTCGGTTTCGGCATCGCGATGTAATCTTTGAATCGACCCGGCATCGGTTTGTATTGCGTATGAATGATACCAAGGACCGCGTAACAATCTTTGATTGAATCCACGATGATTCGGACTGCCATTAAATCATAAATTTCACTGAACTCTTTTTTCGAGTTTTGCATTTTATTATAGATCGAGTAAATGTGTTTTGGACGACCGTCGACCTCAGCAGCAATCTGTACTTCATCCAACACTTCATTGACCTCTCCGATGACGGAATTAACGAGCGCTTCACGTTCCGTTCGTTTTTGTTTCATCATCGAGACGATCCGGTAATATTGCTGTGGATTGATGTATCGGAGGCTGATGTCTTCAAGCTCCCATTTAATCGTCGAAATCCCGAGACGGTGTGCAAGCGGCGCGAAAATTTCGAGTGTTTCTTCCGCTTTTTGAACTTGCTTTTCTTTGACCATGTGTTGCAAGGTCCGCATGTTATGCAGACGGTCAGCAAGCTTAATCAAGATGACACGAATGTCTTCTGCCATCGCAATGAACATCTTCCGGTGATTCTCTGCTAACTCTTCACGTTTGGATTTATATTTAATTTTCCCGAGTTTCGTCACACCATCAACGAGCATCGCGACGTCCGGTCCAAAGCGTTCCGTCAACTCTTCAAGCGTAATGTCTGTATCTTCTACGACGTCATGAAGAAGCGCTGCGACAATCGTCGTGGCATCGAGTCCGATGTCGACAAGAATCCCGGCAACTTGTACCGGGTGAATGATATAAGGTTCACCCGATCGACGAAATTGTCCATCATGCTCGTCTTTTGCGAATTGGTAGGCACGTTCAATATCGTTCACTTCTGCCACAGTCATGTATTCCGCACATCGAGCGAGAAGGTCTTCTACGTTTACGATTTGTTTATTTGTCATCCCTTTTCCTCACCCAGTCCCCGGGATTGCTTCCGCCTAAATCCCTAATATATATCTCCTATTATCGTGAAATCTTTATAAGATGTCAAAATAAAAAGAAATACCCCCCCGACAAGTTCGTCGGGAGAGTATTCCTGTCATTAGTCTTCGTAGCGAATCAATGACAAAATATCGTAACCTGCTAATTTTTCACGTCCACCAAGTCCATCCAATTCAATCAAGAACCCGATTCCGGCAACCGTACCACCAAGTTGTTCAATCATTTTGATCGTTGCTTCAATCGTCCCGCCTGTCGCAAGCAAATCATCCAGGATGACAACACGTTGCCCTGGTTTGATTGCATCATGGTGCATCGTCAAGACATCTTTGCCGTACTCAAGACCATACTCGACACGGACTGTCTCACGAGGGAGCTTGCCTTCTTTACGAACGGGAACAAAACCGATTTCCATCGCGTATGCCGCAGGGCAACCGACGACGAATCCACGTGCTTCCGGTCCTGCGATAACGTCTGCCCCTTGCTTGCGTGCGTAATCGACGAGTGCATCGACCGATTGTTTGTAAGCCGGACCGTTTTCCATCAATGATGTGATGTCTTTAAAGCTGATTCCTTCTTTCGGCCAGTTCTCGACCTCTTTTATATGCTGTTTGAACTCCATGTCATTTCCTCCTGCTTCGCCGCTTCCACTAAAGTATCAAAACGCTCTTTCAACTGAGCGAGTGACGAATAAATGTATTGTTGCTCGAGACGTTGACGTTCTTCATGACGCTTGTACGTCGCGGCCTCCGTCAAATCTCGTTTTTCAGCGTCAGGGTTCACACCCGGTAGCCCGTCCTCCATTGTAACAAGAAAATCGAGTTCCGAAAACACTGAATGCATAAAGTTAATCGAACGTTTCGACCATTTTCTTGTTTTCGACAAACGAACGAGTCCGATTCGCAACTCTTCGCGTGGACATTTTGCGAAGTAATTAAAGTAATGCTTGAAGTCTTCACGCGACGGAATCGCCTCGAAGTAGTACCCTTCATCCTTAAACGCACAATAAATCCGCTCCGCCTGTTTCAAGTACGGTAAGAATGCTTCTTCCGTCTCCGGTAAGTCGAGGAACACAACATTTTCATGAATCGCTCCATTCAGCGGACGCTCGGCATATTTTTGTTTTGTCTCGTCCGAAAATGCAACGAGCGTCGTCTGTTCTTGGGGCAACTCAAAAATGTCCGTTAATGGTTTTTTCCCACCGCGGTAATCAAATAATTGATAATCGGCGACAGCCAAATCTTGAATCATCAATTGCGGCTTCCGAAAACCATTCCACTCATTGATGTTCAGACTCCCCATCAAGGAGACTTCAGCGAGTAGTGAAATTTCGTCTACCGCGTCACCGAAACCGAAACCAATCCCGTCTAACTCTGACGTTCCATCCGATAAGAGCGCCTTCAAATGGGTCAAATCACGGCCGATCCGTTTCATGTCCCGAATTTTAGCGTCTTCGATGACGATCCGTGGTGCCGGATTCCCCATACCGAACGGAGCTAAGCGACCAATTTCCTCAATCAATCCGATTGAAACGTCAGAGACGCATAGCCGCAAGTCGATCTCAATCGTCGCGATGAAGGCTTCATCCGGTAGTTTGGCAGCCTGTGCATTCAAGCGTTCACGTAACGTGACGACGTCATCCGACGAGAGTGTCATGCCGGCAGCTGCCGGGTGTCCACCGAAATGCGGTAAGATGTCTTCACATAGCGTCAACTCGGCAAATAAATCGAAGGCTGCAATCGAGCGACCAGACCCTTTCGCCGTCCCCTTCTCCGCATCATGACAAAGCATGATGACCGGACGGTGATATTTCTCGACGAGTCGTGAGGCGACGATGCCGACGACACCCGGGTTCCAGTTGTCCGCGTCAACAACAAGCACACGGTCTTCTAGATATTTTTCTTCGACAAGTGCTGTCGCTTCTTCCGCGATTTGTTTGACGATGTCTTGCCGTTGTTTATTTTGTTGGTCGAGCTGGTTCGCAAGTACGACGGCTTCCTCGAGTGTCTCAGCAAGTAACATCTCAAGTGCCGGCATCGCGGAATCGAGTCGACCGGCCGCATTGATCCGGGGACCGAATGCGAACCCGACCGATTCTTCCGTCAGTTCGTCTTCCGTCAAACTACAGACTTGGCGTAGTGCCAAGATGCCGGGACGCTCACTTCCATTCAACGCTTCAATTCCTTTTGTCGCAAGCAACCGGTTCTCATCGACGAGCGGTACTAAGTCGGCAATCGTTCCGAGCACGGCGAGGTCAAGCAACTCCGTCGGGACACGTTCGAGCAGTGCGTGTGCGACTTTAAAGGCAACACCTGCCCCAGCGAGTTTTGAGAACGGATAGTTGCGATCGACACCCGGGTGAATCATCGCATAGGCGTCCGGGAGAACTTCTTTCGCCTCATGGTGATCGGTGATGATGAGGTCGACACCTAACTCTTTTAAGACGGCTGCTTCCTTGATACCTGAAATCCCGCAGTCGACCGTGATGATTAATCCGAATCCTTCTTCGACCGCCCAGCGGAAGGCCGCTTCATTCGGTCCGTAGCCTTCCGTGAACCGGTTCGGGATATAACATTCTGCCATTGCCCCGATTTCAGTTAACGCATGCCACAAAATCGCAGCCGAACTGACACCATCGACATCATAATCCCCATAAATTAAAATCATTTCACCTTGATCGGCAGCTTCTTTAATCCGTGCGACGACTTTTTCCATATCCTGAAACAGGAATGGATCGTGGAACGGCATTTGTCCTGCTTCTAAAAAGGCCGTTGCCTGAGCCGGCGTCTCGAGACCACGCTGGACTAGCAGACGGGCTACGTTCGGTGAGACGGACGCTTGCGCGACCAGCTCGTCTATTTTTAGCGGATCGACTGCTTTGTCGAGCCATGTTTTTTTTGAATGATACATCCAATCCCTCCAATCAACTTCCCCATTATAAGACAAAACCCGCGTCAGGGATACCCAACGCGGATTGTCTTCATGAAGCTTGTTTTGGTTGTTTTAATGTGCGTTTTTTCATGACGAGCCAAAGTTGCGCAGCGATGAAGATCGATGAATACATCCCCATGAACAAACCGACAAGCAAGGCAAGACTGAAACCACGAATCGCTTCACTTCCGAAAATATAGAGGGCGGCAGCCGTCATGATGACGGTCACGACCGTATTGATTGAACGGATGATCGTTTGCTGAATCGATTCGTTGACGACGTCGCATAATTCATCAAACGAAACGGTTCTGCCGCCTTTTTCAGCACGCCCTAAATTTTCACGCACCCTGTCGAACGTCACGATCGTATCATTGACCGAGTACCCGATAATCGTCAGGACGGCGGCGATGAAGTACAGGTTGACTTCGATTTGGAAGAGTGAGAAGAACGCGATGATCATCAAGGCATCATGGAGCAAAGCAAGCACTGTCGCGATTCCATACGTCGGTTGGAAACGGAACGAGACATAGATGACAATTCCGATTGAAGCGAGCAAGACAGCGTACATCGCATTTCGGGCGATCTCACGACCCACTTGTGGGGAGACCGTTGAAATACTTGGTGCTTTATCATATTTCGCTTCAATCGTTTTGTTCATTTCCGCGACTTGTTCTTGACTGAACTCACCGACGAACGTGACGTTCGCGAGCGTACCGCCTTGCGCGAACTGAATCCCGTCGATTTCTTTTGCGTCGATTCCCGCTTCTTCAATGACGGACCGGACTTCACTTTCCTCGATTTGATTTTCCGAAGAAATTTCGACCCGTGTCCCTTCCGTGAAGTCAATCCCGAGATTCAAGCCTCGGAATGAAAGCAACAGAACCGACAGGAGAACTAAAGCGATTGTGATCGTGAAGTAGACTTTGCGATGTTTTACATAATCGAATTTCGTAGGATTAAAGTTCACGAATTTCACTCTCCTTTACGCCAAACCATGATTTTTTCTTATCAAACCAACGGCTACTGACAAGAAGTTGCATCAAGTAACGAGAGATGAAGACGTTCGTGATGAACGTGACGGCAATCGAAACCATCAACATGATCGCAAACCCTTTGACGGTACTCGTTCCGAAGTAATAGAGGACACCTGCTGAAATCAGCGTCGTTAAGTTCGCATCTAAAATCGTTCCGAATGAACGGCGATTCCCGGCTTTGAATGCCGACAAAACAGATTTCCCACTACGTAGCTCATCTTTAATCCGCTCTGCAGTGATGATGTTCGCATCGACCGCCATCCCGACTCCAAGGACGAGTGCCGCGATACCCGGTAAGGTCAAGACGGCATTGATTCCGTTGAAGAAGATCATGACGAGGTAAATATAGAACAACAACGTGATGATTGAGACGAAACCAGATACACGGTAGAACAGCAACATGAATAAGAAGACTGCCGCAACACCGATCATTGATGCAAATAATGTTTGATCAAGCGCATCTTTCCCGAATGCCGCCGACACTGATGTCGAGTAGATTTCATCAAGCTTAACCGGTAATGCCCCAGCATTTAAAATGGATGACAATTGTTTTCCGTACTCGGCGTCGATATCGCCACCCGAGATGATTGCTTTATCCGAGTTGATTGGCTGATTGACTGACGCATCAGATACAATTTTCGAATTTTCTTTTTGAATCTCTTTTTCGTACGTGTCACCTTTCGCATAATCAAGCCAAATAACGAGACGATTATCCGGCGCTTGTTTTTGCGAAATCTGTTGTGTCACTTCATAGAACTTCTCTTTTGATTTCAATGTTAATTCGACGAGTGGTTCGTTCGTATTCGGATCATATCCGACTTTCGCACCCTTCGCCTTTAAATCCGATCCGTCAAGCAACAGCTTATCGTCGATATCACGGAATGATAACTCGGCTGTCGAAGATAGAATCTGACGTGCTTCGCTTTGGTTTTTGACACCCGCGAGTTGTACACGAATCCGGTCTTTCCCTTCGATTCGGATGTCCGGCTCCGATACACCGAGAACGTTGACACGGTTTTCGATTGCCGTCAACGTCGCGCTCATCGCTGTATCATCGATGACATCCCCCTCTTTTAAGGGTTGAACTTCATACAACACTTCGAACCCGCCCTTTAAATCAAGACCGAGTTTCGTGTCTTTCAAGAGCCATGTCGACGTCGTGCCGATCAAGATGAGTAATGCGGCGACGATAATGAAGAACGTGGCTAGTTTTCCTTTCTTAACCATGCTACATTGTCCTTTCTCTAAACCCCAGTATATTTTCAGACAACTTTCGTATCCTATCCTAGCTTACATAAGAATTGGTAATCATAGCAATCGTTTTTCTCATATAAAGACAGAAAAGACGCTCCGAAATTCGGAAAGCGTCTTTTTCTTGCCTTATTCGACGGTTTCGTCGTCCATGACAGTCGTTGATTTTTTTGTAACTTCCGCGACTGCACTACGATTGAACGTCAATTGGGAATTCCCTGATTTTAATGTAACTGTCGTTTCATCAACCTTTTGTACGACTCCGTGGAGTCCACCGATTGTAACGACCGTGTCGCCGCGTGATAATTGCGTTTGCATTTCACGGACTTGCTTCTGGCGTTTGTTCTGTGGACGAATCAACAAGAAATAGAACACCACGAAGATCAAAATCATCGGGAGGAATGTGATTAGTTGTTGCATCTGACTCAGCTCCTTTTCATTCAAATCACGTTCATTATACCTTGAAACGATTGATTTGTCAGATGATAACTCAGAAATTCTTTGCGTTTGGTAAATTATAACCGTATTCTTCGAAGAACTCATCCTTGAAATCAAGTAAACGGTCCTCTCGAATCGCTTGGCGAACGCCCTCCATCAATTTGACGAGGAAGTGAAGGTTATGTGTCGAACAGAGATGTAAACCGAACGTTTCCTGGGCACGAATCAAGTGGTGGATGTAGGCACGTGAGTAATTTTTACATGCATAGCAATCACACTTTTCGTCGAGCGGACGGAAATCGCGTGCATATTTCGCATTACGGACGACAAGCCGGCCGCTTGATGTCATCAACGTTCCGTTACGCGCAATCCGCGTCGGTAAGACACAGTCGAACATATCGATACCGCGAATCGCCCCTTCAATCAAGGCATCCGGTGATCCGACACCCATCAAGTAACGTGGTTTATCTTCCGGCATGAGTGGCGTCGTGAATTCGAGCGCCCGGTACATGACATCTTTCGGTTCTCCGACAGACAAACCACCGACGGCATAGCCTGGGAAGTCGAGTGATGCAAGGTCACGTGCGCTTTGACGACGTAAGTCTTCGTACTCGCCCCCTTGGATGATCCCGAACAAGGCTTGATCTTGCGGCCGTTCATGCGCCGTCAAGCAACGTTCTGCCCAGCGACTTGTCCGTTCGACCGATGCTTTCATGTATTCGTGTGACGCCGGGAACGGCGGACATTCGTCAAACGCCATCATGATGTCTGAACCGAGTGCGTTTTGAATCTCCATCGCTTTTTCCGGTGAGAGGAACAGCTTGTCCCCGTTCAAGTGATTCCGGAAGTGGACGCCTTCTTCCGTGATGTTCCGGAGGTCAGCGAGTGAGAAGACCTGGAAACCACCAGAATCCGTTAAAATCGCGCCATCCCAGTTCATGAACTTGTGTAGACCGCCTGCTTCTTTGATGACGTCGTGCCCCGGACGAACCCAGAGATGATAGGTGTTCGAGAGAATGATGTTTGCGTTCATGTCCTTGATTTGTTCCGGTGCCATCGTCTTGACCGTCGCTTGCGTTCCGACTGGCATGAAGACAGGTGTTTCGAAGCTACCGTGCGGCGTGTGGACGATTCCTAACCGCGCACCTGATTGTTTACATGTCTTAATGTGTTCGTATGTTACTGCGTGTTTTGTCATCGGTTTAATTCCTCTCTTGTTAAGAACATCGCGTCACCGAAACTAAAGAATCGGTATCCGTTTGCGACGGCTTCTTCGTATGCGTGTAAAATGTGTTCGCGGGTCGACAGTGCGGAGACAAGCATGATTAACGTCGACTTCGGCAAATGGAAATTCGTAATCAAACCATCGATCGCCTTCACTTCCTGCCCCGGGTAAATAAAGATGTCCGTCCAGCCCGTCGCTTCGACGAAGTCACCATGATCACGGATAACTGTCTCAAGTGTCCGCGTCGACGTCGTTCCGACCGCGATGATCCGTCCGCCGCGCGCTCGTGTCTCACGTAAAATTGCTGCTGAACTTTCCGGCAGTTCATAATATTCACTATGCATCTTATGACTGTCGACGTCATCGACCGAAACCGGACGGAACGTACCGAGACCGACATGTAACGTGAGCGGTGCTAGTGTAACGCCTTTATCCGTCAATGCTTTCAGCAATTCCGGTGTGAAGTGGAGTCCAGCAGTCGGTGCCGCAGCACTCCCGCGTTCGCGCGCATACACCGTCTGGTAACGATCTTGATCGTCGAGTTGCTCGTGAATATAAGGTGGAAGCGGCATCGTCCCGAGCTCGTCGAGGACTTCATAAAAGATACCGTCATACGAGAACTTCAAAATTCGTCCGCCATCGTCGAGCGCTTCGACGCATTCAGCTTTAAGTAAGCCGTCACCAAACGTAATCACCGTTCCCGGCTTCACACGTTTCGCTGGTTTTGCGAGCGTCTCCCAGACATCATCACTCGTCTGCTTCAATAACAACAGCTCGATTTTTCCACCGGTTTCTTCTTTGACACCAAACAAACGGGCTGGTAAGACTTTTGTATCATTGATGACGAGCGTGTCGCCCGCATTGAAATGCGAGACGATATCATGGAACCGTTCGTGACGTAACGCTCCCGTCTCACGATCAATCACCATCAGCTTCGAGCTCGTCCGGTCGAGTAAGGGAACTTGGGCAATCTGTTCTTCCGGCAAATGAAAATCAAATAAGTTTACATCCATGGGTCAATTTCCTTCTTTCAATCCTAAATGTTGCCGCGCGAACGGTGTCAAGACACGACCGCGTGGGGTTCGTTGTAAAAATCCTTGTTGTAACAGGTACGGTTCGTAGACGTCTTCAATCGTCTGTGCGTCCTCCCCGATCGTTGCGGCAATCGTTTCGAGTCCGACGGGTCCGCCAGCAAACCGTTCAGCGAGTGAACGGAGTAACCGGTGATCGACATCATCCAGTCCGAGCGCATCGACATGGAGCCGGTCGAGTGCACTCGTCGCGAGTGTCGCATCGATTTCTGTTTGATGGGCGACCTGGGCAAAATCACGCACCCGGCGTAATAAGCGATTGGCGACCCGTGGCGTTCCACGCGAGCGGAGCGCGATGGCTTCCGCCGCCATCCGGTCTGCTTCAAATCCGAATAGACGTGACGTCCGGGTAACAATCGCTGAGAGCTCCGGCATCGTGTAATACTCAAGTTTCAGTGTCACACCGAAGCGGTCACGGAGCGGGGCAGACAACATCCCGGCCCGCGTAGTCGCACCGACGAGCGTAAACGGTGGCAAGTCAATCCGGACACTGCGGGCCAGTTCGCCTTGTCCGATCACGATATCAAGGCAATAATCTTCCATCGCCGGATACAGAATTTCTTCGATTGAACGACTGAGCCGATGAATTTCATCGATGAATAAGACATCTCCCGGTTCGAGTGACGAGAGGATTGCTGCTAAGTCACCCGGTCGCTCGATTGCCGGTCCTGCTGTCGTCTTGACACCGACGCCCATCTCATTGGCGATGATCGTCGCAAGTGTCGTCTTTCCGAGACCAGGAGGGCCATAAAGCAGAACGTGATCGAGCGTCTCTTGACGAATCTTCGCCGCTTCGATGAAGACACTTAAGTTTCCTTTTGCCTTCTCTTGACCGATGTACTGATCAAGTGTTTGCGGACGTAGACTCCACTCTTCTTGATCTTCTGCATGGGCTGATTCTGATAAAATCCGCTCTTCCATTTTGTCCTCACCTCACATTCAATAACAACTGAAGGGCCCGCTTGACATATTGATCCGTCGAGAGCACTTCGGCTTGAAGCGCCTTTTTGACTTTTTCGACTTCACGGTCACTGTACCCGAGAGCCGTCAAGGCTTCACATGCTTCGTTCAACTCGGCATTACTTTGAGCGAACAGCCCTTCGCTCGGTACATAATCCGGAGCGAGCTCGGCTAATTTCCCTTTTAAATCAAGTGTCATCTGTTTCGCCGTCTTTTTACCAACGCCCGGGAACTTGATGAGGTAACTTTCTTTTTCCTGTTCAATCGCTTCGACAAGCGCGTCAACATTTCCTGACGCGACGATTGCGAGTGCCCCTTTTGGACCAATTCCTGTCACACCAAGCAATTTCGTGAACAATGCACGTTCGCGTCGTGAACGGAATCCGAACAATACTTCTTGATCTTCTCTCACATAATGATACGTATATACGATAACCTGTTCGTCTCCGGTCCGATAAAAAAACGGGTTCGGTGCTACGATTTTGTAGCCAATCCCCCCGACTTCGATCGTCACGAATTCCGCACAGACATAAGCGACCTCGCCGCGTACGAATTCTATCAATTTAGAACGCTCCCATCCAATTACAAACTCTCGTGCTATTGTAGCATATAAGTCCGATTTGCTTCAAAATGTTCTTCCGACAAAAAACGCCTCACCGATGAGTTTAATCGGCAAGGCGCTGTCTGATTTATGATCGGTCGAGCATCCGCTCCAGTGCCAAGACGGCATATTCTGTCGTCTCGGCATCGACGCTGATGATGTTGACAGGCGTGCCACGCTCGACTTGTTCGAGTGACCAGGCAAGATGTGGTAAATCAATCCGGTTCATCGTCAAGCAGGGACACATGAATGGATTGAGGGATACAATATCTTGCTCCGGAAAATCCTTCGCCAACCGGTTGACGAGATTCATCTCTGTTCCGATCGCCCATTTCGTGCCGGCTGCCGCCTGCTTCACCTGATTGATGATATAGGCTGTCGAACCGTTTAAATCTGCTGCTTCGACGACCTCAAACGAGCATTCTGGATGGACGAGAATCCGGCGTGCCGGATCCGTCAGCCGGAACTGTTCAATTTGACCGACCGTGAACTTTTCGTGGACCGAACAATGTCCTTTCCACAAAATGACGCGGATGTCCGAATCCTCCCCGTCAAACACCAACTCATCGTTAATCGGATCCCAGACCGCCATCTGTTCGAGCGGAATCCCGAGCGCATGCGCCGTGTTTCGTCCTAAATGTTGATCCGGCAGGAAAAACAGGATATTTCGTTCCGCAAGCGCCCATTCGACCATCTTGACAGCATTCGATGAAGTCACCGTCGCTCCCCCATGGCGTCCGACGAACGCTTTGATTTCTGCTGTCGAGTTGACGTAGGTCAAAGGTAAAATCGAGTCACCGAGCCGATTGACGAGATAGGCATAGGCGCGTTCCGTTTGATAGCCGTTCGCCATGTCCGCCATCGAACAGCCGGCACGCATGTCGGGCAAGACGACCGTATGTTCAGGCTGTGTTAACATATCAGCGGTTTCTGCCATGAAATGGACACCACAAAAAACGGTATACTCGGCCTCCGTCATCTGTTTCGCGATTTGCGCCAGTTGAAGCGAGTCCCCTGTCGCGTCAGCAAACTGGACGACTTCATCCTTTTGATAATGGTGCGCCGGCAAAAACAACCGACTGCCCATCCGGTGTTTGACCCCTTCAATGATTGCTATTAATTCTGCCTCTGTTTTTTCTAAGTACTGTCCGGGAATCCCTTGATTCGCCAATAAATCAAAGCTCATCTTTTTTTCCTCCTTGAATTTTCATACTGATATCGAGTGCCGGCGCTGAATGTGTCAACGCCCCGACTGAGATGACATTTGCTCCGCTATCCGCGTAGTCTGGCAACGTATCAACTGTAATACCGCCGGAAATTTCCACCGTGATATGCGATGGGATCAGTTGCCGGAGCTGTTTGATTTCTGCAGGTGTTCGGTTGTCGAGCATGATGATGTCGACACCGGCTTTGACCGCTTCGTCGACTTCCGATTCTGTCTCGACTTCGACTTCGATCGGCGTCGTATGCCCGACGGCACGTTTTGCCCGTTTGACTGCCTCCGTGATCGACCCTGCTGCCGTGATGTGATTATCTTTAATCATCACGGCGTCATCTAGGCGCCCCCGGTGATTGAAGCCACCACCGACGCGAACAGCATGTTTTTCAAGCATCCGTAGACCTGGTGTCGTCTTGCGTGTATCCGCGATGCGAATTCGTCCATCTGCCCGGTCAACAGCACTGCGTGTCAATGTCGTAATACCTGACGTCCGTTGAATCAAATTAAGCGCTACCCGTTCTCCGCTCAGAATTGAACGCAAGTCGCCCGTCCATTCCGCAAGCACTTGTCCCCGCTTGATTGCTTGCCCATCTTCAACCTGTTGAATGAATGTCACCTCTAGCAATCGTGCAAGCTCACGCAACACGGCGACGCCGCAAAAGATGCCATCCTCTTTCGCAAGGAATCGTCCCGTCCCTTGCTCGTGTCCAGTCAGACAAAGTTCACTCGTGATGTCTTGATGTCCGATATCCTCGATTAAAAATCCTTCAAGTTGTTGCTGCAGGTGCCATCTGTTCATTCGTTTGTCGCTCCTCTTTTAATCGACGTAATGCTCCTTCGAGGAGGAGACGTCCCGTCATGATGTGTAATCGATTTTGTTCCGCCTGCCGCCCCGTTTGCTGAAGCGACTCGCTCATTAATTGCTCAAGGGTGGCTTGAAGACGGTCTTCTTTAAGTTCCACCGTTAAGACTTCACTCAACTTCTCCTGTAAAACATCATCCTCACATCCAAAGACCGGTCGGAATGCAGGGAGTGGCCTCCGAGGTGCGAGCTGTAACTGCCGTGCCACGGCTTTTCCCATCACAAAACATTCAAGCAACGAGTTCGAAGCAAGACGATTCGTGCCGTGTAATCCGATTGATGCCGTCTCTCCGACTGCGTACAAACCAGCGACTGATGTTCGCCCTGCAAGATCCGTTTTAATCCCACCCATCAAAAAGTGGACGCCGGTCGTCACCTCGACAAGCTCCGGATTTATGTTCAATTCTTCACATTTTCGAGCGAATGTCGGGAAGCGTTCCGCTAATTGCACGACCGGTGTCGTGTTGAGGTAAACCGATTCCTGTTTTCGGACTGCCGTGATCATAGCCGCCACTTCGTCCCGTGCCGCTAAGTCCCCTTCCGGATGATTGTCCATCACACGGTGACCATCGCGCGTCATTAAGTATGCTCCCGCACCTCTCAACGCCTCTGTGATTAAGCCAACGGATTTTCCATGGTGGACTAAAATCGTTGGATGGTGTTGGACGTACCCTAAATCAGACAAGTTTGCCCCGACGGCAGCAGCAAGTGCTAATCCGTCTCCGGTGATCGTAGTATCATTCGTCGAAGTCGACAAAAGGCCGCCGATTCCTCCTGTCGCCAGGACGACGGCACGTGCTGAAATTTCAATCCGCTCTTCGCCGCGATATCCTGCTGCTCCGACGACACGTCCGCCAGACGTTAACAATTGTGTGATGACGGTCTGCTCAAGGACTGGATGCGTGATTTTTTCAGATAGTGTTTCCATCATCCGGCACCCAGTCTGGTCACCCCCGCTATGGAATATCCGCGGAAGACCGTGCGCTCCCTCACGCCCAACCGCGTACTCACCATTCTCTTGACGGTCGAAGATGACACCCAGTGCTTCGAGTTCAGAAATCACTGTCCTTCCTTCGCGTGTTACGAACTCCACGGCTTCAGGGTTCACCCATCCTTTTGCAGCGCGGACTGTATCTGCGCGATGTGCCTCGTGATCATCCTCGAGCGCCGAAGAAGCAATCCCCCCTTGTGCCCGCATCGAGTTCGTCTCACTTCTAGTTCCTTTCGTGACGAGTAATGCGCGCAGATTGTCCGGTAAGTGGAGTGCGACCGTGATTGCTGCAAGCCCTGTCCCGACAATCAAGACATCGGTCACGAAATGTTTATGTAAAGACATTTGTTTTACACCTCTGTTTTTTTAGTTTACTATTGTCTTGACAATAAGTTTGGCATATTTTTAGTCGAGTGACAAGACGAAAGGATCCGGTTCATTTATGATTTATTTAGATTACGCGGCAACGACTCCGATGTACCCTGGTGCAATTGAACAGTATCGATTGGCGGCTGAACAAGCTTACGGCAACAGTTCTTCACTTCATGACATAGGAAATCGAGCAGCACAAATTCTCGAACGTGCACGTACACAGCTCTTAGCTCTACTCGGTCAAACTGATGGAAATATCGTTTTTACCGGTAGTGGCTCGGAAGCGAATTACATTGCGATACAGCACCTCCTTCGTCAAAGTCAAAAGACAACTGTCTTGACACTTGCTTGCGAACACGATTCCGTTCTCCTGCCACTGGAGCGGCTCGCCTCAAATACGATTCTCTTACCACTGCTTCCAAATGGTTCATTTGACTGGACGTACTTCAAGACCGCCTGCACGGATGAAGTCGGTGTTGTCTCGATTCAACACGTCAACTCGGACACAGGCTTCATTTTTCCAGTTGAAGAAATCGCTCAATTTTGTCAGGCGAGAGGCATCTTATTTCACTGTGACGGTGTGCAAGGATTTCTCAAACACCCCCTCTCAATCGACTCGTTTGATGCCTATACATGCAGCAGTCATAAAGTCTACGGACCAAAAGGACTTGGTGCCGTCTATTTACGCCGTCCGCTCTTTAGCCCTTACTACGCTGCCCACCACGAGCTTGGAATTCGCCCCGGAACGGTCGACATCCCGGGAATCGTCGCTTTCCTGACTGCTTGTGAGCACTATCAATCTGAAAATCCTCGCTTCCAAGCCGCAAGTCAGAAATTTCGTGGTATGCTACAAAAAAGACTTCCTCATGCGAGTTATCACATCGTCGAATCTCCACATCAACTGGCATCGATTTGTGCCATTCATACGAAACGGATGGATGGACAATTCGTTTTACTTGCCCTGAACCGGGCTGGAATCGCTGTTTCAGCCGGAAGCGCTTGCCGGGCAGGCGAAAATGGACCGAATTCTACGCTTCGTGCCATCCAGTATGATGAAACGGCAGCACACGGCCTGATTCGTCTTAGTTTTGGACTTCATACGACAAAAGAGGAAGTCGAGCGGTGTATCGATTTCTTATGTACACTTGATATATGATTTTTTTGAAGAAGGGCAGGAGTGGCAATGGGAAGAAGACAATCTGGAGAAGAACGGCGAAACTTACTCCTACAGATTATCGAGGATAGTGATCATCCGATCACCGGTACGGCACTTGCGAAACAGGCGGGTGTAAGCCGACAAGTCATCGTTCAGGATTTATCGTTATTAAAAGCCAAAGGTCATCCAGTCGTAGCTACGGCTCGCGGGTATTTACTCAACGAACTAGAAAATGATTCTTCACGAAAACGGCGAAAAATCGTCTGCCGTCATGGATACGATCAACTTAAAGAAGAATGTGACGCCATCGTCGACGAAGGCGTCACCGTTCTTGACGTCATCGTCGAACATCCGGTCTACGGTTTCATCACGGGCGAGTTGATGCTGAAAAGTCGGCGTGATGTCCGCGTTTTAATAGAACGCCTTGAAGAAACACAGGCGACCCCATTATCGAGTCTGACGGATGGTGTCCACATCCATACGTTAGAAGCTGACAGTGATGAGGCGCTTGAAGCAGCAATTGAAAAGTTAGATCATCTCGGCATCCTAGTTTCTGAGTTGGACGTCTAACCAAAATGCATGCATCTGACCGTCATGAACGAAAAAGTATGTACAGAAAACGCCGATGACTCCGCATAAAAGCGGGAACATCGGCGTTTCTTACGCACAGGGCGAAACTGTTTTTCATTACGTTTGATTTTTAAGCGATGATTGCATATGCCTCTTCGACTTTTAGACTGTAGACAAACTCTTATGAAACGTAAAAATGTGATATCGAGAAGCAACAGTTCGCGCTTCCCTGTCTCGCCTCGGCAATCTTCCGCGCCGCTACAGCAAAGCTGCAGGGTCGCGGAACGCACTGCAGAGGCAGGCAAGACCCTGCTCGTTGGCCGTGAGGACCAAGGAGCAACGGCTTGCGCCTCGCCCGAGGAAAGCAACGAAAAAAGACACTTTTATTTTCAGATATCACTTTGTCTACACGCTGAAAGAAGGGATTGCACATCCATGATAGATGGCAATCCCTTCTTTATTATCATCGGCTTTTAATCAACGTGTTGTATTCAGACCTCTTCCAAATCGATCAAGATCGTTCTTCGACCGTTTCAGCAACTTCAGACGCGAATGTTGCTAATATTTTTCGGACACGGCGGTTTTCAACATGAAGTACCGTGAACGTGACACGCTCATATGTCATCGTTGTGCCAACTTCAGGAATTTGACCGACACGTTCCATAATCCAGCCGCCCAGCGACTGGGCTTCTGTTTCCGGCATCGTCAACTCGAATTGGTCACAAAAATCTTCAATATCATACTCTGCGAGACATTCGAAACGGTTTACACCAATCTGTTTCGTATATTCAAGTGATTCATCATGCTCATCCCAAATTTCACCGACTAATTCTTCTAAAATATCTTCAAGCGTGATTAATCCGGCCGTTCCACCAAACTCGTCAAGTACGACAGCCATATGTGACTGTTTCACTTTCAGTTCAGGTAACAAATCCATCAAATGGGTTTGCGGAACGACGAAGGATACCGGTCGAATCCACTCACGGATGTCGACGGTTCCATTTTTGACGAACTCGCGTAAGAAATCACGTTCGGATAGAACACCGATGATATGGTCAATCGAGTCCTTATAAACCGGCAGACGGGAAAAACCGCCTTTTTGTACCTCACGTAAAATTTCTTCGAAGCTGTCATCGATATCAATCGCTTGAATATCTGTTCGTGGTGTCAACGCTTCTTCGACAGTAATGTTCTTAAAATCGACGGCACGGTGGACAAGCTCAGCCCCTGCTTCATCCATGACGCCTTCTTCTTCGCTAATGTCGACGAGTGCACGAAGTTCTTGTTCCGTTACGAGCGGTCCTTTCGGATCAGCACCAATCAGGACGAGTGCAACGTGGCGCAACTTTAAGAATAAGAAGACTCCCGGTTTGAAGAGACTCAGGCACATGCGCAGTGGACGACTAATCCAGAGGACGTACTTTTCAGCATGTTCCCGTGCGTAAGATTTCGGAATCAATTCACCGAATAACAAAATCAGTAAGAACGTTCCGAAAATGATGCCGACGCGTGGTAACGGCTCCGGTGACATCGTCATCGCAAGCCATCCCCCAATCATCGCAACACCGAGGTTCGAAATCGTATTGCCAATCAAAATTGCGGTCAGCGTTTCTTCATAGCGTTGGAACAAGCGCAGTGCTTGTGAGGCACGACGGTCGCCTTCTTCTGATTGATGCAAAATCCGTAAGCGGTTTGCGCTAGATAAAGCAGTTTCAGAAGAAGAGAAGAACGCTGAGATGACCAATAACACGAGCAGCCAGATAAACGGAATCGCGGGAAGTGGGTCCACGATGATTTCACACTCCATTTCCTAAATGAATGATTTACGTGATCTTTAGAACGAAGACTCGATGAATTCGAATTCGAAGTCACGGATCCGAACGACGTCCCCATCAATCGCACCTAACTTACGGAGCTCATCATCGACGCCCATTTGACGTAATGTCCGAGCGAATCGTTTAATCGACTCTTCCCGCATGAAGTTCGTCATCGTGAAGAGTTTCTCGATCCGTGGTCCTTGGATGACGAAGCAATCATCTTCATCTTTCGAAATCGTAAAGCCAGCTTCTGGTGCTTCGTAACCATAGACAACACGTGGTGTCGCTGCTTTTTCTTCAAGCTCTTCAAGACCAAATTCTGGTGTCGCATCGACGAGATCGGCGATCCGGAACAAGAGGTCACGCAATCCTTGACGCGTCGCTGCAGAAATTGCAAAGACTTCGAGGTCCGGGAAAGCTTCTTTGAACGCTTCGAGGTTCGCTTCTGCATCCGGCATATCCATCTTGTTTGCGACGACGACTTGCGGACGATCCGTCAGACGTAAGTTATAGTCTGCCAGTTCTTTGTTGATGATGTTGTAATCCTCAACCGGGTCGCGCCCTTCCATTCCACTCATATCGATGACGTGGACGATGACTTTCGTCCGCTCGACGTGACGGAGGAATTGGTGACCGAGTCCGACACCTTCACTTGCTCCTTCGATGAGTCCCGGTAAGTCGGCCATGATGAAGCTACGGCTGTCTTCCGTTTCAACGACACCGATGTTCGGTGTGATTGTCGTGAAGTGATATGCTCCAATTTTCGGACGTGCTGCTGAGACGATTGATAACATCGTTGATTTCCCGACACTCGGGAATCCGACAAGTCCAACATCAGCGAGCATCTTGAGTTCAAGTTTCAAGTACTTCTCTTCGCCCGGCTCCCCGTTTTCCGCATGTTCCGGAGCTGGGTTCGCAGGTGTCGCGAAACGCGAGTTTCCGCGTCCACCACGTCCACCTTTAGCGACGACAGCTTGTTGCCCGTGATGAACGAGATCGGCAATGACTGCATCCGTATCATCATCGTAGACGACCGTGCCTGGTGGTACTTTAACGACGAGGTGCTCCGACTTACGTCCGTGCATCCCCTTCGACATTCCATTTTCACCTTGAACGGCTTTAAAATGGCGTTTGTAACGGAAGTCCATTAACGTACGAAGTCCTTCATCCACTTCAAGAACGACGTGAGCACCGTGCCCACCATCTCCTCCGGCTGGACCACCGTCTGGAACATATTTTTCACGACGGAACGCAACTTGCCCGCGTCCACCATCTCCTGCTTTTACATAAATATTTACCTGATCGACGAACATGTCAGATCCCTCCTATTACTTCTCTTCCCCTACAGGAAGACTTTCAATTTCGATCACACACTCATTGGCTGTCTGTGACTCGATTTCCATCGGCGTCACTAGATTCTTAAGGCGCGACATATCTAGTAGATCCCGATAGACCTCGATGGTCACGCCCTCATGGAAGGTCACGGATACTTCTCCATCTCCCACTTCAATCATATCAATCGCAGCCTCGATGATTTTCGCTAGCCGTACGTCATCAATCTGCTTCGGTTTCTCGATCACATCATATTCGACAGTCAAGCCTGTCCAATCCGCTCGTTGAAGTGTGAGCGCTGTTTTCGGTAGTTCAATCAACGTCAGGCGTCCTTCTCGTGACGCTTGCTCGCGATAGACTGAACAAATCGATTCAACCGCCGCCTCGTCACCCATCGCGCTATACGAACGAACGAGTTGTAATCGATTCAACCATTCGTGACGAAGTGTCTTTAAAAGATCAAGTACCTGCTCATCCTTCATCGGTCGTTCCCTCCTAAAAAAACAGACCCTAACCCCCGAAAGTGGCTAGAGTCTGCTTCATCGATCACTTATGCTGGGTAAACGCTGACTTGTTTTTTGTCGCGTCCAAGACGTTCGAAACGAACGACACCAGTTGCAGTTGCGAAAAGTGTATCATCGCCACCACGTCCGACGTTCATACCTGGGTGAATCTTCGTACCGCGTTGGCGGTAGAGGATTGAACCAGCAGAAACAGTTTGACCGTCTGCACGTTTCGCCCCAAGGCGTTTCGATTGCGAGTCACGACCGTTCTTTGTCGAACCTACCCCTTTTTTCGATGCGAAGAACTGAAGATTAAGTTTCAACATGTGGAATCCACCTCCTATATTTGTTCAAGTTGGATATACTCACCGTAACTTTCAGCGATGGTTCCGAGTTGGACCAATGTCGCTTCCAGTAACAATTGGGTGCGTTCACTGACATCCGGTGCTAAGTCAGCGTACGGCTCTACATAAAAGTAGCCACCTTCTTGTTGTTCTGCCATTTCAAGGAGCAGGACCTGCCCGAGTAGTGACTCGATTGCATTGTATGCTCCGAAAATCACGCTTGAAGTGCCGGCACAGACTAAATCTAGACCAGGCTCAGCAAACTCGGCATGTCCTGTCACTTCGATGGAGCGGATCAAATCCGCTTCATCTCGTCGAATCTTAACACGTATCATGGCTTACGCTTCGATTTTCTCGATGCGGACCTTCGTGTAAGGTTGACGGTGACCTTGCTTACGACGGTAGTTCTTTTTAGCTTTCATTTTGAAGACTGTGATCTTTTTCGCGCGAGCGTGTTTGATGACCGTTGCTACGACCTTCGCACCTTCTACGAGTGGAGCGCCGACTTTAACATCGTCACCACCAAGGATCAAGACTTCGCCGAATTCTACTGTGCTGTCGACGTCTGCGTTTAATTTCTCAACGTAGATCTCTTGGCCAGCTTCGACTTTAACTTGTTTACCACCAGTTTTAATAATTGCGTACATTACGTGCACCTCCTCTTAGGAACTCAGACTCGCCATCACGGGCAGCGGATGCTTTAAAACCCGGTCTGTGCGGTTGTAGTCATTTGGTGCTTCCAAACGAACTAACGTTATTCAGAATACCAAATGAAGTTGACTATTGTCAATAACGTTCTTATTGTTTTTGCTGACGACCGATAAATTCTTCACATTCCTGCTTCGTTCCCGTAAATAAGATACCGGTTTCGCCTTCGACAATCAACAGCTCGACCGGTGCATCTTGTAGCAACAACGGACTTAATCCGCCAGTCGGCACGCGGACGACTGCTGCTTCCGCATAGGTCGCAATTTCAATCAACTTCGGTTCGAGTTGCCGGTGAATCGCAATCCGCGACGGCTTCCCTTGTACGATGGAACGCTCGAGTAACGATTTTCCATGCCGTTGCCGCGTCAATTCGCAAAGGCCCATCTTCGTAAAGCCGTAGACTTCGATTTGCTTCGTTTCTTGGGCGGCGCGTTCCTTTAGCAATTGCGTCACACGCGTCTGCCCTTTACTTGAGCCCCGCAGGAAATCGACGGCAATCATGCCACTGATGTTGCGCAGGCGTAATTGGCGCATGATTTCACCGGCTGCCGCTTCATTGATTTGGTCAAACGTCCGCTTTTGCTCTTTGACGGAAATCATCTTTCCACTATTGACGTCAATCACTGTCATCGTCTCGACTTCTTCAATCAATAAATAGGCGCCGCCATCGAGCCAAACGACTTTTTCGAGCGCTTTCTCGATGACGCGGTCGACATGCTCCATCTCCGGGAGCCGTCCTTTTGATACAGGACGATCGACGCGTAATCCGAGTTGCTCCAATCGTTCTTTTTCCATTCGATTCGATACACAGGCTTCTTCGACGAACGGGAGCCGTTTCGCTTCCTGGACAATCAATGATTCATCCTGTTCTAAGTTATCCTGCTTTAGCATTTGTTCATGACGGGCACGTAACTGGAACAGTTCTTTCTCAAGTACACCGGCTTCTGCTTGCGATGCTTCCGTCCGGTATAAGATGCCTTCCATTTCACTTGTCTGAATCAGCTCCGCTAATTGTTGCTGCGTGACGAGATCGAGTTTCCGGCTGAAGCGGACACGCCGACCATACGGGAAATAGACGAGATAGCGTCCGCCATAGGTGATGTTTTGCGTCACTTTATGCTGTTTCGGTGCCGTGCCTTCCTTGACGACCTGAACGAGAACGGTCTGACCGACTTGGACAGCCTGACCGATTGTCGGGACATCTGGGTAACGGCGTAACGTTTCTAATGTTTCGTTGATCGGTAAGTAAAGCGGTGTTCCATCGGTCGCAATCAAAAAAGCAGCCTCAAGCGTCGGATGCAGCCGATCGACTTTCGCGTAGAGCAGCGTACCGACACGAATGTCATCTCGCATCCGTTCATGGTACTCGACGACCCGTCCGCCTTCAACTAACGCAACACGCTCAAGCGACGGGGTTTGTTCACTAATCCATTTCATACGAATTCCTCCAAAAAAAATAGACCAGAAGCAACATAGCTCTTCTCGTCTATTTTCCCTAACTTATTTCATACCAAGCATTTTTTTCAATTTCACGAAGAACCCTTTTTGCGGTTGTTCGTTTAAGTCGAGTAATGGAACTGACTCTCCTAGAATCCGCCGCGTGATGTTCCGGTAACCGAGTCCGGCCCGATTATCCGGGTTCATCGTCACCGGGACGCCACGGTGCGAGGCCGCGATGACTTCTTCGTCGTCGACGATCAAGCCGAGCAGGTCGATCGACAAGATACGCATGATTTCATCGATGTCGAGCATGTCCCCTGATGCCATCATATGTGAACGGACACGGTTGATGACGAGACGCGGGACGATTTCACGCTCCGACCGTTCGAGCATGCCGATGATTCGGTCTGCATCCTGAACCGCGGCTTTTTCCGGTGTCGTGACGATGACGGCTTCATCCGCCCCGGCAATCGCGTTCATGAATCCTTGCTCGATTCCAGCAGGGCAATCGATTAAAACAAACTCATATTCAAGTTTCAACGTGTCAATGATCGCTTTCACCTGTTCCGGCGTGACGGACGATTTGTCCTTAGACTGGGCAGCAGGCAACAGATACATCTCTTCAAAACGTTTATCACGCACGAGTGCTTGGTGCAACTTACATTGCCCCGTCACGACGTCGACGATGTTATAGATACTCCGATTATCGAGACCAAGTACGATATCGAGATTACGTAATCCAATATCCGTATCGACGAGACAAACAGAATGGCCCATCAATGCGAGCGCAGTTCCGATGTTCGCAGTCGTCGTCGTTTTCCCGACGCCACCTTTACCAGACGTGACGACAATCGCCCGCCCGACGTTCGTTTTGGCATCTCTATGTACCTGTTCTTTCACTTGTTCCATGTCTGTCACCCTCTTTCACTATCGATCGCAAACTGATCCATCCGCGCAAGCGGAACGGTTTGGAGTCGAGAAAATTCAATTCCCGCTTCCCCTATAAACGCACAACCCATTTCTAAGGCCGGTACCGGTGCATCATCCGGTTCATCATGGACAAGGTCGGAAATCGAAATCCACTTCGGTTGTAGCATACTTGCAGCGACGACTGCTTCATCATTACCACCTTTACCGGCGTGAACCGTTCCTCTTAATGCTCCGAGACAATAGATACTGCCAGTCGCATGTACGACAGCACCAGGGTTGATGTCACCGATGACGACGATGGACCCTTCAATATCAAGGACATGACCGCTCCTAGCAGTTCCACCAAAATAGTGGAAGGTCCGTTCCCCGTATAATGCTTTTGCTTCATCTTTCGTCAGGCACTCACTGTCATACCCGTTAAATGAAAAGGAATCATGTCGTCCGACAATCGATTCGACCGCTGTCACGACACCTTCGTCGACGTAACGTCGCCCAAAGAAGAACGTAATCGGTACGGCGCGTCCGTTCTCGACGGATTTATCGGCAAGCGTCAATTCTAAGTCGTCAAGAAATTCATCCACACTGCACCGTTCGTTTACATAAACGGCAAGGCCACCACGATGACCTTTCATCGTTACATAACGCTTACGTTCAATCATGACTCATCCTCTTTTCTCGTCAAGTGTGGATTGCACGAGTCGGGTCATCGGATAATACAGAATGATAATCCCGATCAGCTGTGCAATGAGACTCTTCGGAATGATTTGTGTCGCCAGTTCTTTAAACGGAACATCGACACCTAAGACCGAAGCCGTAAAGAAATAAATATCAAATTCGAATAATAAGGCACTGAACGTAAAGGTGACGATAATCGTCAATACGTTCTCCTTTACATATTTTAGCACGAAGCTACTAAAAAGCGGAATGGCAGATAACGCAAATAAGTAAATACCGATGATATCGGAATAGACGAAGTCATATAACAGACCGAATACTAAGCCGAAACCAAGTGCCTGTTCGATTTTGCCGTAGCGTCCGAGAAACATCAAGGCAATCAAAGTCAGGTGGACCGCATACGGTGACCCGTCACCGAGCGGACCTGCAAAAATCGTTCCTTCCAAGATAAAAAGAAGGAACACGGCGAAAAACAACTTGACGTTATTCACTAGTGTCCCCTCCCTTATCGGTCTCAGCGAAAGGTTCCTCCGCCTCTCGTTCAATCACGAAGACGTGACCAAACTGTTCGAAGTCTGCTGCCGGTTTGACGTATGCGATTTTCGAAGCACCGTATTTATCCGACTTCACTTCCTCGATTTTGCCGATGACAACACCGCTTGGATACTTTCCTCCGAGACCGGATGTCGCGACAATCTGCCCTTTTTTTAACTTCGCGTCATTCGGAATTTTCGTGAATTTCAACAAGTTTGTTTCCTCATCGAACCCTTCAATCGTTCCGAAGACCCCTTTTCCTTTTGTATCGTCCGCAACAGCTGAGACATTGTTCGTACGACTCGTGTCAGATAACAACTGAACGAGCGAAGTGTAGGCACTCGTCTGAATGACGCGTCCAATCAATCCATCTGCCGTCACGACGGCCATATTGGACTTGACCCCTTTTTGTTCGCCGATGTTCACGGTCACGAAACGTTGCCACTCGGACGGTGTGCGACCAATCATTTCAGCTGGAAGTAACGTATAGTCGCGAATCGAGCCACCCAGGTCGAGCATATCTTTTAACTCTTTATTCTCACGTTCTAAATCACGAACTTTGACGGAATTTTCCGCATAGTCATTTAAACGTGATTTTAAATACTCATTTTCCTTATACACGTCACGCACTTCTGTAATCGAAGTGACCGTATCATCAATCCAGCCAATCGGTGTCGCGAAAAGACGTTGACCGACCCCGACGGTATCACGGACAAAACTTTGATACCAGTGGGATTGGTTACGCCCTTGCAACGAAATACCGATCAATATCACCAAAAGGAGAAAACTAAGGAGTGTGATGAGCAGTTTTCGATTATTTAAAAATCGCTTCATCGCTCATCCCGTCCTTATCTTTTTTGTGAGATGCCTGATTTCGAACGAAGGACATTCATCATCTCAAGTGATTTTCCTGTACCGATTGCGACACAATCGAGTGCGTTTTCAGCAACAAGCGTCAAGATGCGTGTTTCGTCTTCGATGACAGAATCAAGGTTTTTAAGGAGCGCACCGCCGCCTGTCAAGACGATTCCGCGGTCCATGACATCAGCCGAAAGTTCCGGCGGTGTCTGTTCAAGCGTGTGCTTGACACCTGCTAAAATCGCATCGACCGTATCGGATAACGCGTCGCAAATTTCTGCACTCGTTACTTCGATTTGTTTCGGAAGACCTGTGACGAGGTCGCGACCACGAATTTCCATCGTTTCGTTTTCTGACTCTTCGTCGATTCGTGCATAACCGATCGTCATCTTGAGTGTCTCGGCTGTCCGTTCACCAATCATCAAGTTATATTTCGATTTGATGTAACGAATGATTGACTCATCCATTTCATCTCCACCGACACGAATTGATTGACTTGTTACGATGCCGCCAAGCGAGATGACTGCGACTTCCGTCGTTCCGCCACCGATATCGACGACCATCGATCCTGTTGGTTCAGATACCGGGAGTCCAGCTCCGATTGCCGCTGCGAATGGTTCTTCAATCGTATAGGCTTCACGCGCCCCGGCAAGTTTTGCTGCATCTTCAACGGCACGTTTTTCGACTGATGTGATGCCGCTTGGCACACAAATCATGACGTTCGTCTTCGAAGAGAACAATCCTTTTTTCTTCGACGCTTGATCCATGAAGTACTTGATCATCGTCGCAGTTGTTTCATAATCAGCGATTACGCCATCTTTCATCGGCCGTCGTGCCGTCACGTTGCCCGGTGTCCGTCCAATCATGTTTTTCGCTGCGTTCCCGACTGCTTCAATCTTACCTGTATCGGTACGGAAAGCGACAACAGAAGGTTCGCGTACAACGATTCCTTGCCCCTTTACATAAACGAGCGTGTTTGCCGTACCTAAGTCAATGCCGATTTCACGGCTAAATGATCCAAACATTATTCAAAAAACCCCTCTCTGAAAATACAACTCCACTAATTATAACGGAAAAGCACTCTTAGAAAAGCGCTAAAACGTTACAGCTTGTTTACAGTTCACCTATTTTTCAAAACATAAAAACGCCTGAGGTCAGGAAGTCCACTTCCCCCTCAGACGTTATTCTTACATAAATCCGCGTTGTTTCATACTAATAAATTGTCCGTGACCGATGACGAGGTGATCGATACAACTGATTCCAATCAATCTGCCCGCCTCGACCATCCGTTCCGACACCTCGATATCTTCCCGGCTTGGCGTCGGATCGCCAGACGGATGATTATGGACAGCGATGAAGCTGGCCGCCGAACAGCGGATGGCTTCCCGAAATATGTCGCGCGGGTGAACAATCGACGTATTGAGACCGCCGATAAAGAGCGTCTTTTTGGAAATGACTTCGTTTTTCGTGTTCAAATACAGACAGATGAAATGTTCCTGTTGATACAGGCGCATCTCTTCTAACAACAGCTCCGCTGCATCCTCCGGTGAACGAACGACCGGTCGGACCCACTTCGGTTCTGTGACGAGCCGGCGGCCGAGCTCGAGTCCCGCCATGATTTGGAGCGCCTTCGCCTTGCCGACGCCGGGTGACTTCTCCAGTCCTCCGACTCCCGCTGCCTCAAGCTCAATCAACGAGGGATGACGATCAAGTAATTCTTCCGCGATTTCAAGCGGCGATTGATTTCTCGTTCCACTTCGGACGAGACATGCTAGCAATTCGACTGTCGTCGCACGGGTCAGCCCTTTTAGTTGAATCATATCCTTCGGCAATTCAATCACTGCATCCGACCTCTCTTTAATAGGCGTTACGCAAATTCCGGCTTGATTCCGAATGCTTCGAGTCGTTTCGCAATCGGATGAATCGGTAATCCGACGACATTATAATAATCGCCTGAAATCGCTTCGACGAATAATCCTCCGACCGCCTGGATGCCGTATCCACCGGCTTTATCATACGGCTCATCCGTCTCCGTGTAGCGCATAATCCAGTCCTGCGACAATTTGGCAAAACGGACTTCTGTCGTCACGGTAAATGTTTCGACATGATCATTCATCACAATCGTCACGCCCGTCAAGACATGGTGGGTCCGACCAGATAATTGAAGCAACATCTGCTTTGCGGCTAAGCGATTGAGCGGTTTTTCCAAAATCAAACCGTCAATCGACACGACGGTATCTGCCGCCAGAATGATTTCATCCGCCTTAGCTACAGCACGTGCTTTTTTGTCGGATAAGTAGGCGACGTATTCGGCAGGCGCCATCGGATAGGGCGCTTCTTCGACGACGTCAGCAGGACGAACCTCATGCTGTATCCCGATTTGGTCCAAAAGCTGTGTCCGGCGCGGAGACGCCGAAGCAAGAATCAAGGGTGGTTGCGTTACCATTAGTATCACGCTCTTTCTGATAGATTTCGAACTAGCTTAATTCACTCAACGGGTAGTATAACGAAAAACAAGTGCCTCTCCCGTGAAGGGAAGCACTTGTTTCCAAACTAATTTCCTGTGACATCAACAAAGGGATCTGATTTCGGGGTCGTCTCCTTGAGTGGTGTCTTCTTATCTGGAACGAGTTGTGTTAGATCAGGTCGGTAATACGTCTCGATTTCAATCGTAAACGCCATCATCTCATCGTCAAGAAGAATCGTCTCACTTCCGGCACCCGGTTCATCCGGCCCCGTCAATTGAATCTGACGCAAGATCGTAATCCGATCCGTCCGTTCGATTTGTTTAAGGAATGCCATCAGTTCGAGATAGGATGGTGCTTCGACGGATAACGATGCCGGAAGCGGTGTCGCGGCCGTTGTCGCGACGGGTGCTTCTGCTCCATCCGCATCGCTGTCAGACTCTGTCGCCATCGCTCCGTCGACGACCGGTGTCGACTCGACAACCGGAGCAGGTGCAACATCCGTTTGGCTGAACGTAATCGACTGGACTTTGACTCCTGCGATTTGACTCGAGGCATTGATGGCGTCGATGACGTCATCATTCGCCGGGAGGACAGGCACTTTTTTCTGTAAGAAGCTTGATTCGGCGACATCGACTTTTTGCTCATTCGCTTTTGCGATTTCGAGGGCCATCTGTTCCCGGTCAAGCGTCGCTTCCGTTTCATTCAATTCTTCGTACGTCGTATAGGTCGTATAACCGAAATAGGCGACTCCTCCAATTACGAGCAGGAGCGTCAATCCGAGGAGAAGGTAACTACTATAGCGCTTCAATTATCCTCCACCTCCTCAATCTCGGTCGAGACGACTTCGCCTGTTCCGTCTTCCGGTGTCACTTCACCGTCTGGCGTTGCCGACTCCGTCTCGCCATCTTCTTTTGGTACATCCGGATTCGCTTCATTCGTTTCACCTTTGACGACCTCCGCCGGTAAGACTGACAACGTGAATTGACCGATGTAACGCGGTTCTTCCGTTTTTTCATCAGCCGATGGTGTAATCGTCGTCGTCGGAATTTCTTCCCCTGTTGCCGGGTCGATCGTCGTCGACGTGACGACATCTGCCTCTTCGTTCATCGTCTTCGTTGTGATACCTGTCAATGAAACTCCTGTAAAGACGTCATCCGTCAAGAGTTGACGATAAAAACCATTCAACTCTTCCAGTGTTTCGAATTGTGCATTCATCGTCACGAGATGATCGGCACCATAGGCGAACTGTAAGATGTAGCCGCGTTCCGGTAAGTAGCGGGTAATCCGTTCAAGCGTCGGGACTGCCGGGCGCGGCGTCTCCTCTAATCCGTCGACGGTCTGCTTCAATTGGGCAATTTCTTGTTTTGCTGATTGTGCCGATTCCGCTTGAAGGGCACGAACGATTTGCACTTGATTGTTTGCCGTCTCGATTCGGTCCGCGAACTGGTCCGTTTGCCAGAACAAGTAGCCGCCAATCATTCCGCCAAATAACAACAGGACGAGCGACGCGACGAGCGGAAACTTCGGCATGACGTCGTTCTCTGGTAACAGATTGATTCGAGTTTTTTGTGGAATCGCGAGTCCGATCAGCGGTAAATACGCACGCGGAATCGGTTGTGGCGCGACTTCGAGCTGCTCCGAAAGCTGTTCGAGTCGGAGATCAAAATTCGCTTCGAACCGTTTGACGAGCTCCTCCTGGAACGGGAAGTCTCCCGCTAGAATGACACGGCTGATTTCCCGTTGGTCGCGTGCGAGCGAAAACCGATAGAAATCGAGCACACGTGAAAATTCGAGCAGCATTTCGTCAAGCGTCATCTCGACTTGTGCGTCATCTAAGCGATACCGGTAATGGAGACGATCCTCCATCACTTCAACTTCCCAGACGTTCGAACTGAACGTATCGACGGAACGGATTAAGCGCGGCACTTTGTCTTCGATGATGATCAGTTGATGATTCGTCGCATTGACGTTCCAAATCAAGACGCTGCTACTGTCTTCGACTTCATAGAGCGACTCGATTCCGAAAAACGTAGCGAGCGGTTGC
This sequence comes from Exiguobacterium sp. N4-1P, assembly GCF_002214325.1. Taxonomy (NCBI): domain Bacteria; kingdom Bacillati; phylum Bacillota; class Bacilli; order Caryophanales; genus Exiguobacterium; species Exiguobacterium sp. N4-1P. The sequence goes on from NZ_CP022236.1 coordinate 2,004,850, forward strand.
GGTTCAGCTGCGACAAGCCGCAGGTGCTTTTGCTTAAACAATTGCATGTATTGTTGAATCGCTTCGTTCGGTGCCGCATACAGCATGATTTCCCGTTTGCCGTCTTCTTCGAGCAGAGTGTAATCGAAGTACGGTTCTTCAAACGGCAGGACGATACTGTGACCAAGCTCCATGAACAAGTACCCGCGGATTTGATTCGTCTCGACCGACTCCGGGATTTCAAGTTTTCGGGCAAGGACGAGTGAACCATCGAGGGCAAGAACAGCTTGCGAACCTCGCGGAACCTTTAATTTCGTCAACAGGCTGTCAAAAATCAAATCAAGTGACGCTTCCGGTTGCAACCATCCACCTTGGAGTGTCCCGGCAGGCAGGGACGCAACAGCGCGTCGTTTGATGACACCGTTCTTGACGACGGCGCCGAAGACGGCGACATCCGTGAAGTTGAAATAAATATATGTACCTCTACGCCTAGCTTGCGCCATATGTAGGTTCGTCCTTTCTCATAGGAACAGATCGAGGTATAACGTCACCCAATCGTCCGCGAAATAATAAGTGAGTAATGTCCCGATCGCAATCGACGGGACGAAGGGAATCGGTTGCTTGCGTTCGACGCGCTTCAATCCGAGCAATGTCAGCCCAATGACGGAACCGACAAGTGCCGAGACGAATAAGGCAATCACGACGTCGAGTGGTCCGAGAAAAATACCGAGTAAACCAAACAGTTTGACGTCCCCTGCGCCCATCCCTTGACGTGATGCGAGAAAAATTGCAAACAATAAACTAAAACCGACGATTCCGCCAATAATTGGATTATACCAGTTCTCGTATGGAGAAAGGTAGCGAACTATCAGACTAATCGGTAAAAAGAAGAGTAATATTTTATTCGGGACGAGCATGTAAGCAAGATCCGACATGACGAGGATGAATAACAGGCTCGTCAGGACAAGTGTCAACACGAATTGCATCGACCATCCGAATTGATAGAACGCATAGGCGTAAAGTACGCCACCAAGCAGTTCCAGCGCCGGATACTTCGCGGAGATCGGCAGTTGGCAGACACGGCATTTTCCGCGTAAAGCGAGATAGCCGATGACCGGTGTCAGTTCGAGCGCACCGAGGACGTGACCACAATTCGGGCAATGCGAGCGCGGTCGCACAATCGATTCCCCCACCGGAATCCGCAGTCCGACGACATTTGTAAACGACGTGATCAACATGCCAATAATGAAAAAATAGACTGTAAAAACGATTGTCATGTTAGGCTCCTTTCTTAAAAAACTTCAGAAAAAAACCCCCGAGGTGGGGGTGGAATTTAAATTATTTCTTTTCTTCTATACCAGTTCGTTTGAGTGCTGATGGAGCTGCTCCTGTGAAGTAAGTATAATCTTCAGACTCACTTTTTAAAGTAACTTTATAAGTATAAGTACCTTTGTCCTCAGTGACAGTGACGAATGAATCTTCATACGCCTTATCAGAATTTAAGGCATCCTTCATATCATCGATATATTTTTTCAAAGAATCTACTCTCGGCGTAGCTGTCGTACCTTTTGTGACGTCATTTGCTACGATTGCTTTTTTATTTTCATTAACACCAACTTTCACAGTTTCTCCAGGTTGAACTGGATTTGAAGATGTATACAACTTCGCTGCCGCTACTAATTGTTTCGCATCGGATACGACTGCATCCTTACGTGAGTTTTCAATCAATCCGCCAATCGCTACTACCGCGATTGCGGCAATAATTCCGAGGATAACGACAACGACGAGTAACTCGATCAACGTCAAGCCCCGCTCATCGCGCATTTGTTTTGCATCTAACCAAATTTCTTTTAACCGTTCTAACATTTTAGTATTCCTCCCTAGTGCTTTTTTCTGAGTTCGATGTATAGGTAATACTATCCATATGAATACTATTATAGTAGCACCATAATTTTAGTTAATTATGTCTTTTTTAGACAACAGGTAAATGATTTCGCAGTTGTTATTCGCCCTGGATATCCGAATAGATTTTGAACATCGGGACGACGACGGCGATGACGATGACACCAACGATTGCGGCGAGGACGACAATCAACAGCGGCTCGATGATTGACTTCAAGCGATCCGTCGTTGTTTCAACTTCCGTCTCATAAAAGTCTGCGACCTCTGTCAGCATGGAGTCCAGGCGCCCGGACTCCTCCCCGATGGCAATCATCTGTGTCACGAGAGGTGGGAAATATTTGTTTTTTTCTAATGGTTCGTGCATCGGAATCCCGCGCGACATCGCTTCATTCGCACCGGCGATTCCTTTACGGATGATTCGGTTCGTGACGATTCGCTCCGTAATGTCGAGCGAAGCAAGAATCGGGACCGATGCATTCAGTAATACAGCGAGTCCCCGCGTCATCAAAGCAATCTGTGACTTTTGAATCAATGGTCCGAAGACCGGCAACATTAACAGTAAGCTGTCGAAGATGACCCGTTGCCGCTCATTTTTTAAATTAAAATACAGCAGACCGAGCAATCCGAAGGCGACAAGCAACAAGACCCACCAGTAAGCGACAAAAAAGTCCGATACGGCAACAACAAGTTTCGTAATTAATGGAAGTTCGCTTCCGAGTTGATCGAAAATCGACGCGAACGTCGGGACGACGTTCAACATCAGGAAGACGACGACACCAATCGCGACGATTGAAACGACGGCCGGATAAATCAATGCCGAAATGACTTTCCGTTTAATCTCGTACTGTTTTTGAAGCTGGGTGACGATGTTATCGAGGGCTTCTTCTAAATTCCCGCTCGCCTCACCCGCCATCGCCATACTGACGAAGAATGTATCAAAGACGCGCGGATGTTTCTCAATCGCTTGCGAAAATTGAATCCCGCTCCGTAAATCATCTTCGACTTCGACGAGTGCCCGCTCGAGCGGCTTCGATTCTGTCTGTTTCCGTAAAATTTCGGTCGCTTTAACGATTGAGACACCGGACCGGACGAGCGTCGCAAATTGACGTGCGTACATGACTAAATGTTCGATTTTCGGTTTTGCCGTTAAGAATGTGATCTCGGTATTTAAGCCTTTTGATTCTTGTTTCTCAAGTGACGTGACGGCGATTTGTTCTGTCCGGAGACGTTCTGCCGCCTCCCGTTTCGTTAATGCTGTAATCTTACCTTTTTTCCGTTTACCGGCCATCGTCCGACCTTCATACATGAATACTGCCATCTGCTCACCCCGATATGTAAGGTGTCGCGGCTGATGCTGGGATCAGTCCCCGACTAACTAAGTCTTGTAAGGCCATTTGCATCGTCTGCATCCCATACTGTTTTCCGGTCTGCAAAACGGATTGAATCTGATATTCCTTACCTGTGCGAATCAAGTTTGAGACGGCTGGTGTCTCGACCATGATTTCAAGCGCCGCGACCCTGCCTGTACCATCGGACCGGGGCATCAAGCGTTGCGAGACGACACCCGCCAGGACATTTGCAAGTTGGGCGCGAATTTGATCCTGTTGCTCCGATGGAAAAACATCGATGATCCGACTGACTGTCGAGGCAGCGGTCGACGTATGGACGGTCGCGAAGACGAGATGTCCCGTCTCTGCAGCTGTGACTGCCGTCGAAATCGTCTCTAAGTCGCGCATCTCACCAAGCAAAATCACATCCGGATCCTGACGGAGTGCAGAACGTAAGCCACTCGCGAATCGCGGGGCATCAATGCCGATTTCACGTTGGTCAATCAAACTTTTATGATGACTATGTAAGTATTCAATCGGATCCTCGAGCGTAATGATGCGTTTATACATCGTCTGATTGATTTCGTTGATCATCGCAGCGAGCGTCGTCGACTTCCCTGACCCGGTCGGTCCCGTGACGAGAATCAAGCCATGCGGTTTCGTTAAAAACCGTTTGAGGACAGGAGGTAACGCCAATTGTTCGAGTGTCGGCACTTCAGTCGGAATCGTTCGAAAAGCCATTGAGAGTGCACCACGTTGATAAAAACAATTGACGCGGTAACGGGCGACACCCGTCACACCAAAGGAAAAGTCGATGTCACGATCTTGTTTGAGCTGAAGGTACATTTCCTCGGTAATCAGCGACTGAACGAACCCGTCGATGATGACCGGTTTGAGTTTATCCGTCCCGTAAGCAATCAATGTTCCATTGACGCGAAAGACGGGGGGAGATCCTGCCGTCAAATGGACGTCAGAAGCCCCTTTTTCTTTTGACGATCTGAGAATGTCTTCGATTTGTGCGCGTTCCATCGTACTCATTCTGATATCACCGTCCGTAAGATTTCTTCCGTCGTCGTAATTCCTTGGGCGACTTTTGTCAGTCCATCCGCTAACAGGAACCGTTGACCTTGCGACTTGACGTACATCGTGATTTCGCTTTCCGTCGATTGGTTCATAATCATCCGTCGCAATACTTCATCGATCATGACGACTTCCTGGATCGCGAGTCGCCCCCGGTACCCCGTCATGTTACAAGACGAACAGCCGCGTCCACGCATGACGGTCGTCGCTTCGATCCCTTCTTGCGCAAACAACTCTTGTTCGCGTTTTGAAAGGGGTTGGACTTCCCCGCAATCACGACAGACGCGACGGACGAGACGCTGCGCAATCAATCCGGTAACCGACGCCGCGACAAGGAATGGTTCAACTCCCATGTCAATCAGACGGGTGATCGAACTGATGGCCGAGTTCGTGTGCAACGTCGACAGGACAAGGTGTCCCGTCAATGAGGCACGAATCGAAATTTCCGCCGTTTCAATATCGCGGATCTCTCCGACCATGACGACGTTCGGATCTTGTCGCAGAATCGAGCGTAACCCACTCGCGAACGTCAAACCGATCTTACTGTTCACTTGAACTTGATTGATGCCGTCGACTTGGTACTCGACCGGATCTTCGACCGTAATGATGTTACGGCTCTCATCATTCAATTCGTTTAGAGCCGCATACAATGTCGAGGACTTACCAGACCCTGTCGGTCCAGTAATCAAGATGATGCCGTTCGGTCGTTTCAGCATCTCCCGGAACTGGGATTCATTGCGTTCACTAAATCCGATTTTCGAAATCGAGATATTCGAGTTCGAGCTGTCGAGAATCCGGATGACGACTTTCTCACCATAGACCGTCGGAAGCGTCGAGACACGGAAATCGTAGGCGAGACCATTATAGATGTACTTGATCCGTCCGTCTTGCGGCAAGCGTGATTCCGTAATGTCAAGCTCACTCATGACCTTGATCCGGGTCGTCAAGATGTTCTGAATTTGTTTCGGGTAGTTGTTCTCCGTCCGCAACTCCCCGTCAATCCGAATCCGAATCGATAAGGAGGCTTCCTGCGGATCCATGTGGACGTCGGATGCCCGTTGCGAAATCCCATTCTCGAGAATTTGATTAACGAGACGAATGATTGGCGCATCTTCTCGTGTCACGACATCCCGCGTCGCATCAGACTCCATCATTTCATCGGATTCGAGTAACTCCCGGAGTGATGAATCGATATCGTAATACTTTAAAATCGTCCGTCGGATTTCATCGCGTGTCGCGATGCCGACTTCAATCATCAACCCCGTCTGAAGCCGCAGGTCATCAATCGCAATCAAATCGAGCGGATCCGCCATCGCAATGAATAAACGGTTGCCTTCCCGGTAGACCGGGACGAGCGTATGGCGCTGAGCAAGATCTTTTGAAATCAGCTTCGTGACTGCCACGTCGACCGGATAGTTATACAGTTGAATGATTGGTATCTTCAATTGATGATGGAGCGCTTCGAGTAGTTGTTGCTCCGTCAAATGCCCTAATCGTAAGAGCGCATCCCCTAATTTTTCAGTCGCCCGTTTGACCGTCAAGGCTTCTTCAATCTGAGTTTCCGTGACGAGACTTTCTTCAAGCAGCATCTCGCCGAGACGTTTCCGTTTCATTGCCATTTAGTTCGTCACCCTTCCGCGTGCCATGTTTCTTCTTCATCAAGTACTGTCGGTCGCTGTTGTTGTTTTTCGTCAATCGTACTCGTGATCGCTGTAACGATTAGGAGTGTGACGATATATCCCGCAATGACAAACGGATTCGCCATCCAATCGAATTTGACGAGCATGTAAAGTGCTAACACTAGTACAAGTGCCATCACCGAGAGAATAACTTTCGCACGTGACGTCACGATGAATGGGATTTGAACCGCAAACATCAAGCCACAAATAATCGTCGCCAGACCAATAATGATTCCGAGCTCAATTGCTAAATCTGTCCAGTTCATAGGATCCCTCATTTTCTATTGATTTTTAGCCGACTGCTGGTTCCGCTGGATCACTTTCGGCGGGAGAAGCTGGATCGCCTTCTGTCGGAGCATCTGGTGTATCCGGTGACGTCGGTGTATCGGGAGTTGCCGGTGCGTCTGGACTTGTCACATCTGACTCTGGGTCCGTTTGATCCGTCGTATCGGACTCAGCATCGGTTTGATCCGTCGTCCCGTCCTGTGGATCTTCAGCAGGTGGTGTGACGACCGGCGCTTGCTCCGCTTGACTGCTCTTCGTGATGATTGCCGGTGTCGCGGCATAAAAATCAAGTGCGACCAGCATTTTCTCTTCGCCTTTGTTCGACTTGATGATGCGGTACAGTTCAATCGATGTCCCTTCCGACCCGGACTGTGTATCACTTGTCGTTCCAGCAGATAGTGTCGCTGAATAGCGGGTGATCGTCCGGTACGGAATTGATTTTTCACCTTCAAGCACTGCTGTGACCGTTTCTTTGAACGGCATTCCCCGTAGTTCAAGCGTCACGTCACTACCATTTTTCGTTGCGACAAGCTGGTAGTTCACTGCTTGTGTGTTCCGTACGGCAAAATCTGTTTTTTCATCAATTCGGACATCGTAGCCGAGTGTGATTCCCTCAGGCAATTGATCATGCGGCATCCGCTCGACGATTTCAAACGGTGTTTTTGCGAAGAGTTCATATAGTTTACTGCCGATATATGAAGCCGCCACACCGTCCATTCCGTATGTCTTCGTATTCATCAACTGTCCGGCTTTTAAATCGACTTGCGTCATCGCCTCAACCATCTGTTCTTCGGCGACTGAACGTGTTGTAAAGGACACCGAGGAAACGACTTCTTCCGTTGATGGAGATGTTGTCGAGACAGCCGGATCATAGTTGCCCTCTTCGAGTTGTTGTCCCATGTTCGTCAGCCATGCTTTAAATGCCGTCGTTTGTTCCGGCGTGTATACGACCGGTTGCGTCGAGAGGAATGCTTCAACGCCCGGTTCGTCAAGCGTGATGTCCAAGTCGCCTCCCTTTTTTAAAGCAGCTGCTTCGACGGCCTCATCCACTTTAAACGTCACGAGCGTCGTCGGAACAGGAACAAGTTCTTCTCCCGTCCCAATCGTCAATGGCGTTTTGTTCGACCAGGTCGTGATGGCTTTTTGAACTTTCGGTTTTGCTTCTTCCCGTGTCATACCACTAACCGGAACAGAGGCAATCCGGGCACTTTCAGAAAACTTCTCACTGACGCTTGCTTGTCCCGTAAACGAAATCAGCGCAAACGAAGGAACATAGATTAAGGCAATCAAGAGGACTAAAAGAAGCGTATGTACTGCAAAACGTTTAGGATTTATCATCATCTGTTTCCTTTCCTTATGAAATAACCATTTCAGGTGTCTAGTATTTCCATTATAATGAATATTATGATGAAACATAAGTCCTATCCTGACAATAACTTTCATCATGTGTGAATACATACCGTTTTTCATTTTTGAATAGATAATTCATATTGAGTCAGATACGAGGTGAATCCATGCAAAACAAGCAACAAGGCTTTTCATTAATCGAAGTATTAGTCAGTATCACGATTCTTTCAATCATTTCAGTTTCACTCATCAGCATTTTTTCCCAATCCTTATCCGCTTCTCGTGATAGCACGGAATTGACGTTTGCGAATTACCTGGCGAAAAATGCCGCTTCTTATATCGAACGGGAAGCCGTCGAAGCGGAGAACGGCCCCTTCGTATTCGATACACTTCTTGAACAGACGAAAGGCACCCCATATCAGAATGGTAGCTATACAATACCGACGCCGAACACGCCGTCATGTGGTGTATCGGCTATTTGTGACTCAATCTTCAATGATGCGGAAATAAATAATATGCCATTCGATGTAAAAATCAGTGTTACCCCGCATAAAATCGAAGGAATCGAAAATCCGAACCTCCTCGATTTATACGTCTATGTCTATCTCGACGGTCAAGCTGAACCGATTACATCATTGAAAGGATCGATTACGAATGCGACGCTCAACCAAAGTTTTCCCGCAACAAAATGACGGATTTTCCCTCGTCGAACTGCTCGTTGCCATCGTCATCGCTGCTATTTTTAGCGGAGTCATCCTGACCGTCTTCATCTCCGGTACAAAGAGTTTTCAGGCGACGGGAATCATCAGTGAGCTCAGAAGCGAAGCCGATAGTTCGGTCGGACTCATTTTAAATGAAATCACCGGCTTCGATGCCATTCGCATCACAACAGCGAATGAGCTGTCTTTCTATAAAAAGACATTGCCTAGCCTTAACCTAGATTCCGGTCTACTCGAGCGAACGGACGGCTTCATTCCGTTCAACGCCAATGTCGAACAACAAAATGAAGTCACATCAACTCCAATCACCTATACATTCGCAACACAACGACTTGACGAAAACATACTCATCTACGAAGGTGCACTCGAAAACATCAATGATCAAACAGAAATCAAAAAGACCTTTACGATTTCAAGTCCCGAGTACGTCGACATCACGACCGGTGACTACCCGGGCAGATACGTCGTCCATGGCATTTTGACGATGACGCTCCGAATTCAGTCGACGGATAATGAAGAAACACAGACCTTGAATAGTACGATTGGATTTTAGTTCAGAAAGGACGACCCATGAAAAAATCTGAAGAAGGTTATACGCTATTGTTCGTACTCGTGACATTGACCGTCCTATCGGTCTTAGCAATCGCGACGATTGGTGTCAGCCTACAATCGACACGATTGACGGAAATTCGCGGAACGAATATCGAAGTCGATACAGCGACGCAAAACGAGCTTGATCAAGCGATCGCAGCACTCCAACAACTCGTCGCAAAAACCAGTCAAGAGAATCCAACCAGTTCCTCAAAAGAGCTATTTGCAGATATCCCGAATAAAATCATACTCCCCTTGAAGACGTCGGCTCCTCTTGTTGAAGTTCAGTTAAATGAAGCCGCCTCGAACGTCCGTGTTAAAGCGTTCGATTTGACCGCTCACGTCGAAGAGACGAAAGGTGATCAACCGACGGTCAAAAAGACCTATACTCAACGGGTCTATTTATCAGCGATTCCTAGTTTTCTATACTATACGCTCGGGTCCGACAATCAAGTCATCTTAAATGGAGCACCACGAATCGAAGGGAACGTCTTCTCGCGGGAAGCACTCAAAGTTTCTGCGACGCCAAACTTCATCTATAACGGTCAGATAGGCCACTATACAGATAAGCTGGCCCATCCATACATTGATGGACAAGTTCGTGTTTTCCAGCCGCAAACTCAACCGCTTCTAACATGTACAGACTTTTTACCATGTGATGCGACCGTCTTTGATCCGACCACCAAAACGGATCTTGTTTCAACGAAAGATACGCTCGTTCCGTTCGATTTTGAATTTGCCCTGAATGATTTCTTAACGATTCCAAGTAACACACCACTCGCCTCCGTTCCGACCTACTTAAAGAGTCAATCAATTGAAAAATCGGTGCTGACAGGACCATTCTTGAATGAATTGAGTACGAAGAAACAAATCATCATCCCAGCTCCGACTGAGCAAAATACAGTGACGATTACCGATGATATCGTTAAAGAATCGCTCGAACCGTTAATCATCGACGGCAACTTGACGATTTCTTCACTCAATCCGATTACGCAACCGCTTGAGATTAAACGTCCAATCGTCGTCCTCGGTGATTTATTGATTCGGGGTAACGTCAGTTTTGCGACAACCATCTTCTCGACCGGTTCAAGCCGGTTAGATGATGCCAACATTCAAGGCATCACGAGTTCAACGAATCAAAACACTCTGATTTTACTCAGCAAAGGAACGTTAACGATCAATCGTGTCAATAAGTTTTCCGCACCTAAAACAACCGCACCGGACATGAATGCCTTTCTTTACAGTGATTCGCCTACCTTGAATCGCATTTATTCAGTCGGGTCGACGATGAACTTACAAGGCGGTATCTTCACAAAAGGACAGCTTGAGGTTAATGCGTATCGCGGGACGCTGGACTTACCGGAAGCGCGCTACCCGGCAGACGTCACCGCGTTGACCACTTTGATGAACACGAAAAAATCTGCTGACGCGGTACAATCTCGTCTCCGCCTGAAATATGATGCGAGTGTCCTGAAAAATCCGACGTCGATGCTTCCACTCAGTCGGGCTGTCAAAATGTATGTCGAGACTCCGAAACGAACAACTCCTTGACGCTAAAAACCCCTCGACATTGATGGATGTCGAGGGGTTTTTTCATTGAAATGTTGTCGCACCATACGCTCGTGCCAACTTTTTGACTTTGGTCTTCTTGACTTCTGCACCTTGTTTTACCAACAACTGATAAATATCCTGTCGGTCTTGTTTGACTGCTTCATAAATCGGCTGATGCTTTCCGACGTTCGGATTTGCTCCTGCTGCCAGTAACTGCTTAATCACAGTCTCATTTTGATCGACCGTCGCATAGTAGAGAGGCGAATTTCCGGCTTTATCGAGCGCATTGATATTTTTTCGTGTAGCTTCTTTAATCAGTAAAGCATAAGCATCCGCAGGTTGGTTCACGCTCGTCGCAACATGCAAGACTGTCTGTTGTTGCTCATTCGTTTGCTCGACGGAAGCCCCCGTAGCAAGCCATTGCTTGACTACAGAAGCTGGTCCGAACCGGGCGACATAAAACCAGTTAACTTGATTTTTAACACTCGTGTCGTCCAACAAAACGAGTGCTTTGTCATAGTCGAGTGCTTCTTGGAACTGCTGAATGTACTGATTCCGGTCTTTTGTCGATAAAGAAACGTGTTCGACTGCTGACGCAAATGCGTTAACATCTGACGTATCGATACTCTTTTCAAACGCTTGCTGGTTTCGCTGTTCGATCAACAAGTAGGTCGCTGCTCCAATTCCGATTAGAAACAGGAGAACGACGCTAATGATTTGCTTTTTCTTCACGTCATTTCCCCCGTCACTTAATAGACATCCGTATCTGGTGAAGTGCTCGAACCTTCAGAAGAAATCGTCACTTTAAAGGTCGCCGTCAACGGTTGTTTCTCCGTCGCACCGGTTTTGATGACTTCAAGGACCGATTGATCTGCTTTTAATGCCGTCACTTTGACACGTGCGACACCTGGGCGAATCGGTTTTAAGGCTTGTGCCGATGAATCAATCTTCACATACTCTTTTCCCTGAAGCACTTCCAACCGATAAAAACGCTCTGTCGCCGTCACGGGTAACCAGTTCAAGACAGGCTGCTTTTGAACATCCTGCATGGAAAGTGTTAAATCGTTCGCCGTCAAATCAGTTGGATTTTCACGTACCATGATTTTCGTGATGGCTTGTGTCGCTGTAAAATCTCGAAGTTTCAATAAGCCGTCGACTGGACCAGCCGGTGTCCCCGTTATTCCCTTGACTGTGTAACCAGCCGCCGTTTGAATGAGTTCGATCGCCGGACTAGACGTCGAAACGGTGAACGGTAATCGAATACTCGGTGTAAAGGTCGCTGTGACATCTTGCGTCGTGTTGACCCATAACTCTAGGTTATTCGGTGTTACGGCTAGTTCCGGTAATTTAACTTCAATCGTATAGATTTGCGACTGTGCTAAATAGGTCGTGCTGCCGCTCGATGCCGGAACAACGGCTTGAACGGTCATTGTGCCTGGTTTTTTTCCTGTTAGCGATAACTCATCTGTTGTCAGACCGGTAGCCTCGACTAAATCGTTGTTCGTGACAAGCCATTTAATCGGTGCATCCGTCCCGGACAACATGGCTGCTTCGCCCGTCATCGCTTTCGTCTGTCCGACGTATAACTCGCTTGGTACACCACGGACGATCAATCCACCAAAGACATCGTTAATCGTCAACTTCGAAGTCGCGACTAACTCACGTCCATTCGCGACGGGGACAATCAATTTAATTTCCGTCGTTCCGATTTTCTTCGGTTCGATGATGCCTTGATCGTTAATCTTCGCAATGCTCGTATCTTCAATCGACCATCTCAATGTGCCGTACTGGCTACCTGCCGGATTGATTTCTGGCAATACCTTATAAGACGGCGTGTTGATATCCATCCGGACAGCTGGAATTTTAGCTTCCGTCGCAAAGCGGGTCGATAAGGCATATCCTAGTCTCGGGAACGACTGAACATCGTTCGCAAGTGAAGTCGATTTATCGACGCCATTTTTTTTATCACGGTAGATGGTCTTCGTTGAAACAATTGTATTCTCTTTTTCATCGAAGACATGAACACCTGCCGCATCCTTCGCTCGTACTTTTACGGTAAAAGTCAGTTCCGACGGCTTTGCAATCCATAATCCTTTGTGGAGCCCTTCAATCGCTTCATCATATTCGATGTCCGGTACATTCCCCGTCAATGTTTGATTGACGATTTTCGCACCGTTAAGACCTGTTGCTGAGACGACTTCGACATTACTCGGGAAGTTTTCTGTAAACAAAATATCTTCCATCGTTACTGAAAATTGTCCCATGATGTAGCCGTTGTTACCGATTGCATCTTTTTGAAGCATCGGGCTTGTTTTGACCGTATACGTAATCGTTGCTGTTTCCCCTTGCGGAATCGTTGCCGGATCGATTGACCGTGATAACGTGAACGGAGATGAAGCGGATGGCTGAACGATTTGGACGGTACGTGTCTCAATCGTTTTCGCCCCCCGTTGATCCTCTGCTTCGATCCGGATTGTCGCGGTTGTTTTCCCTGTCAACTTAGCATCGAAGCTTTGGCTGACAAACGAATTGTTTTTTAGTTTATTATTTTCATACACTTTTTCATTGTCGATGTAGATTCGTGTCTTCAATTCCCGATCGCGTAAGTCATAGTCATTAACCTTATAAGATACCGTGATTGGTTCATTGTCTAAATAACTCGCTTGATTGGCTGGCAGGATATTTTTAATGAGCGGTTTATGATTCGCCCCGATAAAGGCGCGGTACATCGTGTTCGAGAACAGTTCTTTTTCCTGTTGTTGGTTGAACGTCGAGGTATGTCCTGCACCAGAATACGTCACATTGCCTTTTGTATACATGTAGTAATGGTTACGGGCATCGCCGATTGTGCGTCCGGCTGACTGATTCGAATCAGCCGTACTATTTTCCCGAATGTTGTACCACGGAATTAAATCGGGTTGTTCTAAATCAAGACCAAAGTATTGGTCATGGGTTGTTGCGATTGAGACTTCATCCGCTAACGTAAACGGATACGACGTCATGACACCGTCATTTTGTTTGACCGCCTTCCCTGACGTCCGCTGTGCTCCGTACCCCATGTTCGTGAAGTTCTTTTGTCCGGCAAGTCCGGCAAATTTCTTTTCCCAGAACAGTTCCGGATTCGCTGACTGACTTGGACGGAAAATCGTATCGTGGGACAACATCAGTCCTTGCCCGGTGTTCGTGAAATCAAGGATTGCATTCGAGGCCGCATCATTCAGCGACGCCGCTCCGTACGAATCTTGAAATCCAAAGATTAACATGTCGTACGTCGTATTTAAGTTTCGTGATGCGTACGTACTGTTAAATGTATCTGCCGTAATGACTTCGACGTTAAAATCATAGTACCCGGTTTCTTTCAATAACGTACCGGTGTTCATGAAGCCATTGATTGAACCCGTCGATCCACTGCGCGTCACCTGTAAGATTTTTGCTTCTGCGACTTGGTCCTTCATTAAGAAACTACCTGTTTTGTAGTCGGTCAGTCCGTCGCTACTCGACACACGGATCATCCAGTTCCGCGGTCCCGTGTAACTCGGGGCATCGAAATTATAGCTCAATGCCCCCGTTTTGGTAGCCGGCTTCTCATCAACCTTTTCCGACTCTTCAAATTGGTCATTGCTATCAAAGTCGATATACAGTTGCGCTAACTGATTCGTGTTCTCGAGCGTCGTCGTGTACATGAAGTCGATTGGAACGTTCGGAACAGCTGACTTCCCTTTATCGATTCCTGTTAATGACACACCGTTTTGTTTGACGGAAACACCTTCTAGCCGCGGACGGATGACCTTTTGAGTCTTTAACTTCGTCACGACTGTCTGAATATCCGTATATCGCATCAATGCATTTGATTTAAGATCTTTAAAGATGGCATTAAAATTGCTTGACGTATGTGTCAAGACATCTTGATGTAGAAAAACCGGCAGCCCTTTATTGACGAAGGCACTGACGATTTCATTTCCTTTTAACTTCGTGATGTCGTTCTCAATCTTACTCGTATTATGTGCTTTCTTCGTATCCGAGATTGTCATTGAATAACGGTCGGTTCCTGTGAAGACGGATGGATCAAAGACAACAGCATCAAACGCACCATCTAACGGAAAACGAGAAGCGTTCAATTCTTTGACCGTCATCATTTCAATCTCATAGCGGGTCGAATCGAGCCCGTTGAGCAATGAGGTGATTGTCGTATTTGGATCAATCCGGTTCGTCGTCGACCATGCATCCCGGATTTCAAGAATTTTCAACTTATCTGCCGCAGCAGCCTTCGTATGTGGTTCCTGTATATAACTAAAACTCGTAAAGATCAGTACACTGACTAAAAACAGACGTAACCACCGTTTCATCTTCCATCGTCTCCTCGTCGTAAGATCATAAAATATAGGACTATATTACCCCAACCTTAGTATACAAGGACTTTTAGCGTTTTCCCTTTTTTGTAAAACGTTGTCGCAGTATTTTTTCACGAACGACACTGATGAAGTAAAGAGATCCTGTTACGATGAGTGTTTGATTGGTTCCTTCGTATTCAGCGAGAAACGAATCGAGTTCTATGACATTTGCCCCATCCGCAGTCAGTTCTTCTAGCGACCGGGCTCGCGGAAAATCAAACGTCGTCTCCATAATCGTTGGTGTCACTTCCTGAAATTGTTTAATCATCGCAAGGCGATCTTTATCCCGCAGGATGGAGCAAAGGATGACGATTGGCATTGTTTCCTGTTTTAGACGGTCGACGAGCGCTTTAACACCTTCCGGATTATGAGCCCCGTCTAAGATGATGCGCGGCTCGCGCGAAATCGTCTCAAACCGTCCCGGATGTTTGGCGTTTCGGAGACCACGACGAATTGCCGTCTTCGACCAACCGAGTTTCTTTGCACAGATGACGGCATTCGCTGCATTTTCGACTTGATGGTGCCCTTCGAGTCCAAGTCGTGTTTCGGGAATCCCTTCATATGTCGCCCATGTCCCTGTCGCGTTCAGCCGGTACGAGACGATGGCTTCCTGACTCCACTTCAACGTCGCTGCCCGGTCGCCGCAATAGGCCATCAACGGGACCGTCAATTCCTCTTGCAGTTTCCCGGCAATGACCGATGTTCCCCGTTTGATGATGCCGAACTTTTGAAGGGCAATCTCTTGGAGCGTATCTCCGAGAATCGCTTGATGATCGTGACCAATCGAGGTGATGATGGCAGCAATCGGTTGCTTCAGTACGTTCGTCGAGTCATAAAGCCCTCCGAGTCCGACCTCGTAAATGACGAAGTCTGGCCGAACTTGATTGAAATGATAGAAAGCAAGTGCCGTCAACGCTTCAAATTCCGTCACTGTACCAATCGTCGGCTCAAGCTCGGTCATTGCTTGCTTCACTGCATTTGCTGCCTTAACGAGATCCGCTTCAGCAATCGGCACTCCGTTCAGCATGATCCGTTCCTCGAACTGAATGATGTATGGGGATGTAAACGTCCCGATGTGTAACCCTTCCGCCATTCCCATCTCCCGTAAGAAGGCGACGGTCGACCCTTTCCCGTTCGTCCCCGCGACATGGATCGTCGGAACAGCATCCGGATCAATCTTTAGTTCTTCTAGTAACGCTTCCATCCGACTTAGTCCCGGTTTGATACCGAATGCCAGTAACCGTGACAACCACTCTAATACGTCTTCTCTCGTCTCCACTCTGTCCCCGCTCCTTTAAAAAAAGTGGCTCAAGGAAACTTGAGCCACTGTTGAAATTATTGAGATAGTTCGTTGATCCGCGCTTCGACTGCCGCACGTTTTTCGTTATAATCCTGTGCTTTTGCCTGTTCTTCTTCGATGACATGTGCCGGTGCTTTTCCGACGAAACCTGGGTTGTTGAGTTTTTTCTCGACCCGTTCGACTTCCTTCGTATACTTGACGAGTTCTTTGTTCAAGCGGGCGATTTCTTCTTCGATGTTGATTAAGTCAGCCAACGGAATGAACAATTCTGCGCCGGTCACGATGGCACTGAGTGCTTTTTCCGGTGCCGCCATGCTGCGTTCGACAAGTAATTCGGAAGCATTCGTAAACTTCTTCAAGTACGAGACGTTCGTCTCTAAGTCATGCTGTACTTGGTCGTCACTCGTCGAAATCATCAACTGGATTTGTTTTGACATCGGTGCGTTTACTTCGGCACGAATGTTGCGGACCGACCGGATAACATTTTGGACAGCTTCGAATGCCGGCACTGCTTGCGGGAAGTCGAGTGTCTCATTACGTGTCGGCCAAGCCGCACGCGTGATCGTTTCTCCTTGATGCGGCAAGTGTTGCCAAATCTCTTCCGTGATGAACGGCATGAACGGGTGCATCAGACGCATGATTTGGTCGAGCGTGTACGCAAGAATCGAACGCGTCGTCAATTTAGCGGCCTCATCTTCACCGTTCAGCGGTAACTTCGCCATCTCGATGTACCAGTTACAGAAATCTTCCCAGATGAAGTGGTAGAGGACTCGACCGGCTTCACCGAACTCATACTTATCGGATAATCGTGTCACATCAGCAATCGTCGTGTTCAGACGTGTCAAAATCCACTGATCGGCTAATGATTTTTCGCCCGTCAGATTGATTTCTTCATACGTCAGACCATCCATGTTCATCAGTGCGAAACGGCTTGCGTTCCACAATTTATTCGAGAAGTTCCATGTCGCTTCGATTTTTTCCCAATAGAAACGTAGGTCGTTTCCTGGCGTCGAACCTGTCGTTAAGAACCAACGGAGTGAATCGGCACCATATTTTTCGATGACGTCCATTGGATCGATTCCGTTCCCGAGTGATTTCGACATCTTCCGTCCGTCCGAGTCACGAATCAGACCGTGAATCAACACATCGTTGAATGGACGTTCGCCTGTGAATTCATACGATTGGAAAATCATCCGCGATACCCAGAAGGCGATGATGTCGTACCCCGTAACGAGTGTCGACGTCGGGAAGTATTTTTGGTAGTCCGCAGCATCCGTATTCGGCCAACCCATCGTCGAGAACGGCCAGAGCGCTGACGAGAACCACGTATCGAGGACATCGTTGTCCTGCTCCCAGTTTTCGATGTCGGCAGGTGCTTCTTTCCCAACGAACACTTCACCTGTTTCTTTATGATACCAGGCTGGAATACGGTGTCCCCACCAGAGTTGACGGCTGACACACCAGTCA
This sequence comes from Exiguobacterium sp. N4-1P, assembly GCF_002214325.1. NCBI lineage: Bacteria > Bacillati > Bacillota > Bacilli > Caryophanales > Exiguobacterium > Exiguobacterium sp. N4-1P. The sequence continues at coordinate 2,022,469 of NZ_CP022236.1, forward strand.
CGGATATTCTCCATCCAGCGGACGTAGGTGTTTTCGAACCGTTGTGGGACGAAGTTGATTTTATCCTCGCCCTGTTGTTCAGCAAGTGCTTTTTCAGCGAGTGGCTCCATCTTGACGAACCATTGCAGCGACAAGTACGGTTCAACGACTGCATCCGACCGTTCCGAGTGACCAACCGAGTGCAGGTGCGGTTCGACTTTAATCAAGACGCCCGAGGCTTTCAAATCTTCGACAATTTGTTTGCGGCAGTCGAAGCGATCCATACCCTCGTATTTACCGGCGTTTTCGTTCATCGTTCCGTCTTCGTTCATGACGAGGACACGTGGTAAGTCATGGCGGTTCCCGACTTCAAAGTCATTCGGGTCATGCGCTGGCGTGATTTTAACGACCCCTGTTCCAAATTCCATATCGACATATTCGTCAGCGACGATCGGAATTTCTCGTTCGACGATCGGGAGCGTGATCGTTTTACCGACGAGGTGAGCGTAACGCTCATCTTTCGGATTGACGGCGATTGCCGTATCCCCAAGCATCGTCTCCGGGCGCGTCGTCGCGAGTTCAACGTGACCTGTTCCGTCCGTCAACGGATAGCTGAGGTGGTAGAACGCACCTTCGATATCTTTATAAATGACTTCGATATCGGAAATCGCTGTTTTCGTCGCCGGGTCCCAGTTGACGATGTATTCGCCACGGTAAATCAAGCCTTTTTCATACAGCTTAACGAATACTTCCTGGACCGCTTCAGATAACCCTTCATCGAGCGTAAAGCGCTCGCGTGAGTAATCCAGACCAAGTCCGAGTTTCGCCCATTGCGCACGAATCGTCGACGCATATTCTTCTTTCCATGCCCATGATTGTTCGAGGAACTTCTCACGTCCCATTTCTAAGCGCGATTGTCCTTCTGCCCGCAATTTTTGTTCGACTTTCGCTTGCGTCGCGATTCCCGCGTGGTCCATTCCCGGCAAATACAGGACGTCGAACCCTTGCATCCGTTTCATTCGTGTCAGCATGTCTTGCAGTGTCGTATCCCAAGCATGACCGAGGTGTAGTTTCCCTGTCACGTTCGGTGGGGGGATGACGATCGTGTACGGTGCTTTCTCCGGATCTTGATCGGCTTTGAAATATTCCCCTTCCAACCAAAAATCGTACCATTTTTCTTCCGTCGCCTGCGGATCATATTTCGTCGGCATTGATAATTCCTGCATCTAAATCGCTCCTTTTATCCATAATAAAAACGGCTACTCTCGTCCTCATCTAAGGACGAAAGAAGCCGTTGCTCTTCCGCGGTACCACCTTAGTTCACCCCGAAAACGGGAGTGCCCTCTAGCCCGCGTAACGTGCGGAATCCGGATATCGCTCGCTCGCGCTTACGATACCAGCTCGTGGGGTGACCTTCGTCAGGACACACTGTCACATCTCTCAGCCGGTGGATGTGTTCTCTCTTACAGTCTGTTGTCTGACTACTCTTCCCGTCAACGCTGTTTCCAAATTATTCTTTCCTTATTTTATCCGAGACGTCCATCACCCGTCAAGAACTCCTTAACGGTTAAATTCGACCTGGAGTTCTTTGAACGTCAGTTCGACGGCTTCAATCGTCCGTTCGATATCATCATCCGAGTGGACGGTCGATAAGAAGAGTCCCTCGAATTGTGACGGTGGGAGGAAGATTCCGCGCGCCGCCATCTTTTGATAGTACGAACGGAACATCTCGAGGTTCGATGTTTTCGCTTGTTCGAAATTCGTCACGGGTTGATTAGTGAAGAAGACACCGAACATTGCTCCAGCCCGGTTCGTCGTCAACGGAATGTTATATTTCGCAGCAGCCTGTAAATAGCCTTCTGCTAGACGATTTGCTTTTTGGTCAAATTCTTCATAGTGCTCCGGTTTTAATTGCGTTAAGGTCGCAAGCCCCGCTGCCATCGCAAGCGGATTCCCCGACAGGGTACCTGCCTGATAGATTGGACCTTGCGGCGCGATTTGCTCCATGATGTCACGGCGTCCACCGTAGGCACCGACGGGCATACCACCACCGATGACTTTACCGAGACATGTGATGTCTGGCGTGACACCGAAGTATCCTTGGGCACAGTTGAAACCGACACGGAAACCCGTCATGACTTCGTCGAAAATTAATAACGTACCGTGTGCTTCCGTGATTTCACGAAGCCCTTCGAGGAATCCGGCTGCCGGCGGGACGAAGCCCATGTTCCCTGCTGCCGGTTCAACGATGACACCTGCGATATCGTCACCATGTTTTTCAAAGGCAGTCCGGACAGCGTCCATGTCGTTATACGGAACCGTCAACGTCATGCTGGCGATTTGTGCTGGAACTCCCGGTGAATCGGGAAGACCGAGCGTCGCGACGCCTGAACCGGCTTTAATCAACAACGAATCGCCGTGTCCGTGGTAACATCCTTCAAATTTCAGGATTTTCGTTTTGCCTGTAAACCCACGCGCGAGACGTAATGCCGCCATCGTTGCTTCCGTCCCCGAGTTGACCATCCGGACGACCTCGACGGACGGGACACGACTGATGACGAGTTCTGCCATCGCTGACTCGATTTCAGTTGGTGTCCCGTAACTCCAACCGCGTGTTGCCTGTTCTTGAATCGCCGCCGTGACGATCGGATCGGCGTGACCTAAAATCATCGGTCCCCATGATAAAACGTAATCGATGTATTCTTTCCCATCGATATCGTATAATTTTGAACCACTTGCCCGTTCGGCAAAGATTGGTGTCATACCAACTGATTTATAGGCACGGACTGGACTGTTCACGCCACCAGGCATGAGTGGTAATGCCCGCTCAAAGGCAGCTTTTGATTTTGAGTTCTGATTGGTTAAGCTCATTTCGATCCCTCCAAGTAACGACAGATGTCTTTCGCGAAATACGTGATGATTAAATCTGCTCCAGCACGTTTAAAGCCAAGCATCGTCTCCATGACGATTCGTTCTTCATCAATCCAACCGTTGAGTGCCGCTGCTTTGACCATGGCATATTCCCCTGAGACGTTGTAGGCGACGATTGGTAAATCAATCCGCTCGCGCACGTCCCGAATGATGTCCATGAAGGCAAGCGCTGGTTTGACAATCATGAAGTCTGCCCCTTGTTCTACGTCAGACGTTGCTTCCCGGAATGCTTCACGGCGGTTCGCCGGATCCATTTGATATCCTTTACGATCACCTTCACCCGGTGCTGAATTGGCTGCGTCACGGAATGGCCCATAATAGGCAGAAGCGTACTTAACGCCATAACTCATGACTGGAATATGGCTGAACCCATTCTCATCGAGCCCTTGACGGATCGCAGCGACAAAACCGTCCATCATCGAGGATGGGGCAATGATGTCTGCACCGGCACGCGCTTGTGAGACGGCCGTTTGGACGTGCAGTGGGAGTGAGGCGTCATTATCGACTGTACCGTCCGCGACGATGCCGCAATGTCCTGTCGATGTATATTCACAGAGACATGTATCCGCGATGACCGTCAATTGCGGTGCGAGTTTCTTGACGAGACGCGTTGCTTCTTGAACGATCCCGTGATCATGGAATGCCCCTGTGCCTTGTTCATCTTTTAAATGATCATGTGGGACACCAAATAAAATCACCGACTCGATACCGAGTTTTACGATTTCGTTGATTTCTGCTTCGAGATGATCAAGCGATAGGTTGAACACACCAGGCATCGAACTAACTTCCCGCTTAATGTCTTCTCCTTCTGCGATAAACAGTGGATAAATCAAATCTGATTTATGCAAATGATTTTCTCGTACGAGTGAGCGAAGTGAAGCCGTATTTCGCAAACGGCGGTGACGTGCGAATTCTAATGTGTTCATAACAGTTCCTCCTCTAAAATACAGTCAATCAATCCGTCGAGCGTAAACGTCTTCGCGATGCGCAGAGGATACAGTCCTGCTACTCGCGCTGCTTGTTCCGTGACCGGTCCAATCGCGACATACGTCGCAGACGTTTGAAGTGCTAACGAAGCGAGTGCTTCGACGGCCGATGGACTTTGTAATCCGATAAAAGTTGCGTCTGACAAACGTTCTCGTGGAATCCGTCGGATGTTCGTTTCATATGTCACGACTTCGAGGACGTCAGCTGAGACGAATTGTTTTAAGTGTTCGAGTGGTTCTTGGCGCGACCGATTCCCACGGGCAAAACAAATCCGTTGGTTCGGCAATAGTTGGTGCTGTAACTCGGCGACGAGAACATCACCCGTAAAGGCAGATGGGATGAAGTCCGCGGTTCGCCCCGCTCGTTCGAGGGCTTGCGCTGTTTTTGTCCCAACAACTGCAATTTTCGTTTTTTGTAATCGTGGTAAATCGGCCTCGATTCGTTCGACGCCTGTCGGGCTCGTCACGACCAACCAATCAAGTGCCGGTGGCAATTCGAATGCAACCGGTACCGTCTCGATACTTGGTTCGTGAATGACTTCAATCTGCCGTTCCGCTAAACGCTGCACTTGCTGCGAGTTCGGTGGCCGACTCCCGGTCAGGACAAGCCGTTTATAAGTCATCCGGCAACGATGCAAGAATTTCGCGACCGCCGGCATCGAGTAACCGATCCGCGACGAGTTGACCGAGTTGCATCGGGTCAAGCGAAGTTTCGCGTTCGAGCAAGATTTGTGTCCCATCGACTGAACCGATGAAACCGACGAGTGTCGTCGATAAATCTTCGTTGATCGTCGCAAAACCACCAACCGGGACGTGACAGCTTCCTTCGATCGCGGATAAGAATGACCGCTCGGCAAAGGCCACTTTTTCAGTCATTTGATCATGAATTAAATTTAAAAGATCACGGATTTCTTGATCTTGTTCACGGCATTCGATTGCCAAGATACCTTGACCGACAGCAGGAATCATCTCGTCCGTCGAAATGTATTCCGAGACGATTTCATCTGACCACCCCATCCGTTGCAGACCAGCTGCCGCAAGTAAAATCCCGTCGAATGGTCCTGTCTTCAACTTTTCGAGACGTGTATCAATGTTTCCGCGAATCGATTCAATCTTCAAATCCGGACGAAGTTTAAGCAATTGTGAGCCGCGGCGTAAACTGCTCGTCCCGACCGTAGCACCTTCAGGCAGGGTCGCAAGTCCGCCGCCTGTTGTTGTGATGAGCGCATCCCGTGCATCGACACGTGCAGGTGTTGATCCGATGATAAGACCTGCCGGAAGTTCTGACGGAAGATCTTTCATGCTATGGACAGCGAAGTCGATTTCTTCATCCAGCATCTGTTGTTCGATTTCCTTGACGAATAATCCTTTCCCGCCGACTTTAGACAATGTCACATCAAGGATGCGGTCCCCTTTAGTGATGATGTTTTTGATTTCGAATTCATATGGAGCACCCGCTTGTTTCAATTGCTCGATGACCCATTTCGTCTGTGTCATCGCTAGTTTCGAACTGCGTGAACCTACTATGATTTTTCGCATGCTAAAATCCCCCTGTACAATAATAAAGGGGCGGCACAAGTCCGCCCCATGCTTTTCTATTGTAACACAATTACAGCTTTGTTCACCGATTCACAGCTTTGCGTGGTTCAGAAGTTTCGTCTTGTAACACGACGTCTTCGACCGACGAATCAAACAGTTCTTCATCGAGTGCAAAGGTGTCCATGAACTGTGCAATGCGTTGTTCTGCATCTGGTTTTGCCGCGGCATCTTTAATGTATGAGAGCGGTTCACGTAATAATTGATTGATAATTGATTTCATGTGTTTTCCGATGACGGCTTTTTCACGGGCCGACATGTCCGGCAGTTTCCGTTCGAGGCTTTGCATCGTCTCTTGCTGAATTTTAAGCGATTGATCGCGCAGTTCCGTAATGATTGGAACGACACCAAGCGTCGTCATCCATCCTTCAAACTCAGCGATGGCAGCTTCAATCCGTAACTCGATTTTAGCCGCTTCTTTCATCCGTTCCGCCATGTTCTGTTGGACGATTGATGTTAAATCATCGACGTCATATAAATGAACACCAGGTAAGTCACCCGCTGTCGGCTCGATATCACGTGGTACCGCGATGTCGATCAACAGGAAGGGACGGTCACTGCGGAACAGTTGAGCAGCGGCGATATCTTCCCGCTTGATGATCGCCCGTTTGGCACCGGTAGAAGAAATGACGATATCAGCGCGAAGAAGACCACATTGCATTTCGTTAATCGAATGTGCAGACCCTTCGAAACGATTCGCAACTTCTTCTGCTTTCGCAAGCGTTCGGTTAAAGACCGTGATATCTCGCGCACCGGCCTCATACAAGTTCAACGTCGTCAATTCACCTGTCTCACCGGCACCGATGACGACAATTGATTTATCTTCAAGAGAACCGAGCAATTGTTCTGCAAGTGTCACGGCAGCAGCACTGACAGAAACGGCACTCTCCCCGATTCCTGTTTCAGCATGGGCACGTTTCGCAAGCGTTACCGCTTCCTTAAATAGTTTGTTGAAGACCGTTCCCGTCGTTTCTAATTTTTGCGCTGTAAAAAAACTTGTCTTCACTTGACCTAAAATTTGCGTTTCCCCGACGATCATCGAATCGAGACCACTCGTCACTCGGAACAAGTGCTTCATCGCATCAAATCCTTCATGGATGAATAAATACGGTTCAAGTTCTTCCATCGTCAAACCGAACCAGTTCGCAAGAAAACGTTTTGTATAGTAGCGTCCTGTGTGTGGTTGATCCGTCACGACATATAATTCGGTCCGGTTACAAGTCGACACGATGACGCTCTCGAAAATACTCTTTTCATCTCGTAACGCCACGACCGCTCCCTTCATCTCATGTTCCCCAAATGAGACTTGTTCGCGTATTGATACAGGCGCCGTCTTATTATTTAAACCGACAACTACGATATGCATGCGCTCTACCCCTTACGTCTAAAGATTTCATTCTCCTCTATCTTTTGTTCTCTACTCTACATTATAACCATTATAAAAAAGATTCCAATCAATTTATAAACTAAAATGAGTCAAAGTTGTGAAAAGTATTCTTTCATCCTATCCCTCTCTCGGATAAATCACAAACCCTCTGCTCGAATGTTTCAGCAGAGGGCTTATCGTTAGGATTTGGAAGAATCGGTAATAATTGTCGAGCTCTCGGTCTGCAAGTCGAACTGTTGCTGACGTAAACGATAAATACGAGCAATGTTCTGGATGACGACTTTGGAGACAGCATATGTCGGAACAGCCAAAATGACGCCGATGATACCGGCGATTTTACCGGCGACGAGCAAGACGATGATGATCGTCAACGGATGAACTTTTAACGTTTTCCCTTGAACATACGGAGAAATCAAATTCGATTCAATTTGTTGTGCGATAACGATCGTGATGATTGCATAAAGCGCCTTGATTGGATCATCGATGAATCCGACGATGACAGCAGGAACAGCCCCGATATATGGTCCAAGATACGGAATGATGTTCGTCACCGTACAAAATAATGCGAGTAACAAAGCGTATTGAATATCTGAGATGAAGAAACCGATTAACGACATCAACCCGACGCAGAGTGAGACGATGACTTGACCATTGACGTAGTGCTTAACCGTCACGTGCATGTCATGTAAGATGTTACGTGTTTCTGCCTCATAGCCTTTCGGTAAAAGTTTAACGACCGAGTCAGGAAACTTGTACCCGTCAAGCAGCATGTAGACGAGAATGAACGGAACGAGCACGACGATTAGAACCGTCGAAGAGATGACACCGAAAATGGTTCCGACAGATGCCGAAACGGACTTGAAGAGCGTTCCGATATATGACGTCGCTTCATTCGTCCACTCGTCAAACAATTCCGTATTGTGTTGAACCCAATTCGAAATAAAACGATTGTCCATCAATTGATCGCGTAGATTCAACGTTTGATCACGTAGTTCTATGACAAGATTCGGGATGCTCGTGACAAACTCCGTCACCTGTTTGACGAGGATTGGACCAATCAACGTAATGATGAGCGTCAAAATCCCGACAAAAGCGAGTAAAACAATCAGAACGGCAAGTCCACGTTTTTTGACACGTTTTTGTAAGGCGTCAACGATTCCAAGTGTAAAGTAATAAAAAATTCCTGCAATGATAAGTGGTGGGAAAATTAACGCAAGCATCACTTTAATCGGTTGGAATAAAAACGAGATTTTCGTCCCGACCCAGATGACTAAGAAAATCGTTAGTATCCAAAGTAATGCTTTAAACCATTTGTTTCGAAGTAAGTCCACGAATAAGCCTCCTACAGTTTTCAATTCCGGTATAGCATATTTTTTAAAGCTGCTATTCCATTAATTTGTTATTATTTCATCTTTTTCGTCAAGATTTACGCTGGATGAAAGCTATGCCCAAAAGAGAACTGGAAATAATCTTTATCTTTTTACAATATTAAGTATAGATACATCGCTATTTTTTATCTATATTATTTTCGAAATAATAAATTAAAAGGCAATGTTCACAAGATGAACATTGCCTTTTACCTTCAATCAGTTGTACCTCTTACAAATGAGCATAAATCGCTTCCCATGCCGCATCGACACCTTCGCCCGTTTCTGAAGAAAACGGAATGAATGTATCTTGACCATCAAATTGCAGTTTCCGCTTGATGGCTGCGATTTGTTTATCCCGCTGACCACGCTTGATTTTATCAAGTTTTGTCGCGACGACGATGACGGATAAATCATAGTACTTTAAGAAGTCGTACATGATGACATCATCTGCCGATGGTTCATGACGAATGTCAACGAGTAAGACGACACCTTTTAGTATTTCACGTGTCGTGAAATACTTCTCCATCATTTTTCCCCAGGCTTCCCGTTCCGTTTTCGAAACTTTCGCGTAGCCGTATCCGGGTACATCGACAAACATGAGCTCATCATTGATATTGAAGAAGTTCAACGTTTGTGTTTTCCCTGGTTTTGATGAAGTACGCGCGAGCGCCTTCCGCTGTACGAGCTTATTGATGAACGACGACTTTCCGACGTTCGACCGTCCCGCAAGTGCAACTTCCGGAAGAAGTGGTTCCGGATAATGCTCCGGATTGACACCACTTGTAATAAAATCTGCTTTATAAATTTTCATGTTACTCTCCTTTTAATGCATGTTCGAGTACTTGGTCCATCGTAGCGACCGGAATGAATCGAATCCCATCTCGAACGGTTTCTGGAATCTCATCGATATCGCGCGTATTGTCTTGTGGCATTAAAATCGTCGTCAATCCTGCACGATGTGCCGCGAGCGATTTCTCTTTTAGACCACCGATTGGTAAGACACGACCACGTAACGTGATTTCGCCTGTCATTCCGACGTCGCGCCGGACTGGACGTTTCGTCAGAGCAGAAATCAAGGCTGTCGCAATCGTAATCCCAGCTGACGGGCCATCTTTCGGTACGGCGCCTTCCGGTACGTGGATATGAATATCCTGTGTTTCATAGAAATTCGGGTCAATTCCAACTGTTTCAGCATTCGCTCGTACGAAGCTGTATGCTGTCTGAGCCGACTCTTGCATGACATCACCAAGTTTACCCGTTAATTGCAATTTTCCTTTACCTGGCGCAAGACTGACTTCAATCGTCAGTGTGTCGCCCCCAAATGCAGTATACGCTAAACCGGTCACCGCGCCAATCGTATCTTCTAATTCTCCTTGACCATACCGGTAGATCGGTTTCCCTAAGAAGTCTGGTAAGTTCCGTTTCGTCACCGTGACACGTTTCTTTTCACCCATCGCGATTTGTTTCGCCGCCTTACGACAAAGCGACCCTAACACACGTTCCAAGTTCCGGACACCGGCTTCTCGTGTATACCGTCGGACGACTTCCTCGAGCGCGTCCGGTTTGACTGTTAATTGACTCTTTTTCAAGCCGTGTTCTTTGATTTGTTTCGATAGCAAGTGACGGACCGCAATTTGTGCTTTCTCTTGCTCCGTATAACCACCGATTTGAATCAATTCCATCCGGTCAAGTAAAGGTCCTGGAATGTTCGAGACATCATTCGCCGTTGCGATGAATAACACGTTCGATAAATCGAACGGCTCTTCGATATAGTGATCAGAAAAGCTATTGTTTTGCTCAGGATCGAGCACTTCAAGCATCGCAGACGATGGATCCCCACGGAAATCATTCGACATCTTATCGATTTCGTCGAGTAGGAAGACCGGATTGTTCGTACCTGCTTGTTTCAGTCCACGAATGATTCGTCCCGGCATCGCTCCGATATACGTCCGGCGATGGCCGCGGATCTCTGCTTCATCTCGTACACCACCAAGCGATACACGGACGAACTTCCGTTCAAGAGCGGTAGCGATGGAACGTGCAAGTGAAGTCTTCCCGACCCCCGGAGGACCTGCGAGACATAGAATCGGTCCACGTAACGAATCCGTCAATTGACGGACAGCTAAATACTCGAGAATCCGTTCTTTTACTTTTTCGAGACCGTAGTGATCTTCATCGAGTTGTTCCGACGCCGCTTCGACGTTCAAGAAATCATCCGTCGCCTCATTCCATGGAAGCGAGAAGAACCATTCCAAGTAATTTCGAATGACACCATGTTCCGGACTCGTCGCCGGTACGACGGCTAACCGATTGATTTCTTTTTCAACGTTTGCAACGGCTGTGTCTGATAAATCTAGCATCGCTAGCTGTTCTTTATACTTCACAGCATCACTTTCAGCAGAAACTGCTTCCCCTCCGAGTTCTTGTTGAATCGTTTTCAACTGTTCCCGAAGGTAATAGTCACGTTGGGATTGTTCAATCGTTTTTTTCGTCCGTTCCCGCATTTCTCGCTCTAGCTCAACGACTTCATACTCATGCTTCATGACATCGAGCAACATCAAGCCCCGCTCGACCGGATCATTTTCTTCTAGGAATTCTTGTTTTTTTGCAAGTTCAATCGGCAATTTCGACGTGATGTAATCCGTCAAAGAATCCAGGCGTTCATACGTTTCAAAACGACGTCGTTCGTCTGTCCCGATGCCTTTGATACGGGAGACGAGTTGACCGAATTGTTCTTTAATCAAGCGGACGAGCGCCTCTTGTTTTGCACCTTTGATATCGATTTTCTCGATCGGTTCGATGGCTGCTTGATACCCTTCATCCGTTTCACTGACTTGTTCAATCCGAACACGTTCCTTACCGATGACGCGAACGCGGACCGTATCATTGCCAAGCTCACTCATCTTCGCGATTTGGACAAGTGTTCCGATTGTATGCAGTCCGTCAACCGATGGTTCTGCTTCTGGGTCGCGTTGCGTCACGACGACCAAATCAATTTCATGTTCCTTTGAAGCGAGTAATGCTTTTAGTGAAACTGGTCGACCAACATCAATCGTCAAGCCGATTAATGGATAGGCGACGACGCCACGAAGTGGTAAAAGTGGATATTGTTTTGTCTTCATCAAATTCCTCCTAAACAAAAAAGGCTCGGAAAGGCGTACAAGTAGCCTCCGAGCCGATTTGTCACGGTGTTACGCCGTTTCTTTTTCTTTACCTTGTTCAATTGTACCATCTTTCAACTCAAGCGTCGGACCACGCTTACCAGTCAACGTTTCAGCTGTAATGATGACTTTTGCGATATCTTCACGTGATGGTATTTCGAACATGATTTCAAGCATCGTTTCCTCAATGATCGAACGTAAACCACGTGCACCGGTTTTCCGTTTGATTGCGAGTTTCGCGATTTCAATTAGTCCTTCATCTGTGAAGTCGAGTTCGACATCATCAAGTTGAAGCATTTTTTTATATTGTTTGACTAACGCATTTTTAGGTTTCGTCAAGATTTGGACGAGTGCATCCTCATCGAGTGGTTCGAGTGTCGCCATGACTGGCAGACGACCGATGAACTCGGGGATTAGTCCGAATTTTTGGAGATCCTCTGGTAATGCGGCAGCAAGAATTTCTTTTTGCGTAAAGTTACGGTTTTCAGAATCATTTCCGAATCCGATGACTTTTTTACCAAGACGACGTTTAATCGATTGATCGATTCCATCAAATGCTCCACCGACGATGAAAAGAATATTCGTCGTATCGATTTGAATGAATTCTTGATGTGGATGTTTACGTCCACCTTGTGGCGGTACGCTCGCAACTGTTCCTTCTAGGATTTTAAGAAGTGCTTGTTGCACCCCTTCCCCTGATACATCACGTGTGATGGAAGGATTTTCAGATTTACGGGCAATTTTATCAATCTCATCAATATAGATGATTCCTTTTTCTGCTTTCTCGACATCGTAATCAGCAGCTTGAATGAGTTTCAAGAGGATGTTTTCAACATCTTCCCCAACATATCCAGCTTCCGTTAAACTTGTCGCATCCGCAATCGCGAAAGGAACATTTAAGATACGTGCCATTGTTTGTGCAAGAAGTGTCTTACCACTACCTGTTGGTCCAATCATGACGATGTTAGATTTAGAAAGCTCGACATCATCTGCCCGACCACCGGCGTTGATTCGTTTGTAATGATTGTACATTGCGACAGACAAAGACTTTTTGGCTTTCTCTTGACCGATGACATAATCATTTAATGTCTCACGAATTTCATGCGGTTTTGGTACGTTCTTTAGTTCGACTTCTTCTTCTGTACCAAGTTCCTCTTCAACGATTTCATTGCAGAGTTCGATACATTCATCGCAAATGTAAACGCCAGGTCCAGCAACAAGTTTGCGCACTTGCTCTTGTGTCTTTCCGCAGAAAGAACATTTTAGCTGACCTTTCTCTTCGTTAAATTTAAACATAAAGGTCCACCCCTTTAACGTGGAAGTTGTATAGATACGTTTCGCATCCAATCTCACGTTTTACTATTAATGATTGTAGCACGAACAAGGAAAGTCTTTCAAATCTTGGACGAGCGTTTTACAGTTTGATTTGAAGATTTTGATAATGTTTGTCCTTGTTTGACCTATCGTACAAAAAAAACGACTTCAAGACCAGAAATAGGTCTTGAAATCGTTTAGTTCAGTTAAAAAACTTATTTCGTTTTAGCATTATCAACGAGAACGTCGATTGCTTTACGGAACTGGAGATCACCTTTAAGCGTGTCGAGACCACCTTGTGGCGCGAGCATCGTTTCAAGTTGATCAGCAGGGATGTTGTAGAGTTCAGACATCGATTGAAGTTCAGCTTGCGCTTCTTCTTCGTTCACTTCGATGTTTTCATCTGCAACAATTTGTTTCAGAACGAGACGTGCTTTAACACGTTCTTCTGCTTGTTCTTTCATTTCAGTACGCATCGCTTCTTCTGTCGTTCCAGTTAACTGGAAGTACATGTCGAGTTCGATACCTTGTGATTGAATGCGTTGTGTGAATTCTTGGACCATACGCTCAACTTCGTTGTCGACCATAACTGCAGGAAGATCAACTGTCGCGTTTTTAGTCGCTGCTTCAACCAACTCATCACGCATTGAAGCATCAGCTTCTTGTTTACGTGTGTTTTCAAGACGTGTACGAATTTTTGTTTTCAACTCATCAAGAGAAGAAACTTCTTCGTCCATTTCTTTAGCGAACTCATCTGTCAATTCAGGGAGTTCTTGTGCTTTAACTTCGTGGATTGTTACTTTGAATACGACTGGTTTACCAGCGAGTGATGCTTCATGGTACTCTTCTGGGAAAGTAACGTCGATATCTTTTTGCTCACCAGTTTTCAGACCGACCATTTGCTCTTCGAATCCTGGAATGAAGTTTCCTGAACCGATGACGAGTGAATAGTTTTCAGCAGTTCCGCCGTCGAATTGGTTGTCCCCATCAAAACCTGCGAAGTCGAATACGACTGTGTCGCCATTTTCGATGACGCCGTCTTCTTTTACGACGAGCTCTGCTCCACGCTCTTGCATTGTTTTGAGTTCAGCATCGACATCTTCGTCAGTGACGTCAGTTTCGACAGCTGTGTACTCAAGACCTTTGTACTCACCGAGAGTTGCTTCAGGTTCGATGACGAACGTGATTTTAAACTCAACCGGTTTTCCTTTTTCGAGTGTTTCAACGTCGATGTTTTCAAGCGCGATTGGCTCGATACCTGATTCGACGACAGCACCTTCGATTGTATCTTGATACAAGATATCAAGAGCATCTTGATAAAGTGCTTCTTCACCGTACATTTTGTTAAACATTGTGCGTGGCATTTTTCCTTTACGGAAACCAGGTGTGTTCAAAGTCTTAACGACTTTCTTGAACGCTTGGTCTACCGCTTTATCAAATGCTTCAGCAGGCGCTTCATACGTGAGAACGCCGAGGCTACCTGATTGTTTTTCCCATTTTGCAGTCATGCTGAGTCCCTCCAAAATTGTCAATTAGCGTACATGTGTGTACAACAAGTCACATTATAGCACATCCATTCCGAGCATTACCACTGTTGAACGAATGGATTCCTCGCATTTCCTATATCGCCGTCTTCTCGTACGCTTTTCCCTCTTCTAACATCTGATGAGCACTATCGTATAAGTCACGCGCAAGTGCCCCGAGTTCTTTTTCGGGCACATCACGTTCGAACGTCATTCCAGCGAGTGCATCAAGCGTTTCAATCATTTCGACCGGATCCATATCGAATAAATCGACTTCCTGATTGAGGTGGAGCATTTGATGCCAGGACAACATTAGTAGCGCTCGAAAAGGATCGAGCCGTCTTAAGCTAAATAAAACTTCTTGCACTTCGAGCAGTTGCGCCTGCTGTTGTTCCAACCGTCTACGTAGCTGCTCGGCGGAATCGAATGTCACGTCAAGCTGCAAACGTTCGATTCGAAGCGTTAAAGGAAAACATGAGTCATCCGTCATTAATTGCGATAATAACGTATGAAGGACGATCAAACTTTGCTGTCTTACGTCCTCACCGATTGCATAAGAGGTGCAAAGATACCGTCTCAATTCAAGCGCCTTTTCAAGCGTCAGTCCACGTAACTGCTCGAATTGTTGTTCGTACGTTCCTGTTTGAAAAACGTTTATCCATTCCGCTTCCGACTTTCCGACCGATTTCCGAGTTAAAAACGATTCGTCCGAACGTGCTTCCTTGTCTGGTTCCGTTTGCCGTCCAAGCATTGATGCCGCTTCTTCCAACTTAACTGCTAGACCGTATGGTAAGTATGGTGAGGCTGTCCGAAGCGCGACACGAAGCGGGTATGCCTGTCCATGCTCAAAGAGGAAGAGCGCAAGCACTTGCTCAACTCCTTCGACTGTCAAAAACGATTCCGCTATTTTGATGAAGCGTTCTCGTTCTTCTTTACTCTCAGAAAAAGCATCTTGCATCGTATATACCCTATACAAAATGTCGTCATCACTCATCGCCACGTCATCGAGTCGCTTCATCCGTTCATCTCGCTCGACCCTCGTTATCCGTGCGAGTCGCATCCGTTCCTGTTCCAGCGGTCGTTCCATCCAACGGGATTCACTCATGCGCTCTCCTCCTCTACCAATCATTCTTATTTTGTGAAGGGATCGAGTCGTTCCGTCCAACTAGATATTGCGTCTTGCAGTCGTTGCCCTTGTTCGACTCCAAGCTGATTCAACGTATCGAGCGAGACGTCCGTCTCAAGAAGACGTGTCATCGACTCTGATTGATCGACATACTGCTTTAACTTATCACTCAAACTCTTTAGTTCGGCCGGCGGACTGTCGAGACTAGACAGACGCTCGTCGATTTGATCAAGCTCTTTCTCTAACTTTTGAACCGTCTCATCATTTTTCAGCTTTTCCATTTGTTGATCCAGTGTTTGTTCTGGATTTGCCGATTCGCGTGCATTCTCCGCTGCTTGATCGAGCTTAGCCGAGAGCTCTGACGTGACACGTGATGTATCTTTCGCAATCGTTTGTAGTTCCGCTGCATAATCAACATTATTTTTCACTTCGACGACTTGTTGTTTTGCGTCGTCGACCGTATTCGTTATTTCGCTACAACCAGCTAGAGCAACTGTCAGAAGGAGGATTCCACCGATTCGTTTCCTCATTGTCCACATCCCCTTTTTAAGTTCATGATACCTTGATTATAATCGAAAATCATAATAAAAAAAAGAGACCGCCCTCGTAAGGGCAGTCTCTATTTTAATTATAGCGTCCCAAGAGGGATTCGAACCCCCGACCGACGCCTTAGAAGGGCGTTGCTCTATCCAGCTGAGCTATTGGGACGTGTCAACACGAATAAACTATACTAAAACAATTCTTTCGTGTCAATCACATTACAAAAAATCTTTTCTTAAAGCGTGCCCTCTAAATGTAAAGCATTAATCTGTTCACCTGTCAGATCGTAAAAATCAACGGAATACGCATCTTCTTCAAGCGTCAAAATCGCATACGTTTTTTCAGGACGGTGTCGCGGCATACGAATCGAACCCGGATTGATGAAGAGTTTACCATCCTTTTGTTCCGCTTTCGCCACGTGCGAATGACCGTACAACACGACCTGTGCTGCTTTTTGATCCGCATGATGGACTAATTGATCGAGGCTGTATTTCACGTCTTGACGATGACCATGGACACATAATAGATTGACTGCGCCAAAAGGCTCAAGTACCTCATCGGCAAAGTCGTTACCATAATCACAATTCCCTTTAACGACACGATAGGGATATAATGATTCGTCCATCCGTGTCAACTGTGAGTCTCCACAATGATACGCAACCTCTGCTTCCGGATGCCGTTCGACGATTGTCAGAAGTTCCGATTCGAGACCATGGCTATCACTAACGATTAACGCTTTCATCGTTGATCACTCTCCTAAAAAAGTAGTCAGTGCTAATTCAAGTTTTTTCAACGCATTCCCGCGATGACTAATCGCCGCTTTCTCATCTTTTGTTAACTCGGCGGCCGTTTGATTTCGAGATGGGACGATGAACAAAGGATCATAACCGAAACCATGCTCACCTTTCGCTTCGAATCCGATGAGACCTTCCATCGTACCGCGTACAGTCAACGTCTCCCCAGAAGGTTTTGCAAGTGACAATGCACAGACGAAGCGCGCTGTCCGCTCTTCGATTGATCGATTGCCCAATTTTTCGAGCAACAATGCATTATTCGCTGCATCTGATTTTTCTAGACCTGCAAAACGCGCTGAGTAGACACCAGGCGCCCCGTTGAGCGCGTCGACTTCGAGTCCCGAGTCGTCGGCAAGAACCGCGTGACCGAAGTAAGCAGCTGCTTCTTTCGCTTTCAGTTCAGCATTTTCTTCAAAAGTTACACCCGTTTCATCCGTCTCAGGTGCAGCTTCGTAATCCAGTAGAGAAGATACGTCATAACCTAGTTTCCCGAGCATCACTTCGAGTTCTTTCACTTTCCCGGCATTGCGGGTCGCGACGATGATTTTCATCGGTGTTCCCCCACTTCTTCTCCAACATACCACCACGAAGCACCTAATGCGTCTTGACCGGCACGCAGGAGTTCTTCAATACCCTTTTCCCCAAGTTCGAGCATATCGAGCATTTCCCGTTTCGAAAATGTCGCCTCTTCACCTGTCGCCTGCATCTCGACGATTTTCCCGGAAGAGGTCATGACTAAGTTCAAATCAACATCGGCTGCAGCATCCTCTTCATAACAGAGATCGAGGAGCAGCTCTTGACCGACCTTTCCAATCGAGACGGCTGCGATTCCTTCTTTGATTGGTGTATCCGTCAGTTTCCCGCTTTGAATCAGACCGTCTACTGCGAGGACGAGGGCAAGAAAACCGCCTGTGATCGCAGCCGTTCTCGTTCCGCCATCCGCTTGAATGACATCACAATCAATCCAGACCGTCCGCTCGCCTAGTTTTTCTAAGTCGACGACAGCACGTAACGCCCGACTGATCAAACGCTGAATTTCCATCGTCCGACCTGTCTGTTTACCACGGACCGACTCGCGCGCTGTCCGTTGCGCCGTCGCACGTGGTAACATTGCATATTCCGCATTGATCCAGCCATGACGTTTCCCCCGTAAAAAGGGTGGGACTTTCTCTTCGACCGTTGCCGTACACAAGACCCGCGTGTCTCCGACTGCGATCATGATGGAACCTTCCGCATGTTTATTCACATTCGTCTCAAACGCAATCGCTCGCATCACCGTAGATTCTCGTTGATCGATTCTCATGTCGTTTCCTCCGTTCCGAGTACTAATCGTTTTGCTTGGATCGGTCGACTCAACCAATCGGTCGCGATCCGTTCAAAGGAACGCGTGTCACCTGTCGCATGATACACATGTTCCGGTATAAAATCATTTCCTGCTGCAATTCCATTGTAGTCGAGGAGAGCCGCGACTTCGAGCGCCGTCTCGTCTCCTGAAGAAATCAATTGGACGTCTGGTCCGATGACTCGTCCAATGACATCTGCGAGCAGCGGATAATGGGTACACCCTAAAATTAACGTGTCCATGTCGTACGAAAGCAATGGACGTAATGTATTCGCGACGACACGTTCGACGTAAGCACCTGTCGTCTGTGAGGACTCGACGAGCGGGACGAACGGCGGACATGCAAGTGATTCGACAACAACTTGCCCTTCGACATGTCGTAATGCCTTTTCATAAGAATTGCTCTCGACCGTCATCTTCGTCCCGATGACACCGATTCGTTTCGATCGCGTTACCTTGACTGCCGCCCGTGCTCCTGGGTCGATGACGCCAATGACTGGAATCGTCAATTTTTCCCGTGCTTCTTTCAGGACGACTGCCGTCGCTGTATTACAGGCGATGACAATCAGTTTGACATCCTGCGCGACAAGATAATCAATCATCTCCCATGTAAATTGCCGGATTTCTTCTTCCGGTCGTGGTCCATAGGGACAGCGTAATGTATCCCCGACATATATGATTTGTTCATGAGGAAGCTGCCGCATCAGCTCACGCGCGACCGTCAAGCCGCCGACCCCAGAATCTAATACTCCAATTGGTTTGTTCACGTCATATCTCACCTTCCTATCCTCTATGGTAACAAAAAAGGACGACGGTGCAAGACCGGCGTCCGAGAATGTAGATAAAAGGATTACTGAGCAAGACCTTCGCTTGTCAGCATGTCTGAAAGAGTCGTGATTGCTTCAGAAGCATCGTCACCGTTTGCAACGATTTTGATGTCTGAATCTTTAGCGATACCGAGTGAAAGTACACCCATGATCGACTTAAGGTTAACAGTCTTTCCGTTGTACTCCAAGTTGATATCTGATTGGAATTTTGAAGCTGTGTTGACAAGTTGTGTTGCAGGACGAGCATGAATGCCTGAATCTGCGATGACTTTGAATGTTTTTTCCATGATTAAGAAATCTCCCTCCACTAATAACGTACTAGTGAGTCGTTTTCGAATATGTGAACTCATTATCAAATGATAACGGATTCGAATCGATTCTGCAAGGAATTTTTATAGGCTTTATCCCATGGAAAAGCATTCCCAGCACGATCGATTTGTACCATCGACGTTCGTCCCGTAAACATCAGTTGCTCTTCGTCATCGAATGCCGCGTAATGGACGTCACACGAGGCTTTTCCGACTTGAACAGGATAGGCGTAGACTGCAAGCCGCGTCCGTGGATAAACTTGGCGGATGTAGTTACACTGCGCATCCGCGACGACGACGATTCCGTCATCTGCTAACGAGTAGCCTGTCTCTTCAAGCATCAACGTCCGGACATCCTCAAAATAGACGAACGGGACTCGATTGTTCATATGACCGTAGGCATCCGTCTCAGCGAAGCGAACCGCAACATCGAGTCTCGTCCCGTGTTTCATTTGACTTAACCACCCATCTAAATCTTCGATATAACTAGGTACACGCACGTAAATTCCCTCCTGAATATAAAAAGAAGGAGCAGCGCCCCTTCTTTTTTATGAATTAATTGCTAACCGCTTCTCCTGTACGACCTTCGTCGCTACCGAAGAATTTTTTGAACGAGTGTAATGTCGTCTGACGGTTCATTGCCGCAATCGATGTCGTAAGCGGAATCCCTTTCGGGCAGACCTCAACACAGTTTTGTGCATTACCGCATTGCATGATACCGCCATCTTCCATCAATGCTTCCAGGCGCTCTTCTTTATGATAGGCACCTGTCGGGTGTGAGTTAAAGAGACGAACTTGTGAGATCGACGCCGGTCCGATGAAGTTTGAACGGTCATTGACGTTCGGACATGCTTCAAGACAAACGCCACACGTCATACATTTTGAAAGTTCATACGCCCATTGCCGTTTGTTCTCTGGCATCCGTGGTCCTGGACCAAGGTCATACGTCCCATCGATTGGAACCCATGCTTTTACTTTTTTGAGTGCGTCAAACATCCGTTGACGGTCAACTTGTAAGTCGCGCACAATCGGGAACGTCTGCATCGGTTGCAAACGAATCGGTTGTTCGAGCTTATCGACGAGTGCTGTACAGGATTGACGTGGTGTCCCGTTGATGACCATCGAACACGCACCACATACTTCTTCAAGACAACCCATGTCCCAGTTGATCGGCGTCGTTTTTTCACCTGCCGCATTGACAGGATTCCGGCGAATCTCCATCAATGCTGAAATGACGTTCATGTTCGGACGATACGGGACTTCGAAAGCTTCATCATAGGCTTTTCCGTCCGGTCCATCCTGACGTTGCACGATGAACTGAACCGGTTTTTGTTTTGTTTCTTGTTCGAGTGGTGTCGCCATTATGCTTTCACCTCTTTCTTCGACTTCTTGCTGTAGTCGCGTTTGCGTGGTGGAATCAGTGATGTATCGACTTCTTCGTAATAGATTTCAGGATGACCGTTTGTATAACGTGCCATCGTCGTTTTTAAGAACCGCTCATCATCACGCTCTGGGAAGTCTGGCTTGTAGTGGGCACCACGACTCTCGTCACGTTGAAGGGCACCGAGTGTGATCGCTTCCGCTAAATCAAGCATGTGATCGAGCTGACGGATGAAGGATGCGCCCTGGTTACTCCAGCGTGCCGTATCCGTCGCCGAGATCCGCGTGAAACGTTCCCGTAATTCTTTAATCTTCGTCAACGTCTGTTCGAGCTTATCGTTATACCGGACAACGGTTACGTTATCCGTCATGACTTCACCGAGCTCACGGTGGATTTGATACGCATTTTCTGTCCCTTCCATCGCCAAGATATCATTGAATCGATCGATTTCAGCGATTTTATGCGCTTCAACGACCTCTTCCGGCATATCATGGACAGAAGTTTCAAGTTCGTTCATATAGGCAATCGCTGCTGGACCCGCAACCATTCCGCCATAAACGGCAGAGAGAAGTGAGTTCGCACCGAGACGGTTTCCACCGTGCATCGAGTAATCACACTCACCAGACGCGAACAATCCTGGGATGTTCGTCATTTGATCGTAATCGACCCATAATCCACCCATCGAGTAATGGACGGCC
The DNA here is from genome assembly GCF_002214325.1 of Exiguobacterium sp. N4-1P. Lineage (NCBI taxonomy): Bacteria > Bacillati > Bacillota > Bacilli > Caryophanales > Exiguobacterium > Exiguobacterium sp. N4-1P. Next base: position 2,043,732 of record NZ_CP022236.1, read on the forward strand.
GGGAAGATTTTCATCGGTACTTTCCGTGGATCGTCACCAACGAACTTCTCATAAATTTCTAAGATACCGCCGAGTTTGACATCAAGCTCTTTTGCGTCTTTGTGTGAGAGATCGAGATACACCATGTTCTCCCCGTTGACACCGAGCTTTTGATTGACACAGACATCAAAGATTTCACGTGTCGCGATATCACGCGGGACGAGGTTTCCGTATGCCGGATATTTTTCTTCAAGGAAGTACCACGGTTTCCCGTCTTTATACGTCCAGACACGTCCGCCTTCACCACGTGCCGATTCGCTCATCAGACGGAGCTTGTCGTCCCCAGGAATCGCTGTCGGGTGGATTTGGATGAACTCACCGTTCGCATAAATCGCACCTTGGCGATAGACCGCTGCAGCTGCCTGACCTGTATTGATGACCGAGTTCGTTGATTTACCGAAGATGACGCCGGGTCCACCCGTCGCTAAGATGACCGAATCCGCTGCAAATGCTTCGATCTCCATCGACCGTAGATTTTGACACACCGCACCACGACAAATCCCTTCTTCATCAATGATTGCGCGAAGGAATTCCCATCCTTCATACTTTTCTACCAAACCTTGCGCTTCAAACTTACGTACTTGCTCGTCAAGTGCGTACAGTAATTGTTGTCCTGTCGTCGCTCCCGCATAAGCCGTCCGGTGATGGAGTGTTCCTCCGAAACGACGGAAGTCGAGTAAACCTTCCGGTGTCCGGTTAAACATGACGCCCATCCGGTCGAACATATGAATGATTTTCGGAGCCGCTTCTGTCATTTTTTGAACAGGCGGTTGGTTCGCGAGGAAGTCGCCCCCATACACCGTATCATCTAAATGCTGGTAGGGAGAGTCACCCTCCCCTTTTGTATTGACCGCACCGTTGATGCCGCCTTGGGCACAAACGGAGTGTGATCGTTTAACGGGTACGAGTGAGAATAACTTTACTGGTACACCTTGTTCTGCTGCTTTTATCGTAGCCATCAACCCGGCAAGCCCTCCACCGATGATGACAAGATTTTTGTTCGCCATGTTGTCAGTTCCCCTTTCCTTACAACACGCCTGCAAACGTTAAAATCGAGCGTACGCCTACAAACGATAAACCGATGAATACGAGGGCTGCCACATAAGACATCGCGCGTTGAGACGCTGGTGACTGTGTGATTCCCCATGTGATGCAGAACGTCCAAAGTCCGTTCGCAAGGTGGAATGTCGTCGCTAGAATCCCGACGATATAAAACGTGAGCATGAATCCGTTATCGACGATGTTTTGCATCATGCTTGCATTAACTTCCGTCCCCATTGCTGCCGCAATCCGCGTTTCCCAGACATGCCATGTAATGAACACGACGAGGAAGACACCTGTGAAGCGTTGTAAGACATACATCCAGTTCCGGAAGTATGTATAACGTCCTGTGTTCGCGGAACCTGTGAATGCGATGTAAACACCGTAGACACCATGTAAAATGATGGGTATGAAGATGACAAACACTTCTAGAAACAGTCGATACGGAACGTTCCCCACGAATTCCGCAGCCTTATTGAAGTCTTCCTCCCCTCGAACGATGAAATAGTTCGTCGTAAGATGAGAAAGCAAAAATAACCCGATTGGAATGACGCCGAGCAGTGAGTGTATTTTACGACTCACGAAATCACGATTGTTCGCCATCCAAATCCCCCCTTTTGTTTGCCAATCAAACGTTGGCGCATTTTGGTAGAAAAGCGCTTTCATAAGGAAATTCGTCTTTTCATCACTTATTCTACTCCTGTCCTTTTTATAAGACAACCCGAGCCGTTGCATTTAACTGCAAATTTTTTTAGGAAAACAATGACCATCGAGAATTAGCTCGCTATAATAGTTTCAGAGATAGGAGTGAATCATCATGGAATCAACACCAAACACCGCGTCAACATTCGGCATCGAACTGATCCGCGATTACGTGTTAAGCGATCTACTCGGTAACGATTATCGTCAAGTCATCTACTGGGCAGGTAAGCGACTTGCCCGGCAATTCCCCGTGTTGAACGAGGACGAATTAATTCCTTTCTTCGTAGAGGCCGGTTGGGGTACCCTCTCCCTTACGAAAAAAAAGGGGACGACTTTTTCTTTTGAACTTTTACCACCGGAATCAACTAAAGCCGAGCGACCGACCGGCTATTTTCAACTTGAGGCGGGCTTTTTAGCCGAACAGGTTGCCAAGTTGAACGGATTTGTCGCTGAAGGATATGCTGAGATGGGGAAAGAGTGCGTACATATTACCATCCAATTCGATCCGAAAGATCCTCTTGATCGTTCGAACTGATACGTGTTTCTCTAAGACGATTCGTGTTAGCATGAAACTTTTTTCGTCACGTAATCGTATAAAGTAGTCGATCATATATTCGAGGAGGAATTACGATGTTCAAGAAATTAGCAGCAGACTTAACAGGATTCAGCGATATCGGTCAAGTCATTCATCCGGACGATTTTGATAAAGCCGCCGCCGACGATTACGTGCTCCATGAGGACGGCGAAAAAATTTATTTTTTAATCAAATCCAAAAGTGATGAGTACTGCTTTACGAATTTAGCATTGATTCACCTCGACGGGGAAAGCGCAGTCAGTTCAAAGCGTGTCCTCTATCGCTATCCGTACGCCCATTATCCGATTCGTCATGTCATGTTCGAAACAGCAGGAACGGTCGACTTGGATGTCGAGATCAAATTCGAAATCGGCGGAAAGCATTACTCGATCGACGTCGATAAAAAACAACTCGAACATGTCAAAGACCTTTATAAAGCACTTCTTGCGATTGCTGAAAAGCAATATGAAGGACAAAAGATGCTCGAGTTCGCCAATAACTCGCTCAATCATTCCGTGACGATTCTCGGTGGCATCCGACAAGCTGAAATGGATGTTCCACAAGCCTTTAAAGCATTATCACAAGAATCGTTTGATTGGTTAGAAGGACATTACCACCGTTGGAACCAAAAAGACTTCGGAGCGTTTTACGAAAAATATATCAACAACTAATTTCGTTAACGTAGAGCAACGCATCTTCAGATTCTAATGCACACCAGTAGGGGACCTCCGTCAATCGGAAGTCCCCTACTTTCATTCTTCATTTTCTTGACTCAAATATTCCGCGACCGATTCAGCCAATTTTACAGGTAGACCGGCTTCCGTCAACTGTTCGATATTCGCTTTCTTTAAGCTGCGCATCGAACCGAAATGGCGAATCAACTGCTGACGGCGTTTTGGGCCGACACCCGGTATGTCATCGAGTACCGAGCGGGTCATCCCTTTCGAACGTAATGATCGGTGGAAGGTGATTGCAAAACGGTGAACTTCATCTTGCATGCGCTGGAGAAGATAAAAGGCACTCGAGCGCGGATGGAGTTCAATCAGTTGCCCACCTTCACCGAATAATAGTTGGCTCGTCCGGTGTTTATCATCTTTTTTGAGCGAACCGACGGGTAAATCCAAACCGAGCTCGTCTTGAATGACTTCCAGCGCTGCATTCAATTGTCCGAGACCCCCATCAATCAACACTAAATCGGGAAGACGTGCCCCTTCTAGCAATAAGCGACGATATCGACGACGGACGATTTCGCGCATCGATTCATAATCATCCGGTCCCTTGACCGTCTTAATCTTAAATTTACGATACTCTTTTTTAAGAGGTTTTCCGTCTTCGAACACAACGAGCGCCGAAACGGCGTCCGCCCCTTGGATATTGGCATTATCGATGATTTCAATTCGCGATAACGGATGAACATCAATCGCGTCAGCCAGTTCCTGGACTGCCTGGACCGTTTTCTTTTCATCACGCGCAATCAATTCAAACCGTTCTCCAATTGCGTTTTCGGCATTCTTCGTCGCTAGATCGAGTAACTTCCGCTTCGATCCACGGACCGGTACATGAACGCGAATTCCGACTGCCTCTTTCAATAACAGTTGATTAACGAGTGGCGGAACATACATCTCGCTCGGTTTGATATTCTTTTCGTAGAACTGAACGATGAAACTTTCTAATTCTTCCGCAGGTGTCCCGTAAATCGGGAACAGAGACACGTCTCGTTCAATCATTTTCCCTCCCCGTAAGAAGAAGACCTGGACACACATCCACCCTTTGTCGACGTAAATTCCAAAAACGTCACGGGACGTCAAATCTGCCGTAATCATGTTCTGTTTGTTCATGATGGAGTCGATGGCGCGAATTTGATCACGTAGTTCGCCTGCCCGTTCAAATTCCATCGCTTCTGCCGCTTCGCCCATCTTCGTCTGTAAAGATGCGACGAGCTCTTTTGTTTCTCCCGATAAAAAACGACGGATTTCTGAGACGAGTTCTTTCTGTTCCGTCTCTAAACCCTGAATTTCGCACGGTCCAAGACATTGTCCGATGTGGTAATAGAGACAAAGCTTCTTCGGCATCGGCTGACACTTACGTAGCGGATAAAGGCGATCAAGCAGACGCTTCGTCTCGTTAGCGGCATACGCATTCGGATAAGGTCCGAAATAATGTCCTCCATCTTTTTTTAACTTCCGGGTCGTAATCAGCCGCGGATAAGTTTCATTCGTAATTTTTAGGTACGGATAGGACTTATCATCTTTTAACATGATGTTGTATTTCGGATCATGTTTTTTAATCAGCGTCATCTCGAGGAGTAACGCTTCGAGTTCGCTCCCTGTGATGATATATTCAAAATCACGGATATCCGCGACAAGTCGTTCTGTTTTCAAATCATGCGCTCCTGTAAAATAGGACCGGACCCGATTCTTTAGATTTTTAGCTTTTCCGACATAAATGACTTCTCCAAATTCATTTTTATGCAAATAACAACCTGGTTCGTCAGGTAAGAGGGATAGTTTCGCCTTGATATGTTCTTGATGGCTCACAAAAATGTCTCCTTCCACCGTTTTTAGTTTTGCCTTATAGGGTAAAGATCTTACAACGATTATGACACATGGAGGATAAAATATGCGTACATATGATTGCATTATAATTGGAACAGGCTCTGCTGGGAATCAAGCAGCTTATAAATTCGTCGAGAAAGGATTTCGCGTCGCGATAATCGAAAATTTCACTCCAGGTGGAACATGCGCTCAACGTGGGTGTGATGCAAAAAAAATTCTTTTGACTGGCAGTGAAACGAAAGATGCTGTCGAGAGATTGCTCGGTTATGGTCTTAAAGGACTCATCTCCATCGATTGGCGTCAATTGATGGAACGAAAAAATGAATATACACGTGCCATCCCGGAACAAACACGTGCGCGTTATGACGAGATCGGAATCGACTATTTCCACGGTGAACCCCGATTTCTCTCGAAGGAACGGATCGTAGTCGATGACACTGAACTCGAAGCGAAACACTTTTTGATTGCCACTGGCTTACGACCACGCGAATTGTCGATTCCAGGAAGCGAACGCTTCTTGACGAGCAATGAATTTTTAGAATTACGAGATGTCCCGCGGCGCCTTGTCTGCATCGGCGGCGGATATATTTCATTTGAGTTCGCTCACCTCGCCCGCATCGCCGGGGCAGAAGTCACGATCGTGTTACGGTCCCGTCCTTTAAAACAGTTTGAACAGGAACTTGTCGAAGTGTTGCTCGAAGCGACTCAAGCACTCGGGATTAAAATCGTGCATAGTGCAGAAGCTGTCTCCTATCATGGCACGACGCTTCAACTATCAAATGATACGACGGTCGAAACCGATGTCGTCTTAAATGCTACCGGTCGTGTCGCGAGCGTCGACCAGCTCGACCTAGAAAAAGCAGGTGTCGAATACGAAGAAAAAGGCATCCATGTCAATGAATACCTCCAGTCGTCTACTTCAAACATCTTTGCTGCAGGTGATGTCGCGCTCAGTGGCAATCCTGCCTTAACCCCGTTTGCAGGAACCGAAGGGAGTCTTGCGGCACATAACATGATTGAAGGACCTTCTCGAAAACTGGAGTTATTACCGGTGCCGAGCGTCGTCTTTACTGCACCGAACGTCACGCAAGTCGGGCAAACGGAAGCGGCTTTGAAAAAAGCCAACATATCTTATCGCGGTCACTTGATCGATACCTCTTCCTGGCAGACGAATGTCCGCATCAAAGATCCCTTCGCGCGTGCTAAAGTACTGATTGGTGACGATGATCAAATTCTCGGCGCTCATTTCATCGGGGTTCACGCCGCTGAACTTGCGAACTATTTTTCATTCGCAATGCAACACCGAATCCCAAGTTCCGCTTTGCAACAAACGAGTTTCGCTTATCCGACACCCGCTTCCGATATTTCTTCGTTACTCGTTGATTAAATTTTTGTCAGGAGGTTCCGATGATTCGTTACGGCTATACGATCCTTTACATTGATGACCCCAAACAGACATTGATGTTTTATCATGAATTATTAGGTCTACCAATCAAAGCGCAGCATGGAAGTTATGTCGAATTTGACACAGGCACGACAACACTCGCCTTTAATACGAAAGAAGATGTACGAACGCTGATTGCGTACGACATCCCGGACAAGACCGGACCGCAGTCACTCGAAATCGGATTCGTTACTGATGATGTTAAGGACGTATACGAACGAATCATCGTAGCAGGATTCCCTTCAATCCTCGTTCCAACGGTTAAACCGTGGGGACAAACCGTCGCTTATGTGCTTGATCCGGACGGTCACCTCGTCGAGCTTTGTTCACCGATGTCTTGACAATGCGCCGTTAGACAATCGTCAGCGACATCTTTCGGCGGGGATCGTCCCACTCGTTTAAACGAACGACCAAAAGAGTGCCTCCGTAGTTCAGGAGGCACTCTCTTTGCGGCGTATGGACAAACTCTTATGAAGAAGCTACAGCAAAGCTGCAGGGTCGCGACAGCTTGCAATCTAAAGCGTCTGTAAGCATGAGTTTCCTTCACGGTATGACCTAAAAAGCGTCACGTTTCGTTGACTCCTACGGGAAAACGTGCGTTTTCAACGCACGTTCAGAGGCAGGCAAGACCCTGCTCGTTGTCCGTGAGGACCAAGGAGCAACGGCTTGCGCCTCGCCCGAGGAAAGCAACGAAAAAAGACGCTGGATCTTCCAATATCACGTTGTTTACAGTCTGAAAAAAGAGTGCCTCCGTATTTCAGGAGGCACTCTCTTCTTTATGAAACATTCAACGAATTAGTTTGATTCAACGAATTCTTTTAATGCATCTTTAGGCATGAAGCCCATTGTTTTATTAACCGGCTCACCGTCTTTGAAGAGAACGAGTGTCGGGATACTTTGTACTTGGAACGCGCCAGCGATTTCTGGGTTAGCGTCGACATCAACTTTAACGATTGTTACGTCTTGCATGTCCGCATCGAGTTCTTCGAGAACTGGAGCGAGCATACGACAAGGTCCGCACCAAGTTGCCCAAAAGTCAACGAGGACGAGTCCTTTTTGTGTATCTTCTTTAAATGATTGGCTAGTTGCGTGTACGATTGCCATAAAATATTACCCCCTAAATTTTAGATTCATTTCATGTTTGCTACAGCAAAAGTGAAATCAACCTGTTTACTGATTTGAGTATAGCACAGCGATGTCGTTCGATAAAAGAAACTGCTCACGACGATTTTTACGCCGCCCACCGTGCAGAAAAAGAGGAGCAGAGGATGATTCCTCCGCCCCACTTTTTAAATTAATGAACGAGCATTTTCTTGAATTCTGCTGTCAATAATGGCACAACATCAAACAAATCTCCGACGATGCCATAATCTGCGACCGAGAAGATATTCGCTTCCGGATCTTTGTTGATGGCGACGATGACTTTCGCATTCGACATGCCTGCCAAATGTTGAATCGCTCCGGAAATGCCACAGGCGATGTAGAGATCCGGTGTAACGACTTTCCCCGTCTGGCCAATCTGTAACGCATAGTCACAGTAATCAGCGTCACAGGCGCCACGAGAAGCACCGACTGCCCCGCCAAGTAAATCCGCTAATTCCTGTAACGGTGCAAACCCATCGGCACTCTTGACACCACGTCCACCCGCAACGATGATTTTCGCCTCTGATAAGTCGACCCCGCCCGTTGCTTTACGAATGACTTCAGAAACGATGGTCCGTAAATCTTTTAGTTCGACCGTTACTGCTTCAATCGATCCGTCCGAACTGCCTTCCGCTAACGGTTCGATGTTATTTGGTCGGACCGTAAACAGTGTTTTACCTTCTGTGACTTTTACCTTTTCAAAGGCTTTCCCTGAGTAAATCGGTCGGATGAACAACGCATCCGCTCCGCTTCCCTCGATTGATGTGACGTCACTGATTAAACCGGCTTCGAGCTTCGCTGCGATTTTGGGTGACAAATCTTTTCCGAGCGACGTGTGACCGAAGACAAGTACGTCCGGTGACATACGGTCAATCAGTTGCATGAAGACTTGTCCATAACCGTCCGGTGTATAGTGAAGAAGACGTGCGTCCTCTACGACGAGAACCTGGTTCGCCCCACGCGTCGCGAGTTGTGCCGCATCTTTTGCTACGTTTTCCCCAATCAAGGCGACGACGACTTCATCTGCTACAAGTTTCGCGGCCGCAATCGCTTCAAACGAAACATTTCGTAAATTACCATCACGTGATTCTGCAAGTACAAGTGCTTTTGACATATCGTTCATTCCCCCTTAGACTACTTTTGCTTCGTTTCGTAATAGCGTAGCGAGTTCTTCGACTTGTGTCGAGATCTCCCCTTCGAGCACTTTACCAGCGGCTTTGTTCGGTGGTAAAAAGCGTTCGACTGTCTCGAGACGTGGTGCTAGTTCATCTTCGTCCAGTTCAAGATCTGAGAGATCTAATTCTTCGAGTGGTTTCTTTTTCGCTTTCATGATGCCAGGAAGACTAGGGTAACGCGGTTCGTTTAACCCTTGTTGTGCCGTGACGAGTAACGGTAACGACGTTTTGATGACTTCCGTGTCCCCTTCCGAGTCACGTGTGACGACAGCATCCGTTGCGTCGATTTCTAACTTCGTGATCGTCGTGACGTATGGTATGTCAAGCAACTGTGCGACACGTGGTGCGACTTGTCCGCTTCCCCCATCAACCGCTACGTTCCCGGCGATGATTAAGTCAACGTCTTGTTCCTTCAGATAACCAGCGAGGACTTCAGAAACCGAGAAATGATCCGCTTCTTCTACATCGTCCTCAATCGAAATACGAACCGCTTTGTCAGCCCCCATCGCAAGTGCTGTTCGTAATTCTTTATCCGCATCTTCCGGTCCTACTGTTAAAACGGTTACGACTCCCCCTTGTGCATCCCGCACCCGAATCGCTTCTTCGACCGCATACTCATCATATGGATTGATGATGAACTCTGCTCCGTCTTCCTCAATCTTACCGTTTTCGAGCTGGATTGCTTCTTCCGTATCAAACGTCCGTTTTAACAACACATAGATTTCCATCACTAGCTCCCCCTTGTCAACTTCTATTCACCATCATCCGTTGTATCCGCTTACAAAAAGCTTGTCTTGAAAAGGGCTTAACTCAGCCCTTTGATCAGCATTCGATGAATACCATGTTGCGTTTCCAATAAATCATATTTAAAGCCACTCGCCATCCAACTCGTGACGACTTCATCAATCGTCCCGAAGACCATTTGTCTCGCCAACCGATAATCCAGTTCGGCTGAGAACTCGCCTGATGCGATCCCATTGTGAATGACACGGTCAATTAAATGAAGATATGGTTTGAGGACGGTCGCAATCTTTTGCCGCATCTCTTGATTTGACTGCCGTAACTCGATTTGTGTGACGACGGCCAAATCATAATCGACGGATAGTTGCTCCAAATGTGCCTCAATCAATGCAGCGAGTTGTTTCGTCGCTGATTGATGATTCGCGATTTGAGCTTCTGAATACTCGATGAAACTCCCCATCTTCGCTTCGAACAAAGAGATCAACAGGTGTTCTTTGTTTTTAAAGTAAAGATAAATCGTCCCGTCTGCGACACCTGCTTCTTTCGCGATGGCTGTTACTTTCGCGCCATGATAACCGTTCTTTGCAATCACTTTGACTGCTGCATCAATGATGCGATCACTCTTAGACATTGTTCTTTTCATAAAAGATATCTCCTAACAAATAAAATGAATGATGGTTCATTCATATTTATTCTACCATGTCTTTCTTTACTGTCAACTGCTTTCTTCCAGCTGTTTTGCCCGTTCTTCTTCGACTAGGACACGGCGGAGAATCTTCCCGACAAATGTTTTCGGCAACTCTTGTCTAAATTCGTAGCGTTTTGGTACTTTGAACGATGCTAAGTTTTTTCGACAGAACTGATCAAGTTCTTCCTCCGTCACGCTCATTTCATCTTTGAGGACGATAAAGGCCTTCACCGTCTCACCTCTATACGCATCAGGTACACCAATCACGACAGCCTCTTTGACTGCAGGATGTTCATATAAAATTTCTTCGACTTCACGTGGATAGATATTAAATCCTGAAGCGATGATTAAATCTTTTTTCCGGTCGACAATCCGGAAATAATGGTCTTCCCCCACATATCCTAAGTCCCCCGTGTGCAACCACCCATCACGCAAGACTGCCTGCGTATCTTCCGGACGTTTCCAATATCCCTTCATGACTTGCGGGCCTCGGACAAGAATCTCACCAATCTCACCTGGTGCTGCTAGCGTCTCACCATCGGCTTGAACGATTTTTGCGATCGTGTCTGGAACCGGAATGCCAACTGATCCTGGAACGCGTTTATCCCAAATGCAGTTCGTATGTGTGACAGGGCTCGTCTCTGACAAACCATATCCTTCGACGATCCGTCCACCCGTCACACTTTCAAATTTCTCCTGGACTTCGACCGGAAGTGGTGCCGAACCGGAAATACAAGCCTCGATGGACGAAAGATCATATTTTTTCAGTTTCGGATGATTTAATAAACCGACGTACATCGTCGGTGCACCCGGGAACAAGTTCGGTTTTTCTTTATCAATCGTTTTCAGCACTTGTTCAATATCAAACTTTGGTAAGATGATTTGCTCATACGCATTAAAAATCCCAAAGTTTAAGTTGCAGGTCATGCCATACACGTGGAAATAAGGAACGACCGCTAATAATTTACGCCCATCACCGCGTGAATATTTATAGAACCAGTGCCCAATTTGTTCGACGTTCGCGCTTAAATTGAAATGCGTCAACATGACGCCTTTCGGTGCTCCTGTCGTGCCACCGGTATATTGTAAAACAGCAATATCTTCTTTTGGATCAATCTCGACCGGTTCAATCGGAGGGTGCTCTCGGTGTGCCAAAAAAGGAATGGATCCCGTCGTATCGACGATGATGTTGTTGTCCTTGCGTGATTTGATTGGATATAGTTTGTTTTTTGGAAATGACAGATAGTCTGCGATGCTCGTCGTCACGACCGTCGTCAAGGGCGTCGATGACTTGACTCGTGTCGCCTTCGGGTAGAGAAGATCGAGGGTGATGAGCATTTTCGCAGAAGAATCGACTAGAATTTGCTCGAGCTCACGGTCCGTATAGAGCGGGTTTACTTGGACGACCGTCCCACCGGCGTATAATACCGCATAATAACTCAGCATATACTGCGGGCAGTTCGGCAACATTAAACCGACACGGTCCCCTTTTTCGAGCCCAGCTTCTTGTAAAACGTGTGCTAGACTTCTTGCTTCTTGTCGTACTTCCTTGAAAGTCATTCGTTTCCCAAGAAAACTCAGTGCCCGTCGCTCCGGAAAATCATCTGCCGCTTCATCTAAAGCTTGGTACAACGGAATCTCACGATAGTCGATTGATGCGGGTACTTGCTCTGGATAATCCTTTAACCATACTGAATCCATTCAAATCCCTCCCTGTGACTGAATTACTATTCATTTTTATTATACGTGTTATTTCCCCTTTACGGCTACTATTGGCTAAAAAAAGTTAAAAAATTCCTCTTTTCATGAAGACAGGTTTTCTTATGATTAAGGACTTCATCAAAAAAAGCCTACCGTTCACAACATATGAACAATAGGCTTGAAACATAACATTTAATTTTAGCCTGACCTCGCTTCATCTTATCGTGAAGGATACGTAAATCCTTCTCCGATGACTTCACGTACTTTATGAATGACGACGAAAGCTCGTGGGTCTGCTGCTTCGACGATTTGTTTTAGTGGCGCGAGTTGGCGTTTATCGACAATCATATAGAGCATGTCATTTTTTTGTTTCGTAAAATGACCATGACTATGGATGACAGTCGCACTTCTTCCGAGTGTTTCCGTCAGCACAGTCGCAATCTCTTCTTGACGGTGACTAATGATTGTGACCGCTTCTCGAACATTCAAGCCTTCGCTGACGAGATCAATCAAATAAGAGCCGATGATGATTGCAATCAATGTATACAGCATCGTTTCTTCACCGAATAAGAACCCGGACGCTCCGACAACGATGACATCGATGATAAACATCGAGACTGCAATCCCGAGGTTCAAATATTTATTCATCAGACGGGCGATGATGACACCACCACCTGTCGTCCCCCCTGCGCGGATAACAAGACCGATTCCGACCCCGATCAAAATCCCTGCGTAAACTGTCCCGATCAGACGATTATCTGACGAAGTCGTGAATGATGCCGTCGTCGAGAGGACGAAGGATGTCACCGCAACCGAGATGACCGAGTAAATCATCGTTTTCCGACTTAAGAAACGATAGCCGATGATGAAGAGAATAGCGTTCGCAAGGAGCGAAACAAGTCCCGGATCCCAGCCATACAGGTAATAGAAGATCACCGTAATCCCAATTAATCCACCTTCAGATAAATCATTCGGTATCGTAAAGTAATTGACGCCAAATGATAAAATGGCGGAACCAACGATAATCCAAAAAATATCCTTCCACGAGATGGCTTGCATGGCTTCGAATGCACGTCGTCTCGTTTCATTTGTTGTTGTTTTTCTGACATTCATTCAATGTTCCTCCTTCATATGAAAAGTAGTCCTCACTCCATAAAAATTCCGCACTGAATGAAGTTCAGTACGGAATGATCACTTAGCAAAGCCAGTTCTTTTAATTCATAAAGATCCATAACAATCCGACGACTAAAAAAGCAATCGAGACACCAAACATAATTTTTGCTAACCGTTCTAACACAAGTTCACCCCACTAACGCAGAACCGATGACGAATGACATCCCAATCGAGAGAGCACACGCAATGATACCGACTGCGATGTTTCCTTTTTCGATTTCTCGGTCTACTGGGAGATTAGGTGTCAAGAACTCAAAAATCCAATAGGTCGAGATTAACAATAAAAATCCAAAGGCACTCTCTAAAAAAATTGCCCCGACACGTTCTTCACTTTGGACAGCGAAATGAACGATGTTTGCGAGTCCGATGATTTTTCCGCCTGTCGCTAGAGCAACAGCGATGTTTCCACTCTTGATATGTTCCCAGTTCCGATACCGTGTTGTCAACTCAAACAGTGCAAGACCCATGATAATTAAGAGACCCGCAACTGAATAGAGCGCCGTCGTATAGACGTAGACGTTTTCAAAGATGTTCATTCGCGTTTCCTCATTTCAATTCGATGATTGTCACGCCATGTCCACCTTCACCTTGACCACCGAGTCGAGACGTCTTCACGTGACGATTGCCACGCAAGTATTCCTGCACGCCTTGACGCATCGCACCCGTCCCGAGTCCATGAATGACACGGATATGATCATAGTTCGACAATAACGCCTGATCCATGAAACGTTCCAGTTTCGATAGACCTTCTTCTACCCGTACACCGCGTAAATCGAGTTCGGCTAACGGAGACGATTGTTTTGTGATACTTGAACTTCCTGACCGTTTCGTTGTCTTCTGGGTTGGTTTGGCTGCTCCGATTTTAGCGAGATCACCGGGCTTGACGTTGACTTTCATGATACCGACTTGAACCGTGTAGTCGCCGTTTGAGTTTTGATTGATGATGTAGCCTTTTTGATTGAAGGTCGTCACTTTGACTTCTTCACCTTTAGCAAACGTCGGCGTTTTATCATGTTTCGCTTTTACTTTCGCAATCCGCTGATCTTGTAAGGTCGGTTTTGCTTGTTCGAGCTGCTTGCGGGCTTCAATCAATTCATGTTCCTTGACGGCACCTGCATCACGGAGTTCTTTCAGGCGTTTGATAACAGCCTCCGCCTCTTTTTGAGCGCGTTCGACGGCTCGTGTCGCTTTTTCTTCTGCTTTCGCTAAAATTTCATTTTTCTCCTCAAAAATTTCAGCTTGTTCCTGTTCGAACTGTTCGCGCTCTAATGTCAGTCGTTCTTTTTCTTGTTGTAGTTCTTGCTCGAGCGATTCGGCACGTTGTTTCGCTTCCTCGAGTCGACCAATCATCGTTTCGACAGACTGAGCATCGCTTCCGACTTGACCGCGTGCTGCCTCAATCACCATGTCCGATAAACCAAGTCGTTTCGAAATTTCAAAGGCATTCGAGCGACCCGGGACACCAATCAGTAAACGATAGGTCGGGCTGAGTGATTCGACATCAAATTCCATCGAGGCATTGACGACACCTTCACGATTATAACCATAAGCTTTCAGTTCCGAATAGTGAGTCGTCGCGGCGACACGTGCTCCGCGACGCTTGACTTCATCGAGAATCGCAATCGCGAGTGCCGCCCCTTCCGTCGGATCAGTTCCTGCTCCGAGCTCATCAAATAGGACGAGGCTCATGAAGTCAATCTTCTCCATCATCGAGACGATGTTCGTCATGTGTGAACTAAACGTCGAGAGATTTTGTTCAATCGATTGTTCGTCACCGATATCTGCATAAATCGCATCAAAGACACTCAGTTCCGTTTCGTCGGCTGCCGGCACGTATAATCCGGACTGGACCATCAGTTGCAGAAGACCAATCGTCTTCAACGTGACGGTTTTCCCACCGGTGTTTGGTCCAGTGATGACGAGTGATGTAAATTCGCCACCTAAGGAAACGGTGATTGGGACGACATCTTCATCCGCGATGAACGGATGGCGCGCTTCTTTTAAGACGATTCGCCGCTCTTCATTCAAGCGTGGCTCGACGGCACGGATTTGATGACCATACAACGCTTTCGCCATGATGAAATCGAGTTCTGCCAACACATCGAGATTAATCCGTAACGAATCTCCGACTGCACCGACAAGTGCCGATAACTGGGCTAAAATGCGTTCGATTTCGGCACGTTCTTTGAGACGCGCTTCTTGGATTTCGTTATTTGCGGCAACGACGGCTTGTGGTTCGATGAACAGTGTTGCTCCAGACGCTGATTGATCGTGGACAATCCCGCCAAATGCTTGACGGTATTCTTGTTTGACCGGGACACAATAACGGTCGTTTCGCATCGTGACGATGGCATCCGACAACATCTTCGATTTACTGCGTAAGACACCGTCGATTTTCGAACGGACTTGTCCTTCGAGTGAGCGCAGCTGACTTCTTAACGACCGTAGTTTGTCACTCGCAGAGTCTTGGACGACGCCTTGGTCATCAATCGCATGACGAATCCCTTGTTCGATTTCAACGAGCTTCGTAATTTGCTCGATTCGGCTGTCGAGTGCCGGCAATCGTAAGTCGGGATTGTCCTCGTGCAGCCGTTCTTGAAAAGCTTTCACTTGGCGTCCGGAGTAAACGACGTCTGCTACAGCCAACAATTCACTCGTCGAGAGGATTGAACCGATTTCAGACCGTTTGACTTCACTACGCACGTCCGTTAAACCGCCGAACGGATAACGGTCGCGTAGACGATAGACCGTCGTCGCTTCCGTCGTCACGGCTAAGAGTGCTTTGACTTGTTCATAATCTTCTGACGGTTGCATATTTTTGACGAACTGTGCTCCGAGCGAGCTAGCCGTTTGTTTGATGAGTAAGTCTTTCAATTTATCATATTCTAAGACGCGTAATGCGTTAGCATTCATTTAATCCACTCCTAAACGTTTTCGATCAAAGAAGGCACGCGCCTCCTGCGCCGTCCACGTATTGATGACATCTGTTGGTTCCAAGTATGCTTTACGTGCATGGAGGACTCCAAGTTTCATGTCTTCTAACATTTCTGGACGGTGTGTGTCCGTATTAATCATGATTTTAACACCCGCTGCCTTTGCTTTCGCGAGCGAAGCCGCCGTTAAATCAAAACGTGCCGGGTTCGCATTCAGTTCAAGCGCTGTCCCTGTCTCTGCCGCCAGTTCAATCAGGCGATCAACATTGACGGCATAACCTTCGCGCCGACCGATGATTCGTCCTGTCGGATGGGCAATGAGTGAGACATAAGGATTACGACAAGCATTTTCTAACCGTTGCATGATTTCAGTTTCCGTCTGATCAAACTTCGAATGAATCGAGGCGATGACGTAGTCCATTTCCTGCAAGAACTCATCCTCATAATCAAGTGATCCATCCGGCAAGATATCCATCTCGACACCACATAAGATTGTCATGTCGGGATGTTTCTTACGCGCGGCTTCAATCTCAACACGTTGTTTGCGTAAGCGATCTATCGTCAATCCGTTGACGAACTTCATGTATTGGCTGTGATCCGTGATGGCCATCCACGAGTAACCGCGCGCAGCACAAGCATCGACGAGTTCTTCGACTGATAAGGTTCCGTCCGACCACGTCGTATGCATATGGACATCCGCTTGGATATCTTTTTCCGTAATCAGTCGCGTCAAATCTTGTTCAAACTCGTGGCGCCCGCTACGTAACTCTGGTGGGATGAACGGCAAGTCATACCGCGCGAATAATTCATCCTCTGTTTGTGGTTGGAACAAACCGTCTTTCGTCTCGACACCGTATTCCGAAATACTCTCACCACGTTCTTTTGCGAGTTGCCGCATCCGAACATTATGATCTTTCGACCCTGTGAAGTGATGTAACGTCGAGGCGAATGCTGCGTCGTCGACTAAGCGGAAGTCGACTGCGATATAGTTCGTATCGCGTTTTAAGACGACCGATACTTTCGTCTCACCTGCCGCGATGATTTCATCGATTTGCTCAAGCTCGAGTAATTGTCCTTTGACGACTTCTGCTTGATCTGTCGACAAAATAAAATCAAGATCCTTGCACGTCTCTTCCGCGCGACGGAAACTTCCGCCAACTGCGAATCGGATGATTCCTTCAAATGCCGTTAGTGTCTGTTCGAGTTCACTTACGATTTTTCGCATGACACCGTACGGTAATCGTTCCGGTCGTGTTTCAAAGGTTTCGAGTGCCTTCACGTATTTTTCGACTGTCTTTTTCCCGAATCCCGGCATCGCTTCGACTGTACCATCCTCCAGTTTTTCGGCAAAGGAATCTGCATCGATGACACCGACATCATGTAATTTTGCGAGTTTCTTACCTCCGAGACCTGGAATCTTCAGTAGCGCAATCAGACCTTCTGGCACTTCTTGTTCCAGTTCCGAGAGTGCCGTACTCGTGCCTGTCGTCCGGAATTCTTCAAGGACCGCCGCTGTTCCTTTGCCAATCCCTTTCATCGCTGTGAAATCTTCAATGTCCATGAAATCGTGTTCTGCCGCTTCTAATATACTTGCCGCCTTACGAAAGGCATTGATTTTAAATGGGTTTTCACCTTTTACTTCGAGATAAACGGAAATCCGTTCTAAATGTCGAATCGCATCTTGAGTCGTTCGCATCGTCAATTCTCCCCTCAAAAAAAGCCCCCAGTTAACGGGAGCGCGTTATTTTATCAAACCGACTTTCGTCATGAGCCATTCCGCTAATAACGGTGTATGTTGAATCATGAATGTCGCCAAGCTCGAATTCGCAATGGCATCTTGAATCGATTGGACTGGCGCAAAAGCTGCCAAAAATAGAATCAAGAACACGAAAATATACATCTCGATGAATCCAAATATACCGCCGAGTAAACCTTTCACTTGTTTTAACACTGGAATGTTCGTCAAGGAATCAAACATCGATAAAATCATTGATAAAATGATTTTTGTCCCGAAAAACAGAACGATGAACCAAAATGCTTTATAAAATACTTCATCTAACCCAATTGAGCTCGGAATTGAAAACATCGTTAAATCAATTCCAGCATCGTCGAGTGTTGATGGATATGGAACCCATAATTTAAATTTTGCAGCTAACTCATCATAAAACGAGAGTGCCACGATGAACGAGATCAACAGACTCAGTAAATGTCCTGCTTGCAAGACAACGCCTCGACGGACACCTGTCATCGTTCCTAATGCGAGAAATAATAAAATAACAAAGGTAATCATAGTTTAAAGTTCACCCAAATTCTTTTTGATTTTTACGTAATCACTACCAATATTGAGAGCCGCTAAAACGGCAATTTGACGAACGTCGAGTTGTGGTGCTTGGTCTCGAATTTCCCGAATTTTTGTATCGACGAGGAGACCCACTTCACGTACGTGTTCTGGCGACTCCGTCCCGACAATCGTATAATCATTACCTGCGATATGAATCGTCGTCCGGTTCAGCCCTTCTGAATCAGCCATTATTCTGTCCTCCTCATACTTTGCTTCTTTCATATAGTACCATCATTTTTGAAATAGGAAAAGAAGTCCACCATCGGTCTAGAGGATGGTATGCTTGTTGTCTGAAAGGATGATCTATTTATGGGAACCGTCGTTTTAAAATTACCAAAGGATAAACAAGAAGTCGTTATTTCTGATTTTCAAGCTTCTCGTATCACATCGCCACCATATGCCCGCTTTGCTGCACGCACGAAAACCTGTGTCGTCACCATCTATAATTCAGGAAAAGTAATGTTCCAAGGCACAGAAGCTGAGGCGATTTCTGCCCGTTACGGAGCCCCGCTCTTAAAGAAAGCCCCTTCTACTGCGAGTGGACTGCTTCCGAGAGACTTCTCGACTTGGTCAGTCATCGGTAGTGATGAAGTCGGGAAAGGAGACTTCTTTGGTCCGCTCGTCGTCGTTGCCGCCTATGTAGATGCACAACAAATCGAGCTCGTCCAAGAACTTGGTGTGCGTGATTCCAAAAATGTCTCGGACATCGAAATCCGAAAGATTGCCCGCGACCTTCATGCCGTCATTCCGTACGAATTCCGAATCCTTCATAATCCAGACTACAATCGGATGCAGCGTACGATGACACAAGGAAAGATGACGGCACTTCTACACAATTCAGCGCTAGGTGGTCTGCTCGAAAAGCTCGAAGCCACTCCAAAAGCGATTCTAATCGATCAGTTCGCAGAAAAAGCGACCTATTATAAACACTTGTCTGGTGAAGTAAACCAAGTCAAAGAGAACGTTTATTTTTCGACGAAAGCAGAAGGACTTCATGTCGCTGTCGCAGCAGCATCCATCCTCGCCCGCGCGATCTTTTTGAAAGAGATGGATGTACTCAGTCAACAAGCGGGTACAGAAATTCCGAAAGGTGCAGGTGCAAAGGTCGATCAAGTCGCTGCATCACTTTTATTGAAACACGGTCCAGATCAATTAAAGAACTGGACAAAATTTCATTTTGCTAATACAAAAAAAGCGACACAATTAGCTGAAAAACGAAACCGACCATCATCCTAAGGAGTGGTCGGTTTTTAAATGGCTGACTCTTTTCCTTTCAAACGCCCTAACTCCGCGAGAAGAATTTTCGTTTCATTGAACGGGACACCTTCAGTCCCGATTCGCTCGATTTCTTCGTGTCCTTTTCCGACAATTACAACGCGTTTTCCTTCGAGCGCAATTTCAGCTGCCGCGAGCAAGGCATTTTTTCGATCTACGTGACAAGAAATGATTTTATCAGACGAAATATCCACGCTCAGTTCATCAATAATTTGTCTTGGATCTTCTCGTCTCGTATCGTGAACCGTGACGATAATTCCTGCACAATATTGTGCTGCAATTCGTCCCATTTCCTGACGTTTCGTCCGGTCACGTTCACCCGCTGCACTTAATACGACGTATAATGCCTCATTCGAAACGGATAGCGCTTCTAAACATTTTCTTAACCCGTCTGGAGTGTGCGCATAATCGATATAAATTTCCGTTCCTTCAAACGATAGCCGCTCGAGTCGCCCTTTGGGTAAACGAAGCGACGGGATATGTCGAATTAATTCATACATGTTGACCTCGCCTGTTTTCATCAATCCGATCGCGGCTGCTAAATTGGCCGCATTAAAGTTTCCGAGTAGCGCGATTGGGACTTCAGTAGTCGTTCCGTCAATTCGAACATTTACAGATTCCTCTCGCCACTCGACTACAATTGATGCTTCCGATTCTATCTTTGTCGAATACCACGTGACAGGAACATTTGCCCCGGCCCGCTCCATGACGTGACTCGCCGCATCTTCCTCATTTAAGACGAGTCCCTTCCCGTCATTCCTCGCTACTTGTTGAAACAACATGCCTTTCGCTTCCGCATACTCTTCCATCGATTGATGATAATCCAGGTGGTCATGTGAAAGGTTCGTGAACGCCGCTGCGTGGAAGGATACACCTTCTACACGTCCCTCAACTAACGCATGTGACGATACTTCGAGCATGCAGTCCGTTACGCCATTGTTGACCATTTCGTGTAATAAACGATGTAAGATGACAGCTTCCGGTGTCGTATTTGGTGTCTCAAAACGTTGCCCATCAATCAGAGCACCTACCGTACTGATCATTCCCGTTCGTCTTCCGGCAGCTCGAAACAAGTCGTAGGAAAGTTGCGTCGTCGTCGTTTTCCCATTTGTTCCAGTAATACCGTAGACTCTCATCTTTTGACTCGGATGGTCATAAAAAAAATCAGCAATCTTTCCTGCTGCTTGTTTCGTATCCGGTAAGAGAATCGTTGGAATCCCTACTACCCCGACTTGTTTTTCAGCAAGAATCGCAACCGCTCCGTTATCTTTTGCTTCTTGTACATATTGATGCCCATCTACCGTATAACCACGAATGCAAATGAACAGGCTCCCCGGCTTCACTTTGCGTGAGTCCGTTTCAATGCTTGTAATCACTGGGTTTTCTTCAGTCGTTAACTGGAAAGGCGAAAGCAAGTCTGACAGTAATTTGTGTTGATGATTCATGGTGTTCGCTTCCCTTCTATGTTCAAAATCCGAATTTGATTTTGATCCATTCTAGCATTTTCTAAACAGTCTTCCAGTAATCTTCAGTTAAACTTCAGGTAAGTATGCTACAACTAAAGTTGAGGTGAAAACTATGACACATATATTAATAGCAGAAGATGAATTCGACATTCGTGAACTGCTTACGGAATTACTTGAATCAAGTGGATATAACGTTTCCTGTGCCACAAATGGGATGGAGGCATTAAAGTTATATCAGTCCGATTCATTCGATTTAATCATTTTAGATATCATGATGCCCTATTTTGATGGTTTTGAAGTCGCACGCAACATTCGAAAGCAATCACAAACACCAATTATTTTTTTGACGGCCTTGCAGGATGAGGAAAATCAAGTGAAGGGATTTGACCTTGGAATCGATGATTACATCGCCAAACCCTTCTCACTTCGGATTTTACTACGAAGAATTGAAGCGATCATCAGACGAATCCAAACGAACTCTGAAGAACAACTCTCTTTTCGAGAGATTACCCTATTTCCGTCAAGCTATAACGTTTTAATTTCAGGAATTCAAACGACGTTGACCCTCAAGGAATTTCAAATCCTTCATTTATTACTTGAAAATCCTGGACGAGTCTTAGAGCGCGAACAGTTGATTCAACAACTTTGGGGATTCGATGCATTAGGAGATACACGTTTTTTAGATACACATATTAAAAATTTACGTAAAAAAATTGATTTACCTTACATTCAAACCGTGAAAGGGGTCGGCTATAAACTTGAAGCGACTAATTAAACGTCCACGCATCACGGGAAAACTTTTTTTCCTGACGATGAGTTTGTTGATTGTGGCAGTTCTTTCGACGATTGGTTTTTTATATGCGACATTACCTTCTTATTATCAAAGTTATCGGGAAGAGCAATTTCACGCGACGATGGCTTCTCTTCAAGAAGAGAGCACGCATCTCTCGAGCGAAAATCTCCTTCCGCTGCTCGATCAGTTAACGGCAAAAGGGATTCGTTTTTCCTTATGGACGGAAGAAGATCAATTGTTATACGCACCTGGTTTTGGACGTGGACCGGTTCGACGAACTGCCAATACTTCTCCTGCTGGAATAATTCAAGATTCAATTCCGCTTCAATTAGTAGACCAAACTGTCATTTTAGATGTCGATCAGATGATTCAGCCAATCGATGAAGTCAAAAGCGTTATTTTAAAATTAGCGCCCTATATCGTCTTACCCTTGCTTCTGCTAGCAGGTCTTGCCGCCTATCTGTATTCGCGCATCATCTCACGCCCACTCTTAACAATTAATCAAGCAACAAAAGAACTGGCGAACTTGAATTTTTCCGTCCGAACCCATCATACTTCTGCCGATGAACTGGGTGATTTGTCACGAAGCATTAACCAATTGGCGACTAAACTTGAAGTCACGATGGAGTCGCTTCAAACATCCAACGAACAATTGCGGTTCGAGTCCGAAAAAGACCGTAAGCGCGATGCGGAACGTCGTCAATTATTCCTAGCCATCTCACATGAACTCAAAACACCCGTCACCATTGTGAAAGGTCAAATTGAAGGAATGCTGTTAAACCTCGGTGCCTATCGTGACCGGGATCATTATCTAGCTCGGGCGGGGCACGTCATCGAAGATATGGAGCGACTCATTGCCGAATTGTTAGAAGTCGCCCGTGTTGAGCAAATGAATCTTCAACTCACACCAATTAACCCGCTCACATTAATCAAGCATCAATTGCAACAGTTCGATCAGTTAATTGTCGATCGCAACCTCGACATCGTCCTCATAGAAAACGAGTTGACTGTTCAAACCGATGCCCAGTTACTTGAACGGGCACTCCATAATCTCTTGATGAATGCGATTTCCTATACCGCTATAAATGGAACGATTCAAATCGAGTTCGAACAAGGAGACGAGTTGACGTTGCGCATTACAAATTTCCCGACGACCCAAGATTCGAGTGAGACCGCTGCCTGGTTTAATCCTCTCGAACGCTCTGAGCAATCCCGAAATCGTATGCATGGTGGCAGCGGGCTCGGACTTTATCTCGTTCATCAAATCATGGAACGACTAGACATCGATGCTACTCTTCAAGGAAGTCCCAATCAGGTTCAATTTGCAGCACGGTTCAAATCAATCGTTTAAGATTTCCTTCTTGCCAAACACTAACTTCATTCGTTATACTCCTTTAAGTTAACTAGTTAACTTAAAGGAGGTTTTTTAATGTCATCCCAACAAGAAGATATTCTTGGTCAACTTTCAAAAGTAGCACGGCTCGTCAAACGAGATATCGACGCCGTCCTTGCCCAACATTCTTTGCACACTGGTCAATGGGCATTGTTAAAAGCAGTCTCCTTACTTGAACCGGTGTCGCAAATCACCCTCTCGAAATACTTAATCATCGAAAAACCAGCTGTCACGAAAACGGTCGTTCGCTTAGAAGAACTAGGCTTCATCTCTCGGAAATCCGTCGGACGACAACGCCTTGTTGAATTGACACCACAGGCAAGAGCTGCTTTCGATGCTATCGATGAAGCAGTCCAGGCAGCACATCGCTTGTTCCTAGGTGAACTATCAAAAGAAGAACAACATTCTTTAGAGATTTTGATGACCCGCCTGCTGGCGACCCACCGTCCTGTCGAACAGGAGGAATCTTCTTGAATCGTTTATTCCACCGTCACTATGTAACGACACTCGTCGTCAATCTACTGTTGTTCATCACCTTTTATTTACTGAATGCTTCCTTACCTTTACTGGCCGCACAACAGTTCAATGTTTCTCAAAGTTCGCTCGGTTGGGTCGTAACGGCATTCATTTTAGCAACGGTTTGTTCACGTCCTTTAATCGGACATTGGCTCGATCGTTATGAGCTCAAACGAATGTTACTGTTGTCCGCTACATTTTTCATGATTGTCAGTTGCTTATATCTCATCGTCTTACCGCTCGAATCATTCAGCCTATTATTGATCATTCGTGTCTTACACGGGTTTAGTTTCGGAATGATTTCTTCTTCACTAAGCCTAAGCGTAACCACGCTGATTCCAACACCTCGTCAAGGGGAAGGGATGGGCTATTTCGTCCTCTCGATGAATCTTGCTTCCGTTCTCGGTCCGGTCATCGGATTGACGTTGATTGCACACGATGCGCTCGTCTGGTACTTCGTAACGATTGCCCTGCTTGCGATTTGTTCGTTTAGTTTCATCTGGCGTTTACCATTAACGAGTAGTCACGTTACGAGTTCCGCACCATTTCGTTTACGGCAGTCGTTATTCTTATCAAGTCCTGTCTTGCTTCTTGCAACTGTTCTTGCTGGTATTGCGATTTCAAGTACATCCGCGTTCATTTCGCTGTATGCAGATGCGATGGACCATGTCACTTATGCCTCTTACTTTTATGGTCTTGCTGCACTCGGCATGGTTGCCATTCGTCCTTTTGCCGGTAAGCGGTTTGATCGACGCGGACCAGCCTCTGTATTGGTGCCATCGTATGTTTTATACGCCGTCGGTTTTTTAGTACTCGGACTGTTCCCGACACTTCCCGGATTATTGTCCGCCGCCCTCATCATCGGAATTGGTTCCGCTTCGATTTTCCCAGGGTTACAAACTGTCATGTTGACCTATGCGGCTCCCGCACAAAAAGGCAAGGCGATTTCGACATTCTTTCTCGCTTACGATAGCGGGTTCGGAATCGGTGCTTTTCTTTTGTCAGGCATCGCCGCGAAAGTGGGTTACTCGAACATGTTTTTGATGTGTAGCCTCATCGTCGTCAGTAGTGGACTCTTATACGGTTATTTCCGTCGATCAACGTTGCTTTCAACTAAACAAAATATTGCTTCTTAAAGCGCTCAAGGAAAAACTCTCCCGTCTACAGACGCGAGAGCTTTTTCGGATCAACGTGCAGGAACGACCTCGCCTTCTGTAACACGTTTCTTCTCTATAAAACGCTGTTTCTTCAATTCAATGATATGATCGGCAGCACGGGCGACTTCCGCAGAGTGCGTCACCGCGATGATGCAACGGTTAGAACGGTGAGCAAGTTCTTGAAATAGCCGAATGATGTCCGTCGCAGTTTTTTCATCGAGCGCTCCCGTCGGCTCATCTGCAAGAATGATTGGGGCTTCCGTCGCAAGGGCACGTGCGATGGCGACACGTTGCTGTTGACCACCACTCAACTGCAGTACATTTTTTGTCGCATGGGCTTCGTCGATTCCGACCTGTTCAAGGAGATTTTGGGCATGTTTCTTTTTTCCTTTTATGCGTTGTCCACTCAATTCGAGTGCGACAATCACGTTATCCAATGCGTTCATATACGTCAATAAATTAAACGATTGAAAAACGGTCGCAGCATGTCGTGAACGATACGTCGTCAATCCGATTTTTCGAATATCGCGACCTTGATACGTAATCTGTCCTTCTGTCGGTGAATCAAGTCCACTCAACAGACTGAGAGCCGTCGTTTTCCCGGAACCTGACTCACCGAGAATTGCATAAAACCGTCCGGCCTCGAACTGCATCGAGACATCGTTCAAGATCCGTTGTTGCTTGCTTCCTGATGTATAGGCATAGGTGACGTTCGTCATTTCTAAAGTTGTCATAGTATTAATCCTCCCGTAATAGAATTTCTTTTGGATTCATCCGTAGTAAGGCAAGTGAAGGTAACAAGACAGATAAAAAGACGATTAGACTTCCAATTTCGATGACTTGAAGTAACGTCGTCCAATCAATCTTCGTTGTCATCTCTGTAATTTGTGGAATGCTATCTAACACTTGTTGTCCGCCGCGTCCACCCGGACCGCCAAAACCAGTCTGCGTTGCGACCGAACTAGCCGCTTCCGTCACCTCGCGGTTCAAAAGCTGATCTGTCATGAATTGTGATGTCATGCCACCTGTCGCATACGTGACAAGGAAAGCAATTGCCGCAATCGCAAACGTTTCAATTAGTAATTGCCCCATTAATTTCGAGCGTTTTTCACCCATCGCCAGTAAAATACCCATTTCTTTTCGACGTTCCCGGACGGATAATAAAATCAACAGCGCTAAAATCAAACCACCTGCGATACTAACAAGATAGACGACAGATTTTGAGAAGGACGCGACTTGTTCAATCGGTCCAACCATTTTTTGAT
Source organism: Exiguobacterium sp. N4-1P (assembly GCF_002214325.1). Lineage (NCBI taxonomy): Bacteria > Bacillati > Bacillota > Bacilli > Caryophanales > Exiguobacterium > Exiguobacterium sp. N4-1P. The sequence goes on from NZ_CP022236.1 coordinate 2,069,847, forward strand.
AAGCAGCATCATTCGCATCCAGTGTGAACGTATCCCAGTCGAGTGGTGAGACCGCCATCGCTTCTTTTTTGAACGTATTGATTTCAGATGGATCTTCTAGCGCGTAGACGACACTCGATACACTGACCGTTCCTTCTTCAGTCGAGAAGCTCGCGAGTGTATCATTTGCAATGTACATCTGGTTCATCGGGTCCATGAAGCCTGCCGCTCGGAAATTCGCATCGGATGTCGCTTCCGTCGATGCCGATAACCCAATGATCGTCACTGTTACGGAATTTTCGGTCGTTGTCGATGTCAGCTTAAACGTATCCCCGACTTTGAGATCATTTTCAGTCGCTAAGTTTTCATCGATGACAACACTTTTTTCTTTAGCATCGGTAGTCAATGCTTCTCCATCCACGATTTTCAATGTACCGTTCGTGTATGTATCAAGTAGTTCCATGTTCGTCACACCATTTAAAGAGAAATCTGGCATCGTCATCCCTTCAGGCATCTCTCCCCCTCGCCCACCACCTGAGTTCGTTGATTCACTCTCAATCGGTGTGAGATCACTCGATGTCGCCGTCGTTTGTGCCAGGTAGTTGACGGACTTGACTTCATCTAGTTGTTCGATTGCTTCAACATCCGTCGTATCAATCGCTACTTCTTCTGGTCGTCCACGTTCACCTGACGCTTGTCGTTCCTGCATTTGCTTTTGTCGATCGACTTGTAGTGTCACTGTCGCCCCTAACTCTTTTCTCGCCTCTTCTCCCGCCGATTTAGCAGCATTCTGAATCGCGAATCCTGACAGTACGAGTGATCCGATTACCGTCAAAATAATCAACATGATCATCGTCTTTCCCTTTCGCGCTACAATACTTTTTCCTGCCCGCTTCAAAAAATTCATTTTTCGTGTTCCTCCTTTAATCTTCTAAGCTCATCTTATGCAACGTATCTGTAGTCTAGCTGTAGTTCGACTGTATCTTGAACGAAGAAATGGCCGAAACGCAAAAAAACGAGAATGACAGTGACGTCATCCTCGTTTTAACTCATGTGATTCGATTGACCGGTTACGTACGAAGTTCTGCGTCGAACGCTTTTGTTAAAGCCGTTACGACATGTTCGTGTGCTGCTGTGACTTCTTCATCGACCAAAGTCCGTTCCTTATTTTGATAACGGAGCGAGAAGGCGAATGATTTTTTGTTTTCACCGACGTTATCGCCCGTGTAGACATCAAATAATGTGACATGTTGTAAAAGCGGACCTGCTGCTTGCATGATCACTTGCTCCACTTCGCTTGCTGTGACCGATTGATTGAGGACAATCGCGATGTCGCGCGTCATCGATGGGAAACGGGACATCTCTTGATAGACGACCGGCTCTTTCGAGTGAAGTTTCATGGCATCGAGTTCAAAGACGTAGACTTCTTTTAAGCCATACTGCTCTTTCGAGAGTGCTGGATGCACTTGTCCGACGAACCCAATCGCTTCACCGTCCATCAGTACACGTGCCGTCCGACCTGGATGCATCGAATCGATGACCGCCGCTTCGTATGTCAACTTGACATTGAATGCCTCTGCTAACGTTTCGACGATTCCTTTGACAACGAAGAAATCCGTTTTGACCATTGTGCCATGCGCACGGTGTTGTTCCGCTAGTCCGACAGCGACTCCGGCGACCAGTTCTTGTTCGATCGGCAACGTCTCAAGTGACGCATCACGCTGGAGGTAAACGCTCCCCAGTTCGTAGTAAGCGAGGTCGGCATGTTGACGTGCGACATTGTGTTGCGCGACTTCGAGTAACCCTGGAATCAATGATGTCCGAAGTGTCGAACGTGCTTCGCTGATCGGCATCGCCAACTTAACGGGGTGGAGATCTGTTTGTTCATTGAATTGCATCGCACGTTGTTCACTCGTCAGTGAGTACGTGATGGCTTGCGATAAACCGGCACCTTGTAAGAGACGACGGATTTGACGGCGATGTTGATTCCGTTTCGGCAAGAAACCGCGGCTCGCTTCTTGCGGTAAGCTCGATGTCAATGCATCATACCCATAGAGTCGTGCGACTTCTTCCGCGATATCAGCCGGAATCATCAAGTCTTGGCGACGTGTCGGTACACTGACCGTTAGTGCATCTCCTGATAACTCAACTTCGAGTCCAAGGCGTTCTAATAACTCTTTCATGACCGTACCTTCGATTTTCATTCCGAGACGATGATTGATATACGAGACACTCGCTTCGATTAAGTGATCATCGAGTTGAAGTGTACCTGCTTGGACCGTTCCAGCAAGGACTGTTCCACCAGCAAGTTCAGCAATCAATGCGGCTGCCCGGTCAAGTGCTAACAAGACACGACGTGGGTCGACCCCTTTTTCAAAACGTGAACTGGAGTCCGAACGTAGTCCAAGGACACGACTCGTCTTCCGGACAGATGTCGGTGCGAAATAAGCCGATTCGAGGATGATTGACGTCGTTGTTGCGTCGACTTCTGTATTTGCACCACCCATGACACCTGCAAGCGCGACGGGCTTTTCGCCATCTGTGATGACGAGCATCGAAGGATCGAGTGTCCGTTCGACTTCGTCAAGTGTTTGGAAGGACTCTCCTGCTTTCGCTTGACGAACGACGATTTGCTGCCCCAGTTTTTCAGCATCGAATGAATGAAGCGGTTGTCCTGTTTCAAGTAAGACGAAGTTCGTCACGTCGACGACATTGTTGATTGGACGAATCCCGTTCGCAATCAAGCGGTTTTTGAGCCAAAGTGGCGACTCACCGATGACGACATGTTGGATTTCACGCGCCGCATAAAACGGACATTCCTCCGACTCAAGTGTGACAGCAAGTTTCGTTTTTTCTTCATCTTCCGTCACGTCGATTGCCGGGAAAACAGCCGTCGTATTTAAGATACCTGCTACTTCATGTGCAACTCCGTACATGCTCAAGCAATCAGAACGGTTCGGTGTCAAACCGAGTTCTAATACTTCGTCATGCAGACCAAGTAGTTCTAAGACGTCTTGCCCTGGTGTGACCGGCTCACGGAATGTATGAATTCCAGCTTGCTCATCTTCACGAATATACTTTTTCTCAAAGCCAAGTTCTTCAAGTGAACAAATCATGCCTTCAGAAACGACTCCACGCAGTTTAGCTCGCTTAATTTTAATGCCCGGAAGGCGTGCTCCGACACGGGCAACGATGACATCTTGTCCTGCTTCAATGTTTGGTGCACCACACACGATTTGGACCGGTTCTTCTTGTCCGATATCAACCGTCGTGACGTTTAGCTTATCCGCTTCCGGATGCTTTTCTTTTGTTAATACATGACCGACGACGATATTGTTCAAATCGGCGTCACGGACTTCGACACCCTCGACTTCGATCCCACTCTTCGTAATTAAGTCCGCCAGTTCCTCACCGGTTTTCTGACTGACGTCAACGAACTGCTGTAACCATTGTTTTGAGACTAACATCTGTTTTCCCCCTTAAAACTGTTCGCTGAAGCGAACGTCATTCGTATAGAAGTGGCGAATATCATCGACCCCATATTTCAACATGGCGATTCGCTCAATCCCCATCCCGAAGGCAAATCCAGACATTTTCGTACTATCATATTCTGCCATCTCAAGGACGTGCGGATGAACCATACCGGCACCTAAAATTTCAATCCAGCCTGTTTGTTTACAGATATTGCACCCTTTTCCACCACATTTAAAACACGAGACGTCGACTTCGACGGATGGTTCTGTGAACGGGAAGAAGCTAGGGCGTAACCGGATTTCACGTGCCTCCCCAAACATTTGCTTCACGAATGCTTCGAGCGTGCCTTTTAAGTCTGCCATTGAAATCGACTCTCCAACGACGAGTCCTTCCACTTGCATGAATTGGTGTGAGTGCGTCGCATCGTCTTCATCGCGACGATAAACTTTCCCTGGGCAAAGAATCCGAATCGGTTCACCTTTCGAAGCGAGCATCGTCCGCGCTTGGACAGGTGACGTATGGGTCCGCATCAGAATTTCATCCGTGATATAAAATGAATCTTGCATATCACGTGCCGGATGATCTTTCGGCAGATTCAACATTTCGAAGTTGAACAAATCTTGTTCGACTTCAGGTCCTTCTGCAATCGTATAACCGAGTCCAACAAAGATGTCCTCGATCTCGTCCGTGACTTGTTGAAGCAAATGCGCTTGTCCGACTTTTTTCGGTCGACCCGGAAGTGTCACGTCAATCGCTTCAAGCGCTAGTTTTGCGTCCATTTCTTGTTGCTTGACGTCTACTAAACGTTGCTCGAGTTCTGTTTGGATGACACCACGAACCGCATTTGCGATTTCACCGACGACCGGACGTTCTTCTGCTGATAATTTTCCCATTCCACGTAATACTTCTGTGATCGGACCTTTTTTTCCGAGATATTTGACACGGACATCATTTAATTCTTTTTGTGTACTGGCTTGATTCACGAGTTGTAACGCTTCGTCGCGAAGTGCCTCTAATTGTTCCCGCATGCTCGTCACTCCTTTTTTTCAAATAAAAAACGCCCCTTCAGCAAATGCCGAAGGGACGATTTAATTCAATCGTGGTACCACCCTTGTTCGACTTGAATCCATCAAGTCCTCAAGTAGCGCGATAACGGGCGCTTCCCGTCACGATCTCTCGTGCGACTCCGGAGTGAATTCAGCTAGCGGATTCGTAAAGAAGCTTGCAGTCTAAGGCTTCTTCTCCCTAATCGAATCGTTCTCTAACCTACTCTGTTCCATCAACGTCTAATTAAATGTTCTACTGTAACTCACTTTAGCATGAACGCTTCAGTGATTCAATCGACCGGAGCAAAATGATACAGTAAAATTCCTGCTGCAACGGCTGCATTGAGTGATTCGGCTTTTCCGCGAATTGGAATGTAAGCACGTCCATCACATTGGTCGAGCAATTCTGGTGCAACACCTTGTGCTTCATTCCCGATGATGAGTCCGATTGCACCAAGATTTTCGACTTCTGTATACGGATTGGCATTGCGTAGCGCCGTTCCGAGAACGAACACCCCTAATTCATGCAAGTCTTGAATCGCTTCATCAAGCGACATCATGATGACCGGCAAGTGGAAAATCGAACCTTGTGTTGCGCGGAGGACTTTGCTGTTATAGACATCAACTGTCCCGTGACCAATGATGACACCATCGAATCCAGCCGCATCGGCTGTCCGAATCATCGTTCCGACATTACCCGGGTCTTGCAGACGATCGAGTAACAGGTAACGGCCACGCTCTAAGCGCTCTGTTTGCTCTTTCATCTCACAAACTGCGAAAATCCCTTGTGTCGTTTCTGTTTCTGACAAGACTTTGGCAACTGATTCGTCAATTGTGATTAAGTCAGCCGCATTTTTCTTCCAAGAACCCGGAACTTGAACATCTTCACGGACAATCAATTCTTTGATGATTCCAGCACGAACAGCCTCTTCAACTAAGTGTTCCCCTTCAATGAGGAAACGTTTTGTCTGAAGACGTCCTTTTTTTGTTAAAAGCTTTTTCCATTGTTTGACGATCTCATTCTTCGTAGAAGAAATATGTTTCATGGTTTACCCCTCGTAAATCGCTTGGACTGCTTGCGTATCTAAACGTTTCGTAACGGCAACGATTAAATCGACTGCTGCTTCAAAATCTGCTTTATGCATAATGGAAACGTTCGTATGCAAGTAACGGATTGGTACTGTCAATGCGAGCGAAGGAACTCCTGTGTTCGATAAATGGAATTTCGCAGCATCCGTCCCACCACCCGGTGTTAGGTCCAATTGATATTTAATGTTTTCTTCTTTTGCGACACCTGTGACGAAATCGATTAATCCACGGTGTGCGATCATCGTCGCATCAAACATGATGACTTGTACACCTTCTCCAAGTTTTGACAATGCTTCGCGATCCGTCATTCCTGGTGTATCACCAGGGATTCCTGTGTCAACAGCAAATGCAATCGATGGATGAATCAAGTTCGCAGCCGTTTGCGCGCCACGAAGCCCAACTTCTTCTTGCACCGTTGCTCCTGCAAAAATCGTGTTCGGATGTCCTTCTTCTTTTAAACGTTTGATGGCTTCAATCGCAATCGCGCAGCCAATCCGATTGTCCCAAGCTTTTGCCATCAAGAAATTCTCATTTTTCATCACAGTAAATTCGCAATGTGGAACGACCGTATCTCCTGGTCGGATTCCCCAACCTTCGACTTCTTCTTTTGAAGTAGCACCGATATCAATAAACATTTCTTTAATATCGACTGGTTTATTGCGCGCTTCCGGTGGTAAAACATGAGGTGGTTTCGCACCGATTACGCCTGGAATGACTTCTCCAGATGATGTCACAATGTTCATACGCTGTGCCAGAAGCACTTGTCCCCACCAACCACCGAGTGGTTGGAAGCGAAGAAACCCTTTTTCATCGATCTTCGTTACCATGAATCCAACTTCATCCATGTGACCGGCAATTAAAATACGAGGCGCATCATCTTCTGCCCCTTTGTGTTCCGCGAATAAGCTACCTAACCCATCTTGATGGAATGCTTCAGCGTGAGGTTCTAGATACTCCCGCATGAGCTGGCGTACTTCTTTCTCGTTCCCGGGTACTCCTGTTGCATCCGTTAGACGCTTCAACATATGTAATTGTTCATTCATCTGATTTCCTCCTCAGTAACCGTTGTCTTGGCGAACATGATTCGCCTCGTTTTTTGAAACATAAGCCCTGAAAATCATTTCTTGTGTAAAACCAAGTGTAGCACCTAATGCTAGGTATGCACCAATTAAAACATCGTAACTTTGTTCTGTTCTTGAAATCGCGAACACATTTGTTTTATTGTAAACATCTAAAAACGCGTCTGTCGCAGTCAAGTAATAATCCCCTTCAACGAATCGATCTTTCTTATAATCAAGAGCTAGACCGAGCGATAGGAGGAAATGGACGCCATCGACATATTCCTCAAGAATCGTAACTTGTGCTGATGGTCCCTTTGTCGACCAGAATTTAAAGCAACGTGTTTCATTCGCCAGTTCGCCTAACTCTACTAATAGGGCAAGCAACCGCTCATCAAACTGATTCCCGGTCAAATTATGTTCTGACTGGATTCGTTTATCTAACTGTTCCTGCATCTCAAAAAGTGTCAACCAGTCCATCTTAATTCTCCTTCTATCCAAAAAAATAAAACGTAGACATAAACTTCTGCCTATCACCTATTTTAGCATTCCTCAAAAAAAAACGCCGGAGAATTAAATTCCCCGACGAATTGTAGAACTTAAGCGTTCAATTTTGCTTTTGCTGAGTCAGCAAGTGAAGCAAATGCAGCTGAATCTGTAACTGCGAGGTCAGCAAGCATCTTACGGTTGATGTCGATACCCGCAAGTTTGAGACCATGCATCATGCGGCTATAAGAAAGACCGTTGATACGTGCAGCCGCATTGATCCGAGTGATCCAGAGGCGACGGAAGTCACGTTTCTTTTGACGACGGTCACGGTAAGCATACATGAGAGATTTCATGACTTGCTGTTTCGCTACCTTGAAGAGTGTATGTTTCGAGCCGTAATAGCCCTTAGCTAATTTGAGTTGTTTTTTACGACGTTGACGAGTCGTATATCCGCCTTTTACGCGTGGCATATAAATTCCCTCCTAAATCTGTGTACGATTGAATAAATTACTTCGCGATCATGTGACGGATGCGTTTGAAGTCACCCGATGATACCATGCTAGCTTTACGTAATTTACGTTTCGCTTTAGTTGATTTGTTACCGAATAAGTGGCTTGTGTAAGCACGACCACGTTTCAATTTGCCAGAAGCAGTACGTTTGAAACGCTTAGAAGCACCGCGGTGCGATTTCATTTTAGGCATGAGAGATTCCCTCCTACTTCGATTCGATTAGTCTTCTTTCTTTGGAGCAAGCACTAAGAACATGCTGCGTCCTTCCATCTTCGGTCTCTGTTCAACTACACCGAACTCGCTTAAATCCGTAGCGAGACGTTCAAGGACACGTCTACCGATTTCCGAGTGAGTGATGGCACGTCCGCGGAAGCGAATACTCGCTTTCACTTTGTTACCATTCTCCAAGAATTTCTTCGCATTACGGAATTTCGTTTGGAAGTCATTCTCCTCGATTGTTGGGCTGAGACGGACTTCTTTCATCTGAATCACTTTCTGATTCTTCCGAGTTTCTTTGTCCTTCTTTTGCAACTCGAAACGGTATTTACCGTAGTCCATGATTTTACATACAGGCGGCGTTGCTTGTGGTGCGACCATGACGAGGTCAAGGTCAGCTTCCTCAGCGAGACGCAATGCCTCAGTGCGTGATTGGACTCCAAGTTGTGCACCATCCGCTCCGATAAGACGAACTTCTCGAGCGCGGATGCCTTCATTGATTAACAGATCTTTGCTAATGGTTAGCACCTCCATCGTGCAGAGCACGAAAAATGAATGATATAAAACGCTATAAAAAAAGCGTCGGCAGTTTTTCCCGCCCACACTCATAAAGAATACAATAGTCAGAGAACACTCTACTATCACATATCATCATGATGGACCAGCACAGCAACCTGTACATGGTGAGAAGCGGGATGCTTCTGCTTTGTTGTCATTTCACTTTGCTATCATAGCACTTACTTTCCCGTGATGTCAAGCCGCTTTATCAGTTCTGATAGAACATTGCTCATACACTTGATTATAATAGCAATCCTAAGTTCGTTTAGCAAGAAGTTTCTGATTAGAAATGAATGGGTAAATTTATCTTGTGCTAAAAATTATTTATTTGAATAGTGCTTATTTCTTTATTTAGAATGATTATTGTTTTATAATTGTTTTAATCTTACATAAGGGGGAGTTAAAATAATGAATGAAAACGAAAAGAAATTAACGACGAATCAGGGTGTGCCGATTGGGGACAACCAAAACTCACGTACAGCTGGACGTCGCGGACCTACTTTATTAGAAGACTATCAATTAATCGAAAAAATTGCTCACTTTGACCGTGAGCGCGTACCGGAACGCGTTGTACACGCACGCGGCTTCGGCGCACACGGTGTTTTTAAAGTAAAAAATTCGATGAAAAAATATACAAAAGCGGCTTTCTTACAAGAAGAAGGAACGGAAGTCCCTGTCTTCGCCCGCTTCTCTACCGTCATTCATGGTACACACTCACCTGAAACACTCCGTGATCCACGCGGCTTCTCTGTTAAATTCTATACAGAAGAAGGAAACTGGGATTTCGTCGGTAACAACTTACCGGTCTTCTTCATTCGAGATGCAATGAAGTTCCCGGACATGGTTCATTCATTAAAACCGGATCCACGGACAAACATCCAAGATCCTGATCGTTACTGGGATTTCATGACACTTCGCCCTGAATCAACGAATATGTTGATGCACCTCTTCACAGATGAAGGAATTCCAGCGAGCTACCGTAAAATGCGTGGTTCTTCTGTTCACTCATTCAAATGGGTAAACGCACACGGTAACACGGTCTACATCAAGTTACGTTGGGTACCAAAAGAAGGCGTTCATAATTTATCTGCCGACGAAGCAACCGAAGTACAAGGAAAAGATTTTAATCATGCGTCTAACGATACATTCCAAGCTATCGAAAATGGCGATTTCCCAGAATGGGACCTTTTCGTCCAAGTACTCGACCCTGCTGATGTCGAAAACTTCGACTTCGACCCACTTGACGCTACAAAAGACTGGTTCGAAGATGTCATTCCATTCCAACACGTCGGAACGATGACATTAAACAAAAACGTCGACAACTACTTTGCTGAAACGGAATCAGTCGGTTTCAACCCAGGTGTCCTTGTACCGGGTATGTTACCATCTGAAGATAAACTACTTCAAGGCCGTTTATTCTCTTACTCCGATACACAGCGTCACCGGATTGGACCGAACTATCAACAGCTTCCAATCAACTGCCCGTTCGCTCAAGTCAACAACTACCAGCGTGATGGTGCAATGCCGTTTAAGCAGCAAACAAGTTCAGTCAACTACGAACCAAACCGTTACCAAGATGAACCGAAACAAACACCTGAGTATACGGAAGACACACAACCACTCCATGATGACATTCATGGCCGTCTCGAAATCGAGAAAACGAATAACTTCGGCCAAGCTGGTGAAGTCTACCGTCGTATGACGGAAGAAGAACAGATGGCTCTTCTCAATAACCTTGTGAATGACCTTCAACAAGTACGTCACGAAAACACAGTCTTACTCGCAATCTGTAACTTCTACCGTGCCGATGCGTCACTCGGTGAAAAGTTATCGAAAGCATTGAACGTCGACATCAAACCGTTCTTGCAACAAATGCAAAAATAATAAGCCGTATAAACGAACAGCCTACTCTTGAATCGGGAGTGGGCTGTTTTTAATTATAGAAACACTACTGACAGAAGACTTTTACATAGGATGACTAGTTCTTCTTTTTGCAGCAATCACTTGTCACGTTTCGCTTCAATATGGAATTTATATGCTTCATGGGACAAAATTGAACCGTTCTGATGTCTCTACTGAAAAATCATTCAACTTTGAATAAAGTACGACTTGCCCTACTTTGACTTCTTTGATTTTATTTTTACGAAGATTCAGCTTTTCAGCATCCGTAAATCGATTATAGACGGGTTTAAATCCATTACTTTGATGTGGTTGCATCTGGATCGCACGATCTGTATTTTCAATTTTATTACCTTTGATGATTCCACCAACGACACCGCGTCCGAGAATCGCGATCGCCTTTCCATCTGCTCGATGAACGTTTCGGATTGTATTCATTTGAACGATCGCCTTCTCCCAATTCATCATCGAAATCGCGTGATCTTTCGTACCATCAATCGTATTGTATTCAATTCGAATATTCTGATGTGGACGGTCTTGCGAGTACTGGTGGGTACCGATTGCGACATTTATGTTTTTGAACGTATTGTTTCGAATCACAATATTTTGATTCGGTGTCCGATCCTGCGCAGACCACTTCCATCGAAATCCTTGTGTTACCGGATCAGGTGTATCTAAATTAATTGATTCATTGGGTCCCGTATTTTTAATCATCGTCGCATTGATGAATGCCATATTTTCTATCACAGCATGATTCGTTGCATCTAACTCAATCGCGTGTGAACCGTTTTGGTTACGAATCGTCAGTCCACCGATGTAAAGATTCGCGTTATGGGCGATCGCAAAGGCTGCGCCTCTAGCGAGATGACTTAAGTCGATTTGTGCATTGCCCTGACCTTCAATCGTCACATGGTTCGAACCGTTGTATTTTCCGACCGTTGTCTTCAGACGCAAAACGGATGGTGGAACGAGGTCGAAGACACTTGTTGTTGCTGCGATTTTCGTCGTCCCGGTATCGAATGTCTTTTTAATGATGACACCATCTTCTAGGCGAATCGTTGTATTCGATGGAACCCCCACACGAATCGGCGACAGATACGTTCCTTTCGCTAAGATCAGTGTCCCGCCACCTTCCGCCTCAATTTTTTCTAAATAAGACCGCAACGTATAATAGTTTTTTGTTTTTTCATTATATGTCGAATACTTTCGTAAAACAGAATCAATCGGCTCTGTCCGAGGTGTAATCCGGTATGTTTTCATACTTTCGACTCGTTCGATGTCCGGCGCAATGAAGGTAAACGACATCGCACAAAGACACACTAAAATTAATTTCTTCAACCGTTCCACCCCTCTCATCCATGTATCGGTCGTTTCTCAAAAACTCTGTAGATACAAAACGGGTGGACTCGAAAATTTCTCCAAAATCCATCGGGTTAAGCTGCGATTCCTCCCGGATGCAAGAAAAAGCCAGCCTTCCCGTGCCCGTGACGGACAGGAAAGCTGACTTGTGTCGTGCTAACCGATTCAGATTATTATTGATTACTTCGAACGGTTGGCGATCTCTGCTTCTAAATCAGCAACGAATTGCTCAAGCGAGGCATTGCTTGAATCTTTCGAGCCATAACGACGGATGTTGACTTCCCGTGACTCCACTTCTTTATCCCCGAGTACGAGCATGACCGGGATTTTGTTCATCTGTGCTTCACGGATGCGGTAACCGAGCTTCTCATCGCGGAAGTCCGTTTCAATCCGGATCCCTTTTTTCAAGAGCATCGCTTTAATTTCACGTGCATAATCTTCTTGTGCCCGTGAGACCGGAATCAATTTGACTTGGACCGGTGCGAGCCATGTCGGGAATGCCCCTTTGTATTCTTCGATCAAGTACGCAACGAAACGTTCCATTGTCGAAACGACACCACGGTGCAAGACGACCGGACGATGATCTTGTCCGTCATTTCCTTTATACGTCAATTCGAACCGCTCCGGTAACAAGAAGTCGAGCTGAACTGTCGACAGTGTCTCATCCTTACCGAGTGCTGTCCGGACTTGAACATCGAGCTTCGGACCGTAAAACGCGGCTTCACCTTCTGCTTCGAAATATTCCAGTTCAAGTTCATCCATCGTTTCTTTCAACTCACGTTGCGCCATTTCCCAAATCGCATCGTTGTCGAAATACTTTTCCTTATCTGCCGGGTCACGGTAAGACAGACGGAATTTATAATCGGTAATCCCGAAGTCCGCGTAGACTTCTTGAATCAAGTGAACGATGGCTTTAAACTCATCTTTCATTTGATCCGGACGGACGAATGTATGCCCGTCGTTTAGGACCATGTAACGCACGCGTTGTAGCCCCGTCAGTGCACCTGACATTTCATAGCGGTGCATGCCACCAAGTTCTGCGACACGGAGTGGTAAGTCACGGTATGAGCGTGGCTCATTTTTATAAATCATCATGTGGTGCGGACAGTTCATCGGCCGAAGAACGAGTTCTTCATTATCCATCTCCATTTTCGGGAACATGTCATCTTGATAGTGATCCCAGTGACCTGACGTCTTATACAACTCAACTGAACCGAGCACAGGTGTGTAGACATGTTCATAACCCAGTTCGAGCTCTTTATCGACGATGTACCGTTCGACAGTACGACGGATGGCCGCCCCTTTTGGTAACCACATTGGTAACCCTTGACCGACGTCTTGCGATGTGAAGAACAAATCAAGTTCTTTTCCGAGTTTCCGGTGATCACGTTCTTTTGCTTCTGCCAAGAAGTGTAAGTGTTGTTTCAGTTGGTCTTTTGTTGCCCAGGCTGTCCCGTAAATCCGTTGCAGCATTTTATTTTTTGAATCACCACGCCAGTAAGCACCTGCGATGCTCATCAATTTGAAGACTTGCAGCTTCGCAGTCGCCGGGACGTGTGGACCACGGCATAAGTCGAAGAACTCGCCTTGGCGATAGAGTGTCAAATCTTGATCGGCTGGAATCGATTCAATCAATTCGATTTTAAGCGGGTCATTCAGTTCCTTATAGATGTTTAAAGCTTCATCACGCGAAACGACTTCTCGTTCAATGGACAAGTTTTCTCCCGCAATTTTATTCATCATCTTTTCGATGACCGGAAGATCTTCTTCTGTCAAACGACGTTCCATATCGATGTCATAATAAAAGCCGTTTTCAATTGTCGGTCCGATTCCAAGGTGAATCGTTTCATCCGGGAAAAGACGTTTGATCGCTTGCGCCATCAAGTGCGCAGACGAGTGACGAATCAAATCGAGTCCTTCTTCTGAGTCTGGCATGACGAGTTCGATGACACCGTCTTTTTCAATCGGACGTCGGTAGTCGATGACTTCACCGTCTAGTTTTGCGGCAAATGCCTTTTTACGGAGTCCTGGACTGATGGAAGCCGCGACTTCTTCAGCAGTTGTACCGGCTGCGAATTCTTTGACCGCGCCGTCTGGAAATGTAAGAGCAATAGTTGACATGACTGTTTCCCCCTTAAATTAAATAAAAAAAAGACCCATCCCTCTAAAAAGGGACGAGTCTTCATCTCGTGGTACCACCCTCGTTCCCGAACATGTTTCCATGTACCGGCTCGAACACGCGATAACGGGCGTGAGACGCAAACGGATTAGCCCCGTCTGTGCTATGAGGGAGTAAAGAAAACGAATAGAGTCCATGAGAAGCTTTCACCATCCTTCTCTCGCTTGTTTGGTCCAGTTCGTCCTTCGTATCCTCAATCTTTGCAATTCACTATACTGATTGTGCACTAAGTATAGCGAAAGATGAAGTTCTTTGACAAGGAAAATTAATAACGCCGGCGATTTTCACCTAAAAATTCGACTGGATTCGTCGTCGTCCGGATACGTTCCATCAATCGCATCGCTTTCAATTTATCTCCTTGATCATTCGTAATCCCGAAATGAAGCTCGAGTTCATCATAGGATAAATTCGAACTGAACAATGTCGGCAAGCGATGCATCATCCGGTACTGCAAGATGATCCCGAACAGTTCGTCCCGAACCCACGGGCTGATCGACTCTGCCCCGATGTCGTCAATCAATAAAACGGGAACCGTCTGAAAACTCTCGAGGAACGTATCAAAACTATCGGACCGGATTCGGCGTTTCGCTTCCGAGACAAATCCCGGCGCATGGACAAGAATTGTCGCAACACGCTCTTTTTTGAGCGCATTCCCGATTGCTGCGAGCAGGTACGTTTTCCCGACACCGAAACTCCCGTGCAGATACAGTCCTTTGACCTGCTCTTTCGAACGAATCGTATTCAAAAATTGTGACGCTGCCCGCAAGGCAAGTTTTCGATCCGTCGTCGTCAAATCAAAGTCACTGAAGTTCGCGTCCCGTACTTCATCCGGTAAAAACAAACTTTTGAATTTTTTCTCGAGCGCCCGTTCATTTTCACGATCTTTGAGTGCTTGCGTTTTTTCATAAGCGACCATGATTTGTCCTTTTTCTAAATGCAGCACGGGCTGATAGCCTTCGATAACGGCTTTTTTTTCAATCACTTGATGACCGTCCATCTGCTCGGCATATTCATTGAGCTTTAACATCCCTCGCTCAATCGTCCGTTGATCAATTTCAGAATGTGTCCTTAAAAAGACGATGACACCTGGATGCGATAGGACTCGCTCATGAATGGCGCGCACGGATGCTGCGACACCTGGACGATTCAAGATTTTTTCAATCGATGATTGGATATGTTCCATCTCACTACTCCTTTACTTCCCCTTTAGTTCACGCAGAATCCGTTCCATCTCTGCATCATCCGGTACTTCGGATTCAAAACTCGCTTTTTTAGTCGCTTCATATTTTTGTTGTTTCTCTTTTTCTTCTTGTAGCCATTTCGGATTCGGTCCAGTCGAACTCGGACGCCCTCTTCTGCCGCCAACGGTTTGGCGTGACCGTTCTTGCTTTTGATCCTGTTTCTTTGCGATTAATTCGTCTTGGTCTTTTGTTTTCGCTAATGCTTCTGCTGCTGTCGCGTAACCTTTCTGTTTCCAATCGTCGACAATCGACAGCAAAAAGTTTTTACTGAAGCGATTGTCCTTTTTCATGACAAGTGCGTAATAATAGGCAGCATTGACGATTCCCGACGACATTTCATAATCGATGATCAATTGCTGAATCAATTCTTCATCCCGTTCAGAAAGTGACTTCACCTTACGTAACTTCGCGACATAGTGCTTCGGATGAGTCCCTTCCATCGTCTCACTTTCACTTAAATCACCGACTTCGACTTCTTCGAGGACAGCGACCTTCGCTTTTTTATCACGACTGAGCTTTTGTTTCGCCGATAACATCATCTGTTTACAGCGCTCTTGCTTCTCACTGTCCGTCATTGGTAGGTACGCTTCATGCCGGAAGCGGGCATTCAACAGTTCCGCCATCAAGGTTTCATTCGACTGTGTGACGTAAGCTAGCTTCAGCAACAATTGGTCAATCGATTTCGTATAAAAGCTTCTCGGGAGAAAACGATCGGTCTGACGCTTCATTTCTTCTAAGTCGAATGAATAATCAAATTCATAGGCGGCACGTTCTTGTTTCGCATACGATTTTGGTTGATGGGCAGAAGCAAGTCCTGCTTTGACATCAAACACTTGATCAAAACGAACCGTCCGGTCAACGACATTTTTCGGTAGCTGCTCCGTCCGAAAACGATTTTGAAGTGCTCGAAAGCGGATTTCTCCGACACGATAAAACAGTAAGCTTGATAAGACACCATCATTCAAGAACGTATTCGGTGCTAACGGGACGCGAATTTGATAAACATAACGATAGGCAGCTTGTTTCGCCTCAAATGTTCGAATCAATCCAATTCCTTCGAGCTTAAAAAGCTCCTCTTTAAATTCATCAACAGAAAATCCTAACAATGTTCCTAGTTCTGCATGTGAGATATATTGTGATTTCGTTTTACCAGGAATCATCTCACTCCAAAACGTTTGGTACAGACCAAGAGCTTTTACACCGATGATCGGCTGATATAAATAATAGAGGGATTGATAAGCTTCACGATCGACGACACCATTACTCATGATTAAACATAAGTCCGTTCCCGATACATCACGTTCCAACATCTGTTTCGTCCCTTCTTTCGTGAGAAAAAGAGAGGTGCGTTCTGACCTACAGACGACCTCTCCTCGATTACGTTAAATTTTCACGTTCATTTTCTTGATGGCGTTCCATTAGTTCAGATAACTCTTGGAAAAAGACATTGATGTCTTTGAATTGTTTATAGACACTCGCAAAACGGACGTAAGCCACTTCATCAACAGAAGCGAGTTCATTCAAGACGAGCCGGCCGACCTGTTCACTCGGAATTTCATGTTGTGCCGTTGCCCGTAAGGCTTTTTCGACACGACTGACGACCGTTTCGAGTTGCTCAATTGAAATCGGACGTTTTTCACATGCACGGACGAGTCCACGTAAAATTTTATCACGATTGAATTCGTCACGGGTCCCATCCTTTTTCACGATGATGAGTGGTGTTTGTTCAATCATCTCGAATGTTGTAAAACGATAACCACATGATTCACATTCACGACGGCGCCGAATCGAGCCAAAATCTTGCACAGGTCTCGAATCGAGAACCTTCGTCCCGTTATAATTACAGGCTGGACAACGCATGCCGCACCTCCGTTCACGTAAATTCTTTTGTTCCAATCATTTTCAATCGGTATGTCGCATCTAATTCTTGATAGATTGTTTCAATCCATTGCTCGAGGTCCGGACCAAGTAATCCTTCGCGATGCAAAAATAGATCAACAGCTGTTCTACCAGAACCGACCATGATGACTGTCGCTAGTCCATCTAACCCAGTTCCTTGAAAAGATAATTCTCCTCGTTCAACATCAATTCGTTTAACGGTTCCGTGTTGCTTCGCCACGACAGTCTCAAGACCTGTAAACAACATCTCGGGAGTCGCAGCATAATAGTGCGTTCGTAATTTTTCGTTTTTATGCGTATCAGACGTTTCAAGTTGTTTTTGCAAACGTTCTTTAAATCCCATCCGCCATCACCTTTTCTGTTTTCTTCTACTATTAAGAATAACAGACGTCAGACATATTAAAAAGCCCTCGCCATAAAGACGAGGGCTGGTAGTTCGTGTTTTTGTCAGTTAACGTGCTGAATCGTAGCTGCCGGAACTTTAACTGGTCCCATGCCACGCGGAATTTCGACATTTTCACGGATTTTTGCATCTAATGCGTCAGCGATATAATTCGCTGCGATTGCTGGATCGATGCGATCCCCACACGTAAAGACATCAACTGATGCATATCCGTGTTCTGGGAAGCTATGAATCGTCAAATGCGATTCAGAAATGATGACGACGCCGCTTACTCCGTGTGGAGCAAACTTATGGAATGCGACTTCGCGTACCTCTGCACCTGCTTGAAGTGCTGCGTCAACGAAGAGTCGTTCGACAAACTCCATGTCGTTTAATTTTTCAGGATTACAATCCCAAAGTTCTGCAATAATGTGTCTTCCCATAGTATCCATTAGTGGATCCCCCCTACATTCAATGGTCTTCAAAGTATAGTCATGATCACTTACTTTGCGCCTGAGTCTTTCGCACCCACGGGGGAAAGTTAGTCCAGAGAGGTCCTAACCCTTTAAGCTGCGATTGCCAGACCGATTGAAGTTCACGATTTGAATTATAGCGAGTATCAAAAAGATACACAAGGATAAATTTTAAATTTCAGCGCCTATTTATTAAAAAACCGCTCTATCTGTTGGTATAGAGCGGTTTAAAAAATATAAATTATTTTAATTCTAATTCCTTTTCAACCGTTGTCGCCTCAATATGTGCTCCAATCATCTGAACGAGATCGACGACACGACATGAATATCCCCATTCATTGTCGTACCAAGCAAGCACCTTCACTTGGCGTCCACCCATGACCATCGTCGATAGGCCATCGACGACCGTCGAACGGACTTCCCCGTTAAAATCAATCGAAACGAGCGGTTCCATCGTCAACCCTAGAATCCCGTCTAACGCACCATCAGCTGCTTTCACGAACGCTTCATTTACTTCTGCGACCGTCGTATCACGACTCACTTCGACGACGAGGTCAACGAGCGACACGTTCGGTGTCGGAATGCGGAGCGCAAGCCCGTTCAACTTCCCTTCGAGATGCGGTAAAACGAGCGAAATGGCACGTGCCGCACCAGTGGATGTCGGAATAATCGATGATCCACAAGCCCGTGCCCGACGTAAATCCTTATGTGGATTATCAATATTATTTTGATCATTCGTAAAAGCATGAATCGTCGTGACGAGTCCCGTCTCGATTCCGAATGCCCGATCGATGACTTGAACGACAGGCGCAAGACAATTCGTCGTACAGGATGCATTCGAGACGACATGATCGTTCTCATGATCGTACATCGCATCGTTGACCCCCATTACGATTGTCCGAATGTCCCCTTTCGCCGGTGCCGTGATGACGACTTTTTTTGCTCCCGCCAACACATGTTTACTTGCGCCGTCTTTCGAATTGAACTTTCCTGTTGCTTCGACGACGACATCAATCTCAAGTTCCCCCCACGGTAATAACTCAGGATTACGTTCGCTGACGATTCTCACGAGTTGTTCATTAATCATCAAACCACCCTCGACAATCTCGACCGGGTATTCAAACTTTCCATGGACCGTATCGTACTTAATTAAGTGCGCGAGTGTTTCCGGTGGATAACTTGCATTAATTGCGACGACCTGACTTTTCCCCTCAGCGATTAATCGACGGAACACCATTCGACCAATACGCCCAAACCCGTTAACTGCCACCTTGACTCCCATGTGCGGATCCCCCTTCAATGTGACGGATAATGCTCCGTTTACAGATAGAACTATATCATGAAATGTAAGCGATTTCATTATGTAAACAAAAAAAAGTTGAGAGAAGTCATCAACTTCTCCCAAAACGATACTTCTGCTTCTTTAATTTTGTTTCGCTCCAAACCTCAACGCGTGACAGGTAACGTTTTTAACCACTGATCGATTTGTCGGTATAACGCTTCGACCGTTCCTTCGTTGACCAACACATAGTCGGCGAGGAGACGTTTCTGTTCAATATCGAGTTGAGATTGCACACGTGATTGCGCTTCCTCCCGTGACATTTGATTGCGTTCCATCAAGCGATCCAATTGTAGATAAGCGTTACAATAGACGACCACGACTTGATCGACAAGCTGTTTCCAATCTCCTTCTAATAAAAGCGGGATATCAAAAACAACTAAAGATTCTTCTTGCTGTTCCAATTCGTCTGCCCGGGCGAGCATCTGTTGTCGAATCTTCGGATGCATCAACTCATTCAGTAAATTCCGTTTTTCACTATCGTGAAAAATAATTTCACCAAGCTTGGCTCTGATTAATATCCCATCTTCAAATGCTTCCGGAAAGGCAGCTTTCACATCT
Organism: Exiguobacterium sp. N4-1P; assembly: GCF_002214325.1. Lineage (NCBI taxonomy): Bacteria > Bacillati > Bacillota > Bacilli > Caryophanales > Exiguobacterium > Exiguobacterium sp. N4-1P. Next base: position 2,089,598 of record NZ_CP022236.1, read on the forward strand.
TGATAAGCCAGTCCATCCGGTTCCATGACTTCCCGCGCGATCAAATCAGCATCGATGACCGGAATCCCATTCGTTTGTAGATACGTCGCGACGGTACTCTTTCCCGTCGCGATTCCTCCCGTCAAACCGATTCTCATAACGCGACCTGCTGACAGTTCGGGCAGAAGTGTGTCCCACGTCCACCAACCTTGATTTTTTCAATCGCTGTCCCGCAACGCGGACACGGGACACCTGTTTGACCATACACAGCAAGTTGCAGTTGAAACTCCCCTTTTCCGGATGGCGAGACATAACTCCGAATCGTACTGCCGCCACTTTCGACGGCTTTTTGTAAGACATCAACACCTGCGACGTGAATCCGCGAAATATCGTCAAGCGTCAAGGCCCCTGCTTTCGTTAACGGATGAATCCGTGCCGCGAACAACGTCTCATCGACATAGATATTCCCAAGTCCTAAAAAGATCGATTGATCGAGCAATGCTGTCTTGATCGGGCTGCGTTTTTTACGAATTAGATTTTCGGCTAAGACTTCCGCCGTGAACGTCGGATCAAACGGTTCCCGCTCGAGTTGGGCAAGTGGTGGGACCTGCATCACGGTCGCTTTTTCCCGCAGCTCCATCGTCCCGAACTTTCGGACGTCGTTATAATGCAACTCTGAGCCGTCTGTGAATCGAAAGATGACATGAGTATGCTTATCTTTTTCAATCGCTTGGGGATACGGAAAATACTTCCCTTCCATTCGTAAATGACTGACGAGATAAAACTGTTCAAATGCAAATAAAAGAAATTTCCCACGCCGTTCGACCCGTTCGATCCGCTCTTGCTTCAAAGCGTCGACAAACGGTGCAACTTCCATTCCCCGGATCATCTTCGGATGGAAGACCTTCACAGAAGAAATCGTTTTTCCAGAGACCGTCCGCTCCAGATTGCGTCTGACGGTCTCGACTTCAGGTAATTCAGGCAAACTAGCTCCTCCTCTAACAGATTATTTCGTTTCGTACCATGAATGCCCCGCATCCCCGTCAACGCGTAACGGCACTGACAATTCGACCGTCTGCTCCATCGCTTGTTTGACGAGTGCTTTTAAAGCGTCCAGTTCTTCGTCTGGTGCTTCAAATATCAATTCATCATGTACTTGAAGCAATAAACGCGCCTTGAGTGGTGACGCTTCAAGCGCAGCATGGACATCGAGCATCGCTTTTTTGATGATATCTGCCGCCGATCCTTGAATCGGTGTATTGATTGCCGTCCGTTCTGCAAAACCACGTAAGTTAAAGTTCTTCGAATTGATGTCCGGGATGTTACGACGCCGGTTCATCAATGTCTCGACGAATCCATTCGCGCGTGCTTTCTCGATTGCAGCATCCATGAATAACTTGATTTGCGGGAACAACTCAAAATAACGATCGATGAAGTCTTGTGCTTCTTTCCGACTGATGTTCAAATTTTGTGAGAGTCCGTAATCACTGATACCGTAAATGATTCCGAAGTTGACAGCCTTCGCTTGGCGACGCATGTTTCCTGTCACATCACCCGGATCGACCGAAAAAACACTACTCGCTGTTTGCGTATGAATGTCAGCGTCGTGCAGGAATGCATCGACCAGCGTTTTATCTTCCGACATATGCGCCATGACACGCAACTCAATTTGTGAGTAGTCGGCAGCGTACAGTGACCATCCGGCTTGACTCGGAACAAACGCTTTACGAATCTTACGTCCCTCTTCAATCCGGACAGGAATATTTTGCAGGTTCGGGTTAACGGAACTGAGTCGTCCTGTTTGGGCGATCGTCTGAGCGAACCGGGTATGGATTTTCCCATCTTCTTTGATGACTTTTTGTAAACCTTCGACGTACGTCGATTGGAGTTTTTGCAGTTCACGATATAGCATGATGTGATCGATGACCGGATGGAGTGGTCTTAACTTCTCTAAGACATCTGCTGCCGTCGAATAACCCGTCTTCGTTTTCTTAAAGGCAGGAAGTTCGAGTTTTTCGAACAGGATGACGCCAAGTTGTTTTGGTGAGTTGATATTGAACGCTTCACCCGCTTGACCATAAATCAATTCCTCAAGATCCGTTAAGCGTCCTGCAAGATCATGTTGCATCTCTTGTAACGTCGCGACATCAACACGGATGCCGGTCCACTCCATTTCAGCAAGCACACCTGACAAAGGACGTTCGAGCGTTTCATACAATTCGAATTGTTGGTTCGCTTTGAGCTCTTCTTGTACTTTCGGGAACAACCGCTCAATCATCCGTGCTTTTTCTGCCAAATAAGGATGCAACAGTTCGTCTGTCGGCACGCTACGCTTTGCACCTTTTCCAAGGACTGCTTCTTCACTCGGCGCCATCATCGCATAATGACCGGCAATCGACGCAAGTGTCGTCCCACCGCTCAAGTTCAATAAGTATCCAGCGAGTAACAAGTCATCGAAGGCTTGCAGTTTTAAACCATGTTTCCGTAACGCAAAAGCAGCTTGTTTCGCATCGAGACAGATTTTTTGATGGTCGGACTCAATCCATTCGCGAAAAGCAGGATCCTCGACCAATTCACGAGAAGCGACATAAATTTGATTCGGTGTCGCGATACTAAAACCGATGATGTCTTCTTCCATATAGTCTTCGCGCAACTGCTCGACGACGAGGACAGCATCCTGCACGTCTGAAGGAAGTGTCGTAATCGTCTCGACGTTCAATTGTTCCTTGTCCTCTTCCTTGATGACAGGAGCAAAACGATTCGTTAACGATTTAAACCCGAGCGATTGGAATAACGAATACGGTACTTGTGTGTCGACATCACTGATTTGTAAATCAGGCAACGTGACGTCGAGCGGGACATCGAGTTTGATTGTCGCAAGTTCTTTCGACAACCGGGCAAGGTCTTCGTTCGCGATGACCTTCTCTTTTTGTTTTCCTTTTAAGTCTTCGACATGCTCATACAGTCCTTCAACTGAACCATACGCAGAAATTAATTTAATCGCTGTTTTTTCGCCGATGCCAGGAATCCCGGGAATGTTATCCGATTTATCGCCCATCAGCCCTTTTAAATCAATCATTTGAATCGGCTTCAGTCCACCGTACGTCTCGGCAAATAAGTCTTCCGTCATACACTGAACGTCCGTGATACCGCGCTTCGTGATCAATACCTCGACTTGATCGGTGACGAGTTGAAGTAAATCTTTATCACCCGTGACGATCCGTGTCCGGTCTGCCGGCATCGTCCGCGCTAGGGTTCCAATCAAATCATCTGCTTCATAACGATGAAGCTCCATCATTTGAATACCGAGCGCTTCACAGATATCACGTACAATCGGGAACTGCTCCCGTAGTTCAGACGGCGTCTTTTCCCGACTTCCCTTGTATTCTTGGTACACATCGTGGCGGAACGTTTCGCTCGAAGCATCAAACGCGACTAACATATGCGTCGGTTGCTCCTCTTCAAGTAATTTAAGTAACATCATCGTAAAGCCGTAAGCGGCGTTCGTGTTACGTCCTTGTGCGTCCGTCATCGGCGGCAAGGCAAAAAAGGCACGATACGTTAGTGAGTTTCCGTCAATCAATAAAAGTTTGTTTTCCATCGTCTCCGCTCCTTTGGAAGAATTTCTGTTCTTATTGTATCACTCTACACACATTTGTTCGCTAAAAACGCCATAAAAAAAGACGATTGGCTGTGAAGCCAATCGCCTTGTGGTGTACGACATGGGAGCTGAACCAGTCGTTCCACAGATGATGAAGAAGGTATCTTTAGCATACAATCGCTCTGTAAAGAGAATATGAACTCACGGTGAAGTTCAGCCTTTTTTCGGTAAACGTATCGTAAAGGTCGTTCCTTGTTGCTCCTCCGACTCGACATCAATCGTTCCATGATGCAAATCGATGATGTGTTTAACGATGGCAAGACCTAACCCTGTCCCACCTGAATTACGACTTCTCGCTTTGTCAATCCGATAGAAACGTTCGAAAATCCGTTGCGTTTCTTTCGGATGTATTCCGATCCCGTCATCCTTGATTTGGAGCGTGACCATCTCTTCCCCGTCTTCTAAGCTGACCCAGACATTCCCACCATTCGGCGTATAATTCAAAGCATTGGCAACTAGGTTGACGACGACTTGTTTCAACCGATTCAAGTCTGCCCGGATGAAGACTTCCTCTTCCGTCTCGATATGGATCGTCATCTCTTTTTCTTGCGCCTTATGATGCAGCAACGCCTCTGTCTCGTTAATCAGACTCGTCACATCGACAATCGTCGTCTCAAGTTGATAGTTATCTTGTTCAAGACGCGATAACTCCAACAAGTCCTCTACTAATGTCTGCATCCGCTCAGACTCATCGTGAATGATATTCAAAAATTGTTCGCGGATTTCCGGTACGTCTTGCGCACCATCAAGCAAGGTTTCCGCAAATCCTTTAATCGATGTTAATGGTGTCTTTAACTCGTGGCTAACATTTGCGACGAAGTCTTTCCGCATCTGCTCCAGCTTCTTGATTTCCGTGATGTCATTGAAAACGACGGTCGTACCTTGGACACGGCCATTCTTACCGAAGATTGGTGCCGCACTGACCATGAACGTCCGACTATTGATTCCAAAGCGGACACTCGATTGTTTCCGGTTCGGTTTTTCCGTCAAGTAAACATCTTCAATGACTTGACTCATTTTCTCATTTGGCAACACACGATAATACAGTTGACCATTTGATTTACCATGAATGTTGAACATTTCCCGATACGTCCGATTGACGAGGAGAACGTAGCCTTTTTCATCAATCAACATCAGACCGGCACCCATGTATTCAATCAACGACTCAAGTCGCGCGCGTTGCATCGCTTCACCGGACGAAGCATTTTCTAAGTTGCGTGCGAGTAAATTGATCGACTTCCCTAAGTCCCTTGATTCATCTGGTGAATTTAACTCATAGACACGGGATTTATAGTTTCCGTGCGATAGTTCACGCAAAACTTCCGTCGCTTCCGCTACAGGACGTAAGAACCGTTTCGTCGAGCTGTAGACGGTAAAGAAAATCATAAACAAGGAGACGATGAGCGAAAGAACGATCACCGTCCAAATGCGTGAGTAGATGACATCTAAGTCTTTCGTATAACGAATCAAGCTGAGGTACACTTCATTTCCACTAGCTGTCTGGACAGGTTTCGTAAACTGGAGACTCGTATCATCGGTCTTCGATTCGAACGTACCATCCACCGGAATCGCTGAGAAATTGATTGCCCGCACATTTAATTTCGTAACATCAACGGGTGTCCCGGCAATGATTTCTCCCCGTGAGTTAAATAAAATCATATCGAAATGCGATTCTGCGTACAATTGGTCGACATACGCAGCCATCTCTTCTAACGATCGACCTTGTAAAATCGTTTCAACGAGTGATGTTTCATCCATCAACTTTTCTTTTTCGTTATTCACATAAAACTCTTTAAACGATTGTCCTAACAAAAAACCAAGCGCAATCAGCACAAGACTGATGAAGGACAACATTTTTAGTATGAATCGTTTTCGGTATTTGCTCATTCCACTTTCGGCTCCTCCATCTTATATCCGAGCCCACGGATTGTTTTAATATAGATCGGTTTTTTCGTATTCGGTTCAATCTTTTCACGTACGTGACTGATATGCACATCGACAATTCGCGTATCTCCGACAAAATCATAGTTCCAAATCGCAGATAGGAGTTGATCACGTGTCAAAACCCGACCTTTATTTTTAGCGAGGTAAACGAGCAACTCGAACTCTTTTGGTGTGAGCTCTAGGCGTTCCTCTGCTTTGAACGCTTCATAGTTATCCGGAACGATTTTGACGTCCCCGATTAAGATCGTTCCATCCGTCGTTTCTTCCGTCGCGACTTGCTGATTCATTCGGCGAAGAATCGCCTTGACACGGGCTACGACTTCGCGCGGACTAAACGGTTTCGTCAAATAATCGTCTGCTCCGAGCTCAAGTCCCAGCACTTTATCAAATTCGTCATCTTTTGCCGTCAACATCAAGATTGGCGTGTTGATTTTTTGTTGGCGAAGTCGTTTACAGACTTCAAGTCCATCCAGTTCCGGTAGCATTAAATCGAGTACAATCAATGCGGCATCTTGCTTTTCCGCTAATTTTAAACCGGACATGCCATCGTGGGCAGTCTCTACAATAAAGCCAGCTTGTTCTAGATTGAATTTCAAAAGTGTAGCGATCGAGAGTTCGTCATCAACAACAATTATTTTATCTTTCAAAACAGTCGGCCTCCTCGGCAAATCTCATCTTCGAATGCGGAATTCATTGGAATCCACTTCTTCTGTCTTCATCTTAACGACTTTTCCTACTGAATCACAAATCTTTCTTACCTTTCTTTACACAATCTTTAAGGTCAAGCTGCGTCGAAAGTCAGATTTCCGTGTAAAAGCCCATCAATTCGGGAAACAATACTGTATCGTCAATGAATCTGGAGGAATAGACATGGAATGGAATAGCCCTTTACTCGCTGCATTTACCGCATGGTTTATCGCACAAGCCGCAAAACTCGTCACAGGTGTCATCAAGAATAAAACTTTTGATCTTGAAATCATGTTCGCGTCAGGCGGCATGCCAAGTTCACATAGTTCGACCGTCGTCGCCCTCGCCGTCGTCATCGGCTTCCAAGAAGGCTTCGGTTCGTCGCTGTTCGCTCTCGCGACCATCTTTGCAGTCATCATCATGTATGACGCGACAGGCGTCAGGCAGGCTGTTGGGTTACAGGCAAAACTACTGAATGACTACTTCAAGGGAATCCGTCATGACACGCCACTATTAAACGAATTAGTCGGACACACGGAATTCCAAGTATTCGTCGGCATGTTGCTTGGTTTAGCAGTCGGTTTCCTATGGCCCGTCCTTTTCTTTTAATTCAAAGTACAGGAATGTTGGAGAATTCTTCAAAAATTGAATACCAAACTCAACATTAAAACAAAAACTGAGCACTCCTTCTTTCTGAAGGAGTGCTCAGTTTTTAGATAAAACGGAAAGACAATCTTCCATAGAAAATTCTCCATCTTCGTAACAAATTTTCTATAACCTAAATAGCTGACTAAAAGCGAGGATATCTCTCACAAAAAAATGATTGTTGGAAATGCCCATCAAAATGGGTACTTATGGTTTTAGTATCACCTTAATGCAACCGTCTTCGTGATTATTAAAGGTTTTATAAGCTTGTGCGGCGTCTTCTATACCAACCTTGTGTGTAATAATATCAGTCGGGTCGAACTCCCGATTAATAATTTTTTGAAATAACCCCGGCATCAAATGGACAACCGGTGCCTGTCCCATCTTCAACGTAATATTTCGCGTGAAAAAATCGCCAAGCGGGAACTGATTGTATTTTTCTGCATACACACCTGTTAATTGAACGGTTCCGAACTTACGAACTGCATCTTTTGCAATATTGATGGCACTCAACGTTCCGCCCTGCAATCCAATTTTTTGTTCAACCTTTTCAAGCGAAGACATTTTTCCATCCAGTCCAACACAATCAATGACAACATCTGCTCCACCTTGCGTCAACTCTTTTATATACTGTCCAGTTTCTTGATGATCTTGTAGATTTACAGTCTCGACATGGTTTGTCATCTTCGCATGATTTAAGCGATACACTTGTTGATCAACAGCGATCACTCGCTTCGCACCCTGCAACCACGCAAATTTTTGAGTCATTAATCCGACCGGACCGGATCCGAGAATTACGACGGTATCACCTTTTTTCACTCCACTATTCACAACACTCCAATATGCAGTTGGAATAACATCGGATAAAAAGAGTAGAGCCTCATCTTCTAACTCACATGATTCAGGAATAACGAGTGGCATGAAGTTTCCGTAAGGCACTTTTAAATATTCCGCCTGACCACCGGGATGGTCACCAAACGTTTCCGTAAATCCAAAGTATCCACCTGTATCAACGTGAGGATTCCCATTCGAATTATCACATTGACTTTCCATATCATGCTCGCAAAAGAAACAATGACCACAAGAAACGTTAAATGGTAAGACGACTCTGTCTCCTCGTTTTACCTTTGTTACTTCAGGACCTACTTCTTCAACAATTCCCATTGGCTCATGACCGATGACATAGTCTTTTTTTGCCGGCATCGTTCCTTGGTAAATGTGTAAATCTGAACCGCATATTGCTGTCGATGTAATTTTAACAATAATGTCATCATTCTTTTCAATCGATGGATCTGCTACATTTTTTACTTCAATATTCTTTGCCCCTTGATAGGTTACAGCCCGCATGTTGTTTCCTCCCTTTACTGAGAAATAATATGCAATGAACGTACCTTCCATTTATACCCTACTAAAAAAATATTAATACACATTCCTTGTATTCGTTTGATATGTTCCTTAAAATTTTTAATGCCTGATTGTACATATACTCAATATATGCGAACGATTTATAAAGTCTGAAATTATTCTGATTGAGGAACGATATGACATCCTCCGTTCAAAATTTTACGTTCCTACTAAGCGGCTACATTCCTTTTAACGCAAACACCACGCCTTCCCGAAACAGTCAAGACTGTCTAGAAAGGCGTGGTGTTGTAATTTCACATTCATAAAATCGTCAGGACAGATCGAACGGTCTCCGCCGAACGGTCAAGCGATTGTTGTTCGTCTTCTGTCAATTCAAGCTCGATAATCTGTTCGAGACCATTCCCACCGATGATCGTCGGAACCCCAAAGTATAGATCGTGATAGCCATACTCTCCTTCAAGATACGCGATGGCTGGTAAAATCCGTCGCTGATCTTTCAGGATTGCCTCTACCATCTCAACGATGGCAGCTGCTGGCGCATAGTAGGCAGAGCCGTTTCCAAGTAACTGGACGATTTCTCCGCCCCCTTTGCGTGTCCGTTCAACGATTGCCGCGAGGCGATCGGCAGAAATGAGTTTCTCGACCGGAATACCACCGGCCTGTGAATAGCGAAGTAAAGGCACCATGTCATCACCGTGTCCGCCGAGGACAAATCCTGAGACATCCTTAACGGAGACGTTCAATTCCATGGCGATGAACGTCCGGAACCGTGCCGTATCGAGTACACCCGATTGACCGATGACCCGTTCTTTCGGAAATCCTGACTCCTGAAAGACCGTATACGTCATCGCATCAACCGGATTCGTCAACACGATAATGATCGATTCCGGTGCATGGCGAACGATTTCTTTTGTCACCGATTTCATGACAGTTGCATTCGTGCTGACTAAATCTTCCCGACTCATTCCCGGCTTCCGGGCGATACCTGCCGTAATGACGACGATATCCGAGTCACTGATGTCCTTGTAGTCAGACGTTCCTTGAATCCATGAATCAAATCCTTGAATCGGAGCCGTTTCCTGTAAATCAAGTGCTTTGCCTTTTGTCGGATCTTCCAGTTGCGGCATATCGACGAGTACGATATCTCCAAGCTCTTTTTGAGCAAGATAAAGTGCTGTCGTCGCTCCCGTAAATCCACTACCGATGACTGAAATTTTCTTCCGCTTGTTCATCTTCCCATACCCCCTCTAATCCGAGATTACATGTTTTTGATGAGTTCATCCGCGAATTCAGAACATTTTACTTCTGTCGCGCCATCCATGAGACGTGCGAAGTCATATGTGACCACTTTTTCTTCGATTGATGTTTCCATTGACTTGATGATTAAATCAGCCGCTTCGTTCCAGCCAAGGTGACGGAACATCATTTCTCCAGAAAGGATGACTGACGATGGGTTTACTTTATCAAGACCAGCATACTTCGGTGCAGTACCGTGCGTTGCTTCGAAGATTGCATGTCCTGTGATGTAGTTGATGTTTGCTCCAGGAGCAATTCCGATTCCACCGACTTGTGCTGCAAGTGCATCTGAAATGTAGTCTCCGTTTAAGTTCATTGTCGCAACGACATCAAACTCTTTTGGACGCGTGAGAATCTGTTGGAGGAAGATATCTGCAATTGAATCTTTGACGATCAATTTGCCAGCAGCTTCAGCTTCTGATTGCGCTTTGTTTGCTGCATCAGCACCTTCTTCTTCTTTGATGCGGTCATACTGGTTCCATGTGAAGACGTGCTCTGCGTATTCACGCTCAGCAAGCTCGTATCCCCAGTTTTTGAAAGCACCTTCCGTGAACTTCATGATGTTTCCTTTATGAACGAGCGTCAATGAAGCACGTTTGTTTTCAAGTGCATATTCGATTGCAGCACGGACGAGGCGTTCTGTCCCTTCTTTTGAAATCGGTTTAATTCCGAGACCTGATGTTTCTGGGAAGCGAATTTTGTTGACACCCATTTCTGTTTGGAGGAAGTTAAGTAATTTTTGTGCACCTTCGCTACCTTCTGCATATTCGATTCCTGCGTAGATGTCTTCTGTGTTTTCACGGAAGATGACCATATCAGTATCTTCAGGACGTTTAACAGGTGACGGAACACCAGTGAAATAACGTACCGGACGGAGACATGTGTACAAGTCGAGTTCTTGACGAAGGGCAACGTTCAGTGAACGAATTCCACCACCGACTGGTGTCGTGAGTGGTCCTTTGATTGCGATGATGTGCTCGCGGATTAGGTCAAGCGTTTCTTCAGGAAGCCAGCTACCTGTTTTATTGAATGCTTTTTCGCCTGCATAGACTTCTTTCCATTCAATTTTCTTTTCGCCGTTGTATGCTTTTTCGACTGCAGCGTCAAATACGCGAACTGCGGCATTCCAGATATCAGGTCCAGTGCCATCACCGATGATGAAAGGAATGATTGGAGCGTTAGGTACGTGCAATGTCCCGTTTGTTACCGTGATGTTTTCGCCTTGAATTGTAGCCATGTGTAAAATCCCCCTTGAATAATAGTTAACGTCAAAAAGCAGGAGAGGATTGCTCCTCTCCGTCGCTTAACGTTCGTTCATAGACACGTATGTCCGGTGCGTTTCACCAATATAATCTGCGCGTGGGCGAATGAGGCGATTGTCACTATATTGCTCTAAAATGTGCGCTAACCAACCTGACATCCGACTAACAGCAAAGATTGGTGTAAACAATTCTGTATCAAGACCAAGTGCATGGTACGTAGAAGCAGAATAGAAATCAACATTTGGTTTCAATCCTTTTTCCGACTGGACGATTTCGTCAACCTTAACTGACATCTCATACCATTTCGGCTCCCCGATTTGAGCCGTCAATTGACGGCTCATCTCTTGAAGGTGCTTCGCGCGTGGATCACCATCTTTATAAACACGATGACCGAAGCCCATGATTTTTTCCTTGTTCTTAAGTTTATTATGAACATACTCGTCAACCTTTTCAACCGAATCAATTTCAGTCAACATTTTCATGACCGCTTCGTTCGCTCCACCGTGAAGTGGTCCTTTGAGTGCACCCATTGCCGCCGTCACACCTGAATAGACATCAGAAAGTGTCGCGACACAAACACGTGCTGTGAACGTCGAGGCGTTCAACTCGTGGTCTGCATGGAGAACAAGCGCCTGATTGAATGCTTTTTCAGCAACTTCCGTCGGCTCTTCACCTGTCAACATATACAGGAAGTTCGCAGCGTACGAAAGACCGGATTTTGGTGCAATCGGATCGTGCCCCTTCTTGATACGCGCGTACGCCGTTACGAGCGTCGCGATTTGTGCTTGGAGTTTGATGGCTTTAGCGTAGTTCGCCTCTGTCGACATATCTTCAGCAGACTCATCATACAATGCGAGCTGTGATAAAGCAGTTCGGATGGCTGCCATCGCGTTCGCTGTTTTCGGAGCTACTTTTAACGTCTCAAGTACAGCCGGTGCAACTTCTGCTTCAGTAATCAAAGCTTCTGAAAGTTGCTTTAACTCATCCTCTTTTGGCAAACGATCGTTCCAAAGTAAGAAGACGACTTCTTCAAATGAGGCGTGCTCCGCCAAATCATCAATTGTATAACCACCATACGTCAACTGACCATCGATAATCGAACTAATCTTCGATGCTGTCGCGACGATTCCTTCTAACCCTTTTGTTTGAGTCATGTAAAAATCCCCCTTTTTTTCCCCCAGAAATTTAAAACGCTTTCATTTCCGTATTGAAAAAAAGACGTCTACTCAAGAAATCCCCTTGCTGAATCGCTTGTTCTTGAATAGACCATCTTGTTTCTGTCCTTAGTATAAACAAAATTAACCAAAAAGTGAACGAACTTGCATACTATTATCAAAAAATTAATTCGTTTGCGTTCATTTAAGTCACTTAGCCACTAAATGCTTTTGATATAACATCCCACATTCCAATGACGAGTGCAGCGATTCCTGCTCCTATCAATGGACCTACGGGAACACCTCTGAATAAACCGACCGCAAGAATTGTTCCGGCAAGCAGTGCCGTTGTGACGAGTGGATCTTCCTTCATCAAACCGACCCCGTGGGCAGCAACGATTGCGACGAATATTCCCGCTAAAAATGAAATGATTCCGATATGACCCCGGATGCTGTTTAACAATTCCTTAAACCCGATGTCCCCTGCCGCAATCGGCACGAGAATTGCAGCCGTGATCAATGTCACGCCCCAGGTGATCCCCTTCGCCTGCAACGATGGGAAGAGGCGACTATCTAATCCAATCGCTTTGACGATCAACAAGAAGGCAGCTGCGATGATGAGTGACTTATTTTGCGCAATGACTCCGATTAAAACGAGACCAATTAAAAAGAGATAGGCTTCCATGACGACCCCCATGTTTCGAAAAAACGGACATGGCTTTCGCCATATCCGTTTCATTGATTATGCGTTGTACAATTTCCCTGTCAATGGATCGATTGAAATCATTTGACCATCTGTAAAGATTGTCAAAGCATTTTCAACACCGACGATGACTGGTTTGCCGAGTGAAGGACCTACGATACCAGCATGGCTTGTCAATCCGCCATCGACTGTGATCATTGCAGCTGCTAACTCGATTGCAGGCATCATGTCACGATCTGTTGAGTTCGTAACAAGAATCATACCTTTTTTTGCTTTCGCGTTTGCTTCTTCAGCTGTGTGCGCGATGACGACTTCGCCAACGACACCACGTTCGCCGATTCCGCGACCGTTCGCGATTTCTTTACCAACGATATGAATTTTCAACATATTCGTTGTACCGGCAGTCAGAGCAGGGATCCCAGCAGAGATGACGACGAGGTCACCATCTGTGACGAATCCAGCATCTTTTGCTGTATCGGCAGCAAGTGTCAACATATCATCCGTGTTGTCCGAGAGATGATCAACGACGATTGGGTACACACCCCAGACGATATTCAACTGACGCGCAACACGCGCGCTTGGTGTGACCGCAACGATGTTCGCCTCTGGACGGTATTTTGAAATCCGTGATGCCGTGTAGCCTGATTGTGTCGGCGTCAAGATTGCTTTTGCGTCCAAGTTGATTGATGTATGCGTCACCGCTTGAGCGATTGCATCCGTCACCGTGTGCTCACTACGCGTTTGACGATCTTTCAATAATTTTTTGTAGTCGAGCATTTTTTCTGTCCGCTTCGCAATCGTATGCATCATTTGAACAGACTCGATCGGGTAATCCCCTGCTGCTGTTTCGCCTGAAAGCATGATTGCATCCGTTCCATCAAGAATCGCATTCGCGACGTCTGATGCTTCGGCACGTGTCGGACGTGGGAAACGTTGCATCGAATCAAGCATCTGTGTTGCTGTGATGACTGGTTTACCATAGTGATTACAAATTTTGATGAGGTCTTTTTGAGCTGGTGTTACTTCTTCAGTCGGAATCTCGATTCCAAGATCACCACGTGCAACCATCAAACCGTCTGAAATCGCGATGATTTCTTCGATGTTGTCGAAACCTTCTTGGTTTTCGATTTTCGGGAAGATTTTGATGTGGCTCGCGTTGTGTTTTTCAAGCAATTGACGAATCGCCACAACGTCAGACGCACGACGGACGAATGAAGCAGCGATTAAATCGATGTCACTCTTGATTCCGAACTCGATGTCTGCGATATCTTTATCTGTCAAAGCAGGTAGGTTAACTTTTACGTTCGGTAAGTTAACACCTTTTTTCGTTTTGATGATACCTTCGTTTTCGATGTCACAAAGAAGTTCACGGTTCGCAAGTTTCTCCGCAACACGAAGTCCGATTAATCCATCGTCTAACATGATCATCGAACCGACTTCGACATCATCATACAAACCGTCATATGTCACAGAGAATTTATCTGCTGTACCGACGATTTCATTTGCATCACCGCTGACGACGATGACTTGTTTGCCACGGACGAGAAGCGCTTTTCCTTCTTCAAACGTATGCGTCCGGATTTCAGGACCTTTTGTATCTAAAAGGATTGTTACTAATTTGTTTGCTTCTTCAGCTGCGCGGCGGATATCCGTGATTCGTGCGCCGTGTTCTTCATAGTCACCGTGTGAGAAGTTCAAACGAGCGACGTTCATTCCTGCTTCAATCATTTCTGGAAGACGTTTTTCTGACGCCGGTCCAATCGTACATACAATTTTAGTTCTGCGCATATTCCATAAACCTCCTACAATGTTTGGCCGTTTGTCAACAGTGCCAATAAACCTAACCAAAATGACCTCAAGTATTAAAGATATATTAGATTGAGAGTTGTTTCGACAATTCTAAGATATCAAGATCGAGTACATGTTTGTTTTCATCTAATGCTTCGTCAATATCAAGATCCATCATTTTACCACCCCGAACGCCAACAACACGTCCCTGTTTACCTTCAAGTAAAATGTCGATTGCGTAAGCGCCCATCCGGCTCGCAAGTACGCGGTCAGCAGCTGTTGGCGCTCCTCCACGTTGAACATGACCTAACACGGTAACGCGTGTATCAAGCCCTGTTTCTTTCGCGATTTGATCCCCAACATCTTGCGCCCGACCTGCACCTTCAGCGACGATGACGATCGAGTGTTTTTTACCACGATTGACACCACTTTGAATACGATCGAGGACTTCTTTTAAATCTTCTGGACGCTCTGGAACAAGAATCGACTCCGCTCCACCTGCTAATCCAGCATAGAGTGCGATATCTCCAGCATCACGACCCATGACTTCGATGACATATGTCCGTTCATGCGAAGATGCCGTATCCCGGATTTTATCGATTGCTTCGAGCGCTGTATTGAGCGCTGTATCAAATCCAATCGTATAATCCGTTCCTGGAATATCATTATCAATCGTTCCCGGAAGACCGATTGTCGGGAAACCAAGTCCCGTCAGTTTTTGAGCACCACGGTACGACCCGTCGCCACCTACGACGACAAGTGCGTCAATTTCGAATTTCTTCAAGTTGACGACTGCTTTCGCACGTCCTTCTTCTGTGCGGAACTCAGGACAGCGAGCTGAACGAAGGAACGTTCCTCCACGCTGAATAATGTCCCCAACTGACCCAAGGTTCAATTGGACGAGATCTCCATTGATTAAACCTTGATATCCATTGTAGACACCAAATACTTCTAGGCCATGAAAAATTGCTTTACGTGTAACAGCACGCACCGCAGCATTCATCCCGGGTGCATCTCCACCACTTGTTAAGACAGCAATCCGTTTTAAACTCACGTTAATCACCTCTCTATTAATCTGAATCTAAAATAGCACGTTGTTTTCTTGTTTTACAACAGGGCAGATTGCATAAACTTGAACCGACAGTTTGTTCAGCCTATCACGAAATAAGGAATCCCAACCATGATAGCGATTACATGCCCCTTATGTGCCAATCCGGTGATATTTTTCTGTGCGCTTCTCAATCAGCTGTTCTGATGTTAACTGTGTAAGATACGCAAGCTTCTGTTCTAGTACAACTTTTAATTTGTCCGCCTGTAATGAAACATCTAAGTGTGCTCCACCAATGACTTCAGGAATGATTGCATCCGCAATCCCTAGACGCAATAAATCGGGTGCAGTAATTCGCATTGATTCCGCCGCTTGTTCTGCAAGACTTGCATCTTTCCAAAGCAAAGCAGCTGCACCTTCGGGTGATATGACAGAGTATGTTGAGTTTTCGAGCATCAACAGTTCATCACATACACCGATACCAAGCGCTCCACCAGAACCGCCTTCGCCAATGACGATCGAGATGATCGGCACTTCCATGCCAGCCATTTCAAAGAGATTTTTCGCGATCGCCTCGCTTTGGCCGCGCTCTTCCGCTGCACGACCCGGGTAAGCCCCTTTCGTATCGATGAACGTAATGATTGGACGGTTGAACTTCACGGCTTGTTGCATGAGTCGGAGTGCTTTTCGATATCCTTCCGGATGAGGCATTCCAAAGTTTCGGCGGATGTTTTCCTTCGTATCCTTACCACGCTGATGGCCGATGATTGTTACAGGTCGACCGTTCAGCATCGCGATTCCACCAACGATTGCAGCATCATCATATCCATGCCGGTCGCCATGAAGTTCGATGAAGTCGTCACAAATCCGCTCGACATAATCAAGCGTCGTCGGTCGTTCAGGATGACGTGCCAACTGCACACGGTTCCACGCTTTCATATTCCCATAAATATCGAGTTCTAATCGACGTAATCGTTCTTCGAGCAAATTCAGCTCTTCTTTAAAATCGAGACCTTGCGTTTCCGCCATGTCGTGAAGTTCTAATATTTTCTCGCGTAACGCGATGACTGGTTGATCAAATGGTTGCATGATTTGTTCCCTCCGCGTGCATCATCAGAATTCGTTTATAGTAGGTCTTCAAATCGTGTCGTGATACGACATCATCGAGTTGACCCGCTTGTAGTAGAAATTCCGACGTCTGAAAATCTTCCGGCAATTTTTCTCGAATCGTTTGTTCGATGATCCGTCGTCCTGCAAATCCAATCAACGCACCCGGCTCTGCAATGTTGTAGTCTCCAAGCATCGCAAAACTAGCTGAGACACCACCTGTCGTCGGATGAGTCATGCATGAGATGTAGAGGAGTCCGGCATCCGAATGTTGCTTCAGGAATAAACTCGACTTCGCCATTTGCATTAAACTGACCATGCCTTCTTGCATCCGTGCCCCACCTGAAGCAGAGAAAATCGTTACAGGCAATCGATGTTTCGTTGCATACCGGACTGCTTCTGCAATCGCTGCTCCAACTGCCGCCCCCATCGAACCCATCCGAAAGCGAGCATCCATCACACACGCAACGAGTGGATAACCATCCACCGTACCGACACCACAGACGATGGCTTCTTCAAGACCTGTCCGCACTTGATCGCCCTTCAATTTTTCTGGATAATCTTGAAATTGAAGCGGGTCTGCTTTTACGTTCGGAAGATCAAAATATGTGATGCTACCGTCATCAAATAGTTGCGAAAAACGTTCCTGCGCCGTCAAAGGATGGTGATATCCACATGTACAGACACGCAAGTTGGCTTCAAGTTGTTTCGTATATTGGATTAATTTACATTTTGGACATTTCGTCATCAGTCCGACTGGGACGTCGACCCGTTGCTCTTTCGTCGTCAACGTCACGAACTTTTTAGGTTTTCGAAAAAATGCTTGCACGTTAGTTCCCCCTTGTAGTTCCTAAGAGCGTTTCAGGAGTGCTTCCCGTTCCGCTCGCGTATAGAGTTCCCCTTGACCAAAACTTTGATAAAATGCATTCACTTGTCTCCAAATCCGCTCGAACAAATCATTTTTCACCGTATTGATCAACGTTTCTCGAAACGCAGTATCTGAATCGAGATGTTCTTCCAGAAACGTATAATCGTCCAACTGGGCAATAGCAGATTGTTCAAGTAAGCGAAGTGTTCCTGCTAAATCTTCAAATTTCGAGTCGCCGGTCACTAAAAATTGGGCAATGATTTGAATATAGGTATGGTCGTCACGATTTAAAAGAAAGCTTCCTCCACCATGTCTCGTCTCAATGATTCCGAGATAAGCAAGCGTTCGCAATGCTTCCCTGACGGACGGTCGGCTGATTGCTAGTCGCTCAGCCAACTCACGTTCAGATGGGATCCGATCTCCCGGAACTAATCCATCCTGCTCAATCATCAATTTAATTGCCGCAATGTTCATTTCAAAAGCGTTTCGCTTTTTCTTCATTTTTACGGCACCACCTTTCTGACGTACCCGTCATTACATAAAATTAGGTGGCATTGGTCAGACCAATTACCCCTTATTATAACAAATCTTATTACCTACTACTAGTTTGATCGGGAGACATTTTTTAAGATGATGTTCGCTTCACCAAATTGAATCCGTAATTGCGCGAACAGCTCTTCTTCATGACGAATCGCATATAAATCCGGCAACGTCTTTGTTTCGTTCGTGTCAGCATAGCGGACGACGACCGGGATGTCACCCGGTGCAATTTCAAGTACACGTTCAAGAGGAGCCAGCTCATTTTTAGAAGGTAACTTGATGAACAAGACATCTTGACCAAGCGGACGCAACCGCTCTAACACGAACTGCCGCTCACCTGCCCGGTCTTGCACCTTCACTTCGATCAACAACACGTTTCCGACATACAACGATCGTTTATACATGTCGTACTGTTTCGGGAAAATGACGACCTCTTCGTTCGAATACCCATCAACGGCTTGCATGACGCCCATTGATTGTGCACGTTTCGTCTTAAATTCCCGCAGCTGCTCGATGTAACACATAAGATAGACGGATTCTTCCATCTCGCTTGAAACATCATGAAAATGCGTCGTCTCGACTTGGGGTGTCATCGCTGTCATCAAAGGTGAGTAGGTTAACCAGAATCCAAGTGCTTCACGTTCGAGCCGCGCCCAGTCCGTCGCAGTACGTGTGACGGCTTTTGTCGTTGCCCGCTTACCGAGGCTTGCTAATTCGTCCGGCAAGAGTGTATTCGAAGCCATCGTAAAGTAATCAAGGACTTCTTGTTCCGCTAATCCCCGGTCACCATGTGTCGCGCGGTCGAACGCCCCACCATAGAGTAACAACTCGATTTTAGCGCGTTCTTTTTTTCCCCAGCCGACGGTCGTCAGTAACGTCGTGATCGTCTGCGATGATTTCGCTGCTTCTTTCAAGGCTTTAAAATCGCGTTCCGATATTCCACGTAACACTTGAATCCCGAGTCGGATGCCTTTTCCTTCCAAAGTCGAACGGTAGTCTGAAATCCAAATATCAGGTGGTAAAGCAGGCAAACGCTTATCCCGCATCGCCCGGACGAGTCGTTCCGGTTGATCGATCGACACAAGGGAAAAAACTTGTGGATAGTGAGCTTTCATATAACCTAACGCATAACTAATCTTCGTATAGGCGACTGCGTGACTCCGGTTAAAACCATAGCCCGCGAAACGTTCGATTTGATCATACAGTGTCTCAGCAGTCGTTTGCGCAAGACCATTCTGAACGGCACCTTCTAAAAAACGCACTTTCTCTGATTCGACCGACGCACTATTTTTTTTCGATATCGCCCGCCGTAATAAATCTGCTTGCGCCAGTGTAAATCCGGCGACCCGACGTGTGATTTCCATGATTTGCTCTTGATAGACGATGACACCGTATGTCGTCTCTAGTACTTCCGCTAAAATCGGATGAACCGTTTGATAAGGTTGTCCCGCCTTGCGTTTCGCATATAGATCGATGAATTTCATCGGCCCCGGCCGAAAGAGTGACATCGTCGCGACTAAATCTTCAAAACGGGTCGGTTTAACTTCACGTAACGTCTGCTTCATCCCGTTCGATTCAAACTGGAAGATATAGTCCGTATCTCCACGCGCGAATAAACGGAGCGTCGCGGGGTCTTCCTCAGGGAGCGTTTCCATCGAAAAATCCGGATGCTCTCTGCGAATCAATTGTTCCATTTGTCTCAGACGCGTCAAATTCCTGAGTCCTAGTAAATCGATTTTCAAGAGACCTTGTTGTTCGAGTGCTTTCATCAGATATTGGGTGACGAACCGCTCGCTCGATCCTGTATCGAGCGGCGTCGTCTCAATCAAGTCTTCCGAGCCGATCACGACACCGGCTGCATGAATCGACCGCTGTCTTGGCAATCCTTCGATTGCTTGGGCGAGGTGTAACAATTGGCGCCGCTTCTCACTTCCGGAGAACCAGCGGTAGATGGTTTGCTTTTGTTCGATTCCTTGTAAGGTCGTTTCTTTAGCGATTTGCTTCGCCGCAGCATCCGTCTCATCTTTTGAAAACTCGAGGACACGAGCGACATCTCGAAGTGATGCTTTTGCACCAAGGGTCGACAACGTCCCGATTTGACCGACGTGACTTCGACCATATCGGTCAACGAGATAATCCAGTAGCTCCTCGCGGCGTTCGTCCTCAATATCGATATCGATATCCGGCATCGTGATGCGTTCTGGGTTTAAGAAACGTTCGAACAGCAACCCATATTTCAACGGATCAACCGTCGTAATGCCTAATGTATAACTGACGAGCGACCCGGCAGCCGACCCACGCCCGGGACCGACACGAATGCCGACCGCTTTCGCATGCCGTACTAAATCCTCGACGATTAAAAAGTAGTCAGCAAATCCAGTTGTTTCGATGACGTCGAGTTCGTAACGGAGTCTCGCCTCCGCAGTCTCATCAACTAGACCGTGTGCCAGTAATCCGTCGCGTGCAAGCTGACGTAGTTTCCCCATTGAGTCATCCGCGACACGTGGCAACGGTCTCGACTGTTTCGGTAATGTAAGTGTTTCTTGCGTCTGCGCCCACTGTTTCAAGAGACGTTGTTCGTGCTCGGTAAAATGTTCGCGTAATTCTTCATCCGACTTGAGATGTGCTTGTCGATTCACTTTTTGTTCTTGAAACGGTGTCCCTTCGTCAATCGCCCGGAGTGCCTGGTAGGCATCTGCGTCGTCACGACGCAAGTAGCGGACAGGATCGATCGGGATGGTTTCCAGTCCTAACTCTTGGGCAACTACCCGGTAACGCTCCCTGCTGTCCCGTTCGACAGTCGAGCGCGCCATTTTCACACCTAAATAGACCGTCGCATTTTTGGCATACCCCATCCAATTCACGACTTGACGCCGAAGTCGCGTTTCATCTTCTGTCGCTTGACGTTTCGGCTCAAGGATTGCGATTAATTCGCTGCACTCCTCTGTTTCCTGTCCACTGGCTAATCGGTATAACATCTGTAATCCCCGACCTGTTTTGGCGTACCATAAAATATTGAATTCATCGATTTCCTTCATGTCTTGTTCATAACCGACGACCGGAAGCAAATCCCGTTTTTGACATTCAGAAACGAACGCCGGAACCCCCGTTAGTGTCGTCTCGCAAATCGCCGCAGTTGAGGCTCCCCTTCGCTTCAACTCGTCGAGATACGGTGATAGACGAATCATACTCTGCAATGGGCTGTAGGCCGTTCGTACGTTCAATTGCATCATATTTCCTCCCTCCTTTTCTACTTCTTTCATCCATTATAAGTTTTTGCATGGTAAAAGTTTTCAGAACATTCATATCTAGCGACTCCTGACTATCGCCTTCTTACTCAATATTCGATACAATAAGTATAGAAATATCATGACGCGGAAGGAAGGAGTGTTTCTGATGATTTTAAATCGTAGCCAGATTGCCCGTGAAAAAGTCGAGCAACTCAAACTCGGTGTCACTGCCTTTACTGAAACAGAAGAAATCGCCGAACGCATTCGGAAGTCTGTTAAAGAGTTAGAACTCAATGTCATCGAAGACCATACAGAACGCGGAATTTGGTTTATTCCGCAAGAAGAGACAACGACGCACTGAGACCACAAAAGGCTGTCCGCTATGTATCCGAATTTGGATGATAGCGAGCAGCCTCTTTTCATTCGAAGCGGAAGTCTCGTGCGACTGCGTCGAGACGGGCGACGACTTGATCCACTTCTGACAAGTGATCGATTGTCGCGCCGGACGCCATCGGATGTCCACCGCCCCGGAACTCCTTCGCTACTTCGTTGATGACGGGTCCTTTTGAACGAATACGCACGCGGACCTCTTTTTCCGTCTCGAGGAATAACGCCCAACTCTTCATTCCTTTAAGGCCGGCAAAACTATTGACGAGCAACGAAGCTTGTTCGACCGTCGCATCGAAACGTTTTAACGTCTCTTGCGTCAAGACGACATAACCGACGCCTGCATCCGTCAACTGGATATGTTGCAGGACATATCCTTGCAAATGAAGTGCAACGAGTTCCGTTTGATACATGTTGCGATAGAGCCAATCTGTATCGATTTCGAGATCAAGCAGTTGTGCTGCGACGGCAAACGTTTTGCTCGTCGTCCCTCTAAATTGGAAGCGTCCTGTATCCCCGACGATTCCTGCATAAAATTGAATCGCCGCTGCCGCTGGGATAGGATATCCCCAGTCATTCAACAGATGGACAAGTAATTCCGATGTCGAACTGACGGTCGGATCGACGAGTTGGACTTTTGCATAA
The DNA here is from genome assembly GCF_002214325.1 of Exiguobacterium sp. N4-1P. Lineage (NCBI taxonomy): Bacteria > Bacillati > Bacillota > Bacilli > Caryophanales > Exiguobacterium > Exiguobacterium sp. N4-1P. Next base: position 2,111,907 of record NZ_CP022236.1, read on the forward strand.
GCATCTTCGTCCGGGTGATGATCAATCTTAATGACGTGACGCCCTGTCATCGCAACATGACCGTCGATTCGTGCTTCATTCGCCGTATCTAAAATGACGACGAGTGCTTCTTCATACATTTTCGGTTCCACTGCGTCGAGCTTCCCCATGAACGATAGGGAGTCTGCCATCTCACCGACGGCGTAGATTTTTTTCTCCGGAAATTGTTGCTGCAAAACTTCACGTAACCCGAACTGGCTTCCAAGCGCATCCGGATCCGGTCGTTCATGCCGATGAATAATAATCGTCGATGCGTCTTCAATCAATTGTCTGATTTGTTCTTTCACAGTGCACAGCTCCTCTAAATATTGATATGATACAAACAGATACGAAAAAGAAAGGAAGGTCATCCCCATGCAATTCGTTCTAATCTTGTTAATCGTCTTGTCGCTAGGAGGCTATTTACTCGCTAAGCGTCGTGCATTCCATACGAAGAGTACGAATCGGAAATTTTTATTTAACACCCAAGCAAGCATTTGGCTCAGCCTATTCGTCATCTTGTTCGCAGCCAATCAATTTCTGTCTGGCGACGGATTGACGACGTTGACGGGTAAAATCGTCTGCTCGATTTTAATCGCAGTTGGTCTCGCCTCATTCATCGCTGGTTTCATTCGTTATCGAAAAATTTACCCTTATGTTGTTCGCGAAATGGAACAATCGTAAAAAAGACGGATTCTCCGTCTTTTTTATTTGGTCATTTATCGGTCGATCAATTGTGAGGTCACAAGTGCCTTCGCAACAATTTGGGTTCCTTGGTACATCTCGACGTCGACTTTACCGAACTTCCGGCCAACATCAAATACATTTGCCCGAATCGTAATCGTACTTTCAATCTGGACCGGCTTGATGAAGTAGATGCTGACATTTTCGATGACGAGGTCACCCTTCTTCATATGCCGCAACATCCGTGTCGCACCCTCGACGAGCAGCGTCGTCAAGACGCCACTCGACGCCGTCCCCATGAAATTCGTCATCTGCGGTGAGACTTCAAGCGACAAATACTGTCCTCGGTCATCTTCGGCCGTCTTGATTTGCCCTGTAATCAAATCATCAAACGTTTCGCCGACTTGCGGCTGACGATTTGCGAGTTGGAGCGCCTTCAAGACATCTTGCCGACTGATGATGCCTAGCAACCTGCCGTACTGGTCGATGACCGGCAACATTTCGATCCCTTCCCAAACCATCTGGTGCGCCGAGTTCGTCACGCTCGTCCGAATACCGACCGTGATCGGATGACGGGTCATGACTTTTTCAACCGGCCAATCATGCGGTCGGTCAATGATGTCTTTCGCCGTGACAACGCCGACGACCTTCATCTGTTCATCGATGACAGGATACCGATTGTGTTTCGTCTGTTCGTTCAATTCATGCCATCTGGAAATCGGGTCGTTCGTCTGTAAATAAAAGGTATCATGCAACGGAATCAAAATATCGGAAACGAGCAAAATCTCCTTTTTGATCAGGCGATCGTAAATCGCCCGGTTAATCATCGTCGCAACCGTAAACGTATCGTACGACGTCGAAATGATCGGAAGTTCGATTTCATCTGCCAAGCGCTTCGCATCTTCCGTCGTATCGAAACCGCCTGTGATTAAGACTGCCGCTCCCGCCTCGAGAACCAGTTCATGCGCCTTTTCTCGGTTACCGATGATAACGAGACTATCGACGTCGATGTATCGCATCATCGCCTCTAACTTCATCGCACCGATAACGAATTTTGTTAACGTCTTGTGTAGACCGTTCCGTCCGCCGAGAACTTGTCCATCAACGATGTTGACAACTTCTGCAAACGTCAGTTTTTCAATATTTTCTTTCTGTTTTTTCTTAATGCGGATCGTCCCGACCCGTTCAATCGTCGAAACAAAGCCTAGATTTTCGGCTTCTTTAATCGCACGGTATGCCGTACCTTCCGATACCGTTAAATCTTTCGCAATCTGCCGGACGGATATTTTTGCGCCAACATCGAGATCTTCAATGTGTCGGATGATCTGTTCGTGTTTCGTAGGCATGCTGTATCCCTTCTTTTTCCTATATTCTACTCTTCTGTCATTATACTGTACTACTCGAAAGAATGAAAAGTGTACTAGTCCGATTTGCGAGAAATGTTTTCCAAAAGCAAGGATGTTATACTGAAAAGTGACTATTAGAGAGGTGGGAATAAGATGTTAGAACGTACGAATCAAATCAGCCAAGTATTAAAAGAATCAGGCATCGATGTCGCCTTGATTACTTCAAAAGCCGGTGTATTCTATTTTTCTGGTGTCTACGCTGAACCACACGAGCGTGTCATGGCCGTCATCGTTGACGCGAATGGAAAACGAGCACTCTTCTGCCCAGCACTCGAAGCAAGTATCGTAGCAGCAAGTCCATGGGATGGTGAAGTCGTCACTTATGCCGATCATGAAAATCCATTCGACAAAATCGCGCAATTGCTCGGCTCGTTCGCCGTCTCAAACAACCGACTCGGGATTGAAGGGGAACACATGACGTTCAGCCGTTTCAAAGAGCTTGAGTCTCGTTTGGAAAATGCGGCAATTCTCGATATCGGAGATAAGCTCCAAGCATTACGCCTCCAAAAAGATTCAGAAGAAATCACGATTTTGCGCGAAGCCGCTCAACTCGCAGACGAAGCAATCGAAATCGGGAAAAATGCAATTCGCCCCGGCGTTACTGAAATCGAAGTCATCGCACAAATCGAATTCGAGATGAAGAAAAAAGGCGTCCGCGAAATGTCTTTTGATACACTCGTCTTATTCGGTGCAAACAGCGCTGATCCGCACGGTGTCCCTGGCGACCGCGTCATTAAAGAGGGCGATTTCGTTTTGTTTGACCTCGGTGTCGTTTGGAAAGGATACTGCTCTGATATTACACGGACGTTCGTTTATGGAACTCCGAGCGCGGAACAGGAAAAAATGTATCAAACTGTTTTAACCGCGCTTGAAGCAGCGACAGATGCGAGTCGTGTCGGCATCACACTCGGTACACTCGACGAAGCGGCACGGAACGTCATCGACCAGGCTGGTTATGGCGAATACTTCACGCACCGCGTTGGTCACGGTCTCGGAATCGACGTCCATGAATTCCCGTCACTTGCATCGAATAATCTTCTGACAGCTGAGCCTGGTATCGTCTATACACTTGAGCCTGGCATCTACGTCCCTGACGTTGGTGGCGTTCGAATCGAAGACGACATTCATTTAACAGCAGACGGTCCAGAAGCATTGACGCGCTATCCGAAACACTTACAATCAATCGAAGCCAACTAAACATCTACTAAAAAAGGTTAGCTCAACCGACTGAATTCTTCGGATGAGCTAACCTTTTTTTATTTTCGCGACTGATGAACGACGTTGACGCCACCTGTCACATCGAGAATTGCACCCGTAATCAGACTCGCATCTTCTGCAAGTAAAAATGAAATGGCGCGGGCGATATCGCCCCCGACACCGGTCCGGCCGACAGGCGTTTGATCGTCTGCGACTGCTTCATCAATCCACTTCGTCTTGTTGTCTCCGACGATGTTTCCGGGATTGACCATATTCGCCGTAATCCCGTACTCCGCCTCTTCTAACGCAACACTTTTCGTTAAGCTGACCATCCCACTCTTCGCAGCAGCGAAAGCAGCTCGATAAATCCATCCTGGTGCTGTCGCACTTTCCGGAAAACCATATGTGATGACACGTCCATAGCGTTGCTCCCGCATGATTGGAATCACTTTCCGTAGTAACCAAAAGCTCGCCGTCAAATTCCCTGCGACGACTTCGTCCCACTCTTCGTCTGAATAATCGACGAGTGATTTCCGTTCAAAAATATACGGTCCCGCATTAAGTATCAATGCATCAATCCGCCCATGCTTTTCCATCGCTTCATCTACTGCTTTAAGCAATTCGGTTTGTTTCGTCACATCTGCTTGAATTGGATAAAGACGTTCATGTTCAAACTCCGGCTTCGATCGGTGCAATGCTGTCACATACCATCCTTCGTCTAACAGACGGCGTGTCACCATTTCTCCAAGCCCTTTCGTTCCTGCTGTAATCAACGCGTGCCTCATCTTGGCATCGCCCCCTTTCACCTTGTTCTATCTTACGATGTTCACGTTTGAAGAACAATTTTTAGAACTCTAACAATGTTCAACACTTTCCATTTGTGGGAATGGTATAATAAGGACGTAGTATCAGCCGAATACGAAGGGATGGATTCATCATGGCAATCGTATATCATAACGTACTAGTAGCAGTTGACGGATCAAAAGAAGCAGAACGTGCATTTGAGACCGCAATCGACGTCTCACTTCGAAATGACGCCAAGTTAGTCATCGCCCATGTCATCGATACACGGACGTTCGCGACTGTCGAAGCATATGACCGCACAATCACAGAGCGTGCCGAGTCTTATGCAAAAGAATTATTAGACGAATATGTCAAAACGGCGCAAGAACGTGGAGTCAAAGATGTGGAAGTCGCAATCGAGTACGGTTCACCGAAAGTCACGATCGCGAAGAAACTCGCTCCAAATCATGATGTCGATTTAATCATTTGTGGTGCGACCGGTCTGAATGCCGTCGAACGTTTCTTCATCGGTAGTGTCTCTGAAAGCATCACACGTTACGCCAAATGTGATGTTTTGATCGTCCGTCTTTAATTGAATTCATTATTTTCTCCGCACCTTCTCACGAGGGTGCTTTTTTTCGTAAAAAAATCCATCGAGCCGATGCCCGATGGATAGATGTGCTTATTTAAATTTAACGGTGACGTTACGACGTCCCCAGCTGAATGCTTCTGAGCGCGAGTAGTACAAGATATCAAGTTTTTTCCCCTTGATGGCTCCACCTGTATCCGCTGCCGTGTACGTACCTTTTAATTTCCCTTTATAATACACTTTGACCGTCGAACGAAGCGGGATGACACGCGGGTCGACCGCTACGACTTTTTTCTTCGAACTCTTGATGTTCCAACCAATCGCTGTCAAGTTGCCGCTGCCTGGATCGTACGGCGTGTAAGCTGTCGCACTGACGTTTGTTAGTGTTTTCCAACCGCTTGACGATTGTTTTTTAGAAGACGAGCTCTTGACGACCTTTGAATAACGTGCGCTTAAGTATGCTGTTTTTCCTTTGTAGCTTACTTTGTACCAGTTACCTGTTTTTGCTTTGTACGGTAAAGTTTGATTTTTATAAAGAAGACCTAATTTTTTCGATGACGTGGTTGCTTTTTGACGAACAACTAGGCTATTGACCGACGATTTAACATTCTTTTTAGTAGCAGCTTCTGCTTGAAGACCTGCAAACGAACTGAGTGCTAACAACATTGCTAAAACACTAGCGAGTATTCGTTTCATCATGTAATCTCTCCTCCATAATTGTTCCCGATTTGTTAACTGAGATTAATATACATGACAAAAAGGGGCAGTGCCGTTACATATAGACCACAAAAAAATGTCGTTACTATTACTATTATGTTACAAAAGGCTCATATTTATGTTTTCAAACCTTATTTACGACTTATTTTTGAAATGAAGACAGATTTCAGAACGTTATATGACAAAGACTGTAACATAACTAAAAAACGAGAACAAAAGTTCTCGTTAAAAAAATCATTGTTTTAGCTTTATCAATACAAAAAAAGACCGGACATGATGTCCGGCCTTCGTGTAGATAAACTCTTATGAAACGTGAACATACGATATCGAGGTGGATTGCGCTCTAAAGTGTCTGCATGACTGGATTTCCATCATGGTATTCCCTAAAAAGCGTCATGTTTCGTTGACTCCTACGGGGAAAAGTGCGTGTTTAACGCACGTCATTCGATTTTATAATGAGCTGCGGTATCAAAAACGATTAAACGGCTTAAGTCCGCTGGAATTCAGGGCTCAAGCCGTTTAAAAAATTTATATTATTTGACCTGTCTACTTGACGGGGAGCAGTTCACGTTCAGGCAGGCAAGACCCTGCTCGTTGTCCGCTAGGATCCAAGGAGCAACGGCTTGCGCCTCGCCCGAGGAAAGCAACGAAAAAAGACGCTTGATCTCCCGATAGCACGTTGTCTACAGTCAGAAGACCGGACATGACGTCCGGCCTTCTGCATGTTAGTACTTATGCATTTTGTTCAATCAATCCACCGACACGAACTGTATCACGTGCGATCATCAATTCTTCATTCGTCGGAATGATGATGACTTTGACTGGTGAGTGCGGGTAGTTGATGAAGAGTTCTTCTCCACGCGCTCCGTTGTTAAGCGATGGATCCCAGTAGACGCCCATGAACTCGAGTCCACGGAGAACACGCTCACGAATCGAATCAGAGTTTTCACCGACACCTGCCGTGAAGATGATGGCATCGACGCCGTTCATCTCTGCAGCATATTGTCCGATGTATCCATGAATCCGGTTCGCGAAAATACGAAGTGCCATTTCAGAACGGTGGTTTCCTTCTGTTGCTGCTGATTCAACATCACGTAAGTCACTTGAAAGACCAGATAATCCGTAGATTCCTGATTCTTTGTTCATGACGTTCAAGACGTCTTCTGCCGACTTCCCTGTTTTCTCCATCAGGAACGGAATCAAGGCCGGGTCAAGCGAACCAGAACGTGTTCCCATCGTAATTCCTTCAAGTGGCGTGAAGCCCATCGTCGTATCGAGTGACTCACCGCCAGCAACTGCTGCAATCGATGCCCCACTACCGAGGTGACAAGAAATCAAACGAAGGTCTTTAAGCGGACGTCCGAGCAACTCAGATGCACGTTCCGTAACATATTTGTGGCTCGTACCGTGGAAGCCATATTTCCGAATGCCGTATTCCGTATAGTATTCGTACGGAAGGCTGTAAAGGAAGTTTTCTTCTGGCATCGTTTGGTGGAAGGCCGTATCGAAGACAGCCACTTGCTCGACTTCCGGCAAGATTGCTTGGAACGCACGAATCCCAATCAAGTTTGGTGGGATGTGGAGTGGACCGAGCTCTGTATAGGAATCGATATCTTTAATGACATCTTCCGTAATCACGACAGAATCTGCATACTTTTCTTTACCATGAAGGACACGGTGTCCAACACCTTTGATTTCATCGTAAGAAGAAATGATGCCAAACTCCATCAACTTTTCAAGTGAGAGTTCTACTGCTTCTTTATGTGTTGCAAGCGGAAGGACGTCTGTATACTTTTGCCCTTCACCATATTTAATTGTAAAGATTGCATCGTCTTTCCCGACACGCTCTACTAAACCGATTGCTACTAACGTTTCACTCGGCATCTCAAGTAGTTGGAACTTAAGCGACGAACTGCCAGCATTTACCGCCATAATTTTTGCCATGATCTATTTTCCCCTTTTCCATTCAAAATCAGTAGACATTCACATCTGTGTGGGTGTTCTATTTTTTCTGTCTTACATTAGAATAGTCAAATTAACAATAGAATTCAATTACTTTTCACTTTTCATTTTAATTCTGTATTAATCCATTCATCAATCTGTTTCACCATTCCACCAAATGCACGTGCATCGGTGAATGACGGGAGTTCAGCAAGTAATGCTTGTTTTGGCATCGTCATTCCCGCTAGGTGATTTCGGACGATTAAATAACTTTTTGCTGCCTGTTCTTGCTTGAACATGGTTAATGGCAGTTGCAAGATGCCGACGACATGTGCCTTCGTCTCAAAATACTGCTTCAATTTCCCTTCCGTATCGTGCTCAAATAATCCATTCGGGATGACAAAGACACCGAATCCGCCTGGTTTAACATAATTCATCGCCTGTTCAATCAAAAGAAAGTGGCTGTAACTCATTCCTTCTTCTCGTTTTAACACATACTCTTTTGATACTTCTTCGTCCGGATAGTAACCAATCGGCAAGTCTGCCATCGCGAGATCGACCGGATCTAACAGTAGAGGACGGAGTGCATCTTGATGCGTGTAAGTGACGGGATAATTGAGTAATTCCGTGATTGAAGCCGATAACCGGACTAACGTTTCATCGACTTCGACTGCTTCTGCTGCCGTCCCCGTCGGAAGTTGACTCATGACGGCATGAAGCATCCCACCTGTTCCACTACCAAGATCAAGTAACCGAGCGTCGTCCTTCTTGATTAGTTTCCCGATTAAATAACCTGCAAACAATGCAACGCTGTCCGGTGTCGGCAAATGATTCGGTTGTGCCTGTTTCATTCCTTCGAGAACAGCAAGCGAAACAGCTTTCCGAATGACTTCCGGATCGACTTTTTCAGTATGGCGGTCATTTAAGCGATCAATGACCTCCGTCAGCGCCTCTAAATAGGGCATATCAAGGTCGCGTTCTAATTTTCTCGTTTGTTGCGTTAGTTCCTTATATAATTTTTCTAATGCTTCCATCGTCAGTTCATCCTTTCAAAACGAAACGGCCCCCCATATTTCCTGGGAGCCGTTCTTCTCATTACATCCATTGTATCTGTTTTACGTCGTTTGTAAACTATTCTTACTTCGCAGCTTTTGCTGCGGCGATCGCCGCATCAAAATTCACTTCGTCTGTCGATTCTGGCATATATTCGACATAGACGACTTGATTTGCTGAATCAATAACGAATACCGAACGAGCTAGCAAACGAAGTTCTTCAATCGCGACGCCATAGCTATGCCCAAACGATAAATCACGGTGATCCGATAATGTTACGACATTATCAAGCCCGCTTGCGGCACACCAGCGACGTTGTGCGAACGGAAGGTCGTTTGAGATTGTCAACACTGTCACGCCATCGATTTGTGCTGCTTCTTCATTGAATTTACGTGTTTGAGCGTCACAGACGCCCGTATCGATCGATGGAACGACGCTAATCATACGAATTCCTTTGTATGTATCGCGCGAAACCGGCGAAAGATCGTTAGCGAGTACCTCGAAGTCTGGTGCTTGTTGTCCGACTTCAACTTGTGTACCAAGTAATGTAATATCATTTCCTTTAAACGTTGCCATGTGTATTCCCCATTTCCCCATGTTGTCTTTCAAATGCATTTCCAATCTTACTATAGGAATGTTCGCCTTATAACGCAAGCTTTCTGACGAACTTCCTAGCTATCGGTTCCCGATTTCTGAAAAAACAGTTATAATGAAAGAGTACATGAAACGCTTTCAAGGGGGAATTGACCATGGCTCGAAACAATGTCTACCTGTATTACCGAAATAAACAAAGACACGAGACGCAGGTACGTAAATTAGTTGAAGTCGGCAAGCGATACGGATTGAATGTCGTCCAGGATCATAAACAAGCAAATATCATCGTTTCAATCGGTGGTGACGGCGCGTTTCTTCAAGCAGCTCGCTTTACAGGCTTCCGTGACGATGCCATCTATGTCGGTTTCGCAGAAGGTCCAAATTCCTTTTACTGTGACTTCGACATTAATGACCTGTCCTCCGTCGAAGCCATTTTCAAAGAAACAGGCGATCGCGTCTCGAATGGCGAAATTGAAGTCCGACGTTATCCATTGCTTGAAGCATCGATCAATGGCGGGCCAGGTATGCTTTGCCTCAATGAATGTTCCGTTAAATCGAGCATCATTAAATCACTCGCAATTGAAGTCTACATTGATGGATTCTTATTTGAAACGTTCCGTGGCGATGGTATGGTCATTTCGACGCCGACCGGATCGACCGCTTATAACAAGTCCTTGTCTGGTGCAATCGTCGATCCATTGATTCACTGCCTCCAAGTCAGCGAAATCGCATCCGTCAACAATAACCGCTACCGGACGCTCGGATCGGCTTTCCTCTTGAACCGTGGTCGTAAATTATCGCTTCGCATCATCGAAGACGGAAACGACTATCCGATCATCGGGATGGACAATGAAGCGTTAAGCTTAAAACGAACGGACTCCGTCGACATCCAATTGTCCGATAAAGAATTAAAAACCGTCAAATTAACGAACAATACATTTTGGCACAAAATCCAACGGTCATTCTTATAAAACAAACAAAAACTTCCCTGTCCACCAAGGACAAGGAAGTTTTTTTATCACCTAAGGAACGTACAGAAAAGAACGTCTTGAATCGCTTTAAACCGCGAAAATCGGATCATCGGTCATTTGATTGATAGAGGACGGAAACGTTCATCCTCGACTCCGAGGGGAAAGGAAGCGCGTCCGTCACAAGGGGTGGTGTTCATCTGACTATGAGTCATCCCCTTTTGAGGATTTACGGAACGAACGCAACCTCTTAAGTCGTTGTCAAAGATGCTTCCTGGCGATAGACCGTTTTTCCTTGTTGTACCGTTTCGACTAGTCGATTCGTAAGAATCTGTTCATCTGCAATACGATAAAAATCTTCTTCGAAGATGACGAAGTCTGCATCATATCCAGGCAATAACATTCCTTTTCGTCCATGTGTCTCTGTTGCGACATGTGGATTTTTTGTGAATAATAACAATGCTTCGTACATTGAAAGAACTTCGTTCGATTTATTAATCCGCCCTGCTTTCCCCACGGTCGCTGCATAGAGCGCTCGGCGAACATCGGGACTTGAAATCGGCGCGTCAGAGCCGCCACACATTAAGGCTCCTGTGCCCGCTAGCGACTTCAAGCGATAGGCCGAGTCGAGACGCTTCAAACCGAGACGTGCTTCAGCAAAATCAGCATCATCTAACAAGAAGACCGGTTGCACATCAATTAAGACAGGCAACTTCCGAATCCGTGCCAATAATTCAGGTCGTACGACCGTTGCGTGAATAATACGATCGCGCGTCCCTTTCGGAGCCGGATACTTTTCAAGCACATCCACGAAACGTTCGATTGCAAGATCTCCGATGACGTGCGCCGCGACAGTGAAACCGTAGCTTCGTGCTCGCTTCACGAGTTGTTCAAGTTGGTCCTGCGAGTGAACTTCAATGCCACGCGTCGTCGGGTCGTCCGAATAGCCACGATGCAATAATGCCGTTCTTCCACCGAGGGCACCATCGACAAATAATTTCATCGCTCCAATTGAGAGCGTGTCAGGGAGAACAGGGTTTGCTTGAATGAATTCATCAAGGACGAGATGATGCACGAGAAGATGGGCATGAAAACCCGTTTCTTCCGTCACTTCTTTATAAGCTGATAAGACTTCGTTTAATGCACCGTGATAAGATAAATCCTCTGTATGTGCCGCCACGATCCCATGACGATATAAGTCTTTGATTGCCGCGCGCAACGATGATTTGTTTCGTTCCGTCGATCCTGCTTGCAACGCATAGAGCGGTTCCATTGCTGCATCATAAAGAAAACCATCTGCTTCCCCTGAATCGAGCAAACCGATTTTCCCACCCTCGATGACCGTTGATGCTTTATATCCCAATTGTTCAAACAATACGTCATTGACGAGTACCGTATGCCGATCCGTCCGCTTTAGTAAAGCTGGTTCTGTCGGGAACAGTTGATTCAACCAAGCTTTTGTTGGCGCTTGATCTAGCTTGGTCTCGTCGTAGCCTTCTGCCACATGAATTCCATTGATCGCTTCCGCTTTTAAAAAGGCCTGTCCGAGTTCTTCTAGCGTCATGTAACGCGAAGCATCGACACGACCTATCGCTTCGCCATATCCAATGAGGTGGATGTGCGCATCGGTAAAGGCAGGATAGACGGCTTTGCCATTCAGATTCTCAATCGACTCGACGCGTTTACCGAAACGTCGCCGTAACTTCCCCTCATCCCCCATGGCTACAATCCGACCTACTTCGATAAACATCGCCGGATGAACATCATGTTCATGCGCCATCGTTCGAATGATTCCGTTTACATAAAGTATTCCCATCTTAATCGCTCCTTTTTTTTACGAAAACAGGGTGACCGCGGCGGCCACCCTGAGTTGTCAGTGATGATTACATATGAATCGTTTCTTGCTTGGCACATGCTTGTTTGATTCGTTCAATTGATTGTGGATCAAATTGTTCGAGGACACGTTCCCCTAGTAAAATCGCACGTTCGTAATCGCCAGCGAGGAACTTCGTCTCAGCAATCGTCAACGACATATGTATCTCATTATCATTGCGACGGAAACGATTCGCGTACTGGACAAGTCGTTCTGCATAAGTGACTTCGAACACTAATGTATCTATCCGTTCTTGCAATTGTTTAAACGTCAACTTGACATCTTCGCTTTGCGAAACGATGTAACCGACATTAAACGGAATCTCCTCAAAACGTGCCTCGAGCGTCTGTAACGAACGACTCGCTGTTTGAAGCGCTTCTTCGACATCTTGCGGCATCTTCGGTAACCCGAGCCGTTTTAATCGTAACCGGGCACTAGAGAATGCATGACGCCATTCATTGATGCGTTCGCGTACTTCCAGCTCTTCTTTGCGTAGTGCTTGGAGTTCGATACTGAACCGTTCGTATTGAATCGTTAATTGTTCTTCCAGCCGAATGGCATCACGCATCTGATCTTCTAACATGCTGAACGGAATGATTCGGCTAGCGATGGATTCGTCCAAATCCTTCGCTGCCCCAAACAACATCTCTTCATCGCGCTGAATCGACTCGTAATGCTCTCCTAAGTCAGCTGAAATCTCATACTGTTCACGGAGCGAACTAAATTCTTGCGCCAATTGGTGGACTTTTTCACGCATCCGCAGTGCTTTTTGTTTCAAGACTTGATTTTCTTTTTTCACATGATGACGCGCGTCGACTTCACGACGGAACGTATCGTACATCTGGTCGACATCAGCCGAAAGTTGCTGGACGCGTTCTTCTAAATCGTCCATTTCTAGAAATTCAAGTTTTTTAACTAGGTTGAGGCGTGTTTCCTCAAATCGTTTAATATCCGACTGCATGCCAAGCGGCTCAAGCGGATAGCCATCCAGCGTCATTTCATTATATCCGGCGCTCAATTGGTCGATTCGTTGACGTAACTCATGTGCCAGGACTTTCCAATGATTCGGAATCACTTCGACTAATTGACGCGTCTGTGCGACTCGTTCTTCAAGCTGAAGGCTTGTTTCATACGCTTTCGTCACTTCACCTGCTTCCTCAAAAGCAGACATTTCTGTACGCAACTGATCGATTTCTTCACTACGTTCTTCAAGTTTCGCTAATGCCGGACCAAACGACGTCGCTTGTAGGAGCAACGATTTACGGACTTGACCTGAATCTGTCTCACCTTGCGCTTTCAATGAAGTCAATGCAGATTGATTATTTTTAAACGTCTCCATCTCACGCAGCATCTCATCGATTAACCCTTCAAGCTCACCGATTAATTGTTCCGTTACTTCTAAATCATTCTTGACGGCAAGGAAATGATATTTATCGAGCCCTTCTTCCGCTCGATACAATGTTTCATCGATTTGCGCGACGTGGACTGTCAACAGTTCCTCCCAAGCCTGATGCCAGGAAGTGAATTTCGTCTCCGTCTCGCCCGCCATCGGAAGCTGCTTTAATTCTTGTAGCTCCTTCGGAATTGATGCGCTAATAATCCCCTGTTTGCGCATATCTAGCTCGTCAATTTTTGTATAATATTTTTTTCGACTAATCATGCTAAATAACATGACGAGTAATACGATGACGATGACACCAATCACCCATGCCCACATTTGTCACGACCTCCACCCTATCAAGCGATTCCATTTTTCAACAATTTCGCTTTTAATCTTATCCTTATAATAGTATAGCGCAACCGATTTGCATAGATTTACTAAGGCTTTTCCTGATTTCTTCCACAGATTACAGCGTCTCGCCGAGAAATCAATTGTTTGTCAGCATCTTTAAAACTCGGGTAAGATAGATTAAATATGATTTTTCAGGAGGAATCTTAATGATGTTTGAGACAACGACGTATGATGGTGACCGAACAAAACAATATGACATGCTGAATAAGCAACTTGATGCTTTACTGACCGGAGAAACGAATCAAATTGCCAATCTTTCAAATGCGAGTGCGTTACTTGGTCAATTTCTCGATCGAACGAACTGGGTCGGCTTCTATTTAACGGACGCAGAACAAAATCAACTCGTTCTCGGACCATTCCAAGGCTTACCTGCTTGTGTCCGGATTCCATTCGGTCGTGGTGTCTGCGGTACAGCGGCAGAAGATCAAACGACACAACTCGTCATGGATGTCCATGCTTTCCCAGGCCATATCGCGTGTGATGCGGCAACGAATTCAGAAATCGTCATTCCATTAATTAAAGATGGAAAAACGATTGGTGTCCTCGATATCGACAGTCCTGAACTGAATCGTTTTGACGAAACCGATCAAGCCGGCCTTGAAGCCTTTAGCGAAATTCTTCTTCGTCATATTTGATTGACAGCAGGAATAAGCAGACGTATACTTGTAAAAGTGCAGAAATGATAACGATAGCGGTCAAATCGCTTGCGTATCACATTTCATGACTCGGCTTTGCCGGAGGGGCATCGTGTAACTTTGCTATCAAGCGAGGGTGCCACACCATGAAATGGGCGTAACGTGGGTTTGATGGCGTTATTATTTTTATGCAAATAATAACGAACACTAAGGAGGAGTCTTATTATGGCTCGCTATACAGGTCCAGCTTGGAAACTTTCACGTCGTCTCGGTATCTCTCTTACTGAAACAGGAAAAGAAATCGCAAAACGTCCGTACGCTCCAGGACAACACGGTAACAGCCGTCGCAAAATGTCTGAGTACGGTCTTCAACTTCAAGCGAAGCAAACGCTTCGTCACATGTACGGAGTAAACGAACGCCAATTCAACCGTATCTTCAACGATGCTGGCAAAATGCCTGGTATCCACGGTGAGAACTTCATGTTCTTACTTGAAGCACGTCTTGACAACGTCGTTTACCGTATGGGTATGGCTCGTACACGTCGTGCTGCTCGTCAGCTCGTCAACCACGGTCACATCCAAGTTGATGGCGCTCGCGTCGACATCCCGTCGTTCCGCGTGAAACCAGGTCAAACGATCTCAGTTCGCGAAAAATCGAAGAACTTTGTCGTTATCAAAGAAGCACTCGAAGTTGCACCAGCAACTAAAGACTTCGTTACTTTCGATGCTGAGAAGCTCGAAGGAACGTTCGTCCGTCTTCCAGAGCGTTCTGAATTGAACGATCAAATCCAAGAACAACTCGTCGTTGAGTACTACTCACGTTAATCAGTTGTTTTTAGCACTCACTTCGGTGGGTGCTTTTTTTGTGTCCTTTTAACATTTTTTAAAAATAGTAGTTGCATCATTTTCTTTTTGTGTTAACCTTTTATTTATATTGGTTAACACAAAAAAAGAAAAGAGGCCCTCATCCATCATGAAAACAAAAGATCTTACATTTACTGCACTCGGTGCTGCAATCATCTCAGCCATTAGTTTACTACCACAACTTCAACTCGTCGGACCTGTACCGATCACACTCCAGATGCTCGCCATCATGACGGTCAGTGCCATTCTCGGTGCGAAGCGCGGCGGGCTTGCCGTCTTGATTTTTTTGCTGCTCGCTGCTGCCGGATTACCACTTCTCGGAGGCAAAGGTGGTCTTGCGCCGTTCGTCGGACCGACCGTAGGGTATTTAGTCGCCTTCCCGATTGCCGGCTTCTTCATCGGCTATGTCGCCGAACGAACGACTCGCTTCATCCCATTGTTTTTTGGAATGGTCGTTTTCGGACTCGGTCTCGTTTACTTACTCGGAACATTCGGTTTAATGCTCGTCCTACATTTATCATTCATGGATGCCCTCGTCATTAATGTCCCGTTCATCATCGGTGATACGCTAAAAGCGTTACTTGCCACGACGATCGCCGTTCGTTTATTACCACTCCGTATTTTTAGAACAGCCTAAGCAAAAAGAACGCTGACGAGCATTCGTCAGCGTTCTTTTTTGTTATATCACTTACGCATGTTCAAGTACGAAGTATTTCTTTTTCCCACGACGGATGATCGTGAAGTCACCAATCGCATCTTGCTTCGTGATCTCTTTCGTCAACTCTTGTTCACGGTCTCCATTGATGTAGATTGCGCCATTCGTCACGTCTTCTCGCGCTTGACGCTTCGAAGGACTGATTTTCGCTTCGACGAGTACGTCGACGAGATTCGTTGCTTCACCAAGCGTAAAGCGCGGCATCCCTTTAAAGGCATCTGCGATATCATCTGCCTTTAATGATTTGATGTCACCACTGAAGAGTGCTTTCGTGATTCGCTCCGCTTGTTCAAGCGCTTCGCTGCCATGAACGAGTTTCGTCATCTCTTCTGCCAGGCGGCGCTGGGCAATCCGTTTTTCAGGTGCCGTTTCCACTTCCGCTTGCAATCCTTCCAGTTCTTCGTGTGTCAAGAACGTAAAGTATTTCAGGAATTTGACGACATCAAGGTCATCGACGTTGAACCAAAACTGGTAAAACTCGTACGGTGTCGTTTTTTCGGCATCGAGCCATACTGCCCCGCCTGCTGTTTTCCCGAATTTTTGCCCGTCTGATTTCGTGACGAGTGGTACAGTGATGCCGAATGCTTTCTCTTCATGACCAACGCGTCGGATCAGTTCCATCCCTGCTGTAATGTTTCCCCACTGATCACTTCCGCCGACCTGGAGTCGGCACCCTTCGTTTTCATATAGCTTTAAGAAATCAAATGATTGTAATAGCATGTACGAAAACTCTGTGAAAGAAATCCCGTTCTGAAGGCGTGAATCAACAGAGTCTTTCGCTAGCATGTAGCTGATTGGGAAGTGTTTTCCGATATCGCGTAAGAAATCTATGATCGTTAAATCTTTTGTCCAATCCAGGTTGTTCGCAATCGTCACAGGGTTTTCGCCATCCAGCGGTAAAAAGCGTGATAATTGCCCTTTGATGCGGTTCGCAAATTCTTCGACGATATCCGACGTGTTCAGTGATCGTTCTGTCGACCGCCCACTTGGATCTCCAATCATCCCGGTTGCGCCACCGACGAGACCGACCACGTGGTGCCCCGCTTCTTGGAAACGGCGTAGAACGAGAATTGGTAACAGGTGTCCGATATGCAATGAATCTGCTGTCGGGTCGAATCCCGTGTACAGTGTTGTCGGACTTGCCAGGAGTTCTTTAATACCTTCTTCATCTGTCATTTGGCTGATTAGGCCGCGAAACTCTAAATCCTCAAGTAACGTCATCTGTTTTCCTCCTAAAAAAATTGTATAAAAAAACCGCCCCTCCGACTGAACGAAGGGACGGAATATTCCGTGGTACCACCCTAATTGCATGCAACACATGCCACTTAGATCGTCGATAACGGGACGGTCCGCCTGATTTCTCAAGAAGCTCCTGGAGACGTAATTCATGAACACGCTATGTCCTAGTTCGCAGCACCACTAGGTCTCTGATACAGGGAGCGTTCCATTACTAATTCCAATCACAGCTGATTTTTTTCGTATATTTTTCATAAGATGTTTTCATGATACGTCGAAGTAGAATCGACTGTCAAGAGACATTGTCACGTTTCAGTTGTGGTATAATACGTCTATCTGTGATTTAATGTTAATTTACACCCAAGTTTAAGATGTAAAGGAGATCATTTATGCGCGAGAACTGGTCCAAGTTTTGGAATCATCCCCGAACGAAAGCCGTTCGGCACTGGTCGAATATCACATATGACGTATCTTGGAATATCATTTTATTCCTCATCATTGCTGTCCTACTGATTGGGAGTTTTTCTGTCGGTGCAGCAGGCGGCTATTTCGCTTCGCTCGTCAAAGATACAAAAGCACCAGAATTAACGGAAATGAAGCAACAAGTTAATAGTTATGCCATTACGAGTGAAATTTACTGGGGCAGTGGCGAAAAGTTGACGAACATTTCAACAGATGAAGAACGTCAACCGGTCAACATCAAAGAAATTTCACCTTACCTGCTAGACGCTGTTCTTTCGACGGAAGATGTCGATTTTTATGAACATGATGGCGTCGTACCGAAAGCAACACTCCGGGCAGTCTTACAGGAGCTAACGAACTCGTCTTCTCGGACGGGTGGCAGTACGTTGACACAACAATTGATTAAAAACCAAATTTTAACGAATGAAGTTTCATTCGAACGGAAAGCAAAAGAAATCATCTTAGCACTTCGTCTCGAAAATGCGATGACGAAGGATGAAATTCTACAAGCCTATTTAAACGTTGTCTCATTCGGTCGAAACTCTCTCGGACGAAATATTGCCGGAATCGAAGCCGCCTCTCGTGGTGTCTTCAATAAATCCGCGAAAAAACTGACATTACCACAAGCAGCCTTCTTAGCAGGCATTCCGAAAAACCCGTATTATTACACACCCTACCTTCAAGGTGGTGTCGTCAAAGAAGATTTGACAGCAAGTACGAACCGGATGAAAACTGTTCTAAAACGGATGTATGTCGCAAAAAACATTACGAAAAAGCAATATGAAAAAGCCGTCAAATACGATATCACAAAAGACTTCGCCAAAACGTCAACACGTTCGCGTGATACGTACCCGTACGTTTACGATCTTGCTGAAAAAGAAGCCTTGAAAATCATGACGAGCTATTTCATGAAAAAGGATGGCGTCAAAGAAGATGAAGTAAAACCATCCGAACTCGCAGAAGTCAAAGCGAACTATCAGGAACAGGCTTTAGTTGCCATGCGTCAAGGCGGATACAAGATTCACTTGACACTTGATAAGAAAATTCACGAGGCGATGCAGGCACCAGCTAAAAATGCTGCCAACTTCCCTGCTTCTCCACAATACACGCAAGTCGTTGATCCAAAAACGAAAAAAACGGTCTCGAAAAAAGATCCAGAAGAAACGGCTGCTGTCATGATTCAAAATGAGACAGGTCGTATCTTAGGCTTCGTCGGTGGACGTTACACGGATGGAACGGCGGATGATTTCAACCGCGCGTTCCAGGCAAAACGTCAAATCGGTTCGACAGCCAAACCAATTCTTGTTTATTCGAACGGTATCGAAAACGGCTTGATTACACCGGCTTCGACCGTTAATGATGAAAAGTATTATTATCAAACGGTTCCACGTCAACCAGGTGACAACCCAATCAACAATGAAGGCGGGCGTTACCGAGGTAATGTGACGGTCCGTGAGGCATTGGAACTTTCACTCAACGTTCCAGCCGTGAAGATTTACGAAAAAATGAATATGTCGAACTCGATTCAAAAACTAGTCGACATGGGTATTAAAGTTCCTGACAGCATCCGGTACGCACCATCTGCTGCTCTTGGAACGATGGAAATCACACCGGTTGAGCTTGCTGGTGCTTATGCGATGCTCGCGAACTACGGTGAATACGTCGAACCGTATATCATCTCGAAGATTACGAAAGACGGGAAAAGCATCTATAAAGCTAAATCGAAAAAAGAAAAAATCTACGAAGAGCGTACGGCTTATTTAACGCTTGATATGATGCGTGGTGTCTTTGATAACGGAACAGCTCGTTATGCGAACTCGTTATTAAAAGTACCTGGCGATTGGGCCGGTAAGACCGGAACGACGAACGAAATTAAGGACTCTTACCTCGTTGCTTCAACACCAGGGGTTACACTGGCGGTTTGGACGGGGCATGATCAAAACAACTCATTGATGGGTGCAACGACATATTACCAACGTACCCAGAACCTGTGGGCACAGATGGCAAATGCAACGTATGCTGCGAACAACAGTTACTTCAAGTCAGGTGCACGCTTCAATCAACCGGCTTCAGTAGACGCAAATGACTTCAAGAACTCAGGTTCATTCAAAGAAGAAGATAAAAAGAAAAAAGAAGCGGAAGCGAAGAAAAAAGCCGCTGAAGAAAAGAAAAAAGAGGCCGAGGCAAAAGAAAAAGAAGCAGACGCGAAGAAGAAAGACGACGCTGAAGCGCAAGCAAAAGCTGACGCTGAAAAGAAAGCTGCTGAAGATAAAGCAGCCGATGCGGACGCGAAAAAAGCGGCCGATGCCAAAGCGAAAGCTGATGCAGAGGCTAAGAAAAAAGCGGCTGACGACAAGGCGAAAGCCGATGCTGAGGCTAAGAAGAAAGAAGCAGAGGCGAAGGCTGATGCTGAAAAGAAAGCAAAAGAAGACGACAAAAAAACTGAATGAAGCCATTCAAAAAAACGAAGTTCACGTAACAGTGAACTTCGTTTTTTTGTTCATATTAAAAAACTACCAACGAAGCATCGTTGGTAGTTCAAGAACAGTCAATCCTATACGTCACTTACTCTGACATCATTCTTCCATCGTCGAGAGGTCACCCGCTTCAAGATTTAGTTCCCACGCCTTCAAGACGCGGCGCATGATTTTACCGCTCCGGGTTTTCGGAAGCTTGTCTCGGAAGTCAATCTCACGTGGCGCCGCATGTGCTGCAAGCCCTTCTTTGACGAACGCCTGAATTTCTTGTTTCAATTCTTCAGTCGGTTCATAGCCGTCTCGTAACGAAATGAAGGCTTTGATGATTTCACCACGTACTGGATCCGGTTTCCCGATGACACCGGCTTCTGCAACTGCCGGGTGCTCGACAAGACGACTCTCAACTTCGAACGGTCCCACCCGTTCTCCTGCCGTCATGATGACATCATCGACGCGTCCTTGGAACCAGAAGTACCCTTCATCATCCATATATGCAGAATCTCCTGAAACGTACCATCCTTTGAAGAAGTATGATTCATACTTTTGTGGATTATTCCAGATTTGCCGCATCATGGATGGCCACGGTGTTTTCAAAGCTAAATTGCCCATTCTAAACGGAGGTAACTCATTCCCTTGATCATCGATGATTGCAGCTTTTGTCCCAGGAATCGGTTTCCCCATCGACCCTGGTTTGATGTCCATCGATTTATAGTTGCAAATCATCATTGCCCCTGTTTCCGTCATCCACCACGTATCATGGATGCGTTGGTCGAATGCTTCTTTTCCCCAACGAACGACTTCTGGGTTGAGCGGTTCTCCGACGGATAACACGTGCCGTAAGCTCGACAAGTCATGTGTTTGTGCGACGTCTGCGCCGGCACCCATCAGCATCCGGAATGCGGTCGGTGCACTATACCAAACCGTTACCTTGTATTTTTCAATGACACTGTACCAAAACTCCGGATTGAACCGACCACCGACGATGACATTCGTCGCACCATTTAAGAACGGGGCAAAAATCCCATAACTCGTCCCCGTCACCCAGCCCGGATCTGCTGTACACCAATAGATATCATCTTCCTGAAGGTCAAGAACCCAACGTCCGGTCATCATGTGTTGAATCATCGCATTTTGAGCGTGTAAGACCCCTTTTGGTTTTCCCGTCGACCCAGACGTATAATGTAAGATGAGACCGTCTTCCCGGTCGAGCCAAACCGGTTCGTACACATCTGACGCGGACTCGAACGCTGCCCGGAAGTCCAGTAGCCGATCTGTCGTCTCGATGTCTTCATCGACTAAAAAGACGGATTCGAGTGTCGATAACTCTTCAAGCGGAACACGTGGTAATAATGCTTTCGTCGTAATCAACATCTTTGCTTCAGAATCAAGCAAGCGGTCGCGTACAGCTTGTTCCATGAAGGCTTCAAACAACGGACCGACGATTGCTCCGACTTTCAAGGCACCGAGCAACGCAAAATAAAGTTCTGGCGAACGTGGCATGAAGATAAAAATTCGGTCTCCTGCTTTGATTCCAGCATCCGTCAAAACGTTTGCCGCTTTGTTCGTCAAACGTTTCATGTCAGCATACGTAAAAGTTTGCTCCGTCGTTCCATCAAAGTAAATCAGAGCTTTTTTATTCGCTCGTTCACCTTCAGCATGACGGTCAATTGCTTCATGGGCCATATTGACTTTCCCCGTCGTTGCCCATGAAAAATATTGTTCCGCTTCTTGCCAATCGTATGACGCCGATTCATTATAGTCGGATAACCAATGCTTACCCGGAAGCGCTTTCAAAACTTTCATCTCTCGTTCCTCCCCTTCTCTATACTCCTCTCCATTATAAGCTAGTTATGGTGTAGTTCAATCGATTGCCGTTAATTTGTTAAAAAATCCCTCTCTTTCCGCAACTCGCTTCGGCTATAATAAAGAGAAAGGTGGTGACGCTTACATGTTTGAAAAACAATTCAATCATCGTACTCATGAAACATCGCTCGGTCCAGTTGAAATCGAAGGACCTGTCGCGAGTAAACAACTCGCCACTTACCTCCTCGATGATGGTTTAACTGCCTTCAGGCAACCGAAAGAGCAGCATCAAGCGCTCCTTGAAATCGCAGATTTAGATGAAGGACGGATCATTATCGCCAGGAAAAATCAAGAAATCATCGGCTATGTCACATTCCTTTACCCTGATCCTTATGAGACATGGAGCGAAGGAAATAATCCATATATTTTAGAGCTAGGTGCGATTGAAGTGTCTGCTCGTTTTCGCGGTCAACAGATTGGTAAAAAGCTTCTCGAAGTATCGATGCTCGATCCGGCCATGGAAAACTACTTAATCTTGACGACCGAGTATTACTGGCATTGGGATTTAAAAGGCAGTGGACTATCTGTTTGGGACTATCGAAAAATCATGGAAAAGATGATGAACCACGGGGGCCTCGTCTTTTTCCCGACCGATGATCCAGAGATTGCATCGCATCCGGCTAATTGTTTAATGGCACGTATCGGGAAACATGTCGCACCAGAAGTCGTCGCTCATTTCGATGCTTTACGGCTCCGCCGTCGCTTCATGTACGATTAAAGGAGGAATAGCATGTTAATCGAACAAATCATGAAGACGAATTGTATTACGATTCAACCAACAAATTCTATTGCGCATGCCGCAGAATTGATGCAACGTCATGAGATTCGCCATATTCCCGTGACAAACGCCCGTCATGAACTTGTCGGTCTCATCGGTCTAAAAGAGCTCCAAAGTGCAAGCAGTGTCTTTCATCCAGATACCCTTCACGTTGATCAACAAAATTCCGTTTCCAGTATCATGCAACAAACTCCTATCACGGCACACCCGCTTGATTTCATTGAAGACGCCGCGATTTTATTTTATGAACATCGCTTATCTTGCTTACCGATTGTTCGGGGACGGCGTCTCGTCGGCTTAATGACAGAAACCGATTTGCTTCGGACATTCGTTCAATTAACAGGAGCGCTCGAGCCGAGCTCACAAATCGAAGTGCGTGTTGAAAATACAGCGGGTACATTAGCAAAGATTGCGAATCTACTCGCTAAAACGAATATCAATATCTTAAATGTCCTCGTGTATCCTACGCCTGATCCGTATGTCCGCATCGTCGCTTTTCGTGTCCAGACGATGAATCCGATTCGAATCATCGAAAAGTTACGGAAGGAAGGATTCGATGTACTCGGTCCCGACGTCAGCCGATGAAAGAGTTTGCTTATATTTACAGTGAGGAAGAAACGAATTATCGTTTTTCCGATACACATCCTTTCAACCCAATTCGACTGGACTTGACCGTCTCTCTCTTAGAGACGATGGGGGCACTCAAGGACGTCGACTGTATCGCACCACGTCGCGCAACGGATGAGGAGTTACGACTCGTACATGATGCCGATTATATTCAAGCCGTCAAGCTGGCGGGTCAAGGTGAACTGACGCCAATGAAGGCACAGATGTATGGGCTCGCAACAGAAGATACACCCGTCTTCCCTGACATGCATGAAGGTGCCGCACTACTCGTCGGTGGAACAATTGAGGCTTGCGAACTCGTCTTGTCCGGACGATATAAACGGACATTTCATATCGCGGGTGGTCTGCACCATGGTTTTCGTGGTCGTGCTTCAGGATTTTGTATCTACAACGATACAGCAGTCGCCATGGCGGCGATGATTGAAAAATATGCGTGTCGTATTCTTTATGTCGATACCGATGCGCACCATGGCGATGGTGTCCAGTGGGCTTTTTATAATCGTTCCGATGCCATGACGCTGTCACTGCATGAAACAGGACGTTATCTCTTCCCGGGGACAGGTATGGTGACAGAGCGCGGATCTGAAGAGGGTTATGGCTTCAGTTGGAACATTCCATTTGATGCTTTTACGGAAGACGCTTCGTTTTTACTCGCCTATCGGACTGCCTTGTTCGAAGCCTGTGAGTTGTTCCAACCTGACTTGATCATTACGCAAAATGGTGCCGATGCCCACGCGCTTGATCCATTGACTCACTTGTCGCTCACGATGAAAAGTTATGAACAAATTCCGCAAATCGCTGTCGAAGCAGCAAACCGTTATACGAAAGGCCGGATTGTCGCTTTAGGCGGAGGAGGATACGATTGGTACCGTGTCGTTCCCCGCGCCTGGAGTCAAGTCTTCGCAGCTTTGACAAATCGTGCACCATTTAGTGGGGACCTCCCGAAAGACTGGATTGAGCGATGGACAAAACAGAGCACGACGGTTCCGACTACGTGGGCAGATCAATTGCCAGTGTATCCTTCGATTCCCCGTCGACCTGAAATCGAGGAAAAAAACTGGGAAACCGTTAAACGACTCCTATGGCCATTTATCGATGACGCGAAAAAAGACCGTTTATCAGAAGCTTCACCCTACTCGAGTGATTAAAAATTGTCCTGTACTTTTCACATATACTTCGTTCAGATTTCACAAGTTATTGGTATACTAAATAAGGTTTCAATACTTTACATAGTAAATGAATAATTGGGGGACTGAACATGAAGAAAATGATGGGGATGAGTGTTGCCGTACTTGCAACTGGTCTATTTCTTGCAGGATGCAACAATAGCGAAGAAAAGGCGATGGACCACGACGCGATGCAAGGTAGTGGGAAACCGGCAGTCGACGTCACAGTAGAGGTTCCAGCAAAAACGATGGCTGATGAAAAGGTCATATTTAAAGCAACTGCTGTCGAAGATAAAAAAGCAGTCAATGTAGAAGATGTGACGTTCGAGATTTGGAAAGCAGATGAAAAAGATACTGCTCATAAAAAAATTAAAGCTTCTTTGAAAAAAACGGGTTCTTACCAAGCAGAAGCAATACTCGCTGAAGGTGAATACGAAGGACTCTATCATATCAATGATAAAAAGGGTCTACACCACATGGATAAAATTTCTTTTACTGTAATGGATCATTCGCATGAAGAAGCTTCACACGACGATGCCGATCATGATCATGCTTCGAGCGAAAATCTTGCCGTTCACTATATGGGGGCAACGAAAGTCACGGCAGGTGCGACGCTCCCCGTTTCGTTTCATATTTTTGAAAAGGGTGAAGTCTTAAAAGCAGATGTCCAAGTCGAAGTCATCGAAGAAGGTGTCGAAAAACATACGTACATTCCACTAACGTTGAAAGACGATATGTACGTCGGTCAAGTCAAATTAGCACAAGCTGGTCAAACGACGGTCCGGCTTCATGTTGAAAATGATCAGTTGCATCACCATCAAGATCAACTTATTACCGTGACACCTTAAATAATTTAGAACAAAACAAAAATCGTCTTTTTCCTAGACTCGACTAGGAAAGAGGACGATTTTTGTTTGAACATCATGAACGTGTAGAGTCCCGGTGCTCAATCCGGTGCGGTAACGTTACATCATTTGTTTCAATTTCTTCTTGATTCAAGATTTTAGTCAACAGACGCATCGAAACTGCTCCGATATCATACATCGGTTGCACGACAGTCGTCAGCTTCGGACGAATCATCGTCGCGAGACGTGTATTATCGTGTCCGATGACTTCGAAGTCTTCAGGAACACGGTGACCTGCGTCCTGTAAGGCATGAATGACACCGAGAGCCATTTCATCCGTCCCAGCGAAGATTGCACGTGGGCACTCCTCACCGAGTTCAAGCAGTTGGTTCATTGCCTTCATTCCTGAATCATACGTGTAGTTTCCTAAAACGACATTTTGTTCGTCAAACGGAAGATTGGCTTCTTCCAGGGCATTACGGTACCCGGCAAATTTCTTCTCACCGTTAATCTGTTGCTCGAGTGGACCCGTGATGAACCCGATCCGTTTATGTCCATGATCGATCAATGATTTGACGGCGTCATATGCCGCACTCTCGTAATCGATGTTGACAGCAGGAAGATCATAGTCTTGATTGAGCGTCGCTGCTAATACGATCGGCACAGGGGATGTTTTGAATTCGCGGACTAAATCTTCATGAAGGCGTCCACCCATGAAAATGATGCCATCGACTTGTTTTCCGAGCAACGTATTCAAGAGATGGATTTCTTTTTCACGATTTTGATCGGAATTACATAAAATGATGTTGTATTTGTACATCGTCGCGACATCTTCAATCCCACGCGCTAAATCGGCAAAGAAAATATTTGAGATATCGGGTACGATGACTCCGACCGTTGTCGTTTTTTTACTTGCGAGTCCACGTGCGACGGCATTTGGGCGATACCCGAGTTGATCGATTGCATCCTGGACTTTCTTGCGCGTGGATGGCTTGACGTTCGGATTTCCGTTAACTACCCGGGAGACAGTCGCCATCGAAACAGCGGCTTCGCGTGCTACATCATAAATTGTAATATTACTGTTCAAAGCAAATTCCTCCTTATTTAAACAATCATTTCGTTTTCATTCTCATTTTCATTTTTAGACAACACGAAAGGAAGACAGGAAAAGATATCTTTCTTTTCCCATTCTTCCTTCATTGTAAAACGTTTTCATTCGCTATAGGTTACCCTTTTTACAAAATCATTGAACGTTTAGTGCCGGAAAAGTTGACGTTAAGTTTTCGACGAACGCATCGAATTCTTTAAAATCAAGTTGTTGGTTCGCATCAGACAGTGCCAATGCAGGGAATGGATGCACTTCGACCATGACGGCATCCGCCCCAACAGCATATGCAGCTTTCGCCGTCGGTAAAAGAATATCTTTTCGTCCTGTCGAGTGTGTGACATCGACCATGACAGGAAGATGCGTTTCTTGCTTCAGGATAGGAACGGCAGAAATATCAAGTGTATTCCGTGTCGCGCGTTCGTAAGTACGAATACCGCGCTCGCATAGGATGACTTGATCGTTCCCGCTCGCCATGATGTATTCAGCTGCGTACATGAACTCTTCGAGTGTTGCTGAAAGACCACGTTTTAAAAGAACGGGTTTGTTCGTACGCCCGACTTCCTTTAACAAATCGAAGTTTTGCATGTTACGTGCACCGACTTGAATGATATCAACATATGGTAAAGCAGATTCAACGGCACTCGGCGTCATAATTTCGGTAATGACATGTAAGTTATGCGCATCTGCTGCTTTTTTTAACATCTTCAATCCTTCTAAACCGAGCCCTTGGAAATCGTAAGGCGATGTCCGTGGTTTGTATGCCCCGCCACGCATGAAGCGAACACCATGCTTTGCAAGCTGTGCGGCTACTTCAAAAACTTGTTCCTCACTTTCAACGGCACAAGGTCCAGCAATCAGTTGTTGGGATCCGTCACCGATGACATCATCTCCAACACGGATAATCGTATTCGTTGGTTTTTGTTTACGTGACACGAGCAATTTACGTGTCCGGTCTTCCCCTTGTAGTTCAAGTGACGCTTTAAAAATCTCTTTGAACATATGCTGAAGGCGACCATTTTCAAAAGGACCATGGTTATTTTCGGCTATCGACTCAAGCATCTGACGTTCACGTACCGGGTCGTAACGGTCAAGCCCTTGCGCACGTTTTACTTTACCGATTTCGACGGCGATTTCGCCCCGCTTGTTGATTAATTCTAATAAATCAGCGTTTACTAAATCAAGTTCATCGCGTAAACGCTTTAGTTCTGCTTGTTGATCCATCTGTCTACCACTCCCTAATCAGCATATAGCTCGTAATAGCAACTAATTATAGCCGACTTCATGCCGATTGTACATGATAGAACTACTCGAACCCATTCTTTTTTTGATGTGCTCTTATCAAATCAAATTATACAAAAAAATAAAACGTATTAGCTACTAAAAGCAGCTAATACGTTCAGTAAATTACTTCTTCGGCTTTTTCTCGTTTGCCATGTCTGCTTGCGGATCGTTTTCCTCAGCCTCATCTTCTTGATCTTCTTCTAAACCTTCACGCAGTTCTGAAAGATCAGCGACAGTCTCTGTATCGAGTTGTTCCGCAACAGCTGCACCGTTCACTTCCTCACCGATTTCACGTTCGATGTCTCGTACGAGTTGTTCTGCTTCTGCGAGTGCTGCGTCAATGCTTGCCTGATCTTTTTCAAAACCAGCGTATTGTGCCGCTTCTTGAACAGTTGAATTTTTTTTCGCTTTTTCGATGACCGGTGCTGCTTTATCTTTTGCCAGTTGAATCCATTCGCCGACGAGCGGCTCCGCTTTTTCACGGACCACTTGCGTCTGTTCATTCAAGCGTTGACGTGCAGGAGCTGTACGCTCATCGAGCATGCCACGCATCTCGCTTCCTGACTTCGGACTTGAAAGTAACGCAGCGGCTGCACCAATCAATCCTCCAACGATGATACCTGCTAAGAAGCCGCCACCTTTTGAAGTATTTTGGTCCTGGGCTTGGTATGGGTGTTGTTTTGTCATGATTTACGATCTCCCTTCAATTCATCTGGAATACTTTCAACATCCGGCACTGACACGACTTCCGGTGTCACCGGTGTATCTGCCTGTTTACGGAAACGGCGGCGTTGTTTTTTCTCCACCGTTGTCGTAGCCGTACTAGAAGATGAAACAGGTTGACCTGATTCCGGTTTATTCTTTTTAAAGAGTTCAACAGCGACTGAACCCCAACGAACCGCTTGAGCAATCTGTTCTTTGTTCGTATCTGCTGCCCCTGCTACTGTATCAGAAACAGTTCGAACAGAATCCGTCACTTTGTTTAGCGATGTGCCTAACTCTTCAATCGAATTCGCAACCGGCGCAAGGAGCTCTGTTTTTTCTTCGATTGTATCGACAAGACGATTCGTTTTATGTAGCAACGCCGTCGTCTCCATCATAATTCCGTCCAGCTGGCGTTCAAGCCCTGCTGTCGTGTCTGCGACATTATTTAGTGTCTTGCTTGCTGCACCAAGTACGCGCGCAAGGAAGATAACGAGCACTACGAATGCGATCGCAGCGACTAGTCCGGCGATACCGCCTAATGTGATTTCCATGATTCATGCCTCCAATTTCTTTTGCTAGTGTCTTGTTGGTAGTTCGACGTATCTCGAGTCGTTCCTGCTACTCCAATTGGTTTATTTCCGTTACAATGATAGATGAAACCTACATACGCAAATTAGAGGGGGAACTATTCATGCGCGATCCACGTCTTACACAACTTGCAACGAACTTAATTAATTATTCTGTTGCACTCGCTCCTGGTGAAAAAGTTTTAATTGAAAATTTCGGAATTGAGCGCGAATTAGTCGAAGCACTCGTTGATGCTGCCTATGAAGCAGGCGGACTTCCATTCGTCCTGTTGAAAGATAATCGTATTCTACGAAAATTATACCGAAATGCATCAGAAGAGCAACTTCAATTGATGGCTGACATCGAGCAAAAGCAGATGCAAGCGATGGACGCTTATATCGGCTTACGTGCCGGGGATAACATCAATGAATTATCTGACGTGCCATCGGACAAAATGAAGTTATACGGACAAACATTAGGGAAAATGCATACCCAAGATCGTGTTAAAGGAACGAAATGGGTCGTCCTCCGTTTCCCGACAGCTTCGATGGCTCAACTTGCCAACCAATCGACAGAAGCGTTTGAAGACTTCTACTTTGATGTCTGTACGCTGGATTACGAGAAAATGGGCAAGGCGATGGAACCACTCGTCGAGCTGATGAACAAGACCGATCGTGTCCGCCTCGTCGGGGACGGGACAGATTTAACGTTCTCGATTAAAGACATCGCCGCAATCAAATGTGCCGGTAATGCCAACATTCCGGACGGTGAAGTCTTTACGGCCCCTGTCAAAGATTCCGTCAACGGCGTCATTTCCTATAATACACCGTCACCTTATCAAGGATTTACGTTCGAAAACGTAAAATTGACGTTCGAAAACGGAAAAATTGTTGAAGCAACGGCGAACGATACGGAGCGCATCAATCAAGTGTTTGATACAGATGCCGGCGCCCGTTTCGTCGGTGAGTTTGCGATTGGTGTCAATCCATTCATCCAACATCCGATGAAAGATATTTTATTTGACGAAAAAATTGATGGCAGTTTCCACTTTACGCCGGGTCAAGCTTACGCTGAAGCCTATAACGGAAACGATTCTTCGGTCCATTGGGACTTGGTCAACATTCAACGCCCGGATTATGGCGGCGGTGAAATTTGGTTTGACGATGTCTTGATTCGTAAAGATGGACGATTCGTCCTTCCTGAACTCGACGTCTTGAACCCGGAAAATCTAAAATAAGTAGAAAACGGATGGCCGAATCCTCTAAGGATGCAGTCATCCGTTTTTGTTCACTTATTTTTTTAGTGTCGCACGCAACATCCAAATTTGTTTTTCGATTTCTTTTGCTTGAGCCAGTAAATCATCTTCGACCGTCACGTCTTGCGCCTCTAAATGTTCAATCGCTTCAAGCATTTCTTTACGTACTTGTTGGAAGTCGCTGATGACGGATTCAACCATCTGATCGGCAGATAAGCCAGATTTTGCTTCTTCAAGCGTCGTCTGCTCCAAATATTCTTTCATTGTCGCTGAAGGATTTCCATTGTTCATCAACAGTCGTTCTGCGACAACATCATATTGCTCAGATACCCACGTGTACAATTCCTCTAGTTTAACGTGTAACGTCAAAAATTCTGGTCCTTTAATGTACCAATGATAATTATGGAGTTTTACGAATAAAACACCATAGTTTGCAACTTGTTGGTTTAGTGCTGTTTTTGCGTGATTACTAATCATCTTCGATTACCCCTCTCACGAATTGTAATTTGTTCTATATCATCTTTATCCTTAAATAACATAGAGTAAACATCTTTTTGTGGAGAATCCCGTGATGTTCTTCAAAAGTTTTTATTACTTTTGACGTTTTAACCCCTTCAGCATGTATCCCCCTTTGAAGTCGACCGAATCGAAAGCAACGAGGAATGCTTTTGGCTCATATTCTTCGACTAAACCACGCAATACTTTCATCCGCGTCCGTGCAGCAAGTACATCGAGCCGGTACCGGACACCGTCTCGTCCTTGTCCTTGGTAATGGGTGACACCAAATCCGTTATCGCGGATGACTTGAATCAGTTCAGCCGGGAACTCTTGTGTATGGACTTGAATCATATTGTAGCCAATCGCAAGTTTTCTTTCGACGAAGCCACCAATTAAAATACCGAGCCCGAATCCGAGTGCGTAGACGACCATTCCGAGCGTCGTCAAGTCACGGAACACGACGCCTAAAGCAAAGATATAGATTAACGTTTCGACCGTCCCGAAGACACCGGCGATGACAGTCCGCCCTTTGACGAGCATGATTGTCCGGAGTGTCAGGACAGGCACGTAAATGAGCTGCAATAATAAAATCAAGAAAATTTGTCCCATGTGATTGATTCCTTCCTAAATTAACATACCCCCACTATTCCAAAATTCAATTCAAGATGCAATAAAAAAATGGTTCGGCGTACGTCATCTTTTCTTAACTTCACGAAACCGACAAAAAAGGCATGGATGCCTGAATGCACCCATGCCTTTTACTGATGAAACATTTTATTTTGTTCCTTCATACTGCTGTTGGTACGTTTGGATATCCCCCGCACCCATGAACAATAGAACAGCATTGTCATGTTTACTTAAAATCGAAACATTATCTCGCGTCAAGATGTCAGAATTCGGAATCTTCTCTTGGAGATCCTCAATCCGAACTTGCCCTTCTTGCTCTCGCGCCGATCCGAAAATCTCACAGAGATACGTAGCGTCCGCTTCCCGAAGCGATGTCGCAAAATCATCCATGAATGACTTTAGGCGTGTGTACGTATGCGGTTGGAAAATCGCGATGACTTCCCGGTCCGGATATTTCTTACGGGCCGATTCAATCGTCGCACTAATTTCTTTCGGATGGTGTGCATAATCATCGACTAAAATCTGTGATCCGAAATCTGATTCACTAAAGCGACGTTTGACTCCTCCGAATGAAGCGAGACGTTCCGCGACATCCTCTTTGTTCAACCCTTCATACTGACAGATTGCGATGACCGATAAAGCATTCAAGACATGATGTTGACCGAATCCCGGAATCAGGAACGTGCCATAAAAATCATCCCGTAAATAGACATCGAATGATGTGCCGTCTGGTGTTGATGCGACATTTTCAGCGCGGAAATCATTGTTCTGTCCAAAACCATAGTAGAGGACAGGCACATTCGCTTGAATGTTTTGAAGATGCTCGTCGTCCCCACAAGCAACGATCGCTTGCTTGACTTGCATCGCCATTTCTTGGAACGCCGAAACGACGTCATCAATGCCTGTAAAATAATCCGAGTGATCAAAGTCAATATTCGTCATGATTGCATAATCTGGCTTGTAGTATAAAAAGTGACGTTTGTATTCACATGCTTCAAACACAAATGCTTTTGCCTCTTCGACACCTGCACCTGTACCGTCACCAATCAGAAATGCGGTTGGCGTGATTCCGCTTAAGACATGTGACAACAGACCTGTCGTCGATGTTTTACCGTGTGACCCTGTGATTGCGACTGAACGATATTCGTCTGCTAGGTGACCTAAAAAATCGTAGTAATGATGAATTGTTAAACCAAGTTCATTTGCCCGCGCGATTTCTGGATGTTCATCACCAAACGCATTTCCTTGAATGATGATTTGATCTTCTTTGATGTTGTCGGCGTTGAACGGGAAAAACGGAATACCTTTCGCCCGTAAAGCGTCCTCAGTAAAGATGTGTTTTTCGATATCAGAACCTTGTACTTGATGGTTCATCTCATGTAATACTTGGGCAAGTGCACTCATTCCAGTCCCTTTAATCCCAACAAAATGATACTTTGTCATATAAAAGCCCTCCAATTCACGTTCCGGTTCGTACCATCGGGCTTGGGTACAAAACCTGTACCATTATAGCAAACCGACTTATTTTTTACCATGTAAATTATTTTGTTCACGTCGTGCACGATACATCGCCATTAAGTCTTTAGTTGTCATCACAACGTTGACAGGCGGTCCAACAGGTTTCTTGACTGCACTTGACTGTACTTGTGTTTTTTCTTCAGCGCGCTTTTCCGTGAAGACATGTTGTTCTTGCACGGTTTCCGTCTCAAGGACATGTTCGACGGTGTTTTCCGAAGAAATCTCATCTCCGTTTTCGACGGGAGGTTGTTCCGTGTCTTCACTTAAAGATGTCACTTCTAATGATTCATCTTGTTGTTTTAGTTCAGTAACCGGTTCTTCTTCAACTGGCTCTTGTTCCGTTAGAGCTGAATCAAAAGATTCTACAGCAAATGCTTCAGTTGATGACTCGATTGATGGGTCAGGGTTGAGTAGTTCAGAATCCGTCACTGGAACAAGACCTGCGTCTACTTCGGTTAAGTCCGTCTGTTCCATCGTCTCGATCCCTGACGCTTCAATTGTTTCATCTGTCATGTTCTCAAGCGCCTCATCGGTTTTTCCCTCTTCTGATTCACTTGAAACGTCCATTTCCGATTCAATCGAAGTTACATCTTCTTGGATCGACCGTTGCTTTTTAGGCCGTTGGAATCCGTAAATAGGCGATGGAACATCCGTCAACACGAAGCGATCTTCTCGCTCTTCTTTTTTCGGTCGTTCGACTGGAGTCGTCTCTTTTTCGCCCGCTAATTCCCGTCGAATCCGTGCCGCTTGTTCCTTCAATGACTGTTCGTAACGATTGCTCATTCCTTCACCCCTCCATCTTGTTAAAAAATCGGCCGAATCAACGGCCGATTAAGAATGCCTCTCCAGTATGTGCTGAATCCTCTAATACAAGAATTCCTTTTTCTTGTGGTGCGTCTGGTAATGCGAGTTCACGGGCAGAACACAGCATCCCGCTTGACGGTATACCTCGAAGTGCAGAAGGTCGAATGATTAAACCGGATGGCATGACCGCTCCTGGTTTAGCAACGACAACTTTTTGTCCTTCTGCGACGTTCGGCGCGCCACAAACAATTTGAAGTGTGTCTCCGTCCACCTCGACTTGGCAAATCGATAGTTTATCCGCATCCGGATGTTTTTCACAAGAGCTAACGTATCCAACAACGAATTTTGGTGAGTAATCGATGTCATCGATTACAAACGTTACGCCGTTGTCCGCTAAAACGCTTTGAATTTTTTTGACGAGTTCGGGTGTCAGTTCAACTGGTCCGACTGCATTCAATTCAAATTGCTGTGACGCTTCAAAAATATTGTATCCAATCACGCGCTCATGATGGAAAATCGTCGCGACAGCACCTGCACGTTCAGCCGTAACTTCCGCTCGTGGTGCATCTGATAAGATGACCATCAAGACGTCTCCGACACCTTCTTTATTATAAAACACATTCATTCAATCCATGACTCCCTTCAGACTTTCTCACAATGCTTATTGTATCAGATTATTCAAGGTTTCGGATGCTTGTTTTTCGCAAGGACGAAGACCGGTTCAAGATTTCCGTCTTCATATAGGAATGGGAGTGCCGTAACCGGTACACGTCCATTTGTGAAGAAGTCAAACATTAGCTGTTGCAAGACATCATAGCCCGCGTCATTTCGGATATCCGCAAAAATTAAGACGTCCTGATGAGGAATCCCAATCGAAAATTCGCCTGTCACTTTGTCTGCATAATCTGCTAACAATTGTTTGTTGAGGACGCGGCTAGCCTCATAGCCATCTCCTGTACTCAAGAAATAAAAGACATTTCCTGCGACTTCATCGACCTTGAATGGTGCTTCGAGCGACTTCAAGTTGAAGCGTGCTGCTTCAGACAAGTGTTCAGTCGTCCACCCCGCCTGTTCAACTAAATCTTCATCAATTAGGCGATAGGTCGCTCCTAAGTCAAGAGCGTACATGATTTTTGTTTCACCCGTATGTGGCGTACTGATGATTCGCTTGCCATCTTTCGTTTCGTCAGCGAACGACTTCGCTCGAATGACTGGTAATACTTTTTGTTCATTTCCGACTAATGAGACAGGCTCCGTTTGTTCTAGAACCGCTTTGATGTACTCAATCGTCTCTTCAACAGCAATGACACCTCGCCGCTTTGCCTTTGCGACGAGCGGGTTTAATCCAAGGTCAACGCCCGTCCGGTCTTGTTTTCGTTCAATCCGAAGGACCGATTTTTCACGATCAAAGTACGTCGTATAACGTTCTTCTTCAAATGCTTCCGTCACCATACGGCGAATTTGTTGCAGTTCCATGGGTCATTTCCATCCTTTCTTAATGAAAAAAAGCGAGACAGCGCTCGCTTTCGTGTCAGACTGTTTCTAAAAATTCGGTCACTTGTTCAGGTGTTTTACGTTCTTTTCCGACGTAACGTCCTGTTTCTTCGTTTCCACGATAGGCAACGAAACTCGGAATGCCGAAGATGTCCATTTCCTGGGCAATTTCCATATGTTCATCACGGTCGACGTAATAAAATTCAAACTCACTGAATTTACTTTCGATTTCTGGCATGAACGGATCGAGAAAGCGGCAGTCCGGGCACCAGTTTGCTGAAAAGAGAAAAACAGCATTTCCTTGCTTCGCTGTTTCAAATAGTTGTTGAGAATCAAGTTTTTTCATGGTAGTTCCTCCTTTGATTACTTCTTAATTTCATTGGGTACATCATAGCATATTCGAATGTTTCTGTGCGTTTTCACGCTCTGTTTGCTATACTTCAACTAGAAAACGCCTTGAAAGGAAATCACTATGACGGACCAACCTATTAAACATCCATTCGAACGTTTCGTCGGCTTCGTCGGAATGACGAGTTGCCTTCGCTACGGTTACTCTTTTATCGATTCTGAACGAGGATTACCTGAGATTTTAGCATTCTTAGTTATCGGGTTTGCGATTATCCTTGTCCTTGAAGCACTCGGGAAACGTGTCGCCCGAAAGTTACCAGTCGTCCGGATGCGTTACTTGACCCCCCTCTATTTAATTTATCTCTACGTATTTCTGACGAGTTTCTACTCGAGTTCGTTCGGTTTTTCTTTATAATGACAAAAGGGACTGACTTAAAAGTGTGAACGACTTTTAATTAATTAGAAGTGGCCGAAGATCCCGTGAAAAGTGGGATCATCGGCCATTTGATCGATGAAGGACGGAAACGTCCGCCACAAGGATTATTTTTTTTGACTTATGAGTCAGCCCTTTTTTTAGATTCAATAGTCGATTTTTAAATCGCCATCCTTAATACGTCCATACCGGTACAATACCCGGTAAATTAGATAACTGATGATTGCCGGAGCGACGAAACATAGGATGCCGACAGCAAGATAATATTCTGTCGTGAAGCCCATTGTCTTCAGTACCATCAATGGACCAACTAATCCGCTCGTCCCCATTCCAGAACCCGCCGGATTACTCTCGAGACTGAACAAGACTGTCGCGAATGGTGCCAACAACGCACCGGCAAGCGTTGGGGGAATAATCGTCCACGGATTACGGATGATATTTCCGACTTGAAGCATCGATGTCCCGACCCCTTGTGCAATCAATCCACCAATCCCGTTATCACGATAACTGATGACACCAAATCCAATCATTTGGGCTGCACAACCGATCGTCGCTGCCCCTGCGGCTAATCCATCCAGTCCTAACATGATGCCTAAAGCAGCACTTGAAATGGGCGCTGTCAATGCGAGTCCCATGACCGTCGCAACAAAAATCCCCATCAGCAGCGGTTCGCGTTCCGTTCCCCAGCGAATGACTTCCCCGAGATCCGTCATCAACGTTCCAATCCAAGAACCGATATACTTCCCACTTAAAAAGCCGATCACTAACGTAAGTAAAGGTGTCACGATAATATCGAGACGCGTCGTTTTTGAAAACAGTTTTCCGGACTCCGTCGCAATCAACGCCGCGATATAGCTCCCGGCAGGTCCGCCTGCTTCATAACCGAACGCTCCGACAACGACTGCTGAAAATAAAATCAACGGCGGTGCCTCTAAAGCGAACGCGACAGCAACACCAATCGCTGGTCCTGTCAACGCAATCGCTTGATCCCCAATCGTGACGAGAATCGATGCATCGACTCCACGTGTCATCAAACCGTCGCCAATCGTTTTCAGAATCAATCCCATAATCAACGAGCTAAATAAACCGAGCGCCATATAACTGAGCACTGTAATGAAATAAATCCGAGGGCTTAATGATATTCCTTTATCTTTTAACAAGTCGCCACGTCCTTTTCGTCAAATCAACGTTATTATAACAAATTTCCCATAAAAGAAAACACAAATGTTATTTCATCTGACAAGACATGTGTTTCGCGAAAAAGAAGGTGAATTTGTCCATAGAGACAAATCCACCTTCCGGATTGCTTACTTCACTTGTAGTGTCGCGAGCGTTGTCGCATCCAATTGCGTGACGAGTTTTTTCAACAACTCTTTCGCCGCATCGTAGTCATCCGTATGCATGATTGAAGCATGCGTATGGATATAGCGAGCCGGTAAGCCGACGACCGTCGTCGGAATCCCATTGTTCGAACGATGAATGACACCGCCATCCGTCCCGCCCGCTCCAACATAATACTGATACGGAATCTGATTCGATTCTGCCGTATCAAGTACATAATCCGTCATTTCCTTCGATAGAATCATGACGCTATCCTTGATGCGTAACAAAGGACCTTGACCAAGTTGACCAAACTCCGTTTTATCGCCTGAAGCATCGTTCGCTGGTGAAGCGTCGACAACAAATGCGACATCCGGATCAATCATGTTCGTCGCCGTCTGTGCTCCGCGTAATCCTACTTCTTCTTGGACAGTTGCACCAGAGAATAAGACATTCGGATGATCGGCTGCCTTCGTCTCTTCAAGCAACTCAATCGCCATACCGACCCCGTACCGATTGTCCCAGGCTTTCGCCATGATTTTTTTCGGATTCGCCATCGGTGTGAACGGGAAGAATGGAACAGCCGGAATTCCTGGTCGAACGCCAAACGATTCCGCTTCTTCTTTTGAATCCGCCCCGATATCGATAAACATGTCTTTGATCGCCATTGGTTTATTCCGCACTTCCTCTGTTAAGAGATGTGGCGGTGTCGATGCGATGATTCCCGGAATGATTCCATGATCGCCGCAAATCGAAAAGCGTTGTGCAAGTAGAACTTGACTCCACCAACCACCTAGCGGCTGAATCCGAAGCATCCCGTTCTTCGTGATTTGTGTGACCATGAAGGCAACTTCGTCCATGTGACCTGCGACCATCACTTTCGGACCATCGGCCTGACCCGTCCGTTTACCGAAAATCGATCCGATACCATCTGTAACGATTTCATCCGTCACCGGTGTAATCCGCTCTCGGACGAACTGTCTGACTTCATGCTCAAACCCCGGAGCCCCGTTCAATTCCGTCAATGTTTTAAATAGATCTTTTGTCTTTTCATTCACTATGTATCGCCTCCTATTTTTCTATTATACAAAAAAATGCTTCAATCACTTAAGCTTTTGTTTCTATCTTGACGAATTATTTGGTACAGTAGGTATAGAAACCTGTAAGGAGGGGAAATTTTAATGAAAAAACGCTATTGGATTATCGGTTTGGCAGCAGCTGTCGTTGCAACTTTCGCAGTTAAGAAGGCTGTCGACAACAAACAACTATCTGCCGAGGAAGCTCTCGAAATCACGAAACGCACATTTTCAGCAAAAGGACGTGTCCAAGGTGCATGGATCTCTGCAACACCAGAGGCGTACGCATATGAGTCACGTGACTACCAAAGCTACAAAGGTGGCATCTCGGTCCTTGAAGGTGACGATGAAAAAACGTATCAATTCACAGTTGATGCAGAAACAGGCGCTTTACTCGAATACGCATAATATCGGGACCATACTTCGTCAGTCGAAGTATGGTCTTTTTTTAAGGAGCGAACTTTCATGAACCTACTCGGAACGATTCTTGTTTTACTTGTTGCCCTTGAACATTTCTATATTTTAGCTCTTGAAATGTTTTTCTTATCTTCAAAACCAGCGCTTCGTACGTTTGGACTGACGAAGGAAATCGCAGCAGATCCACGCATCAAAACATTGTTTGCCAATCAAGGATTATACAATGGTTTTCTTGCTGCCGGATTGATTCTCGGTCTTGTCCTTGATTCATCTGTCATTCAACTGTTTTTCTTAAGTTGTGTCATCATCGCCGCCCTGTACGGTGCAGCGACAGCAAATCAGCGACAGCAAATGTCTCGATTCTCTACAAACAAGGACTGCCTGCCATTTTGGCATTTCTCGTCGTATTATTTTTTTAGTTCAAAAAAAACCCACCTCTTCGGAATCTTACTTCCTCTTAGGCGGGTGTTTCGTTTTGTCCGACAACGATTAACGTGGGTTATCGTTACGTTCGTAGATCGGGTTCATGTATTCACTTGTCGAATAAAGACGTGGTACGACGACATAAAGTACAATTGCTGGTACGGCAATCAACAAGATCATCAATAACATCGGTAACCAGTAGACTACTTTCTGCTGTAAGTTGTTCGAGTTTTTGTCGATGTATTCTTTGACGCCATCTACTTTCGCAGCATCTGCGTTCGTCAACATCTCTTTACTCTCCGTGTTATAGAAGTGGATTTCACGTTTGATTGTGATAAAGATGCCATCACGGACTGTCTCGATGACAGCGATTCCGCCGATGATTTCTTCACCTTTTTCACCAGTGAATGTTTTCGGGTCCTCGATTTCTACAGAACCTTTTTTATAATCGTAATGCGAACTCTTTAATTCCTCGTCGAGAGCCTTTTCCATTGCTGACGTATCAATCGCAGCGAATACCGATTGACCGATACTCAGCGCGAGAAAGAGTGCTGTTACGAAGGCTAAGCTTTTTTGCCACATCCCCAAATTCCCCCTTTACCTGTAAGTACAAGTTCTTCAGTCAACAACATTGTACCAATTAATAAGAAAAAAGTGTGAAAGAAATACCAGGAAAATAAGAAAACTTTTTGTCTAAATCATTTTCCGTACGTTGCTTCCATCCGATAAATCGGTTGACCAAGTGCTGAAAAACGTTCTTCGTACTCCGTTCTGACGTTATCTTCCGGCTCAT
Organism: Exiguobacterium sp. N4-1P; assembly: GCF_002214325.1. Classification (NCBI taxonomy): domain Bacteria; kingdom Bacillati; phylum Bacillota; class Bacilli; order Caryophanales; genus Exiguobacterium; species Exiguobacterium sp. N4-1P. Next base: position 2,151,857 of record NZ_CP022236.1, read on the forward strand.
TAACGTGTAAATCAAGCGACATCCAGTCGAATGTCATACCGTAAGCTGACATCGTCATCAGGCTCGATTCAAATAGTTTACGGTTATCCGTCTTAAAGTGAATCTGACCTTGCTCCGGCAAAATGTCTTCGTACGTCGCGAGGAACGTCTTATATGTGAGACGTCGTTTCGCATGACGCGACTTCGGCCAAGGATCAGAGAAGTTTAAGTAGACACGAGTGACTTCTCCCTTTTCAAAGAAGTCACGTAAGTCTTTTGCATCGACCGTCAAGACACGGACGTTAGGTAGTGGCTCTTCGACCAATTTTTGAACGATTGCAACCGCAACACTTTCAAATAATTCAATCGCGATGAAGTTGATATCCGGGTGTTGCTTTGCCATACCCGTGATGAATGCCCCTTTTCCGGAACCTACCTCAATGTATAGTGGATGTTCATTTTTAAATTCTTCTGACCAGTTTCCTTTTAAGGTCGCCGGGTCCGCGATATAGATCGATGCCTGTTCTTTCATATAATCCAGCGCCCAAGGCTTGTGGCGTAAACGCATATTGTTCATCCTTTCAATTCTTAAATTATCCGCAGATAAGTTTATCATGATTCGGGTAATTATATAAGATGTTATTCGTTTAGCAGAGTCGAATGTTCAGCAGATCGTCACTTGAGAATTACTGAGCAATCTACTACACTTACTATACGTACTATCCCTAAAGGAGGTTTTGACATTGGAAAATTTCTTAATCATGTGGGCATCACCGATCGTTCTCGTCATGGGCGTGACTGCTCTTTTCGTTTGGGCGACATTCGGTAAAGTTGACGCTAAATAATCGCGATTCAGTAGGCATCTTGTGTTCTGTCACAAGATGCCTTTTTTACTTTCTAAAGGATTATGGTTGGTTTCTGACTAAAACAGATGTATAATTTCGATGAAACAGTTTTTATATTACAGCTATCAATCGACAAAATACGTTGATAAAGAAGGAGAATTGTAATGAACAAAAACGAAAACAGAGAAAATGAAAATTTAGTACAGAAAAAAACAGGAGCTGATTTGGTCGTTGATACGTTAATCGAGCAAGGGGTCGAATACATCTTCGGAATTCCCGGAGCAAAAATCGATTCTGTTTTCAACGTCTTACAAGATCGTGGTCCTGAATTAATCGTCGCACGTCACGAACAAAATGCCGCTTTCATGGCCCAAGCAATCGGACGTTTGACGGATAAACCAGGGGTCGTCCTCGTTACGTCTGGTCCGGGCGCATCAAATCTCGCAACAGGTCTCGTGACAGCTAACTCGGAAGGCGATCCGGTCGTCGCGATTGCCGGTGCCGTCTCACGTGCCGATCGACTCAAACGGACGCATCAATCGATGGACAACCAAGCACTCTTTACGCCAATCACGAACTTCAGCGCGGAAGTTCAAGATGCGGATAATATCCCAGAAGTCCTCTCGAATGCTTTCCGGACTGCCGAAACGACGTCCGGTGCTGCTTTCGTCAGTATTCCGCAAGATGTCGGTTTGAACGAATCAAACGTCACGTCCTTTAAAGCCGTACCGACACCAAAACTCGGGATTGCTCCAGAAGAATGGGTCGAAGAGACGGCCACACTGATCGAACAAGCGAAACTCCCTGTTCTCCTGCTCGGTATGCGTTCCAGTCAACCGGACGTCGTCGAAGCGATTCGCACTTTATTGAACCGTGTTTCGATTCCCGTCGTCCAAACGTTCCAAGCTGCGGGGACTTTGTCACGTGACTTAGAATCTAATTTTTATGGTCGTGTCGGTCTATTCCGCAACCAACCAGGTGACGCGTTGCTCGCTGAAGCGGATCTCGTCTTATCCATTGGTTATGACCCGATCGGCTACGATCCGAAGTTTTGGAACAAACCAACGAATAAACGGACATTAATTCATATCGACCAAATGCGGGCTGAAATTGATCACTTCTATCGTCCTGATCGCGAGCTTGTCGGTGACGTCGCGAAAACGATTGATGCGTTATCCGATCGTCTGAAGCCACTCGCCTTGTCAACAAGCACGGATACATTCTTGAACGGTCTTCAACAACGGCTCGTCGAGCGGGACGTCCCGCCGGTCGTCGAAGACTCGCTATTGACGCATCCACTTTATTTCATGAAGACATTACGCGAACAGATTGCAGATGACGTTACCGTAACGGTTGATGTCGGTTCACATTATATCTGGATGGCGCGTCACTTCCGTTCATACGAACCACGTCACCTCTTGTTCAGTAACGGGATGCAGACACTTGGTGTTGCATTACCTTGGGCCATCGCAGCGACACTCGTCCGTCCTGGTAAAAAAGCCGTCTCGATTTCAGGTGACGGCGGGTTCCTTTTCTCTGCAATGGAACTTGAGACAGCCGTCCGCTTGAATGCTCCGATCGTCCATTTCGTTTGGCGTGACAGCGGCTTTGATATGGTCGCGTTCCAACAAGAAATGAAATATAAACGGAAATCAGGCACATCATTCGGCGATGTCGATCTTGTGAAGTATGCGGAAAGTTTTGGTGCAAAAGGCTTACGCGTCAATCATCCGTCTGAACTCGTCGCTGTCATGGAAGAAGCTTGGAAAACAGAAGGACCTGTCATCATTGATGTTCCGATCGATTACAGCGATAATGCTGCGCTCGGAAAAGAAGTACACTTGGATCAATTAAACTGATAAGGAGATGAGCAGATGACGAACGATGATACGTTACTTCAAATCTCGACGATGATGGCGTTACTCGACGGCGTCTTCGAAAGCGAGGTCAGTTATGCGTCCGTTCTTGACGGGCGCGACTTCGGCATCGGAACCTTCGACCATCTCGACGGAGAAATGATTGGTTTTGATAATACCTTTTATCAATTGCGTTCTGACGGGAGCGCCCGCCCGCTCGACCCCGAAACGACGACACCGTTTTGTACGTTGACTCGATTTACTCCGACACAGTCGATTCAAATCGATCAAGAAATGACGAAACAAGACTTCGAGCATTGGCTAAGCACGCAACTCGCGACAATCAACAGCTTTTATGCCGTGCGAATCGATGGAGAGTTCACGGAAGTCAAGACACGGACGGTCGCACGCCAAGAACAACCATTCGTCCCGATCACGGAAGCCGTTGCGACACAAAGTGCACGGACGTTCGAACAGACGGAAGGGACACTTGCCGGCTACTATACACCACGCTTCGGTCACGGGATTGCCGTCGCCGGATATCATCTACACTTCATCGATCAAGCCCGCGAAGGTGGCGGGCACGTCTTCGATTACACGGTCAAGAACGTCACCGTCTCATTCGAAGAAAAACCACGCCTTGATTTACGTCTACCGACGACAGCTGCTTACCGAGAAGCAGATCTTGAAAGTCATGACATCGAACAAGAAATAAAAATAGCAGAAGGTTAATGTTCAGGCTGTAGACAAAGTTCTATCAGGAGATAAAGTGTCACGTTTCGTTGCTTTCCTCGGGCGAGGCGAGACAGGGCAACGCGAATTGTTTGCATCTCGATATAGCATGTTCACTCTTTATAAGAGTTTGTCTACAATCTGTGGTTAATTTTTTCGCTTCAACTAAAACCGCCAAAGCGCTTATTGCACTTTGGCGGTTTTTTAGTTATTTTCATTTTCTGTGACTCCTGCGGGAAACGAATGTTTTAACGGTATCACAGAAAAAGATGGTCGATCACCCGCAAGTGATGCCCACCTTTTTTCACTGGTCCAACCGCCCCTGCCGATTACATTTCATTTTCGAGCAACTGCGCGAGAAAAATATAACTTTCTGGCGCATCTGGATGTTGTGCATCTTCATGCCAGTAAATCGACAAAATCGCTTGCGCCACCACGTACCAATGCATGCGCTGTTTTAATTCAAGGGTCAACGGATGACCGTAACTCGCAAACCATTCCGGCCAGTATTCCTCGTCAACATAACTATAGAGCATCATCCCTAAATCATAGGCACGATCGGCGATGATCGCATCATCCCAATCATTTAAATAGAGATGACCATCCGCCCCCGTCAACCAATTGTTGTGATTTAAATCTGAATGACAAACGACTTGCTCATCCGTTCGGACAAGCGCTAAATGCGTCTCTAAATAACCAATCGCCTGTTCAATCAAGTTTGCTTCACGTAGCTCTGCCGGTTGAAAATAGAGCCGGCATTGACGCAATAGCTCGTCTGGTTCAATCGGTCGTTGATCAAGTTGTTGTAACATGAACAACAACTCTTTTGAATCATGTATTTTCCCTAGTAATCGGGCCACCTCTGGACGCTCCATCATTTCCGGTTCGAGCTCGTTTCCTTCAATGAATTGTTGCGCACTGATGACATCCCCACTGTAAATTCGTTTAGTCCAAAGCAACTTCGGAACGATTCCATCCGCCGATAAAATGGCTAAGAACGGAGAAGAGTTCCGCTTCAAAAATAATTTTGACTGTCCAGTCGAAGCGACGTACGCTTCACCTGTAATGCCACCTGCTGGCGTAAGCGTCCAGCCTTCGCCAAGCGCATCTAAAATATCTAATTCCATCATAATCCGCTCAACTTTTTAATAGATTTGCCATAAGGCACAATGAATATCTTAACATGTCGCAATCGTCGTTGACAACGGAAGCACTTTAATCTTGGCGACGCCTTTTTCGATTGGGGTGACGGATGCTTCATCACCTTGAACATGAAGATTCCACATCGGGTGATCGAGCGCAATCTCGATTGTTTCATCCGTCACATTATGCACGACGAGTGTTCGCTGCCAGGCATCATAAGAGTGAATCGCATCCACTTCGTAAGCGATGACACCCGGTCGCATCGGTAAAAAATGAAGCGATTCTTGAATCTGATTCGCCCAGTGCAAGCGGAAACCACCGTGCATCCGTCTAATCTGTAAGATATTTTTAATATAGTCGACCATCTCAAAATGACGATCCCGCAATGTCCAATCCAATCGATTAATGGCATCGGGTGCATTATAACTGTTTTCGACACCTTGTTTCGTCCGACCAAATTCTTGCCCGGCATGAAGAAATGGAATTCCCTCTGCTAAAATCACAATCGTTTGTGCAAGACGACTCATTCGTAGAAGTTGGTTTTCATCGAGATCCGGTCTAGCAAGGCTCAATTTATCAAACAGCGTATGATTGTCATGTGCTTCGACGTAGTTAATCGAGTAGGTCGGCTCTGGGAAACGACCGTACGTTTGATTCTCAAGCGTCACACTTCCGGCTATTCCGTTTCGAACCTCTCCTTCTTTCCAAAGATCGCCCGACACAAATCCACGGTCATGTTCATTAAACGTTGATCCCTTCAGTGCATCCCGAAAGACATCATTAAAATGACCAATCCCAGGCATCCGTGCAGCAGAGGAGCTAATCGCTTTTCGCCGTGCGGCTAACGGTGTCGCAAGATCCCATCCTTCCCCGTAGATGAGGATTGTCGGATCAATCGCATCAAGCGCCGTCCGAAGGCTGTTCATCGTCTCCACGTCGTGAATTCCCATCAAATCAAATCGGAAGGCATCAATTTGGAGTACCTCCGCGAAATAGGTCACGCAGTCAACAATCAATCGTTTCATCATAAAACGTTCTGATGCTGTATCATTTCCGACGCCCGTTCCATTCGCTAGCGTCCCGTCGAGTTCATAACGGAAGTAGTAACCAGGAACAAGATGTTCGAGTGCTGCCTGCTCACGAATATAGACATGATTCATGACGACATCAAACGTGACCCGGATACCGGCAGCATGCAGCTGATCAATCATCTCGACGTACTCGAAAATCCGCGTTCGCGGATTTGTCGCATCACTCGCATAGCTACCCGCCAGTGCGAACCAGTTTACGGGGTCGTATCCCCAATTGTATGGTGAGCGTGTAATTTCATCCGTCGAACCGAACAAATGTACCGGTAGAAGTTGAACGTGTGTTACGCCCAAGTCAAGCAAATAATCGAGTCCCGTCTTCTTCCCAGCCGGAGAACGCGTCCCCCGCTCGGACACACCCAGGTATTGTCCCGGGTGCGTCGATCCTGATGTCGCATCAATCGTGAAGTCCCGGATATGCGCTTCATAAATTACTGCATCCGTCGGTTTCACAAGAATCGGACGTTTTTTCCGCTTCGGAAATCGCTGCCTGATTTCTTGATCGACATCTGACAGGACGCCGAACCGTCCGTTCGCCGTCACTGCTTTTGCATATGGATCGACGACTTCGGTCGTCCCTAAGTACGTCGTCACGCGATAACGGTATCGGGCGTGTTCATATTCGCGAGCTAACGTAATTTGGTAAACACCACGATCGCCCCGTTTCATCTCGCTCGTTTTCAGAACTGTTTCTGTTGTATCGTAGATGACACACTCGATACGTTCCGCAATCGGTGACCAGACAAAAAGCGATAACATCCCATCATCCATCATGACGCCAAGCGGTCCTTCGTAACTATATTTACGATCGAACAACGATGTTTGAACAACACGCCCCGGAAAGATTCGAATCCGTCCCTGTGTCGCACTCACTAATTCATACACACTCCCTAACTCAATCGCTCCCTCTACTTCCAAAATGAGACGTGCGACTCCTCCGTCTTGTTGTTGCGAAATGACAGCATAATCGATGATTGCCTGATTTGAAACTAACTGCACGTCTTCTTTAGTGAATGACTGTTTCGATTCGACCAAAATCGATTGAAACGTCAAAAATTCCGCTGAAATTAATTGTGGGTGCATCAGCGCTAGTTCGCTACTTTTCATTTTCGTCATATGTGCGCGACAACATCAAAATTTTTGCCGCTCCCTCCTCACGTCTGAATCCGTTCATTCTCTTGATCATTGACCGCCATTTGAAATGTGATCGATGACGTTTCTTTTAGTATCTTTTCACAAACTCGCATTTGAAAAGCTTTTGTATAGGGGGCGGATGTATTCATTTTGTGTAACCAGTGTGCAAAATCGACTTTACTTACATAAGTAGTTTTCGACTCTTTCGGCAGTTGATCAAAATAACCTTTCGACGCAATGACGACTCGTTCGATTGGTAGTTCAAGTTCACTTCCTAAAACAAGCCGTAAAATATCTTCTGTCCGTTTCAAACTGATCAACGGATTCAGAATGTTTTTCGTCGGTGCCTTAAACGGCTGCTCACGCCATAATTTCTCTCGTTTAATATGATAGATGCTCTCTTCTCCATCCAACCAATCGAGTAAATAAATCGCGGATGGGCCGACGGCAAAGGAACTTAACTCGACTTCTCCTTGTTGATAATGAATGACAGCACGATAAAACAAACCGTATTGATCATTTAACAGATGGACCATCTGATAAAAGTCGAGGTGTCGCCGAAGCGGCAATTTCCATATCTCATCTTCAGTTGCCCCGCCCGCTACATAGAGCAACTTTTGAATCTCGACTCGTTTTTTATACCATTTATCAAACGCTGGCTTTGAGATCTGTTTCCCTGGTAACTGGACGACGACAGGAGATTTGAAAAATTGCCACCATTTCTTAGGACGGACGATCGTCTCGCCCGGAAACAAGTCTCCAGCTTCCCACTTATGGAATAGATTCTCGTAGTCTAACTGCCGTTGCTCTTTGTAGCGTTTTGAGACTTCGAGCGGGTTCTTCTCATACTTACTCTCTAAATCATATAACTTCATCAATAACGCCATGAGATCACCTCACTGTTCTTTCCCGCATCTAGCTAAGGTATTGATTCGATATCTCGGACGATCAGCTGGATGGATTTCATATAAAATAAGTTCCGTGACATTAATTTTCGCTTGTAGCGTCATGTCTGGCAATGGTTCTTCACAGTCTGCATTCCAGCGTTTCGCAAGTGTGATATGAGGAACGAACGGTTTATGTCGTTCCGGAGCCAGTTGATTCGCGAGTCGTAATAAAGAAGTCGTCTCTTCCACCCCCGCAGCGAAAACACGTGGACGGTCCTCATTACCGAACGTAACGAGATGATTGATTATCAAAGTGAACGGCTGAACAGTAGCTGCAATTTCTTTAAGACGACATTGCCATTCATTCAATTCGCGCTCCGTCAATCCACCTAAGAAATGTAATGTCAGATGAAAGTCTTCCTGGCCGTAGACCTGTTGATAGTAATGACCAAGATTAACCGCTTCAGATAACTGCTTCAACTCGAGGAGCGGTACAGGAATCGCGATAAAATAATGTCGGTCCAATTTAATCACTCCTTGATCCTTCCACTTATCAGATAGAGCACTGCCCCAAGCAAGCTACTACTTGTATATACCCAAAAGACACTATAAATTGTCCATTGTTCGAGGACAACGCCACTCATCAAATTGAAAATCGCGGTCGCAAGTCCCGTCGTAGTAGCCATATATGTACTGACAGCCGTAGCTACCATTGATGATGGGACAAGCGAACGCACATAGTCCAGCGCAACGGGAATCAGTAATCCAACAATCATCCCTTGTAGTGCCGCAAGGATCCATAACGAGAAGACCGGTGGTTCTAAAGCAAGCAATCCCGTCCGAACAGCAGATAAAATTGAGACAAACGCGAGGACAGGAATCGCGCCAAATCGCATTAAGACACGTGTCGCAATTCGCATGAACGGAATTTCGCAGAGGACAGCTACAAAAAATAAGGTCCCGACGAGTGCCGTCGATTCGCCTCGAATCGTAACATAACTTCCGAAATAATAGTTGTTCGCAAAAATCGGACCAAAGACGAGACTTCCACCTGCTAAAAATAACAGGAAGCGCTTATTTGAAAATAGTCGTGAAACGGGCATCCGTTCACTGACCGTCAACTGGACTGGAGCTGCTTCGATACCAATCAATACTAAGAACGCTAAAATCAGCGCTGCTCCACTTGCATAAAAAATCGCTCCGAGCGTCCCCCCTTCTGTCACCTGCCCAAGTACGAAGACAGCAAGCGCAAAACCAGCTGAACCGAATAAACGAAGTGCGCCATAATCGACTGATTTCCGCTTCGAAAATTCAATGGCGAGTGTATCGACTAACGGAATATGTGCACATTGGAATAAGGCCCATAAACATGCAATCAATAAGAGCAGGATGTAGACCGATGTCAGTAAATAACTGACAGTAAATCCTGCTGCTGCGAGGAGCGCAACGAGCAACAGACGTTTCGGTCGACCAAAACGATCAGCCGCGAGTCCCCATAGTGGTTGCAACAAAATCGATAAAATCGGACCGATCGCAACAATCGTCCCGATTTCTGAACCAGATAACTGAAACGCATCATTCGAAAAATAAAGCGTTAAGTACGGAATGAGTGCACCTTGCCCGAAGAAGATAAAAAAGTAGAGTGCCTGAAAGTGATATTTTTGACGATTGATCACGCGGTGTACTTCCTTTCAAGAATCAATCCCCCGTCATCGGTGTGCCGGGGGATTCATGTCCATATTATTTGGCTAGTTCATAAATCGCTTCTGCATAAATCGCGACCGCTAACAATAACTCTTCAAAATCAACGTATTCATCGACTTGGTGCGCGACTTCCGGACCACCCGGGAAAACTGGACCGAATGCAACACCTGCTGTTAACGAACGCGCGTACGTGCCTCCACCAATTGCAATCAAGTCCGCTTTTTGATTCGTGTGACGTTCATAGACAGCACTGAGCGTCTGAATCAATTCATGTTCTGGATCAACATGGTGCGGTGGCATGTGCGTCCGCGTCTGAAGGTCGAAACCATAGGCCGAAGCCGCTTCCTTGATCAACTGTAGACGCTCCGTGAAATCAGCGCTGTGCGGATAACGAATATTGAGTGACGCCGTTCCTTGTCCCTCTTCATAGCGGAAGACACCACCATTGATCGTTAAATCCCCCGTTTCATCTGATGCCGCGACACCCAATGCGACACCGCGTGAATCACGGAACATATGCATGACGAGTTCGATGTAACGCCGTCCATTGTAGTCGAGGTGAAGCGTACTTAAGAAACGAGCAAGGTGTAATGCCGCGTTTTTACCATTATCCGGCTCCATCGCATGCGCTGCTACTCCGAAGACGTCAAAGACAAGACCTTCTGCCGTTTGCTTCACTGTCCCTGTCAATCCTTGCTCTTCCAGGTAGGCATGGAATGAAGATTCAATCGATCCGTGTTCAGCTACATGGACCGTCGCTGTCGCATGACCCGGTACCATGTTCGGACGTTCTCCGCCTACGAACGTTACGAGATGATAACCTGTGTCTGCAGTTTGTGCTGGTTTCCCTTGGATCAAAAGGCCATCATATAATCCTTTTTCAGCATTGATGATTGGAAAATCAGCGTCTGGTGCAAATCCAATCGTCGGCATCTCTTCATGCTTGAAGTAGTGATTGACACAACGCCATTCGCTCTCTTCATCTCCACCAGCAATTAAACGAATCCGTTTCGATAACGGTAACCCTAACTCTTTGACGATTTTTAACGCATAGTATGCCGCAATCGTCGGTCCTTTATCATCAATCGCACCACGTGCATATAGTTTTCCGTCCGCTAGCGTCGGATTGAACGGTCCATACGTCCAGCTGTCCCCTCCAGCAGGAACAACGTCGAGATGGCAAAGAATCCCGAGCAGTTCTTCACCTTCACCATATTCAAGGTGCCCTGCATAACCGTCGACATTTTTTGTTTTGAACCCATCGCGCTCCCCAGTCGCTAACATCCAATCAAGTGCACGTTTGACTTCTAGACCAAACGGCGCCCCTTCTTGAATTGTTGTTTCATCGAGTATACTCGGTATGCGTAACAACTCTTTTAAGTCTGTCAAAAGTGCTTCGCGTCGCGTTAAAACTTCTTCTTTCCAATTTACCATATGACACCTCTCCCTTATCCGTTAATACGTTCACCTTTTCAGTATAGCGAATGTTCGGCGATTACGAACATCCAAAATCTTAATTCTTCCATTTCTCTTATTAAGACGAACATTAAAAAATAATAAAACGATTACATTCGTTAATCAATGTTCAATTTGTATGTTTTTTTCAATAACGTTCGGTTAAATTACTTGCATTCTATACTGAAAGAGTTATACTAAAGACGAAACAACTTGATATATCACCGTCTATTGTCACCCGAAGTTTTAGAACACTATTCTATCCATTGGGGGAGTGGTTATACCAATGAAAGATTCTACAGACCGTATGTTGACCCGAATTAAGTCGATCTATCTCTTTATCAACGAGAACGGAGCTACTACGACAGCAGAGTTGGTTGAAGAGTTTGGCATCACATCAAGGACCGTTCAACGGGATTTGAATGTGCTCGAATACAACAATCTCATTGTGAGCCCAAGACGTGGTACTTGGACATCAAGTAAAAAGCAACGCCAAGCCGGTTAATCAAGCAGTTTCAACACTATTTTTCTTTTACGACGCGAATCCTTCGCGTCTTTTTTTGTTTTTATTTTTAACAGACGGGTATACCTAGTCTAGAGAAGGAGATGATTTGAATGAATATCATTATTATTGGAGCAAACGGAACAACAGGTCGAAAAATGGTTGAATTGATTGCAAAACAAGGACAACATCAAGCGATTGCTGTGGTCCGAGAAGAAAATCAAATAAACGATTTAATCGCTCTTGGTGCATCTGAAGTACGAATCGGTGATTTAACAGAAGACATGTCGAATGTCGTTAAAGATGCTGACGTTACGATTTTCGCAGCAGGTGCCGGTGGAGCATCGGACGAATTGACTCGCGCTGTCGATAAAGATGGAGCCATCAAAGTCATCGATGCATCAAAAGCAAACGGAATTGAACGCTTCATCATGCTCAGCTCTGTCGGTACGGATAATCCGCGTGGCGAACTAAAAGTTTATCTCGAATCAAAAGCCGCTGCCGACGAACACTTAAGAGCGAGTGGACTTGATTACACAATCGTCCGCCCTGGTCCATTGAGTGATGAGGACGCAAGTGGTACAGTCGAAATCAAAGAACACTTTGAATCGTACGAAGATCGTAAAGTCCCACGTGCCGATGTCGCCACACTGCTCGTGACATTAGTCGACCACAAAACACAATCACGTCAATTCGAAGTATTAAGCGGTCCTTTCCCAATCGCGGAAGCACTCCGGAACGTTTAATCTGCTCTTCAATTGATGGAATCCAAATAAAAAAACGCTTCTGCCAAGTGCAGGAGCGTTTTTTGACACGACACTTATTCCGGTGTCCAGTCGAACAGCGCTAACTCGCCACGCGTCAGTTCACGGTACTCACCTGGTTCGAGTGTCGAATCAAGTGGCAATTCACCAATCGATAGACGTTTTAAATACGTCACTTCTTTTCCTAACGCCAGCATCATCCGTTTGACTTGATGGAACTTGCCTTCTGTAATCGTCAGTTCCAGAGTCGATGTCTCATCCGTTGCCTCTAAGATTACGAGTTTCCCCGGTTTCGTTTTATATCCATCCTCCAACGTGACACCTTCTTGTACTTCAATCACGTCTTCTTCCGTCAACGTACCGATGACTTCTGCATAGTACGTTTTCGCAACATGTTTTTTCGGTGACATCAACGCATGATTAAATGAACCGTCGTTCGTCAACAGTAATAAACCTTCCGTGTCTTTATCCAGTCGCCCGACCGGGAATGGTTTGAAGTACGTCACGTCCTCGAACAATAACTCAATCACTGTTTGGTCCCGCTTGTCTTCCGTCGCACTGATTACACCAGGCGGTTTGTTCATCATCAAGTAGATATATTTTTGATAAACGACAGGTTCACCATACATGAGAATATCTTGTGTCTCGACATCGACATGCTGTTTCGGGTCGAGTACAATCTCACCATCTACTTGAATCGCACCGGATTTTAAGAGTTGTTTGACTTCTTTACGGGAGCCTGCCCCCATATTGGATAACAATTTATCTAGCCGCATTGCCACGTCCTCGTTTCATTGAAAATTTTCTTCCTAATACTGCTTCTGCCAGTCCCGTCCAAATGGCTAATCCGGCAAAAATCACGATGCCAAGTCCCGCACCGACGATTAAAATCGCGAGCGACGCAAGTGTCGTTTCTGGCAAGAATGCAACCATTCCCCATTTCACGAGTGCAACACCGATACCCATGATGGCACTGATGATCGTGATTAACGATGTCCGGCGCAAGACACTACTGAACGGAAAATCGACCGTTTGGGTGATGCGGAAGAACATTAACCCTGTCGCGACGAGGTACCCGAGAATCGTTGCATACCCGGCACCCGTTCCGTCACCTGTCAAATGAATCAACGGTGCGTTTAGTAAATACTTCGTCACTAGTCCGGCAAGTGTCGCAATGATTGTAAAGTATTGGCGATTGATTCCTTGTAAGACGGCTGCCGTTACAGAGTAAAGCGCTAGGAACAGCGCACTTGGAGCATAACTTAAAAGATACACCCATGCCTCCTGGTCTTTCGGGAAGAGGACATGGAATGTCTCTTGACTCAATAAAATCATCCCGACGACGGCTGGAATCGTGACGAAAAATGCCAATTGATAAATTTGTGAAATTTGTTTTTTAACTTTTTTCATGTTGCCTTGCGTGAATGATGCTGTCAACAACGGCGTTGCCGACAACGACAATCCGGTTGCGACCGAAACAGGAATCAGGACGATTTTATGACTGTCGGCAATTAAATACGCTGTCGCGTTACCCGCTGCCTCAAGTGTATACCCGATACTTTGCAAGGCTGCGTTCATCGTATTTTGATCGATGACTTGATAAAGCGGCGTCGATAACCCGACCATGACGATCGGAATCGCATATGTCAAAAGTTCTTTGTAAAGATCTGTTAACGGCCGTTCCGGTGATTGAACCGTTTGACTGTCACGTAATTCTTGTAATCCGGGAGCACGCTTCCGGAAATAGTAAACGAGGATTGCCACACTTCCGATTGCTCCAATGAATGCACTGAAGGTCGCAATCGTTGCGGCCCATGCTGCATCCGCATCGAAGATATAAATCGCAATGCTAACACCTGCCAGTAAAAACACAATTCGAACGATTTGTTCAAGAATTTGCGAAATTGCTGTGGGTCCCATCGATTGGTAACCTTGAAAATATCCGCGCGTCATGCTCATCGGTGGGATGAGTAATAACGCGAAGCTGACCCCGCGAATCGTCATCGTCACGGCATCGATGTAAGAATCCGAATTGACGTCACCGCCAGGAATTGCCCGATGTGCAAGATAGGGGGCAAGTAAGAATAAGGCGATGAACGAAACGATACCGGTCAAAGACATGATCTTTAATCCAGAACGATACAGACGTTCACTCGTATCGTATTCGCCAAGTGCATTATATTTAGCGACGAATTTAGAGACGGCGACTGGAATACCCGCTGTCGCCAGCCCGATCATGATTGCATAGTAGTTATACGCATACGTATAAAACATGATGCCGGTCGCACCGACCATAAACTGAAAAGGAAACAGGTAAATCAGACCAAGGGCTCGTGAAATCAGTGATGCTCCAGACAAGAGCATCGTTCCACGAACGAATCCCGAGTTACTGGATGAAGTCGATTGCTTTTTGTTAACAGTGGCCATGGTAACTTCCCTCACGCTTTCTTTTTTTATTAAAATTAGACGAGAATACTCCCACTTTTAAACGTTCAGCGCGTAGTCCTAGTGTGAGTGGGAGATGAATCGTCTTCGGGCAAGACGTGTCTTCCGACACGTCAATTGTCCGACACTCTTAGTTTGAAAACAACCAAGATCAGGAATCCTCTACCTCTAAGCGAAGCGTAGGTGGAGGTAGTTCAACGCTTGACAACCTATAATATATTGTCTCAATTAACAAGTTCTATGATGCACAATTGCAAATCATTATACCGCTCCCCTCTCATAAAAGAAAGAGACGGTTTGTTTACAGACCGAACTTCTGCTAAAGTGGAACAAGCAGAAAACTATTCAATGAGGTGACAGCATGTACGATGTAATCGTAATCGGAGGCGGACCGAGCGGCTTGATGGCAACGCTCGCCTCTTTACAAGCAGGCGCGAAAACACTCCTGCTCGATAAAGGAAATAAATTGGGAAGAAAACTTGCGATTTCCGGTGGTGGGCGTTGTAACGTCACGAATCGTAAACCGCTCGACGAACTCGTCCAGTCGATCCCAGGAAACGGACGTTTTTTATACAGCGCCTTTTCACAATTCAGTAACGAGTCGATCATCGACCTGTTCGAAGGGTTTGGTGTGGCGTTAAAAGAAGAAGATAACGGGCGGATGTTCCCTGTCTCGGATAAAGCAGCTGACGTCGTCCGTGTCTTGATTGATCAAATCCGAGCGCACGGTGCCGAGATTCAAACGAATGCAGAAGTCGCGTCGCTCGAGTTTCACACAGACGGTTCATTTGCAGCCGTTCTCATGCAAGACGGCACACGCCTTGAAGCGAACAGTTGTGTCGTTGCAGTCGGTGGACAATCCGTGCCCCATACGGGTTCGACCGGTGACGGGTACCCATGGGCTGAAAAAGCTGGTCATACGATTACCGAACTTTTCCCGACCGAAGTCCCGATCTTACTGAACGATGCTTTTATTCAAGCGAAATCACTTCAAGGGCTCTCGCTCCGCGACGTCGCTTTGACGGTTCACGGAAAAAAAGATAAAGCCATTAAAACACACACGGGTGATTTGCTCTTTACGCATTTCGGGCTGAGCGGTCCGATCGCACTACGTTGCAGCCAATATACAATCAAGGAACGCAAACGCTCCGGCGAAAGAATCGTTCATTTATCCGTCGACTTATTCCCAGAAGAATCAATCGGAGCATTGACGGAACGTTTTCAGGCTGCGCTTGCAGCCAATCCGAAAAAAACCGTCCGAAACGCCTTAAAGGGATTCGTACCGGAACGTTTGCTTGAATTACTCTTCACACAAATCGGTTTTGGTGACGAAGTTTGTACGCAAGTGAAGAAACAAGATTTCACGCAACTGCTGACAACATTAAAACGTTTCCCACTTCATGCGACCGGGACACTTGATTTTGATAAAGCCTTCGTCACGGGCGGAGGGGTCTCAATCAAAGAAATCCATCCAAAAACGATGATGTCGAAAAAAGCAGACGGTCTATTCTTTGCCGGAGAAATTTTAGACATTCATGGTTATACCGGCGGCTACAACATTACAGCTGCTTTTGTAACAGGACACTGTGCCGGAACGAATGCTGCTCTACTCAATCAAACGACGTAATTTAAAAAAGGTGTTCGTTCGTGATTTTTTTCACGAACGAACACCTTTTTAATTTTTTTGATCAATCGATCGGGGTAAACGAACGGCTCGAAAATTTATCTGTTTCGACCAAAGCAAACAGTTCATTGTCTTGAACAAAGATTCCTTCTGCCCCGTATACTTTCGGACTTGCAGATTCTCCCGTGATCGTCTTATCCTTCGCATCAATCGAATAAAGATACAAGGAATCGGAGTCCAACGTATAAATGCGCCCTTGTCGTTCTGCGAGTCCAATCGGACGGAAATTTTCTTCAAATGCTTTTTTTGCATCTGCCCGCATACCATCTGTAGCATCGATTCGATCTCGCGTAACAACCGTCAAATACGGAGGTTTCTGCTTTTTCTTGAGTTTCTTTTTCTCTTTTGCTGTCGCATCAGGATCAATTTTAATTTCATCTTGCTTCATTTTAAAATACGTCAATTCGATGCGCCCTAACGACCGGATGTTATTGATCGTGTAAAATTCTTTTTCTTCAGCATCGTACCCAAGCCCATGAAAATTATCTCGAATGGTCGTGCCTTTGATTTTTTCACGCGTTTCTTCCGACCATGCACCGTCTTTTCGCGTAATCGTCACAAGAATTTGATTTGATGTCAGTAATGCAACCGTTTCACCATCAACGAGTGCCATTCCGTCAAGCCCTGCGAGTAACAGTTTGCCATCATTCTTCAATTGGAAGGAAGCATTGATTCGCTCGCCCGTCCCACTGACTTCAAAGAAATGATAATCTTCCGTCACAACAAGATAGGAACCAATCGAATCATCATATAACATCTGTTGAACATCCTTGATTAATGGTTCTTCCGGATTCGGAATCGAAGAAGGAAGGCTTGGCGGCACTTGTTTGACAGCCGCTTGGTGTTTTGATTGCGTCTCGATTTTTGTGAAGGTCTCTTGAATTTGCACTAACGTCTCTGGTTTTGAGAAGACGAGTAGAATACAAAGGATCAGACCGGAGACGACGGCAAAAATCGTTGTATAGACTATATAGGATCGTTTCATTTACACAAATCGCCTTTCTCTCTCGGTTTCTGATTCAGTGTAGCAGAAGGCGCACTAAAAAAAAAGCGGACGCGAGACTGAATTCAAAAACAATCCCCTTCCTCCATGACTACATGGGCAAGGGGATTCGTATTAGTTTGCTACGATATTGATGAGCTTTTTCGGTACGACGATGACTTTACGAACCGTCTTGTCGCCAATCCACTCTTTTGTTTTTTCATCTGCAAAAGCGAGTGCTTCGATTTCTTCTTTTGTTGCGTCGATACTGATTGTCAATTTTGAACGGACTTTTCCGTTGACTTGAATGACGAACTCTATCGTATCACTGACGAGTTTCGTTTCATCATATGTCGGCCATGCCGCATACGTTAATGTCTTTTCAAACCCTAGTTGCTCCCATAACTCTTCCCCGAGGTGAGGTGCGACTGGTGTCAACAACTGAATGAATCCACGAAGGAAGTGACGCGGTAACACTTGCTGTTTGTTCGCTTCGTTGACGAAGACCATCAACTGCGAAATCCCTGTGTTGAATTGAATGTTCGAGAAGTCTTCCGTCACTTTCTTGACGGTCTGGTGATAGACACGTTCAAAGTCGGCATCAACCGTCTCGACATCTTGAATGTCTGCAGTCCGTTCGAACAAACGCCAGACGCGGTCAAGGAAGCGACGTGCACCGTCGAGCCCATTTTCCGACCAAGATACGGACGCATCGAGTGGTCCCATGAACATTTCGTACAGACGAAGCGTATCTGCTCCGTGTGATTTGACGATTTCATCCGGATTGATGACGTTCCCGCGTGATTTAGACATTTTTTCGTTGTTTTCGCCAAGAATCATCCCTTGGTTATACAGCTTTTGGAATGGCTCTTTTGTCGGAACAACGCCGATGTCGTATAACACTTTGTGCCAGAAACGTGCGTACAGTAAGTGAAGGACCGCATGTTCTGCCCCACCGATATAAATATCGACCGGAAGCCAGTATTTTAATTTCTCCGGATCCGCGAGTGCCTCTTCATTATGCGGATCGATGAAACGAAGGTAGTACCAGCAGCTACCGCCCCATTGTGGCATCGTGTTCGTTTCGCGGCGTCCTTTCATCCCTGTCACAGGATCCGTATAGTCGAGCCACTCTTCTGCAAGAGCAAGCGGCGACTCTCCTGTTCCCGACGGTTTGATTTCAGGAATCATCGGAAGTTCAAGCGGCAACTCTTCTTTATCCAGCGTCTTCATCGTTCCATCTTCCATATGGACGACTGGAATCGGCTCGCCCCAATAGCGTTGACGGCTAAAGAGCCAGTCACGCAGACGATACGTAATTTTCTTCCGTCCGACTTGGTTCGTTTCGAGTTCCGCGATGATGGTTTCGATTGCGTCCGCCTTCGAGAGACCGTCGAGCATTTGTGAATTGACATGCTCCCCTTCTCCCGTATACGCTGCTTCGTCGACATTTCCGCCTTTTACGACTTCGATGATTGGAAGGTCAAACTGTTTCGCAAACTCATGATCGCGTTCGTCATGTGCCGGAACGGCCATGATGGCACCTGTTCCATACGTCGCAAGAACATAGTCGGCAATCCAGATCGGAAGACGTTCGCCAGAAATCGGGTTGACGGCGAACGCACCCGTGAAGACACCTGTCTTCTCTTTTGCAAGATCCGTCCGTTCAAGATCCGATTTCGTCTGAACAGACGCGATATAACATTCGACTGCTGCCTGATGTTCTGCTGTCATGATGTCCGCGACGAATGGATGCTCCGGTGCTAAGACGAGGTACGTTGCGCCGAAGACTGTATCCGGACGTGTCGTGAAGACCGTGACTTGTTTTTTGTGGCCGTCAATCGTAAAGTCGATTTCCGCACCTTCCGATTTACCAATCCAGTTCCGCTGCATTTCTTTCACCGACTCCGGCCAATCGAGTTCATCTAAATCGTCGAGGAGACGGTCCGCGTATTCCGTAATCTTAAGGACCCACTGGCGCATCGGGACACGGACGACGGGATGATTTCCACGTTCAGACAATCCATCGATGACTTCTTCATTCGCAAGGACCGTTCCAAGTGCCGGGCACCAGTTGACTGCCACTTCATCGACGAACGCAAGTCCTTTTTCGTACAGTTGTGTAAAGATCCACTGTGTCCATTTGTAGTATTTCGGATCCGTCGTATTGATTTCACGGTCCCAATCATATGAAAAACCGAGGTCTTTCAACTGACGTTTGAACGTTTCAATATTTTGTGCCGTGAACTCACGCGGGTCATTCCCCGTATCGAGTGCATACTGTTCTGCCGGGAGTCCGAACGCATCCCATCCCATTGGGTGAAGGACGTTATACCCTTGCATCCGTTTCATCCGTGCGAGGATATCCGTTGCCGTGTATCCTTCCGGGTGTCCGACATGCAGTCCTGCTCCCGATGGATAAGGAAACATGTCGAGGGCATAAAAGCCTTCCTTACTTGGGTCTTCCGTCGTTACGAACGCGTTATCCTGTTCCCAGCGCGCTTGCCATTTTGGTTCAATCTCACGATGATTATACGACATCTATTCTTCCTCCTCTGATTAAAAAAACCGGTCCTCCGCCCCTAAGAATAGGGACGAAAGACCGGTTTGGCTTCCGCGGTACCACCCACGTTGTCTGTCAATGACAGACCGCTTGACTCACAGATAACGGTGTGAAGGACCGGATTCGCTACTCGTTGTTCACGAATCATGCTCCCTGACGAGTTCATGGACAGTTCCGACTGGTTTGCACCACCCACCAGTTCTCTAAACGGAATGTCTCCACTACTACTTCAGTTCGTTGCATCTGACTATCTATTAGTTAGTTTAATCTGAATCTTAATCAACCGTCAACGTTTCCGTAAAATTTCTCCAATCGCAGCATGTGTTGAAACCTGATGATCCGCGTGATGTAACATCTGCCCCGGCATCCGGTCGTCGAGTAACGCGATGACTTCCATCCCAGCTTTTTTCGCCCCCATCATGCCGTTCGCCGCGTCCTCAATTACGATACATGACTCTGGGGCGAGACCCATCCGTTTTGCTGTCAGCTCGAAGATAGCTGGGTCCGGTTTAGAGCGCGGGACTTCAAAACCGCTCGTGTAGGCGTCGACTGTCAACCCATAAAATGCGATGACGCGTTCAATTTTTTCAAGCGAACTCGATGATGCAATTGCAATCCCGTAACCTTCGCTTCGAGCGATACTCATCAACTCATGAACCCCTTCCTTTAATCCACAGTCTTCCGGCTTGGCGTGTTGTTGAAATAAGTCATGTTCCTGTGCAAGTAACACATCCGTTTGATGCGGTAAGCGATGTTGTTCAATTAATTCCTGCCACATCTCGTCGCCCGTCTTACCCATGAAGGTCGCATATTGAACTAAATCAAGTGGAATCCCGAGTTGATGAAACATTTTTTTATGTACCCCAAAGTAGCGAATTTCACTATCTAAAATGACGCCATCCATATCGAAGATTAAACCCCTCGTTTGCATCCCATTCACTCCTTTTTTTGATTTTAACAAAAAAAACGACAGTGATGGACTGTCGTTTTTATCATTTCGAAATCAGTGTTGGTTGCGAACGATATCCCGGAAAATAATGTTCCAACTCTCCGTCTCCATAGAGCTGGCACAGTTGTTCATATTGAGCAGGCAGTAGAACATTTTTTCCTAAATGATATTCAAATAAACGATAGCCCGTATAGCGACACTTACTCTCGAACAGGCTATCACGCTCTTTATACCCGCCACCTAAATGCTGTTCGACCAACCCGGCATCTTTCGCACATAAAATAGCCTCAAATTCTAACCGTTGATTTGGATAGACCTTATGTTCATCCCGCTTACAGCCAATCAAATGACCATGTGCAAATTCTCGGCCAAGTAAAACGAAGTAACCTCCGATGATTTCCTCGTTAAGTTCTGCAATCAAGAGGAGCGGCGTACAGAGGCTCGTCGACTCAAATAACTGTTCGAAGTAGTCTCGAGAAAAGTAGTAATGGCTCGAGGCATCCTTTCGGTCCATCGTCTGATAATACAACTGAATGAATGATTGTAAATCTTCGTGTGTCCCTCGTCGGACAACTAAGTCAGAAGCCAATGATTTCCGAACCATACTCCGCGTCTTTTTATGAAATGTCTGTGTAATTTCTTCTACGGATGGTCGTAAGTCGATACTCGTAGTATGTCGAATAAATTCTTTTTGCGTCCAGTGGTGCGCAAACCGCTGATTTTCAGTCAACGGATTGTATCGGATCAACTCTGTGACAATCTTTTTCTGCAATGCCCAGTCATAAAAGGAAGTTCGAGCCTCTGCTCACTCCTTTTCAGTCAAATCACCCACCACTTCAGGACCGCCATATCCGTATGGAGTAATCAAATCCCAATACTCCGTATCAAAAATAGCTCGTTTTAAGAAAGGATAAAACAGTTTCCCGGCCTCTCCTTGAAAATAAATCAACCCGGGATGTTCCCCTTCTCGTGCATTTAACATAACGTATTCATAACTGTAAAAGATGTCTAGCGGCTGATTGCGAATAAGTGCTGTCCAAGTTGCCTGATCGTCGATGAAAACGCACTTTGCCATTATGGTACACCTCCTGTTAAAAAACAGACCATAAAAATAAAATTAAATTTCTTTAATTTGGTTAATTAATTAAATTTTACCTCTTTAAGTCACTACCCTGTTTGATTTCTTTTTATTCCGTCCAGCAAAAAAAGACCAACTATTTCTTTTTCGAAACAGTTGGTCTAAGATATCTTAATTGATTTTAGGAATTGCTCGAACAAATACGATACCTGCAAGTAAAATCAATCCGATTAGCGTCAAGAAGACCGCATTCATCCCAGATAAATCGTAAATCAATCCACCGACCGTCGGACTAATCATCCGTCCAGCGGAAGCCGCAATGTTGACGTACCCTTGGAATTCCCCTTCTTTACCGATCGGTGCAAGTCGTGCCGCCATCGCAGGGACAGCTGGCCAGATGAACATCTCTCCAACCGTTAAAATGACCATCGCAACAAGAAACATTTCAAACCCTTCAGCAAACGGTACGATGAGATAGGATAATAAGAAGATGCCCGTTCCCGTCAATAATTGACGTTTTAAATCATCTCCGAACCATCTTAAAATCGGCGTCAAGAGCGGTTGTGCGAAGACGATTAATGCTCCATTGATTGTCCATAAAATCGAGTACTCGGAAATCGTCACACCAAGTGATTTCGTGTGGACGGCAAACGTTCCTTGCCATTGTACGTAAACGAACCAAAGCAACGCATACCCGACTGAAACGTAGAGCATCGTCCGAACCGACTCCTTCGATAACGGCTCACGGACTTCTTCCGTCGTAAACTCTTTTTGTCGTTTAACCTGCGGCGCCTGAATCCAGTTCAAACCTATGAACAGAACAATCGCAAACACTACATAGAGCAATAAGTTCGCGATGAAGATAAATTGAATATCAATCGCAGCAATTTGACCACTGACTGCCGTACCGAGCGCAACTCCAACGTTTTGTGCTACATAGATTGCATTAAAGGCACGTCGTCCGCCTTTTGGCCAAATCAGACCGGTTAATGCGTAAATCGTCGGGAACACCATCCCCCCGACGAAACCGATCAATCCAAGCATCGTCACATAACCAATGAATGTCTGATGGAACAACAGCAGACCAATCGAAGCAATCACGAGTCCGATGACACTGATGATGAGCGTCCGCTTCCCACCTAAACGATCAAACGCTTTTCCACCCATGTAATTTCCGACGATTGCGAGCGCAGAGTTGACGAACAAGGCCATTCCTGCCTTGGTCATGGATTCGCCTAAGTATTCATGAATATATAATGTATTAAACGGCCATAAAAAAGAGGCTCCTGTCGTATTGATCGCCATCGCCAACACGAGGATCCAGACCGCACGAGGTAATTTCGGCATAATAGGTGTCCTCCAATATAGTTCTCACCCTTGCCACTTTACGAAATTGTTCTGTGTTCTGTCAAGAAACTTCATTTTGAATGAATCATCGGAATAATGGTATAATCAGGAACAAAAGAATACGTGATGAACGAACAAAGAATAATCTTACTTGAACAGGAGTCTGAACCCATGTCACTAGCCCGCGTCTTACCTTACGCCAAAGAACTCTTAGAATCTGTCATCCACGAAGGAGATTGTGTCGTCGATATGACTGCCGGAAATGGTCACGATACCTTGTTTCTTGCGGAACAAGTCGGACCAGACGGTCGTGTTATCGCCTTCGATGTACAAGAACAAGCGATTGAAGAAACGAAACGTCGTCTAGAAACCGCTCACGTCAAAGAGTGGGTCGATCTCTACCACGAAAGTCATATTCATGTTGGCGCACGCCTCGTTAATGAAGCCCGTCCGATTCGAGCAGGCGTTTTCAATCTTGGTTATTTACCAGGAAGTGACAAGTCCGTCACGACGACCGGTGAAGATACGTTAGAAGCGCTAGGTGCTTTGTTACCTGTCCTCGTACCCGGCGGTTTAATCGTCCTCGTCATCTATCATGGACATGTAGAAGGAAGACGTGAACGGGATGCTGTTCTCGATTATGTCGAAAGTCTTTCGCAGCAAGACTACGCCGTCTTACAGTATCGTTTTCTCAATCAACAAAACAATCCACCTTTCATCATCGCCATCGAAAAAAAATTAAAAAAGCAAACACTCGATTAATAGTAAAAGACGCTGTCAGCACGACAGCGTCTTTTTTGTCATTCCTCAACCATCTTCAAAAAAAGCAATAATTTTTCAGCGAACCGCGTATTGAGACGTTCAAAGCTGAAATGCGGAAATCCATGGAGCCGTTGAAGATAGATTTGATCGCCACCCATTTTCCGGCAAATCTCTAACGTATATTTTACGTCCGCGAATTGATCGTCCGGTGCATAAAAACAAGCGAGGTTGACTCGTGGTAGTTTCTTCCGCTCTTCATCATGTAAGACGATTTCTTCTTCAATCTCCCGGTACTGTGCATATGTCAACTCACCGAGACGTGCCGTATCTTCACTATTTTGACCAAACGGCAACATCCCGAGTGGCGCATCCGGTCGAAAACGATCGAATGCACTTGCAAATACTTGTTTGACGCCACCGAGTTGTTTTGAATTATGCCAATCAAATAACGGCGAAATATACGACAAACTCGCAATCGGCAATTCATATTCCTGCAGTAGCCGGTTGACGACGAGTGCGCCCATGCTGCAGGCGATGATATGAATCGGTAACTTTCGTTTTCCGGCTTCTCGTAAAGCATCCTTCAGCAGTTGTTGATGTTCCTCAAGCGATATTCGGCGCGGTGCGTCTACACGTAACACTTCATAATCCTTTTCAAGGACTCGAATTAACGCATCGCTCGGCGTCGCTCGCAGTTGAAGGGGATAGACAAGTACGATAATTCCTGTTGCTTGATCTTCCACAAACTCACCTCTTCATACAAGTATCTCTGTATTATAACGTTTACATCTTGATGTCAAAACCATCTTAAGTTGGATTTTCATTCATATATACGCTTTAAGCGTGTCACAGGTTCCACTTGACCGAAAATTTCTTCAGTCGTTTCACTTTCTTCTTTAAAACCGAAAGAGACTAGAAACTGGCGCGCTTTATAATTTCTTGATTCAACGTAGACTTCAATTGGAGAAGCACCTTGGTGTTCAAGTTCACGAATCAACTTTCGCCCAATCCCATTTTGTTGATATTTCGGTAGTACGTACAAGCGAACGATTTCCCACGTGCCGTCAACATCGATTGCATGGATGAAACCGACGATTTCTTCCTCGATAATGGCGACATTGAAATATTCTCCCCGCGCTTCCTCCGCCGTCCGAATTGCTCGAACGACTTCTTCTTGCGGATACGCCTCTTGTACGAAATGGGCTTTCGAGCTTTCCGAGTAAATCTCTTCATACGTATCCATCCAAGAGGTGATGGCAATATCATGAATGCGTGCCGCATCAGTAGGAATTGCTTCGCGTATCTCCATATCGGACTCCCCCTTTTTTCCGTTTACCGGTACATGTTCTTTTACCCTGTTCTAGAAAAATCATTCGTTTCCCTCCAAAATTCGAGACAAACAAAAAAAGTTCAGAAACAAACTCGTGCGAGTCTGCTTCTGAACTGAAAATTAAGCGAATCGTTTCGCTTGTTCTTCAAGAATTGCTGCTTTATCAGTTTGCTCCCATGGTAATTCGATATCTGTACGACCGAAATGACCATAAGCTGCTGTCTGACGATAAATCGGACGGCGAAGATCAAGCATCTTGATGATCCCTGCTGGGCGAAGATCGAAATTTTCGGCAACGAGTTCGACGAGTTGTGCTTCTGGAAGTTTACCTGTTCCAAACGTATCAACTGCAATCGATACTGGGTGCGCGACACCAATCGCATACGCAAGTTGAACTTCTGCTTTATCTGCAAGACCAGAAGCTACGAGGTTTTTCGCGACGTAACGTGCTGCATATGCTGCAGAACGGTCAACTTTTGTTGGATCTTTACCAGAGAATGCGCCGCCGCCATGACGTGCATAGCCACCATACGTATCAACGATGATTTTACGTCCAGTTAATCCTGCATCACCTTGTGGTCCACCGATGACGAAGCGACCTGTCGGGTTAATGAAGAACTTTGTTTCCGCATCGATGTATTCTGATGGAATCACAGGTGCGATGACATGCTCTTTCAGGTCTGCTTGGATTTGCTCAAGCGTCACTTCTTCTGCATGTTGTGTTGAGATGACGATTGTATCGACACGAACCGGTTCGTTGTTCTCATTGTATTCTACAGTTACTTGCGTCTTACCATCCGGACGGAGGTAGTCAAGTTGTCCAGTTTTACGGACTTCTGCGAGACGACGAGCAAGTTTGTGTGAAAGTGAGATCGGAAGTGGCATCAATTCAGGCGTTTCTTTCGTTGCATAACCGAACATGAGACCTTGGTCCCCTGCACCGATTGCATCGATTTCTTCATCTGACATGTTACCTTCGCGTGCTTCAAGCGCTTGGTCAACACCGAGAGCGATATCTGCTGATTGCTCATCGATTGAAGTCAATACAGCACAAGTGTCTGCATCGAAACCATATTTAGCGCGTGTATAGCCAATCTCACGAATTGTTTCGCGAACGACTTTCGGGATATCGACATAAGTCGATGTCGTGATTTCACCTGCGACGAGGACAAGTCCTGTCGTGACAGATGTTTCAGCAGCGACACGAGCATTCGGATCGGCTGCGAGGATTGCATCTAAGATAGAATCCGAGATTTGGTCACAGATTTTATCCGGGTGACCTTCAGTAACTGACTCCGACGTAAATAGTCGGCGATTAAGGTTTGTCATGTTTGACCCTCCCAAAAAAGAATTTGACGGTGTACTCATTTCCCCTAGTTGAGTGGGACGGTAAAATGAAAAAAACCTCTCCATGTCCAAAAAATGGTCAGGGAAAGGTTGTGCGTTCTTCCTTTACCCTCTTATCGTTCGAAGTGTTTACTTCGCTTCAGGAGAGCACCTTTTCCTTCATTAATAGAATTCTTAATGTAGGACGGTTGCCGGGTTTCTTCGGGCCTTGTTCCCTCCACCTGCTCAGAATAAGAGTATCCGTTACGAATTACATGATATAAAGTTGTGACCACTCTGTCAAGCTACGTTTTAATTTCTAGTCGAAACTTTCCCGAAGAGATGTTAAACTGTTAATGCTGAAAGCGTTTCCAAATAAATAGAAATCAGCGCTAAAAAAGGATTGCTCACCCTTTAGTATGTCATATATAATAAATGTGTCATACTAAATGTCAGAGCTAAACCAACGTAGGGGAAAGGTGGGGTCAGGATGCCGATGACGGTCCTGAATATCGAAGAGCTACTCAAGAAGGAGCATGTGTTCAAACAACTATCTGTTGCTGAGCTAGTCGAACATGCAATTCGTAACGAAGAAGGGGTTCTTGCTGAAAATGGCGCTCTGTCTGTAGAAACGGGGAAATTTACAGGTCGTTCACCTAAAGACAAGTTCATTGTTCGCGATCAGTCATGCGAGTCACATATCGATTGGGGCCATGTCAATCAACCGATGGAAGCAGACAACTTCGAACAACTTTTACAAAAAGTTCTTCGCTACATGAATGAAGCAGATCAGCTCTACTACACAGAAGCTGCTGCTGGTGCAGACACTCATTTTACCCTTCCGGTTCGGATCGTGACACAATATGCTTGGCATAATTTGTTTGCAAAACAACTATTTTTGCGTGAATATCCGACAGAAGCTGCTTTTGAGCCTTTCACGGTTATTTATGCGCCTCACTTCAAAGCAGATCCGAAAGTCGATGGAACGAATTCCGAAACGTTCATCGCCATGTCATTCGAACATCGGATTGTCTTAATCGGTGGAACAGAATATGCGGGCGAAATCAAAAAATCGATTTTCTCTGTCATGAACTACCTTTTACCTCAACGAGACGTCTTATCGATGCATTGCTCGGCTAACGTCGGTCATGAGGGTGACGTCGCTTTATTCTTCGGATTATCCGGTACTGGTAAGACCACACTGTCTGCTGACGACAGTCGTCAATTGATTGGTGACGATGAGCACGGGTGGTCCAACGACGGCGTCTTCAATATCGAAGGTGGCTGTTACGCAAAAACGGTCAACCTATCGCACGAAAAAGAACCACAAATCTTTGATGCGATTCGTTTTGGCACTGTCCTCGAAAACGTCGTCCTCGATGATGCACGAATTCCTGACTATGATGATACGTCAAAAACGGAAAACACACGGGCCGCTTATCCGATTACAGCGATTGATAATATTGCAGTACCATCACGCGCCGGACATCCGAAAACGATTGTCTTTTTAACAGCTGATGCTTACGGCGTCCTGCCGCCAATCAGTAAGTTGACGAAGGAGCAAGCGATGTATCACTTCTTATCCGGGTATACATCGAAGTTAGCCGGGACAGAGCGTGGCGTAACAGAACCGGAAGCGACATTCTCGACATGCTTCGGTTCACCCTTCTTACCGCTCATTCCTGAAAAATATGCAACGATGCTCGGTGAGCTCATCGACCGGCACGGTGTCACGGTTTACCTCGTCAATACAGGCTGGACGGGTGGCGCATATGGGACGGGAAGTCGGATGAAGCTTGCATATACACGGACGATGGTCAATGCAGCTGTCAACGGCACACTCGCTGATATCCCGACGGAAGAGCATCCGATTTTCGGGCTACACATGCCGCTCGAAGTCCCTGGTGTCCCAAGCGACTTACTCAACCCTGTCAAAGTTTGGTCGGATGCTGATGCGTATGAACAACAAGCACGGGCTTTGGCGACTAAATTCAAACAAAATTTCACACGGTTCGATAGTGCAACTACTGAAATCAAATCAGCAGGGCCACGTGTTTAATTAAATTAAGATAATTAAAAGGCACCAGACACTGTATGTTCAGTGAGCTGGTGCCTTTTAACGTCCATCAGACGATTGAATCTTCTTCATCCGGTTGCAAATGAAGTTCTTTTTTAGTCAACCAATCTTGACTCTCTTTTAATAGTGCATAGGCACGCTGTTTTGAAATACCAAAACGATGGGTTAGTTTTTCAAACTGTTCAAATTCACCACGGTCGGCACTAATCGCGAGCAATAAACAATCACGAAACGGATGATCTTTTCCTTGTAACACGATTTTCAACGTCGACTCGATTGGTAATTGATCAATGATTTCATCAATATCGACTGACAGTAATGCATCGATATGCGAGAGTAAGCCAATCATGTAGGCACTTTCCGGACGTAACGTCTTTGTTTCAAGTGCAAATAACTCGCATAACTTGGCACAATGCAGTGAAGAACGCAACAACTCGTCTGACCACTTGTACGGACTCGCAAGTCGCATCTCTCGTAAAACGATTAACGAAATCCAACTTTTAAGTTGTGAAAACCCGAGTAGTGAAATCGCTTGACGAACGGATTCGACGGTATTTCGAAGACCAATCCCGGGAGAATTGATGAGCTGGAGGACTTGCACACTAATGTATGGATTTCCTTCGATTTCATCGACGACTTGGTCATAATACTCATCTGATTCGAGCCACTTCAACATCTTTAACAATACAGGCAATTGTGGCGGAACAGCCTTCCCTTTCATCAACATCGGTTTTGCATAAAAATAGCCTTGGAACCAGTCGTACCCCATGCTCAAACTACGAAGATGATCTTCATGCGTTTCGACACGCTCTGCCAACAAACGGATATGCGGATAGTTTCGTTTAACGATATGTAAAATCGCACTTTGTTCACGTGGGTTGATTGCTTCGATATCAATTTTTATTAAATCAATTAAATCAAACAACTCTGGACCATGATTTCGTAATAAATCCGTCACGAAATCATCCAAGGCCAATTGAAATCCAGCCTCTTTCCATTTTTTCAAAACCGACAGCATATGTGAATCGATGACGACGGTCTCAAGCACCTCGATGACAAATCGTTCCGGATCTAAGTGATCAATCAGCTCACCTTGTAATAAATCACCGGTGAAATTGATGAATAAACGTTTTCCTTCTGCCACTCGATCGACACCTAAATGGACGAGCGTATTCGTCAACACGTCCATCGTCGCTAATTCACCATCAAAAATAGCAGGCGCTTCCACTGAACGATATAATAATTCAAATGCATCGATGGCACCGGATCGATTCACGATTGGTTGTCGTGCCAGCAAGATTTCCATCCCGTTCTCCCCTTTTGTCTTCCACCCTATTGTTCACTTCATATTTTCTAGTATACCAAATATTGTTTTTTGTTTAAAAAATGCTTTTTTAAAACATATCAATGTTACTGATTTCCTAAAAAAAGTCACCCCGGCTGTTCGAGGTGACTACATCCTATGTTCCATCAGCGCAACATCCAATCGATGATTTCCTTCGTCACAGCAAATTTTTCGTGCAACGGAAATTGATGGGCCTGCTCGTAAATACGAAGCCGCGTCTGACTCGGATAGCGCGCAGCATAATTCGTTGCATGACGTAAGCGAACCTTTTGATCGTACCGTCCGTGAATCAGCAAGACTTGCCCTTGTGGAGCGGCGTAGAGCGGCGAACGGATTTGATACGCTTGTTGTTGCGTCTCTGGCAATCCACCCGTGAAACGGCGTAACATTTTTTGCATCGTTCTCTGTTCTTCATATGTCCAGACGAGATTCGTCACCCCTGCCCATGAGACCGTGCGCGCGACCGGGCGATGATGTGCCAACAACAAGGCCATCTGCCCACCACGAGAGAAGCCAAACACCGAGACGCGTTCCGCGTGACGGGTTAACCAATCATATGCCCCTGTTGCATCACGAATATCATGATGACCAAAATCTTCCTTCCCTGTGCCTCCTAAGTTCCCTCGGTAAAAAGGGGCCATGACTAAAAATCCGGCTTGAGCAAACTGCATCAGTCGCGTCGGTCGAACCATTCCGATATTACGTGTCCCGCCACGTAAATACAGCATCCCTTGCCCATTCGGACGTGTCGGTAAAACGACATAGGCACCGACCCGTTCGTGATCAGATGTTTCATAGTATATACGAAACGTCCGGAAGGGACCTTGCTTCGGCAATTCAAACCAATCGGCGTTCGGCGAGTACACGAAGTGTCTCCGGAAGGACACGGTCCTTCATCATAAAGCTGTATTTTCGATTCGCGTCAAGACGCTGCGGGAGGTCGTCCAACAAAAAGGCTCCGTCTGTCTCATCGACAGCGAGATGCGGAACGAGTGATTCGATTTCGGCGAAATAGATATTCTTAATGATTGTATCGCCTCGTCCTTCGACACGATATTGACCAATGTAGGCGAGGCTTGCGATGCTACCGCCTGTCTCCTCCATCACTTCCCGGCGTGCCGCTTCTTCCGCTGTTTCACCCGGTTCGACTTTTCCCCCAGGAAACTCGTACCCGCGCTGCTTATGATGCGTCAATAGCCATTTCCCCTCGTACACGGCAATGACCCAGACATGGAGAGGTTTTGTCGAGAAAGGATGATCATCGAAACTCAACTCAACTTGATTTTGATAGTAATCTAAAAATCTAATCACGTACGTGCACCTCATTTCTTCTTCTACCTTCACTTTACCTGTTTCGAAAGCATTCTAAAAGTGAAAGTGCGTAGGAATCGAGGAGAATGACAAAAAAAGGCATCCCCTGTCATCCAGGAGATGCCTTTCCAACTTATTTCAAGCGTGCTTCGAGCTCTGCTTTTTCTGCTTCAAAACCAGGTTTTCCGAGAAGTGCGAACATATTTTTCTTATATGCCTCAACACCCGGTTGGTCGAATGGGTTAACTCCAAGAAGATAACCGCTCATCGCGCAAGCTTTTTCGAAGAAGTAGAACAAGAATCCGAGATGGTACGGCGTCATCTCTGGTAATTCGACTGTTAAGTTCGGAACTTGACCATCTGTATGAGCAAGTAACGTCCCTTCTGCCGCTTTATCGTTGACGAATTGGATTGATTTCCCTTCGAGGAAGTTCAAGCCGTCAAGATCTTGTGCATCTTTTTCAATCGTCAATTCATGACGCGCTTGACCGACTTTAATGACCGTCTCAAACAAATCACGACGCCCCTCTTGCACGTATTGACCCATCGAGTGTAAATCTGTCGAGAAGTCGACCGCTGCCGGGAAGATCCCTTTGAAGTCTTTTCCTTCTGATTCTCCGTACAACTGTTTCCACCATTCTGATACATAATGTAACGCTGGTTCGTAGTTAACGAGAAGCTCGATCGTTTTTCCTTTTGCATATAATGCATTTCGGACGACAGCATATTGATATGCTTCATTTTCAGCCAGGTTTTCGTTCGCAAATTTCTCTTGTGCGTCACGCGCGCCAGCCATCAATTCTTCGATTGAAATACCAGCAGCAGCGATTGGCAAAAGACCGACCGGTGTCAAGACAGAGAAACGTCCACCGACATCATCCGGAATGACGAACGTCTGGTATCCTTCTGAGTCAGCAAGTGTTTTTAACGCCCCACGTGCTTTGTCCGTCGTTGCATAAATTCGGTTTTTTGCTTCAGCCTGACCGTATTTCTCTTCCATGAACGATTTCAACAATCGGAATGAAATTGCCGGCTCCGTCGTCGTCCCTGATTTAGAGATGATGTTGACCGAGACGTCTTTTCCTTCAAGCACTTCAAATAAATCGTGCAGATACGTCGATGAAATGTTATGACCCGCATAAATGATTTGTGGCGCCTTCCGCTCGTCTTTTGATAACAGGTTGTGGAAGGAATGACCTAACATCTCGATTGCGGCACGCGCTCCGAGGTAAGATCCACCGATTCCGACGACGAGCAAGACGTCTGAATCTGATTTGATTTTTTCAGCTGATTCTTGAATGCGAGCGAACTCCGCTTTGTCATAGTTCGTCGGTAAGTCGACCCATCCGAGGAAGTCGCTACCGGCACCTGTGCCATTATGAATCGCTCCATGTAATGTCTTAACCGTGTCTGCCATGTAATCTACTTCATGTTGCCCTACGAATTGTAATGCTTTCGAATAATCAAAACGTACCGTTGTCATTCCATCGTCCTCCTTATTCATTCGCAAACAAATGCGACCTTCCTTCTCATTAAAACGCAAGAAGGAAGGTCGTTCAAGTCTTTTGTGAAAAGATTAGCAAATGTTAGAGAAACTTATAACGCTGCCGTTACGATTTCACGAACATCTTCATTACCAAGTGATTTGAAGTTACCGAAATCACCGCGCGTCATTGCTGACTTGACGATTGAATCGACTGTATCTTCTTTGATGTCGTAGTCTGCGAGACGGTTTGGTGCACCGAGTGATGTCCAGAATGCACTGATTGCATCGATCGTCGCATGCGCTGCTTCGATTTCTGATTTACCTTCTGTGTCGACGTTAAAGACGTTTTCACCGAGTGTGACGAAACGATGTGCGTTTGACTCGTCTAACACGTGGCGCATCCAGTTCGGGAAGAGGATTGCAAGACCACCTGCGTGTGGGATGTCATGAACCGCTGAGACGGCATGCTCGATATTATGTGAAGCCCAGTCACCGCGTGCTCCCATTTGAAGTACGCCGTTAAGTGCCATCGTACCTGCGAAGAGAATCGTTCCGCGAAGTTCAATGTTTTCAAGATCGTTGACGAGTTTTGGTGCTGCTTCGACGACAGCTTTCATGACGCCTTCTGTCATCCGTTCTTGGACAGGTGCGTGTGCTGTGTGGAAGTACTGCTCAAGACAGTGACTCATCATGTCGACAATCCCGTAAATTGTTTGGTCTTTTGGAACACTGACCGTGTATTTTGGATCAAGGATTGAAAACGTCGGGAATGTAAGCGGGCTACCCCAACCGTATTTCTCTTGCGTTTTCCAGTTCGTGATGACAGAACCAGAGTTCATTTCTGAACCGGTTGCTGCAAGTGTCAAGACGGTACCGAATGGAATGACTGTTTCCGGAGTCGCTTTCCCGATGACGAGATCCCATGCTGAACCTTCATACGGAATACCTGCTGCGATCAGTTTTGTACAGTCGATGACAGAACCACCACCTAGTGCGAGCAATGCATCAACATCTGCTTCACGTGCGATCTTAATGCCGCGCTCTGCTGTTTCAATGCGTGGGTTTGGTTCAACGCCATCACATTCGACGTATTCGATTCCTGCTTCGTTCAGTTCGCGTGTAACGTCGTCATAGACGCCGTTGCGTTTAATACTTCCGCCACCAAAGACGAGCATGACTTTCTTAGCATTTAGTGTTTTAAGTTCTTCTTTGATTTGGCTGACTTGACCGTCACCAAAAATTAATTTCGTTGGATTGCGATATTGAAAGTTTTCCATTGTGTGTTGCCCCCTCGATAAGTAATGAACATCTTACATTATCCACACATTCCCCTTTCGCATCTATTTTAATGCTTATAACGTAAAAAAAAAGAGAACCGACCGATGTCGATTCTCTTAAAAATTCTTATTTTTGGAAGTTTGATTTTTCAATCCATTCTTCCAATTTGCCTTTTAACACGTTGAAGCCAGGAGCTTCTTCTTGTTTGAAAGCAGGACCTGCATCGCGGCGTCCAGCGTTTTTGCGTGGGCCTTTAGCGCGTGCTTCGCGTTTTGGAGCTTCCTGAGTTGCTTTAATCGAAAGCTTCATTTTTTTGTTAGCTTCGTCGATGTCGAGAACTTTAACAGTTACTTCATCGCCAACTTTTACGTAATCGTTGATGTCTTTTACGTAATCGTGTGAGATTTCTGAGATGTGGACGAGACCTTGTGTTTGCTCGTCAAGTGCTACGAAAGCACCGAAGTTTTGAATACCAGTTACTTTACCAGTAACGACTTGGTCTTTTTCAAAGTTTGCCATAGTTTATACACTCCCTAACTAAATTCATCAACTTATAATAACATACTTTTTACGGATGGTAAAAAATATTTTTTAAATTGTTTATTTTTTATTTTCCGAGGGAACATTTTAGTAGCAAGACTTCAAGTATTCCCCCTGATTCTGCCGGACTTTTCGAGTCCGGCCTTTTTTTTGCTTTCTTGCTTTTTTATTAAAGGAAAAGAGAAAAACATGTAAAAAAGACAGCAACGTGTAGACAAACGATTAAGAAGCGTAAACATGCGATAACAAGAGGCAATCCGTTCGCGCTTCCCTGTCTCGCCTCGTCTTCAAAGCGTCTGCATGGCTGGATCTTCCTCATGGTATTCCTTAAAAAGCGTCACGTTTCGTTGACTCCTACGGGAAAAGTGCGTTTTCAACGCACTTTTAGAGGCAGGCAAGACCCTGCTCATTGTCCGTTAGGATCAAGGAGCAACGGCTTGCGCCTCGCCCGAGGAAAGCAACGAAAGAAGACGCTTGATCTCCCGATAACACGTTGTCTACAGTCTGAAAAGGACACGTCCGGTCTGCTCGCTTTCCGCGGACAAGTCATCATGCCGCTTCAGATGCGTTGCATCTTCCAGGGTCATGATTAACTTGTTTTTCCGCAGGAGTCGAGCATGACCTCACCTGTCCTAGATTATATGAAATTTCACAGTGAAGCAACCATAATTTAATTCAGATTGATTACTCAATTAAAAGTCGAAACGTAATTGGCAATGGCCATTTACGAATGAACCTGAACGAAAGTGTGCGTCAATCCAATTGTTTCCACGGTAATGACCGCAGACCCAATGGGAATTTCTATAATGCGGAATAATTTTACACATGAGAGTTCCACTCCTTCCCTATTAAGCAGGGAAGATTCACTATTCAACTTTAATTAAATAATAAAGAGATTTACCTAAAAACGCATATGTAGTATTGTTTAATACAACACAATAATACTATTCTTGTTCGAAAAGGCACGCCAATGCTTTTTCGAACGCAACGCGCAGTTGAAGGCTCATTCTTTCCTGCCGTATTAAAGCAGTTGCGCTTTAGCAGCTGCTTTTTTTGTTCTTTTCGAACCACCCCCTTAAAAATCAAAATTTTCGGTTTTTTTCGGCGTTAGAAAAAGAACTAACTGATTTTGTAGATAAATTTACATCAGTTAGTTCTTTCTGCTTACATTTTATTCGGCTTATAAATCGTCAAATCCGTTCGCATCCGTCACTTTTGCATACGAACGTGATTTTTGTTCGAAGAAATCGGATTTCGTCGCATTCATCGAGTCATCCGAATACGCACGAATCCACGGCATGACGTCCTCGTCATGTCCTTCATAGAGATCGGAGAGACCAATGACACGAAGGCGCTTGTTCGCGAGATATTTGACGTAATCACGCATTTCACTGACATCGAGTCCATCTAAGTCACGCAGGACATACTCACTCCACTCGATTTCGAGATCGACGGCACGCTCGAATGTGGCATACACGAACTTCGTGAATGAACCATCGGCATCGATTTCCGGGTGTTCCGTCAAGACGGCACGCAACAATTGACTGATGAAGTACGAGTGTTGCAGTTCGTCTCGCTGGATGTAACTGATCATCGTCGACGTTCCGACCATTTTTTGATGACGCGCTAAGTTATAGAAGAAGGCAAAACCAGAATAGAAGTTGATTCCTTCAAGAACGATTGATGCGACGAGTGATTTCGCAAAGTTTTCCGGTGTCCGGTCGTTTTGGAAATCTTCATATAAATCAAGAATAAAGGCATTCCGCTTCATGACCATATCGTCATCTTTTGCGATATCGAAAATCCGGTTTTGTTCCGAAAGTGGAACGAGACTCGATAAGACATAGCTGTACGACTGGTTATGGACGACTTCCTGTTGCGCGATGATCGCAAGAATTGCATGAATCGATGCATCTGACGTGAACATCGCCGACTCTAGGATGTAACGCGTTTGGACCGAATCCAAGATTGATAGCAGACCGATGATCCGTTCAAACGCATCCTGTTCCCGCTCACTCAACTGGTTCCACTGTTGCATGTCTTTTGACATCGAAATCTCATCCGGAATCCAAAAGTTCGACAAAAGCTGTTTATAGATTGAATAAAACTGCGGATAGGCGATATCGTTCCAGTTGACGATTGAACTCGTCTCCCCACCGATAATCGCTGTCGCACGATTCGGATGGCGGGCATCAAGCAGTTTGATCTTTTGTAACTGTTCCATGTTGTTCGACTCCTTCTTGCTGTAATTGCAGGATCGTTCGTTTCGTCCATTCTTTGACGGTACGCGGACGATTCCGTGGTGACTGTTCGATTTTTAACAGTTCACCGGCGAGCGGCACACCAAATTTCGCGAGATGGTAGGCCATTTCATCAACGGCGCGGCAGTACTTGACGAACATCTTATCGCCCGTACCGAAGACGGCAGCTTGCGGAATTTTGTGCGGACTTTCCTTTAAGACAAGCTTCAGGCAGTCGCGCATTTCATCCGGTAATTGACCGTCGCCCCATGTGTAAGAACCAAAATAGACGATATCATAAGGTGCTAATTGATATGTCGTCACATCATCAGCGAACATCATCGTTGGTTCGACGTGCATGTCGGAACAGGCTTTCGCAATCAGTTCCGCAACCTCCTCTGTGTTACCGCTCATTGACGCATATACGATTGCTGCCTTCATGATATCGTCTCCTCTCTTATGACGAACACGACTCACATTCATCGATTTCGACGGTTGTCGAACGTGTATAATAAATCGTCTTCATCCCGAGTTGCCATGCTTCCATGTGCATCTCGAGTAATTCAGTCGCTTTGACGTTGTTTTTGACATAGAGATTAAAACTGATCGCTTGGTCGATATGACGTTGCCGTGATGCATTTTGACGAATGCTCCACAGTTGATCAATCTCAAACGCTGATTTATAGAACCAGTTCGTATCCGGCGTCAAATCCGGAACCGTCACAGGAATCTTGTAGTTTTTCTTTTCTTCTGCGTAGACTTTTTTATAGATTGGATCAATCGATGCCGTACTACCGGCGATGATTGCTGTCGACGAGTTCGGTGCGACTGCCATCAGGTAGGCATTTCGCATACCATGCTCTGTGATATCTGCTTGGAGACGATCCCAGTTCAGCTCGGCAGTTGATTTATAGTGACGACGTTTGATGTATTCACCTGTTTGCCATTCTGATCCTTCGAATAAACGGTATGCCCCTTTTTCTTTCGCAAGTTGCATCGATGCATCAATCGTCAAGTAAGCGATTTTTTCGTAAAGACGATCCGCATACTGGACGGCTTCGACCGATTCCCAGCGAATCCCTTCGAGTGCAAGCAGATGGTGCCAACCGAACGTCCCGAGACCGACGGCACGGTATTTTTGGTTCGTGATTTGTGCTTGCGGGACGTCAATCGTATTCAAATCGATCACGTTGTCGAGCATCCGCATCTGAATCGGAATCAACCGTTCGAGGACATCCGAACGAACGGCGCGCGCGAGGGCGATCGAAGATAAGTTACAGACGACGAAATCACCCGGTGTTTTCGTAATGATGATTTTTCCATCTTCCGTGTATTCTTCCGTCACCGTCGTCGGACTCATGTTTTGCATGATTTCCGAGCAGAGGTTTGACGAATAGATCATGCCGGCATGCTTGTTCGGATTGGCACGGTTTACCGCGTCACGGAAGAACATGTACGGTGTTCCGGTCTCGAGTTGCGAACGCATGTAGCGTTTGACGAGATCGATCGCCGAAACTTTCGTCCGGCTGAGACGCGGTTCGTCGACACAGGCTTCATACTTTTCAGTGAAGCTGCCCCCTTGTTCCGTCTCATCGAAATGATCTTCAAGACTAAAGCCCATCACCGTCCGGATTTCATGTGGATCGAATAAATACCAATCGCCACGCGCTTCAACCGTACGCATGAAGTGGTCCGGTAAACTCACGCCCGTAAAGAGATCATGTGTCCGCAATCGCTCGTCCCCGTTGTTGAGTTTCGCATCGAGGAACTCGAGGATATCTTTATGCCAAATGTCGAGATAAACCGCAATTGAACCTTGACGCATGCCGAGCTGATCGACACTGACTGCCGTGTTGTTCAACTGTTTCATCCAGGGAATGACACCACTCGAAACACCTTTGAATCCTTTAATGTCTGATCCGCGCGAACGAATTTTACCCATGTAGACGCCGATTCCGCCGCCGCCTTTTGAGAGTGTCGCAACGTCCGTATTCGAGTCGTAAATCCCCCGGAGTGAATCATCTACCGTATCGATGAAACAAGACGATAACTGTCCGTATGATTTCCCGGCATTCGAAAGCGTTGGCGTCGCAACCGTCATGTAGAGGTTCGACAAAGCCCAGTACGATTCTTTGACGAGCTCGACCCGGCGTTCTTTCGGTTCTGTCTGCATCAACGTCATCGCGATAATCATGAAGCGTTCTTGCGGTAGTTCATATAATTTTTTCACGTGATCCCGGGCAAGATAACGATCCGCTAACGTCCGGAGACCAATGTATGTGAAGAGTTGGTCGCGTGAAGGATCGATTGTCGCAGCGAGTTCTTCGATTTCATCCTTCGTGTAGGCTGAAAGTAAATGTGGTGTGAAAATACCAATTTCAGTGAGCTTTTCAATCAACGTGTAAAGCGATCCATAACGTTCATCTGCTACATATCCACGATTTTCACTTGCCTCGAGATAAAGACGATTTAAGTACGTTGCCGTCGCGACGAACGTCCAGTTCGGTTCCTCTGCTTTTAACATGTCGAGCGCATGCATCGTCAAAAGTTCGTAAACTTGATCGGCCTGGAGCGTTTTCCCTTCGAGCGCCCGAATCGCGCGTTCTGTATAACGTTCGATGTCGAGTTCTGGATAAGACGCTGTCACTTGTCGAATCACGAGATATACATCTTCTATTGTCATTGCACCCTTATAGATGCGTGCTGTATTCAGTGGAGATGCCACTATGAACCACTCCTTTTGTGCATTATTTATATAAATTTTATTAGAATCCAAAAATGAAATAGTTGATAAAACAACATTATGTATAACATAATTACCACTTCTATCATAAAAAATAGAATTCGTCTCAATCGGTTATAGTGTTATAAACTCTATAACCGATTGAGACGAATCCCAAACTATATATTGACCATTTAGGGACCCATATAACTCTAACAATACAATATGTAGATTAACCGCACATTTTATTTAATACAATCCTTGACTTTAATAGAACACTAATAGGATGAATAATCAAATTTATCGACTCGCAATTTAAAGGCATTTGAGACATTTAAAAACTATTATGAGATAAAGCATCAAGCTTTTTTCAAGTTCATTTGATCCTTTCTTATTTTTGTTTTTTTATGTTCTTTATTTTGTATTAATATTTAATTGAATTAAAGGAGGATGGCATGAAAAAATCTTTAGAACAACTCTTGTATAAATACGATCCATTTGATTTAGGGGAAGGAAATTATCCAACGGAAATGTCTGCTATACTAGTGCTATTAACGATTCATGATCAAGTAAGCCCACTTGCACAAGCAATTGGTGAAATATTTGAAGAATCGTTTGGGGAACAACCTGATCAGCAGGAACTAACAACACTCGCAACGAATTTACTTTTGTGCGAAGATTCGTGTGAACTTTGAAAGGAGACTTATTATGCAAGTAGACTACACACCAAACCCGAACTCAGTAAAAATCACGCTCGACGGAGACCGTTTCGGCTCAAAAAGTACGAGTGTCAAAAAAGACGATACACCAGAGGACGCATTACTCGCAGCATTGATTACGATCGATGGCATCGATAATCTCTTCGCTTACGGTGATTTTGTCACAGTAACGAAAGAACCAGCCGCTGAATGGAATGAATTACTTCCAGTTATCGAAGAACAGATGTAAGGAATACATGAAGACACCTGGATGTTGCAGGTGTCTTTGTTGAAGGAGCCGATTCTCATGCCAATGGTATCTGTCATCATCCCGACGTACAATCGCCCACGTGAGTTATCTGAGGCGCTTGAAGCATTGACCCGTCAATACTATCAAGATTTCGAAGTGATTCTTTTGAACAACAACGGCGACTCGATTATTCCCGTCGTACGTGCTTTTGAAGACCGCTTAACACTTATCCATGTCGACTTACCTGAAAATCATCACGTCCGGGCTCGCAACCACGGCGTGACAATCGCGAACGGTCAATTCATCTTGCTCCATGATGATGATGATTTATTGTTGCCTTCTCATATCGAGGAATCGCTCGGCGATTTAGAAGCCGGGGCAGACTTGACGTATGCAGATGCCGAACTCTTTACGTATCGCTGGGAGAATGGACGCCGGACCGTCATCGATACGGAGCCATTCGCCTATCCATATGACCGTGACGCGATGAAGCAAGACTCGACGTTCATCCCATCCGGATCAATGTATCGCAAATCACTTCACCAAACACTTGGTGCGTTTGATGAAGACGTCTTCAACTACTGGGACTGGGACTGGATTCTCCGTGTCGGGAAGGACCACCTCGTGCTTCATCCAGCACGCGCAACGGTCCTCTATGCCTTTAATCCGTCCGGTAATCATCAATCCGCTCAGCAAGATGCGGCACGAAAAGTCTACTTCGACCGTCTCGTCGCTAAACACGAGTTGCCAACGACCGAAATGAAAAATTTTCATATTGTTCAGTCTGAACGCCGTGCCCGGTTACGTGAGACACGCCGGACGTTTGACGGACAATTGACAGAAAGCGAGTGAATCCCGTGTATACAGAAAAACAATTAGAACTCTTAGAGTTACTATCACAAAGTGGTCCTGTCGATTCGACACTCGCTGCTCAAATGCTCGACCTGCCAGTCGACGAAGTCATCGACTCGATTGCCCGTTTTAAACAAGATGGTGTCTTGTTAGGTTATACGGCAGTCATCGATTGGCAAAAAATCAATTCCCACCATGGCGTCACGGCATTCATCGATGTCAAAGTTACACCGAAACGGGGCCGCGGCTTTGATGAAGTCGCAGAACGGATTCATCGTTTCCCGGAAGTCACGTCGCTCTACTTGATGTCAGGTGCTTATGACTTACAAGTCGTCCTTGACGGAAAGTCG
Organism: Exiguobacterium sp. N4-1P; assembly: GCF_002214325.1. Classification (NCBI taxonomy): domain Bacteria; kingdom Bacillati; phylum Bacillota; class Bacilli; order Caryophanales; genus Exiguobacterium; species Exiguobacterium sp. N4-1P. The sequence continues at coordinate 2,193,561 of NZ_CP022236.1, forward strand.
CTTCAGGAAGTCTCGCAATTCGTCTCGGAAAAACTATCGACACTCGATTCCGTCATTTCGACGACGACCCATTTCCGTTTGAAGACATACAAACACGATGGTGTCCTCTTCAGTCAGGATGACGGCGATAAACGATTGAAGGTGTCTCCATGAAGTCACTTTCTGAACGCGTCGAACAATTAGCACCGTCCGGCATCCGTCGCTTCTTCGACTTAGCCGGTTCAATGGAAGATGTCATCTCGCTCGGCGTCGGCGAACCCGACTTCGTCACCCCGTGGAACGTCCGGGAAGCAAGCTTCGCAGCACTCGAGCAAGGGTATACGGCATATAGCGCCAATGCCGGTTTAGTCGAGTTACGGCAAGAAATCCGAAACTATATGCACGAAAAATTTGCAATCGAGTATCAAGTCGAAGACGAAATCATCGTCACGACCGGTGCATCCGAAGGACTTGACTTAGCTTTTCGGACGCTGATTAATCCTGGTGACGAGGTCATCGTCGTCGAACCGGCATTTGTCTCGTACGCGCCTTTAATTGAGCTCGCAGGCGGAATTCCTGTTGCTGCTGCCTGTCGCCCGGAAGACGGCTTCGCCATTCTTCCTGAGACGATTGAAGCCAAGATCACGGCACGGACGAAGGCCATCATTTTTTGTTTTCCGTCCAACCCGACCGGTTCTGTCATGACGTGCGATCAACTCGCAGATCTCGCCCTCCTCGCAAACAAACATGATTTATATGTCATCAGTGACGAAATCTATGCAGAGTTGTCGTATGAGGAAGAGGCGACGTGCTTCGCGACGTTACCTGGAATGCGGGAGCGCACGATTGTCATCAATGGTTTCTCAAAAGCCTTTGCGATGACAGGTTGGCGTCTCGGTTTTACCTGTGCGCCAAAAGAAATCACGGCGTGTATGCTGAAAGTCCATCAGTACGGCATGATGTGTGCACCGACGCTCGTCCAATTCGCTGGGATCGAAGCACTCCGTTCACGCCACAAGACGGTTCCTGACATGGTCCGTAGTTATCGCCAACGTCGTAACTACTTCGTCAAAGCTTTGAATGAAGCCGGTCTCCCGACTCATTCACCCGGGGGCGCCTTCTATGCCTTTCCATACATCGGAGATACGGGTTTGACGAGTGAAGCCTTTGCAGAACAACTGTTACTAGCAGAACGTGTTGCCGTCGTTCCTGGTTCCGTCTTCGGGGCGAGTGGTGAAGGTTATGTTCGCGCAAGCTATGCCAGTTCAATCGAACAACTGCAAGAAGCCATCCATCGTATTTCTCGCTTCATGCAACAACTTGAACAACGAACGGCAGTTGCTGATCGTCTGACATGATTTTCCCGACCGTTTTCTTTCAACACACAAAAAGCGAACCACCTTACGAGGCGGTTCGCTTTTTAGCGTCATTTTCTAATTACGCATCAATATAAAGCAACAAAAACATCCGGTGTTCGTCCTCTGAGTGAAACGGTGACACCGGCCCTAACTGTGAAGCATATACATCGATTCGGTACGGGGCTTCTTTAAAGGACAAAGGGGTTTGTTCCTTGATGATCCGTCCGATTTCTTCTGCTTGTTCTTTGACAGCGACCAATTGATCACTTCGCTCAATCGGTGCTTCCAGAACAAATGCCTCGATTCCCTCATTACGAGCACACCGTAAAAAGCGTCGCAACGACGGTAGTGCCTGTTGGATGTTCTCTTCTAAGGAACGTTCCGCTTCATACACCGGCGCACCCCAGAGTCGCTCCTCACTGCCGGTCGCACTCCGGTAATGATCAATCGTCGCCTCCGTAATGGGGTCTCGTGTCAGTGCGAAACGCTTACTGTCACGCACGAGGTTCTTTTCATTCGTCCGATCGATTTCTTTTAACAAATCAAGACCTAATGGACGGGCAAACCGGAACAACTCGCGCTGCAGACGGGCGAGTGACGTACCGACCGTAAGCGTTGCATCTGTCTTTTTCGGTGGCTTGTCTCCTTCGTAGCCGTTCATGACCCGGGCGACCTGACCTGCTTCATGAACGAGTCGGTAAAACGAGGCGTCCGCTTCGTCCTGTTCTGTTTTCAACTGCTGATGCTCCGAGGCTAAATCGGTCACGTATTGGTTTGACAGACATGTTGAAATCATTAACACGTCGACGAGCTCGGCACACAGTAACGTCGTGTCCTCTTTTTCTAACGCTTCTCCCACTTCCCCGACTTCTTCAATCAAGCGCGCGAGGCCAGAGAGCGGACGAAAATAACCACCTAACGCTCGAATCGTCTCATCGACTTTTTGTTGAAGTAGAATCATCTCCTGCATCCGTCTCGACCTCCGTCATTTCTTTAATCAACTGCCGCTGCGTTTGTCGTTGATACTGCTCAGTAAATTTTCGGTTTTTACGCCATTCACGGACGGCTACACCACTTGCGATCGCCAAGGAAACCATTAGTCCCACTTCTTTTCGTTTCATCGAAATTCCTCCTCTGTTTGAACTACGTTCTCGTTCCTTAACATGCTATGATGATGGTATTACATATATATAAGAGGTGTTGCTCGTGTCGACTGAACGTCTTTGGCAATTGGCTCGTTTCATCGGTGTCATACTCGCCTTGTTTCTCACAGGTTTTATCATCATCCGCCTGTCTTCGTTGATGTATCCGTTCGTCTTCGCATTTTTATTAGCCCTACTCAGTCGTCCGCTTGTCGACTTTTTCCAAAAACGTCTTCGACTCAACCGTGGTTGGGGTGCGTTATTGTCCATCATCTTAATGAGCGGTCTTTTGATTGGTTCACTCGTCTTGATTGTCATGCAACTGATTCGAGGACTCGTCTTCGTCGCCAATCAACTCCCGGACCAAATCCAGGAACTCAGTCTCTATTTCCAAAAGCTTTACAATGACAAATTGGCCCCGATGTGGAACGACGCTTCGGAAGCGCTCCGGTCACTCGGTCCGTCACAACAGAATACGGTTCAAAACAGTATCGAATCACTCGGAAGCTCACTTGCAAGCTTCATCGGCGAGGGATCTAAAAGTATCGCCACGATGTTACAAAGTGTGTTAGCGACCTTACCTTCAATCGCCTTGATTCTCGTCATCGTTCTGCTCGCCTGGTTTTTCCTCGCGAAAGACTGGCACAAATATGAACTCAGGATGAAACAGTATGAGATGTTCCCCTGGTTCGCACGTGCAGAAACGGTCGTTTCGAGTCTTCGGTCCGCCCTGTTCGGCTACATCAAAGCCCAATTGACATTGATTACGATTACATTTTTCATCGTCTTAATCGGTCTTTTGGTTCTCGGTGTCGATCATCCGTTTGCGATTGCTTTTATTGCCGCTTTCTTTGACATCTTGCCGTATCTAGGTACAGGGTCTGTCTTTTTACCGTGGATTGCTTACTCGATCATCACAGGAGATACGGGACTTGCGATCGGACTTGGTATTCTGTATGCAGTCGTCATTTTGCAACGTAATATCATGGAACCGAAAATCGTCGGTGACAATATCGGCATCCAGCCGATTACGGCACTGATTGCCTTGTTCGTCGGGATTAAATTTTTCGGGGTCTTCGGTCTGATTCTCGGACCGCTCGTCGCCGTCATCATCAAAGCGTTATATAATGCACAAATCTTTCATTATTTATGGGACTTTATTAAAGGATCACCCACACCATTCCGGTGAGGGTGATTTTTTAGGTGCTGCCGCATATAAGGGATGACCCGTCGCATCAACCGGTCGATGGTTCGGGAGATATTCCACCGGACAAGTCGCCGCGACGGCAAGCAGACAGGCATCAATCCAGTCGTCAGTCGCAACCCCTTTGACGGATTGTTCCCAAAAAGCAGGACATGCGAACTGTCGTAACAATTCTGTCCGCTCCTTTATCCCCTGGACCGTCTTTTTGTTATGGCGGGCCGGGTGACCGGTCAAGCGAGCAAAACAAACTTCCGGATGCGACTCGTACATCCCGTCCCGGTAATAACTACGCGCTTCCTGAATCTTCGGTAACAAGTACCAGGCTTGTTTTGATAAGCCAAGTCCTGCCGCTTGTTTTGACTGCGCGTTCGCGGTGGCATAGTCACATGCATCAAGCGCCGACACTAATGGTGCATTGAAGACGCTGCTCGTCCGCCCCGGCTTCAGCTCATTTCGTAACAGCTGATCGACGGTTCGTCTTGTGTCTGTTTCAAGCCCGATCGGCATGTCGATGTAGAGCACGTCGCTATTTTCGAGTTGATTGAGGTGTTCGACGATTTGATAGGAAAACTGACCCTCTTCAATCGAGACAGCGACCCAGCCGGCTTTTGCCGCGTCAATCCCGGTGACGCGCATTCGTTTTCTCCCGTAGCACCTTCAGTAATGACAAGACCGTGAAGACTCCTAAAAACGTAGCCCATGCTAGCGAAACGCGTGAACCCGACTCTACATACCAGACGATGCTGAGCACCGTCATGATGAGTAAGAGGACGTTCAGCCATCTCATCCTTCTTGTTCAGCGAACCGGTAAAGACTTCGAACCATGACACCTGTCGCTCCTTTTGGACCAAGCTCCGATGCTGATTTTTGCTCTGATGTTCCGGCGATATCAAGATGGAGCCATGGCGTTTTCCCGACGAATTCACCAACGAACGCTCCGCCAAAGATCATGTGTCCCATCCGTCCCGGTGAGTTATTTAAATCAGCGACTTCCGAACGGCGCACTTGTTTAATGAATTGATCGACGTACGGCATCTGCCAAATCATCTCGTTCGTCTCTTTTGTGATGGTTTCAAAACGGCTGTACAAAGCTTGGTCGTTCGTTAAGGCTCCCGTGATTTCTGTCCCGAGCGCAACGAGCACTCCACCCGTCAATGTCGCGAGATCAATAATCATTTTCGGATTGTATTCTTTTGCATAGGTGACAGCGTCCGCTAAGACGAGACGCCCTTCCGCATCCGTATTCAAGACTTCAATCGTTTTTCCTGCCATCGATGTAATGACATCATCCGGCTTGAAGGCATCACCTGAAATCATATTGTCCGTTGCCGGAATCACTCCAAGGATGTTGACGTTCGGCTTGAGTCGACCGAGGGCTTCGAATAAGCCGAGGACGGCTGCTGCACCCCCCATGTCCCCCTTCATGCCGACGATACCGTCTTTCGGTTTAATCGAGTAACCACCTGTATCGAACGTGACACCTTTTCCTACGACGGCGATTGGTGCTGCATCACCCGCCCCTTTATATTCGAGGACGATCATTTTCGGCGGGATTGTCGAGCCTTGATTGACGGCAAGCATCGCCCCCATGCCGAGTGCTTCCATTTCTTCTTTTTCAATGACTTTTAACGCATGTCCATGACGTTCCGCAATGAAACGAGCTTCGTCAGCGAGTGCCGGCGCCGTCAGGATGTTCCCAGGCATCGTGACGAGACGACGGGCTAAGTTCGTTGCTTCAGCGAGGGCATGCCCGCGTACTGCTTCTTGTTCCCCTTCATCGGACCAAATCGTCAAATCGAGTTCGTACGAAACGCTTGGACCTGTTTTGTAGTGTTTGACGTCATATGTAGCAAGTGCAAACGTCTCAGCGATCAACTCGGCAGGTTTCCCCGGGAATGTCGCAGCATCAACCGTGACGTTCGATAGCTTCCGGACTTTTAAAAATTGGGCGGCTTTTCCTAACAGTCGACGTAACTCATCTTGAGATAGACGGTCCGCTTTACCAAGACCGACAAATAACACACGGGCAATCGTCCCCGTCAACGTCGGCAATAACCGGAGTTCGCCTTGTTTCGTCGAAATATCTCCACCGCGGACCCACTCATCAAACCGCTCCGGATAAAGTGCCTGAATCCGTTCTTCCATTTGTGCATTTCCTGAGATACCGACGACGAGTACTTCGATGTCTGCTTGCTGATCTACTTGTTTTAATCGCATCTTAAAAATCCCCCTTTAGTGTTACTAATAAGTATGAAGTGTTTTGCGCCATTTTCCAACTGATAGCCATCACGCAGCTTGAAAACGCTCTCATTTTTGACGTTCGGTAATTTGTCGAAATGCACGGCTCCAAACAATTGTTGCCCGTTTCACAATGTGATAGGATTAACAGGTGAAAAGTACAGGCACTTCATAGAAACGTTCATTTTGGTAACGACAGAAATGTCTACGTTTTCATTCAAAGGGAGAGTTCGCAGTCGACCCGTTAAGAGAGATGCGTTTATGGGTATCTATAGATAGCAGAGAAACGACGTCGTTGCGGCGAAAAAAACTTACTGAAAAGAGGGTAATGCACATGGCACAACATATCAAGGGAATTGGCGCTTCTGCAGGGATCGCGATTGCAAAGGCATTCGTGATGGAAACACCTGTCTTTGACATTCCAAACAATAAAATCGAGGATTCAGCAGCTGAAAAGGAACGGTTCCAGGCAGCGATCGCTCAATCAAAAGGTGAACTCGAAATCATCCGTGAGAACACATTAAAAGAACTCGGTGCAGACAAAGCAGAAATCTTCTCAGCTCACTTGTTGATCCTCGAAGATCCTGAAATCGTCAGCCAAGTCAACGCAAAAATCGACGAGGACAAAACGAACGCAGCGCAAGCACTCTACGAAGTCTCACAAATGATGGTGACAATCTTTGAATCGATGGACAACGAGTACATGCGCGAACGTGCAGCTGACGTCCGTGACGTAACAAAACGGACAATGGCACATCTTCTCGGTATTACATTCGTCACACCTGCACAAATCAACGAAGAAGTCATCATCATTGCAGAAGACTTAACACCATCAGACACTGCCCAACTCAACCGGAAGTACGCAAAAGGTTTTGCGACGAACATCGGTGGACGGACTTCGCACTCGGCGATCATGTCACGTTCTCTTGAAATTCCAGCAGTCGTCGGGACAAAAGTCGTCCTGACTGAAGTCAAACACGGTGATTTCTTGATTCTTGACGGAGCGGAAGGCGATGTCATCGTCAACCCTTCAAGCGAACAAATCGCAGAGTACGAAGAAAAACGCTCAGCATATATCGCTCAAAAAGAAGAATGGAAAAAACTCAAAAACGAAAAAACAGTTACAGCAGACGGTCATCACGTCGAGCTTGCAGCAAACATCGGAACACCAAACGATGTCAAAGGTGTACTTGAAAACGGTGCGGAAGCAGTCGGTCTCTACCGGACTGAGTTCCTCTACATGGATGCGGAAACGTTCCCGACGGAAGATGAGCAATTCACAGCATACAAAACAGTTCTCGAGTCGATGGGCGATAAAAAAGTTGTCATCCGGACACTTGATATCGGTGGGGATAAAGAACTTTCATACCTTGACCTTCCACACGAAATGAACCCGTTCCTTGGTTACCGTGCAATTCGTCTTTGCCTGGACCAAACTGACTTGTTCCGGACACAACTTCGTGCGTTGCTTCGTGCAAGTGCATACGGCAAACTTGCTGTCATGTTCCCGATGATTGCAACACTCGAAGAATTCCGTGCAGCAAAAGCGTTACTTCTTGAAGAAAAAGCGAACCTTCAAGGTGAAGGTGTAACGGTTTCTGACGACATCGAAGTCGGAATGATGGTCGAAATTCCGGCGACAGCAGTCATGGCGAAACAATTCGCGAAAGAAGTCGACTTCTTCTCTGTCGGAACAAACGACTTGATTCAATACACAATGGCGGCAGACCGGATGAACGAAAAAGTTTCGTATCTCTACCAACCGTTCAACCCTGCCATCTTGAACCTCTTGAACAACGTCATCACAGAAGCACACAAAGCCGGTAAATGGGTCGGCATGTGTGGTGAGATGGCGGGAGAAGAACTCGCACTCCCAATCCTCCTCGGACTCGGACTCGACGAATTCTCAATGTCTGCTTCTTCTGTCCTTCGCGCACGCAGCTTGATGACGCGCCTGAACAAAACAGAGTGTGAAGCAATCGTTGAGCAAGTCCTCGACATGGATACAGCCGAAGACGTCGTCAACTTCCTCAGCACGACATTCGATATTAAAAAATAATTTTTTCGGACACGTCCCATCTCGGGGCGTGTTTTTTTGTCGCGTCAAAAGGAACCGTTATTTATACAGACTGTAGACTAACCCTTATGAAGATTAAAAAGTTTTTATAGGTATGGCCTGCCCTGACCGCGCTTCCCCATCTCGACTCGTCTACATAACACATGTTGCCCAATGTCGCTTTTCCTACACCCTAGTTCAAAAGCTAATATTCATCTGTGCGCTTCCTGTAGAAGCCTCGATTTCTTGAATACAAAAAAAGGGCTGACTCCAAAGTTACTCTAACATCAGTCTTAGTGACGGACGGTTCCGACATCCTCGCTTTCCACGGGCGGAATGTAAGCCGCAGCAACCCGCGTTTCATGCGGTCATGCCGGGTCTTCCCTATTCCTGACGGAAGCGCTGATCGCGCTTCCTTTTCCCATAGGAGTCGAGGATGAACGTTCCGCCCTGTACGCAAAAAAACGCCGATGATTCCGTCTTTCACATACGGACTCATTGGCGTTTTCGATATCTATTCTTCTCGGTCCTGACTGATGTGTATCTAAGCCGCACATCGAAAAGGAAAAAGTATGCACTCGTTTTATTCGAATCCCACAGGAGAGCGTATCCTGTTTCCTGTTGGAGAAAAACACGCGTGTGAAAGAGTGATTCCTTTTACGTCAGTCTCTTTCCTATCAAAAATGACTTGAATTATGCTTGTTTCGTTTGTGGTCGATCGCCTTGTTCTTCTTTTAAGATTGGTCGTTCATTACCCATGAAGAACACGAAGATGACACCCAGTATCGCTGGAATCAACGCCCACATATAAACAGAGGAAATCGAATCTGCAAGTGCTGTTTTAATCGCTGTCGCCACTTCCGGTGGCATCTTCGCAAATGCTGCTGCTGTCGGGAACTGTCCACCGTCCGGTGCGCTGCCGCCAGGTAATTGCTCACTAACAGATGACGTAAACGTCCGTGATTGAACGATTCCGAGAATCGTTACACCAAGTGTCATCCCGATTGTCCGGAACGTCGAGCCCATCGATGTCGCCGCACCACGACGTTTCATCTCGATGCCATTGATGCTTGCAAGATTCAATAAAGAGAAACTGAAGCCGACACCAAAACCTAAGATGATCATATAAATCGTAACGGCAGTCCGTGTCGTCTCAAGTGACATCGTACTTAATAAATAAACACCAAGAACAAAGAACACGGCCGAGAGCATCATGACATTTCGGAACCCGTATTTATTCGGGAGACGTCCTCCGAGTTGCGCCGAAACTACTGAAGCAATCAACATCGGCATCAAGATCAGACCTGAGTTCGTCGCACTGCCGCCAAAGACACCTTGGACGAAAATCGGAATGAAGACACTTGCGGAGATGAAGACGAATCCATAAAAGAATGCGACTCCTTGCGTCGCTGCGAACAGGCGACGACTGAACAGACTGAACGTAATGACCGGATCAGCCGCCCGGCGTTCAATCAGACCAAAGAGGATAAATAACACGAGTGATAAACCAAACAAACCAAGAATTTGTGGTGAACTCCACGCATACTCTTTCCCACCGAGTTCAAGCCCGAGCAGGAACGTGACTAATCCAGCGACCAATGTCGCGGCACCCGCATAATCAATTTTTTGAGTCCGGTGAATCGGTGATTCTTTATAGAATAAAGAAACGAGCGCCAATGCAATTAAACCAAGTGGAATGTTGATATAAAACACCCAGCGCCAGTTAATTGCGTCCGTCAAAACGGCTCCAAGCAATGGTCCGAAAATACTTGAAATCCCGAAGACTGCTCCGAACAAACCACTGACTTTCCCTCGTTTCTCTGGTGGGAAAATATCAAAAATGATCGTAAAAGCAATCGGCATCAAGGCACCGCCACCTAGTCCTTGAACGGCACGATAAATCGATAACTCTGTAATCGAATCTGCGACACCACACAGGATACTCCCTGCGATGAAGAGCAACATACCGAATAAGAAAAATCGTTTCCGCCCATACATGTCACTTAACTTACCGAAAATTGGCATCCCCGCGACCGTCGCGATCATGTAAGCGGACGTGACCCAGGCATATTGATCAAAACCGTTCAGCTCACTGACAATCGTCGGCATTGCTGTTGCAACAATCGTATTGTCCATCGCCGCTACTAAAATCCCAATCAATAATCCAAGAACGACATAATTCGTCTTTGTCTTTGTTTCTGTTGTAGTCGAAGCCATCGACTCACCTCTTTCTTAAAATATAGCTAATCTTCATAATAGCTTACTCATTGTATCATCATATGTGCAAATTCTCATTACTGAATGTTTTGGACTACAAAAAAAATCGTATCCGACAATTTCGTCGAATACGATTTCGAGATCTCATTATTTTTTAAATGACGTCATTTAATCTCATACGTGACTTTCTCTCCTGCTTCAACCGTCCGGCCAATATCAACCGTTACTTTCCGGTCACCACTGTTCGTGACAATGATCGGCGTTAAGAGTGACGGCACAAGCGGGCGAATTTGTTCGAGATCGACGTTCAGCAGTGGTGTTCCTGGCTCAACACGATCTCCCGCTTTCGCGAGTGCTTCAAAACCTTTTCCTTCGAGTGAAACCGTATCGATTCCGATGTGAATTAAAATCTCATCACCATTATCGGCCAGGATTCCAATCGCGTGTTTCGTTGGGAAGAAGGTCGTGATTTCACCGGACACTGGAGAAACAACATAACCTTCAGTTGGTTCGATTGCATACCCGTCCCCCATCATCCGGCCAGAGAAGACTTGATCTGGTACATCATCAAGCGAACGAATCGTTCCGCTCAGCGGCGAGACGTATCCGTCACTTGGTACATACTCTCCACCTGATCCTGCTAAGTCTTCCCGTTCTTCCCCACGTGACTCAGCTCCAGTCGGAACTTGCGGAATCGGGTCAGCTTCTGGTTTTTCAGGTGGTTGATAATTTGGATCGTTCATGATTTCTGCCATTTCCGTCTTGATGCCATCTGATTTCGGACCGAAGATGGCTTGGACATTATCGCCAACTTCTAATACACCGGCTGCGCCAAGTTCTTTCAGACGATCCTTGTTGACACCCGATTTATCATTAACGGTAATCCGCAGACGTGTGATACACGCATCGAGGTGTTTGATATTCGATGGTCCACCAAACGCTTGCAGAATCTCATATGGGAGCTCACCAGCCGTCGCACCAGCTGTTGCCGCCCCTTCCTTAATTGCTTCACGTCCTGGAATTTTTAAATCAAACTTCGTGATAACAAAACGGAATCCGAAGTAATAAATGACGGCGAAGACTAAACCAACCGGTATAACGAGCCACCAGGCGGTCCTGTTCGGTAAGATGCCGAATAAGGTGTAGTCAATCAATCCACCTGAGAAGGTCATACCGATTTTAACGTTCAAGATGTCCATGATCATAAATGACAATCCTGCAAAAACAGCGTGGACTGCAAACAATAACGGTGCCACGAACACAAATGAAAACTCGACTGGTTCTGTGATCCCTGTCAGGAACGATGTTAAAGCAGCAGAGAAGTAGAGTCCTTCAACTGCTTTACGACGATCTTTCGCAACCGTATGATACATCGCGAGACAAGCTGCCGGAAGTCCGAACATCATGAACGGATATTTTCCGGTCATATACGTCCCGGCCGTGAACGGAACACCATCTTTTAACTGAGCGAAGAAAATTCGCTGGTCCCCGTTGACGATCGTTCCGGCTTTATCCGTATACTCACCAAATTGGAACCAAAAACTTGAATACCAAATATGGTGAAGGCCGAATGGAATGAGTGACCGTTCGACTAATCCAAAGATGAAGGCTGATAACGTTTCATTTGACTCGATGATTGTTTTCGAAAACGTGTTAATCCCACTCCCGATCGGCGGCCAGATGAAGGACAGTGCAAAACCAGCGACTAAACTGAATAGCGCTGTTGCAATCGGTACGAACCGTTTACCGGCGAAGAATCCAAGAAAGTCCGGTAGTTTGATTTTAAAGAATTTATTATAGCTATATGCGGCAATTAACCCCGCAATGATCCCTCCGAATACCCCCATTTGTAAGGTCGGTATCCCTAATACAGTTGCGTACGATAAGTCACTTGATTGTTGCGCTTCCGAAACTTTTTCCGGTGTGATTTGTAGGAATGAACTGATAACCTTGTTCATGATCAAGAATCCGACGATTGCAGCAAGCCCTGCGACCCCTTCCCCATTCGCAAGACCAATCGCAACCCCGACGGCAAACAGTAATCCTAAGTTCGCAAAGATGATATCCCCTGCGTCTTGCATGACACGCCAGATGACGACGAGCGAATCATTTTCGAGAAAAGGCAGATACTGCGTCAGGTTCGGGTTTTGAAAAGCCGTACCAAAGGCCAGTAGAAGCCCCGCTGCCGGCAAGATGGCAACTGGTAACATCAATGCTTTACCAATCCGTTGCAACACTCCGAATACATTTTTCCACATCAGTGATTTCCCTCCTTTTTTTGACCAGACTATTTAGTTCATACCCTGAATCTTTCTCCCGCAAAACTAATCACAACAATTCTTTGAAACACAAAAAAATGAGCCTCCCGATTTCGGAAGACTCACTTTACTTAAAGACTTAAACTGATTTTTCTTGTTTACGTGAATTGATGACGGCTTGGATCTCAGATTTGATGTTATCTGATTTTGGTCCGTAGATCGCTTGAACGTTGTTACCCACTTCAAGGACACCAGCGGCTCCAAGTTTTTTCAATTCGTTTTTGTCGACTTTCGACTTGTCGAGAACTTCAACACGAAGACGTGTGATACATGCGTCAAGATGTTTGATGTTTGATTCAGAACCGAGTGCGTCAAGGATGCCCGCTGCGAGCTCAGAACCTTGAGCCAATGAAGTTTCTTGTACTTCATCTTCACGACCTGGTGTTTTCAGGTTGAACTTGCGGATTGCAAAACGGAATCCAACGTAGTAAACGACTGCAAGAACAAGACCGACGACGATGACGAGCCACCACTGCGTACGTCCTGGAAGGACACCGAAGAGAAGGAAGTCAATCAATCCACCAGAGAATGTCATCCCGATTTTAACGTTCAAGAGTTGCATTGTCATGAATGAAAGACCTGCGAAAACTGCGTGTACTGCGAACAAGATTGGAGCAACGAATAAGAATGCGAATTCGATTGGCTCTGTGATACCTGTTAAGAAAGCTGTAAGTGCTGCTGATCCAAGAAGACCACCAACGACTGCGCGACGCTCTGGGCGTGCTTCATGGTACATTGCAAGTGCTGCTGCTGGAAGACCGAACATCATGAACGGGAATTTACCAGTCATGAACGTACCAGCTGTTAATTCAACGTTATCTTTTAACTGTGCGAAGAAGATTGCTTGGTCACCGCGGACAACATCTCCTGCTGCGTTCGTGTACGAACCGAATTCGAACCAAAACGGTGCGTAGAAGATATGGTGAAGACCAAACGGAATCAATGAACGCTCAATGAGACCGAAGACGAAAGCTGCAAGCGTCGGGTTTTTCTCCATCATGAAGTGAGAGAATGAGTTCAACCCGTCTTGAGCGAATGGCCATACGAAGACAAGTACAAGACCTGCGAACAATGAAACGACTGCTGTAACGATTGGAACGAAACGTTTACCTGCGAAGAATCCGAGGAACTGCGGCAATTCAAGATTATGATACTTACCGTAAGCCCAGGCTGCGAGTAAACCGATGATGATACCACCGAAGACACCTGTTTGAAGTGTCGGAATACCAAGTACGTTTGCGTACCCTTGACCGTTTGCGACCATTTCTGGTGTAACGCCGAGCCAAACACTCATCGTTTTGTTCATGATCAAGAATCCGACGATTGCTGCAAGTCCGGCTGCGCCGTCCCCTGCTAAACCAATCGCGACACCGACCGCGAATAAGAGTGCTAAGTTACCGAAGATGATATCCCCGGCTGCTTCCATCAATTTTGCAACCTTGATGATCGCATCATTTTTTAAGAACTCGAGTTTTGACGTCAAGTTCGGATTTTGCATCGCGTTACCGAATCCAAGTAAGATCCCGGCAGCTGGCAAAATCGCAACAGGAAGCATTAATGCTTTACCGACACGTTGAAGAACAGCGAAAATCTGTTTGAACATGTGTGTTTCCTCCTCTTAATCTAAAATCTAGGAATAATGAATAATACCAATGACAGGTTGAAAAAAGTCAGACATCCGACCGATTTTTACAGAAAAAAATCAGGCACGAGCGGATTGTAGAACAAAATACACTTATCCCGCGAAATGAATCTAACGGAAATAAACCATTTTGTCCGACTTCCCACTCATGCCTGATCGTATCAGTAACACGTAGTCCGTGCGGTCATTTACCTAAATCGTACTGCACTAAGCGTTGCAGATGCATCGTAAGATACGTCGCCTCACCGCGCGGTACCGCTTTCTTCAACTGACGTTCCATGATGGACATCAGCTCCCAAGCAGTATCATAGCACAGGGGATATTCTTCACGCAATAGCTTTTCTACTTTTTCTGGCGCCTCTAGGTACTCCCCATTGGAAACCCTTTCAATCGCCGAGCGGAGATGGCGAATTAAACGCTTATAATCCAACGATTTTCGATCGATTTTAATTTCTAGCCGTTGTTCGATATGACTCGCAATTAATCCGACGAGTTGATGATGACGATTGACTTCGAGCACATCTTTAAAGTTCGTCGCCGAATGAATATGGAGTGCGATGAATCCTGTTTCTGCCGGCGGAAGATAAAAATTCATCTCGGCACTGATAAATTCAACGATTTCCTCAGCAAGCGCATATTCTTCCGGATATAAAGCTTCCGTTTCCGCTAAAAAGGGATTCGTGACCTCCATCCCTTGTTCGAGCCGCTTGAACGTAAACGTCAAATGATCCGTCAGTCCGATATGGATATGTTCATCAACGCGCTTACCGAACCGCGTTTCAATCATCGAGACGATATCATTCATCAAGGCGACGAAATTTTCATCTAAATGCCCGACGAGTGCTTTATATTGGTCTTGCTCTTCTTTATCCTTCAAGGTATAGACTTTTTCTAATTTTTCAAGATCCGTCAGTTGATCGCCTGGCTTCCGTCCGAAGCCAATCCCTTTTGCGAGGATAATGACTTCCTGATTTGCACCAGTCGAACAAATGACGACATTATTATTCAAGACTTTGATAACGTGGTACATTTGTTTATCCATTCGCTCTCAACCCTATCTGCTCTTACACATTTTTTAAAGACACTGTTTTTATTATAACGTGTTTCCACGCACTAAAAAAGCCTACTTACTCAAGTAGGCTTTAAAACATTTGGTAACCACTTTTACGCAGGAAACGAATCGACATTCCGGCAATGATGATACCGGCAAGTCCTGCCGCAAACATCGTAACGTCCGCTGTCTGCAAACCCATGATTCGATCACCTAACGCTGGAATTGCTTTTTTCGCATTCGTAAAATATTCAAGCGTCGACTGATTATCAATCATCATGATGATGATGACCGGATATAAGACGAGCATAATCCATGTGCTACGTAACAACATGTTTAAGATAAAACCAATACTAAAGAACATGACGAGATAAAGTACACTCCCGATCACGGCTTGGATAATATGCATAATGTTCCCCCTTTAAATCTCTTCGTCTAGTATAACCGACAAAAAAGGCAAATGCACGAGTGTACATTTGCCTAAAAGGTGAACTTAGAATTTACCTTTTTTGATCGCAAGACCAATTTTCTTCAGTTCAAGGAAATGTTTGTTGTCGATGACTTTTTTCATGAATGATGCGTTACGACCATAAATCTTCTTACCGAAGACCATACCGATTCCATCTTTATGACCAAGTGATGCGACTGTTCCTTTATTTTCATATGTGAACGTCGATGTTTCACGTCCACCGATGAGTGCTGAAATGTTTTCAGCGACTTTGTGCGCTTGTTGTGTCGCGATTTGTGCTGTTGGCGGGTATGGACGGTTTGAACTTGGGTCCATGACTGCTGAACAGTCACCAATCATGAAGACATTGTCATGTCCAGGGACACGAAGATCTTCCTCAACGACAACACGGTTACGCATTGCTTCGAAACCTGATGCCGCAACGACCGGGTTCCCACTGACGCCACCTGTCCAAATGATTGTGTTCGCTTCAATCGTTTCTGTTGTATCACCTTGGAGTGGACCAAACGTAACCGTTCCAGGACCACATTCCTTGATGCCGTTACCGAGTTTGAACTCGATCCCTTGGCGCTCAAGCCATTTGTGTGCGTAGTTGACGAGATCTGCATCAAATCCAGGAAGGACAGTCGGAGCTGCCTCGATATTGACGACACGCACGAGTTCGCGTGGGATATCGTATTGTTTACAAAGCTCTGGAATCCGGTTGACGAGCTCACCCATGAACTCGATTCCTGTAAATCCAGCTCCACCGACGACGATCGTCAGAAGTGAACGATCCGTTGAACCAGTCGTTTTGTATTCTGCGAATGAATAGTCGATGTGTTCTTTGATTTTCCGGACACTGTTCAATGAGCTGATCGTTAGAGCGTTCTCTTTCAATCCTTTGATTCCGAAAGTCTCTGGAACGCCACCGAGTGCAACGACGACGTAATCGTAAGGAACAGCTCCACCGTCTTGAAGTTTCACTGTGTTGCTTGCCGTATCGACTTTTTCAACAATCCCTTTAACGAGTTTGACGCGTGAAGGATTGATGACATCATTGATATAGATGCGCGCTTGTTCTGCTGACATCGTACCTGCCGCAGGTTCATGTAACCAAGTAGTTTGGTAATGATAGTCGTGTTTGTTGATCAATGTGATGTTGGCTTGATCGACGCCAAGTTTCTTTTGAAGGTTGACTGCTGTGATCAATCCACCGTAGCCGGCTCCAAGAATAACAATGTTAGGTGTGTTCATGTTCTGATACTCCTTACGAATGGTAGTTTTGTTGTGATTTTCTTCACATTCAATTACAAATAAATGCTTAAAAACTTTGTTCAAATAATGTTCACATGTCTATAAGCTTATTGAAACACTTTTTCTGACGGATTGCAAAAGAAAATTCTAGAAATGCTGAAAAAAATGTAAGATTTCCCGTACTTGCAACACCCGCCCCTCCTACCTATATAATAGGAGTATCCAACTATAGGAGGGAATCAGATGTACCAACCATATGATGTCACGATTATCGGGGGCGGTCCAGTCGGATTGTTCACCGCGTTTTATTCAGGGATGCGTCAGATGAAGACGAAAGTCATCGAAAGTCTCCCCCAACTCGGTGGGCAACTGGCGACGCTTTATCCCGAGAAATATATATATGATATTGCCGGCTTCCCGAAAGTCAAAGCTCAGGATTTAGTCGATCGTTTGCTTGAACAAGCAAATGAGTTCGACCCGACGTATGTCCTCGGCGAAACGGTCGTCGCCTACGAGCGCCTCGAAGACGGAATCATCCGCCTCGTGACGAACAAAGGAGAACACTTCACGAAGACCGTCATCTTGACGGCAGGTAACGGCTCGTTCGCCGCCCGTCCACTTGGTGTTGCCGATGCCGAACGGTTCGAAACGAGTAACTTGCACTATTTCGTCAATGAAATGGATCGCTTCAAAGATCGTCAAGTCGTCTTACTCGGTGGTGGCGATTCCGCTGTCGACTGGTCATTGATGCTTGAGCCGATCGCGAAATCCGTCACGCTCGTTCACCGTCGCGATAAATTCCGTGCACATGAACATTCAGTCGAACTGCTCCACAACTCATCCGTCAATGTCATGACACCGTATACGCTCGAATCCGTTACCGGTGAAGAGAGTATCGAAACTCTGACGTTCAAACATGCGGAAACGGAAGAAGTCATCGTCGTCGGGGCAGATGACGTCGTCTGCAACTTCGGTTTCGTTTCGTCGCTCGGCCCGTTAAAAGAATGGGAAGTCGAGTTTGAACGCAATTCGATTCGCGTCAATTCGAAAATGGAGACGGCGATCCCCGGCATCTTTGCCTGTGGTGACATCGCGACGTACGACGGTCGTGTCAAATTGATTGCGACCGGCTTCGGTGAAGCACCGATTGCTGTCAATCAAGCGAAACTACTCGTCGATCCGTCCGCCCGTCATCCACAACACTCGACCAGCCTGTTCGAAAAAGTAAAAAATCATTAATGGACATGAAGAAGCGTTTCCTCGGTGTAAATCGAAGCAACGCTTCTTTTTTTGCGGTTCCTAAAAAATCTGTGTTCTTCTTTATGAAGCAGCAATCGGTAAAGCAACTCGGTATACATATTCCTCTAGCTCTTTCCCACCCCGTTCGATCACACACCCGGAAACACGGATACCTCCGAGTCGTTCATAAAAGTGGCAGGCCGGATTATCCGCGAGCACGGCAATGATGAGTGACGTAACACCATGTTCCTCCAACTGACGGACGACACGGTTGACTAAGGCGCGACCGATTCCGCGCCCTTGATACGAACGCAACAAATAGATCGCTGACAGTTCCCCTTCTGTCGATTCTGTTTGATTTTGCTTGCCGTGGGCAAAACCAATCAAACCTTTTGCGTCGACAGCAACAAAAACAAGTCCATCGACTAACAATTCCCGCCATGCAGCGGCACGCTTTTCTGTCGACAACTGATCGAGGTAGTCGTCAGGAATGATGCTGCGGTATGTCTCTTGCCACGCTGAAACGTGGACGGTGGCGATTGCTTCAGCGTCGTCTACTGTCGCTTGGCGTATCTGCATAACTATCCTCCCTCGAATTAAAAATCATCCTAATGAAAGTAGGATGATTAGAATGATGTTAAGACAGCGGGACATTGAATCGTCGTACACGTGACCCGTCTTCTTTCATAAATGACTCCAGTTCTTCTCCGCCGTTCGCTTCGATGACACGTCCTGACGCGATGTTGTCTGCACTGCACGTAATCAAGACCGATTCTAGTCCACGTTCTTTTGCGACTTCAAGTGCTTGACGCAGACCTTCCGTCGCGTAACCGCGCTTCCGGGCGCTCGGCCGAATCCCGTATCCGATATGACCCCCGATTTGTTTTAAACCATCGTTTAAGTCATGACGGAAGTTCACAGCACCGACGATTTGTTTCCCGTCGTAAAACCAATAGGTCGAGTGCGTCACCCAGTTCTCTGGAGCCGTCAATGCCTCTTGTTCCTGCTCCTCTAAAAAGTCAGCGAGGGGTAAAAAAGTTTTGCTGACGACACTCGGGACAATCGGTTCCCCGGATTGTTCCCATTCTGCCAAAAAGTCTAAATACTCCGTTTCGAGATGGACGGACGGTTTTACTAACGTAATCATTTGTGATTTCGTACCTCCTCTTCAATGAGTCGATCGAGCCACTCGTCGACGTGTTGGAATAAATAGCCGGCTTTTTTCGCTGCTGACGTATCCATGTAGAAATCACGTTCTGGCGCCAGTGGTGATTCATCGTCGCCCGTCGTCGCGAACGTTGATTCCGTTCCTGCGACACGGTCAATCTTATCCATCAAATCTTGAATCGATAACACCCCGTCACTCGCTGCATTGATCGGTCCTGTCATCGTCGAACGACCACACCATTCAAGGAACGAGGCCGCTTCATAGCTTGAGATATATCCCATTTTCGCATAGAGGTTTTCAGCCACCACAGGAGTCCCTGCGAGCGCACGTTTCACATGGAAGACGAGACGTTCCGTGTAATCATCCGGTCCTAAGACGACCGGGAAGCGAACGGCGATAACAGGAAATGTCGCCCGTTGAAAGAAATAACTTTCTGCTTGGCGCTTTCCTTCCCCGTAATCATGTTCCTGTTCCAAGTCATATTTCCCGGGAAACGGATTGAAATCCCGCTCTGAAAGATTTGCTCCTCCCCCGTCATAGACGGACATCGTCGACGTTAAGATGTAGCGTCCGACCTTTCCTTCGAATGCATCGACGGCAAGTTTTGCTTGATATGGATTAAAACAAATATTGTCGTAGATGATATCCCAGTTTTGACTCCCTAAATCTTTCATCGTACTGCTTGACGTCCGGTCCCCTTTAAAGAATGTCAAGCCCTTCGCGACAGGTGGCGTATGTTCCCCCCGTGTGACGAGCGTCACATCATCGCCGGCGTCAGCGAGTCGTAATGCCAGCCGTCTTCCAAAATAACGTGTCCCACCAAAAATCAACACTTTTCGCATCGATAGTCCTCCTTAATGATGACGTACTCATTCCGTTGCCCTACTGTCTTCTCTACCCGATTCTTAAAATCCTGTATCTCACGAAAAAACAAAAAAACGCGGACTCTGAGGTCCACGTTGTGAGTTAGCAACCACCGGGTGTCCCGGCGTTCGTCGCTGTTCTAAATGATGTCCCGCAGCCGCATGTCGCGATTGCATTCGGATTCGTGATTGTGAATCCGCCACCGAGCATCGATTGTTTATAGTCAATTTCTAATCCTTTGACGACCGGATAGTCTTTTTCATTGACGATGACATTGACACCATGTTGCTCAAATGTCAGGTCCGTCTCCTTTTGGCTATCGAAACCCATTCCGTAGGAGAGACCACTGCATCCGCCACCTTGAACGAGCATGCGGAGATTTCTTTCATCGTCCGGCGCTTGTTGCATCATCTCTTTGACTTGAAGAGCAGCTGCTTCTGTTAATTGGATCATGTAATCACCTTCCCTTTTTCTATAGTATACGCAACTTTACGTAGATTCGAAACCTAGTTGCTTGAAACTATCTTGAATTCGTTGTATAAATGAATTGTATCAAAAAAATTAAATCGTTCCATCTTCAGGGCAGGGTGAAATTCCCGACCGGCGGTAAACAGACCATTGTCTGAAGCCCGCGAGCGAATAGGGCGCTATTTGCTGATTCTGTGTGACTCAGGAGCCGACAGTATAGTCTGGATGGGAGAAGATGGCGGCATGTATATAGACTTATTCCGATTTTGCACATTTCGGATAGGCTTATTTTATTGCGGACTTCTCCCCTGTTGAATCTTATTCAACGGGGGTTTATTTTGGACGCAGTCATGCCAATACTTCATCGAGAGGAACGAAAAAAAGGAGATTTTACTCGTATGAAACGCACTCAAAAAATGGTCACACTCTCAATGTTAGGTTCAATTTCATTTGTTCTTATGTTACTCAACTTCCCACTACCCTTTTTACCGAACTATTTAAAAATCGACTTCAGTGATGTCCCGGCGTTGATTGCTGCTATCATGTTCTCACCGGTAGCGGGTGTAATCGTCGAAGCATTGAAGAACGTTCTCTATTATATTTTCCGCGGAAGCGGTGTTCCGGTCGGCGAACTTGCAAACTTTGCAGCGGGTGTTGCTTTCATTCTTCCTGTCAGCTGGTTCTACCATAAAAAGAAATCAACGCAAGGTCTTGCAACCGGCTTAGTCGCAGGAACAATTACCATGGCACTTGGACTTGCGATTCTCAACTATGTTTTGATCCTCCCGGCATATGCTTGGTTCTTCGGGATGGACTACATGCTTGATCCGGCTGTCAAATGGACAACGATCATCGCTGGTATCTTGCCGTTCAACATCATCAAGGCCCTCTTCATCTCAGCACTCTTCATTCCGCTGTTCTTAAAATTAAAACCTTGGATCAACCGTCGTCAACAAGCTGCATAAGTCCTAGGCGCGCCCGCCGACCGACAAAATCCCCCACTTCATTTGAGGTGGGGGATTTTTTTAGAGTTCATTTTCTTCGATTTTAGCGTAGATGTTTTCTAACAGTTCTTCCGGTGTCTCTCCGATGACGGTCTGGCCGTCAACAAGACAAAAATGATCAAGCGAGCAGATGCCGCAGTAGCCAAGACAACCATACTCGACGACATCGACATTCGGGTCGCGTTCGAGTTGTGACATGACGACTTGTGTCCCTGCCGCTAAGTTACTGATACAAAATTCAATAATGGGATTCACTTTTTTTCCTCCTTTAAGCAGGAATTTACCTTCCTCTTGTCGTATTATACAAGGTCAGACTGATTTAGGGGAACTAAGGGGGATTTTAAGTTATGAAGCAACTAGTCGTTTTAGGTGGCGGATATGGCGGAATGCGAATTTGTGAACGCTTCAAGGATGAAGAGGTCGCCGTGACGCTTGTCGATCGATTGCCGTATCACGCATTAAAGACCGAGTATTACGCTCTTGCAGCAGGTACATTATCCGATCGTGATGTCCGGATTGAATTTCCGGAGGGGAAACATCTCACATATAAATATGGACATGTCGTTAACATCTCGCCAGAGACGAATTCTGTGTTCTTGCAAGACGGGACAGAACTTTTTTATGACGATCTCATCATCGCATTAGGTTGCGAAGATAAATACCATAACATACCGGGCGCTCAAGAGTTTACTTATAGCATTCAGACACTCGAAGAGTCACGCAAAACGCATCAAGCGATTTGTGGACTGTCGCCCGGCGCGACGGTCTCGATTGTCGGTGCCGGTCTCTCGGGTGTTGAACTGGCAAGTGAACTCCACGAAAGTCGCAAGGACTTGAAGATTCGTTTATTCGATCGTGGTCCATCTGTCCTATCGTTCTTATCTGATAAAGTATCCTCTTACGTTCAGGAATGGTTCGAGGAGCATGACGTCGATGTCATCAACAATTCGAACGTCACCCTCGTCACAGCAGATGATGTCCGCAACGGTGAGGACGTCTATCCGACGAACTTAACGATTTGGACAGCCGGAACGCAACCCGTCAAAGTTGTCCGTGACCTCGGATTTGAAGCAGATAGCGGCGGACGGATTAAACTAGCGGAGCATCATCACGTTCCGGAATACGATAACTTGTTCGTCATCGGTGATTGCGCGAGCCTTCCGTATGCACCAAGCGGACAGCTCGCAGAGCATCAAGCGGATCAAGTCGTTGATGTCCTTGAAGCGAAATGGGCCGGAAAAAAACTTCCGAAATTACCGGAAATCAAATTACGCGGCATGCTCGGGTCACTTGGGAAATCAGACGGATTCGGAATCGTCATGGGTAAACAGGCCCTGACGGGAAAAGTGCCACGCCTTCTAAAATCAGGTGTTTTATGGAAACATAAAAAGATTAAATAAACGCAAAATCCCCAAAGTCCATTTAGGCGCTTTGGGGATTTTAGGCTGTATACACCACTTATGTAGAGTAAAGAGGCTTACATGCCTCTGCTTTCTCCTCACCTTTTCTTACACCGGCCTAAAAAGCTTTTCATTTCGTTGACTCCTGCGGGAAAAAGCGCGTTTTTTCGCGCTGCCGAGAGGCAGGCAAGACCCTGCTCGTTGTCCGCCAGGATCAAGGAGCAACGGCTTGCGCCTCGCCCGAGGAAAGCAACGAAGAAGAAACAAACTTTGATCACCCCATACTACTTTGTCTACACGCTGAAACCCCCAAAGTCCGCTTAGGTACTTTGGGGATTTTTAAACGTCAATGAAGTTTACTGCGCAGCCTGATTCAATTTCAGATCAATCGCACGCGTGACTTTTTTCAGTTGAACATACCCTTCGTCAATCATTTCGCCATCGAGTAAGACGAGTGGGTAAAAATATTCGTCGTCTTTTAAAGCATCCACCCAACTGTCACGTGTCGTCGCCTGTTCAAAATCGACGTAAACAAATGTTAACTCCGTTTCATATTTCCGTCCAAGTACAGCCTGTAACCAGCTGAACGTCTCTTCCGAACTCGGTGCCCCGACACAGCTCGGACACGTCACAGCTGCCCCATATACCTTGATTTCCATCAGATATCCCCCTTCTTCCGTTTACTCTTTCTCAGTATACAAGTTTTCCAGATTGAGAACATTTTTCAACCCTGTTACAATGAATTTATAAGAAAGGATGTGTTTACGCATGGAAATGTTTGATCAAGTGAATGAAGTCCTCGAAAAATTGCGTCCGTTCCTTCTTCGTGATGGAGGAGACGTTGAGCTCGTAGATGTTGAAGATGGTATCGTTAAACTTCGTTTGATGGGAGCTTGCGGCAGTTGCCCAAGTTCGACAATCACATTGAAGGCTGGTATCGAACGTGCCCTGCTTGAAGAAGTAGCTGGCGTCGTTGAAGTAGAACAAGTCTTCTAATTCGAAAAAAACCCCCGATGACATCCGTCGTCGGGGGGTTTTTATGGTTATAAAATCCACTCGGCAAGCGAATCGACCATGTACGTCGGCTGAACATCCTGCCCTTGAATAAAGACAGGCGTATGAACACCCGAGTTGACATGCATCGTCCGAATCCCACCATTGATTCCGAATAAGATATCCGTATGGTAGTTGTCACCAACCATGATGACATCTTCCTTCGCAAGACCAATCATTTCAGCAGCGATGTTGACCATGACCGGTTCCGGTTTCCCGATGTAGAACGGCTCTTTTTCTGTCGTCACGCGTAAAACCGATGTCAAGGCACCGTTTCCTGGTAAGAAGCCGCGTTCTGTCGGAATTGCGATATCGCCGTTCGTCGAGATGAATCGTGCTCCTGCCCGAATCGCCAGTGCACCGATCGCTAACTTCTCATACGTGATTTGACGATCGAGTCCGATGACGACGTAATCCGCATGCTCATCGGCAACGACTTGAAGTCCTTGTTGTTCTAAGGCATCGAGCAACCCGTGTTCACCGATCGCATAGACATTTGCACCTGGGTCGAGTTCTGCGATGTAGCGACCTGTCGCCATCGCACTCGTTAAGACATGTCCTGCATCGGAATGAACGCCCATGCCGCGTAGTTTTTCAGCGACGGCTTCTGCTGTCATCGATGCATTGTTCGTCACGAACAGGTACGGCACGCCTTCTGCTTGCAAGCGATTGACAAAATCAACGGCTTCTTGAACAGGTTCTGTTCCGTTATACATCGTGCCGTCTAAATCGAATAAATAACCTTTCGCTTTCATCCTGACTCACTCCTCGTTTGGTAAAAATGCCGAGACGGGTCCGAGTTCTGTCTCTAAGTATTGACGGACCGCGGACGGAAATCGACGAAGCTCTATTTCTTCTTCGCTCAAGACCGTCCGGACTTCTGCTGTACTCGACTTCGTAAACTCACGGACGATCGGTGTCCGCAGTGCGACGATTCGTTTTAAGCTCGTCGCGAGTTCTGCGTCAATCACCCGCTCGTCTTCTAAAATCAATACGATATCTTCATAACTTCCCGGATCACGCATGATGAAACCATCAATCATACTATTTCCGATATCAATGATACTTTCGATGACTAAAAACCCGATCCGTTCCAGCGCTAAAGCTGTCGTCACCGCATCCCCCGTTAACTCTTTGCTTTGACGAAGCGCTGTCTCGAAACAAATCACCGTTTGTTCAATCTTTTCCCGATTCACGAAATACATCTAGCATTCCCCCTCACATCTTCCATTTTAGACCTATCGGCGGTCCATGAAAAGTAGAAACGCCATTTGCATCACATTCCTCAATGTGTTATCCTCAATTTAGATTTTTACCCAAAATAGTATGTCACATTAAGTGACTTGGAGGTTATTTATACATGGAACGGGAACTTGCATTAGAAATCGTCCGCGCAACAGAGGCTGCTGCCCTCGCATCTGCAAAATGGATTGGTCGTGGGAAAAAGAACGAGGCAGATGATGCCGCAACGACAGCGATGCGTGAAGTCTTGAATACGGTCAATATGACAGGAACAGTCGTCATCGGAGAAGGTGAACTCGATGAAGCACCGATGCTGTTCATCGGCGAACAACTCGGCACGACAAATGGTCCGATCGTCGACATCGCAGTCGATCCGCTCGAAGGCACGAACATCGTCGCAAAAGGACTCGGTAACGCCATGGTCGTCATCGCTGTCGCAGACCAAGGCGCACTCTTGCATGCTCCTGATATGTACATGGATAAATTAACGGTCGGTCCGAACTTAAAAGGACATGTCTCGCTCGACGATCCACTCGAAGTCATCATTGAAAAGGCAGCTGAACTGAACAATAAACGGATTGAAGACGTGACGGTCATCATGCAAGACCGCCCCCGTCACGACCACTTCCGTGAAGCCGCTATGCGGATGGGCGCCCGCGTCCGGTTATTCGAGGACGGCGATGTTTCTGCCGGAATCGCCCCCCTTTCACCGGCAACAGGCATCGACATCTTCATCGGAACGGGCGGTGCACCGGAAGGCGTCATTACCGCTGCTGCTGTTAAAGCAATGGGTGGCGACATGCAGGCACGCTTGCACCCGATGGACGACGAAGAGACGGCCCGTGTCATTCGGATGGGACTTGCTGATCCGTTACAATTATTGACGCTCGACGACTTAATCAAGAGTGACGATTGTATCTTCGCGGCGACAGGTGTCACGACCGGTGAAATGCTCGACGGGGTCAAGTTCATCACGGACGATATCGTAGAGACGACGTCGCTCGTCATGCGCTCAAAAACACGGACCATCCGTAAAGTCATCGCGGAACACAGTCTGTCGCGCAAACCGTACTTGCAAAATGTTCCCCAAACCCTTTAATCTGAAAAGAGACTAGGAAATGAGGGACTTTACACGTCATGATGGAAGAACGCGATTTTTTATATGATGATGTCGAACAAACGAAAACACGGTTTATTTGCTGGATTGGTGAAACGAGCCGGTTCGATTTAGCAATCACGCACTCGGAACATTTTTTCGGAAAGATTTTAGTGCTGAATTTACTCTCGAACCGCTTCGCAATCATCGGTGCCGATGATTTTGACGAACCGGGTTATATCGCTCATGCCTTCGACCTCGAAGAAGACGCAGCTGATGAACTCGAACGGTATTTAAGTGAATACATTGGTCTCACATGAAAAAAAGCAGCTCCATCCGTGAAGGATGGAGCTGCTTTTTAAGCATTTTAGAGGAGACGATCATTGCGTTCATTCAGTGTATTCGGTCCACTGAACACATTCGTATTGTCTGAATCATCATGAGCTTTACGCTCTGAATGCTGATCTGCCTCGTCCCCGACGAGCAAGACGAATTGATGGTCTTCGACTGCTTTGTTTGCACGGTCGACATCTTCTTTACTTAAGCCACTCGCTTGCAACACATCTGTATGCGTCGTCGAAGCAGCTTCTTTCTTTTTGAAGATCCCTTTGATCTCATGCCATAGGTTCATATGCTCTTCTTGCGACAGCTTCGTTGACGTCTGGTGATTATGCAAATCTGCCATGTCTTCGATTTGATCTAAGTCATAGCGGTCATGGGCAACGACTTTTAAGTCCGTTGAAATGACTCCGGCGACACGCAAATCATGAACAGCACTAACGATTTCTGGCACAGTTTTATAAATCCCGACGATTCTCATGGATGGTTCCCCCTATAGGTACGTGATACTTATAGTAATAGCCGAAATCAGCCCATCAGAAACGCTTTTAAATATGTCTTTTTGATTACTATGCTTCTTCAGTCGGAGAAAATTTACGTTTAAGCTTCAACGTATTGGCCGAAGATCCGTCGAAGCGAGGTGGTGCTTCTTCTCCTTCTACCGGCTCCATCCGTTTGACGATGAAATAAGCACAGCCGAAATTACAGTATTCATATAAATAATCCGCAACATGCGAAATCTTCGTATCAAACGTCGCCTTGATGTGATCGTCATTATAGAAGCCACGTAGTCGAAGTTGACCGTGCCCCCAATCTCCGACGATGTAATCATATTTTTCGAGGACATCACTGAATCGTCCGATGAAAGCTTCCTCATTGAAACCTTCACGCTTTTCTTCGACGATTTCATATCGTTCGCGATTGACTTGTATCATTTTTCCACCCCCTGCTCCTATTATCATAGCATATTCATTTCTGAAAACGAATCTCCGCGCAGACGAAAAACCGTCCCAGTCGGCTACTGAGACGGTTTCATTTACTCAATCGATTGGTAAAGCAGCTTTATTTTTTTTCGCTGCGTTGACTTGTTCATCCGCATGATAAGAAGAGCGGACGAGTGGACCGGCTTCACAGTGTGAGAAGCCTTTGCCAAGCGCAATTTGTTTTAGTTCAGCAAATTCTTGTGGTGTATAGTATTTGATGACATCCAGGTGTTTTTTCGTCGGTTGAAGATACTGACCGATTGTCATGATATCGACGTCGTTCGCACGAAGATCATCCATCGTCTGTAAAATCTCTTCCCACGTTTCACCAAGTCCTAACATCAAACTTGATTTCGTCGGGATTTCGGGAGCAAGCTCTTTTGAACGGCGAAGGAATTCGAGTGTCCGGTCATACGTTGCTTTTGCGCGGACCGTCGGTGTCAAGCGTCGAACCGTCTCGATGTTATGGTTCATGATGTCCGGTTTCGCTTCAATCAAGGTTTGGAGCGCATCAAAGTTTCCACCCATATCAGATGGCAAGACTTCAATCGATGTCTCCGGGTTCATCCGTCGTACTTCACGGACCGTTTCGGCGTAAACTCCTGCCCCGAAGTCATTCAGGTCGTCACGTGCTACTGCCGTGATGACTGCATGTTTCAAGTTCATCAGACGAACCGATTCTGCGACACGTGTCGGCTCTTCTAAATCGAGTTCATTCGGACGTCCTGTCGTCACAGCACAAAAACGGCAAGCCCGTGTACAGATACTCCCAAGAATCATAAACGTCGCTGTCCGGCGAACGGCCCAACATTCATGGATGTTCGGACACTTCGCTTCCTCACAGACAGTATGTAGCTTTTTTTCTCGCATCATACTCTTAAGCTCTGTGTAGGTCTCGTTCGTATTCAACTTGATTTTTAGCCATTCTGGTTTCCGTTGAATCTCTCCTCTAGCCATAAATACACTTCCCCCTTCATCCCCCAAAAAAGTCATTTATTTTCTGTTTCAGTATACCAAACAATTATCGTTTAGGGGCATGCAATTCAGTGAATTCTGACTTCTCCGATAGCCGGTTAAATAGCAAATCTCGTAAAAGCTCCGGCATGAAATACTGTTTCGGCATGTCTTTGATTGCTGGGAAGAGAGGTCCAAACGTAAACATGTCTGGCATCGCGACCGTGTAGTGCGCCGACTCGTCCAGTGTGGCTAAAACGGAGTCACGTCCTGCGTAATGCATTTTCCCCATCAATTTCCCGCGAAAACCGAGTCCACGGACTTTTAACTGTTCAAACTGATTCGTTTCGACTTCTTCCATGAACGTCATCAGTTGCCGTCCTGTCATCGTGACGTTACACGGATTGATGGGATGCGGACATAACCGGTGCAGGTCGAAGGAAGAGACAGGACCCGGAGATAGCGAACCGAGCAATATACCAGCCGGGACACAAGCAATATCTGCTTTACACCAGTCCTGCATCGTCTCTGCTAACAGTTGGGAGAACGGTGACGGACTAAACCAGTCATTCGCTAGACCTGATGTCCTGCCAATCGGTTGTTTCATCACTTTTTCAGCAGTATATTGTTCACGGTCGAGTAATCCGGAACTCGCTTCATCCGCCGCATAGTCGTGGAGCGGGTGCAAGACGGCTTCTTTTTCACCGGTATCCGTGTTGAGATAAATCTCACCTGCGTATTGACCGTGCTTACCGGCTTGAGCAATCAAGACACCATTCTTGACGACACCATCGTCTAAGACATGATGCGTATGGGCTCCGATGATTAAATCAAGCTCCGGAAACCGTTCTGCCAGTTCCTCATCCTGATAAAACCCAAGATGACTCAAACAAATCAGGACGTCGACCTGTCCGCGAAGCGACTCGATTTCACGCGCTGCTGCTTCGAACGGGTCTTCGATTGTCCACCCGAGCAACTCATACAGTTCATAGTAAGGGGCCGTCAGACCAAAGACTCCGACGTTACCGGTCGGAAGTTCCTGAATCATGCCAGACTTCGCGAACGGTGCTGTCATATTCGAGACGAGTACAGGGAACGTCGCTTCTGTATAGAGTGCCGCAAGCCAGTCATGGGGAAACGTGATTCCTTCATTGTTTCCGATCGTCACGGCAGTCGGTGCTAACTCATTTAAGAGATGGGTATTGATTTTTCCTTGCGTCGCTTCCGTCGCCGGTGCGACACGGTCTGCATGATCCCCTAAATCAAAGACAAGGGAGTCGTACGTCCGGTGTTCCTTGATGAACGACATATAGCGAGGCCACATATCAAAGTGTGAATGAAGATCATTGTAATGGATGACGTGTAACTTCACGCTCAAAGCCTCCTCTAAAATTAAAACAACGAGATTTGCCGGGGAGCGAGTTCATAATCGAGATTAAGGATCTCAATCAGACGTTTCGCATTCGGCGCGGCATCGCCTGCTGAATTGTTATTAAAGAAAACATACACGTCTTTCGCTTGTCCTGCAAGCGTCCGGACATGTTCTGCTAATTCTTGTAATTCTTCTTCCGAGTACCGGTATAAACAACGGACCTTCCGCCAGTCGTCACTGCTTTGTCCCGGCTTTTTCAGCCAGCCGTTTTTGTTCCGACCATGCAAGCGGACGAACGCTGTTTCTTGCGTGACGACAGGAACAAACGGGACGGAACCGTCTTCTGTCTGCGGCTCATCACAAATCGTATGAATGAACTGATGCTCTGCTAAAAAACGAAGTGTCCGTTCCCGATATTCGTCGGAGTACCAGGACGGATTTCTGAATTCGATCGCAACCGGGAGTCCCGCAAGCGATTTACGAACAGTTTGCAAGTATTCAAGGTGAACTTTACTAACGTCGAACCAAGGTGGCAGTTGAACGAGAATCGCAGCAATCTTCCCGCTCTGCCGCATCGGCTCAATTGACGCGATATATTGTTCGAAAATCGGACCGAGCGGATCTTTGTTGTCCCGATCGTGCCCGCTCATCGCCCGGTGTACTTTGACGATGAAGCGAAAGGCGTCTGGTGTTTCTGTGACCCATTTTTGATAGTTTCGTTCCGGTTGAATCGCATAAAACGTCGAATCGACTTCGACTGCCGGAAAATGTCCCGCGTAGGCAGCCAGTTTTTCTTTTCGGTCTTGCGGTGTCGGATAGAGGCTATCATGATCCCCCCAACCGGTCACGCCGACATAAATCATCCGCTTATCCCTCCTTACGACAAAAAAGACCTATCGCTTTTTTTGACGCAGGCTTTTTTGCACTGTCTATTTTCTTATCATATCACAGCTAAATCGAAAACTTCTTCTCGAAGATTGTCGTCAGCGTGTTCGTTCGTATCGAAGGACAACACAGCCGGAAGAAGCAAAGTGCCGTTGTTCGACGAGGCGTAAAGCAAGTGGTTGGTCGAGTCGTCCAAACATCCGTTTTCCGCCTCCGAGCAGGACAGGATAGACGACAACATGGTATTCATCAATCAAGTCACGTTGCATGAATTGTGCAGCAAGATTTGCGCCACCGACGGATATCCGTTTGCCGGGCATCCCCCGTAAACGTTCGACTTCTTCTTCAATCGTCATCGTTGCAAGCCGGGCATGCCCATCGACCTGCGTCAATGTCCGGGAGAAGACAATCTTCTCGATTCCTGTCCAAATCAGTGCATAGTCACGAATTTCTGCGACTTCTTCCGTATCGCTTACGTTCGACCAAAACGGATGCATCATTTCATATAACTTCCGTCCATAGAAATGTGTATCAAACTGTTTTTCGTAGTCATTGAAGTAACGATGGAGTTCCTTGTCAGGTGTAAAGGGGAGTAAGCCTTGCTCATCTTCGAGATAGCCGTCAAGCGATACTTGAAATGAGTAGACAATCGGTCGCATCGGTCATCCTTCCTTTCTAGAAGCTGTTTCTTACTCTCTACCCGTTGTCGGAAAGAACAATCAACAATACCCCAGTAAAATAAGACCGTATGCCAGACGGATAGTTCGTGTTATCCGACACGCTTTCCCTTCTCGAATCACATCTTGAAAACACGTTGATTCTCGTGACTCCTACTGGAAAAAGCGTTCGGCGATAATCGCTTTAGCAACCAATCTGACTTTCGTTAAAGTCAGATACTGGAGACAAATGCTATCTTATGAAGATCGAAGAGCCGACATCACCATACTGCCGTGTCGCGCTTCCATGTCTCGACTCGCCTTACTCTACGGCACAACCTAAACAAAGCTTCTCTTTTTCGTTGACTCCTACGGGAAAAAGCGCAAGGCAACTTGCGCTGTCAGAGGCAAGCAAGACCCTGCTCATTGCCCGATAGGTCAAGGAGCAACGGCTTGCCCCTCGCCCGAGGAAAGCAACAGAAAAGGAAGAAGCTTATTCTTGTCTAATCCGGCTTCGCCTAAAAAAGTACGAGAGCAGATTTTAATCTAAACGAAATCACGCGCCTCACCCGATTCCTAAAGGAAAACGGATAAAGCGCGTGAGGAGTGTAAAATTCTTTTTCGGAGTTAGATTATCCGATTGAACCTTCCATCTCGAACTTGATGAGACGGTTCATTTCGACCGCATATTCCATCGGCAATTCTTTTGTGAATGGCTCGATGAAGCCCATGACGATCATTTCTGTTGCTTCTTCTTGTGAAATCCCGCGGCTCATCAGATAGAACAATTGTTCTTCCGAGACCTTCGATACTTTCGCTTCGTGTTCAAGCGAGATGTTATCGTTGAGGATTTCGTTGTACGGAATCGTATCCGATGTCGATTGGTTATCCATGATGAGTGTGTCACATTCGATGTTCGAACGCGCTCCGGTCGCTTTACGGCCGAAGTGGACGATTCCGCGATACGTAACTTTCCCACCGTGTTTCGAAATCGATTTCGAGACGATCGTTGACGACGTGTTTGGCGCAAGGTGGATCATTTTCGCACCCGCATCCTGGTGTTGCCCTTTACCCGCGATGGCAATTGATAATGTCATCCCGCGTGATCCTTCACCTTTTAAGATGACGGCTGGGTATTTCATCGTCAATTTCGAACCGATGTTACCATCGACCCATTCCATCGTCGCGCCGGCTTCACAGATCGCACGTTTCGTAACGAGGTTGTAGACGTTGTTTGCCCAGTTTTGGATTGTCGTGTAACGGCAATAGGCATTTTTGTTGATGAAGATCTCAACGACCGCCGAGTGAAGCGAGTTCGTTGTGTAGACCGGTGCCGTACATCCTTCGACGTAGTGCACAGATGCTTCTTCGTCAACGATGATGAGCGTCCGCTCAAATTGACCCATGTTTTCCGAGTTGATCCGGAAGTAGGCTTGAAGCGGCGTATCCATCTTGACGCCTTTTGGTACGTAGATGAATGAACCACCCGACCAAACCGCTGTGTTAAGGGCAGCGAATTTGTTGTCTGTCGGCGGAATCAATTTACCGAAGTACTCACGGAACAAGTCTTCGTTCTCTTTGAGTGCTGTATCGGTATCTTTGAAGACGATCCCTTGATCTTCAAGTTCACTCTTCATGTTGTGGTAAACGACTTCTGATTCGTACTGTGCCGAAACACCTGCCAAGTACTTTTGTTCTGCTTCCGGGATACCGAGTTTGTCAAACGTACGTTTGATTTCTTCCGGTACTTCATCCCATGATTTTTCAGCACGTTCCGATGGCTTCACGTAATACGTGATATCGTCAAAACGAAGATCTGATAAATCGCCACCCCAGGCCGGCATCGCTTGTTCGTTGAAAATCTTAAGCGATTTCAAACGGAAGTCGAGCATCCATTGTGGTTCTTCTTTCATTTTCGAGATCGTTTCGACGACTTCTGTCGTCAAGCCGCGTCCAGAACGGAAGATCGAGATATCGCGATCGTGGAAACCATATTTATAATCGCCAATTTCAGGCATGTTCTTAGCCATGTTCATTTCCTCCTCTTACTTACTGACCGAAGTTACTTGCCTTCTTCCACGCCACGTTCGAGCGCTTTCCAAGCAAGTGTCGCACACTTGATACGTGCTGGGAATTTTGTCACACCGGAAAGTGCTTCTGCGTCCCCAAGATCAAACTTCTCATCATCATAGTCTTTCCCTTGAACCATCTCAGAAAAGATTTCTGCGAGTTGTAATGCTTCTTCGACCGTTTTTCCTTTGACGATCTGTGTCATCATCGACGCGGACGCCATACTGATGGAACACCCTTCGCCGTCAAACTTTGCATCTTGGACGATATCGTCTTCGATCGCGAGCTGTAAGCGAATCGTGTCTCCACACGTCGGGTTGTTCATATCGATCGTCACGCCTCCCTCGATCGCACCGCGATTACGAGGAGTTTTATAATGATCCATGATCACTTGACGGTACAAGTGATCGAGATTGTTAAAATCCATGACTGAAATACTCCTTCGTTTGACGAAGTCCTGTCACTAAGGCATCGACTTCTTCTTGCGTGTTATACAAGTAGAAGCTTGCTCGTGCCGTTGAACTGGCACCGAGCCAACGCATCAGTGGTTGTGCACAGTGATGACCGGCGCGGACTGCGACGCCTTGCATGTCGAGTACCGTCGCGACATCATGTGCATGGACATCGCCGAGATTGAATGTGACGAGACCGACACGTTCTTCTGGACCATAAATCGTTAATCCATCGATTTCACGCATCTGTGCCATCGCATACCGGGCGAGTTCGCGTTCATGGGCTTCGATGTTCTCTAGACCGATTTCTTCTAGAAAATCAATCGCTGCCGACAGACCGACTGCCCCCGCAATGATGGGTGTACCGGCTTCAAAACGGTACGGTGATGGTTTGAACGTCGATTCTTCAAGTCCGACGTAATCAATCATCTCGCCTCCGAATTCGACCGGTTCCATCGCATTCAGTAATGCTTTTTTACCATATAAGACGCCGATTCCTGTTGGTCCACACATTTTATGGGCAGAGAACGCCAGGAAATCACAGTCGAGATCGACGACGTCAATTTTTTGATGCGGTGCACTTTGCGCTGCATCGACGACCATGACGGCACCGACGGCATGCGCGAGTTGCGCCACTTCTTTGATTGGATTGATCGTACCGAGGACGTTCGAGACATGTGCCATCGCAACGACTTTCGTCCGATCGGAAATTTGTGCTTTGACGGCTTCAATCGTCACGCGACCATCAGCTGTCAAATCAACATATTTCAATTTCGCTTTTTTCTTTTTCGCGACTTGTTGCCACGGAATGAGATTCGCATGGTGCTCAAGATAGGTGACGACGATCTCGTCGCCTTCTTGCACATGCTCCATTCCGTAACTGGACGCGACGATATTAATCGCCGTCGTCGTCCCACGGGTAAAGATAATTTCTTCATGGTGTTGCGCCTTGATGAAACGACGTACGTTCTCACGCGCACCTTCGTACGCATCCGTCGCTCGTGTTCCGAGCGTATGGACGCCACGGTGCACATTCGAATGAACCGTCTTGTAGTAGTTGTCGATCGCTTCGATGACGACGAGCGGCTTTTGTGACGAAGCCGCACTATCTAAATAGACGAGTTTCCGGTCATTAACCTGTTGGTCAAGAATCGGAAACTGATTGCGGATGGATGCATCGATTCCCATATTAGTTTACTTTCCCTTCAATCACTTGAACGAGACGTTCCTTGACGGAGTCAATCGCAAGCTCAGAGACGACAGGTTGTAAGAAACCGTGAACGACAAGGCGTTCTGCTTCTTTACGTGACAACCCACGGCTCATCAAGTAGTAAAGTTGAAGTTCGTCGACACGGCCGACAGATGCCGCGTGTCCTGCCATGACATCATCTTCATCGATCAAGAGGATCGGGTTCGCGTCACCACGTGCCTTTTCAGACAACATGAGCACACGTTCCGTTTGGACTCCGTTTGATTTCGACGCACCATGGTGAATCATTGACGTTCCGTTGAAGATCGACGTCGCCGAATCTTTTTGAACACCGTGAATCAAGATGAATCCTTCCGATCCTTTACCGAAATGATCTGTCCGGACGTTGAAGTTTTGTTTTTGATCGCCACGACCGACAGTAACGGCTTTCGTATCTGAGAACGAATCGTTCCCGACGAGATGCGTTTTCGTTTCTGTGATCGTATGTCCGTCATTCATGTGACCGAGTGCCCATTCGAGCTTCGCGCCTTGTTTGACGACACCACGGCGGTTCATATACGTGACAGCACCTTTCGCAAGCGTATCAACGCCTCCGAAAAGAACTTTTGCGTTCGCTTCGACGAACACTTCCGTCACGACGTTGACGTTATGTGCTTCTTCACCGTAAGAGACGAAGCTTTCGATATACGTCAATTCGCTGTCTTGATCGGCAACGATGATTGCGTGGTGGTAAAGTGCGCCGCCTGCTTGTTCGAGCGTATAAATCGCTTGCATCGGTACCGTCAGCTTAACGCCTTTAGGTACGTACAAGAATGTTCCGCCGTTCATGAGTGCTGCGTTGAGTGCTGCGAGACGGTCTTCATTGACGTTAACGCCTTCTGTCATGAAATACTTCTCAACGAGTTCCGGATGATGCTTCATCGCATCCTCAAGCGTCGTGAAGATGACACCGTTCGTTGCTTCACTGTTTTGCGCATGGACAAGTTGTCCGTTACGCGTGATCAACATATGGTCACGGTTTTCACCGATTAATGTTTCGATATCCGGCGTGAGACCTGTTGCTGTCTCAAGATCTGCTGTGCCTTCTGTGAAGTTCCAGCCACCGATTTTAATTTTTTCTACTTTTGGCAATGCGAGCGTTGGGGCAAGATCAAGTGCATCTTGGCGCTTAGAAATCATCCAAGCGGGCTCCCCTAAGCGAGTCGCACGTTCTGCCACTGCCTCGCGATTTACGGCAAGATTCAGTTCTACAGTCATCATGCTTCCTCCCTCGTCTTACGCTTTTGTTTCGATTTCGACTTCTTCGATGCCGAGTTCTTTTTTAACCCAGTCATATCCTTCTGCTTCAAGACGGTGTGCAAGTTCTTTTCCGCCAGACATGACGATTTTTCCACCCATCATGATGTGGATGAAATCAGGCTCGATGTAGTTCAAGAGACGCTGATAGTGCGTGATGATGAGGCAACCGAACTCAGGTGAACGCATTTCGTTAACACCTTTTGCAACGACTTTAAGTGCATCGATATCAAGACCTGAATCGATTTCGTCGAGGATTGCGATTGCTGGTTTCAGCATCGTCATTTGAAGAATTTCGTTCCGTTTTTTCTCTCCGCCTGAGAAACCTTCGTTGAGATAACGGTGTGCCATTTCGCCTGGCATTTCAAGAAGTCCCATTTGTGCGTCAAGTTGACGGATGAACTTCATGAGTGAAATTTCATCGCCTTCTTCGCGACGTGAGTTGATTGCTGAACGAAGGAAGTCAGAGTTCGTAACACCGCTGATTTCGCTTGGGTATTGCATGGCGAGGAACATTCCTGCTTGCGCACGTTCGTTAACTTCCATCTCAAGAACATCTTCTCCGTCGAGTGTGACTGATCCAGATGTTACTTCATACGTTGGGTGACCCATCAATGCAGACGCGAGTGTTGATTTACCTGTCCCGTTTGGTCCCATGACCGCGTGGATTTCGCCGCCTTTGATTTCTAAGTTAACGCCTTTCAAGATTTCTTTGCCGTCGATTGCGACGTGTAGATCTTCAATCTTCAAGTGTGAAGCCTTCATGTAGAATCCCTCCATCTATTCATTTCGTGTCTGACGATTCAGTTCACGAGAGTTACTAATTTAGTATCATTCTAATCTTAATGAATCATACCACATTATTCAAGCGTCATCGCTCATGGTTTTTTCTCAAAATGAAGCCTTTTAGTGAGAATGACTTTAAAGTGATACGACTTCTTTCTCTTCTTCCACCTTCGATCGTCTGTGAACCCGCTGTGACAGTAAGAGCAGTGGTATTCCGAGTAATGTCAAGAGGGCTAAGCAACCAAAAATCGGCAACGGACGATCGGCGCCAAAATAAAAAAGTAATTGTCCGCCGATGACCGGTCCGATTGACTGACCAATCGATGTTAAGCCCATCGCTCCGAAATAACTGCCCCGTAATTCCGGTTTCGCAAAACTATCGGTCAAGATATCGGTCATCGTGAACATCATCACTTCCCCGCACGTGAAGATGAACATCGCACCGATCATCAACCAGACCGTTCCGGCATTCCCCATGACGAATAAACCGAACGCGACGGTCGCAATCCCGACCGTAATCGAGACGAGCGGCGACGTCTTCATCCCGAACTTCATGATCGGGTACTGGACGACTAATACAGTCACGGCATTAATCGTGATCAATAAAGCAAACAAACTAGTCCCACCGGACAGTAACGTCGTCGTCGTCAAAAATTGCGGCAACGTCGAGTTGAACTGACTGTAGCCGAGAATCCCGAAGATGATCCCGGCGAGGGCAAACGTGAAAGCAACGTCCGTTTTCAACAGTTGAACGGTTGCACCGAACGAAACTTTTTTCCCGCCGTGACTCTCTGTGATCGGATACCGCTGAAACAGGATAAAAATCGCAATCCCGTACGCGAGATAAACAAAGGCTGTTATATAGAAGGTAATCGCTGTATTGCCGGCACTGAGCAATAACGCAATCCCCGGCCCGATCGCAGCCGCGACATTGATCATGGCGTAACGGATATTGAAGACGAACAGTCGATTTTTTTCATCCGTCGTGTCACTGATCAGGGCACGAGCGGATGGTTCGAAGATGGAACGAAACACGCCGTTCAAGGCACTCAAGGTAAAGAACGCCCAAAACGTCTCGACCTGGGCCAAGGCGATGAAGACAAAGACGAAGCCGAGTGTTCCGGTCAGCATCATCGTCCGACGCCCGTAACGGTCAGACAAGGTCCCGCCGATGAAACTCATGACAAGACTCGAGACGGCTGAAATACTGAGGACCCAGCCGACATCGACCGGGCTGAACTTCAGCACCGTCGATAAATAAATCGCAAAGAATGGCATCGTGATGAACGTCCCGAGCCGTGAGAAAAATGTTCCGAGCAGGACGCCGATCGTCAGCGGATGTAACTGTCGTAAACGGTGCACTTAGAATCCCCCTTCAACTAAAAAAATAATGCATCCTTCCATTATATAGGAAGAATGCATCATTCGAGTGAATTATTTGCTGACCGGAACGACGGCCCCTTTATATTCTTTCGTAATCCAATCCTGTGTCTTTTTCTCGTGTAAGATATCGAGCAATGCCGTCACACGCTCGTCTTTTTCATCACCTTCACGCGTGACGATGATGTTGACGTATGGTGAAGACTCATCTTCAAGGGCAATCGTGTCTTCTAACGGGTTCAAACCGTTATCAATCGCGTAGTTCGTGTTGATGAGGACAGCATCGCCTTCATTGTTTTTGTACGCTTGCGGCAAGAGTGACGCTTCGATATTCGTTTTGAACTCAATGTTCTTCGGGTTTTCCGCGATATCACTAAGCTGAGCATCTGTCGTCTTACCGTCTTTCAACTTAATTAAGCCTTCGTTTTGGAGGAACGTCAAGACACGTCCACGCTCCGCGACGTTTGAGCTCGTCAAAATCGTTGCACCTTTCGGTAACTCGTCAAGCGACTTATATTTCTTTGAGTAAACGCCGAGCGGTTCAACGTGGACGCCGCCTGCATTTTCAAATTTATAAGATTTGTTCTCTTTTTCCTGTTGCTCAAGGTACGGAACGTGTTGGAAATAGTTTGCATCGATTTCTTTTTCAGCGAGTGCCTTGTTCGGCAACACATAATCTTGGAACTTTTTGATTTCGAGTTTGTAGCCTTTTGCTTCATACTCTTTTTGAACGTGCTCTAG
Source organism: Exiguobacterium sp. N4-1P (assembly GCF_002214325.1). Taxonomy (NCBI): domain Bacteria; kingdom Bacillati; phylum Bacillota; class Bacilli; order Caryophanales; genus Exiguobacterium; species Exiguobacterium sp. N4-1P. Next base: position 2,233,129 of record NZ_CP022236.1, read on the forward strand.
GATTTCAGCATGGGGAACGTTTGAAGCACCGATGACAAGTGTCTTCGCGTCGTCTCCTGAAGACTCTTCCCCACATGCTGCAAGACTGACTGCTAAGACGGATACTGCTGCTGTACCGACGAATTTTTTCCAAAGTTTCATGAATAATTCCTCCCAAGTTAACTAAAAATAGTATTATCGTTTATCGATTGCTTTTACGAGCAGGTCACCAATAATTTGAATGATGAAGACGATGACGAGAATCAACAATGTCGCGATGGCGATGACATCGTTTTGAGAACGCTGGAAACCTTCGATATATGCCATGTCCCCGAGTCCTCCTCCTCCGACTACTCCGGCCATTGCCGTGTAACCGACGAGCGCGACGAGCGTGACGGTGATACCGGAGACGATTGCTGGTAGTGCTTCCGGAATCAACACTTTATAAATGATTTGGAACTTCGTTGCCCCCATCGATTCCGCTGCTTCGATGACACCTTTGTCGACTTCACGCAGTGCCAGTTCGACCATCCGCCCGTAAAACGGTGCCGCCCCAAGAATCAGTGCCGGAAGTGCCGCTGTTGGTCCTAAGAACGATCCGACGATGATGAGCGTCACTGGAATCAATAAAATCAACAATATAATAAACGGAATCGAACGGAAGATGTTGACTAAAAAGCTGAGCACGGAATACAGTGCCCGGTTCTTAAACAATAAGTCTTCATTCGTCGCATACAACAACAGACCAATGATTAAACCGAGTATGAAAGTCGCTAGACCCGCGACGGCTGTCATATAAACGGTACTGCCGGTCGCCGTCCAGACCATTTCCCAATCGAGGTCGTTAAAGAATGTCGTCATCGGTGATCCACCTCCACTTCCACGTCACTCGCTTGAAGTTTCGCGATGACCGCTTGTGTTTCATGTGCCGCACCAATCAGTTGGATGAACAACGTTCCGAGTGCACCGTCTTGCGTCTGTCCGACGTTCCCGCCGATGATATTAAATAATAAGGTCGAATCTTTCATGACTTCTGCCAGGATCGGACTTTCTGCTGTCGAACCGACGAATGTCAGCTGGACGATTTTCCCTGTCGGATAGCGCTCACGAAGTTTCGCGAACGTCAACTCGTTTTCTGTAGACGACGTCAGTTGTTTGACGAATTCTTTTGTCATCGCTTGTTTCGGATGCCGGAAGACTTCTGAAACAAGACCCTGTTCGACGATTTTTCCGGCCTCCATGACGGCGACCCGGTGACAGATTTTTTGAATGACGTGCATCTCGTGTGTGATCAAGACGATCGTCAGTTTTAGTTTTTTATTGATGTCGACGAGTAACTCTAAGATCGAGTCCGTCGTTTTCGGATCAAGGGCGCTTGTCGCCTCGTCACATAATAAGACGTCCGGGTTTGATGCCAGTGCGCGGGCAATCCCGACGCGTTGTTTTTGTCCACCGGATAGTTGTGACGGATAAGCGCCTTCGCGACCGTCGAGTCCAACGAGTTGAATCAGCTCGGCGACCCGTTCTTTCCGGCGTGCTTTCGGATATCCGCCGAGTTCGAGCGGGAACATAATGTTTTCTTCGACCGTTCGTGACCAAAGCAAGTTGAAGTGCTGAAAGACCATCGAGACATTTTTCCGGACGCCGCGTAATTCTTTCGGTCGTAACGTCGTCATCTCGACACCGTCAATTTGAATCGAACCGCTTGTCGGTGCTTCTAACATGTTCAGCAGGCGAATCAACGTTGACTTCCCTGCACCGGAATAACCAATTATTCCGAAAATTTCGCCGCGCTCAATCGTGAGATCGACGTTTGCGACAGCTTCGACTTCGCCGCGCTTCGAGCGATAAATCTTTCCTACATCCTGTAAACGAATCACTACTGTCCCTCCTAAACATAAAAAAAAGTGCGCACGTTTTAGAGCAAACGCGCGCACTTTCAGTACACAAAACCATTTGCTCTCATCTTGCAGACGTTCGTCTGCTGGAATTAGCACCACTTCGGAAATAAATTCCGCGGTTGCCGGGTTTCATCGGGCCAGTCCCTCCACCACTCTTGATAAGAGTTATCGGTATTTAGTTGTTTTTAATATATTTTGAATATTAGCAGGGGTTATTTTGCTTGTCAAACAGTTTTTTCAGAAACTTTTTCGAGCAGACTGAAAGCATGCGTTAAATCTTCTTTCAAATCCTCTGCATCTTCAAGTCCGACCGAGATCCGGACGAGACCATCCGTGATGCCGAGTTCCGCCCGACGTTCTGCTGGAATCGATGCATGTGTCATCCGTGCCGGAACGGAAATCAAACTTTCGACCGCCCCTAAGCTTTCAGCAAGCGTGAAGAAGTGTGATGCTTCCACAAGTTTCTCTGCATTTGCAGCTGAACCGACATCAAAGCTGATCATCCCACCGAAACCAGTCGCTTGTTTTTGTTGAATCGCATGACCGGGATGCGATGCGAGCCCCGGGTAGAAGATGTTCGAGACGACGTCTTGCGCTTGCAAGAAGCTGACAAGTTCATGTGCTGTCTCTTCGATCGCTTCCATCCGGATACCGAGCGTCCGTAATCCACGGACAAGCAAGAAGCTGTCTTGCGGTCCGAGAATTCCACCCGTCGAGTTTTGGATGAAGTGGAGTTCTTCGCCGAGCGTATCATCGTTGACGACGACAAGCCCTGCGACGACGTCCGAGTGTCCGCCGATGTATTTCGTTGCACTATGCAGCACGATATCTGCCCCAAGCGCGATTGGTTGTTGCAAGTATGGTGTCGCGAACGTGTTGTCGACGACGAGCTTCAAGTCGTGACGACGCGTGATGGCTGCGATTGCTTCGATGTCCGTCACTTTTAATAACGGGTTCGTCGGTGTTTCGACGTAGAGCATCTTCGTGTTGTCCTGAATCGCCGCTTCCGTCGCGCTGAGATCCGTCGTATCGACGAATGTCACTTCGATGTTGAACTTCGGTAGGACACGTTGCATCAAGCGGAACGTTCCTCCGTAGACGTCGTCCGTCATGACGATGTGGTCGCCAGACTGAAGCAGATTGAAGACAGCATGGATCGCCGCCATCCCTGATCCGAATGCGAATCCACGGACGCCTCCTTCAAGATCAGCAATCAATCGTTCGATGCTCGTCCGCGTCGGGTTTGCTGTGCGCGAGTACTCATACCCGTCTTTTAATTGACCGATTTTTTCTTGCTTATATGTGCTCGTTTGATAGATTGGCGGTGTAACGGCACCCGTTGCCTTGTCTACACCCGTTCCTCCGTGAATCAACGCTGTTTTTTTACGCATGTGTCTCGTCCACCTTTTCAAAGATTTGTTGGCTCAAATACCGTTCTGCACTGTCTGCGAAGACGGTGACAATCGTACTTCCAGGATGGCGCTGGGCGATATCGAGCGCCGCGGCGAGTGCCGCTCCTGCTGAACTGCCGACGAGTAACCCTTCACGTGCCGCCAGTTCATGGACCTTCGTAAAAGCATCCGAATCAGAAATCGTATGAATTTCCTCAACTAAATCACGAGAAACGAGACTCGGCCATTTAGCTGTCCCGATTCCTTCTGTTTTATGCGGTCCGGCTGACCCTCCGTTGAGGACGGAGCCTTCCGGTTCGACGATTGCCCCTTTTGTCCCGAAGCGTTCTTTTAAGAAAGCCGTCGTTCCGGCAAACGTTCCACCTGATCCGCATCCGGCGACGAACCAGTCGATGTGACCGAGTTCCGCCACAAGCTCCGGACCAAGTGTCCGCTGATAAGTGACCGAGTTTTCTTCGTTTTCGAATTGGAGTGGCACATAACTGTTCGGAATCGTTTGTCCGAGTTCTTTTGCCTTATCGATTGCGCCTTGCATATCGAGTTCAGTCGGCGTGTTGACGACAGTCGCGCCGAGTGCCCGCATCAACGTCTGTTTCTCTTGACTGAACTTTTCCGGGACGACACAAATGACCTGTAAGTCATATTTTTTAGCGGCGAGCGCCAAACCGATGCCGGTGTTGCCGGCAGTCGGTTCGATGATCGTTCCGCCTGGTGTCACGTAACCCTGTTCGATTGCGGCATCAACGAGTTGGATACCGAGGCGGTCTTTGACGCTGCCCCCAGGGTTCATCCATTCGAGCTTCGCCAAAATCCGCGTACCAGCAGGCAAATCGAACGAAGTAATCTCGTACAGTGGCGTATTTCCGACGAGGTCGCGGACTGACTTCGCGATCATCCGAAGACGATGTCCCATTCGTCGCGACCGGCAAGCATTTTCTCGGCATAGTGCTTCGCTCCTTTAAGGTCGTGTGCGCTCGCAAACCCACATTGCGTTTCGTTTTGTGCCGGAATCACTTCAGCCGCTAAGACGTCGTTCAATGTCTTCTCGACGAGTTCACTCATTTTTTCGACTGAGTCAAAGTTCATCATCGCCATGTAGAAACCAGTCTGGCAGCCCATTGGCGAAACATCGATGACGTCGTCCGAATAGTTGCGGATGTTTTCAGCAAGTAAATGTTCGAGTGTGTGCATCGCACGCATCGGCATTTGCTCGACGTTCGGTTGTGTGAAACGAATATCATATTTGACGACTTGGTCGACTTTACCTTCTTTATAGCCTGCTACACGAATATATGGTGCTTTGACTTTCGTATGGTCCAAGTTAAAGCTTTCTACGTTCATTTTTTTGATTGTCATGATTTATTCCCCCATTTTCTCGGCTTCTATGAGCCAGACGAAGTGATTGTATTGTGTGAATGTCACGTTAAATCCGCGTGACGTAAAAATCTGTTCCATCACTGGAAGCAGTGGATAAAATTCGCGTTCTAAATCTTCTGCAAGGTTGTCAAACCCTTGAGTTTTTGCTTCTGCAATCGTTTCTAGACGTGCTGCCTCAGAAACGAACATCGTATCGGCATAGACGATCTTTCCGTCTGCCGGTAAAATCGCTGCCATCAAATCGACGGCCTGTCCTTTTTCTTCATCCGTCAAATGATGAAACGCATAAGTCGAGACAAAACTTTTTGCATCTGCTGCTTCAAACGATAAGAAATGACCATCTTGAACAGCCAGCGCCGGAATTTTATTGATTAAGATGTCGCGCATTTCCGGACTTGGTTCAATCGCCAGTACCTGCTCATGACGCGCAAGCAAACGTTGCGTCAAGTTGCCTGTTCCTGCGCCAAATTCGGCAACGGGTGACATCGCTTTTTCAGCGACCGTCTCTAATATTTCGTCATAACGGCGAAAGACTTCTTTGTACTCCGGATCTTGCCCCGTTACTGTGTCGTCGTAAGATGACGCCCACTCTGTAAATACATCCATGAAACGTACTGTCATGCCTTTTCGTCCTCCGCATCCCGCTTTTAATTCCGACTAATCGGATATGAATTAAAGTATTTTTCCTTAATCGCATTGTAGCAGGGACAATTCTGATTAGCAAGGCGACAGCTTCAAAATCTTTCGGAAACAAAAAAAAGGCGTTGCCGGAGAACCGACAACACGAATAATGTGGTTAGAAATGCAACGAAGGAAAACCCAGCTCTGATGCGAACTTCTTCGTTCGTCACATCAGAGGACGGCGCCCTTTCGAACTATAAAAGCAAGATGTCACAGTAGTCAGATCGACCATTCGAATCCACCACCTCTTTTTTGAACCGCTTCGTCTTTGGGGGACGACTTAAGGGGAAACAGAAAAAAAGATTTAGGATGTCATTGAATGGTTCTAAATACGAGAAACATCAAGTTCTATACCTCTGCCAGACTTCCTATAAAAGCATTTCTAGAAGTTGATATGAATATACCATTCATAAATTGTCATTGTCAATGAATTATTGTAAATATTCCGACAATTTAACATAAAGAAAAATCATCCAATGATTTTTCTTGTTATTCTGCACAAAACGCAAAGACGTTTTGGACGTTTTGGAACGCATATAACCGCTCTACGACTTGATGATCCTTTACTTTGAGTAATGCCGGCACACTCATGACTTGCGCCTGCTCTAAAAATTCAGGAATGAAATTGCCATTCGCTTTTTGGATCCATTCCTCGTCTTTCGTCGCTTCGACGATGTCGAGCATCCGACTGGCGATGGCACATGTGCCGCACATCGGTGCATAGACATACAACAACCCGTTTGCTGGTACTTCTGTTACTTCCTTCATCTTGACCCCTCCTGTTATCCCGTGCTTCTGAAGCCAGTATACAAAAAAAAGGACAGCGATGAAACGAAATCGTTTCACCCCTGTCCGTCTTACTTTAAGTATTACTCGTTAATCATTGATTTGTATGCCGCAGCATCCATCAATGCTTCAACTTGTGACTCATCTTCTAGCTCGATATCAACCATCCATGCACCTTCAAATGGTGATTCGTTAACGAGTTCTGGGGAATCGGAGAGTGATTCATTGATTGCAACGACTTTCCCTGAAATCGGTGCGTACAACTCTGAAACCGTCTTGACCGATTCAACCGAACCGAATGGCTCGTTGATTGAGATCGTATCTCCGACTTCTGGAAGCTCAACGAACACGATATCACCGAGTTCGTGCTGTGCGAAATCCGTGATTCCGATTCGTGCTTTGTTGCCTGTTACTTCGACCCATTCATGCTCTTCCGAATACCGTAGATTGTCTTTGACTTGACTCATTTGCGATTCCCCCTGTGTTCTATAGTGGACTAACGGTTTTAGTATACCAAATTCAATCGGCTTCTTAATACCATTTTCCTTGATACATCTCTTCTTTAAATCCAAGTGTGACATCTGTCCCGTCCGTGACGATTGGACGTTTCAACAGCATCCCGTCACTTGCGAGCAAAGCATACTGCTCTTCTTCCGACAAGTCGGGTAAGCGATCTTTCAGCCCGGCGGCACGATAGGATTGACCACTCGTGTTAAAGAATTTTTTCAGCGGTTCGCCACTTTTTTGATGGAGTTCACGAATCGTCGCGGCACTTGGTGTCTCATCGACGATGTGTTTGTAATCGACTTCGACACCGTTGTTTTCAAGCGCCTTCTTCGCTTTGACACATGTACTGCACTTTGGATACCCATACATCGTTACCATATTTCATCACCTCACCTTTAAGACTAGCAGATAAATCAGTGTTCCTTCAAGCGCGCGAGTGCCGCATCAATTTGATCTTGATGATGGTGATCGTGAGCGATGAACGACGCGACGAACTCACGGGGACAAAAGCGCCCTTCATACGTCTGTTCATACTGCGCGTCCGTCAACCGTCCGAGTTGCGTCACGAGATCGCTTCGAACCGCGATTGCTTTTTTCAGTAACGTCAATGCGTCGACATGATGCGCATACTCGACCGCTAACCGGTTGAACTCATCAAAGTCCGTCTCGACTAACGTCAGTCGATCGTCAGGGAGCTTCGCGACGGCATGATCGAGGTAATACCGGTCCCACAAGAACAAATGGCCGACACACTCCTGTACCGTCCATTTATCGATCGCGAGCGGCGACTGCCACTCTTCATCCGATAAACGCTCGAGCGATTTGTAGTAGTCGACTGCAAACTGAAGTTCTTTTACATCTTCACGCATCGCTATTCCCTCCTCAAAAAAATTCGCCTTAACAGAGATTTTCCCTGCAAAGGCGAACTCGTAAACCTGACTTAGACGAGATATTTGTTAGCTTCAATCAAACGTTTCGCAATCGCACGTTTCGTGCCGATTGAGTTGATTGGTTGGTAACGGCTGAATTTCTTCAGTGCCGACAGTAACATCCGTAACTCGTCTCCACTTGCTGCTGCGTAGAGTGTTTCTTTCGCGTCACGTTCAACACCTTCGAATGCCTGTTGTGCGAAGACTTCCGTATAACGGATTTTGAGTTCGCTCTTCTCGGCGCCTTTTGAAGCGATCGCTTTTTCTGTCCGGACGATGGCTGACTCGAGCGCATAGATTGCACTCATGATATCGGCCGTGTTCGCGAGAATTTCCTGTTCGCCTTGTAACTTATCTTGATATTTTTGAACAGCCGTTCCAGCCGTCAATAAGAAGATCTTTTTCATCATCGCGAGCAAGTGACGTTCCCGGTCGAGCGGTTCTGTTCCGACTTCTGTCGGCATGAAGCTCATGACTTCCTGTTGGAGGCGCTGCGCTTCCGCTAAGAGTGGTAACTCGCCTTTCATCGCTTTCTTCAAGAGCGTACCAGGAACAAGCAGACGGTTGATTTCGTTTGTTCCTTCGAAGATCCGGTTGATCCGTGAATCACGGTACATGTTTTCGACTTCATACTCCGCCATGAAACCATATCCGCCGTGGATTTGAACCGCCTCATCGATGACATAATCAAATGTCTCGGACGCAAAGACTTTGTTCATCGAACATTCAATCGCGTACTCGGCAATCGAATCAGCGACGCGTTTGCCGTCTTTACTTTCTTCTTCCGACAGCTGATCGAGACTATCTTGGAAGAGACCGCCTGTCCGGTAAACTGAGCTTTCCATCGCATACGTTTGGGCTGACATCGTCGCCAGTTTCTCTTGAATCAATGGGAACGAGCTGATCGGTGTTTTGAATTGTTTCCGTTCGTTCGCATACTGAACGGCGAGATCGATCGCGCGTTTAGATGAACCGACGGCACCGACAGCGAGTTTGTAACGCCCGACGTTCAAGATGTTAAAGGCGATGACGTGCCCGCGCCCGATTTCACCGAGGACGTTTTCGACCGGTACTTCCGCATCTTCTAAAATCAATGTCCGTGTCGATGACCCTTTGATGCCCATTTTTTGCTCTTCCAGACCTGTCGAGACGCCCGGGTACTCACCCTCGACGAGGAATGCCGTGAATTTATCGCCATCGATTTTCGCATAGACGACGAACAGACTGGCGAAACCGGCATTCGTGATCCATTGTTTTTCACCGTTCAAGATATAGTGTGTCCCGGCTTCGTTCAAGACAGCTGTCGTCTTCGCCCCGAGTGCATCTGACCCCGAGCCCGGTTCTGTCAATGCGTATGACGCAATCCATTCACCTGACGAGAGTTTCGGCAAGTACTTTTGTTTTTGCTCTTCGTTTCCGAAGAAGACGATTGGGAGTGAACCGATCCCGACGTGTGCGCCGTAGCTGAGGGCGAATGAACGACCACGTGCGAATTTTTCTGTGATGATCGAAGACGAGATTTTATCCATTTGGTAGCCGCCGTATTCTTCCGGAACGTCTGCCCCGAGAAGACCGAGCTCGCCTGCTTCACGCAAGAGACCGACTGAAAGTTCGAACTCATGTTTTTCGATCCGGTCAAGTACTGGAACGACACGATCTTCGACGAATTTCGCCGTCATGTCACCAACCATTTTATGTTCTTCTGAAAAATCCTCCGGTGTAAAGAGACGCTCTGCTTTTAATTCATCCAGTACAAAACTTCCACCTTTAATCAATTCGTTTGTCGTTTGGCTCATTGTCCTGTTCCTCCTTCAACTAATTCGAATACACCGGCAGCACCCATGCCGCCGCCAATACACATCGAGACGACACCATATTTCGCGTTGCGGCGTTTCATTTCATGTAAGAGTGATAATGTCAGTTTTGTTCCCGTACAGCCGAGTGGATGACCGAGTGCGATCGCTCCCCCGTTGACGTTGACGATGTCTTCGTTGAGACCGAGCTCACGGATGACACCAAGGGATTGTGAGGCGAACGCTTCATTCAATTCAATCAAGCCGACGTCTTCGAGTGTGATTCCTGCGAGTTCAAGGGCTTTCGGAATCGCGACGACGGGTCCGATTCCCATGACTTCCGGACGAACACCGCCGACGGCAAACGACTTGAACTTCCCGAGAATCGGCAGCCCTTGACGCTCTGCTTCCTCACGCTCCATCACGAGTACGGCTGCTGCCCCGTCTGATGTTTGTGACGAGTTCCCGGCCGTGACACTGCCACCAAGCCGGAAGACCGGACGGAGTTTTGCCAAGCCTTCTTTTGAAGAGTCTGCCCGGACGCCTTCGTCATGCTGAACGACCCAGGATTTTTCTTCGACCTTCATGTCATCGTTGACGACGTATTCCGTCACCGTGACGGGCACGATTTCATCCGTGAACTTACCGGCTGCAATCGCGGCTGCCGCTTTTTGATGACTGCGTAAGGCAAAGGCATCTTGATCTTCACGTGAGACGTGATACGTCGCTGCGACTTGCTCTGCCGTATGCCCCATGCTCATATAATATTCAGGTTCCGATTCGACGATTGACGGGTTTGGACGAACGACGTGTCCCGGCATCGGGATTTGACTCATCGACTCGAGTCCACCAGCGATGACGGCCGTCGCTTGACCGGTCATGATCTTCATCGACGCATCCGCGATCGATTGCAGACCGGACGAGCAGTACCGGTTGATCGTGATGGCCGGTACTTCGTGTGACAAGCCACCAAGGACGGACGCGTAGCGGGCGATGTTCATCCCTTGCTCCGCTTCCGGGAGAGCACAACCGAGAATGACATCATCGATTGTTCCCTCATATTTCGAACGCTTCAACGTTTCCTTAATCGCGATTCCTGCGAGTTCATCAGAACGCATCGCTTTAAATGACCCTTTTTTTGCTTTACCGACTGGTGTCCGCGCACCAGCGACGATTACTGCTTCTTTCATTCGAATCCCCCCCAGTCAGTTACGAAGCGGCTTGCCTTTGACAAGCATATGCTGCATCCGTTGTTGTGTTTTCATCTCTCCGATCAAGCTCAAGAAGGCTTCCCGTTCAAGGTCGAGCATATATTGCTCATCGACGTGTGTGCCGAACGCAACGTTTCCGCCCGCGATGACATGCGCTAACTTGTTCGCGATCTTCAGGTCATGCTCCGAGACATAACCGCCATAGAACATTTCCCGCGTTGCCAGCTCAAGCGTCGCTTTCCCTGTCCGGCCGACGACTGGAATCAAGGATTTAGCAGGTGGCGTATAGCCTATCCGGTCGAGCTCGAGGACAAGTTGTTTCGCATCATACGTCAAGTGATCCCGGTTCATCGAAATCTGGTCGACAGAGCGGACAAAGCCGAGTTCGCGTGCTTCGAACGCTGATTTCGAGACTTTTGCCATCGCGACGTTTTCAAATGTCTTTTGCGCTGCTTTTTCGATATTCACTAAACCATCCGGCGTATTTTCAAGTAAACGACGGTACGTGTTGACGTTTCCGCCACCACCTGGAATCAGGCCGACACCGACTTCGACGAGCCCCATGTAAGTTTCGAGTCCTGCTTGCAGGCGGGCTGCCGGAAGTGAAATCTCCGTTCCGCCACCGAGCGTCATCCCTTGTGGTGCTGCGACGACCGGGCGTGACGCGTAACGAATCTTTTGAATCGATTGCTGGAATTTATTGATGATCCAGTCCAGCTCGAACCAGTTTTCATCTTCTGCTTCCATCAGCATCATCGCGAGGTTCGCACCGACACAGAAGTTTTTACCGTCGTTCGCGATGACGAGTCCACGGTGATTTTTTTCGACGAGGTCAATCGATTGTTCAATCATCTGCATGATGTCGACGCCGATTGCATTACTCTTCGACGTAAACTCAAGCACGGCCACGTCATCTCCGACATCCAGTAAACGGGCACCGTTGTTCTCAAGCAAAACGCCGTTCGACTTGCGGACGTCACGTAAGCGGATTTCTTTCGGGTTCTGTTCGCTGCCGACATACGTTTTACTCGTCGCATCATAATGCTGACCATTTTCGTTGTAGAAACTTGTGCTGCCTGACGCAAGCATCTCGTCGACCCATGCCGGGACGTCGTAACCATCCTGCTTCATTTTCGCGACGGTCTTTTCGACACCGAGTGCGTCCCATGTCTCGAATGGTCCCATCTTCCAACCGAAGCCCCATTTCATCGCTTCATCGATTGCTTTGATATCATCCGCGATTTCATGTGTCAGTTGTGCCGAGTAGAGCAGTGTCTTCGCATGGATCGGCCAGAGGAGTGCACCGACACGGTCGTTCGCAAAAACAACGGCTTTCAATTTATTTTTGGCACCGGGAAGAGCTTTCGCCTGACCGATCGACGGTTCAGTAAGCGCTTTCTTTTCAACGTATTCAAATGAGTTCACATCGAGTTCAAGGATTTGTTTCCCGACTTTCTTATAGAAACCTTGTCCTGATTTAGCACCGAGCGAACCTTCTGCGACGAGTCGCTTCATTTCCGCCGGTACTTCAAACGTATCTTTTTCAGGACCTTCCGGTAACAGATCATAGACGTTGTTCGCTACATGGACGAACGTATCGATTCCGACGACGTCAAGCGTCCGGAATGTCGCTGAGCTCGGACGACCGAGTAACGGTCCCGTCACGGAGTCGACTTCTCCGATCGTATAGCCGCCTTTTTTCATCTCTTCCATCGTCACGAGCAGACCATATGTCCCGATCCGGTTGCCGATGAAGTTCGGTGTGTCCTTCGCGATGACGACACCTTTTCCAAGACGCTCTTCCGCGAATTGTTTCATGAAGCGGACGACTTCCGGATTCGTGTCCGTCGTCGGAATCAATTCGAGTAGCTTGAGGTAACGTGGTGGGTTAAAGAAGTGTGTGCCAAGGAACCGTGCATTAAATGATGCCGAGCGTCCTTCACGCATCGCTTCGATCGAGATCCCTGACGTATTCGAGCTGACGATCGCATCTTCACGGAGGAACGGTTCAATCGTCGCAAACAGTTGTTGTTTGACATCCAAACGTTCAACGATGACTTCGACGATCCAGTCCGCTTCCTTCAAGCGTTCGAGGTCGTCTTCAAGATTTCCGACTTCGATTAAGTCGATCAACGACTTTGAAGCGAGCGGTGCCGGATTTTGTTTCAGCAACTTTTGACGGTTTTCCCGTGCGATCCGGTTTCGGACGGCTCTGTCCGATAACGTAAGTCCTTGTTTTTCTTCCTGTGCCGTAAGTTCTTTTGGTACGATATCAAGCATCAATGTCCGAATTCCCGCATTCGCGAGGTGTGCCGCGATTCCTGCACCCATGACCCCTGAACCGATGATGACGGCGAATTGAATATGTTTCGTCAATTTAAGTGTGGTCGGCTGACCGATCTGACTCGCCATGATATACCCCCTGACTAGTAATTGAATGAACAACCATTCATTATTCTGACAAAAAAAGAAGCCCATCAATCTTTCCCCTGCTTCTTCTACATCTCCATCATAAATGAATAATGATTCAGTAGCAATAAAAAATCACGTTTTGGTCAAATTTTCCTGTTAGACTAAAAGAAACAAGGGGGAGATGTCATGAAACAGACGGAACAACTGTGGGATCAGAAGGCGACGGACTGGGCAGAACGCTCGGAAATGATGTGGACACAAGGGAGTCGTAAAACGATCATTCCTTTCTTAACGTCGGTCATCACCGCTGGCAAGATGCTTGATTTAGGCTGTGGCGACGGAGCGGCCTGCCGCTTGCTGGCGGATTCTTTTGACATGACGGGACTTGATTTATCGGAGGAAATGATTCGGATTGCCCGTGACAAATCACCGACCCTCGACTTTGTCATCGGCACCGGTGAAGCGTTACCGTTTGTAGATGATGCGTTTGACGCCGTCCTCGCCGTCAACTCACTCGAGTGGTCGACGCGTCCGCTCGCAGTCCTTCAGGAAATCGAGCGGGTTGCACCAATTGTCGTCATCAGTCTGCTCGGACCGACAGCAGCACCACGGGCTTTAGCCTATCGTCGGCTGTACGGGGAAGATGCACCGATGGGCAATACGATGATGCCGTGGGAACTCGTCCAACTGGCAGAAGAACTCGGCTGGACATTGCTTGACGAAGCAGTCATTCAAAAAGAAGGGGCTGTGTTGACCGGTCACCGGTTACTCGATCAAGCGCATGCGTTTTCGTGTTTGTTTGCGTTTCGGACACGAAATTAAAGAAAATCGGGTCTCTATAACAGACGTATGTCCACCCGCTTTTCTCGGGCGGGACGCAAGCTAGCTGCCATCTAGCGATGATCGGGTCTTGCCTGTCCCTGACGGAAGCTACGCTTCCTTTTCCCGTAGAAGTCGAGTGGACACGTCTGTTTGCTGATAACCCATTCAACATAATCGTTCATCTGCTGACACGTATCAAGTAGAAAAAATCACTCGATTCATGCAACTCCTACAGGAAAAAGCGCATTTTTTTGCGCTGACAGAGACAAACAAGACCCGACTTGCGAATAGCAAAGTCTGGCTTGTGTCTCGCCTGAGGAAAGTGCATGAATAACGAGTGATTTCTTTTGAGTCTCCCAGCCAGATTAGCTACGAAAAGCACGGGGATAGAAAAAAATTTCAAACAATAAAACAAAAAGATGAAGCCATGACAGCTCCATCCCTGTTGTTTCGATTACCCTTTGACCATTCCTTTAAGGACGAACGCGACGTTTGCCGGACGTTCTGCTAAACGGCGCATGAAGTAACCGTACCAGTCACGGCCATACGGGACGTAGACACGGACTTTATAACCGAGCTTCACGAGCTCAAGCTGACGTTCGACGCGGATGCCGTACAGCATCTGGAATTCGAACTTATCATTTCCGATTCCATTTTCCTTCGCGTAGCGAATGATTTGTTCAATCATCGCGTCGTCATGCGTCGCGACCGCAGCATAATTTCCGAGTGACAATTGAAGTTTTACGAGTTTGATGTAGTTGTGGTCGACATCTTCTTTTTCCGGGAAGGCGACCGTCGCCGGCTCCTTGTATGCCCCTTTGACGATGCGGAGGTTCGTTTCAAACCGTCCGACCCGTTTGATGTCGTCTTCTGAACGATAGAGGTAAGACTGAATGACGGTACCAATGTTATCAAACGATTGACGCAACTCTTCAAACAATTGAATCGTTTTTTCACAACGTGGTTCATCTTCCATGTCGATGGTCACGAATACGCCGAGCTCTTTCGCCCGTGTCAATATCCGTTCCATGTTCGATCGAATTAATTGATCTGAAATATCAAGGCCAAGTGACGTTAACTTTAGTGAAAGTTGCGAGTCTAATTTCTCTTCCGCAATCATTTCGACGGCACGGATACATTCTTGCGTCATCATCTCCGCTTCGGCTCCAGTCGAGATGAACTCACCGAGGTGATCCATCGTCACACATAATCCTTTTGCATTCAAATCTTGAATCGCCCGTTTCGATGCTTCGAGTGAATCCCCCGCCACGAAGCGACCAGCCCCAAACTTCAGACCATATCGTTTCGCTAATCCATTCAATGTCTTATTCTGCGATAAGAAGATAAAACCATCCCGTAGTACTCGTTCCATCACTCATTATTCCCCCTAAATAAATGCTAGGCTGTTTTACCGTATCGGTTCACATCACTGCACTCATATTATGACATAAAGCGCTTACATATGCTCTCTCTTTTGTTTTTTTCGTAAAGATCGTTGTGCAAAAAAACCAACTGCAAAAAACAATACGTATAAAAAGACAGCTAAGAAAAATTGCCACGAAAATGGATCGCGCAGACTCGCCCCGATGTTGTTGTAAACGAACGCCCCAGGAATGATACCGAGATAACTTGCAAGTGCAAACTGCTTAAATTTAATTTTCGATAGACCGGACGCATAACTGATTGCATCAAATGGAAACAATGGAATCAAGCGGACAAGTAGGACGACCGTGAAACCGTTCGAAGCAATCCGGTCGTCGAATACCGTCAGCTTACCGGTCCCAATGATTTTCTCGACAGCGCGCCGTCCGAGCAGACGGGCAATCCAAAAACTGAGTAAACTGCCTGTCCCGGCGCCGATGACGTCAAGCAACGTGCCGAGCCACGGACCATAGGTATAACCGCCGAACATCGTCAGTAAGCTCGCCGGGAAAAAGACGAGTGGACGGATCGTATAGGCGAGGACATACAGGAGCATGCCGGGAAAGCCTTGCGCGAGAATCCAGTTCGACAACGCCTCTAAATCAAATTGCTCCATCATCCCCGACAAGCGGAAATAAAGGAGCAATCCGAGTCCGAACAATAAATAAAGTGAAAAGGGAAGCCAGTCCCGCAAGCGAAGTTTCTTCATGACATCGGTGCCGGTGCCACGTAATAGAAAATCGAAAGGAAAATCAAGACACTTCCTGCGAGAACAAACAGATGCCAAATCGCATGATTGTACGGCAAACGAGCCCAAACGTAAAAGATGACGCCGAGTGAGTACGCGAGTCCACCGCCGAGTAGTAACAAGAACCCTTGTAAACCAAGTGCTTCATAAATCGGTTTAATGGCGAAGAGACAACACCAGCCGAGCACCAAATAAGAAACGTTCGAAATCCAGACGTGTTTCCCCGTCGAATAGAGTTTCCAAATCATCCCGAGTGTCCCGACGCCCCAGACGATGCCGAGCAACGTCCAACCAAGTGGTCCGCGTAACGTAATCAACGCGAACGGTGTGTAACTCCCTGCAATCAAGAGATAGATGCCTGCGTGATCTAGAATTTGCAGGACTTTGTTCGCTTTCGTATGCATCAGCGAATGCATCAATGTCGAGAACAGATAAAGTAAAATCATCGTCGCGCCAAAGATGCTGACCGCCGTGATGTTCCATGCACTACCGGATTTCGTCGCCTGTAACACGAGCAACACGAGTGCCACGATACTGAAGATGACACCGAGCCCGTGTGTAACCGCACTGGCGATTTCTTCTTTCAAGGAATCCCCTTTGGCGAGTAACTCCTCGAGCGTTTCTTTGGACTGTTCCTTAATCGTTTTCGTGATTTCTTTTTTTGTGATCAAACGAACACCTACTTTCTAAACAAGACGGACTATGCCCTTGATTATACGCCCGAACAGCAAGACTGCCTATTAAAACATTCTGACAATATGATGACGTCAAGAGCACTGTATCCTATTCCCGATTTTCCATCAAAAAAATCCACTTCCCGCAAAGGAATGTGGATTTTCTATTTACCACCGTTCGATATCGGGACGATCTTTGAACGTCGATTTCGTACCGTGTCGTTCATTCAGCACCGCTTCGACTTCTTTATACGAGACACCGCGGTCAGCAAGCAAGACCGTCAAATGGTACAACAGGTCTGCCGTTTCTTCCGCGAGTGTGTCGTCGCCTGCGAGGACGACCTCGAATGCTTCTTCCCCGAACTTCTTCGCGATTTTCTCGCGTCCAGACTGGACGAGATAGTTCGTGTACGAAGAGTCCTCATTCGCTGCGATTTTTTCTTTTACTGTCTGCTCTAATTCATGTAGCATGGGGCACCTCCACTTCTGTATAGAAACATGTCCGGTTGCCGGTGTGGCACGTCGGACCATTCGCTTTGACCGTGATCAACAGACTGTCCTGGTCACAATCAATCCACATGCGACGGAGCTCAAGCGTATGTCCGCTCGTCTCCCCCTTCGTCCAGAGCCGGTTTTTCGTCCGCGAGAAAAACGTGACGAGTCCGGTCGCAAGCGTTTTGTCGTAAGCGGCCTGATCCATGAACCCGACCATCAGGACATCGTTCGTTGTTTCGTCTAAAATCACCGCCGCAACGAGTCCTTTTGAAAAATTCAGTTCGATCATCGGACGTCGACTCCTCTCGCCTTCAAGTAATCCTTCGTCTCCGGCATCGAATACGTCGCTTCGTGGAAAATCGAAGCGGCAAGTGCAGCGTCGGCACCTGCTTCGAGACCCTCGGCTAAATGTTCAAGTGTCCCGACACCGCCGGACGCAATAATCGGCACGTTGACGACGTCGCGTAACCGTTGAATCAGTTCCAGGTCATAGCCGTCCTTCGTCCCGTCCGCGTCCATCGACGTGACGAGTAACTCACCGGCGCCGAGCGCAACGACTTCCTGCGCCCACTCGATGACGTCCCGACCGACAGCTTGTGTCCCGCCGTGTGAGAAGACCCCCCACGAGTCGCCCGTCCGTTTGGCGTCGATCGCAACGACCGTCGCTTGGACACCAAACAACTGACTGACGTCATGGACAAGTTGCGGATTCTGCAGAGCGGACGAATTGAGAGAGACTTTATCGGCACCGGCGCGGATCAGGCGTTTCGCGTCCTCAAGCGTCTTGATCCCGCCGCCGACCGTAAACGGCATGTAGATGACTTCAGCGACCCGCTCGACGATATCGAGCATCGTCTCCCGTCCTTCTTGTGTCGCCGAGATATCAAGCAGGACGAGTTCGTCCGCCCCTTGTTCATAGTAGTACTTCGCGACGGCGACGGGATCACCGAGGTCACGTAAGTTTTGGAACTTGACGCCTTTGACGACACGGCCTTCCTTGACGTCGAGGCAGGGAATGATCCGTTTCATCAACATACGGTCAGCACCTCTTTCAACGAGAGTGACCCGTCGAGTAAGGCACGGCCGATGACGGCACCGTCCATCCCGATTTCTTTTAAGCGGGCGACATCTTCGACCGTCGTCACGCCACCGGAAGCAATCAGTTCAACGCCGTCCCGTTTCAAGCGGTCGAGTCCGTCGACGTCCGGTCCCTGCATCATCCCGTCGCGCGAGATGTCGGTATATAAAAACGTCTTGATACCTTTTTGAATCAAGTATTCGATCGCCCGTTCGAGCGTCCAATCACTTGCTTCGAGCCAGCCGCGTGTCTGGACGATACCGTTTTTCGCATCCAGGGCAACCGCTAATTTGTCGCCGGCTTTCTCAATCATCTGTTCGAGCAACGCTTCGTCCTCGAGGGCGACCGTCCCGATCAAGATTCGGTCAATCCCGGCACCGACGTAGGCTTCGACCGTCTCGATGTTGCGGACGCCGCCGCCTGCTTCAACGAACAGTCCTGTCTCTTTTTTGATATCGGCGATCAGGCTCAAGTGCAACGGTTCGCCCGCTTTCGCGCCATCTAAGTCAATCAGGTGAATTGCTGTCGCACCGTCGTCCTTAAACCGTTTTGCGATGGTCAGCGCATCCCCGAAAAAAGTTTGTTGTTGAAAATCACCTTGCTTGAGGCGGACGGCTTGTCCGCTCATTAAATCGATTGCTGGGTAGAGTTGCATGTCGTCTCTCTCCATTCTTTAAGTAATTTCAGTCCGACTTCGCCACTCTTCTCCGGGTGGAATTGCATCCCCGTCACTAAGTCCTTTTGGACGATTGCCGGGACGAGTCGACCGTATTCGACGGAATCGATGATCCAGTCCGGTTCGCAGACGGCACCGTACGAGTGGACGAAATAGACAGCTTCGCCGTGATTCGTCAGTTCGTGCCAGCCCATATGGGGTAAGCGGACCGTTTCCGGTAACTTCTCGATCGTTCCCGGTAAAATGCCCAGACCCTGCGTCCGACCGTTTTCGTCACTCGATTCAAACAATAACTGCATCCCGAGACAAATCCCGAGGAACGGTTTTTTCGTCGCTTGGTCCTGTAAGAAGTCAATCAAGCCGGTCTCTTTTAACCGGGCCATCGCCGGGGCATAGGCACCGACGCCGGGCAGGACGAGTGCTTCTGCCTGTCCGAGCAGTTCGATGTCACTCGTGACGATGACCGCTTCCCCGAGTTCTTTTAATGCCCGTTCGATGTTCGCGATATTCCCGACGCCATAATCTACGATTGCGATCATTGATCAATCAGTCCTTTCGTCGAGGGCACGCCTTCACTCGTCACGGCGATCGCTTGGCGAACTGCCCGTCCGAGTGCTTTGAACAAGCCTTCAATCATGTGGTGCGTGTTCGAGCCGTAGAGGACCTCGGCATGAATCGTCATCCGCGCGCTCCGCGACAAGCCTTGGAAAAACTCTTCCGCGAGCTCCGTGTCGAAATCACCGAGCTTCGGATTTTTGAATTCAGCGCGGAAGACCGTATAGGGACGTCCACTGAAGTCGAGGACGACGGACGCGAGTGTCTCATCCATCGGTACACGCGATTCGCCGTAGCGTTCAATCCCGGCCTTGTCGCCGAGTGCTTCCGTCAAGGCAGCCCCGAGGACGATCGCTGTATCTTCGACCGTATGGTGGGCATCGATCCAAAGATCGCCCTTCGCTTCGATGACGAGTCCAATCCGCGCTTGAAAAGCGAATAACGTCAACATGTGATCAAAGAAGCCGACCCCAGTTTTGATTTCGACCGGGCCTCCCGCGAGGTCGACCGCGACCTTGATTTCTGATTCTGAACTTACTCGTTCGCTTGTCCCACGACGCATTGCATTTCCTCCTCTACACATCTTTCTAGTACGTTCATTGCTTCAACCGAACCACAACTGATCCGGAACGCTCCGTCAAACAGACGGATCCGAAGTCCGGCTTTAGCGCACCGTTCGGTAAAACGTTCCGCTTCATCATATTCGACATAAACGAAATTCGCGGCACTCGGATAGGTTGTTCCGAGCGGCTCGACGAGACGGGCAATCGTGTCCCGGCTCGCATACGTTTCCGCTAAGACAAGATCAAGCTCCGGTTCGGCCATGATGGCGATTCCGACCGCTGCCGAAAGGCCGGATACATTGTACGGCGACTTGATTTGTTCGACTTCCGCAACGATCGCTTCACTGGCGATCAGGAAGCCAAGGCGCAGGGACGCAAGTCCGAACGCTTTTGATAAGGTCCGGAGGATGATGGCGTTCGGATACTTCTCGAGTAAGCCGACCATCGACTGCTCGAGGGCGAAGTCGATATACGCTTCATCGATGACAACGTATTTGCCGCTGTCGAGTAACCGGCGCACGTCGGCTTCTTTTCGTAAGATCCCCGACGGATTGTGCGGGTGACTGATGAAGATGATATTCCCCGGTGCCGCAATCAAGCCGTCGACGTCGAGTGCCATCCCGTCGAGGAGCGGGACTTTACTGAAGTCGGCCCGTGCCCGGTCGGCATAAAACTGATACATGACGAAGTCCGGTTGCGAGGCGATGACCGGTGACTCTGGACCAGCGTAGCGGGCACAAAGGTAACCGATCAGTTCATCGGAGCCATTCCCGGCCACGAGTTGTGTCGGGCGGACACCGGCATAGGTGCTGTAAGACGTTTTGACTTGGTCGATGATTTCGACCGGATATTCGTTTAACGGAAACGTCTCGACGAGTTGTTTAATCGTCTCGATTCCAATCGTACTATGGGCAGTAAAGCGTTCATTTTGGTGGAGTCGCATCAGTTTTCCCTCACTTCTATCGCTTGTGCGTGTGCTTCGAGTCCTTCGACCCGGGCAACGGTCTTCGCGGCATTGGCAAGACGCTGGACACCTTCTCGTGTCGCTTCGAGCATCGTCTGGTGACGCAGGAAGGTCCGGGCAGATAAGCCGGACGCGAAGCGTGCCGTCCCTGACGTCGGTAAGACGTGGTTCGTTCCGGCGACGTAATCACCGAGCGTCTCCGGCGTTTCGTGACCGAGGAAAATCATCCCGGCATGACGAATCGATTTGACGACGTCCTGCGGATTGGCGACGGCGAGTTCCAAGTGTTCTGCTGCTAGGCGGTTCGCTTCCTCGATCGCTTGCTCGAGCGAGGCGACGAAGACTCCGCCGTTTTCCATCGCCCGGCGTGCAATCTCCTGACGCGGCAGTTGCTGCAGGCGTGTTTCGATGTTGGCATCAACGTCTGCTTTCATCGCTTCCGTCGGGACGAAGGCGATCGCGACCGCGTCCCGGTCGTGTTCCGCCTGGGCGAGTAAATCAGCGGCAATCCGGTCCGGGTGCGCCGTCTCATCCGCGATGACGACAACTTCCGACGGTCCGGCAACGGAATCAATCCCGACGATCCCGTAGACTTGGCGTTTTGCTTCGGCGACAAACCGGTTCCCCGGCCCGACGATCAAGTCGACGGCACCAATCGTTTCCGTACCGAACGTCAATGCGGCGACGGCTTGCGCGCCACCGATCGTATAGATTTCCGTCACACCGGCGATTTGAGCCGCGACTAAGACTTCATCCGTCAGTCCTGTCACGGGTGTCACCATGACGATCCGTTCGACACCGGCAACTTTTGCCGGAATCGCGTTCATCAGGACGGTCGACGGATAACTTGCCGCACCACCCGGGACGTAAATCCCGACCGAATCGACGGGAAGAAACCGTTGGCGCCGTGTGATGTCTGCTTCGACGAGTTCGATGTCGGACGGTAACTCTTGTTCGTGCCACTCGACGAGGCGTGTCGCCATCAATTTGAGCGAGTCGATTAAATTCGTGTCCGCTTGCTCGAATGCTTGTTGAATCCGTGCTTCGTCTAATCGCAAATCCGTCAGCTCGATGTTGTCGAACTGTGCCGTATAACGACGGACTGCTGCGTCGCCATCGTTTGCGACGGCTTCAAGGATCGCCCGGACGGCTTGTTCCGTCTCACGGTCGACGCTGAAGTTTTTTGTCGTTGCCATTACCGTGTCACTCCTTCTGTCAGCTGTTCCAGTAATTGAATCACTTCGACCCGCTTGCGTTTCAGTGTCCATTCACTCGTAAAGAACCGGGCACTGATGTCGATGATTTTTTCATATTCGTTCAGTCCGTTCGCCCGTAGCGTCTCGCCCGTCTCGACGATATCGACGATTGCATCGGCGAGTCCGAGGAGCGGTGCCAGTTCGACCGAGCCGTTCAGCGGGACGATATCGACGTCGACGCCGAGTTCACTGAAGTAGCGTTTTGCGATGACCGGATACTTCGTTGCAATCCGGACCCGGCGTCCGCCTTCGAACTGGAGCGGCTCTTTCGCACAGACCGACATCCGGCAGACGCCGAATGGTAACTCCGTCAGTTCCGATAACTCCTGATCCGACTCAAGTAAGATGTCACTGCCCGTAATCGCGACGTCAAGGACGCCCTGGGCAACGTACGGGATTAAGTCCGATCCTTTCATGAAGACGAATTCATGCTCGCCCCGTTTGACGATCAATTCACGTTCAATCGCGCCCCATGTCTCGACGCCCGCTTCTTTTAAGTAACGCTCGGTCGCTTTCGACAGGCGTCCCTTCGTGATTCCGATTCGCATTTACAGCACCTCCGCAAGCCGTTCGACCGAAAATCCGATGCCGAACGCCTGTTGTTGTTGACCAAACTGTTCATATAACCGGTCGTAACGACCGCCGACTAAGACCGGCTCTGTCACACCATCGATGAAGCCGTGAATCGTCACGCCGTCATAATAGGTCTGTAAGCCCATCTGTCCGAAGTCGAGATCGGCATTGACGGCATCCGCTAACTCAAGGACGGCGTTCAACCGTGTTTCATCGACGAACGGTAAGATTTTTTCTGCGCCTTCACGTCCGAATAACAGCGGGAGTTTTGCCAGCAATTCATCATCGAGTTCCCGGGCGATTTGTTTCAGTTCAATCACGTTCCGCAAGCGTAGCATTTGCGTCACCTGGTCGCGCAAGTGGTGATCACCGACCCGTGTCTCAATCAAATGTTCAATCAGTCCGGCGTCGCCGATCGATAACGTGACTGCTTTGCCTGTCAACTCTTCAATCAGGCGGACGGCCAGTTGAATTGCTTCAATCGCTGCAATCTCGCCCCGTTCCTCAAACCCGACTTGGAACTTCTCTTCCGGCTGAAAGACCGAACCGCTATAAAAGACACGCTTATATTGTTCACGGCCACGCTCACTGAGGGCGCGGGCGACACTTGTCGTAAAGTCCATCCGAATTTGTTCCCGTCCACCAATTTCTTCAATTAAAGGTGTGATTAATCGGGTATAGTTAGATTGTTCGAGTCCATCCTCAAGCTGACGGATGACCCGTTGCAGACGTTCTGCTGACGGTCCGACATAGTCTGTCGCCCCGTCCTTGAGTCGAATCGTAGAAAATGATTGCATGTCGCCACTCCTTTATCTTATTATCACTGTACCACGCTAAATTATTTAACGATAAGATACCTTTTTTGTGGTCCGATTGTCAATCCTTTTGCCTGTTTTACTACTTAAAAAAACATATCGGAGGTTTTGTCATGCACTTAATGAAATGGGACGGTCACGTCCACAGCCCGTATTGTCCGCACGGAACGAAGGATCCGCTCGAAGCGTATATCGAACGCGCCCTGTTACAAGGTCTCGAACGAATCAGCTTCACCGAGCACGCCCCGTTGCCGGAAGGACTCACCGACCCGGCACCCGATAACGACTCCGGGATGTCGTTTGCGACGGCAGAACGCTACATCGAGGAACTGAAGACGTTACGCGAGAATTATAAAAACGATATCGAGATCCGGATCGGGATGGAGTTTGATTACTGGGAGAACGACGTCGATGGGACACGTGACATCATCGCCCGCTACGGTCCTGAGCTGACGGACGGCATCCTGTCGCTGCATTACCTCTGGATCGAGGACCGTTATTACGGAGTCGACTTCAGTAAAGAGAGTTTTGGTGAAATCGTCACGACACTCGGCAGCGTCACAGCCGCCCACGAGCGCTACTACGAAGGCATCCAGGCACTCGTCATGACGGACTTAGGGAAACACCAACCGAAGCGCCTCGGTCACTTGACGTTGCCGACGAAGTTCATCCAAGCCTATCCGCTCGAGTCAAACCCGGTGAACCTTGACGATACGTTACGGAAAATCCGTCAGGCGGACTTCACGCTCGACGTCAACACGGCAGGACTTCGTAAGCCGTTATGTGGTCTTTCCTATCCTTACCCGGAACTCCTGCAAGTCACGCAGTCTTTATCGATTCCGCTCGTTTATGGATCGGATGCCCACCTCGCGAAAGATGTCGGGGCTGATTTTGATATGAAGTGGTAATGAATCAAAAAATGCCGGCGTCTTTTGAGAACGCCGGCATTTCTTTCATTATTTTTTTTGTTCCTCGTTATTTGCATCAGATCAGAAAAAATTACCAATCGAATTATATTCCGGCTCTTTGTTAATGCATGTAAAACTTCTTGAATCAGAAAAAGCGCTTACTCTTGTCAAAGCAATAAATAGTGCTTTCTTGACGTCAGACAGATGATCGGAATTACCGTTTATCTTTTCTAAAAGTAAGATTACATGCGAACTTTCCCAGCCTTTGTAGCTGTGATAGCTGCATACTTTTAATCGGCCAGTTCCCGGTTGAAATTTCCATTTCTCATTTCTTCGTTCCTCAATGTCGCCATTACCATTTAAATCGTAGACATGTGACACCTTATAACTATTTCCTTCAAATCTGTTAACTACATTGATTCCTGTTGTTTCTTGCATAGTAATGATCACAATGTCTTCAATTGTACTAATACCTTCGTTAATGATATCGTTTATTTTTCTTTCTATAGAATCGATTTGGTGATCAGGATTGCTGATATTTTTCCACTCTATTTTAGTGAACAAATCTCCTTGCGTATTTGCAACAGTTAGCTCGTTCTCATTCTCAAAAAAAGGATTTAAGCGTTGTACTTGATAAACGATACTTTCCGGCAATCGGTGAGTTACTGAAAGATGCCCGACTTGTCCTCTAAAACCTATTCCTTGAATTTCAGAGGGTGTTATAATCCATTCGCCTTGAGTTTCATAAATGTTTTGTGCTCGATCATACATTACTAAGAGTTCACCGTCGTAAGTAAAAAATCGCTTCAAAAATCTAATCCAATGCCCATTAAAGTCCTGACCTTCATCAATCAATATATAGTCGTACTTTAAATCGTTTGGATGAGAAGAATTGATCCGCTCTAATATTTCATTCATCTGTTTACGTGTGTATTCTTCAACAGATGATTCCATATTGGATTTTACACTTATATTAAGTTCTGCTTTAAGTATTTTTAAAAATCCATGGAAATGAGTAATTGTTAAATGACTTTTCAATAATGTCCTGTCCCCATCACCAAACTGTTGACTGCTTAAATCTCTTATATAGTGTCTCAAAGTAATATTAAACGTTAAAATTAGTACCCGTTTATTTTGTTTGAGAGCTTCAACAGCTTTCGAAGCGATAATCACTGTCTTTCCAGATCCTGCTACGCCTCCCCATCTTCGTATACTTCCTGACTTTAACGCTACTAATTCTTTCTGTTCTCTCGTAAGAATCAATGGATTTTTTCGCTCTCTAGCATAGTCACTGGGTCTTAAAACTCTCTCTAAATTCTCGACTAACTTTTGCATGGTATCATCAGGATATTTTGCATATTTTGAACGCTCGTAAAATAAACATGTTGGAAACCTTGTATCTCTCGATATTACTTGAGAACAAAGATAATCTAAATCATCTCGACTCCAAACAAGTGCTCTTTTTAAATTTGATTTCCCACAAAATTTTAATGCCTTCTCTCTGTCTGCTTCATGAAAATAAACTACTGAATTAATCAAAGAGAACGCATTACCATTAAGCTTCTTAAGCTTCTCATCAGCATCAACATAAAAGTTTAACTCATATTTTAGTATCAACTCTTTGTATGAAGCGACTTGGTCAATCGGATTCCTATTTATATAATTTTTATTATTGTCCAACACCTGACCATTTTCTTTATATTGTGGCGGATTCAAATGCCAATCCTTAACTTCTATAATGATTATTCCTTTATTGGGATGAAGCAAAATAAAGTCTGGATGCATGGAATTTATGATGGGCTGTTCGTATAATGTCCATCCATTAAAAATAGCAGCATTTAAAATTTTATGTTTCAGGTATCTTTCACCTTCAGTTTCAGGTTCTCTCGGATTACTGTTTTCAATAAATTTCACGTTAATTTGATCTTGCACTTTTACCACCTCTTTACAGAAATAATTCGAAACCTAATTATACCATGTATAATAATTTAACTTACTTTTATGTAATTAATTGTTTATTTATAACAAAAAAAGATGAGCTCTCTTTCTATAAAGAAGAGAACTCATCTTTTTCGTCTATATCCAAGCCACTTATATTTTACTCTAGGTTAGCATGTTTGCCGTACATCGTTTTTGAATCAAGTTGTTTCGCCGCCATGATGTGGAGAATCAACGCATCGTAAAACAGCAACATCGTTTGTTCAAACAATGATCCCATCGGCTGAACCGTTTCATCCGCAGTAGCTGTACGCTCTTTCGGCACTCCCGGCAGCTTCACGGTTAAGTCCGCTAACTTCGCTAGTGTCGACGTCGGCTCAATCGTGACGACCGCGACGGTTCCACCGATCTGTTTCGCTTTCTCGACGATCGGGACAAGTGTTTTCGTCTCACCGGATCCTGATCCGACGATCAACAAGTCTCCTTCACGCAAGTTCGCGGTGACTGTCTCACCGACGACGTACGCATCAAGTCCCATATGCATCAGACGCATGACAAACGCTTTTCCCATCAAGCCGGAGCGACCGGCTCCAGCGAGAAAGATCCGGTCTGCCTTTAGAACGGCTTCGGCGAGTTGCATCGTCTCGGCTTCATCAATCGCTTCGACCGTCGACGTCAGCTCTTGTAAAATCGTTTGAATATGTGTCATTTACGCCTCTTGCAGCATCCGACGCATCGTTGACGCTGTTCCTTGTTTGTCGTCTTGTCCGGTAATCCCGCCACCGACGATGATGAGGTCTGGGCGTGCTGCGATGACTTCCGGTAATGTCTCCATCTTGATGCCGCCCGCAACGGCTGTTTTTGCGTTTTTGACAACGGATTTGATTGTTGCGAGATCCTCGAACGAGTTTTGGCCGACGGCTTGAAGATCGTAACCTGTATGGACACAGATGTAGTCAACACCGAGTTCATCAAGTTCTTTTGCACGTGTCGCGATATCTTTGACAGCAATCATATCAACCAAAATTTTCTTGCCTGATTTTTTCGCTTCTTCCACGGCACCTTGGATCGACATATCTTCGGCAGCTCCAAGAATCGTCACGATGTCGGCACCGTGTGCGACAGCTTGGCTGACTTCATAACCGGCAGCATCCATGATTTTTAAGTCGGCGAGAACCGTTAAGTTCGGGAATGCCGCTTTCATTTCTTTAACGGCGCGAAGCCCTTCGTTGATGACGACCGGTGTCCCGATCTCAACGATATCTAAGTTTTCTTCACCAATTTCTTTGACTAAAGCGATGGCACCTGCTGTATCTACTAAATCGATTGCTAATTGTAATTTCATGATTGATCTCTCCCATTCTTCTCTCTATTTATGGATCCTGGCACTTCCTTCTGACGTTCGTGAAGGAACAAGACTAAATATAATCCTCATAGACGAACTTGGGAAGTACGCACTTTTAATTTACATAGTGTGGTTTTTCATACATAGTGCGGAAAAGTATACTGTCGCTGAAAAGAAGACTATACTAAAACAGGAGGTGGATTGATGCCACATTTTGAAGACCGGCAGTTTAACTGTGAAAAGGAATTGACCCTATCGATCATCGGGGGGAAATGGAAGATGCTGATTCTTTGGCACCTCGGTAAAGAAGGCACCAAACGCTTCGGAGAGCTGAAAAGTCTGATGCCCGGCATTACGCAACGGATGCTCGTCAATCAGTTACGGGAGCTGGAAGACCACCAGATCATTCACCGGGAAGTGTATCCGGTCGTTCCGCCGAAGGTCGAATACTCGTTGACACCACATGGCTACAGCCTGATGCCGATTCTGGATGCGATGTACGACTGGGGTAAGGATTATGCCAAAAATGTCCTTGAAGTCGAGTTCGAACAACAAAAATTATCCCAATAAAAAAGATGCTCGTCTGTCCCGTCTCAATCTGAGAGGAGGCACCCGAGCATCTTTTTTTAGACTTCTTCTGCTGTAAATATTTTCGACATCGCCAGTTCGTCGACGTACTCGCCGTCAATAAATAACGACGCAATCCGCGTTCCTTCGATGTTAAAGCCAAACTTATGATACAACTCGATTGCCCGCAGGTTATCTTTCCGGACTGTCAGTTCGAGCCGGACGAGTCCCGCTTCAACGGCAAACACATCGACGGCTTCAAGTAATCCAGCACCGAGACCTTGACCCGTATAGGCATCGAGCAAGCCGATGACGAGGTTCGCCCGGTGACGGATTCGACTTGGTTTACCACCGACGACTAACACATAGCCAACAAGTTGTTCATCGACATCGACGACGAAGATATCCGAGTTCGCCGCCTGACCAAATCGTTCAATAAACGCTTCTGCCTGTTCCGTCGACATGCTGCGTTCTTCCGGTTCATACAACATATATTTCGTTTCCCGATCAATCCGTCGCATCAAATCCGATAAGGCCTTTCCGTCCATCAAGGTGGCGCGTCGTATCATATAGTGTCAGCTCCGTTTCAAAAATAATTCGCGAACATCTTTTTAATTTAATCTTATTTATTCGTATTAACTTTGAGCATTTGAATAAAATGGATTAAAACCAGTTTTTTCAGAAGTAACTAGATTTATAAACTTATTGGGTTTAATATTTAAATTCTCACATTTTTCATCATCAAATATGAAAATTTGTAAATTATCTTTTCCTACCGAATGGTATGCTGTACCAATAATATTCCCTAATGCATTTGCGTTATTTTGATCAAACGTTTTAGAAATATGATCAATTACCAATATCGAGATTAAAGGATACTTATTTTCTGATAAAAGCATATTAAGGAAACCAAGATATCCACTCAATTGAATCAAAGTATGTCTCGCCATACTACCAATATAATAATTTTCACGTTCACTTTTACTCTTATTTATATCCATTGAACTTTTAAGAACAGAAGGCTGAAGAATGTTTCCCTTTTTCAAATAATTTATTTTAAATTCGTTTTGCTCGATATCATCATTTACTACCGAAGAAATATTTTTTGCTGATTTATATACAGTTGTTATAAAAGTAGATAAGGTTTTATTTTTTCACCATTGTCAGTGTTTTGAAATATTTTTACTTCTCTTTTTTAACTCATTGTTTTCAATATTATTTTAGAGAATCTCTCTGCTTTTCCCATGCTATGATATAATCCTCCAACTGTTGCATGTTCAATGCTAACAAATGAATATGGGAATATACCTATAAATTGAGTAAATAGATTTATTTGCTAAGTAACATTTCATTTATACGACACCAATCCGCAAAATGCTCACAGTTATTATAAAGAAGACTATACCCCTTCTCATTCAACCCACTATTAGCTTTTTCTATAATTTTACTTGGCGGATTCAAATTCTTCTTATCTTTATAGTCACGAGTAGCAAACGGTTTGCCCTTTAAAAATTTAAACAGTGATATAGTCTCGATAATTCTACCAGAGAAATGAATCACTTCTCCATTTCCAATGTATATACCATGATGTGTATATAGACCAAATATTCTTTCTGTTACTAGATGAACTCCTATATCCAGCATATTAAAGTCTTCTAAAACAATAACTTTTAATATAATAACCCCTTTTAAAATTATGAACTAAACAACATTAGAAATGATCGCAGTTTCTTTTTTGAAGAAGTCTCTATGAACTATTTGATGTCTAAAATATTGCAATACAAACTATGCCTATTCGACTGAGCTATATAATTTAATAAATTTCTCAGCGAATTTGTTTACAAAATCCTTGTCAAGCGCTGTCGCTAAGGTTTCAACATTACCTGTAGCATTGAAACTCCAATTATATGAGCCATGCAAAACATATTCTAAGTCAATTACGCAAAATTTACTGTGCATTCTGTTGAAACGGACTTGAGGATATTTTTTCAAATCAAAATTATTCTCCAATCGCGCAATTAAAGTTCTATTAGTTGGCTCATTAGAAGTAATAATCCTGATATTTAAGCCAATCTCCTTCTTTATCAGCAGTTCCTTATAAATTTCTTCATCTGTAAACCACGCTACTGCAACCCAAATTGTATATTTTGCACTTCTAATTGCTTGAATAATAGTTTGGCGAATTTCTTCAAAATGAACATCATGTAAAATTGCATAATCGTCTTCTAAATCAATTGCCATAGGTCGAATCTCAAACTTTCCGTCAGTATGAGTATCCGAATCTTCATAAACATATCTCAATACATCCTCGATATCTTCTTCCATCTCTCTTGCGTTATCAATCATATGAATCGGCACTCGTAATTCTATATGCTCATAACAAATACCGCTTGGTTTATCATATCCACGATAAAAAGAATTAGTTGTGTCTAACCTAATATAAGAAGATCTTAATACCACCAAAATTTTCTCTTTATTTGGATAATATTTGTATTTTCCATCTTTTCCCAAAACCTTAATTGCTGTAAAAATAAAATTTTTTGGATTCATATATACTCCAATCCCTTTAATGTATTCTTCTCTACTAAATATTTAATTTAAAATGATATTATACTTAATTTAAACTATCTACTTTTTCTTCTGTAACCTATAAGAATCATTCTTCTAGATAAAACTCCTCCTTTATCTACTAATACCATTTTTCTTATAGTCATTAATGAAGTTAAAATAGGCAAGTCTAGATTTTGAAGCTACTTGTAGGAGCGAAACAGCTTATCTTTATCCTGGCTAAACCTTTCGACAAATTGGTGAAAACTACCCCGATTTTGCTTAATTTAAAAATATCACATTAGGATATTTACCTTCATAGTCAAATCCTTCTTCATAAACCTGATGTGAATAGGTCTGTCAACAGCGGTTTTAAATTCCCTCTTAATAACGGATTAAAAATCCCTTTTTTACACATTACTCTTGAAAACTATCGACACGGGTCGGCTGGATGCCGGCCCGTTTCTTTTCCCTCATCCGATATGAATCCCCTCGAATGTTAAAAGTGGTCGCATGATGAAAAAGGTGATCTAAAATCGCGGTTGCCAAAACCTCTTCGCCAAATATTTTTCCCCATTCAATATACGACTTATTTGAGGTGAGGATAATCGAGCCTCTTTCATATCTCTTCGAGATGATTTGAAACAGCGCATTCGCACTGATGGTATCGAGCGAAAAATACCCGATTTCATCTAGAATGAGTAGCTCGAATCGACAGTACCTTTTGATTATATGGGGCAGAAAGCCAGATTTCTCTTCTTTTTGACACTCCTCGACAAAATCGTTTGCGGTAATGAACGAAGTCCGGTAACCTTTCGTGACAGCTTCCGCAGCGATTTGTTCGCCATCAGCGTAGACCTCGAGATGATGGTCAAGGGTGATTCTGATCCGTACATGCTGTCCGACGAACCGGAATGGAACTGAATACTGTCGTCCTTGGTAAGACACGAAACAGTCTTTGCTTACTTGACGCGTTTCCCAGCGATGGACTGGATAATGCGCCTTCAAATGACCTGGTGCTAGGAAACCTTGCTCAACTTCGAAACGTTTCTCGGGTGATTCTTTCGTCGTATCGTTCATCTTTTTATTGGCGATGTTTTGTAGCTACTCCAATACGTCGCGATTCAGTTGTTCCAACGTCTTTCCGATTCTTCGTTTGAAAAAGTTCTGTTTCATATAGCTAAATGAGCGTTCGATTTCCCCTTTCGTCTTTGCTCGTCTAGGCTTACATGCCTTCGGCGTAATCCCGTAATAGGCCAAGAAATCCTCGAACTTCTGATTGAATTTAATACCGTTTGTATTGTGACTGATGACGGCCGTTTTCATGTTGTCATAAAGAATCTGTTGCGGTACGCCATTGAAGTAGGCGAATTCGTTCATGATAGCTAAACTCTTTTCCACGGTCTGTCGTCGCGGTCTTGAATGTTCCCGGTGGAAAATAGAGATGCAATGCTCGAATCGCAGACTCCATCGACGCAGCAGACCGGTCTTCCATTGGTACAGCGAGATAGAAACGACTTTTCCGCTCGACAAACGTCACGACACAGGCCATAGGACTTTCCTCTGCCTGAGACGATGTATCAAGCTCCTGCCCGAACGTTTGCGCCCATTGACGTCGGATGGACGTTTCCTTGATCGACAGCCCGATGTTGAAGCGTCCACGCGTCTCACGTGGTTTCTGACGCTTTCCCTTTTGACGAAGGAGTCCAGAGTCGGCCTCGACGGGGCACATATAGATTCAGCGATAAATTGTCTTGAACGATAGTCCTTCTTCCTGGAATGCACTTTAGGCAATCTGTTCGGGGGACCACGTCTTCCGTAACTTTTCGAGGATGAGGACTCCTTTTTCTAGTGTAAACTTCGTCTGTGCACCGCACTTCTTTTTTCGTTCCACATAACGTTGGTCAGCATGGATAGCGCTGTAGTGTAGGTTCCGTCTCAATTCTCGTGAAACCGTAGAAGGTTGTCGCCCAAGGCGTCCAGCAATCTTTCGGATGGAGAAGCCTAACTCGAGATACGTCTCTATTTTGACTCTTTCTGATGTGGTAAGATGAACATAGCTCATAACGAATCCTCCGTTGAATGTGGTGTGGTAGCTTTATTCTACACGAGGTCGTTATGTTTTTTTTGTGTTTTCGGTTAGGTGTTGCACTTAATATTACAATTCGTCCTTATTAAAAACAAAAAGAGTTGGCTTAGTCCAACTCTCCTTGTTTTTTACTTTATTGTTTTTGTAACTCCGATAGTTTATAGGTTTGAATGAAATTCATTAAACCTTCTGGAGTAGTTTGGGCCGCTTCCATCATTTCATAAGCTTCTGCTCTCCAAATTAAGTCTCCTTTCCCCGAAAAAGTTTTTCTAATTTTTCTAATCACTTCAATTGCTCTAATCGCCCATGAAACAAATTCATTTCTATTTACATACCAGATATTTTGAGCATGTATAGCTGCTTCTTTCTCTATGATATTTGATGTAGTCAAAAAGATAGTTTCAATTTTAGCATCTCTTTTCAACATAGGAACTTTTTCTCTAATCCAATTTTCATGAGTTGCAGCTTGTCTCACATGTTTAACTGGTATAGGTTTAGATTCAGATTCATAGATTTTATCTTCTGCGACTATGCAAAATCTATCATTAATAATCCACCACGGATCAGGATCTGCATCTCCTCTGGCATTTTCTGAACTATATCCTAGTAACGTCCCTAAAAGTTGATGCCCTTGCTCAAACTTATTTCCATCATCACTTTTCAGTAACTCTACTACTTCTTTTGCTTTAGCTTCAAATTTTCTATTGTTTCTTATACCATCTTGTTCGATTTGAACTTCTACTCTCTCAATTATATCAATCAAACTTTCATCAATTTGAGTCCTGCTTTCTTTTTCTCGTTGATTTAAAAGTTTATTAAACCAATTAATTGTTTTTGTAGATTTTGAGGCTTCTCTATAGTAGTTCTTCGATACTTCGTAGAATTGATCTTTTCCAGACAAATAGATTTGATAAGCAACAAATCCTGCTGAATAATTCCAAAAACCTTTATATCCTTTTAGTGAATCACCAGTTAGTATAGGAATTATATAGTCAATATGTTTTAAAGCCTCTTCATAGTCTTCTTTCCATAATGCATATTGATACTTTACTTCATGCTTAGCTGATTCTCTTAATTTTTTAAAGTTTTCGTCATCTATTTTTTCTGTTTCACTTGTAACGTATTCATCTCTCATACTTATAATATCTTCTTCTGCAGCTTCCCAATCTTTCCCTTGTTCAAAAAATAATCTAAGTAAATCAATAAAACTATCAATATTTTCATGTGCTTTAGATTGATCATATCCAAATTCTAATTCAGCCCGCAATTCTGGTTGATAATTAGTAATTTTTTTCGGTGCTATTAAAGCGTTCTCTAAATCATTACCGAAAATGCAGACTGCTGCATAATCTACATCTGATCTTGTACATCTTCCAATAGCTTGTACTATTCTAGTTTTAACCCGCTCATTAAATAAAACTGATGCTGCCATTCTATTGGTCAAGAATTTTTCTTGAATATGAGTAGCACTAGGCATACTTCCGATTATTAACATATTACAAGAATCCCCATCCATATCAATTCCATCATATCTGTTTGCTAAAATAGCAATTCCATCATCAGATTCTATAAAATTTTCTTTACTAATCTCTATATCACCACTAAGAAAAACTTCTGACTGAGTGTTAGATTTTATGATCTCCGTAAAGTCTCGAACACTTTTGTCATCCTGAACTAATATTAGACTTCTTTTCACTAAGGTATTAATTCTTAAAAGTATTTCATTATTTTGTGATGAATTAAAAGAAGCATTAGGAAAAACAAAAAATCTTCTTCCAATACTTTTTTTATCCCAATCAGCAACCATTGGAAGTCTATGAATATTACTTACACCAGTAATTCGTTCTAACTCCCCGCTTTCTCCCAAAGTAGCTGACATATAAATTCTTTGTTTTGCGTTTGAAAATGCTGGATGGGTTAATGTCGGAGCAATATAGGGTCTGATTAAAATGCTTCCCCAACTTAAAAACATATTACATGCTATAAGATGATTCTTTACATTAGTCCATGAATACTTCAATTTTTTATCAGTCACATATTCATCTATTATAGGATAAAAATCTTTTATTTTTTCTGAGTATTTTATATTAGGAAGTTTATCGAACCATTCAATATCTTCTCTCATTGGTGCTTCATTCATCATGCGGTTATATTGCGTGTCTTCTAAAACATCTTTTAAATTTTCCATAAGCGAATAATATAATTGTTCATCATCTTTACGAGAAATTTCAAGAGACCAGTTCTTCGCTATGTAATTCTCTGAACTATGTGCATCATCAAAAATAATAATATCTGCATCAGAAAAAAAAGAATTATTATTGAAAAGACTACTATAATTTGTTACTGCTATCGTCTCAGCTGTAAGATAATTTGATTTAGCTTCTGCAGAATAATCAACTATTTTGCCCGTAAAGCTAGTAACTTTAATTCCAAAAGTTGTATTTGCTTTTTCCACTACTTGGTGAACAAGTTGATTATTAGGACACAAATAAACAACCTTTTCTTTATTTTTTCTTCTTCTAAATTCTCCGATTAAGAGTCCAATCAAAGTTTTACCACTACCAGTGGGAAGTTCCAAAGCTACATCTCTTTTATTAAAAGCCTCATTCAAATACAAATCTATCATTTGAGATTGATAGTCCAACGTTCCATTTATTTTCTTTTTTTTATTGTCCTTATACATTTCTTGAGGAGTATCAAAATTTGTATTTTCAACTTTTCTGGTTCTAAACCCCATGCTTTAACCTCACTTGTATATTATATAGGTAATTTCACCCTCTATATTATTGTTCTTTATATTAGTTTTTTTGTCAATCATTAACAAACATTAATTAGTAAGTGAAGAATATTTTGTATAAAGAAATTTTATAGAAAGAAGAACTAGACCAAGAAGTCAACGAGGATCGGATTTTGCACGGAAAAAAGCCTTTCACCTCCAAGATGAAGAAAGCTGAAGAACACGAGACGAAGGAAATTACGACAGATTCGGAGATTGGCTATTACGTGAAGGGGGGAGCTTGAAAAGCAATTCGCCTATTCGCTCCATACCTCCTGTGATCGGCATGGCTTCGTCCTCAGAAGATTATGCCCGGAAATGTCCACGATAGTATCGTCTTTCCTGCACTTCTTCAAACCGTCACGCAACATTTCGAACAACCATTCGTAGTTGTCGCCGACTCTGCCTATAAAACTGTTCTGATTGCCCATCATCTTCTCAAACAAGGTATTTTACCCGTCTTCCCTTATACACGCCCAAGGGGGGGAAAGGAATGTTAAAAACAAAAGACTTTTACTATGACGAACATTCTGACTGTTATTTATGTGAAAACAATCAAGTTATCCGTTATCGAACGACGACCCGAGACTGATACCGTGAGTATGTCTCGAATCCTTTTGTGTGTGTCCTCTTCCCTCACAGTGTACGCAGAGTCGCGACCACAGAAAAGTCATCCATCGCCATCTCTGGCAAGAGGCGATGGATGAAGTGGAGCATCTCAGACATACAGATGTGAATCGTGCGCTATATCGAAAGCGTCAGGAAACAATTGAGCGTGTCTTCGCGGACACCAAAGAGAAGCATGGCATGCGTTGGAGCCGCTATCGAGGGCTGAAAAAAACAACGCTTCAAGCGATGCTTACTTTCATTGCCCTGAACCTCAAAAAGCTTGCGAATTGGTCTTGAGATTCCCCCGGGAATCCCTACCTTCACTACGTTTTAATAGGAGTTACATACAACAAACCCTCATTTCAAAAACGAAATGAGGGTTTGTCTACAATCTGAAAGCACCTCATTAAAGTGCTTTTTTAATCAAAGTATTACGCACGCAAGAAACATGTCTATTAAGGGATTTTATGCACATTAAACTAATATAGCACGGTGCATATATTAACAAGAATCGACTAGTGTAACCCTATAACTACAGGTAATAAAGCATAAATTTTCTTATGGTGTATCTACTATTTTCCAACACAATAATTTTTTTATTACCTTTTTAGTTCTCTACAACCACACTATTGAACGAACTATATAATCTGCAAATTTCAAGAACACTTTTCGTTCTAAGTCTCTAAACTATGTAGATGCAATATGTGTATCAAAACATCATATTTATCTAATGAAACTGTAAACATTAATTTCATTTTAGCACCATGCTAAAGATATTCCCTTAGATTTGAAGCCACCTCTTCTGTATCTATATCTAAGTATTTCGTTGTTACAGTTAAATCCGTGTGACCCATTGTGTAATGCTTACACCCTTCTCTAATAAACTCTTAGCGTATCCTCTTCGTATAGTGTGAGCGTTAATATTTTCAAGCTCGAAACGCTTGGCATATTTGCATAACTGTTTTGTAATAGCATTACTTGATGATTTGTTATCGTTGATTTGTAAGCCATTTTGTGCGATAAAGATATTTGTGTTATCAGCATCGTAATAAACACGAATTTTGTCGTTTTGCTTAATCAATATTTTATAAAGATCAGCTAGTTCTTGGTCGATAAGCAACTTTAAAAATTTATTATTCTTTAAAATTGAGCCATCTAAGTTTAAACATAGATTTTGGAAGTTAATAATGTGCCTTTCCTTCAACTCACCTACTGTACGAATACGAATACCTGTCTTGTACATTGATAGCATCGCTACAGCGTCACGGAATCCAATAAACGTGTTCTTGTCAATGAGTAATAGTAAAGCTTCAATACCGCTTGTCTTAACACCTTTTTTAACTTTCTTATCAATCTTGATGTGAATGTTACTTCAGAACTTTTGATTAATCTAACCATTGTTATGGAATTTACATAATACAGCCTTAATAGATTTCAGACGTATTAGCTTAGTTTGATGTGAAACATTTATGAAATCTAGATAACTATACATACTTTCAACTGTTATCCCCTCTACAAATTCTAGTTTATTAAACTTTAGGAACTGATTAATAATATAATCGTAGCTTTCAATTGTTCTGATGCGGTTTCCTGCGATACGCATTTGCTGATAAACAATTTCTAATGCCTGTGGAATCGGAGTACCACTTTTTTCGAAACTCTTTTTCTTTGTAGAAATATTAACTTCTTCTAATTGAATGGAGAAAACACCATGTTTTCTACCATACAAAAAACCTCCTAATTTCAACAAATTAGAAGGTCAATTGTTGCAAATTCGTTAAGGAGTTAATTAGGGAGTTTCCTCCCCAGTTTAACTCCCTTGTTGTTGTAAAACCTTGATACCACTTCCTTAAGCAGATATCTCAATATGGAGACGGTGGGAGTCGAACCCACGTCCGAAGGCATCGTATACTTAAGCTTCTACGTGTGTAGTCAATTTATTGGGATCTCGTCGTCAGGCTGCCAATTGACAGGCGTCCGTCCGACCAGTCTGATTCCATCTCTTCTCTTTCCCTCCAGACGGAAGGGTCCAAGCGTAGCCTGTTTAAAGTGAGACCCTAGAAATCAGCCGACCAGGCGACGGCTGCTAGGATCCGTAGCTGCTATTAAGCTGCTGCGAGTTGTGTGTTAGTTTTGCCAGTTATGGCTGATGCGTTTTAACGAGGCCGACCCCTCGACACGCCACAGAAGACCGAACTACCCCCGTCGAATCCGTAACGTCCCCAAGATATAAAATTGGGGCTTTCCGAATACTATTATAATAGCAGAAAAGTGTTACGGGTTCAATACTTTTGCTTGTCGCGTAACGCACGGTCGATATCCCGCTTCGCATCCTTCTTCTTCAGATCGTCACGTTTGTCGAATTTCTTCTTCCCGCGGCCGAGTCCGATCAGACATTTTGCGTAGCCGTTCTTGATGTAGACCTTCAGCGGCACGATCGTGTAACCGTCGCGCGAGACCGATCCCATCAAGGTCGCAATCTGTTTTTTGTGCAGCAACAGTTTCCGCGGACGGAGCTGTTCGTGGTTGTACCGGTTCCCTTGTTCGAAGTGGGCGATGTTCGAGTTCC
Source organism: Exiguobacterium sp. N4-1P (assembly GCF_002214325.1). Taxonomy (NCBI): domain Bacteria; kingdom Bacillati; phylum Bacillota; class Bacilli; order Caryophanales; genus Exiguobacterium; species Exiguobacterium sp. N4-1P. The sequence goes on from NZ_CP022236.1 coordinate 2,272,106, forward strand.
AGAGAATCGCTTCCCCGCCGTCGAAGCGGACGAACGCGTCGCCGATACTGATTTTTCCTTTACGGACCGATTTGATTTCGGTTCCCGTCAAGACGAGACCGGCTTCGATCGTATCTTCAATCGCATAATCAAACGACGCCCGTTTGTTGTTGGCTAATACTTTTGAACTTGTCCCTTTTGGCATCTCTCTTCCACCACATTTCTAAACAGAAGCGCTTATTTGCGCTTCCGTTTTTTATTCGAGACCGCTTTATGGAACGGCGGTTTATCCTTCTTGTCTTTCCCGGCGAAGCCTTTCCCTTTTGACTGTTCCTTCGGTTTCCCTGGACGCTTCGACTTGCCGCGACGGTCGTCTTTCTTGTCGTCGCGTTTTTGTCCCGGACGGCCGCCGCTTGAGCGGATCGTCTTCGACTCAAACCGTTTTTTCGGTTGGCGTTCCGGCATCCCGACGACTGCGAAGTCGATCGTCTTCTCATCGATGTTGACACCAGTGACTTTGATCTCGACGACGTCGCCGATCCGGAACTGTTGTTTCGTCCGTTCGCCGATCAACTGGTAGTTCGCTTCGTCATAGCGGTAGAAGTCATCCGTCATCGCCTGGATGTGGACGAGTCCTTCGATCGTGTTCGGTAACTCGACGAACATCCCGAAGTTCGTCACGCCGCTGACGACGCCTTCAAACGTCTCACCGATGTGTTGTTCCATATACTCGGCTTTCTTCAGGGCATTTGTTTCGCGTTCGGCGTCAACGGCACGGCGTTCACGTTTTGAGGCGTGATCGGCGATTTCCGGCAGCATTTCCGCATAACGGTCCTGTGTCTTTTGCGATTTATCATTAAAGATGATGTACTCGCGTAAGAGACGGTGGACCATCAAGTCGGGATAGCGGCGGATCGGTGACGTGAAGTGCGTGTAGAAATCGGTCGACAGACCAAAGTGACCGATCGGCTCGACGTCATATTTCGCTTGTTGGAGCGACCGTAACATGACCGTACTGACGACGGCTTCTTCCGGTTCGCCTTCGACAGCGTTTAAGATTGTCTGCAACGTCTTCGGTGTGACCGACTCGCCCTTGCGTTCAACATTGATGCCGAAGTTGGCGATGAACTTGAAGAACGTATCGAGACGCTCAGATTTCGGCTCATCGTGAATCCGGTACATGAACGGCAGTTTTTGGTGCTGGACGTGCTCGGCGACTGTTTCGTTCGCGGCAAGCATGAACTCTTCAATCAGTTTTTCGGCAACGGACCGTTCGCGGAGGATGATTTCGCTTGTCTTGCCTTCTTCGTTGACGAGGACTTTTGCTTCCGGGAAGTCGAAGTTAATCGCACCACGGCGCGAGCGGCGTTCGCGAAGAATCGCAGCCAGTTCCGCCATCTGATCGAAGTTATCGACGAGATCGTGATATTTCGCAATCACTTCTTCGTCTTCGCGTTCGATGATTTTCCGGACATCGGTATACGTCATCCGTTCCGTCGTCTTGATGACACTCTGTAAAATCTCTTGGTTGACGACAGCACCGTTCTTGTCGATTTCCATGATACAGCTGAGTGTTAAACGATCAACGTGCGGGTTGAGTGAACAAATCCCGTTCGACAGACGGTGCGGAATCATCGGAATGACTCGGTCGACGAGATAGACACTCGTCCCGCGTTCACGCGCTTCTTCGTCAAGCGGTGAATCTTCCTTGACGTAGTGTGAGACGTCGGCGATATGGACACCGAGCTCATAGTTGCCGTTCGCAAGTTTCTTGACGTGGACGGCATCATCCAAGTCCTTCGCGTCAGCACCATCAATCGTCACTGTGACTTCGTTCCGTAAGTCAACGCGACCGACGAGGTCCTTCTCATCGATTTGATCCGGAATGTTGTTCGCTTCCGCAATCGCTGCGTCCGAGAAGTCGACGTTGATGCCGTGCTTATGAACGATCGATAAGATATCGACACCCGGGTCATTTTTATGACCGATGATTTGTAAGACTTTTGCGGTCCCGGCGTAACGACCGTCCGGGTACTTCGTGATCCGGGCGAGGACTTTATGGCCGTCGACGGCACCGAGCGTATCTTCGTCCGCGACGACCGGTAAGAACGTCAGCTTCGAGTCATCCGGTTCGATGTAGGCAATCGATTCAATCCGTCCTTTAGGACTGACGAACGTCCCGACGAAATCAGCCGGTCCGCGTGAAAGAATCTTGAGTAACTTGCCTTCACGGCGGTCGCCGCCATTTGATTCGGCGAAGACTTTGACGAGGACACGGTCGCCGTTATAGACGTTACCGAGTTCCGGGGCCGGCAGGAAGATATCGCCTGCTGAACCGTCTTCCGGTGAAACGAATCCGAATCCGCGTTGATGGACGGAGATTTTCCCGGCGACTTGCCCGATTTGCGCGAGCGTGCCGTATTTGTTCGAGCGGGTCCGGGCGACGAGTGCCTCTTCTTCGAGTGCGTTCAACGTCCGGATCAATTCTTTGAATTCTGTTGTATCCGATAGTTCTAGTTTTTTTGTTAATTGATCGATCGACAGCGGACGTTCTTCCGCCGTGATGACCTCGAGTATTCGTTCACGTAATTCCAACGTGACACCTCCAGTTAATTGCTCCAGTTCAACGATTCTAAAAAGTCATGAATGTCCCCGTGGAGCTTATCTTTTTCTTTGTCGAGCGTAATGACATGACCTGAGTTCTCATACCAGATCAGCTCTTTTTGGAAGGCACTGACACCATCATGAATGATGTTAGCCGAGTCCGTATTGATCATATGATCATTGCGGGCCTGGACGACGAGTGTCGGTGCGTAGACATCTTCGAGTGAATCGCGTGTGTCTTTTAGCAACGCTTGTAAATCTTTTAAGGTCGGCATCGGTTCGAACGCTGCCATTTCCTGTTCGATTTGTTCCGGTGACTTTCCTTCTCGTTTCTTAAATTCGATAGCGTACTCGGTAACGCCTGCATACATGACGTCTTCACTTTTAATATAGGCGGGTGCGCACATCGGAATGACCGCTTTAACGGGACGGTTCATCGACAGTTTCAGTGACATGACGCCACCGAGCGATAATCCGCAGACGGCGATTTCTTCGTACCCTTTCGCGACGAGCTCTTCGTACCCGTCGAGGACGTCCTGCCACCAGTCGGCTGGCCCGGTCTTCGTCAGCTCTTCGGGTGGGGCGGCGTGCCCTTTATATTGTGGGGCGAGTGATGTATAGCCCTGTTTTTGCAGGTAACGACCGAGGATCCGGACATCGGCACTCGAACCCGTAAAGCCATGTAACAGTAAGACGGCCCGTTTGCCGGCTTCAAAAAAGAATGGTTTTGGTAATGTAATTTTCATAAAATGATTCCCCCTCTAACTCTATACCCCAAAATGAAAATTTAGAAATCGAGAAAACAAGAAAAAACGACAGCGCAAACGTACGGCTGTCGTTTCAATACTCACTTATAAAAAGCGACGAGTAACGCCAAAATAAAGAATAAAGCTCCTAAAACAGATGCCACACGATTCAGGACCGCATCCAAGCCACGAGCTTTTTGGCGACCAAATAATTGTTCTGCCCCACCAGTTAATGCTCCGAGTCCAGCCGTACGGCCTGACATCAAGAGAACGACGATGATGAGAAGAACGGAAACGACGATGAGGCCGACAAGAGCCACGTTATGAATGATCATCGATGATCCTCCTTCAATAATATACGCTTCTTTCATTATAGAGAAAAACAGGTACGGGAACAAGGAATAGATTTAACGGATTCCAGTTCCTGCAAAAAAACATCAGTCGCTCAAGGATTGCTCCAGTGCGACTGATGATAGAAGACTTATTGCTTGATGAGATCGAGTTCGACTGGAATGTTCTTGTCGACTGTCTCGCCTTTCAAGTGTTTGATCGCTGTATCGATGCCCATCTTCCCGATTTCTGTCGGTTTTTGCGCAACTGTTCCTGCCATCTTGCCATCTTTAACGGCTTTGACAGCATCGTCTGTCGCGTCAAATCCGATGACTTTGACATCTTCCATGCCGGCTGCTTTCAATGCTTCGACCGCACCGAGTGCCATTTCGTCATTGTGGGCGAAGACTGCTTTGATGTCTTTGTTGTTTTGAAGAATGTTTTCCATGACCGACAGACCTTTTGCCCGGTCGAAGTTGGCTGATTGTTTTGCAACGACGTCCAGTTTCCCGTCGACTGCCGCGTGGAACCCTTCGCCGCGGTCACGCGTTGCTGATGCACCTGGAATTCCTTCAAGTTCAACGACTTTCGCTTTGTCGCCGACGAGTTCGATCATGTATTCACCCGCTTGTTTTCCACCTGCGACGTTATCCGACGCGATGTGGGCGATGACGTCACCGGCTTCAGCGTTCCGGTCGACTGTGATGACTGGAATGTCGGCATCGTTTGCTGTTTGGACGGCCGCACCGACTGCTGCTGAGTCCGTTGGATTGATCAAGATGAGATCGACTTTCTTTTGAATCATGTCTTCGATGTCGCTTGCTTGTTTTGCCGCATCATCTTGTGCATCGGCGACTTGCAGTGTTGCGCCTTGTGCTTTTGCTTCTTTTTCAGCACCGTCTTTAAGTGAAACGAAGAACGGGTTGTTCAGTGTCGAGATTGAGAGACCAATCTTAAAGTCCTTTGTCTTCGTCTCTTTTTCTGTGTCACTGCCTGGCTGCTCTGTCGAACACGCGGCTGCGAATACCATCAAGGCCATCATGACGAGTGCAAGTAATTTTTTCATCTGTAATTTCCTCCTTCAAAATGTGTATGATTACGTCGTTTGTTTCCGATCTGCGAGGACGGCGAACAGGATGACGAGTCCTTTGACGACAAGTTGGAAGAACGATGACACACCGAGTAAGTTCAAGCCGTTGTTGAGTGTCCCGATAATCAAGGCCCCGATCAATGTTCCGACGATCCAACCGCGACCACCGGATAGACTTGTCCCGCCGAGGACGACGGCTGCGATTGCGTCGAGCTCATACGATGTTCCTGCCGTCGGTTGCGCCGAGTTGAGGCGTGACGTCAGGATGATGCCGGCGAGTGCTGCCATCAAGCCGGATAGCGAGTAAATCATGATTTTGACTTTGTTGACTTGAATCCCCATCAATTTCGCCGCTTCTTCATTTCCACCAATGGCATATGTGTAACGCCCGAACGTCGTTTTCTTCAAGATGAAGTAAAGGACCGCGAAGGCGATTAACATCGTCACGACCGGTACAGGGAAGATCCAAAAGTAACCCCGACCGAATAATTCAAACCATCCACCTTGCCCGAGTCCCGTGATGGGTCGTCCGTCCGTATAGACGAGCGTCAAGCCACGGAAGATCGTCATCGTCGCGAGTGTCGCGATGAACGGTGCGACTTTCCCGAGTGAGATGACCATGCCGTTTAACGCACCCATGATAGCGCCGACGATCAGTCCGGCGAGAACAGCGATAATGGCTGACGTTCCGTCCGTCATCAGTCCGGCGACGAACGCCGACGATAAGGCGAGAATCGAACCGACCGATAAATCAATTCCGCCCGTCAAGATGACGAACGTCATGCCGAAGGCGATCAAGGCGTTGATCGACACTTGGCGTAAAATGTTGAATAAGTTATTGAGTGTTAAAAAGTCCGGTTCCATAATCGATACGACGAGCACGATCGCGAACAGTCCGGCGAGCGGACCGAGCTTCTGCCCGATTCCGAGCCGACGCGGTTTCTTTTCCGTCAGTTTCCCTTGCATCAATTCCATCTCATTGTCCTCCTGTCGCAAGTGTCATGATACTTTCTTGCGTCGCCTCTTGTTGTTCGAGCATTCCGCTCACTTGCCCTTCCCGCATCACGTAGACGCGGTCACTCATCCCGAGAATCTCCGGGAGGTCGGAACTGATCATGATGATCGCGACACCAGATGCGGCGAGCTCATTCATAATCAGGTACATTTCTTTTTTTGCCCCGACGTCGACACCACGTGTCGGTTCGTCGAGGATCAAGACATCCGGTTTCGTCCCGAGCCACTTCGCGAGGACGACCTTTTGCTGATTCCCTCCGGAAAGTGACTTCGCCGGTTGATCCATCGAACTGTGACGGACCGACAACGACTTGAGATAGCCTTCCGCGAACTGGCGCTCCGACTGATCGGAGATGACACCCGACTTCGCTAACGACCGAATCGTCGGCAAGGAGATGTTCTCCCGGAGTGAGAAGTCGAGGAACAAACCCTCGCCTTTTCGGTCTTCCGTCAAGAAACCAAGTCCATGTTTGATTGCATCATATGGGGATTTAATGTTGATGACGTTGCCATTCAGCTTGATTGTTCCTGCCTTCAAGCGATCGACACCGAACAGACCACGCATGACTTCCGTCCGTCCCGCTCCCATCAAACCGGAGAAGCCGACGATTTCACCGGCACGGACGGAAAACGAGACGTCTTCAAACCGTTTCCCGGTCGCTCCCGTCACTTCTAAGACCGTGTCACCGTGTGTGACCTTGCGTTCCGGGTAGCGTTCACCCATCTCGCGTCCGACCATTTCCCGAACGATTTGTTCAAATGATGTCTCAGCGATCCGGTGGGTCGAGACGGAGACCCCGTCCCGCAAGACGGTAATCCGGTCACACAGTTCGAAGATTTCTTCCATCCGGTGCGAGATGTAGACGATTGAGACGCCTTGCTCGCGTAACGCCGTCGCGACACTGAACAGGGCGCGAATCTCACGTTCCGTCAAGGCAGCTGTCGGTTCATCCATGATGATGACCTTTGCGTGCGTCATCAGTGCTTTTGCGATCTCAATCATCTGTTGTTGCCCGACCGATAACGTCCGCGCCAGTTGATTGACATCCATGAAGACGTTCAGTTCCGCCAGTTCCCGTTCCGCGAGCCGTTTCATTTCCGCCTGTTTCAACACACCGAAGCGCGATTTCAACTCACGACCGAGGAACAGATTTTCCGTCACCGTCAAATCAGGCAGAATGTTTAACTCCTGGTGAATGAAGGCAATCCCCGCTTCTTCCGCCAGTTTCGGATTTTTATAGTGTTGTTCGACACCATCGACTTGAATCGTTCCCTCGTCCGCTTTATGGACACCGGTCAAGATTTTCATCAGCGTTGACTTACCGGCTCCGTTCTCGCCCATCAAGGCATGAATTTCACCTGTCGCGAGTTCGAAGTCGACACCCTTTAAGACGGGCACGGGACCAAACGCTTTTGTGATTCCTGTCATCTTAATGTGCATCGTGCTTCCCCCTTAAAAAATGACGCCGGCGTGTAAAATTACATTGGCGTAAGGTGTCGCTTCACCTGTCCGGATGATGACTTTCGCCTGCTTCGTTAGCTCTTTAAACGCTTCGTGCGAGACGTATTCCGTCGTCACGTTTAATTGACTGACCGTAGTGAGCGCCGCTTCGTTCGCTTCCTTGATTTCCGACGCCAGTGTCACCTGTTCAACCGCCATGTCGTCCGCGACGACGCGCAAGACGTCGGCAAACGCCGGTGTCCCGAGTTCGAGCGCTAAATCAATCCGCTCAACGCCGGTCGGAATCGGTAAGCCGCAATCAGCGATGACGATCATATCGGTATGACCGAGATCTGCTAAGACTTTACTGATTTGACTGTTCAAAATGCCGTGTCGTTTCATACTTCGACCTCCATCTGTTCCCGCGATGGCATGCCGCCTTGAGCACCGAGCGCCCGGACGGACATACCGGCTGCCTTGTTCGCAAAGCGAATCGCTTCCGTCAGTGACTTTCCTTCCGTCAACGCGACAGCGAGTGCCCCGTTGAACGTATCGCCGGCACCGGTCGTATCGACGACGTCCGTCTTAATCGCCGGCACCGTCACGATGGCGTCGCCGTCATAGAAGCGGGCACCGCGGCTGCCTTCGGTTACAATCAACTTATTCGGATACTGCCTTAACCAATGTTCGAGAGATTGCTGTTGTCCGAAAATCAAGCCGCATTCATGTTCATTCGGTGTCAGGTACGTCACGTCTTCGAGCAACTCGTCGTCCAGGACGATGGCTGGCGCCGGATTCAAGACGACGGGAATACCGTGCTCTTTTCCGTAACGCGCCACCTGTTTGACCGTTTCCAGTGGAATTTCGAGCTGTAATAAAATCATGTCCGTCTGACCGAGCAAGCTGTCGAGCTGGCTCTCGTCATAGACGACGGCGAGGTTCGCAGACTGGACGACGACGATTGAGTTGTCGCCTTCCGCGAGCGTGATATGCGCCGTCCCCGTCCGTTCGTTCGTGATCGTCTGCAGGTGCGTCGTCCCGACGTGTTCCGCTTCAAAGTTTTGGCGAATCGCTGTCCCGCTCGCATCGTCACCGATGCACCCGACCATCTCGACACTCCCGCCGAGCCGGGCGACCGCGACTGCTTGATTCGCCCCCTTACCGCCCGGGACGGTATGAAACGCTGAGCCGATGACTGTTTCACCCGCTGACGGACGACGATCGCTTTCGACGACCAGGTCCATCGAGATACTCCCTACTACACTGATTTGTTTCATATTTGTTCATCCTTCCGCTTCGTCGTTTCCCGTTCGATGACTTCGACCGTCAACTCATGATGGACGGCCGCGATTTCTTTTCCTTCAATTCGTTGAATCAGCAACTTCGCCGCCAGTTCCCCCATCTGATAAATCGGCTGGGCGATTGTTGTCAGTGGCGGTGAAATCATTTGCCCGAGCTCGATTCCGTCATACCCGATGACTTGCAGTTGCTCAGGAATCGCAATCCCGCGTTCTGCCGCGACTTGAATCGTTGCCGCTGCGATGACATCGTTCGCTGCAAAAATTCCGTTACAGGTATAGTGGTCGAACAAATAGTTCGCCGCGTCGAGTGCGCCTTGAAAATGAAACGGGGACTCGATGCTTGCGACGAGATGTTTTCCTGCGACTTCTTCAAAACCATCCCGGCGTTTTTTGATCGTCGGTAACTTTGACGGCCCACTGATGACGACGAGTTCATCCGCTCCGTGATCGAGCAAAAATTGGGCTGCCTTCTTCCCGCCGTCGTACCCGTTTGATGTGACGGTCGGGATTGCTCCTTGTAACACCCGGTCGAGTGCGACGATCGGCACTTCGATGGTTTCATAGTTCGGGTTGTTCGAGTAGTTCGTCGTAATGATCAATCCATCGACATGCATCGCTTCGAGAGACTGGATATATTCATGTTCTTTCTGAAACTGTTCATCCGTGTTACACAAAATCACTTGATATCCATGCTTATGTGCCATATCCTCGACGGCACGTGCCAGTTGGGGAAAATAAGGGTTTGTGATGTCCGGTACGATCAATCCAATCAATCCTGATCGTTTTTGAAACAAGGAACGGGCGACACGATTCGGTCGATAATCAAGCTGTTTAACCGCTTGAAGCACCGCCACACGCGCTTTTTCGCTGACATATCCTTTTTCATTCATGACGCGTGATACCGTTGCGACTGATACATTTGCCACTTTCGCTACTTCCCGGATGGTCGACATGATTTCGCCACCTCTTTCTTTTGATAACGCTTACAATATGTATCATATTGTGTAACCGGTTACACATCAACCGTTTTCCGTAAAATATATTTTATTTATTTTATTCCGCTTACTTTCTAAAACTCCATACATAGCAAAAAAGTACGAAAAAACGTTTCATACGAACGTTTTCCGTACTTTTCAAGAGTGTTGGTGTCGTTTTTTGAAAGCTCTTCGAAGGATCGCAATGACGAACGCGAGGATCGCGAGCGGTTCGAATAAGTAGATCAGCAAAAATGTAACATCGATGATGGCATCTTGCGGATTGTACCGTAAGATATAAATCGCACCCGGTAGTAAGGCAATCAATCCCCCGACACCCAGGATGGTTCCGATGATTAAACTTTGTCGTGAGAAACGACTCGTGATTTGATAAAGTCCGATGAATAGAATCAATTCCGTGAAATAGATGATACGTAACGGAATATCGTCAATCGATGTCTCCATTCCTAGAAATAAATAACGAAACAACATGATTCTTCCCTCCCCGTTCTTTCTTCTGTACCCGGTTATTGATTCGATTAATGCAACAACTGCGACTTGACTGCATATCCTAGCTTAATTTAGGGAACTAAACTAGAGGATAGAGGTTAAATCAAGGATATAAGAGAAAGTTGGGGGTTTCGGTGAAAGAAGAATATTCAATGAAAGTCGTCAGCTGTTTAAATGATTTTTTTAAAAACAACAAAGAACCACTCGAAGTCGATTTACTGCGTGGACTTCCACCCGTCGTCTTGTTGCTAAAAGATGGAGCAAAACGATCATTTCCTGTTGAAACCAATCTTCATGATGAATTGCTGAGTGATATCAAGCGGCTTGTGCAAGAATGCCTGGATCCGGAGACCTTGCGCAATCTTGACATCGACACAGATTTACCTGAATTTTTTGTCACGAAAGCACCACTGTATTCACCGTATCATTACCTCGTTACGTTTATTGAGGATTGATTTCAACGCATAAAATTTCATTTTAATATTACGGGATTCGACATTGAGTCGGATCTCGTTTTTTCTGCGTAAAAAAGTTAGGGAAGCACTTACGTCTCACTCACTTGCCATTCATGTGCTTTTTCCTGTAGGAGTCACATGAAGCAAGTAATTGTCGTAGTTCCCATCTTATCTGACAGGATCTATACCAACAAAATAGACCCGTGCCCGGCTTTTTAGGGTAGAGGACACTTAGACCTCTGCTACCTGCTAGAAGTTTAGCAAATTGTGTCCTACGTGAGCCAGAGTACAACTCTGTTAATCAATGCCTACAAAAGCGAAAAGCATACCCCGCTCGACTTCTAAAGGGAAAAGGAAGCTTAGCTTCCGTCAGGGACAGGTGAGACCCGGACATCTGATTAAGATATCCGCGGCTTGCGTCCCGCCCTAGAAAAGCGAGCGGAGTAATGCTTGAGCTTGATTCTTCCTTCTCATCATCAACAAAAAAAACAGCCCCTCGCTAAGCGAGAGACTGTCGACTCAATCCGTAAATTACTTCTTGAGGTTGTAGAATGATTTGATACCATCGTAGACAGCAACATCTGAAAGCATGTCTTCGATGCGGAGAAGTTGGTTGTATTTCGCGATACGGTCTGTACGTGAAAGTGAACCCGTTTTGATTTGACCAGCGTTTGTCGCAACAGCGATGTCAGCGATTGTTGAATCTTCTGTTTCACCAGAACGGTGAGAAACGACTGCTGTGTAACCAGCTTTTTTAGCCATTTCGATTGCGTCGAATGTTTCAGTCAACGTACCGATTTGGTTAACTTTGATGAGGATCGAGTTAGCGATGCCTTTTTCGATACCTTCAGCAAGTTTTTCTGTGTTTGTTACGAACAAGTCATCCCCAACGAGTTGAACTTTGTGTCCGATACGATCTGTGAGAAGTTTGTGGCCATCCCAGTCGTTTTCGTCACAGCCATCTTCGATTGAGATGATTGGGTATTTGTCGACGAGTTGTGCGTAGAATTCAACAAGCTCTTCTGTAGAAAGGACTTTGCCTTCGCCAGCGAGGTTGTATGTTCCAGCTGCTTTGTCGTAGAACTCAGAAGAAGCGACGTCCATTGCAAGGTAAACATCTTCGCCTGCTTTGTAGCCAGCTTTTTCGATTGCTTCAAGGATAACTGTGATTGCTTCTTCGTTTGATTTCAAGTTTGGAGCGAATCCACCCTCGTCACCAACTGCTGTGTTAAGACCCATTCCGCTAAGAACTGATTTCAACGCGTGGAAGATTTCAGCACCCATACGAAGTGCTTCTTTGAATGTTGGAGCTCCAACAGGCATGATCATGAACTCTTGGAAGTCAACGTTGTTGTCAGCGTGTGATCCACCGTTGATGATGTTCATCATTGGAGTTGGAAGTGTTTTCGCGTTGAATCCACCGAGGTACGTGTAAAGTGGAAGTCCAAGCTCATCTGCAGCAGCACGAGCAGCAGCCATCGAAACACCCAGGATTGCGTTAGCGCCGAAGTTACCTTTGTTTTTTGTTCCGTCGAGATCGATCATCTTTTTGTCGATTCCAGCTTGATCGAAAACATCGTAACCGATGATTTCAGGTGCGATTTTTTCGTTGACGTTGTCAACTGCTTTTAAAACACCTTTACCGAGGTAACGTGCTTTGTCGCCGTCACGAAGTTCTACTGCTTCGTGCTCACCAGTTGATGCGCCTGATGGGACGAGTGCGCGACCAAAGCCGCCGTCTTCTGTATATACTTCTACTTCTACTGTTGGGTTACCGCGTGAGTCAAGAATCTCGCGTGCATAAATCTCTGTAATCATTGACATTTAAATTCGCTCCTTTTAGTTGAAAAAATAGTGTGCGTTGCTTTGTTAGACGTTTATTCCATCGACGGGATTATTTCTTTAATACGATGGATTTACCCGTCATTTCTGACGGCTGATCTGCGCCAAGTAGATCAAGTAATGTTGGTGCTAAATCCGCTAATGCGCCTGTAAGTGGCTCGAGAAGCTCGACGTCTTCGACTGTCACGATACATGGTACCGGTTCTGTCGTATGGGCCGTCATCTTGCTGCCATCTTTATTGAGCACTTTATCGGCATTTCCGTGGTCAGCAGTCACGATTGCTGCGCCACCTTTGCTGACGATCAAGTCAACGACTTTACCGAGACATTCATCAACTGCTTCGATTGCCTTGATTGTCGGTTCGAGCATGCCCGAGTGACCGACCATGTCCGGGTTCGCGAAGTTCAGGATGATGGCATCATGTTTTTCGGAATCGATTGCTTCAACAAGCGCATCCGTTACTTCATAAATGCTCATCTCTGGTTGTAAGTCGTATGTTGCGACTTTTGGCGACGGGATTAAGATACGATCTTCGCCTTCATACGGTTCTTCACGTTGTCCGTTGAAGAAGAACGTGACGTGTGGATACTTTTCAGTTTCCGCGATCCGTAATTGTTTTAAGCCTTGCTTCGAGAGCGTTTCTCCAAGCGTGTTTTTGATATCTTCTGGCGGGAAGACGATATCCGTATCAATCGCATCCGAGTACTTCGTCATGGAGACGAGCAGCAGGTTCTTCGGTGCATTGTCGGGAAGTTCGAATCCTGTGAAGCCAGCTTTTTCTTTGTAGACCTTCGCCAGTTGAATCGCACGGTCAGGGCGGTAGTTAAAGAACATGATTGCATCGTTGTCGTGGATCGGTGCGACTGGCGTACCGTCTTCCTGCACGACGACGGTTGGTTCGATGAACTCGTCCGTAACGTCCTTCGTATATGATTCTTCTACCATGCCGATTGGGTCTTTTGTTGTCGGGCCTTCACCGTATGTGATGACGTCATAGACTTTCTTGACGCGCTCCCAACGGTTGTCGCGGTCCATTGCATAATAGCGTCCAGAGACACTCGCGAATTGACCAACGTGAAGTTCGTCCATTTTCGCTTGTACGTCACGGAGGAAACCAGCACCTGATTGTGGGTCACAATCGCGGCCGTCCGTGAAGGCATGCAGGTAGACTTTTTCGATTTCGTGAAGTTTCGCGAATTCAAGAACGGCATACAAGTGATTGATGTGACTGTGGATTCCACCGTCAGATACTAAACCAAAGATATGGAGTGCTGAATCATGTTTCTTCACGTGACCTGCCGCATCGTTCATCGCTTGACGCGAGAAGAACGAGCGATCTTTGACGGCGTTGTTGATTCGGGATAGCGATTGGTAGACGACGCGACCTGCCCCGATGTTGAGGTGACCCACTTCTGAGTTCCCCATCTGACCTTCAGGCAAACCGACGTATTCCCCTTTCGCATTCAACAACGTATGCGGATATTTGTTCCAAAAGCGATCGAAGTTCGGTTTGTTTGCTGCTGTCACAGCATTCCCGAATTCTTCATCACGCATACCGAAACCATCAAGGATGATAAGTGCGACTGGACGTTTTTTCATTTAAATCGCCTCCAACAGTTTGAGGAACGATCCTGTCTCAAGACTTGCTCCACCAACGAGTGCTCCGTCGATGTCAGGTTGAGCCATATATTCTTTGACGTTTTCCGGCTTGACGCTGCCACCGTACTGGATACGAACTGCTTCTGCAGCTTCTGTACCGAATTCAGCAGCGACGACGTCGCGAACGAATTTACAAGAATCTTGTGCATCTTGTTCTGTCGCTGATTTACCTGTTCCGATTGCCCAGACAGGCTCATATGCGACGACGAGATTTTTCACTTGGTCGACAGTCAAGCCTTTAAGGCTGTTTGTCGTTTGTTCACGGATGACGTCTTCGAACTTGCCGCCTTCGCGCTCTTCAAGTGTTTCACCTACACAAACGATTGGAACGAGACCGTGCTCGAACGCTTTTTTCGCTTTGCTGTTGATGAATGCATCTGTTTCACCAAAGTACTCACGACGTTCAGAGTGACCGAGGATGACGTATGTCACGTCAAGCTCTTTTAGCATGACAGGGCTGATTTCGCCTGTGAATGCACCACTTTCTTGATCGTACATGTTTTGAGCACCGATTTTAAGATCAGTTCCAGCTGCTGCTTCCGTTAAATGAGCAAGGAATACAGCTGGTGCACAGACAGCAGCATCAACAGTCGATGCAGCTGGTACTTTGCCTTTTACTTCTTCTGCGAATGCGACTGCATCCTTCAGAGTTAGATTCATCTTCCAGTTACCTGCGATGATTGGTTTACGCATTGAGAAACACTCCCTTGTGAACTATTGGATTACTTGTCGTTAAGCGCTTCGACACCAGGAAGGGCTTTACCTTCCATGAACTCGAGGCTCGCTCCGCCACCAGTCGAGATATGGCTCATCTTGTCTGCAAGACCGAATTTCTCAGCTGCTGCAGCAGAATCCCCACCACCGATGATTGAGTATGCGTCGCTATCAGCAAGTGCTTGAGCGACACCTTTCGTTCCGTTTGCGTATTTATCAAGTTCGAATACGCCCATCGGTCCATTCCAGACGACGAGTTTCGAGTTCTTGATTGCTTCCGCATACAGTTCGACTGTTTTTGGTCCGATATCAAGTGACATGTGATCCGCTGGGATACTGTCGATATCGCGTGGTCCTACATATGTTTCTTCGCCGAATTCCTTCGTGATGACACAGTCGACCGGCATTAAGAACTTGACGCCTTTGTCTTCTGCTTTTTTCATGAATTCTTTCGCTTGGTCGATTTTGTCTACTTCGAGAAGTGACGTTCCGACTTCATAACCTTGAGCTTTGAGGAATGTATAAGATAATCCCCCACCAATGATCAACGTATCGACGATATCAAGCAAGTGATCGATGACACCGATTTTGTCGGCTACTTTCGATCCCCCGATGATTGCAGTGAACGGACGATCCGGGTTCGAGATCGCTTTCCCGAGAACTTGAAGTTCTTTTTCAATCAACAATCCCGCTACAGCAGTATCGACATGGTGCGCGATTCCTTCTGTAGAAGCATGTGCACGGTGAGCTGCACCGAATGCATCGTTGACGAAGATATCTGCGAGTTTCGCAAATCCTTCAGCGAGTTCAGCATCATTTTTTGTTTCTCCAGGGTAGAAACGAACGTTTTCAAGAACGAGAACGTCTCCTGCTTCAAGCTTGCTGACCGCTTCTTCAGCGACCGGGCCATACGCTTCTTCAACGAGCTTGATGTCTTTACCAAGCAATTCGCTGAGGCGTGCTACGACTGGTGCAAGTGAGAACTCAGGATTTTTTTCGCCTTTAGGACGTCCCATGTGGCTTGCGAGAATGACTTTCGCTCCGCCATCCATCAAATGTTTGATTGTTGGAAGTGCCGCACGAATCCGTGTGTCGTCCGTAATTTTACCGTCTTCTAGTGGTACGTTGAAGTCGACACGTGTAAACACGCGTTGACCTTGTACATCGATGTCGCGAATTGATTTCTTATTCATACATTCGTCCTCCGTCTCATACGTATAGTGAGGGGCTGTGACGCCCCTCCAGACTTTTTTTCGCAATAAGAGCGGAGACTGGTAGTTTCCGCTCTTATTCAATTGCTATTTAATTGCTCGAATTACTTAGCGATTTCTGCGAAGTGTTTGAGTGTACGAACGAGTTGGCTAGTGTAAGACATTTCGTTGTCATACCAAGCAACTGTTTTAACGAGTTGCTTGTCGCCGACAGTAACAACTTTAGTTTGTGTTGCATCGAAGAGTGATCCGTAAGAGATACCAACGATGTCAGAAGAAACGATTTCGTCTTCAGTGTAACCGTAAGACTCGTTCGCTGCTGCTTTCATAGCTGCGTTAACTTCTTCAACTGTAACTTTTTTCTCAAGAACTGTTGTGAGCTCAGTGAGTGAACCTGTAGCGACTGGTACACGTTGTGCAGATCCGTCAAGTTTACCTTGAAGTTCTGGAAGAACGAGGCCGATTGCTTTAGCAGCACCAGTTGAGTTAGGAACGATGTTAGCAGCTGCTGCACGTGCACGACGGAAGTCACCTTTAGGGTGTGGAGCGTCGAGTGTATTTTGGTCGCCAGTGTAAGCGTGGATAGTTGTCATAAGACCTTCAACGATTCCGTACTGATCTTGAAGAACTTTCGCCATTGGAGCGAGACAGTTCGTAGTACATGAAGCACCAGAGATAACTGTTTCAGTTCCGTCAAGAATTTCGTGGTTCGTGTTGTAAACGACAGTTTTCATGTCGCCAGTAGCAGGTGCTGAGATAACAACTTTTTTAGCTCCAGCTTTCAAGTGAAGTTCAGCTTTTTCTTTGTCTGTGAAGAAACCAGTACATTCGAGAACGATGTCAACACCGAGCTCGCCCCATGGAAGTTCTTCTGGATTGCGGTTAGCAAGTGTTTTGATTTCTTTACCGTTTACGAGGAAGTATCCGTCGTGTACTTCAACTTCTCCGTCGAAACGACCTTGAGTCGTATCATATTTTAAAAGGTGTGCAAGCATTTTAGTGTCTGTGAGGTCGTTGATTGCGACTACTTCGATTCCTTCAAATTGAAGAATTTGACGAAGTGCCAAACGCCCGATACGTCCAAATCCGTTAATACCAACTTTTACTACTGCCATGATAATTTTCCTCCTTTTAGTGTAAAGCGAGTTATCTATTATTCAAAAGGGGGCTACCCTTTCAAAATCGTTGTTGCGGCTCCTTCATCCGTAATGAGGATGATGTTTGGAGACTGTTTGACGTAGGCATTGATCGCTTCTGCTTTCGAATGACCACCGGCGACAACCACGACGTGTTCGACTTTTTTCAAGTCGTCGAGTTGTAGTCCGACCGTTTTGACACGGTGGACGATGTTTCCGTCCCGATCAAAATAATATCCGAATGCTTCTGCGACGGCTTGCTCGTCTTCGAGCTGTTCCAAAAGAGCTGTCGAAGCACGACGACGTTTTGCCATCGTTTTTGCCTCACCAATTCCATGTACCACGATTGAAGCATCTTTAATCATCTGTAAGACATTTTTAATGCTCGGCTCCTCGACCATCTTGACGAATGTCTCGGTGCTGACCATGTCTGGAATGTGAAGCAGATGATAGTCGCTTTGGGCACGTGAAGCCATGCGTGAGCAGACCGTATTCGCTTGAAGTTCAAGCGTTTCGCCAAGACCGCCTCGTGCGGGTACAAACGTCATCGGACGATTTTCCTTATCGGGCGACATCATCGCCGCGACCGAAGCCATCGTCGTCCCACCTGTAACTGCGATCGTATTGTGGTCTTTTGAAAGTTCACGTTTTAAGCGGGCAACTGTTGCCCGTCCCATATCGCGTTGCACCCAGAAGGTTTGATCCGAATCACCCGGTACGATGACGACGTCTTTTACACCAAGCTTCTCTTTTAAGGCTTTCGCCATATCGGAGATCCCGGCGAGTTCCGCCATCACACTGTGCATGCTTCGTAATACCGTCCGCCCTTCATCCGTCAAGGACATGCCTTGCGTCGCAACTTCCAGTAAGTCTTGTTCTTTTAAGAAGTCGACCTCCCGGCGTAGAACGCGTTCCGTCAAGCCAAGGCTCGTCGCAAGTGTTCGTCGTCCGATCGGTTGCATCAGGCGTACATAATGAAGAATGTCGTAACGTGTCTGCATTTCTTCAATCAGATCAGGCACGATTCGCTTTTGGATCTGTACTAACTGCCGAATCATGTAACTCCCGCTCCTCTCAAATTGCTGGACACTTTACGTCCCGCGTGTCATATCTTGTCCCACTTGGTACATTGCTATCATAACAGTACCCTGGTTTTGTTTCAAGTCTCGACCGTCATCTTTTTTCAAGTAAACGATTTCTTACCGCCTCCGTCTCAAATTTTCCATAACTTAAGATTTCGTTTTGATGTGCGAGAACCGGTATTTCGTAGAGGTACTTCAGACTGAGCGCCGCATCGTTGTCAATGTTGATTTCTTCGAATGTCCATTCGGGAAATTCATCTAATACAAAATCGAGCAAGATGGCGGCTTCCTCACATAGTGTACAACCCGGACGTGAATAGAGTGTTAAGTGCATGTTTTCTTTTGTTCGCATCATGAATTCGCCTCTCGTCTCTCGAAGTCCGCTTGGGTCAAACCAAGGGCTGCCCGATATTTTGCGACCGTTCGTCTCGCGACCGTAATCTCCTCCGCTGTGAGACGGTCCGTCAATTGTTGATCACTCATCGGAACAGGCGACGCTTCGAGCAGTTGAGCGATCCGGACCTTAACTAAGAAACTCGACGTCCCGGTCGTCGTCCGTGAGACGAAAAAATCTTCGAGTAACATCGTGCCCTGAATCGTCTTGACCGTTTTGTTCGCAATCGCCCGTCCAACCGTCGACGGATGATGCCCCGTCACTTCCGCCACTTCTTTTTTCGTCAGCGGCGCGAGCTCGAGCTTTCCTTTAAACCAATTGAGCTGTCGCTCGATGATGACGTCCAGAATCGCCCGAAGCGTCGTCCGTCTCCGTTCATATGCACTCAAGAACGGTTTTGCTTCATCGAGGTCCGCCCAGCTCCGGTCGATTTCGAGATCAGACCAGTTGATCGTCAACTCGCCGTCACGGAATTCGATGTCTGCTTCCGGAATCGTCAGAACGGTCGTCTCCGGAAGGACCGGTGCTTTTGGTAACCGATCGAGCGCCGCTTTGATCCGTATCCGGTCTGTTGCATCATCAATGTCTTGAAGTACTTGTTTGACAGCAATCCCTTCATTCAAATCCGTCGCGACATCAATCAATAACGCGTCATCTAGTTCGAGCGCGTGCAACAACCGGCATTCGTGCGCGGAACGTGCCGCAATTCCCGTCGGTTCACACCGTTGTAAAACGTGTCGTGCTTGTTTTACGAGACTGACGTCCGCCTCTAACAATGTTGCCAGTTGCGCATCCGTCGTCCGCAATAATCCATCCGTATCTAAGTACGTCATGAGTTGTTCCGCCATATATCCTATTTCCTGTCTGACCGATTCTAAACGTATTTGCTGAAGAAGCGTCGCTTCAAATGAAGCGACACGGTCTGCGACGCGGCCAAAATCAACGTCGATTGTTTTACTGAGATTATTCCGATAAGCGCTTGTCCGGCGTATGATTCGGTATACATGTTCTTCGAGTTCAGCAAATGATTCTTCAAGAATCGTCAACTGAAACAATTGGGACGTCGATAACGTCATCCGTTGCGTCTGTTCCTGGCGCTGTTCCATCGTCGGATCTCCCTTCATTCCATTGCATCTTTAACTCTTCTATATAGTATAGAGGAAAAAATCTTCCGACCGTCTAGAAAGTCCTCCTTAAGCATCTTTCGCCCGAAAAAAAATGTTGAATTTATCAATCGAGTATTGCTTTCCTGAAAAAATGTCGGTATACTATTAATTGTTCAGTAAAAAACATGCACCCGTAGCTCAGGGGATAGAGCACTGGTTTCCGGTACCAGGTGTCGGGAGTTCAAATCTCTCCGGGTGTACCATCTTTGAATCTACAGGCAATGCCGTTCGCGGTATTGCCTTTTTTTCTATATTGATATGTTTAATTCAATGCCATTCAGGAAAAATACATAAAAGTCGCATCGTATCTTTTGACCAATATTGACCAAAGGATTATGATAGGAATAAGTCGAATATGAGCTACATACCATCATAAGGAGGCAAAGACTATGTTAATTCCAACAGTCATCGAACAAACCAACCGCGGGGAACGTGCTTACGATATCTATTCACGTTTGCTCAAGGATCGTATCATTCTTCTCGGGAGCGCGATTGACGATAACGTCGCCAACTCAGTCGTTGCCCAGTTGCTCTTCTTAGCAGCAGAGGATCCAGATAAAGAAATTTCGCTCTACATCAACAGCCCGGGCGGTTCAATCACGGCGGGTATGGCGATTTACGATACGATGAACTTCATCAAACCACAAGTTTCAACAATTTGTATCGGAATGGCCGCTTCAATGGGTGCGTTCCTCTTACAAGCAGGCGCAAAAGGAAAACGTTTTGCCCTTCCAAACGCTGAGATCATGATTCATCAACCGCTCGGCGGCACACAAGGACAAGCGTCAGACATTAAAATTCATGCAGAACGTATCATCAAAATGCGTGAACACTTAAACAAAATCATGGCAGAAAACACAGGACAACCACTTGAAGTCATCGAACGCGATACAGAGCGTGATAACTTCATGTCTGCTCAAGCAGCAGCTGACTACGGTCTCATCGACCGCGTCATGGAGCGCGCTTAATCTGTTAACCCGACCGACCGTTGATGTTTTTACATCAGCGGTCGTTTTTTTGTTGTCTTCAAAAAAAAATCCTCTCCACGCCGGGCATGAACTTCATTAAATCATGAAAGTTCGTCCCGAACCTGAAAAGGATCGTTTGTGTTAGTCGATGAGATCTGTAATATCAGACACGATGTCGTGGTTTTCACGAATCAATGTGTAAATCCCGTTCGCATGTGGTGAAAGCTCTTCTTCTGCTTGCAATTGCTTAAGGAAGAGTGATGTTGCGAATGTCACGAGTGTACTTTTCGGTACACCGATTGATTTTGCTTTTTTCGTCAAGACTTCATCAAATTTCGCATCGACTGTCAGCGAAATACGTTTTTTTTCGTTAGCCATTTCAAAAACTCCTTAATTCGAACATTTAGTTGCATCGACTATATATTATAGTAGACTATGGTTCATCTCGCAAGTTTCCCCTTTAGAGCGCACCTGTCAACGACTCACCATTCCGGAGTTTATCCGCAATTTGATCAATTTTCCGCAATCGATGATTGATCCCTGATTTTGAGATGGAGCCGCTCTCGACCATCTCGCCGAGCTCTTGCAGCGTCACGTCTTGATGCGTCACGCGTAAAATCGCGATTTCCCGTAACTTGTCCGGTAAGACATCGAGTCCGACCGTCCGTTCGAGAAATTTGATATTCTCCACTTGGCGGAGCGCTGCCCCGACCGTTTTGTTGAGGTTCGCTGTCTCACAGTTGACGAGACGATTGACCGAATTCCGCATATCTTTTAAAATCCGGACATCTTCAAAACGAAGCATCGAATGGGTCGCCCCGACTACCTTGAGGAAATCAGAGATTTTTTCACTCTCCTTGATGTAGAGGATGTGCCCTTTCTTACGCTCGATTGCTTTTGCATTCAAATCGAATTGGTTCGTCAAACTCCGAAGCGCCGCATTGTGATCCTCATAGAGACTGAAGATTTCTAAATGGTACGACGACGTCGCCGGATTGTTCAGTGACCCTCCGGCTAAGAACGCCCCCCGTAAATAGGCACGTGCCCGCCGTTCATCTTTTAAAATCGTATCGCTGATTGAACGAATCATCGTGAATCCTTCGCCGAGGATGCCTAAATCCTGCAGAATCTTATCGGCTTGTTGCTTCACGCGAACGATGTAGACGTTATTTTTTTTGAGGCGCATTTTCTTTCGGACGAGTAGATCCAGATGGACCCCGTATGCCCGTTTTAATAATGAATAAATCCGTCGCGCGATCGACGCATTTTCAGTCGAAATATCAAGTGTCAATCCGCGGCCGAGTCCGAACGAAATCGCACCGTTCATCCGTGCGAGCGCCGCTAATTCCGCCTTCATCTCGTGATCCGTGATGGCAATCTGTGTTAATTCTTTTTTAACTTCTGAAGCAAAACTCACGTCAATTCCTCCTTCCCTTCGAGTTGACGCACCCGTCGAATCGATAATACTTTCCGCATGACGAGGCTCGCGACCGCGTCCGCGTCATGACGGATGAAATGATGGTTATAGTCGACGATATCGTCCGCGAGCACTTCAATTCCCGCCTCGACGAACCGTTCATCATCGTAAGTGACGATATCGGCATGATCTTTTTGGTATTTTCGCAAATAGCTTGCATCGATTGATTCGTTATTGACAATGATTGTATCGACGACACCTTGACCAAGAAAACGTTCGAGCGCAGTCAAGTGATCATTTGCCGTGAAGGCCGTCGTCTCACCCGGTTGCGTCATGACGTTACAAATATAGACGACAGGTGCAAGCGATTGTTTAATCGCTTCCCGGATTTCATCAATCAAGACGTTCGGGATGATACTCGTATAGAGACTCCCTGGTCCGAGGACGATGACATCGGCCTCAAGAATCGCTTGAATCGCTTCCGGTACCGGACGGACATCTTCTTCTTCCAAATAAATCCGCTCGATGACCTTTCCGACTTTCGGAATCAACGACTCGCCTTTGACAATCGTCCCGTCTTCGAACTCGGCACATAACGTAATCGTCCGCTCCGTCGCCGGATAGACTTTCCCTTCCGCATTCAACAGTTGTCCCATGACGCCAATCGCCTCGACGAACGAGCCGTTACAGAGCTGCGTCGCAGCCGTCAGCATCAAGTTTCCGAGCGAGTGACCGTGAAGTCCTTCTCCCGTTTCAAAACGGTACTGCATGATCCGGTCCATCAATGTCTCGGACTTCGATAGCGAGACGATGACGTTTCGAATGTCACCCGGCGGCAACATGTTGAACTCTGTCCGTAAGCGCCCCGAGCTCCCCCCGTCATCCGCGACCGTGACGATGGCCGTGATGTCGAGCGGATAATGCTTCAGTCCACGCAAAAGAGTCGACAAGCCCGTTCCACCGCCAATCGCGACGACTTTCCGTTCCCATTTCATTACTTTTCCTCCTTCGCGTGAACATAATCCCGGTGATTCGTGACGACGTGATACTGGTTTTCAAATTCTTTACTGATTGCTTCCGCAAACGTAATCGAGCGGTGTTTACCACCTGTACAGCCGAGGGCGACGACGAGTTGTGATTTTCCTTCCCGTTCGTACTGGGGAATCAGGAACTCGAGCAAGTCGACGAGTTTTTTATAGAACAATTTTGCTTCCGGCCACTTCATGACGTATGACGATACTTCGAGATCGAGTCCCGTTTTCGGACGTAACTCCGGGATGTAAAACGGATTCGGCAGAAAACGAAGGTCAAAGACGAGATCGGCATCGAGCGGCAGTCCGTGCTTGAAACCAAATGACATCACATTGACGGTAAAGGGAATCCGTTCCCCTTCCGTAAATTCTTTGAGCAAGCGTTCTTTCAGTGCAAGCGGTTTGATGTCACTCGTATCGATCAGCATCTGTGCTTTGTCACGGAATCCTTCGAGCAGCGTCCGCTCTCGCTCGATACCGATCAGTGGTGACGCAGTCGGCGCCAGTGGATGCGAACGCCGCGACTCTTTATAGCGGCGCACGAGGACGTCATTGCGTGCGTCTAAGTACAACATACGAATCTGCAGGTTCGTTTTTTTCAAATCTTCGTAAACGACAAAGAAACTATCAATAAAATCACGAGCACGTGTATCGATGGCGACGGCAATTTTCGGACGGACTTGCCCAATCACTTCAATCAATTGCGGCAGTAACGTCGGTGGGAGATTGTCGACACAGAAATAGCCTAAGTCCTCAAAGCTATTCATGGCGACACTCTTTCCAGCCCCACTCATTCCCGTGATGATGACCAATTGCGGTTGATTCTCTTCCATCTTTTCGCCCTCCAGACAACAGTTCCGCGTGTATTTTTTATTCCAAATTCAGTATAGCATAAAAAAAGAGCCAGCCTCATTGAAGTCCCCTCCAACAAAGCTGGTTCCTGTCTTACACCTGTGATGATTCCTGTAATTCCTCGAGTAACGCTTCGATATAATGCTGTGCATTTTGAGCAGCAATCGAACCATCATTCGTTGCCGTAACGACTTGACGGAGCGTTTTCTCACGGACGTCTCCAGCTGCGAAGATTCCTTTGATGTTTGACTCCATGCCTTCGTTCGTCACAACATATCCTTGATCGTTCAAGATACCAAGATCTTGGACGTAACCTGTGATCGGGTTCATTCCGATGTAGATGAAGACACCATCGATCGGATGTGTCGTCACATCTGCCGTTTTCGTATTGATTAAATCAATCGAACCGACTTTACCGTCTTGTTCGTTGATTTGTTTGACGGTATGGTTCCAGATGAAATCGATTTTCGGGTTATCGAACGCACGTTTTTGAAGAATTTTTTGTGCACGTAATTCTTCACGACGGTGGACGATTGTGACTTTTTTCGCGAAACGTGTCAAGTAGACACCTTCCTCGACCGCTGAATCCCCACCACCGATGACGAACAATTCTTTTTCTTTAAAGAAAGCTCCGTCACAAACGGCACAATACGAGACACCACGGCCGCCGAGCTCTTCTTCGCCCAGTACACCGATTTTCTTATATTGTGCGCCCGATGCGATGATGATCGCCCGCGCATGATAATCCTTGTTGTGTGCATGGACCGTTTTAAAAGCACGTCCATCCTCGATGCTACGGACGTCACCGTACGCATATTCTGCGCCGAATGCTTTCGAGTGATCGAACATTTTTTGTGAAAGGTCCGGTCCAAGGATGCTATCGTATCCCGGATAGTTTTCGATATCTTCCGTGTTGGCCATTTGACCGCCTGGAATACCACGTTCAATCATCAGTGTTGAAAGGTTTGCGCGTGATGCGTAAAGTGCTGCCGTCATTCCGGCAGGACCTGCACCGATAATGATGACATCATAAATTTTTTCAGTAGTTTCTGTCATGTTTCCACCCCATCTTAAGTTTCGTTGTAATTTGAGTATAGGTGAGAATATGGCAAACGTCTAACATTTTGCCCGAGCAGGTGTCAGGTGTTGTTTGTAGGCACGAATCGTCATCGCCACCTCATCAAAAGAGACATCAACCAGTTCGGCACACTCTTCAATCAACATCCCTTCCCGTAACTCGTGAAACAGATGGATTAGTGCAGCGGCTGAACGTTCGACCGAGTCGAACGTTTCGCCACTGAGGACGAGTCGGGCAAACCGTTCATAAAAATCGCCTTCAAGGCTCATCCGCTCTTCGTCAGATACGTAATGTTCTGCGAGACGAATCGTCTGTAAGGCACGATGAATCCGTTCATCGACGATATCGCTCCGTCCATTCATCTCATGCAAAATTTGTTCTGTCAGCTGCAGGACATCTTCGTGATCCGTCACTTCCGGCATCATCGAAAGGGCTAACCGTGCTTCCTCGTCATTTAGTTTCCCGAGTAACAAAGCCGTGAAAATGCGTGAGACATCATCTTCCGTTTTCAACGCTTGAATCAAGGCTGAACGAAACTGAAGGTTATGACGAATGTCGTATGCCTCTTGTTCTTCCCGTAAGCTCGTGGCTTCTTTTGATTGTAAGAAGGCTGCGGCTTCTTCGATATGTCCCGTTTTGAATGCAGAAATCGATAACCAGTGACCGAATAGTGGGTCGCCTCGATAGCCACGGCGTTCGAGCAATTTCAATTCTTCGTACGCTAAGTCATGACGACCGATGATCGCAAGAGTCGATGCGACTTTATAACGTGTTTCAAGATTGACGGAACGAACGTGTTCGAGCTTCCGTGACAGACGGTGCGCTTCTTCATCCTGCCCCATCTCATGTAAGAGAACGAGCGTATTACAAAGCGCGTGGAGATTTCCCGGATTTCCTTCTAAGACGCGTTCAAGCGAATGGAAAGCCCGGTCATTTTCACCGAGATAAAATTCGACGATTGCCAAGTTATTGTAGGCTGGCCAAAATGTCGGGTATGTCGCGATCAAGGACTCGAGTGTGTCCTGTGCTGCAAACAACATCCCTTTATCGATTTGGCGCTGGGCTTGTGCATGGAGACGAATCAACTCATCTTCATCGTCATCCTCAAGCTCTTGCTCAAGATCAATCAATTCCACGAGTGCGGCCGATGCCTCTGCGTGTTTGCCTGCCGGCGCATGTTTTAAATATTCGAGCGCATATTCTTTTGCTTCTTCATATAAAGAAACGTGCGCATAGTTGTTCGCTAAATAAAAAAGTGATTCGGTATTTGACTCATCGAGTGCACGGACACGTTTCAATACATCGTTCGCATGATTGATTTCTCCCGTTTCGAACAGGACACGTGCGTAACGTAGTAGGTAACGGACATCTTCTGGTTGAAGCGTCGTTGCTTCGTCAAGATGATAGACCGCCTCTTCGAGTCTCCCTTCCCGATGCGCCTTCCGTCCGCGAAAATAAAAAAGTTCCGCTTGGCGCGTTGTAATCGCAAAGGGGTCTGCTTTGTATTCCGTTAATTCCATAGTGATTCAAGCCCCCATAATATAAATCTAGTTTCGTAGTTGCAGAGACAAGAATAACCTATCTCGGATAGCGTTGCAACAGAAAAAAACGCCGGGGTTTACGCCCAGCGTTTCGCATAAATGGTTTCGAGTTCCTTGTAGTTCTCTAAGCATTTTCGTACAAAAGCATCTTCTTGCGGATTCTTGTTTTGCAGACGCTCAACATCTTTTTCGAATGCTTGGCGTAAGCTGTCGGAATACGCTGGAATCTCTCCGTCATATGCATAGACGACGCTTGGAGAAACCGTGATTTTTTCGTGTTGATGTAAGGCGGTACGGATATGGAAGAGCGGTACGTCAACTTGGTTCGGTTGATGCAGATCACCTTGCGTCGGATGTTTCTCGACCGCGAGGACTTCAACGACGAGACCTTGTGGACGTTCTGCGAATAATCTTCCGAAATACTTTCCTGTTTTATAGGTGAAGCGAATATAATTCATTGCGGATCGACCTCCTTCTCACAGTTTCGTCACATTTCATGCCGGCGAAGCGGCTGACTCGAGACACGTTCGTTCGGTAAGATGTCCCGGTGAACGACGGAACCGGCACCGATGACAGCACCGTCCCCGATCGTCACCCCTGGTAAAATCGTCACGTTCGCGCCGATTAAGACGTCACTACCGATCGTCACATTACCGACCCGGTACTCGGTCGTCAAATACTCATGACAGAGAATCGTCGTGTTGAAGCCGATGATCGTATTCGAGCCAATCGAGATTCGTTCCGGGAACATCGTGTCCGGCATCACCATCAAGGCAAGCGCCGTCCGGTCGCCGATCTTCATCCGGAGACACGTCCGGTACAAGCCATTCTTAAAGCGGAGCGACGGCGAAAAGCGTCCGATTGTAATGATGAGGAAACACCACATGACCTTGAAGAACGAAACCGTCCGGTACATGTGCCATAACGGATTCGTCGCCCCGACGTGATAGCGATCAGTCCGCCGTGCCATTTTGCGCCTCGATCCAGTCACTCAAGTGTTCCATCGAGTCGATGATGACGCTTGGCTCTAATGCTTCGAGATACGGACGTCCTTTAATCGCCCAGCCGACCGCAACGGTTTTCAATCCGGCATTTTTCCCGCCGTTGATATCCGTGTCGTTATCCCCGACCATGATTGTCTCGTCTGTTGTCGAACCGAGGAGTGCCATCGCTTTTTCAAATGGTTCGACGGCTGGTTTTTCTTCCGTCACATCGTCTGCTGCGATGATTGTCTCAAACAGTGACGTCAGTCCGAACAGCTCAATCCCTTTTAAGGCGACGCGACGACTTTTTGACGTCACGATCGCCATCTTGTAGCCCTGTTCCTTCAAGCGGCGTAAACCGTCGAGGACACCCGGATATTCAAGGACGAGTGCGTCATGCATCGCGATGTTATAGCTGCGGTAAAAGGCGACCATCTCTTTCCACTGCTTGGCGTTGAGCTCTGAAAATGATTTTTCCAGTGTTGGACCGATGAACGGAAGCAATTCTGCCTCCGTAAACGTCCGTTCCGGATAGTAGTAACTGAGCGTATGTTCAAAACTTTTTAGAATCAACGGGTTCGTATCAATCAACGTACCGTCTAAATCAAATAGAATCGTATTAATCATCGTTTCACTTCGCCTCCCGTGTCGTTCCATCCAAGTAGCGGACAGCATTTTTCCGGATGACCATCATGACGAGTCCGAAGACGATTAAACAAATCGAGACGATTTGTGCCGTCCGCAGTCCGTCCCCCATCAACAGACTATCCGTCCGGAGTCCTTCAATATAGTAACGTCCAATCGAGTACCAGACGAGATAACCGAGGAAGACGTAGCCGCGACGCGGATTGAACTTCATCCGCCAGACAATCAACAAGATGACGCCGATGATGTTCCAAATGCTCTCATAGAGGAACGTCGGCACGTAATAGACGCCGTCGATATACATCTGATTGACGATCCAGTTCGGCAAGTGCAACGTATCTTGCAGGAACGACCATGTCGTCTCTCCCCCGTGCGCTTCTTGGTTGAAGAAGTTGCCCCAACGTCCGACCGCTTGACCGAACAGGAGTGACGGCGCCAGGATATCCGCGATTTGCCAAAACGAAATGTTTTTCTTTCGCGTATACAGGATGACTGTCAAAATCGCCCCGATGATGGCACCGTGAATCGCGATTCCGCCTTGGCGGATGTTGATGATTTGATCGAGATGTTGACCGTAATACTGCCACTCGAAAGCCACATAGTAAATCCGGGCACAGATGATGCTGATCGGAATCGACCAGATGACGACATCGACCGCGTATTCTTCGTTGAAACCGATTCGCTTCGATTCGAAGATGGCGATCATCAAGCCGACGATTGCGCCCAAGGCGATGACGACACCATACCAATAGATTGGAATCGGACCGAGCTCAATCGCGACGCGGTCGAATGTCGGTTGTACCGTTGCGAGTGTCCCCATCATAGACCACCATTCCCGTCTTCGATCGCTTGCGCGAGACGTCCGGCGAATTCTTCTGCTGTGTTGATGCCCATATTTTTCAGACGATAGTTCATCGCCGCGACTTCGATGATGACGGCAAGGTTACGCCCGGGACGAACCGGAATCGTCAAAAACGGAATTTCCGTATCGATGATTTGTAACGTCTCTTGATCAAGACCGACGCGGTCATAGACTTTCGTTTGATCCCAAATTTCCAGATTACAGACGAGGCTGATTTTTTTATGCGACCGTACGGCACCTGCACCGAACAACGTCATGACGTCGATGATGCCGATTCCGCGAATCTCAAGGAGATGCTGAATCAATTTCGGCGCTGTGCCGACTAAGATGCCGTCACCCGTCTGACGAATTTCAACGGAGTCGTCCGCGACAAGGCGGTGTCCCCGCTTGACGAGTTCGAGTGCCGTTTCGGATTTACCGACACCACTTGCCCCTTTGATGAAGACGCCGACCCCGTAAATATCGACGAGGACGCCGTGCATCGCTGTCGTCGGGGCGAGTTCCGCTTCGAGGAAGTTCGTGATTTGAGATTCGACCGATGTCGTATGTCCCTTCGTCGTCAAGAGCGGTACGTTCGTTTCGTCAGCTGCTTTGATGATCGCTTCCGGTACCTCAAACCCGCGCGTCACTAAAATCCCTGGTGTTTCATCTGTACAGAGGACGTTTGCTCGTTCGAGCTGTTCCTCATACGTCAGGTTGTTGAAAAACGTCAATTCTGTTTTCCCGAGGACTTGCAGACGTTCTGCCGGATAATACGCATAATAACCAGCGAGGACGAGGCCCGGTCGACAGAGATCAGCCGTCAAAATCGGACGATGTAGTCCTTCTTCTCCGGTGACAATTTTTAAATTGAATTGCTTTACGATTTCAGCTGTTCGCACTTTTGCTTGCACGCTCAATCAGCCCCTTTCACTTGAAGTATTGTACCATATTTTTGCTAAAATCAATGAATTCGATTAGAAGCTGATAATCTTGGGAAAGGAATAACGTTAGAGAAAACAAGAAAGGAGGTTTTGATAATGATGAATATGTCAGGTAGTGGTATCGGAATGATTATCATTATGATTTTATGCGGGATCCTTGCAATCCTCGGACTCGTCTACATCATCATCTCGTTAATCGATATGTGGAAGTCCTATTCGCGTGATCAAAATCAGACATCGCTCTTATTTTTCATCATCTCATTGATCGGTGTCTTCTTAAGCGGATCGTTCATTTCATTCATTCTTGCCATCATCTTTTATTGGAATCGTGTCCGTCGTAAAAGCTGGATGGGAATCGGCTTAATTATTGCCGCAATCGTCCTCGCTATCGTCGGTGTCATCACGTTCATTTCATTCGGGTACGACATGAACAACTTCGACAATATGAACTGGGACGAACCCATGATGGATGAAGACTATAACTACTAATCGAAAAGAAGGGGATGCCATCTACATGATGCGCATCCCCTTCTTTTTGATTGTAGACAAACGCACATCATTTTTTGATTGCGATGCTTGATCATACATTTTCATCAGGAAGCGATAAAAAAATCCCACCGGCTCCGGTTTCAGGAAGCAGGCGGGATTTTTGATTAGAACGCTTGCGGACTTAAGTGAACACCGTGCGTCACGGAAATCGTTCCCGTTTTCGTATCGGCTTCGACTTCAATCTTCGGCGTCCGATCACGACCGGAGACGAAATGAAGTTTACGGTTCACGACATCTTTTTGGTCGCGAATCACTTCCATCTCATCGAGGTTACAATTCAACCCACCAAAGTTTGTTTCCAGCTCACCATATACTTCAGCACCATGCGGTAACATCAAAGCAATGCTTCCCGCGAGTGACGACGCTTGAATCTTCGCGTCATGGGCTGTTTTTAATTCACAACGGACATTGCCGTTCGCGGTTTTCAGCTCAGAACGTTCAAAAACCCCGTTCGCGATGATTTGACCATTCGCCGTCTTCGCTTTTAACATTTTGACTTCTGACTCTTCGACTTCAATCGAACCGTTCGCCGTCGAAGCTTTCAAATCCTCACTATAAAGATCGCGGACATGGATCCGTCCGTTCGCTGTCATCAGTTGAACGCTCGTCGCGTCAAGCGACGACAACGTAATCTCGCCATTCAACGTCTGTAACACGAACGCCTCGTAGTGACGACGCGGAACTTTTAAGTGGATCGTCGCCCGGACGCGTTTATCTTTCAAGCGAATCGATAGCGTGTTAGCGGAGACGGAATGTTGAAGCGACGCTTGAAGTTGTTCGAGCGCTTGCTCCTCATTGACTTGGCGAAGCGGACGCCCCGTCACCGTCAACTCACACTCCTCTAAATCACTTGGTTCGACGACAGCATTGGCATTAAATAAATCCAAATGAATCGTCTCTCCACTGAATGGGAATTGTTTGACGTACGTGACGTTCGGACCGGACGTCTGATTTAATGAGAGATCACTCTCTTTAATCCGGTTGACGAGACCATCAAAAGCAGACATCACTTTCGACGTCAGTGAATCAACCGTGTAATGATCGACGCGGTCGTACTGTTCCGGTTCATCGACATACTTATGATTACTTGCTGTCGTCGATTGTTGCTGATCGAGTGCTTCAAGGCGTTCGAGCTTATCGAGTGCCTCATCGATCGTCAACTTTCCTTCTTTTACCTGTTCAAGTATCAACTGACGCATATCTTGTTTCATGAACATTCCCCTCCTATTTTCTGAACACGCTATGACGCAGGAAAACTTATTCACTCTTTCGTTCTACTTCCCTTACTTCCCTTTTACGAATCCTCCGTCAAAAAAGTTTCATGATTCGATTCGGGCTGCGTCTCGTTCCAAAACAGGTGCCAAGTAATGTCCTGTATACGATTCCTTGACTTGCACGATGTCTTCCGGTGTTCCTGTTGCAACAATCATACCTCCACCATCGCCACCTTCCGGACCAAGATCAATCAAGTAATCCGCCGTCTTAATGACGTCGAGGTTATGCTCGATGACGAGGACCGTATCGCCGTTGTCGACGAGGCGTTGCAAGACTTTCAACAGGCGGGCGATATCATGGACATGCAGTCCCGTCGTCGGTTCATCGAGAATGTAAATCGTTTTCCCAGTCGACCGCTTATGCAGTTCCGAAGCAAGCTTCACGCGTTGTGCTTCACCGCCCGACAGTTCCGTCGCCGGCTGTCCGAGACGCATGTACGTCAATCCGACGTCAGCAATCGTTTGCAGCTTCCGACTGATTTTCGGAATTTTTTCGAAGAACTCGAGTCCCTCTTCGACTGTCATCGCAAGAACGTCCGAAATCGTTTTACCTTTATATTTTACTTCGAGCGTCTCGCGGTTATACCGTTTCCCGTGACAGACTTCACACGGAACGTAAACGTCCGGCAAGAAATGCATCTCGATTTTAATGATCCCGTCTCCGCGACACGCTTCACACCGGCCACCTTTGATGTTGAAACTGAAGCGTCCTTTTTTATAGCCGCGTAACTTCGCTTCGTTCGTCGAAGCGAAAACATCACGAATGTCGTCAAAGACACCGGTATATGTCGCCGGGTTCGAACGTGGCGTCCGACCGATCGGGGATTGGTCGATGTCGATGACTTTATCGATTTGGTCGAGTCCTGTGATGCCTTTATGCGCTCCCGGCTTTTCTTTTGCCCGGTTCATCTCATGTGCAATCGTCTTATAGAGAATTTCATTAATCAATGTCGACTTCCCGGAACCTGATACTCCGGTCACGGCAACAAACAAGCCGAGCGGGATATCGACGTCGACATTTTTTAAGTTATTTTCTGACGCTTTTTTAATTCGTAACGCCCGTCCGTCTGGTTGTTTCCGTTCAGTCGGCACAGGAATGAACTTCTTCCCCGACAAATATTGTCCGGTCAGTGAATTCGCGTCGTTCATTAATTCTTCCGGTCGACCGGCCGCTGTGACGAAGCCGCCGTGATCACCGGCACCGGGTCCGATATCAATCAGATAATCCGCTGCCATCATCGTGTCTTCATCATGTTCGACGACGATCAACGTATTTCCGAGATCGCGCATCGTTTTCAGCGTACTGATCAATCGGTCGTTATCACGTTGGTGTAAGCCGATTGACGGTTCGTCAAGGACATAGAGGACACCTGTCAGACGGGAACCGATTTGTGTCGCGAGACGAATCCGTTGCGCTTCCCCACCGGACAATGTGCCGGCAGCACGGGAAATCGTCAAATAATCGAGACCGACGTTTTCTAAGAACGACGACCGTTCATGAATCTCGCGGACGATCATCCGCGAAATCGTTTGATCTTTTTCCGATAGTTTCGCCGGTAACTCTTCGAACCAGATGACGGCTTGCTTGACTGACATCTTCGTCACTTCTCCGATGTGGATACCGGATACTTTGACAGCAAGCGATTCGCGTTTCAGACGATGCCCTTTACAAGTCGGACATGCTTTTTTCGCCATATATCCTTCCATCTGTTCGCGGATGTAATCCGACGACGTCTCCTTGTAGCGACGTTGCAAGTTATTCAAGACACCTTCAAAGAACAGATCCGTGTTGCGGACCATGCCAAAGTCATTTTCATAACGGAAGTGAATTTCTTCTTTCAAGCTGCCGTTTAAGATGATGTCGCGTTGTTCGTCTGACAACTGTTCGAACGGCGTATCCATGTCGATTTTAAAGTGCTCACAGACTGCTTTGAGCAATTGCGGATAATATTGTGAGCTCGTTGGTTCCCACGCGACGATTGCCCCTTCGTTGAGTGACTTGTCTGCATGCGGTACGACAAGATCGACATCGACTTCAAGTTTCGTCCCGAGTCCGTCACATGAGGCACAGGCCCCGAATGGCGAATTGAACGAGAACATCCGTGGTTCGAGTTCTCCGATTGAGAAACCACAAATGGGACACGCATGATGCTCACTGAAAAGGAGCTCATTGCCATCCATCGTATCGACGATGACACGTCCCTCCGCGAGGCGAAGTGCTGTTTCGAGTGAGTCGGCGAGCCGTGATTCGACGTCCGGTCGGACGACGACACGGTCGACGACGACTTCAATCGAGTGTTTCTTGTTTTTTTCGAGTGCGATGTCATCCGTTAAATCAATCGTATCGCCATTGACACGGACACGAACGAAGCCCTCTTTTTTCAAATCTTCAAAGACTTTGACATGCGCCCCTTTTCGTCCGGAAACGATTGGTGCCAAAATCTGCAACCGCGACCGCTCAGGTAACTCCATCACTTGGTCGACCATCTGACTGATCGTTTGACTCGAGATCTCAATCCCGTGGTTCGGACAGATCGGTTTGCCGATTCGCGCATACAGCAGACGGAGGTAATCATAAATCTCCGTCACCGTCCCGACAGTCGAGCGGGGGTTTTTACTCGTCGTTTTTTGATCGATTGAAATTGCCGGACTAAGTCCCTCAATCGCATCGACGTCCGGTTTATCCATCTGCCCTAAAAACTGGCGTGCATAAGCGGAGAGGCTTTCGACATAACGTCGTTGCCCTTCCGCATAAATCGTATCGAACGCTAGTGATGACTTCCCGGATCCCGATAAGCCCGTCAAGACGACGAGCTGATCGCGCGGGATTTCAACATCGATGTTTTGAAGGTTATTGACGCGAGCGCCTTTGATGATAATCTTGTTTTTCTTGTCTCCCAACTTAGGCACCTGCTTTCAATTCTAATATAAGATCTCGAAGCTCTGCTGCGCGCTCGAATTGCATGTCTTTCGCTGCTTGTCGCATCTCTTGATCCAACTGTTCGAGTAGCGTTTCGCGCTCCGGTTTTTTCAGTTTATTGAATTTCTCCAGTTTTTCGACCGTATCATCACTTTCAATCGTCGTACTGATGACACCGCGAACATCTTTTTGAATCGTTTTCGGCGTAATGCCGTGTTCTTTATTGAACGCGAGCTGAATGTTGCGCCGACGTTCCGTCTCATCCATTGCCCGTTGCATCGAATCTGTAATCTTGTCTGCAAACAGGACAACGTGCCCTTCCGAGTTCCGGGCCGCCCGTCCGATCGTCTGAATCAATGATCGCTCGGACCGTAAGAAACCTTCTTTATCCGCATCGAGAATCGTCACGAGCGACACTTCCGGAATATCGAGTCCTTCACGAAGCAGATTGATCCCGACGAGTACGTCATACTTACCAAGCCGCAGATCGCGAATGATTTCAATCCGTTCGAGCGTCTTGATTTCCGAGTGCATGTAGTTGACCTTAACACCGTGTTCTTTTAAATAATCGGTCAAGTCTTCCGACATTTTTTTCGTCAATGTCGTCACGAGAACCCGTTCATTTTTCGCAACGCGGTCCCGGATGTTGTCCATCAAGTAATCGATTTGACCCGTGATCGGATGAATCTCGATCGTCGGATCGACGAGTCCCGTCGGACGAATAATTTGTTCAACCATCTCTTTTGAGTGCTCGAGCTCATAAGGTCCCGGCGTCGCTGAGATATAAATTGCTTGACTGACCTTCTCTTCAAACTCTTCAAAACGAAGCGGCCGGTTATCTTTCGCTGACGGCAAACGGAAACCATGCTCGACGAGGACTTGTTTCCGCGCCTGGTCACCGTTATACATCCCGCGGATTTGCGGTAACGTGACGTGCGACTCATCGGCGACGAGCAAGAAGTCTTTCGGGAAGTAATCGATGAGCGTATACGGCGTCGATCCTTCCGGCATCAGGTTTAAATGACGGGAATAGTTTTCAATTCCTGAGCAGTAACCCATTTCACGCATCATCTCGAGATCGTAGTTCGTCCGTTGCTCAAGACGTTGCGCTTCAAGTAACATCCCGTCTTCACGCATCTTCGCGAGTTGCGTCTCAAGTTCGACTTCGATGTTCGCGATTGCTTTTTGAAGACGTGTGTCCCCC
The DNA here is from genome assembly GCF_002214325.1 of Exiguobacterium sp. N4-1P. NCBI lineage: Bacteria > Bacillati > Bacillota > Bacilli > Caryophanales > Exiguobacterium > Exiguobacterium sp. N4-1P. Next base: position 2,308,002 of record NZ_CP022236.1, read on the forward strand.
GTCACGAAGTGGGACGCCGGGAAGATTGAGATATGTTCACGATCGGCGATGATTTCACCTGTCAACGGATCCATGTCGCGAATCCGTTCGATTTCGTCACCAAAAAATTCGACACGGACACATTGTTCGTCTCGTGACGCCGGGAAAATCTCGACGACATCACCACGGACACGAAACCGCCCGCGCTGGAAGTCGATGTCATTTCGTTCATATTGAATGTCAATCAAACGACGGAGCATCTCGTTACGCCCCATCTCGTTGCCGACACGAAGCGACAACACGTGATTATTGTATTCTTCCGGGTTACCGAGACCGTAGATACACGAGACGGACGCAACGATCAAGACGTCATCTCGCTCAAACAAGGAAGATGTCGCCGAGTGACGGAGTTTATCAATCTCATCGTTGATGGACGAGTCTTTTTCGATGAACGTGTCCGTCGACGGGACATACGCTTCCGGTTGATAGTAATCATAAAAGCTGACGAAGTACTCGACCGCGTTGTTCGGGAAAAATTCTTTGAACTCCGAGTACAGTTGCCCGGCCAGTGTTTTATTATGCGCCAGGACTAACGTCGGCTTTTTAATCTCTTTGATGACATTCGAGACGGTGAACGTCTTACCGGTTCCGGTCGCTCCGAGCAACGTTTGATGCCGCTCGCCGTTCTTGACGCCGGTGACCAATTGTTTAATGGCAGCCGGCTGATCGCCGCCTGGTTCAAATGGTGACACTAACTCAAAATCCATCGCTAACTTCCCCCTCATTCCGTAAAAAATCTATCTTTATTGTATCACTTTACGAACAAACATTCGATTATGAAGTGCTCCTTCTAGGAAGTTACCCGTTTTTCCAAAAAAGAAAAAGTCCCAGTACGGATTATCTCTGAAAAAGATAAAGTTCACTCAAGAAACAACAACATCCCCTACCACTTACGTGATAGAGGATGTTCATTATTGAAGCGTTCGAATTTTCGTCCGGCGATTCCCCGGCTCACTGACGAACATGATGCCGAGTTCATGATGATCTTGTTCATAAAAAGCCCGTTGTGCAAACCGAACATCTCCATTATGATTCATCACTTCGAGACGTAAGTACGGTTTATGCTTTTGAATCGCTTCATAGAAGCTCGTCTCGGAATCAACAAAATCACCGTTGACCTTATAGATGGCTTCTCCGGGTACGAGCCCCATTTCTGATGCCGGTAATCCAGGGAACGTCCCCAGGATGACGACACCCCGTTTTCCATTGAGGAAAATCGGCGTCGCTGAACGATTCAAACGTTTGACCCGTTGGTGCAAGATGATGTGCAAGACGAGCAGGAGCGGTAGACCGAATAACCATTCTTCCCGGTTCGTCACGTACGCACCCAGTGTCAACAAGACCGCGAGTAACAATGTGATGACGCGACCCCGAATCAATGGACGCATCAACTCAGCCGGCAATTTTCCTGTGAACAGAAAACTGAAGCCGAGCGGGAAAAAGAGCACGAGCGGGACGTACTCCGGAAAAGCGAACCGCGGAAACCATTCCTCGAGACTACTGCCTGGAACAATGACGAGCAACGGAATCAACCACAGTTTGTTCGCGGACAACCCACCGATGAAACGCCCCCGCTTCGATAAGACGAGTGATGGGGACAACTGCTTTTGACCGCGCCACGCGACGAGCGCCAATTCTGCCAGCAGCGTCAAGCTCGCAAGCAACAGCAACGTCGTCGCGTCGACCTCTTTAATCCCGTCCATCCGTTCATCCGTCACGAACCACCCGATAAGTGCCAAAACGCTGAGCGGCCAAAGCGGCAAGTTAAACCGGACGACGCCAATCACTAATGTCACGGCAGCGAGCGCCGTAAAGGCGACAATGAAGACCGGGCTGACGGTCACCTGTAAACTCAAACTGATTGCAGATAAGACAATCCCGACGAGCAGACCGGGCAGTAATGTCTCAAAAATGTCGGTCCGTTGATCGCGTGATTTCGAGCGGAACAAGTTCCGTTCTCGCCTGACGCGACGAATACCGATTACAACACTGACTAGAATGGCTAACCACAGGATTGGACTAGCGATAAGACTAATCACTGTCCAACCGATTCCATCGAATAATTCCACGCCCATTCAGACCTCTTTCCGTGATTTATTCAGCAGCAACTTCAAGTGCCTTGATGCGTTGTACATCATTTTTCGAGTCTTCTAACTTTTTCAAGAGACGTGTCTCCATCTCGGAAGCCGTCACCGGGTCAATCTTACCCGTGACTTCGAGCTTGGCATCTTTTTGAAGTTGTTCGACTGCTTGTTTCATCGTGTCGCCATAATACCCATCCTGCCCTTTCGGATCGTAACCGATCGCTTCGAGCACGAGATGTGCATTTTCGACAGTTTTTCCATAGTCCCCGACATTGAGCGCTTTGTCATCCGTCAATATTTTCGTGACATTGAAATACGCGGGTTGTTTGACTTCAACGGTCGGTTTAACTCCTTTTTTGTGAATCCAGTTCCCATCTGGCGTCAACCATTTGTTCGTTGTCAGCTTCAGGTCACTGCCATCTTTTAAGTCATACGCACTTTGGACGATCCCTTTACCGAATGACTTTGTACCGACGACTTCTGCACCGGCGCCTTCTTTCAGACCGGCGGCTAAAATTTCTGACGCTGACGCGGAACCGCTATCTTCCAACACGACGATGTTATAAGGTTTCTTCGCGTCCGCCTTCCCGAATTCCTGCGTCCGGTCGCCTTTATTGTCTTCGACCTGGAAAATCGGTGTATCTTTCGGAATGAATGGCGCAATCATTTTCGAAACTGCCGTCAACAGTCCGCCCGGGTTTCCCCGGACGTCAATGACGAGTCCATCGATATTCTTCGCTTCGAGAGCAGCGAGTTGCTTTTCGAACTCTTCTGCAGTCGGGTCAGAGAACTGAGTCACTTGGAGTACACCAATCGTTTTCCCGTTCACTTGTTCTGTTTCCGAATAAACGGTCTCAATCGGAATCGTATCGCGTTCAATCGTGATTTTCATCGGGTCTTGTCCCCCGCGTTGAATCGTCAAGACGACTTCCGTCCCTTTTTCACCACGAATCTTTTTGACAGCTTGATCCGTCTTTTGACCTTTCGTCGACTTGCCATCGATTTCTATAATGACGTCACCCGGCTTGATTCCTGCTTTTTCAGCGGGTGCCCCTTTAATCGGAGCGACGATGACAATTGCCTCACCCTTTTGCTCCAGTGTCGCGCCAATTCCTTCAAACGATGAAGACAGATTCGTGTTGAACGACGCCGTTTCCGATTCATCCATGTAGACCGAGTAGGGATCGTCAAGCACTTCCGTCATCCCACTGAGTGCTCCTTCAAGCAATTCTTGATCCGTGACATCTTCTAGGTAATACTGTGAAATCATCTGGCGGACTTGATCAACCTTTTTCCAGTCCCCCGATTCGCCCGATGAACTGGTCGTCACCGTGTCGGTACCACCTGTTGCTAACATACCGACTGCGCCTGCCCCTAGGCCAAGTCCGAATGTACTGACTGCTATGACTGCCGTTGTAGATTTTTTCACGCTTGATTCCTCGTTTCCGGTGTAAACCTGCTATTTTTTTCAGTATAGCAAAAAAAGATAGGTTACCCTATCTTTTCAACGTGTAGACAAATTCTTATAGAGAGTGAACAGGAGATATCGAGAGACAATCCGTTCGGGCTTTCCGTCACGATATTACCTAAAAAGCGTCACGTTTCGTTGACTCCTACGGGAGAAGTGCGTTGTTAACGCACTATCAGAGACAGGCAAGACCCTGCTCGTTGTCCGCTAGGATCCAAGGAGCAACGGCTTGCGCCTCGCCCGAGGAAAGCAACGAAAAAGACGCTTGATCTCCCGATAGCACGTTGTCTACAGTCTGAAAAAAATAGGTTACCCTATCTTTTCGCTAAAGAGCTATAGGTCAATCAAAAGATGTACGGGGCTGGATCGACCGCGTTCGGTTGTCCGACCGCCCACTCCCCTTGGTGAATCTCAAAGTGAAGATGAGGACCAGTCGACCAGCCTGTCGAACCTAACTTTCCGATGACCGTCCCCGGCATGACCGTTTGCCCTGCCTCCACGGCGACGGAATCAAGATGTCCGTAAACCGTCGTCCAGACTTTCCCGTCGATCAGATGGGTGATCATCACGACATTCCCGTATCCTGTCGCACTTCCGGCGCGCAGGACGATACCACCCGCCGCCGCCTGAATCGGTGTTCCTTTAGCATTGACGAGATCGATGCCCGTATGAATCTCCGACTTGCCGGTCAACGGATTGTTCCGTGGACCGAACGGGCTGGACACGTAACCGGAGACAGGTAATTGAAATGGCTTTGCATGATCCGTCGCAGATGGTACCGGTTGCGTTTTCGTCGTTGGCGATGCCGTCCGGTCCGCTGCCTGCGTGTCGTCCGCTTCCTCTTGCTCACGTTTCGCTGCCTCGATACGGGCGAGACGTTCTGCTTCCGCCTTTATCTTTGCTTGTTCAGCGGCACGTGCTGCTTCTTCGAGTTCCGTCAGTTGCGTGCTAATCAATTGTTGCTGATCTGCTAAGATTTGGGCTTCTTCCGCCTTCGTGAACTGCTCCTGCTTCAATTGTTTGACCTGATCGTTCAATTGGACGACCAGTTTTCGTTTCAACTCAGATTCCGCGATAATCCGCGTCTGCAGAATCAACAGTTTCCGTTGGTCTTTTTTTAGCTGACCGAGGATGAGTTCTTGACTTGCGCGTTGCTCCGTCAATTCCGTGACATTTGCTTTATAGGCATTCAAAACACCATCATCTTGTTTAATGATTTCACTGACAGTACTAAAACGCGAGATTAAATCGCCAAAATCTTTTGAGTCGAGCAACACTTCGATGTATTTGATGTCGCCATCCCGCTGAACGGCACGAAGCCGGTTCCCAAGTAAATCTTCCTGCGCCCGTAACTCGGACAATGTTTGTTTAATCGCTTCTTCAATCGCTTGCAACTCTTCTTTTGATGCAGAAACAGCCGCTTGTTGATCTGCAATTTCACTCGCTAAATCATCCAAACGGCTGTTGACTTCATCCAAACGCTCCTCTGCGAGGCGGCGTTCTTTTTTCGTCAAGATTAACTTCTCAGATGTCTGATTCTGTGATCGTTCCGTCTCTTGCAGACGGGACTCGATCTCCTGTTGTTCCTTCAACAATTCTTCTTTAGACACGGCGTGAACGGATACACTTGAACCAACCAGGGCCAAGCTGAGCACAGCTGAACAGAATCGAACCTTCATGAGAAGCATCTCTCCTCTATATTTTGTTTTTGCGTAACTTATACTTTTAAGAAACGTCCGAGTGACGTCGTTGATCCCCATACTCCGATGAAGGCACCGAGCGCAAGTAAAATCAATGCGACTTGAACGGATAGTTCACCTGGTGGAATCAAGTTAAAGATTGATGCATTTAAAGATACGAGTTGTGGTTGAAGGGCATTGTATGTCACTTCATAACCAAAATAAACGACAGCGATTGGAATCAATGCTCCGAGTACACCCATCAAGAGTCCCTCGACGAAGAACGGTGCACGGATGAAGCCGTTTTTCGCTCCAACGAGACGCATGATTTCGATTTCCCGACGACGCGAGAAAATCGTTACTTTGATCGTATTCGAGATGAGGAACATCGCCATGAAGGTCAGACCGACAATTAAGATGATTCCACCGACGCGTACCCCTTCAAGGAAGTTGAACATCTTCTCGACGTAATCTTCGCCATACTCGACACTATCTATATTTTCCATTTTTTTGACTGTATTTGCAATAGTTTCTGTCTCATTTGGTGAAGTTGCTTTGACGATGTAGCGATCGTGAAGCGGGTTATCCTTCTCGACCGACTGGTACGCCTGCGATCCTTCTCCTAACTGTTCTTTAAAACGATTCAGTTCATCTTCTTTTGAACTGTACCGGACAGACGCGACACCCGGCATCTGTTCTAATTTTGAACCAACGGCGTCGATTTTTGCTTGATCGGCCTCGCGTTCGACGAACACTTGAATTTCGACGTCTTTTTCGACGTTGTCTGAAATCTTGTTGACGTTGAACATGACCATCGCAAAAATTCCGACGAGTAATAATGTCACGGTTACGGCACTGACAGAGGCGAATGTCATCCAGCCGTTTCGGACAAGACCTTTCGACCCTTCCCGTAAATGACGGAATCCATTAAACTTCATAGCCGTACATTCCTTTCTCTTCGTCACGGACGATTTTTCCACCGTCAATCGCCAGTACACGATGACGCATTTTGTTAACGATGTCTCGATTGTGTGTCGCCATTACGACCGTTGTCCCACGGCGATAAATCTCTTCGAAGACCTCCATGATTTCCCATGCCGTATCCGGGTCAAGGTTTCCTGTCGGCTCATCAGCGATGACGAGTGACGGACGGTTGACGATGGCTCGGGCAATCGAAATCCGTTGTTGTTCCCCACCCGATAACTCATCCGGATAGTTCCGCGCTTTATGTTTGAGTTTGACGAGATCGAGGACTTCGTTTACTTTTTTACGGATTTGCGCTTTGTCGTCTCCGACAACTTCGAGTGCGAATGCGACATTTTCATAAACCGTCAATGACGGGAGGAGTTTAAAGTCTTGGAAGATGACGCCGATTTGGCGACGGAGTTCTGGAATTTGACGGTTTTTTAATTTACCGACTTCGATTCCTTTAAACAAAAATGAACCGCTCGTCGGTTTCTCTTCGCGGTACATCATCTTCATGAATGTTGATTTGCCGGCTCCAGAAGGACCAACGATATAGACGAACTCACCTTGATTGATCGTCAAATTGACCTCACGAAGTGCAGTGACTCCGTTCGGGTATATTTTACTAACTTGTTGCATCTTGATCACTTACTTCACATCCTTATTTGATTACTGGGGTGATCAGCTAGGTCTTAAAACCTACCGATTCCCATTATAACAGGCATGAAAAAAAACCACATTACAATCAAATGTCAATTCCGGCTGTTTTTCATAAAAAAAGGGATAAGAAATGACGAACACGTGTCGTGTCTGTCATCTCTTATCCCATACTATCACATAGTTATGCTTATTTCTTTTCTGCTAACCAATCAGCAACAGCAACGATTTCTTCGTCTTCTTTCAGGATTCCGGCAGGCATTTGCCCTTTACCGTTCTTGATGATGTCCTGAATCTCTTCAGACGAATACTTTGAACCGACTTTTGTTAAGTTTGGTCCAACATTTCCTTCTAAATTGTTCCCGTGACATGAGGCACAGTTATTCGCGAAGATTTTTTCCGCATCAACTGCTGATTCTGTTTTTGAAGAATCATCATTCATCGACGTGTCTTCTTTCGTTGTATCCGAAGAACTGGAATCATCACTGCCGCAAGCGCCGAGTACGAGTGTCGCGCCAAGTCCTGCCGCGAGTAAAAGATTTTTTAACTTCATCCGTATACCCCCCCTTAAAAAATACCAATCAACGTTCTTACCTATTAGAGTATAACCGTTCTTGATGTTTTCTAAGCGTGATTTCACAAAAACTTCACGTTTTCGATGTGTTTACGGAACATTGTGATACCGTTTGTCATCCGTGAAGCCAAGCCCGAGTACTTCATGGGCCTCACTGACGACAAGGAACGCTTCCGGGTCAATGTGTTTGACGATTTCTTTCAACGTCGTGATTTCACCTTGACGGACGACGACCATCAGCATCGGCTTCCGCTTCCGTGTATAGGCACCCGCTGCCTCGATTTCCGTTGCGCCGCGATCAAGTGTCTGGAAGATCTCTTTAACAAGGGCTTCCCGTTGATCAGAAATGATGTAGGCCAGCTTATCGTTCGTGATTCCGAGCTGGACGATATCAATCATCTTAATCGTGATGAACAAGGCGACGAGCGCATACAGACCAATTTCGAGCGAGAAGATAATCGCGGCACTGATGACGATTGTCCCGTCAAGCAAGGCGATGCACAAATGAATCGGTAACTTCGTAAACCGGTGTAGAATCTGGGCGATTAAATCCATCCCGCCGGTCGACGCCCGACCTTTAAAAATCAGACCGAGTCCGATTCCGACGCCGGCCCCGCCAAAAATCGCAGCGAGCATCGGATTCATCGTCGCTGCCGGGACCTCGAACCGTTCATAAATCAAGATGACGACGGGCAAAAAAATCGATCCGACGAGTGACTTGACGCCGAACCCCATCCCGAGAATCATCCAGCCGATCGCGAGTAATAGGACGTTCGCAACGAGCTGGAACAGTCCGGGTGAAATCCCGAATAAATCATTCAAGACAATCGATAGCCCACTGACCCCTCCTGAGGCGAGTTGATTCGGTGCGAGAAACAGACTGAACGCACTGGCGACGAATAATGAACCTAATAATAAATAAATATAGTCGCGAACGACTTCCTGACGCGTTGATGTCATGGCGTTGCATTTCCCCTTACCTTAAAATCTAGAACCCGTTTTTTATTTTAGCGCAAAAAGGGAAGTGACGACTAGCCCGTCCGACCAACTCGCAGTGGTTCTCTTATACCGCACTAAAGGGTTTCGGATAACGGACCGTCCCTTTGACGCCCGTTAAGCCATTTCGGACGAGCGGCATGACGAGAAATACTTCAGCCGGGACCGGGAATGGTGCTTCAATCCCGTAATCGATCGCCCGTTCGAATCCGAACTGGGGATAATAACTGTCGTGACCGAGCACGACGATGTGGTGTTCCCCCGCTTCCCGGGCGTCCTCGATGACTTGGCGGATCAACTCTGACCCGATGCCTTTGCGTTGCCAAACCGGCATGACCCCGACCGGCGCCAGGGCGAGCGACGGGACGTCCTCGATGTAAATCCGGCTCAGCAAGACGTGCCCGACGATTTCGCCCCGGTCAGCGACGGCGACCCGGCTGAAACGTGGTGCCGCCTCGTCATCTTCCCGTAAGGCGTCGACTAAATCCGCTTCAGCCGCCTGTTCGAACGCTGCTTCATGCACGCGGCGAATCGCGGCTGCATCCTTAAATTTTTCCTGACGAATGATCATCTCATGTCCTCCTTTTTGAAAAAAAACCGTCGACTTGACCGTCGACGGTAGGTGCTTCTTACATATTGAGTAAACGAAGGTAGGCATCGATGAAGCCCATGATGTCTCCATCCATTGCCCCTTGCGTATTCCCGACTTCATAGTTCGTCCGGTGATCCTTGACCATGCTGTATGGATGGAAGACGTATGAACGAATTTGGCTACCCCACGCGATATCCGATTTTTCGCCACGGATTTCATCGAGTTTCTTTTGTTTCTCCTCGATTTCACGTTGGTAGAGTTTCGCTTTCAACATCTTCATCGCCGCTTCACGGTTCTTGATCTGCGAACGCTCCTGTTGACACGAGACGACGACGCCCGTCGGCACGTGCGTGATCCGGACGGCTGAGTCGGTCGTATTGATGTGCTGTCCACCGGCACCTGACGCCCGGTACGTATCGACACGAAGATCTTCCGTCCGAATGTCGATATCGATGTCATCGTTGAACTCCGGCATGACGTCACATGAAACGAACGATGTATGACGGCGGCCTGACGAATCAAACGGTGAAATCCGGACGAGACGGTGGATTCCTTTTTCCGCCTTCAAGTATCCATAGGCATTGTGCCCTTGAATACGGAGCGTGACCGATTTAACACCGGCTTCGTCACCTGGTTGGTAGTCCATCGTCTCGACTTTCCAGCCCTGTTTGTCGCAAAAACGTTGGTACATCCGGAGTAACATCGAAGCCCAGTCTTGCGACTCGGTCCCACCCGCACCCGGGTGCAGCTCAAGAATTGCGTTGTTTGCGTCATATTCTCCGTTCAACAAGATTTGTAATTCAAACTCGTCGAACTTCTGTTTGATGTCACCGAGTTCCGACTCGAGTTCTTCTTGTAACTCGACGTCCGGCTCTTCTTTAATCAATTCATACGTCAGGACGATGTTTTCGTGTCCATCGGCGAGGTGTTGGTACTTATCTACCATCGCCTTCAAACCGTTCGACTCGTCGATGACTTTTTGCGCTTCTTCTTGATTGTTCCAGAAGTCCGGGAACGTCATCTCGTTTTCGAGCTCTTCGATCCGGGAAATCTTCGTTTCTAAATCAAGCGATGCCTTATATTCTCCGAGTTTCTTCTCCATCCACTCGGCGGTGTTGCGTATTTCTGCTAATTCCATTGTGTTCCACCTTCTCTTTCCGTCAAAAGAGGCAGGAATCTCCCGCCTCTTTCAGTCGATTCATCACTTATGCCTGACGGCCGTGACAGTTCTTGTATTTTTTACCGGATCCGCACCAACATGGGTCGTTGCGTCCGATTTGGTCGTTCGGATTTTTGCGGACAGGCGCTTTTTTGACGACCTTGTCCTCTTTGCCTGAGACGGCGACTTCATCCTTGACGACTTTTTCGCGTTTCAAGTTCGGGTCAAGATCAGCACGAAGGACGAATTGTGTCACTTCTTCCGCGATCGCCGCGTTCATCGTATCGAACATCATTGAACCTTCCGACTGGTATTCCCGCAGCGGATCGTTTTGACCGTAAGCACGAAGGTGAATCCCTTCACGCAACTGATCCATCTGATCGATGTGGTTCATCCAGTGTTGGTCGACGGCACGTAAGACGATGACTTTTTCAAACTCGTCAAACGCTTCAGCCGGTACTTCCGACCGTTTGTGTTCGTAGTGTGCGAACGTCCGCTCTTTGAGCAGTTCGATGATTTCTTCGCGTTCTTTGCCGAACAACTCTTGTTCCGTCACTTTTTCTTCGACGGCAAGTGTCTGGTTTGACCAATCCGCGAGTGCACCGATGCTCCACTCTTCCGGTACGAACTCGATTGGCGTGTACTGATGCACACCTGATTCAATCGTTTGTTCCATCATCGGACGAACGATGTCTGAGACAGACTGGGCGTCAAGAATCGCTGCCCGGTCCGCGTACATGACTTTCCGTTGATCAGCCATGACGTTATCATAACCGAGGACTTGTTTCCGTGCGTCGAAGTTATTTCCTTCGACCCGTTTTTGAGCGGACTCAACGGCACGTGAGACCATCCGGCTTTCAATCGGTTGCGAGTCGTCCATTCCGAGACGATCCATCATCGATTGCAGGGAATCGGATCCGAAACGGCGCATCAATTCATCTTCGAGTGAAAGATAGAACTGGGATGCCCCCGGGTCACCTTGACGACCGGCCCGGCCACGTAACTGGTTATCGATCCGGCGTGATTCGTGACGCTCTGTCCCGAGAATGTAGAGACCGCCTTTTTCGATGACACCTGCACCGAGCTTGATGTCGGTACCGCGTCCGGCCATGTTCGTCGCGATCGTGACCGAGTTCGCTTGTCCCGCGTTCTCAATGATTTCTGCTTCCCGTGCATGGTTTTTCGCGTTCAAGACTTCGTGGCGGATGCCGCGTTTCTTGAGAATCCCGCTGAGGAGCTCAGACGTTTCGACGGCGACCGTACCGACGAGGACCGGTTGTCCTTCGCGGTTGGCACGTTCGATTTCGTCTGCAACAGCAGCGAATTTCCCGTTCATCGTCTTGAAAATCAAATCAGGCTGATCGTTACGGATGACGGGCTTATTCGTCGGAACGGGAACGACATGCATGTTGTAGATGTTCCGGAACTCTTCTTCCTCGGTCTTCGCCGTACCGGTCATACCGGCAAGCTTCGTATACATCCGGAAGAAGTTTTGATACGTGATCGTTGCAAGCGTCATCGATTCACGTTGAATCTCGACGCCTTCCTTCGCTTCAATCGCTTGGTGCAGTCCTTCTGAGTAACGACGTCCTTCCATGACACGACCCGTGAATTGGTCGATGATCATGACCTCATCTTCCCGAATCATATAGTCGACGTCGCGGTGCATGACGGAGTTCGCACGGAGCGCGAGACTCAAGTGATGGTTGAGGGCGACGTGCTCGAGACCAAACAGGTTGTCGATGCCAAAGTATTTTTCAGCGCGGTCGATGCCTTGCTCCGTCAACAGCACACTTTTCGTTTTGATGTCGACCGTATAGTCTTCATCTGCCTTCATCATCTTCGCGAACGTATCTGCTTGTGAGTAGAGGGCCGTCGATTTCTCAGCAGAACCTGAAATGATCAACGGTGTCCGTGCTTCATCAACGAGGATCGAGTCGACTTCATCGACGACAGCATAAGAAAGCGGACGTTGAACACGGTCTTCTTTATACAGGACCATGTTGTCACGCAAGTAGTCGAAACCGAACTCATTGTTCGTTCCGTACGTGATATCACAGCTATAGGCTGCTTGTTTTTCTTGACGCGACATGCTTGACAGGTTCAAACCGACCGATAGACCGAGCGCCGCATAGAGCGGCTCCATGATGTCACGGTCACGTTTCGCCAAGTATTCGTTGACGGTGATGACGTGGACGCCATTGCCGGCGAGTGCGTTCAAATAGACAGGAAGCGTCGCGACAAGCGTTTTCCCTTCCCCTGTCTTCATTTCAGCAATATCACCGTTGTGAAGGACATATCCCCCAATTAATTGGACACGATAATGGCGCATGCCTAAGACACGCGTCGATACTTCACGACAGACGGCGAATGCTTCCGGCAAGATATCATCTAAATCTTCTCCGCCCGCAAGACGCGTCCGGAACTCCACCACTTTACCTTCTAATTCTTGATCTGATAAAGCACCCATTTGTTCCTCGAATGCTTCGACGGCGTCTGCCACTTTTTCTGCTTTTTTCAGGACACGTTTCGTCGGTGCGAATAACTCTTTTAGAAAATTAGCCATGCCATACAGTCCCCTTACTTCGAACGATTCTTTATATGAACAGAATTCCGAGATTTTTCCTTTATTCAGTGTACCGAATACAGCGTCAAATTTCAACAAGCGGACGACGTGACGTCTCGTCCTGTTCGATCTATGTAGCATACGCATCGACTTAAGATATAGTTTTCTAACATATCAAAAAGGGACCCACTCCTAAGAGCGAGTCCCTTGTACATTCATTATTCTGGTTCAATCAAGCCGTAACGACCATCTTTTCGACGGTAAACGACGTTCGTGTTACCCGTTTCAGCGTCTGAGAAGACGAAGAACGTGTGACCGAGCATGTCCATTTGAAGAATCGCTTCTTCCGTATCCATCGGCTTGAGTGTGAAACGTTTTGTTCGAACGAGTTCGAGTTCCGCTTCATCCTCTTCGTAGACAGGTGCTTCTGCCTCCGGTCCTTCAAGCGTTTTGAAGTATTCGCCAATGCCGCCTTCTTTGGCGCGTCCTCTCCGGTTGATTTTCGTTTTATGTTTCCGGATTTGACGTTCGAGCTTATCGACGACGAGGTCGATTGCTGCGTACATGTCGCCATTTACATCCTCTGCACGAAGCAAGAGATTTGGCATTGGAATCGTCACTTCGACTTTCTGTTTCTCATTGTTGACTTTGAGATTGACATAAGCCGTCTGCGCTTCCGTAGGAGTTGTAAAATAACGAGTTAACTTTTCAAGCTTTTTCTCGACGTAATCCTTGAGAGCATCTGTGACGTCCAAGTTTTCACCGCGAATGTTGTAGATCATGTAAACTCCTCCTTAAGTAACCGGTTGAACCTATGAATTCGATAAACTTCAGTCATTTCCTTCTGAAGATTCAAAATTCTTTTGGTTCGTATTTATTATACCACGATAAATGATACAAGGAAATGAAAACGATGACATTCTGTTGAACATCCCCCTCAATCTTTAGCGTACTATAATAGTTTTGTGTGGTGATATTAGCGTATATACCCTTACGAAACTAAATCGAAACAAAAAAACCGCCTTTAGACAATGCCTAAAGACGGTGGCGGCTGCTATTCGGATTAAAGTTTTGTAACGTTCGCAGCTTGTGGGCCACGATCGCCGTCAACGACTTCAAACTCAACTTCTTCGCCTTCTTCAAGTGACTTATAGCCGTCTGCTTGAATTGCTGAGAAGTGGACGAAAATGTCTTTTGCGTCCGATGTCTCGATGAAGCCGTAACCCTTTTCAGCATTAAACCATTTTACTTTACCTTGTTCCATTCGAATTCACGTTCCCTTCGCAAACCAGAGTTCGAGAGCAAGCTCTCTACCGCTTAGTCTATCAAAAGAAGGAATTATTGACAATTGAAAATTCTGATTAATGCGAATTCATTGATGATTTTAAATAAATAGCGCGATCTATTGCTGTTCTTTTCAAAAAATTACATTGTCATTACAGGTGTAGTATTGTATTATATCGTTAGTAATTACCTATTTTATCCATTGTCCTAATTGAGGAGGATGTAGTCGAATGCGACCATTCCATAATGACGAAAAATACCGAATCACGAAACGGACCGTCGCGATCCTGCCGTGCTATGACATGATGAAACAATCCATCATCGTCCTAGAAGACGGCTCAACGATCATGACCCCGCTTCGTCCGTATCAACTCCTGCAACTATCTTGCAGGCAGTACAACAGTTCCATCGAGGAACGGATCGTCACGGCAAAACGTGTCGCTTCCGTCAAAGGAAAAGTTCCAGTCGTCATCGAACCGACGCTCGGTCTTGTCTTTTTCCCTACCAAATCACCAAAACGTGATGATTGCGAGTGGTACGCCTGGAGCCACATGTCCGACGTCATCGAGGAAGACGGACAAACGAAACTCCAAACTCGTAATGGCATGATCCTTCCTGTAAACGCCTCTCCTTACATCGTCCGTAACCAAATGAAAGCAACTGGCGAGCTGATGGCTCGTTACCAACAATTGAACGCGATGACACTAGAGGAACGCTTTAATTCAATTAAACATTAAAAAAAACGGGTTGGGCGATAATTTCGCTCAATCCTTTTTTGTTTATGCCGATATATAATAAGATGAAGAAATTATGAAACAGGAGGTGCCTCGATGAACATCCAGTTGCAACCAAATAGTCCGGCCGTTCCGTCGCCACCGACGACGTTGTCCGACAAAAAGACGTATAGCGGGACCGTCCTTGAGAAAACGGGTCCACATACAGCGCTCGTCCAAGTCGGACGCGACCAAATCGAGATGACGTTCACAGGTGACGTCCCAACAGGAGACTTCCAGTTTAAGGTAAAGGGAGCGACAGCAGAAGGCTATTTGATTGAACAGTTGACGGATACCCCGGACACAGCGCCGACAGGCTCCGTCAAGAACGATGCAACTGGCATCGATCCGACCTTACTCGACGAATTGCCACAAGAGTTAAAACAAGCTGTCGCCCGACTGCTTGCGACAGGACAATTGCCGCAAACGAAGGAAACCGTCGCCCGGCTCGTCGCCGCTCTCCAGGGCACGTACAAAAATCTCGTCGTCGCTCTCGTCTCACGCCCTTCCGACAGTGCCTTGCCGACGGACGTCGATGCGCTGATCAGCAGCTTGCTGACTGAAACGGATTCACTCGTCGACCTGTTACCGGAACGTCAGGCCGTCGTCGATAAACCGACACTCGGCACTGCCATCGCGCTCGACGTTGCTCGAACGACCTTGCCGACACAAGCAGACATCGAGCAAGCGAATGCGCCAAGACTTCGGCAAATCGTGAACCACCTGCCCCTGAACGAGCAAGCAGCGATTGTCGAAACGATCGAACGCGGTGCGTTGACACAGGCACGGGAGCAACTGCGCCCGCATTTCCCCGTCACGCTCGAAGCACCGGAACCGACGAAGCTCGAGCAGTTAACAGCATTGACCGCTGCGCGCCAGACGACGGAACCCGTCCGGTCGGCGTTGACCGTCGTCCGCGAAGTCACGCCACGACTGGCTGAGATGACGAACGACTTCCGGAGTAATCAGCGAACGATCGTCTCGCAACTCAAACAGATTGAACCGCTCGTTGAAGGGCGTCCGGCTCAGATGGCACAAGTCATCGAGAGTACGGCGAACCGGCTTCGCCAAACGTTCCAACAGACGGATGCGATGTTACATACGTCGATGCGGGACGAAAAACAATTGATTCAGTGGCTCTCAAAACTGGAGCGCGGTGCCGACCTTGCCGCAACTGGTCGCGGGACGGAAGCAAAAGCACTTCTCCAGGAAGTAAGGCTCGGATTCGAAGCGTTCCGCTTCACACCGGCGAACGTCCGAACGACGTACTTACCGGAGCTCAATCAACCGGTTCGTCCTGTCAGCGGACAAACACAGACCTCACAAACACCGAGCCGCCCGCTGCCATATGAACCAAGCCAAAACAGCCCGCGCGTCTTACAGGAGACGGTCCAAAAAACACTCCAACTGCAGACGGCCGAGTTGAAGCTCGCGACACCAGCCGCGAACCCGGAAGCAGCGAAACTGCAAACGTTCTTGACGACACAACAACAAGTCAATAAACCGGATGCCAGTCAACAGCTCCAACAATTGTTGCTCGCCCTGCCCGTCCAACTCGTCGAAGGGACAGCCGGCTTACACGTCCATCTGCAAAATAAACGCCCGGACGAAGTGATTGACTGGGAAAACAACACACTCTATGTCCAGCTTGAGACACCGCGGCTCGGCGATATCGGCGTCCGCGTCGAAACGGTCAACCGGAAGATGCAGATTACGATTGAAAATGATGTGCCGATTCTCGAGCGACTGGCCACCCCGTTCCTCGAGCGGACGACCGAGGCGTTAGCAACGACCGGCTTCCAAGATGTCCGGATTCGCTTCAGTCCATTTACAAAAGAACAGGCGACGCCAGAACCTGTCAAACCGGCAGAGACACCAGCTGGCTACGATTACCGGATTTAAGGAGGAGCCATGTATCAAAAAATTGATTTAAAACATCGAAAATCAGCTGCCGTTCTACGGTATGATGAACATTCAGGCAACGCTCCCGTCGTCGTCGCCCGGGCGACCGGGCAAGCCGCCGACCGGATTTTACAGGAAGCGCGCGCCAGTGGTGTCGCGATCGAACAGGATACATCGCTGCTTGGTCACTTACTCGACCTCGATCTTGGAACGGCGATTCCGCCACAACTCTACGACGTAATGGCCGAATTATTGTTATTGATTGAAGAACTCGATCATGCGAAAGGACGGGACTGATGACAGAACAGGAACTGTTTCAAATGACACCGCAACAATTGACGGAAACGATGCTCCAGGGACTCGTCCTGCAATACGACCGGTCGTTGCTCGCCCGCGACGACAACCGGTTCGATGAAATCAACGAACGGTTGCAAAAAGCGTATCAACTCTTAACGAAACTACAAGCAGGGCTCAATGACGACGGTGGCATCATCACCGGTCAACTCGACGCCCTTTACCAGTACTTAGCAGACCAGACGTTACAGGCCTATCGGACGCCACTCGTGTTAGAGGAACTGCTTCAACTCGCAGAAGAACTGCTCGTCACGTGGCAAGCCGCAAGTCTGAAAAAAGAACGACCGCTCGTCCGGGCGGCACACCATGAACGGTATGAAGGGATGGATTATTAATGCGGATCACCAATAACGTACAGGCACTGAAAGCGTACCGGAATTTAAGTGCTAACCAACTGAACGTCAAGACGACGATGGATAAACTGTCGAGCGGACAAAAAATCAACCGCGGCGCCGATGACGCGGCCGGGCTCGCCATCTCGGAGAAGATGCGGAACCGTCTCAAAGCGCTTGATAAAGCGGAACAAAACGTCCTCGACGGAATCTCGATGGTTCAGACACTTGAAGGCGGCATGAGCGAAACACATAACTTATTACAACGGATGCGCGAGCTCGCCGTCCAGGCCGGCAACGGAACACTGGCGACAGAGGACCGGTCGGCTATCCAGGAAGAAATCAACCAATTGACAAATGAAGTCTCACGAATCGCGCAAACGACGCAGTTCAACGGGAAAGACTTATTGACGGGTAACTTCAGCACGGAAGACAATGCCATCTTCATCCAGACAAACATAGGCGCGAACGAAGGGATTTCCTTAACGATTGACGATATGCGGGCGCAAAGCATCGGCATCAGCACGACTACCCAGCTGAACACCGATGTCCGCAAACTCGATGTCCCAAGCGTCGACGGCACACCCGAATACGCCCTCAGCGTGATGACGGAACAGGACGCGAATGATGCCATCAGCCGTTATACGCAAGCAATCGACACGGTTTCAGCGCAACGGTCGAAACTCGGTGCCATCCAAAACCGCTTCGAAGCGATGACATCCGTCCTCAGCGTCAGTAAAGAAAACTTGACGGCATCGGAGTCGCGGATTCGTGATGCTGATATGGCGCGTGAAATGATGGAATATGCAAAATACAATATTTTGAATCAATCCGGGATGGCGATGATTGCCCAAGCGAACGCCTTACCGCAAGGCGTCTTACAACTACTCAACTAATCAAGGAGGACGACAGCCATGGATATCCGGCGCATCCAAGAAACGAGCCGCCTGCAGACACCGAAGACCGGACCACGCGAGGTCGAGGCGTCGACGACGTTTTCTGCGTTGATGCAAGATAAACGCGAGCATAAAGGCTACGAACGGCTCCAACAAAAGTTGACACTCGTCGAAGAACACGGACAATTGCTCGCCGAGAGCCAGACAATCGAGAACCTCGAGAGCTATAAAGAGAAAATCAAGGACTTCCTAAAAGATGCCCTTGATCAATCGCAGCAACTCGAGGAAAAACGCGGCTTCAACCGGCGCGGACGGACGAAAATCTACAAAGTCGTCGAACAGGTCGACGCGAAGCTGCTCGAGCTGACAAACACCGTCATCTCCGGTGAGTCACGCCGTCTCGACATTCTCGACCAAGTCGGAGAAATCAAAGGGATGCTCGTCAACGTCTTTGTCTAAATCGATCCCGAGGAGTTTTATCTAATGCCTGCTATCTACTCAAAAAAATGTAAATGCCCGTACTGCTTGAAGGAAACAGAAACGAAGCGCGTCTTAAGTCGACAGATCCGTGTCGTGCAGACCGACTTCGACGGTTTCATTCACTATGACGGACCAAACGTCTATTATTACGAACCGGTTCAATGCACCCATTGCCGTTTCATCTTCCATGAAGCGTTCGAGAAGCTCCGTCCGGACGTCCGGGAACGACTGACGACGGACATTCTTCCCGCTTTACCGGTGTTAGCGTTCGCTACGACTGAGCGGACAGCGGAGCAGGCAATCCAGCTTTATAAGCTTTGTCTTTATAGTGCTCAAGTGACACTCCAAAAAGAGAGTATCCTCGCGATGCTCGGCGTCCGAATCGCCTGGTTAAATCGTTTGCTTGCAAACAAAGAGCAGGAAGTGCTCTGGATGGAGCGGTCGGTCGAGAAGTACGAAGCGCTTTATCTCAATTATACCGATGCTGTCCGGACCGGGATTCCGCATGATGTTTTATTATTACGAATTGCCGATCTCTATGCGAGTCTCGAGCGGACAGATGACGCGAAGCAATGGTATAGCCTTATCTTTCAGAGTCAAAAAATATCTGACCGAATCAAAAAAGAGGCACGGGAACACTGGGAACTGTATCGGGAACGGCACCAAATCTAAATATCATAACAAAAAAGGACATCCATACAGGATGCCCTTTTTTGTTACGACTCGCGTCGATATTTTTCTTCTTCATAGACGTCAGGCCCGTCCGAAATCGGGCGTTCCGCCTCTTCCCAAGATTCGGACTCGACGTCCGGTTCGATGAATTGATCGTACGAACCATCTGATCGGTAAAACGGTTTCGGCACGGTACGTTTTTTCTCTTCACGTTTAGTCACGCAAGATCCCTCCCTGGAATAAGAAAGTTACTGACGAGAATCAAAATATGGTGAAAAACTACCTTCGACTTCTTCGTACGGGTCGATATACGATTTCCGGCTGACTTTCGTCTGTCGGAGTTGATTGATTTGTACCCCTAATTTAGCGGTTTCTTCAGATAATTTCAAGTCCAGTTTCCGACTTTCGGCGACAAGCTCTTGAATAACCGCTTGATTGGCCCCGGCAAGCAAGTTCGAATGAGCGGCAATGAACGCTTCCCGTTCATTCAGCAAGTTTTGAATCTTGACGACCCATTCGTCATAAACTTCTTCCT
Source organism: Exiguobacterium sp. N4-1P (assembly GCF_002214325.1). Classification (NCBI taxonomy): domain Bacteria; kingdom Bacillati; phylum Bacillota; class Bacilli; order Caryophanales; genus Exiguobacterium; species Exiguobacterium sp. N4-1P. Next base: position 2,328,010 of record NZ_CP022236.1, read on the forward strand.
CCGGTGTCTGCTCAAGTAGTTCCATCAAATGTTTCGTCTTCAGGCGCAGCGGATCGAGTGGACTCATCGTTGACGGGCGAGCTTCATCGCTTCTTTCCATGTTTCACGAAATTCTTCCGCGAACCCAATCACTTCGTCAATCGCCGTCACATCATTTTTGATGTTCGCATCAATCAAGCGTCCCTGCATGTAATCATATAAATTATTTAAATCCGTTGATAGAGCAATCGATTTATTGAGCGTCAGTTGGAGCTCCATGATGATGGCCTGCGCTTTTTGAATATACGTGTTTTTATCTTGAATATTTCCTTGTTCGATATTACGTTTCGCCATCATTGCAAACTTAATCAGTCCTTCATACAACATCAACGTCAAGTCTTGCGGCAATGCTGTCGTCACCGAGTTCGTTTGGTACGTCGCATATGGATTCATCGTCAGAAACCCTCCTTATTGTCCTAAGTATGAAGCGAGTGTTGCCGATTGACTGTTCGCTTGATTCATTGCCTGTTCCATCGCCGCGAAGCGGCGGTAATAGGCATTTTCTTTAGCTGTTAATTTGTCTTCCCATGAAAGGATACTCTTATCGACGTCAGCAAGTGATTGGCCGAGACGATACGTCGTCGCGACTGCACCATCTAGACCTGCAACCTGTGATACTTTACTCCGCATAGTAGTTGCAAATACTTGAATTTGACGAACAAATCCATCTAATCCATTAGAATTTTGTGTAAGACTTCCATCTGGATTCGTAACCGGTCCTGGTGCATCCGTCGTAAACAACTTGTAAACTCCATCCGGTTGTTCTTCGAGCATTTTCTTCAACTTCGTTTCATTAATTTGCAATTTACCACCATCACGGAAATCGCCTGTAGTTGTAATTCCAATTTGTGACATATAGTTCAAGGCAATCGTATCCGTTCCTGATTGATATGTATAACCGGTGTCAATTTTTGAAGAAATCGCACTGCGAAACTGGTTCATCCCGCTTTGTAAATAACTATCATTACGTAAGATACCACTACTTGCTTTTTCTTCCCATTTTTTAATTTCATCGTCACTTAATTCTGTTCGTTGAGCATCAGTTAACGGCTGATAATCTCTATACTTTTCTTCATTCACTTTACTATTCATTTTATCAATCATATCGTTGTATTTATCAACGAATTTTTTAATAGAATCAAAATTTGTTTGCACATCAAGTTTTGTATTCAATGTTGTTGGTGTTGTCGATATCTTGTTTAAAGTGATTGTTAATCCATTTTGTGTAAACGTGTTTGTTCGTTGTTCTAATTCTTGACCACCAATTGTATACTTGGCATTTTGACCCTCTTGCCCTAAAGTAGCGGTTTGAGAATTTACTTTCTCTATTCCAGCATTAACATCTACAATCGAAATGTCTGATCCGTTCGGATTAAGTTTTCCTGTATTCGTTTTCGTTAAAACTAGTTTCCCTGTAATTTCATTATAGACTGCATTCATGCCAAGACTTGATTTACCATTAATCGCTGCAGTTAAATCAGAGATTTTCTGTGTAGCATCGAGTGAAATCGTTTCATTAATAGCCGTTCCATCAGAAGAAAACGTATTGATTTGAACATTAATTTTACCGTTAACGTCTGCTTCAAATAAACCACTATCTGTAAGTGTGGTGCTACTTGGTCGACCTGCCGTTGTTGTCATACTCACAGAAGAAGCTGAAGCTAGCTGACCAATACTGTCAATCGTTACACTTCCGGTACTTGCTATAGAACTTGCAGAAACACTTACTATTGATAAATCAGAGCTGGTCACAGTTTTTGCTGTATAGTTTTTAGATAAAATCATATCACTTGCTGCTGTTCGCAGGTCAAGCAATGCTCGGTTAATTTCTCGATATGCATCACGTTGCCACGTCAATGTTTGTTTCTTTTGGGCTAAACGATCGACTGGCGCACGTTCCACCTGCATTAATTGTTTAATCATCGTTTCCGTATCAATCCCACTTGCGAGACCACTTAATCGAAGTACTGCCATCCAATCAGTCCTTTCTAAATTAAACCCGTTTATCGATTAATTGATTAAATTCCATAAATGCAGCGAAAAAATCCAATTCTTTTTTACTTGGAATTTCTTGCACGACATTATCATTCATATCAACGATTTGAATATAAAATTCATTTAGTTTTTCATGTTTTACGAACTTCAAACCAGTCCGTTGTATTTCGAGTTGGGAGTTCGCTTTTTCAATTGCTGTTTCAAGCTTCGTAACATGTTGAGATGTAGGCAAGACGACAACCCCATCTTGCTCTAGTTCTTCTTGGTTCGCTTCAACAAAGACGTTCCGTGTCGCTTCGTATGATAAGACGTTTGCAGGCAGGTGAAGCCGAATCTCCGTATTAATGGAATTCATAGACCAACACTCCTTATTTATTCTCTATGTAGTATATCGGCATTGTACTAAAAAATTATAATAGACATTTTATAAAATACATAAAAAGGTCACGGAACGAGTCCATGACCTTTTTTAGTCGTAATAGCTTAACCTTTGATTAACGGAGTAATTGAAGAACAGCTTGTGGCTGTTGGTTTGCTTGAGCAAGCATTGCTTGTGATGCTTGGTTTAAGATGTTGTTTTTAGTGAAATTCATCATTTCTTTCGCCATGTCTACATCACGAACACGTGACTCTGAAGCAGTTAAGTTTTCAGAAGCGTTGTTCAAGTTATTGATTGTGTGCTCTAAACGATTTTGAAGTGCACCAAGGTACGAACGACCAGACGATACAGATTCAATTTGTGTTTGAACAGTAGTAATCGCACCATCTGCTCCAGCTTGTGTGCTGATATCGAGAGCTGAAACTGCCGTAGAAACAGCACTTAAATCAACTCCAGCAGTAGTGAAATCGATATCAATTGTTTGCGTCGCATCTGCTCCAACATGAATTTTCCCGTTAGCATCTGATCCATCAAGAAGTTGTTTCGTATTGAAGGTAGTATTATCTTTGATACGTCCGATTTCTGAAGAAAGTTGATCGAACTCATCTTTCAATGCAGTTCTGTCAGCAGCAACGTTCGTATCGTTTGAAGATTGAACAGCAAGTTCACGTTGACGTTGGAGAATAGAATGCACTTCGTTCAAACCACCTTCTGCAGTTTGAATTAACGAAATACCATCTTGTGCGTTACGTGAAGCTTGTTCTAACCCACGAACTTGACCACGCATTTTTTCAGAAATTGCAAGTCCTGCAGCATCGTCACCAGCACGGTTGATACGAAGACCTGAAGAAAGTTTCTCCATTGCTTTTCCAGCGTTTGCTGTGTTTGCACTCATGTTACGATGAGCATTCATTGCGTTAAGGTTGTGATTGATAATCATTTTAAGTTTCCCTCCATAGGAATAATTTTTTTGTCTCTTTGAAGATCCTTCTTCTCCGAGATGCGCCCCCTGGCCGGCCCAAGGGTAGCGCGATGGTTGTAGTCGATGACTGCTTCCACTCTATATATCGTCGCCGTGCCGAAATGTTTAACAGTTTCTCTCAAAAAAAAATAAAAAAATTCAAAAGAAAAATCGCAGACGGGACTTCCGCCTGCGATTTCTAAATTAGAGACGCGTCGCGCCCGTTTCTTCTTGCAGTTGTTCCGCGACTGCGACGAGCTCTTCCATCGCACCGTTGACTTCACTGAGTGAAGCCGCCTGATGACTAGAAGCCTGCAAGACTTGCTCCGCATGTTTCGATGCTTCTTCAACCATCGCGAGGATGTTCGCCGTCGTCAAACCGACTTGGTCAATCTCTTTGTCCGACTTCACGACAAGCTGGTCAACCGATTTAACACGTGAATACACATGTTCTGTTGAATGGTGAATTTCTTCGAATGACGACCCTGCTTGTTCGACAAGTCCGACACCGGTCGCGACTTCTTTTTGGACGTCCGTCATCGCATTCGCCGTATCGTTGACGAGACGTTTGACACCGGAAATCAAATCGGTGATTTCTTTTGCTGACGTCGCTGTTTGTTCAGCAAGCTTCTTGACTTCCGCCGCAACAACGGCGAAACCGCGACCGGCTTCTCCGGCACGTGCTGCTTCGATCGAGGCATTCAAACTGAGTAAGTTCGTCTGTGCTGAAATGTCACTGATGACGTCCGTGATTCGTGAAATTTCACCTGTCATATCCGTCAAACGACCGTTCAGTGTCGCGGATTGTTCCATCTTACTAGAAATCATATGCATCGCTTCAACCGAATCCGTTGCGAGCGTCTTGCCGTTCTCGGCTTCTGTCTGCATGACCGTCGCGGATTTCAAGGCTTCGTTCATTTCTTTTGCGACTTCATCCATCGTTCGTTTGACGGTACCGAGTGCATCCATCGAGAGGTAGGCTTGATCGACGTTTTCGTTCATCTTCGTCGAGAGTTCCGCCATTGCAGTCCGGATGCTTTCTCCTGACGCGTTGCCTTCATGGACGGCTGCCGCGATTTCCTGGGCTGACGCCGTCAGCTTGTCGCTTGAGCTACCCATCTGTGTCGCTTGCTTGCGGATATGTACCACCATCACTTCGAGTTCATGCATCAACTGATCGACTTCGTCACCACGCTTCGCTTCTTCGAAATCCACATCAAAGTTACCGTTCGCGACTTCACGTGCCGTTTGTGTTGCTTTTTCGATTGCTTTGATTGGCTGACGGAGAATCAATTGAATCAACAGTGATCCGAGAATCGACAAGACTAATCCGATGCCCGCTCCAAATAAAATCGCCTGGTTTTCTGCGACGTCGACTCCGCGCGAGAGGAATAATGTCAGCTGGGCAGAAATTCCGCCTGTAATGATTGAAATCACGAGAACCCATACAAATAACCGAATCTTTAAATTGCTACGTAACTTGCTCATATCCGTAACTTCCCTTCCTGATTCTTTTCTCAACATTCTCCTTATCGGCAAGATATGAGGACGCTTTAATAGAATTGACCTGATTTCAAAGTCGGTTATAGGATTTACTTGTCACAAAATAACAATTTGATTTATGCCAACGATAAATTAGTACAGCAACGTGTAGACAAAGGAACATCAGGTAATAAAAAGCGTCTTTTTTTCGTTGCTTTCCTCGGGCGAGGCGCAAGCCGTTGCTCCTTGATCCTCACGGACAATGAGCAGGGTCTTACCTGCCTCTGAAAGTGCGTTAAAAACGCACTTTTCCCCGTAGGAGTCAACGAAACGTGACGCTTTTTAGGGAATAGCGTGACTGAAATCCAGTCATACAGACGGGTTAGAACACATTCCGTCTTGAATCCCTTTAAACCGCTAACAGGAATCAGTCGCAACCCTGCAGTGAAGTGAAGAAATGCGGAAGATTGCCGCTTGGAAGACGCGTCGAGATAAGGAAGCGCAACATGACAATACCCATTTAGAAAAACTCTTCCTGACACAAAAAACCGTCCGCTTTGTCATCTAAACATGATAAGGCGAACGGCTGATGTTTTACTTACGATCAATTTCAACGTACTTATACGAGATGTCTGTCCCGACGTTGTGTCGGGCGAGGTGCGTGACTTCCGTGTTTTGCAAGAAGGCGTTTTTGCGTTGGTAGACCGGCGAAATCGCTTGATCGTCGAGTAACAGCGATTCAGCCTGACTCAACAGTTCCAACCGTTTATCTTGATCGAGTTCTTTTTCTGCCTGTTGCAAGAGACGGTCATACTTTTTGTTCGAGTAATCCATCATGTTGAACGGATTTCCCGTCATGAACAAGTTCAAGTATGTCGTCGCGTCTTGATAATCCGGTGCCCAGCTTGCAAGTGACAAATCATAGTCCCCTCGTCCTTCACGGGCAAGACGTTCCTTCTTCGGCAATGGCAAGAGTTTGACGTCGAGGTTTTGACGCTTTAACGTTCCTTGAATGTACTCCCCAATTTTTTTCGAGACGTCATCGTCCTCGATGATCATCGTCAATTCTAGATTTTGCGGTTCGAGGACTTTCTTCGCCTGCGCTTCGTCGAATGATGACGTGATTTGACGTGTTTTATCGTACTGCGGATCAAGCTCTTGCGGGACGATATAGTCGGCCGGTAACGAGCCGTTTCCGAGTAACGTTTCCGTCAACGCTTCTTTATTATAAGCAGCGTCAATCGCTTGGCGGGTCTGCTTATCTTTTAAGGCGTCCGTTTTTTGATTCATCCGGATGAAGAACATCCGTGAATCACTGAACGTGTTGTACTCTTTTTTATCTTTATAGTTGATGACGTTTTCCGAGTTGAGCGGTGCGACATCGAGTTCGCCTGTTTCAAACAAGTTGATCGCAAGCATCGGGTCCTTGATGATTTTGACGTCGACTTCGTCAATCTTGACTTGTTTTTGGTCGGCGTAGTCAGCATTTTTCGCGAGCGTGTAGCCTTGCTCCGCTTGATACTTCTTGAACGTGAACGGTCCGTTGTAGACATTCGTCTCCGGATCCGTCCCGAACTTGTCGCCTTGTGCTTTGACGATGTCTTCACGGACCGGCATGTACGTCCCGAACGTCGTCATGCTGAGGAAGTACGGCGTCGGCCGTTTCAGTTCGATTTGCAACGTTTCGTCGTCGATGACTTTCGTTTCTTTGACGGGCTCAAGCAAGTACGCAAACGGGGAGTTCGTCTCGATGACGCGCTCATAGGCATAACGGAAGTTTTCTGCCGTGACGGGTTTTCCGTCAGACCATTTCGCCGTCGGGTCAAGCTTGAACGTATAGACTTTTCCGTCTTCCGATACGCTGTGCGACTCAGCAGCTGCCGGGACGAGTTCATTGTTTTCATCGAAGCGGTACAGTCCTTCATAAATCTGGTTGAAGATGTTCGACGTGATGGCATCCGCCGGGTCGACCGACAGGAGATCATAACTTTCCATCGTGTGCAGGACTTTCTTTTCGTTTTCGTTCGGCGCCGCTTGTTCTGTGTCTGTCGTCGAGCATCCTGCGAGTAGGAACGCCGTGCTTGCCGCCGCGATCAATGTCTTTTTCATAAAAAATTCCTCCTAAAGATAATGTGCGTTGGATGATTCGGCGTTCCTTGACGTAAAACAAAAGACGCCCTCTATGCATAGCAAAAGCTGCTGCATAGAGGACGCCTGTATCCGCGCGGTGCCACCTCTAGTTGAGATTAAAAATCTCCTCTTGTCGCTGGTCCAACAACCAGCTAGCCTTGTAACGGGGGCAACCGTCCTGTCTACTGCAATCGTTCAACAGGCTCTCAGCGGTCCATTCCCTAATCAGCTTACCGCGTCAGGCTCTCACCTTTCCTGACTCGCTTTGTCGGCAGTGTTGACGGTACTTACTCCGCTTCGTTGATTTGTTTGATATGGCTTAACTTGGTCTTTACTTTACACGGCTCGGATTTCACTGTCAATCAAAAGTGCTCAAAACGGATGATCTTCCTGTTTCTCCTGTTCTTTCCGGACCGGACGGGGACGAATCGGTTCGACCCGCTCGACGTGGGTCCGTGTAATAATCCGGTTACCAAATGCCGCGTCAAGTAAAATCGTGATGGCCGCTGCCATGTGCAATAACATCCCGACGACCGGAATGACACCGACTGTCGACGCGACGATTCCGACGATGTTACCTTTTGAGACATTGCCGGCCCGCGCCGTCAACACCACAACCACGATGTGGAACGCAAGCATCAACCATAACGCGTTATAACCTGACCCGATAACAATCAATCCACCGAGAATCGGAATCCCGAGGATGGCCTCTAAACCACCTGACACCCACTTCAACGTCCGTAATGATTCCTGTCGATCATTCATGTCGTCGCCTCCTCTATTTTTCCATATGTCTAGTATACGACAAAACACGGGAGAGGTTTCAGACTTCCTTTAGATTATGAACTTATTTTTTTCAGCGGTTTCCTTCTCTCCTTATCACTGGATTCCTAACAAAACAGTTTCCGTCGTCCGGGCGCGACTCCTACGGGAAAAGGAAGGGCTCGTCCCTTCCGTCAGGAACAGGCAAGACCCGGTCGGCTGCAAGTCGATCGCGGCTTGCGGTTCCGCCCGAGGAAAGCGCGCCCGAGGACGATAGGATACGACATCCTATTTTTTAAAAGAGTAGTAAGACCCAAACGCCTATGCCTTTTATAACGATTACATAAACAAGCCCACTCCCATGAACTTTCCATCAAACTGCTTATGCTCCTATCGTCCGGGCGCGACTCCTGCGGGAAAAGGAAGGGCTCGTCCCTTCCGTCAGGAACAAGCGAGACCCGGTCGGCTAAAAGCCGATCGCGGCTTGCGTTCGGCCCGAGGAAAGCGCGCCAGCGGACGATCAGAAACGATATTCTATTTTCTTAGAGAGTAGTAAGACCTAAGGTCTATGCTTGCTATACGATTTCACAAAAAAAGCCCACTCCCGTGGACTTTCGTTCAACCTTCTTATAATTCAAGCACGTGGAACTGATAACCGCGGCCAACGACGAATCCGGCATCTTTATAGAGATCCAGTGCCCGTGCGTTATCCGTCTCGACATCGAGTTCAAGCTGCGTTCGACCTGTCCGGAACATCGCTTGGACCATCAGTTTCAACATCTTCTTCCCGTAGCCATTGCCCTGCGCTTCCGGACGAACGGCGAACGCATGGATGCTCGCTTGTGTCTCGGATGCTAAATATGCACGGACGACACCGACCGGCTGACCGTTCGCCACACCGACATACGTGACGCGATCCTCTGTCTCAATCGCTTGATAAATCGCTTCCGCCTCGTCCGCTGTATTTCCGAACGACTGTCCGAGCGTCTCGACGATGAACGGACGGTCCGATGCCGTCGCTTCGCGTAATTCGAAATCAGGATCTGCTTTTAAGAACAATTGCGCTTTTTTCAGCACCATATTGTATTCCGTCATCCGGTACTCTGCCCCAAGCTTGCCCAAGACTGCTTTACCGGATTGACTTGCATCATCAATCACGAACGTAAAGGCTTCCGCGCCCGTTTCGCGCGCTACGCCAGCCGCCGTTTCGACGAGCGATTTAAAAATCCCTTGCTGCCGGTAATCGGGATCAACGAAGACGTTGACTTCCCATTCTGTCGGTAGATACGCGAAGGCTTGCAGGTAGCCAATCAATTTTGAGCCGTCGTAGACAGCAAAATCATTCTCGCCGACATAATCTGCCGCCACCTTCAATTCAATTCCATCATGATCGTTGACACATTTCTCAAGTTGCAAGACATCTGTCGTTTGTAAGACTTTCGTTACTGTAAATTCCATCTCTCTTCACCTCAATCTTTACTATAGCGAACCACTAAAAGAAGCACTAGCAAAAGCTAATGCTTACTGCAGTTTAAATGTTTTCATCATCCGCGGAACGTGATATGTGATCAAGCGTTCGATTGTTTTGTTCCCGACTGCACCTTTAACGGCTTCCGTCGGTTGGACATAATAGTACGTTTTATTGTCCTTCGTCCCAAGATACGTGCCGTACCCGACTTGACGATCGAACTGTTTTTTCGACAGTTTCTTCGGTTCATAGTTCAAGTTGACGAGCAACTGATCTTTTCCCTTCACCTTATAATAGAGCGAAAACGTTCCGCTTCGTGTCACGGTACCGTACTTCGTCTTGACCGTCTTGTTTTTGATCAGCTCGACTTTGTCTTGCGCGATTGCTTTCTTCAGCGTCTCTGTCGCCTTGACCGAATAACCAAGCTGTTTGTTTTGAACCATCCCTTTTTGATAAGAGACGTTCGTCGCACCAAAGGCCGTCACCGGAATCAGACATGCCCCGATTAATAGTCCTGTCATTGCGATTCGTTTCATGCTGATTCCTCCTTTATGTATGCGATAATAGTAAAATTCCCTTTCGTACAATAGGTAAACCTTATTCTCGAAAAAGATTTGACGGAATTGTCTAAATTTCTTACGATAAGAGTAACGAAACGAAATGGGGTTAAAAGGATGGCTGAACAAGAACAATTAACACAAGAACAGCTCGATAATCTGCTCAAGAACTCATTCGCGATGCAGGTACCAATCCTCGAGAAGTTCATGAAAGATACACATGACCGCTATGCACTCGCAACGACTTCTTTCAAACGGGATATGGACGCGATGAAAGAATCGGAATGGCATCAATTCTTCGCCGGCAAATTGTTACCGCACTTCTTCCTCGAGCATCTTGGATTCGGCGCTTCGTTCCGCTTCAACGGACACGATAAAGAAGTCGACCTCCCGGAAAACGTCGTCCCTGTCCGTAATGATGCAGATGACCAAATCGCGAAAGTCGTCCTCGGCGTCGAAAAAGCGATGAAGGACATGCACATCAAAAACCACAACCTCGTCGCGAAATTTTACCAAGAGACACTCGAACTCGCTTGCCAAATGGGCAGCCGCGTCGGCATGAGTGATGAATTCTATACACTCGTCAAACCGAGTCTCGTCCACGAAAACGAATCAAAATAAGCACTGACAGCCCCGCTCCTCTCGACGAGGAACGGGGCTTTTTTTACATTATAGACGAATAAAGAAACACGCTCCGCCTTGCGGACTCGTTCGAACGCCATAGACCAGTTCATGGCTGTCGAGAATCAAACGGCTAATCGCAAGCCCGAGCCCGTGCCCGGAACTGCCGTCTTGTTTGACGTACAAATCCCAAATCGTCGCCCGGTCGGACTCCGGGACGCCACGCCCCGCGTCCTCGACCGTCATTTCAGTCTCCGTCAGCCGAATGATGACCCGGCTATCAGGCGGAGCAGCAGCGTGGGCATTCATCAGGAAGTTGACGAGGACCCGTTCGAACATATGCCTGTCAACACGACGCGTGACGGGCACAGCTTCAGCGACAAGTGCCAACCCCTCCTTCTCAAACGTCGCCTCCAACCGTCCGACCGTATCGAACACCAGGTCGTCTAGTCGCGTCTCAACCCGCTCGAGCGGCATCATCCCTCCGGCAAGCTTCGAGTAGACGAGCGTCTCATCAATCAATAGGCCGAGGCGATCCGTCTCCTCGATGATGCTGTCCGTGACATCCGGTAGTTCGTCTAGCGGAATCACTCCTGCTGCGAGCGCCTCCGTTTCGTTGCGGATGATTGCGAGCGGCGTCCGCAAATCATGGGTGATACCGGCGATGAATGACTTTTGCAACGTTTCTTTTTGGAGGAGTTGTTCCTGCATTTCATCGACGGCAGCAATCAACTCACCGACTTCATCATTCGGTCGTTCGGGTAGCGGGACGCTTTTTTTCCCCGCTCCGATTTGCTGGGCGACGGACCGTAAGTTGACGATCGGTCGCGTGAACTGTCGTCCCATATAATAAGCAAGCCCTGTCGCAAGCAACAAGGTCACGAGGAGCGCGACACCAATCGCCAAGTAGACACCGTTCAACGCACTACTCGCGAGCGGTGCATTTCGAATCGTCGTGATGACCGTGTCCCCCTCTTTCAGCTGATAGGTCAACAAACGTTGATTCTGAACATCAATCACGTCTTGTTGCTGCAACTTCTCGAGCGCCGGTAAGTTGACCGGTTGCGGTCCTCGTCCACCGAGGCGTTGCGTTTGTCCGTCGATCGTGATGAAACCTTGAATGTCACGGGGAAGCGGTTGATTGCCGTCGATCGCTTCTTGAATGATATTTGCTTCACGTGCGAGTTGACTGTAGCGTTCGTCTTCCGCAAACCGATTGACGAGCACCGCCGTCAAGATAAAACTCAAGCTACCCATGACGAGGAGCGGTGCGACGACCGCCAGTAAAAACTTCCGCATCAATTTACTCATTCCATCGCCTCCAGTCGATATCCGACCCGGTGGACCGTCTTTAACTGTTGTTTGATCGTCGGTAACTTATCACGCAATTGTTTGACGTGCGTATCGACGGTCCGGGTATCGCCACCGAACGTATATCCCCAGACATCATCCAGGATTTGATCGCGACTGAGTGCTTCACCGATATGTTCGACGAAGTATGTCAACAGCTCAAACTCCATCTTCGCTAGACTAAGCGACTGCTCGCCGTTTTTGACGAGACGCGCTTTCGGATCCAACGTTAAGTCACCCAACCGGAAGGCGGTGTCTTTCGGACGCTGGTTCAGCGCCCGCTCGAGCCGGATCGTCAGTTCTTTCAAGACGACGGGTTTGACGAGGTAATCGTCTGCTCCGAGCTCAAGTCCGAATACACGGTCATCCGCTTCACCACGCGACGTCATCATGAAGACGACGGGCGGCATAGCGACCGCTTTAATCGACGGGACGAGCGACCAGCCGTCCCCATCCGGGAGTCGAACATCGACGAGGACCGCGTCAAAAGTCGTTTTGCTTAAGGCGTCCTTCGCTTGTCCAATCGACATCGCGAGTGTCACTTCATATCCGTGGTGCCGTAAAAAACGTTCTGTCACGTGTGCTAACTTTACTTCATCTTCAATCAATAAAATATTCATCGTTATCCCTCCACATGCTTAGTGTACCGCCTTTTCCAGCCGATTTGCTTTTCTTGGCAATTTCTTTGCAACTTCCTCACAACTTCGTTTTCGATTCACGCTAACATACAAGGTGAAAGGAGTGATCAACCATGAAATTCAAAAAACAATGGATCACCGCACTTACAATCAGCGCATTAACAGTAGGAGGAGCTTCTGCTCTCGCTGCAACAAATGATAGCGATGCATCGAAAACGAAATCCGAGCGTCATCACTTCGAAGGTATGAAAAAAATGGACGTTACAATCCTCTTAGATAAACTCGGCATCACAGAAGACGAGGCACAAACAGCACGGGAAGCGAAGACATCGATTGCTGAGCTCGCAGAAGAAAAAGGTATCTCGTTCGCCGACTACAAAGCCGCTGAACTTGCAGCAACAAAAGAACAACTTGCTAGTCTTGTCGCGTCAGGTGATCTTACGAAAACACAATCCGCTGATATGTTAGAACGTCAAACGGAGCGCTTCAGCAAAGTCTCGAGCTATGACGAATTGAAAGAACAGCAGCCTAAAGGGCAACGTCACGGTAACAAGGGCGGTTTCTTTAATAAAGAACTCGTCGCAGATGTCCTTGCCGCACTTAACTTAAATCAGGAGGACTTCGATGCTGCAAACCAATCACTCGCCGCGTTCGCGAAAGCCCAATCAATCCAGTTCGCCGACTACAAAAAAGCGGTCATCGCCTCACAATCAGAACAACTTGACCAATTCGTCAAAGACGGTAAGATGACGGAAAAACAGGCGACGACGATTAAAGAACGGATGACTGAAGAGTTCTCAGACATGACGAGTTATGACGAGTTGCCGGATCGGGAAAAACAAGGACAAGGCAAACGTGACGGCGGACAACGCGACGTCTTCGGTGACACGACTGCAACGGTCTTAGCGAGTCTCAAACTCGATGAAGCGAAATTCGAAGCTGCCGATCAAGCACTTCCTGAATTTGCGAAAGCGAACGATATCGCCTTCGACGACTTCGAGCAAGCGGTCCTCACCGCTCAAACGGCTGCAATTGATGCGAAACTAGCAGACGGTTCCATCACAGAAAAACAAGCGACGTCGATGAAGGAACGGATGCAAGAACGTGCGGATCAGGTCTCAAGTTATGACGACCTTAAGCAAGGACCACGCGATGGTGGACAAGGTGGACGTCACCACGGAATGAACGAAAAGAATACGGATCAATCAACGGACCCGAATGCAAGCGAGACATCTGTCGATCTTGCCATTTAATCCATTCAAAAAGAACAGGTGCTTCTGTACCTGTTCTTTTATTTGTTTTTTGATATTCCGATTCTCTTTTTTTGAAAAAACAGTCTATTTTTCGAACTTTAATTGCAATTGTCGCTACTTAGAACCGATACTAGAAATAGGATTACAGATTCTTGAATTACATTCTAGTGAGGAGATATAGCTATGACTTTTTTCGACGCTATGCAACGACTAAGTCGTTCATCGACATCCCCTCTATTCATTGGTGGATTAGAACTCTCACATCCCGATAGCGCAGAATTCTTTTTCCATCAAAACGCGGATGCGATTTTCTTTTTTAACCATCTTGGTGAAATCATATATTTCAATGAAAAATTGCCTGCAATGCTTGGGTATTCCACGGAAACACTGTATGAACACTTTGGAGTATTTAATCCCCCTGAACAAATTGATGCAGTCACAGCATTTTTTGAACGTGCTCTTACAGGAGAGACCGTTCACTACACCGCCCAAGGCCTCCATAACGATCATTATCGGCTGACCTTAAAGATTACGAACATGCCCATTCTTCAAGATAATCGAGTCATTGGTGTATACGGGATCGCACGTGATATCACTCGAGAAAAACAACTTGAAGAAGATGTTGTTCAAATTCGATCACAGCTCGAACTAACGGAACACATTCCAGAACTTGTTGTCTTCCATTACGATCCTTCTACGAGGAGCATCGAACATTCCGCCTCTTTGATGAATTACTTAGGCGTTTCATCTGACGAGTTGGGGACATTATCACGCGAACAGTTACATAACCTCATTCACCCGCGCGATTTTGACCCGCTTCTGTTTAATATGGAGCGACTCATTGATTGTGAAGTGGAGATGTTTGAACAAGAGGTTTCTGTCTTAAATGCCTCAAACGGATATCAATTATTACGCTTAAAAGCATTTCGCCGCCCGGAAAACAATGAACTAATTTCCGTTATCCTGTATGACTTATCGGAAGTCAACGAAGCGCGACGCCAATTAACGCTTGAACGGGAACAGACACGTGAAATTTACGAAGCGCTTGATGCAGCCATTTCGCAAATCGACCCTTCTACTGGCCGAGTCCTCTTCCACTCCCAGGGGTTTCTTCAAATTTTTGAAGAATTGCCAGAGGATTTGTGCTTAAGTCAAAAATGGCTATTCGAGCGAATAGACGAACGGGATCATCTGGCGATGAAACATTTTATCCAACAACTGCTTTCTGGAAAATCCGGAACGATTCAATATCGTCTCCGCTTTCCAGATGGACGACGGAAATGGATTGAAGATCAACAGTTACCTGTTTTCCACCTGGATGGGAACATTGCCTATTCAAACAGTATCATGCATGACATCACGCTTCAAAAAGAGTATGAGGAACGGCTGCAGCAACTCGCATTGATTGATGCAATCACCGAATTGCCGAACCGTCAATTATTAACGGACACCATTGAGGAATGGATGAAGAACGATCAATCTTTCTCCGTTCTTTCGGTTTCCTTCAACCGGATTTCTGAAATCAATAACGCGTTCGGCCATGCATCCGGTGATCAATGGTTACAAGCGACGAGTCGCATTCTGTCGATCACTAAACCGGAAGAAGTATTCCTTGGCCATCTTGGGGGAGATGAGTATGCCATGCTCGTACCCTCCAGTTACAGTGATGACATTACTTCCTGTGCGGAAAAACTGCTCGCACTCTCGGCAAATCCGATTTTGATTGAACCGTATGAATTGTTCGCCCGTATTTCTGCTGGGGTTAGTCGTTTCCCGGGAGACAGTCAGGATGCGATTGAACTGCTAAAACATTCCTACACTGCTTTACGCCGTTCACGACGGGAAGATCACAGTACGTTTCATCATTACGCTTCGAATCTTGACATCGATTACTACAGACGTTACCGACTCGAACAAGACTTACACTATGCCATTGAACGCAACGAGCTATTCCTTGAATACCAACCGAAAGTCGATAGCTGGACCGGAAAAATCATTGGACTTGAAGCTTTAATCCGTTGGCAACATCCAGAATGGGGACGGATTCCGCCAAATGACTTCATCCCCCTTGCTGAGGAAAGCTCACTTCATCTTGCAATTGGCGACTGGGTCATTGAGACCGCATGCCAAGCAATGAACTCTTGGGCACGGGCCGGTTCAAATCTTATTCCAATTTCAGTGAACGTCTCACCAAAACGTTTCTTGATTCCCGGTTTTGAACATCAGATTGAGCAGGCATTGCTAAAATACAATTTATCCCCTCATTTATTTGAACTCGAAATCACGGAAGCAGCACTTATTATGGAAGACCCGAACACGAACCGTATGCTCGAACACTTAAGTCACCTCGGCGTCCGGATTGCTTTAGATGATTTCGGTAAAGGCTACTCGTCGATGGTCTACTTACAGCGTTATCCGATTGATGTCGTCAAAATCGACCGCCAATTCGCGACGCATATCGCGGATGATGCGAAAGCACAGGCCATTGTTAAAAGCATTCTTTATATGGCGTCCGTCTTCAGTCTTTCCGTCGTTGCAGAAGGTATTGAAACGATACGACAGCTGGAAACGTTCCGTGCCCTCAATTGTCCGAACATTCAAGGATATTTGTTCAGTCGTCCTGTTTCAACAGAAATCATGCAAAGTTATTTGTTACGGGAAATTTTGTATCCGATTGAAGCCTGCGCCCTGACAAGTGAAGGTACTCCCAGTTTTTCGATTGAAGGGAAAATTAAGATGTTGACGCACCATGAAATGGCGCTGGATTTCGATTATTCGGACATTCATGCGCATCAGACGGATACACGCCACCTCTATTTCACAACAGAAGTCCCGCTGCCTTTAAACACAGCGACCTTCGAAGTCCGTTTATCCGAAGGGTTACAACTTGTCAGCTGCACACTGACCGTCATCGGTTTCGAACATGGACAATATATCGGTGCCTATACGAACACTTCGGAAGCAGAACTCGTTTTACGGTTTTTCCAATCAATTCGACCGTTTATCTAATTATTCGCACTAAGGTTGCTCTCGCATGCCTTAGTGCTTTTTTGTTATAGTAAACACAGAAACACTTTTCAAAAAGGGGGAATTCGATGAGTGGTGCGATCCAAACGAAAGCTCACCGACGAACGACGAAATGGCAACTTATACGCCGCCTTTTGTTATTGACGATTGGGGCCATCGTCTTCGCAATCGGTTTGAAAGGATTCCTTGTTCCGAATAATATCATCGATGGTGGGATTGTCGGAATTTCCATCATTGGGTCAAAACTGACGGATACGACACTTGCATTATGGCTCTTCTTTTTAAATATCCCGTTCATCTTTTTTGGTTATAAACAGATTGGTAAGACCTTTGCCCTGTCTACGCTTTATGCAATTTTCATCATGGCGGTCGCGACGAAATTACTCGAAGGCATCGGACCGATGACGAACGTCGATCTCCTTGCGACCGTCTTCGGTGGTTTAATTCTCGGAATTGGCGTCGGTATCGTCATCCGGGCCAGTGGATCGCTCGACGGAACGGAGATTCTTGCTGTTTCCTTCAGTCGCTCGACCCCCTTTTCCGTCGGTGAAATTGTAATGTTCTTTAACGTCTTCATCCTCGGAGCAGCCGGATTCGTCTTCGGTTGGGACCGGGCGATGTACTCGCTGATTACGTATTTCATTGCCTTCAAGACAATTGATGTCGTCATTGACGGACTCGATCAATCAAAGAGTGTATGGATCATTTCTGAGAACTACGAAGAAATCGGCCTTGCCATCATGGACCGGCTCGGTCGGAGCATGACGTACTTACACGGAGAAGGATCCTTTTCCGGAGATGATAAGAAAGTCATTTTTTGTGTCATCAGCCGGCTCGAAGAAACGAAATTAAAAGAAATCGTCCGCGACTTCGACGAACAGGCCTTCATCGCCATCGGCAACATTCATGACGTCCACGGTGGCCGCTTCAAGAAAAAAGATATTCATTAATTCACAGTTGTTCGAGAAAGGGAGTCGCGCCGTTGTTGAAGAAACATCGCAAGAAAATCATCGGGGGATTGATCCTCGTCATCGTTCTTTTGTTGATTGCTCTCGTCGGAATTTCTGCTTATGTCGGTTCGTCCTTAACGAAACCGGAACGGGAAGCATTGACGACGAATCCTAAAAAAGCAGAAAAACTGGCTTATGAAGACGTCTCCTTCCGCTCGCTAAAAGATCGCACGCGGCTATCCGGCTGGTGGATTCCGAGTGAGGATGCGAAACTGACAATCGTCTTTGCTCACGGCTATGGGAAAAACCGGGAACAGACGGATGTCCCCATCTTCCCGCTCTTCAAAAAATTTCATGATGCCGGTTATAACGTCTTAACATTTGATTTCCGCGGGTCCGGGATCTCGGAAGGAAAACGTGTCACGGTCGGGGCAAAAGAACAAGATGACTTGCTGACAGCTGTCAGCTATGCCAAATCACGTGCTTCAGAGCCGGTTGTTCTTTATGGTATCTCAATGGGCGCTTCGACTGCCCTTGTCACGGCTCCAAAAGCAGATGTCGCCGGTGTCATCGCGGATAGTCCGTTCAGTGATTTAGAAAATTATTTAGAAACGAACCTCCCCGTCTGGAGCGGGTTGCCGAACTTCCCGTTCACACCCGTCATCCTGCAAGTGACGCCTCCACTGACAGGGCTGAACCCGGAACGTGTCAAACCGATTGAAGCGATTCGACGGATTGATCTCCCCATCCTGATGATTCATGGCAAGGACGATGATGCGATTCCGGTCACGGAAAGCATGCGCCTTCAAAAAGCGGCGCCACATTCTGAGCTTTATGTGACGGAAAACGGCGGACATGTCCAGTCTTATGCCCATGACCGCAAAGCCTATGAAGACAAGGTCCTATCTTATTTAGAAGACATCAAATAGTTGTACTAACCTTGCCGAAAAAAGAGGATTCATACGCCGATTCAGATTGGAGCACGGTAAATATGAACACACTTTTAATTCTTTTGATGCTTGTCCTTACATTCGTGATTGTCAGTCTGGGTGTATTCTTTTTAAAGTTTTCCGCTACTCCCAATCCATCGACACGCGTCTCCGGATTGATTTTAGTCGGCGCCGGAGCCATCGGTTGTATCGTATACGTTGTAGCAACTCTTTAATTAAGGAACAGTCGCTGTACCTTCAATCTCTTAATCCAGAAAAAAGAGTCAATCCAAGCTGATCTTGTATCAGTAGGTTAGACTCTTTTTTGTTTGGGACGACTTCACTAAAATGATTCGAAGTAGAGAAAACACGGCGACTACGCTTATGACGTGTGAACATGCTATAACGAGATGCGATCCGTTCGCGCTTCCCTGTCTCGCCTCGTCTTCAAAGCGGCAATCGGTCACGCCGATACAGCAAAGCTGCAGGGTCGCGACCGATTGCTTTTCGCGGTTCTAAGCGATTCGAGACGGATTGCGCTCTAAACCGCCTGCATGCCTGGATTTCTGTCACGGTATTACCTAAAAAGCGTCACGTTTCGTTGACTCCTACGGGAAAAAGTGCGTTTTTAACGCACTTTCAGAGGCAGGCAAGACCCTGCTCGTTGTCCGCTAGGATCCAAGGAGCAACGGCTTGCGCCTCGCCCGAGGAAAGCAACGAAAAAAGAGACGCTTTCTCTCCCGATTACACGTTGTCTACAGTCTGAGTACGTTTTTAACGCACTTTCAAAGTCAGACAAGACCCTGCTCGTTGTCCGTGGGGATTAAGGAACAACGAACAAGGAAGACGCCTTCTCTCCCGATTGCACGTTGTCCACACGTTTAAACCCAGCTACTACACTGTTCAGAAACCGCGGCAGAACATTAAAGTTCCGGACTCCTGCTAACGACAAAAAACACTTACCCACACGCCTCATCCTGCCAAGCGTCATGTGTAAGTGTTTCTCTTTTAGTCAGTTCATTATCGTTTTAAAACCGCACTTCCGACGATTTTCAAGACTTCTGGTCGACTGAGCTTCTCTTTTCCCCGAGCGAGCGCATCCAGCGTTCCATGTGCGAGGGCAAGTGGAATCTTACAAAACTCGTAGATCGTCGTCTCTTTCGGAATCGACGCGAGATACAAATCCGCTTCTGCCAAGTTATCCTGCGCGTACGTAAACATCGTCTCCGTCGTCCAACCGGGTGGGAAGTATCCGACACCGCGTTCTGCATCTTCTTGTTGGTTCCGTAAGATGTTAACTGCTTGGAGTCCCCGACCAAAACCAATCGCCTGTTGTTTATCCGTGACGATACCCGCTTTCCAGTACCAAATATCTGACAACATGACACCGACGAGTCCCGCAACATAATACGTGTACTCATCAAGATCCGCTTCCGTTTCGACCGTCCAATCACGTTCTGCCCAGACGGCCATCCCTTCTGCCATCTCTGCCGTCGATTCAAGAACTTTCGCTCGGATACCACTCGGGCAGTAGGCAATCCATTCTGAAAGACGAAGGGTCACTTCCGGCAACTGATTTGCATACGGCGCAATCAATGCTTGATAAGCAGCTCCCGAAAACGTTCCACGCATCTGGAGGGCCGTCTCCCGAAGGAGCATCGTCTTGACGTCTGTCGGCAAGTCTTCATGGTCCTCAATCTCATCAATCGCACGCATGCACAGGTAGGCAGACCCGACTGCCTCTTGCAGTTCTTGCGATAGGCGACTGATTGGTATATAAAAGGTTCGGCTCGTCGCTTTTAGTACACGATTCGCATCTTTTTTCAGCTGCTTCGTCTCATTCATTGCTTACACTCCCTCTTTGTCTAAAAAGGTTTCTTTTCTCTACATTACTATACACGATTCGAAAGGAATGAGCATTTTTTTCGTAGAAATGAAAAAAACTTCTTTTGGTCGCGTGCGCACAAAAGAAGTTCACCTCATTATTCAGAACGCTGTTTTAACAACTGACTCATCAATCCGGTACTTCGAGATGCTTCCGCATTTTCATCTTGGATTGCAAGATAAATTTCTTTCCGATGGATGTCGATGTGACGCGGTGCGTCGATTCCGAGTTTGATTTGGTCCCCTTCGATTGCAAGAACCGTCAACTCGATATCATCCCCGATTTGAATCGCTTCCCCCGTTTTACGTTTTAAGACGAGCATCAGCGACCACCTACTTCCGTTAGACTACCAATCACATGCCGGTTTGAATACGTTTCATCAAGGATGACTTGTTTCGCTTGCCGACGTTTCGTCTCCATTACGAACGGTGCGCGTAAGTTCGTCGTCGACTCCTCGAACCGTTCACGTAACGTGACCGTCGTATAGACAGCGACTTGTGCCGTATCTTGGATACCGAGTTGTTCTTTCGCTGATTCTGGTAATTCAAAGACATACTCCGGATCAATCCAAAACGGATTCGTCACGACGAATGCGCATTCCGTTTGATCAATCGATTGGAAGGACCAGAACGGAATGCCTTCTCCGAACGGTAATAAGATAAAACGACGTGCCTCTGGAAAACCGGGTACTTCGGAAGCGAACGTGATGATTTCACTTTCCTCGATTTGAACCGTTCCAAAAAAATCTGTTTCGATATGCATGTGATTATCCTTCCCCATCGAATATGCCGCCGACTGGCCACATATCCAGTTGATTTTGTTCCCGTAGGTAAATTTCTGTCGTGCCTGGCGTGACGTTTAATTCCGGTCGATGTATCTCAACATCGATTTGCGGTTTTTGCGCCGTATAGTTGACACGCACCTCTGCCGGTGTGTAATTGATTTTGACCCGGTCGAGACTGCGTGGCGTAAAGCCGAGCGTCGTCACTTCTGCCGGTGGTGCTTGCCGGGATGTCGCGATGCGAGCAACGGCATCTCCCCGTTGCTCGATCCGCATCAACTGATCCCCTTCAGCTGCTGCCCGCCCGACTGCTTGTTGTCCCATTTGTCGTCCGTAATCAGCATAACGCTGAACGGATTCAAATGCCGGGATTCGTCCGATTTCAATCCATGCCTGTGACGAATCAATTTCGAGTCGTGCCGCGACCGTTTCGAGCGACAGCTCGCCTTTCGGTTGCTCGATTGACAAGGACGCTTGTTGTTGGTGTTGTTCAAGCGTCGCCCGTGTCGTATTGATACCGATTTTAGCAGACGTTTGACGCATTTCAAGATGCGGAAGGTTCATCTCCCGTCACCTCCTTAACGTAGGAAATCGAGTAGTGTCGGTTGAATGATTCGCGCACCGGCACTGAGTGCGGCCCGGTGAAGCGTCTCGTACGATTTGAGTTCCATGATGACTTTTTCCGCTTCGATGTCTTCGTTATCCGACATGACGGATTTCGCGATGATTTCTTGATCTTCAAGGCGTGACGCATTCAGTTCAAGACGATTGACGCGTGCTCCGAGGTCCGCTCGTGTCTCGACCGTTTGATTCAGCATCGTGTCTAAATCCTTTAGCATCCCTGACAACTCGGCTCCATTGTTTGAGCTATCGACGGCTCCTGTGTCTGAGACACCACCGAGCGCATCATATAATTTTTTAAGTGTCGTAAACGTCTCTGCGCTAAACACGCTCGTCGGTGAGACATTGACCTGGACTTCGATTCCTGACGACACTTCATAGCGGATTACTTCGCTGTCTTTACCGGCCGGGTTCCCGTCCGTAAAGACCGTATCGACAGACTTACCAGGCGTCGCTAAATACTCTTTTAGACCTTCCATCGAAACGAACGGTTGATCCGTCTTCGTTCCGTTGAAGATGACTTTTTCATTGTATTTCGTGTTGGCGAGTGTCCCGATGTGTTCAATCAGTTGCCCGACCTCACTTTGAATTGCTTTTCGTTGTGTCGCGTCATACGTATCCGTTGCTGCTTGCGTCGTCAATTCACGAACGCGACTCATCGCCGACGTCACTTCGTTCAGTGCCGAATCCGTCAAGTCCATCCAACCTGTCGCTTCGTTGACGTTCTTTTTGAACTGTTCGACTTCACGGACTTCTGTCCGGTAACGGATCCCTTGCATCGCGACGACCGGGTCTTCCGAGGGACGTTGGATTTTTTTACCGCTGATCAATTGCTCTTGTAACGTGCTTAATTTTTGGTAGCTTGACGACAAATGTCCGATATTCGTTTTCGTCAGCATCGTTTGTGTTACTCTCATTTAGTCATCACCGTCCTACGATTCCCATACCGTTGATGATCTTATCGAGCATCTCATCAACCGTCGTGATATTACGCGCTGCCGCGTTGTAAGCATGTTGGTACTGAATCATCATCGTCATCTCTTCATCGATCGAGACAGCCGAGACTGACATACGGCGCTGTTCTGCGCTTTCCATCAAGACGGCTGAGCTTTTCCCGAGTCGCGCGACTTGGTCGGTCGCGACCGCCATGTCACCGATGACGTTTTGATAAAACGAACCGATTGTCGTTGTCGTACCCGACTGGTCGAAACGAATGCTTGCCGTCTTCATGTTGGCGAGCTTCAAGGCACCGGCGCTGTCCCCGATGTTTCCATCCGTCGACGTCGCGATGTTATCGAGACTCTTCTTGATTTCGCTTCCAAGCGAAATCGTCTTCGCCGTGATCGGACCGTTGGATGAAACGAAAAATTCGTTTGTCCCGTTCGTCCCGTCTTTTTTAAGATTCCCTGTGTGAGCTGTGTTGAAGGCTTCGGCAAATGTTGCTGCCATCTCATCGAGGTGCCCTTGCATGTTGACGTATTCGCCCGTTGCTTGACCATTCTCGACATGACCATACATCTCGATTAGACCGATTAACCGCCCTGATGAGAAGCCGCCTGCTGTGTCAAATGAAATCGTTTGTGAATCTGTTTTAAACCCTGTATAGAGTCCGTTCGCATCGGTCGTAAATGTGAGTGTACCGGCCTTCGGTAAATCCGAGTCGACTGCAAGCAACTTATCGCCGTTTGGTAGTTTAATCCGGACATCGATTCGTCCTTCTGCCGTTTTGACGGTATTTCCGAGCTGCCCTTGCTGGATCGCATCGCTGTCGACGGAGACTTTTTCAAAGTCGACATATTCAGCGAGCTCATCAAAGTAACGGTCCCGCTCATCGTATAGCGCATTCGGTAAGACGCCGAGCGGCTCAACCGTATGGATTTCCGCATTGATATTGTGAATTTTTTTGAACAAATCGTTGACTTTTTTCGTCGAGACGTCGATTTCGCTTTTCAGGTCGCCTTGCACTTGATTAAGCGCCTTCGCCATGTAGTTGAACGTTTGCGTCAAGGTTTCTGCTTTTTGACGGACGACACTGCGCGCCCCGGAATCTTGCGGATTCGTCGACAGTGTTTGGAGCGACTCCCAAAATCCATCAAAAGCTTTTGATAGACCGGTATCCGACGGTTCATTGATGATGTCTTCCATTCGGCCGAATGCCGCTTCTTTCGTACCATAGTACGATGTCTTCGTCGCTTCGTCGCGATACTGTTTATCGAGCATCACGTCACGCACCCGTTCAAGCAATTCCCCTTTGACCCCTGTGCCGATTTGCCCCATCTTGCCCGTTCCGATCGACATCGAGAGTTGCTCTGTCGTCGCCATGATTAAGCGCTGACGTGAAAAACCAGCCGTTCCGGCGTTCGCAATATTGTTTCCTGTGGATTGGAGCGCCCATTGGTTCGTCGTCAGTGCCCGACGTCCTGTCTCAAGCCCCATAAAAGTTGATGCCATTCGTCTACCTCCTTAAGCATTCCGGTTAAAGTGTGTGCGGTCGAGTGCGGACTGACCATATGTAAAATCATCGGCTTCCGGGATCAGCAATTGTAAGTGCCAATCGAGATAATGAAGCGATTGTTCGAGTAATTCAGCGTTCAGGTCGTTCAGTCGTTTGAGTTGACCGATCGTCTGTAACAAGCGGCGTAATGAAGCGACATCCTCCGGGTGATCTTGTAACCACTCGGTCATCGTCACCTGTCCCATCCGTTCAAGCCGTTGTTGTTCGAGCTGTTCAATCCGTTTCAGATGTACCGGTTCTTCTTTGACGATTTGTGAGAGTCGCTTCATATCATTTTGAATCAAAATTGTCTTTTTTTCTTTTGCAAGATCCAATAAAGCATCGTGCTCACTTACGAGTTGTTCAAGGATTTCCATCCGATTGCCTCCTCACAGTTTGCTCTTCATATAAAAAGCGACCCGCGCATCCGTGCCCCGAGTCGCCTCTACTGTCATAGTTGTCCCTCTTACAAGTTCAAAAAACGCTCCGCGATTTTTTTCGCGTCTGGTTTATAGGTTCCATCCTGAATGGCTTGACGAAGGGATTCGATTTTTTCGGTCCGTGATGTTGGTGTCTCATTGAAACGCGCACGCGCTTCACTCGAGATTGTCACTTCATCCGGCCGATTCGTACGTTTTGCTTCTGTTCCTTCTACTGCTTGATTTCTTTCGTACGCTTTAGGCATATTCACCCATTTCGTAGAATCAATTCGCATGTGAACACCTGCTTTCTAGATTACAAGATTCTTAATTCATGTTCGATACGTTCTCGGTTTCGAAGGGGCAGAAGAATCTAGCATCGCTTGGGCGAGGTCGCGTCGTAATTTCTCACGACAATCGGCACAGATCGTACCGTCACGGGTAGGTTTCCCGCAACTCTCACACGTGATTTCCATCTGTGTGATTTCTGACATCAGTAAACGCCCATCCCTAATGTACCGGAGGACTGTTTCTCGTTTGACCCCGACCGCTTGCTCAACATCAATAGGTGAGGTTCGGATTTTCCGCCGTTCTCGCAGGAACTCACGCACCTTCTCAAAATCAGTATGATCTTTCCTAATGCAATCGATGCACAGGTCAGAAGATTGACGAACAAATAATTTCCCGCAAGATTTGCAGTTTAACACATCCATTTCCTTCACCTCATTATGAATATCGGCAGAAATGAAGAATTCTTAAACACTTCGAAATAAAGTTACGGCAGAAATTTCTTTTGCACCTGCTTCACGTAGTCGCAAAGCCGCTTGATGCAAGGTCGTTCCCGTCGTATACACATCATCGACGAGTAAAATCGTTTTCCCCTCGACGGAAGTGATCACTTCATACGGATTGGCCCGAGACAGGCGCTCTCGCCTCGCCTTGCGACTTTGCGCCGGACCATCTGAACGTGCCAAACACAATGTGACCTTTCCACGCATCATCCGGGCGATGCCTTCCGCCTGATTGAAACGCCGTTCGCTCAGTCGCTCTCGACTGAGCGGAATCGGCACAATGAAATCCTGTTTCACTTTTACCTTCTTCAGCTCTTCTTTAAACACGTCCAACAGCGCCGTATCCCCTAAAAACTTATAGCGCTTCAAAAAATCCTTTGCGGTTGCCTCATATAAAAATAATGGGTCCGTCTTCAAATCATAACCGAGTCGCCGCCACTGCTGACAATCGCTGCAAAGGGTGAGACCCGGTTTTCCACAATCCGTGCATTCCCCTCTTTTTACAAACTTTATTTTACAGGTTCGACATACCGTTTGCCTAGTCCATACGTTCGACAATGACCAGCTCGGTAAAAAAAATTGTTGGCAAAGCAGACAATTCATCGGAAACCCTCCCGGTTCGCACGCTGAATATCAGCGATTGCTTCGTATAACGCATTCGATCGATCATTTGCGAAAAAGATGACGTCCCCACTCGGGAAATCGACATCTCGCCCGACACGTCCACTGATTTGAATCAATGCCGCTGCCGTAAACGACACGTCTGCATCGACGACCGCGACTTGGACGTTCGAAAAGGTGACGCCACGTTCTAAAATCGTTGTCGTCAATAAAATCGTTGCCGTCGTCCGAAAGCGTTCGACCTTAACGATCCGGCCAGGATCTGCCGCGTGGACCGTTTCAGCCGTTAATCCCGCTTGTTCGAGTCGCTCCTGCCATAACGCGAGTACGGCAACGGTCGGCACAAAGACGAGTCGTGGTTTGTCTGCGTGACTGTGAAGCCATTCAATCAAATGGGCTGGTGTATAGGAAAAGTGGAGTTGCGGAACGGGTAACGGGAAGCCGTGATACCGCCGCATCAGGCGGACGGTCGGCAGGCGTTTGTTCCTAAAGGAAGGGGTTGCACTGAGAAGGATGAGTGATGCCGAGCGGCACATCACCCGTTTGACGTAGCGATGTAGCGTCCGGTCCGTACTATAGGGAAAGGCATCGACCTCATCGATGAAGACGACGTCAAAGCAAGCACGGTAATGAATCAATTGATGGGTCGTACTGATCGTGATATCTCCAAGCTGAAGACGTTCCTCCGAGCCGCCGAACAACGAGACGATTCGCGCGTCCAAAAAAGCACGTTTGACGTGTAACGTTAATTCTCGGACGACATCCGCCCGTGGCGTCATGATGAGGACACGTTTCTTCAGACGCAGTGCCGTCTCGATGCCGGGAAACAGCATCGGTGTTTTTCCGGCACCGCAGACAGCGTGGACGAGCAAACGTCCTTGTTGCTCAATCGTTCGTTCAATCGCCGTCGCAATCCGTTGTTGGTCGGGTGTTAATGCGAGCACCTCGTGCCGACTCGGCAGGACGGAGTCAAGCGGACGGGCATCCGTGACGAGCGTATCACACGTTCTTAATTTACCGAAGATGAGGCAGTGTCGACAATAGTAACAGCGTTTCCCGCATGTACATGGTCCGCGTGTCGGCAGTCCCCCGCATCGTTGACACCGCCATGTCACAGCAGGGTACCGACGTTCATTCGAACCAAGCGAAACCTTTACTTGATCGCTCGGAATCAGGCGTCCTCGAATATCCATGACTCACTCCCTTTCTTGATGAGACTCCCCCTCCTTTCGTCAGTCTTGCGTGCGCTTCCTGCCGGCAGTGTAAAGACGAGTCAAAAAAGAAAGAACATCCCATTGAAGTGATGTTCTTTCTCGGTGCAACACTTGTTTCATTAATCCGCTTTGTACCACGTGATCCCGATCGCACCAGGACCAAGGTGTGTCCCGATAACCGGACCGAACACGCTCATTTCAATTTGCGCTTTCGGGAACCGTTGCTCGAGCACTTCGATTTCAGCGCGTGCTTTGGCATCGTCTTCGGCATGGATGACACCGATGACATATCCTGCACCCTCATTATGAATCGTATCTTCCATCATCTCTTCAATCCGTTTAACCGCCCGTTTGAACGTCCGAATCTTTTCGAACGGAACGATTTTCCCATCGACGAAATGAAGAACCGGTTTAATCTTTAAGAAAGAACCAACGACGGCTTGCGTCATACTGAGACGTCCGCCCCGTTGTAAATGCTCTAAATCATCAACGACGAAATACGCACGAATCATCACTTTAAGATTTTCAAGACGTGCGACGATTTCTGTTGCCGTCGCCCCGGCATCACGCATCCGAACTGCCTCCTTCACTAAGAATGCTTGCGGCATACATGAAATTCGTGAGTCGACCGGGTGAACTTGAACGTGATCAACCATCATATTAATGGTATGTAAAGCTTGATACGTTCCACTAATCCCGCTTGATAACGTAATTCCGATGATATCCGTTCCCGCCGGTAGTCGTTCAAAGGCATCCGTGATGTCACCGATGTTCGGCTGCGAAGTCGTTGGCAGACTTCCCGTTTGAATCTTCGCATAAAACTCAGGGACTGAGATATCGAACCCTTCCCGGTATGCGTCACCATCAAAAATGACGCTGAGCGGTGCGACATGAACATTATTTTCTTCACAATAGGTAGTTGGCAGATAGGCTGTACTATCCGTTAAAATCACAATCTGGCTCATCCGTGAATTTCCTCGCTTTTAAGAGTTCCGTCGTGACTTGTAATTTTCTGACACGTCACAATCGTTATTAAGTGTATCATAGTTCATTTCGATACAAAAACAAAGACGGCGCCGCTTTGGCAACCGTCTTTTTATTATACGACGACGACCCAGCCGCGTCGGATTGCTTCGACGACAGCACCTGTCCGGTCGGGTACATTCATTTTCCGCAAAATTGAGGAAACATGATTTTTGACTGTTTTCTCACTGATATAGAGCGTATCACTAATCGCCCGGTTCGAGAAACCGTCAGCAAGCAACTGCAGTACTTCGCACTCACGACGCGTCAAGACGTGTAACGGCGCTTCCGCGACACGTTTTTCAATCGGTTGGGAAGACATCGTTTGTTTCATCTTCATCAAACGACGGTACTCTTGCAAAAGGTTTGGTGTGACTTTCGGGTGGACGTATCCCCCTTCGCGATAGACGGAACGAATCGCATTCACGAGTTCATCCGTCGCCATTTCTTTCAGAAGATAACCAACCGCTCCTGCGCCTAACGCGTGCATGACGTACGTTTCATCGTCATGAATCGACAAAATGATGACGCGGACATCCGGATGGACCTCCATGAGACGTTTTGTCGCTTCAACACCATTGACTTGCGGCATATTAATATCCATTAAGACGATATCCGGTTGATGGGCTTCGACGAGTGGAATCACTTCCGCTCCGCTCGCCCCTTCTGCGACAACGATGAATTCTTCTTCAAAATCAAGAATCCGTTTGACGCCTTCCCGGAATAACTGATGATCGTCGATGATGACTACTTTTACTTGCTCGTTATTCACTGTGTTTCCCCTCTCGCTTCGGATTCTTCGATCGGAATCCCTACCTTGATGACCGTCCCTTTATCTGGTTTCGTTTCGATTTCAAACGAACCATCAATCAATTCAATTCGCTCACGCATGCCAACAAGTCCAAACGACTCATCGCACGAAGCAAAAATTTCATCAAAGTCAAACCCGATCCCATTGTCCTTCACATGAATACGGACAGAATGTTGATACTGTTCTATGATAATACGAATGTCACTCGCTTTGGAATGCTTAACTGCATTTTGGACGGCTTCTTGAACAATTCGGAAGACAGCGACTTCATACGTCGACTCAATCCGCTCCCCACCGCCAAGATAATTAAAATGAATCGGAATGTTCGAAATTTCCTGCATATGACGAAGATAACGCTCGAGTGTCGGAACAAATCCAAGATCATCGAGTGTCATCGGACGTAAATCATAAATGATCCGGCGAATATCCGCGAGCCCGTCACGAATCAAGATCCGGAGGCGATGTATTTCTTCAAAGGCTGCTTCTGCTCCGTTATGCTGGTGAATCTTTTCAATCAAATCTGCACGAATCAAAACGTGAGCAAGCGTTTGTGCTGGTCCATCGTGCATGTCTCGAGATAAGCGCCGTCGCTCATTCTCAGCCGACTGAAATACTTTTAAACCCATCTCTTGTTTTTGCATCGCCTTTTCATACTTTTCATTCATGACCTGCATATCGTCCGTCAAAAAATTCAGGACAACCGAGACGCGACTGATCAGCATATCGGCTCGCTCAATCGTCTCATCGAGGTGGACTAAGCGACGCTCGAGTTCATCCCGCCGCTTTCGGCAGTTCATTTCATCCCGTTGGTTGATGAACGACTCGAGTTGAAGGGCATTCGCCGTTTCGTAGGCGCTTCTGACGTCTTGTTCGGAGTAATGATCGAAGTTCTTGCTGACGACGACGAGTCGTGCTTTTGAATCCTTGATCAGTCGTTCCAGTCGTTCGGCTTCTTTAATATAGTCATGAACACGCGTCTTCAAATCCCGTAACTCCTGTTGGATTTCTGCGTATTGTTCTCTTGAATCTTCTGTAATTCGAACGATTTCTTCCCGACTTTCTTCTACGACACCAATGATGTTCTGTACGATATCATTCAAGGACAGCCGCTCCCTCATCTCATTCGTCATGCTACTCCCTCCAGTCCCCGTGGTTGTCTCTCTCCCGATTCGTCGTTATGCTAGAAAGAACTAGTTAACGAGGAGGACATTTTTGATTATGTCATTATTTAATTATTATACAGTAAAAGAAAATGGTTTCCATGAAATCATTATACAAAAGTCACGATTTATTACATATTTAGCACGTGCCACCTCTGAGCAAGAAGCACAGGGCTTCATCACGGCGATTAAAAAGCAACACCATGACGCCAATCACAATTGTTCAGCGTACGTCATCGGTGAACGAAATGACATTCAAAAAGCGAATGATGATGGTGAACCGAGTGGAACGGCCGGCGTTCCGATGCTCGAAGTGTTGAAAAAACGTAATCTCCGGAATACGGTTGTCGTCGTCACCCGCTACTTCGGAGGAATCAAGCTCGGTGGCGGTGGTTTAATCCGTGCTTACGGCACAAGTGTCTCAGAAGGATTGAATACAATCGGCGTCATCGAACGCGTTTCCCACGACCTCCTTGAAGTGACGGTCGATTACACATGGCTCGGAAAATTAGAAAATGAACTCCGGGCGACGCGTCACCTCATCGACCAAATCCATTACCTCGATCATGTTCAAATCGACGTCCTCGTCAATTCAGACGATGTCGCCCCATTCATCGAGTGGATGACGAACTTGACGAATGGGCAAGCGAAGATACACGAAAATGGTTCTCGCTACATCGAGCACGATGTGACCTGACGTGACATTCTGTCTCGACCTGCTATACTGTTTGTAAAGAATTTAAAAGTTTTTTAATTATTCAGTAAAGTTAGGGGCAATGAACAGTGGAGGATTCTACACGATCTCGTTCTAATAACCGAAAATCAAAACGCTCTTGGTTTAAGATTTTCGTCACCGTATTTCTCATCGTCTTAGTCACAGGTGGCGCTACGTTCGCCTACGTCGCATATAAAACCTTTCAAACAGCCAACAAAACAGAAGTAAAATTATCCCGTGGTGAAAAATCAGAAAAACGTCCAGCGGCCGTCGATTTGACGAAAGATCATTTCTCCGTCCTGATCGTCGGGACGGACGAACGTCCTGGTGACACTGCTTCACGATCAGACACGATGATTGTCGCCACCTTCAACAAAGCGGAAAAGAAAGTCAGCATGTTGAGTATCCCCCGGGATTCCCTCGTCATGATCCCGTCTGTCGGCTACGAAGATAAAATTAATCACTCGTATGCGTTCGGAGGAATCGATTCAACGATTGAGACGGTCGAGAACTTGCTCGATATCCCAATCGACTATTATGGCTCAATCAACTTTAATGGTGTCGTCGCGATTGTCGATGCAATTGGCGGAGTCGACGTCGACGTCAAGTTGCCGATCGACACACTCGATTCATCTGATCAACAGAGCGGCGTCAAGCTCGATCCCGGCGTTCAGACATTAACCGGTGAAGAAGCACTCGCCTATGCCCGGATGCGCTACGAAGATCCCGAAGGTGACATCGGCCGTACAAAACGCCAACAACAAATTTTACAAGCCATCATCGATGAATCGACTTCGCTCGGTTCAATCACAAAGTTGAATCAATTGATGCAAGCGACCGGCGATAACTTCCAAACAAACATGTCGTTAACGGAAGCATTCCAGCTGCAGCCGTTCGTCAAGTCACTCGCGACCGTCAACCGGATCGACTTAGAAGGATCGGATGCCCGAATCAACGGCGGCTATTACTACAAGCTGGATGAAGAGTCGCTCCAAGAAGCAAAAAACATGTTAAAAGAACAACTCGCTCTGCCGACGAACCAGGCAAGTGAGGCATCGGCTGACGATTCAGGGACAAAAGATGATACGTCGACTGAAGCAAACTGACTTTGAGGCGTTGTTCGCATTACAAAAACGTGCTTATCAAATAGAGGCGGAGTTAATCGGTACGACCGATTTTCCACCTTTGCGCCAAACATCGGCTGAATTGACGCAAGAAGCTCCGCTCGGTTACGTCTTGACGTCCGAATCCGGACTCATCGGTTGCCTGACGTATTCCGATCGGACGATTACACGTCTGCTCGTCGCACCCGATTTTTTCCGGCAAGGTGTCGCCTCTCGTTTACTGCACCATGCGCTTGCAGCAGAGGATCTGCAGTTCGTCTCAACGGCAAAATTGAACGCGCCGGCGATTGCGCTTTATCATCAATTCGGTTTCATCGAAGACGCGACGACCGTCCGGCAAGACATCGCCCTCGTCCACCTCAAGCGTAAGACTGGAAACAATGGAGCTGACTCATAAGTCAAATCAAAATCAATATTTGTGTCGTACGTCTCCGACAACAATCAAACGGCCGATGATTCTGTCTTTTCATGGAATCATCGGCCATTTCTATGACTATTCTTTTCGCTCATGCCGTCTTGAAACCTATCCAAGTCACATATGGAAAAGTTCGCATTCCTTGTCCAAAACGATTACGCGCTGTCTATTAGAAAGACAGCGCGTTCAGGCTGTAGACAAAGTGCCATCGGGAGATCAAGCGTCTTTTTTCGTTGCTTTCCTCGGGCGAGGCGCAAGCCGTTGCTCCTTGATCCTAACGGACAAGAAGCAGGGTCTTGCCTGCCTCTAAAAGTGCGTTAAAAACGCACTTCTCCCCGCAGGAGTCAACGAAACGTGACGCTTTTTAGGTAACACTATGACGGAAATCCAGTCATGCAGACGGTTTAGGGCGCAATCTGTCTCGAATCGCTTTTAAAGCGAAAAGCAATCGGTCGCGACCCTGCAGCTTTGCTGTAGCGGCGCGGAAGATTGCCGCTTTGAAGACGAGGCGAGACAGGGAAGCGCGACCGGATTGTCTCTCGTTATCGCATGTTGACGCTTCATAAGAGTTTGTCTACACGCTGTACGCGCTGTCTATTAGAAAGACAGGGCGTTTTTAGTTTGTATCATACCTAGATGAAGTAACGGCCGGTTAGACACTCCTCTGTGTTAAGCGAGACCAATCCCGCTTAACACCATTCCAATCACTGCTCCAAGTAAAACGATGCGTAACGGCGACTGGTTATAAAAACGAAGTAAACAAAAGAGCCAGAAGGCGACGAAGAAATCGAGACCCGTCTCGACGCTCGATGTAAAGATCGGGTCATATAAGGCGGCTAACAACAAACCAACGACCGCTGCATTGACGCCGATCAACATCCGTCCGACCTGTTTATTCATTCGGACGCGATCCCAAAACGGGACGACGCCAATCACGAGCAGAAAACCGGGTAAAAAAATCGCCAATGTCGCGAGCAGACCACCCGACACACCTGAAATGACCGTCCCGAGGTAGGTCGCAAATGTAAAGAGTGGACCGGGAACGGCTTGGGCCGCGGCATACCCCGCCAGAAAGTTCGTTCCGTCCATAAATCCTGGTACGAGTGCCTGGTTGAGAAACGGTAAGACGACGTGACCGCCCCCAAACACGAGTGCACCGGCATTGTACATGATGCTTGCAAGCTGCACGTTTCCCGTCGCCACCGTCGCTAAAATCGGTGTCGCGACTAACAAACCGAAAAAGAGTATGAGCGCACTGATGCTCCACACGCGTGATACGTGAATGGCTAACGGCTGACCAGATTGTGGTTCAACTTTAAACAAGAGTAATCCGAACAATGCCGCCAGTAGTAAGACACCGACTTGCGCAAGCGGATGATCGAAGATTAAGACACCTGCAAGCGCAAGCAACATCAACGCTAACCGCTTCGGTCCAACAGCAAGCTTCATCCCCATTCCGAGTACAGCATCGGCAACAATCGCCACCGCGACGAGTTTCAGACCGTGAATGAATCCCGCATCGGTCAAATCGTAAGTTGTCGCAAGCAGTGCGAACATGATCAATAACAGACTCGACGGTAATGTAAACCCGATAAAGGAAATGATTGCACCGACGACGCCACCACGAATCAACCCGATTCCCATCCCGACTTGACTCGATGCCGGACCGGGAAGAAACTGGCAAAGTGCCACAAGATCGGCGTAGCCTTTCTCGTCAATCCACTTCCTTCGTTTGACGTATTCTTCATAAAAGTATCCGAGATGCGCGACAGGACCTCCGAACGATGTCAAGCCGAGCTTCAAAGAGACGATGAAGATTTCTATCCATCTACTCATTTCTCCACCTCCAACACCTAGTATACGAAACGTTTGTAAATTTTTTGTGACAGCTTACAGTTCAGTCGACTTTTGTTTTCCGTATGTCCCCTTTCTCCACAATGCTTCGATTGGCCCTTGGTGATGGTGTCGCAAATACCAACGCGAGAAAAACGTTTGGCAGGCTAATAAGATGAGAGCTCCTAACGTCCCTTGCCACAGCGGAATCGTGCCGTATGTCCCGGATAAGAAAACAAGGACTGTAAAAACGAGTGTGTGCGTCAAATAATTCGTTAGCGCCATCCGTCCGAGCAAGCGGAACCCTTCCATTCGCAGGCCGGCCCGAACAACCAAGGCGATGGCTGTCGCATAAGTAATGGCGAGCGTTCGTCCGGACAACCAGACGAAAAAGTAATTGATTAGTCCATCTGCAACCTGCCCTTGGTGAACGCGAATAATTTGCGTTAGTGCAGGGAGTGACAAAATCAAGCTTACGAGGAACCCTACGATGAGTAATCGTGTTGTCGGTGGCCGCACTGAAAAGCGTTCCATCAAATAGGCGCCGATTAAAAAGAGAGATAAAATTTCCGGCCAAAGCATCAACGTATTTCCGAGTGCATCCGGCAATTGGACGGTCGCATGATAAATGAAATAACCTCCGAGATCACGTTCGGCAACAAGATCGGTCAATCGACCGTCCGGTTCAATGATGGAACGATCGCCTTCTGATTGAGCAAAGAGATAAATTGAAAGATAGAGAGAGACCGTATACAGTTGGAGGGCAAGACCGATGAAGAGTTTGGTCAGCGGTCGTGTTTTGACGAAGAGCAACAAAAGGAATCCGCAAAACGCATACGTTTGGAGGATGTCACCTTCCCAAAACAATAAATGAATGAGACCAATCGCAAATAAAATCGTCAAACGGCGAACAAAAATCCACAGCGAACGCTTTTTTTGACGGAGCCGGTCGATGAAGAGGATAAAGCCAGCACCAAACAACGCGCTAAACAACGTATAAAACTTCGTTTGAATGAACAAATCAAAGAAAAGCCGGAGCAATCGGTCGACTTGTCCCATATCGGACACGAACCGTTCCCCGAGAAAACTCGGCATGTTGACGAGCAAAATCCCACACAGTGCAAAACCACGGAGGACATCCAAATAAATAATCCGTTCTTTTTCCGCTATCGGATTCATAATAGTCTCCTTAATCGTCAATCAGCCGCCCAAAAATCAAATTTTGAGCGGCTGATTGGTCATTTTGATGTAAGTCGTTCGAGTAAATTCAATAACGGACGATAGCGTTCGCCAAGTAGTCCCAGCGATTCGACTAAGATATCGAGCACAATCAATAACATGATTAACGAAACGAGTGCCCCGATGGAATTCGTTTGTGAAAATAAAATCGCCGTCATGCCGAAAATCGCACACAACCCATAAATCACGAGCACAGCTTGGCGCATCGTAAATCCAAGATCGAGCAGACGATGATGAAGGTGGGCTTTGTCTGGTGCGAACGGTGGTTTCCCTTGAAGAACACGCCGGACGATTGCAAACAACGTATCGGAGATCGGAATCCCGAGCAAGATGACCGGAACGGCAAGCGAGAACAAGGTCACGTTTTTAAAACCAAGTAACGATAAGACACCAAGCATGTATCCAAGGAACAAGGACCCTGTATCCCCCATGAAAATCTTCGCCGGATAAAAATTGTGGAACAAAAAGCCGAGCGTGCTCATCAAGAGTAAAATCGCGACGATCGTCACGTAAACATTTCCTTGGATGACAGCGAGGCTGATCAACGTCAACAACACGATGCTCGAGACACCGGCCGCGAGTCCATCCAGTCCATCAATCAAGTTGACGGCATTCGTAATCCCGATGACCCAAAGAAACGTCAACGGCACACTCCACCAACCGAGAAACAGTTGCTGGTCAAACGGCAAGTTGATGAATTCGATTCGAATACCTCCATTTAAGACGATGACGGCAGCAACAATTTGTCCCATCAGTTTCAAACGGGCATTCAATTGGAATCGGTCGTCGAAGGCCCCCGTCAAAATGATGACGAATCCTCCGACTAGAATATGAGTCGCATAGGGACTCGAAGGTTGCAAAATAAAATAGCCAATCATGAACGCGATATAAATCGCCAAACCACCTAGACGTGGCATGATTCGCACATGTACTTTTCGCGCGTCCGGACTGTCAACGGCACCGACTGCAATCGCAAAGCGTTTTACGACGGGTGTGATCAGTAAGGCCGCGATAAAACAGACGATGGACGCAGTCCATAACATAATAACATCACGCTCCTGCGCGAATTATATCATAAAAAAAAAGAGCCGACGAGCGGCTCACATGAAGATCGGGACTTCAGCAGACGGATCATATGTATAAATCCCACGGCCAACCTTTTTGATCGCCGGGTTCGCTTGCTCGACTTTCGCCATCAATTGATAGATGTTACTGATTTGATGACGGTAACGTAATTCAAGTTCCAGTTGAATGTCACGTGCCGACATCGATTCACGTTCACGCATCAAATCACTGATTTGGTGGACGTACACTTCAAGCGGGTAACGCTGATTGACACGCCGTTGTTTTAGAGGGCGTTCTTGTGCTACGGCGATTTCTTTTGAATACTCTCCAGCACCACGACTCAACTCTGCAATCAAGTATTCTGCACGCCGTTGAAGACGGCGGTATTCCTCTTCAATCTCCATCAACTCACGATAAATGTGTTCACTCGTTCCCATGTTTACCCTACCTTCCAAAATTAAACATAAATATTTCAATTATGTTTCAATTGTATGTTTATTGAAATATTACAGACTATAAATTGTCTGTGTAATATATAATTTTTTTAAATATTTAATTATCCTGTAATATTTTCATCAAACACCCGATACAATGGTTACACCTCATATTAACAGAAAGGAGCTAGAACGGAACATATAAATTATAAATTAAACTATCTCAAAAGCACTTATTTTATTCGTAAAGGTGTTCTAACTATTGATTTTACACAAAAGGAGACTGGAAAATTAATGGACAAATTAACTAAAATATTGTCGTTTGCACTAGTACTTTTGCTTCTACTCACGGTTGCGTTTCCGTCTTCTTTAGTATCGGCAGCTAGCGGTACTTCTTTTACGAAAACGACTTATAAAACAACAGATTCTTTAAATCTTCGGACATCCAATACAACCACGTCGAAAAAGTTGACGACGATTCCGAAAAACACACAGATCAGCTCCTCTTATCGTAAAGGGAATTGGTACAAACTGTCTTATCAAGGAAAGACGGGC
Organism: Exiguobacterium sp. N4-1P; assembly: GCF_002214325.1. Taxonomy (NCBI): domain Bacteria; kingdom Bacillati; phylum Bacillota; class Bacilli; order Caryophanales; genus Exiguobacterium; species Exiguobacterium sp. N4-1P. The sequence continues at coordinate 2,365,751 of NZ_CP022236.1, forward strand.
TACGTGCTAGGAACATACTTAAAGAAAGTCGTCACGGGGACTGCTTTCGCGAAGACAACTTATCAAACAACCGCAGCACTTTCTTTACGCAAAGCAGCGACGACTTCTTCGACACGGCTGTTGACGATTCCAACAGGTAAAAAAATCAGCTCAAGCTATAAAGATGGAAACTGGTACAAAGTCACGTACAGTAACAAAACCGGTTACGTCTCCGGCTCTTACTTAAAAAAAGTCGCGGCTTCGACAACATCGAAAACGACTGCTTATACAACAACCGAACGGTTAAATCTTCGTACCGCACCGAGTGCATCCGGGAAACTGATCTTGACGATTCCGAAAACTCAAGTCGTTCAGTCGCTATCTACAAGTGGCGCGTGGCATAAAGTGACCTATAACGGATCGACGGGTTATGTCATCGGTACTTACTTGAAAAAAGGGACTTCTTCTCCCGCCTCTTCTTCTACGGCGAGCGTCGATTACAGCGGTTCAAAAATGTATGTCCTCATCAGCTCAGGTAGTACGGTCACATTACGCTCCGGTCCGTCTTCTTCAAGTAGCCAACTCGCTCGTCTCGGACGCGGTACGCCGGTCGTCGTCTCAAACAGTACACATAAAACACGTGGTTATGTCGCGGTCAAGACAGCGGACGGACGCTCCGGTTATGTCGAGTCGATGTATTTAACCCTCTTTCAACCCGCTCCTTCGAATCGACCATTGATCGTCCTTGATCCTGGTCATGGCGGTTATGATCCCGGTGCTACACGGGTCGGACTAACAGAACGCGATATCGTCCTCACCGTCGCGCGTCAGGTCGCAAGCCTTCTCGAAGGAAAAGTCGATTTACAATTAACGCGGTATACGAATGACTATTATCCGACATTGACTGACCGCAGCGTCATGGCGAACTCGCATGCAACCACTCGCTTCGTCAGCATCCATATCAATGCCTCAAACGCTACGAGCGCTTCCGGTGCCGAAAACTATTACTATAGCGGATCAACATCCATTCAATTAGCAAATGCGATTCAACAACGGCTGGTCAGTTATGCCGGTATGCGAAATCGCGGTGTGGATTTTGGTAACTTAGCGGTCATCCGAGGCACGAATGCTCCCGCCGTTTTGACAGAACTCGGATTCCTTTCAAACAGCACGGATCGTTCGAAGTTAACGAACGCTGCCTACCAGGCACGTTACGCACAAGCGATCGCAGATGGAATTCTCGCGACACTTTAATTTTCCACAACACTTCGAGCCGACTAAAAAATATGACATACAATCACAAAAAAGGATTGCCATCTACCGATGCGCAATCCTTTCAGCGTGTAGACAAACTATTAAAAAGCGTAAACATATGGTATCGAGATGCAATCCGTTCGCGCTTCCCTGTCTCGCCTCGTCTTCAAAGCGGCAATCTTCCGCGCCGCTACAGCAAAGCTGCAGGATCGCGACCGATTGCTTTTCGCGGTTCTAAGCGATTCGAAACGGATTGCGCTCTAAAACGTCTCCATGCCCGGCTTTTTGGTCACGGTATTAGCTAAAAAGCGTCATATTTCGTTGACTCCTACGGGAAAAAGTGCGTTTTTAACGCACGTTCAGAGGCAGGCAAGACCCTGCTCGTTGTCCGTAAGGACCAAGGAGCAACGGCTTGCGCCTCGCCCGAGGAAAGCAACGAATAAAGACGCTTTTTCTCCTGATAGCACTTTGTCTACAGTCTGCACGCTAAAAGGATTGCCATCTACCGATGAATTTTGCGAAAAAAATTTGTTTTGAGAAGAAGCAGGAAAGCAACTTTTCACCATCCGTTAAGATTAAAAACCGCTTAATTTGTCTATACGCAAAAAGGACCGCTCAGGGAAGCGGTCCTTTTCCTCACATGAAAAGAGATCAATCAGATGAAACAACGAACCATCAGGGAATGGAACGTTGTCGTTAGCGACTAGCTAAGATTTGCTCAAGGGAAAGCAAATCTGTCGAATCGACACGATAGTCTGCCTCATGTAACGTCGTTTCCGGTCCAACGCCGACAGCATACATGCCTGCCGCGTGGATGGCCGTAATACCGGCTGCTGCATCTTCTACACCGATACAGCGACTCGGGTCGACGTCAAGCGCTTCAGCTGCCCGTAAAAACACTTCAGGGTGTGGTTTAGACTGAGCAACTGTTGCCGCATCGACGATATCATCGAAATAGTGTCGGACCTTTAGTGCCTCAACGACCGTCAGCGCATTTTTCGAAGCCGACGCCATACCGATTTTCAGCCCAGCAGCCCGAATTTCATCCAAGAACGAAATAATTCCCGGAAGAAGATCTTGTTCTGAGATATGTTGAATCAACTCGACGTAGTGCTCGTTCTTTTTCGTCGCAAGCGCGTTTTTCTCGGCTTCCGTGAAAGCATGCTGCTTTCCACCGAGCGCCAAGATCCGCTCTAACGAATCGGTCCGACTTACACCTTTAAGTGTTTCGTTGAAATCCCGGTCGAACGAAATTTCAAGCTCCTCTCCGAGTTGCTTCCACGCTAAGTAATGATACTCGGCTGTATCGGTAATCACGCCGTCTAAGTCAAAAATAACCGCTTCAATCGTTGGTGCCATCCGACATCCATCCTTTCATCCATCGTACATGAAAGACAAGAAATCGAATGATTTGCGCAAACGATTGCACTTGCCTCAAGAAATATTTTACCTCTTCATACACCTCTTTGCAAGCGTTATCAAAAATTTCTTCATTTAGACCTTTTGAAGTTATCAGGAAAAATTAGTTTGCATTGATAACGCTTTCAAATAAGCATAAATGTTTTCTCTATTTATCTCTTTACTATTCGTTTTACATTTTTTAACTGGTATAATCAGGTTAGTTTTAGAATCGGAATTGAAGGAGTGACTCAGTATGTTTCAACGTGTCAAACAACTACTCGACGAACAGAGCCGTCGGATGCGACGTTATGAAAAAATCGTCCTGTCGATCAATAGTCTAGAAGCGGAAATGCAACAGAAGACCGATGACGAACTCTGCCGCTTAACCGTTTCTTTAAAAGAACGTCTTCAGACGGGTGAGTCGGTCGAAGCGATTACTGCGACTGCATTTGCGCTTGTTCGGGAAGCGAGTAAGCGGACGCTCGGATTCCGCCATTACGATGTCCAGCTGATTGGTGGCCTATCGCTACTTGAAGGACATATCGCCGAGATGGCGACCGGGGAAGGAAAAACCCTCGTCGCTTCGCTCGCCAGTTTTACACAGAGTCTGTACGGGCAAGGCGTCCATGTCATCACCGTCAATGAATATTTGGCCCGCCGTGACGCGGAACAAATCGGACAAATCCATCGCTTTTTAGGACTGACGGTCGGCATCAATCATTCCGACTTATCATTTGACGAGAAGCGAGCCGCCTACGCTGCCGATATTACATACGGAGTCGGAACGGAGTTCGGTTTTGATTACCTTCGCGACCATCTCGTCATGCGCAAAGAAGACCGGTTGCAACGCCCTCTCCGCTTTGCTCTGATCGATGAAGTCGATAGCATCTTGATTGATGAAGCTAAAACCCCTCTCATCATGGCGGAACGTGACACCGTTCACGAAGCGCTCCAACAACTCGTCCGTCGTGTCATCGAAGCGTTCCAGCCAGAGGAAGATTATACGTTTGACGATGAAATCAAAGCGGTTGCCTTAACCGACCAAGGCATCGAGACGATTGAGCGAACGTTCGGAGTCGATCAACTCTTTGCGGCAGAACATGCTGTCTTGTTTCATTATGTCATCCAGGCACTTCGCGCGCATGTCGTCTTGACACGCGATATCGACTACATCGTCAAAGATGATAAAATCGCCCTCGTCGACTTATTCACAGGTCGCTTAATGGAAGGGCGCAGTTTATCTGACGGCCTACACCAAGCACTCGAGGCAAAAGAGAATGTTACCGTGACTGAAGAAAACCGGACGACAGCCCAAATCACGATTCAACATTATTTCCGCCTCTACCGTCATGTTTCGGGTATGACGGGAACCGCGTCGACCTCACGCGATGAGTTCCTGAAAACTTACCGGATGGATGTCGTATCGATTCCACCGAATCGCCCGAAAATCCGAATCGATGAACCAGACGTCCTTTTTTTGACGCGTCAGGAAAAATATCAGGCCATCGCACAGGCAACACGACTCGCACATCAAACAGGACAACCCGTATTGATCGGGACGACTTCAATCGAACAATCCCTAAAAGTCGCTCACGTCCTGGAGCGCGAACAGTTGCCTTATGAGATTTTGAATGCAAAGACGGTTGATCAAGAAATCCGAATCATCGAGTCAGCCGGACAAGCCGGCCGGATTACGATTGCGACGAACATGGCCGGTCGTGGAACGGATATCGTCCTCGATGCCTCTGCCAAACAGCAAGGTGGATTGTTGGTCATCGGGACAGAACGCCACGAGTCGGTCCGCATCGATAATCAACTTCGCGGCCGGGCCGGTCGCCAAGGTGATCCAGGATTGACGCGCTTCTATTTATCACTCGAAGACGAGCTTCCCCGCCGCTTCGCAAAAGACCGCCTCACCCGTGTTCAAAAAAAGCTTCCCGATGTCGCAGGTCCTGTCACGTTAAAAGAGGCGCGTCAGTTGATGTGCTATGCGCAGGAGACATGTGAATCCGTCAGCCGGAGCGTCCGTGATGAACTCGTCCAGCTAGAAGATGTCATCAGTGAGCAACGCCTCGCGATCTATCGTCTTCGCAATCAAATTGTTGAGTCCGAGTCACTTGAAGGGTTCGTCCAGTCCTTTGCTGCTCGTGTCATTCATGCCTTAGTCGATGAGCATCTCCATGACGCGCTCGTTCCAGAAGAATGGCCACTGGCATTACTGACATCGGAACTTGAACAGCTCGTCCAACAACCGGTCCTGCTCGAGCGCGTCGAATCGCGTGAAGAAATGAAACAACGATTGACTCCACTCATTGCAGAGACCGAGACCACGATGGCAGACCATCTTGCGTCACATGAAGAAACAGCACGTCGCTTCATGCTGCTCGCACTCGATGAACAGTGGACGGGTCACTTAACGGCGATGAATTCATTGAAGGAAGGGATTCATCTTCGCGGTTATGCGCAGGAACAACCTGTTCGTATCTTTGAACAGGAAGGAATGGACTACTTCACTTATGCGATTTCTACTTTTGAAAAACAGATTGTCTCTAGTCTTTGTCGCTTCGAAAGTGTTACGACTGAAGGAGGAATGCTTCATGCAACCGTCGACTGATTCACCGGTTATTCAACCTGCGCTCTATTTCACGGACGATATGCCAATCGTCAAAGAAGATGAGTATGTCTTCCGCTACGTCGCGGCACAACTACCTGGACTCGCTCCTGGTCAAATGGCAATCCACCTCTTCCAAAGGTTAGAAAACAAGCCGTTGCGCTTGATTGCCTTGTTCCAAAATACACTTGACCAAGCTTTCCAGCTGAATGATTTAGTCGTTCTTGCACTGTCCGGCGACCAGTTGATTGCCCGGAAAACGCTTAGTATCGAGGAGATACCGGTCCTTTTACCAATGGTAACAATTCCGCTTTGGCTTGAGTTTGCGGAAGAAGATGTGTTTGTCGATCTGGATTCACTTACTGATCCGGTCCAACTTGTCTTTTCGAACGAATTGTTGACCGATGTGCTGATTGATTCGTCCTTCTCGGAGACTGAACGCCAACGGATCCGCCAAATCGCTTTTTCTCACCCGATTCCTCCGACAGACGGTTGGTCGCTCCTTCCGGTATCGATTCTAAAAAAAGAGACTTCCGTTGAAGCGATTGTCTTAGTGCGTAATCCAAGTAATCAGCTTTTGACACTCGATCAGTTGGCATTCGAACTCGTGACCGGAGAAACGACGCTTGCGCAGAGCGAGCACCCCGCTGTATCTGTTTTTTCAACGAGCGAATATGCCATTCGCCTCCAGTTTGACTATTCGGCAAAGGCAACTGAAACGTTCGCCCTCCGCTACCTCCCCTAATCAACAACGAGGCGCCTCGTCCACTGACGAAGCGCCTCGTTCCTTTTTTATCCTTTTAACAATCCGATGACGCGGACGTCGACTGCTTTCGGTGGGAATGCCAACATGTTTTCCATGTCTTGCACAATCCGTTCTTGCACTTTACCCGCTGTCTTGATGATCGACATACCATACTTGATATGAACAGCCAGGCTGACCGTAATCTCGCCTCCGACATCTTCGACCTTAACGAGTTTGACCATTTGTTTTTCTTGCAGTTTCGAATCATCTTGCGTAAATGCGATACCTTCTGTTTCCTTGACTGCAACTCCGGCGATGACCTCGATTACCTGCTGAGAAACGTTTACGACACCATCCGCGTTGTTTAAGTTATATGACATACTTTCCACGCCCTTCATCTATTAATCCATCTACTTTAAAGTGTATAGCATTTAACCTTTTTTTGAAAGGTCTTCCCGCTTCTCGACAATCGGACGGATGTCAATTTCAATCAATGGGCGTAACATCCGAACAACTGCCGGGTGAACGATGATTCCGACGATTAAAATCGCAACGCCAAAAATGATCAACAGGGCGACCCAAGGTTCTGTTACAAATGCACCCGTTACATATTGTCGCCAAGCCATGACGAAGAAGACGTGTAAAAGATAAACGTAGAGACTCAGCTCCCCTGCCCGGGTCACGAGTGGAAGCCTGCGCATCGGCACAAGCATCATGAACCCGAGTGACGCCGTGATCGATAAGAAATAGATGACGCTATGCTTCAGTACCCCGACCCAGGCATCGCTATCATATTGTTCGACGTAAGGAAAACGGTGTTTAAAGGCATTTGCAAGATCGACGACTTCTTGCGGTGTATCCCGCCAGGCTTGAAACAATAAAAAACCGACGACGGAAGTGAACGCGAGTCCGCCCAGTAAGCGGACGTTCATCCGGCGTTTGAAATTTTTCGGCATCTCGAAAATCCGGATAAACTCGTGTTCCGAGAGATAGTTCCCTAATAAGAAATACGGATAGAACATGATTAACTTCCGTAATGCCAGGAATCCTGTATTCTCAAGTTCGAAGCCGTATAACAGGGCGAACGCTAAACCGAACCAGATATATCCTCTCAAGTGCACGACGTATGGTGTGACAATGTACCAGACGACCATGACGAACAAATACCAAAGCGCCCAGTACGGACGCAACAAGTGCGTCCCGATATTTTGACCGGAAAATAAGGGTAACCCTTCCCCAAAGGTTGCCCACGACCCGATTAAAATTTGCCAGACACAATAGACGGCAAATAATTGAATCACCCGTAAGTACTTGTTTTCGCGAAAGAAGTAGCCACTCAAAATGATGAACAATGGCATGTGGAACGAATAAATAATTAAATAGACCGTCTCGAGTACCTTGCCATCATAGTCGAACCGAATATCAGTCAGCATATGACCGATGACAACGAAAATGACAAGAAATCCTTTAATATTGTCGAACCATGGATTTCGATTCATGTTACACTACCCCTTATACTCCTCTGAAAGGAACGATTGTTTTATGAAAAAAGCACTATTGATTCTCTCGGTTGTCATAAACATCGTTCTCCTTGCACTACTGTTCGGACGTAAACCACTTGATTTAATCGAAGACGTCTTCCCTGCAATGAGTTCGAAACCGGTTACGACATTCCAATACACAAAAAACTCCAACTATGTCCGATTGAATAGTCTCTTCCATACTTATCAATACCCAAAATCTCCGAATGCTGTCATGTTAGGTGATTCGATGACACATTTTGGTGACTGGCGGATTTTGATGAATGATTCATCGATCGTTAATTTCGGGATTCCCGGTGATACGACGGAAGGATTTTTGACACGACTTGACCTAATTCTTGAGTTAGAACCAAAACAAGTTTTCGTGATGGGTGGTATCAATGACATCCGGCACTTCACACCCGTCTCTAAGATTACAGAGAATATGACGACGATCGTGACGACACTCCGAAAAAATAACATCGACGTCGTCATCCAGTCAACGGTCCCCGTCGCACCGAAATATTCCGACTCCGTCCGGGTCAACCGTGAAGTCGAAGCGTTGAACCGTAATTTGAAGCAGCTCGCAGAATCGGTCGATGCCGACTTCGTCGATTTACGGCCGGTCTTGACGAACGATCAAGGATACCTCCAAAATCGGATGACGTATGATGGGTTGCACCTCGTCGGTGGCGGTTACTTGCGGTGGAGCGATGCCTTAAAACCGTATGCAGAAAAGATAGATGTGACGGAAAATAAATAAGCTCTACTCGGCCGACCCGAATGATGCGCTTGTCATTCGGTTGGCTTTGATTGTATTCGAAAATCTAAAAAGGACGATTCCGACAGCGGAATCGTCCTTTGAGCTTGTAAAGATTCGGTGAGGCTGATGCCTGACCAATTCTTAGTCTTCTTGATTTTTAACGCCCATGTACGCAGCAACGCTTGAAGCTGTGAACACAGCGATTGCGACGATACCAACCGCGATCCAAACGACTTGATCCACCATTTGTTTTCCTCCTTTAATGTAACCGCTCACTTTCTTTTTTTAGCGTACACGAAAATCGTCAAGAAAGAAACACATTTTCCATGTCTAATGACTGGACGTTTAGGGAAAAAGTAACTATAGTAGAAAGACAACTATAAATTGTCAGAAAATTCGATTATTTCACAAGGAGGTGATTCTGATGGCCACTCCACTCTTGAAACCGAAACTCATGATGCAACGACGAAGTACACTCAACTTTGGTTATTGGCTCGTCATCGGGCTCATTGGTTGGATGATGCTCAGCTTAGTCACAGGACTTCGCGATGTCCTGACAAGTCTTCCTTTGTATGAAACAATTCCACTGACATTTCTGATCGTCTTTGTTACCGGCGTTACTTTAAAAATGCTTCGCGATGAATGGTGGATTCGTTATCTCAATCGGCAAAAGCAATTCTATATCGGTCAAGAAACCGTCCTGACGTGGTGTTCGATCATCGACAGCATGTGGCTCGTCCGCAAACCGATGCGTCGCGAACTACGGCACCTGTACAAACATATCACACAGACGAAAATTTCTGAAGAAGCAAAAGAGACACTCGCAATGCAACTCGTTGAGCGAGGAATCTTGATTGTTTATTCTCGTCCGAAAAGTGACCATCCAGCTTAAGAAAAAAGCATTGAGAACTCAGGATTCTGCCCCTTGAGTTCTCGATGCTTTTTTCATTGTGTCAATTGATTGTTTAACCAGGATGCCGCGCTTTCAATCGTCGGCATGACGAGCTGATGTCCGTGGTTTGACCATGTCACGTCGACATGCGCTCCGGCACCTTCAAATAGTGCTTTTAGTTCTTCCGTCTCACTTGCGGCACAAATCGGATCATTTGCCCCCGCTCCGATGAAGACGTTGACGCCTTCACTATTTGGCAACGGGATGCCACGACGCGGTACCATCGGATGGAGCAAAATTGCTTGTGCGAACAGCGCTTCTTCAAACATCATGTTCGCTGCGATATTCGCGCCGTTCGAGTAACCGACGGGAATTAATTCCTGAACGGAAAATTGATACGTCTCACTTTTTTCTTTGATAAATGCCATCAATTCTTTTGTCCGTAAGGCTAAGTCGGCTTCGTCAAAGACGCCTTCTGCCAAGCGTTTAAAGAAACGCGGCATCCCATTTTCCGTGACTGCTCCACGAACGGAGAGATAACCGGCATCTGGATGAAGCAATTGGACGAGTCCGATTAAATCTTGTTCCGATCCACCCGTGCCATGGAGAAGCAAGAAAATCGGTGCGCCTTGTTTTTTAGGTTGTTCAAAAAGATGTATCATACGAGTCTCCCCTTCTTGACTGTGATTGGTGCGGCATGTTGCGCGATTTGCGTCCGGTGCGCCTCAAATTGCTCCGGCAACTTTAAGTCTTCACCGAGTGCTTCGAATGCTTCATCAACGGCAAAACCAGGATTGTCCGTTGCGCTTTCATGACGATTACCTAGTTACTCCCTTTTATCCTTAATATAATAATAGTAACTAAATTACTAAAAGTAAACAAAAATGCTCAATTATATAAATTTTAAAAATGGAACCTTTAACCAGTTTTAACGTAAGGGTACAATGTAAAGAGAAGTGACTACTTAGTCTACCAAGGAGGTTCACATGCTAGAACTACAGAACATTACAAAACAGTTCGGCGATTTTACAGCCGTCGATGAGCTATCGTTTCAAGTTCCGGAAGGACAGATTTTCGGATTACTTGGCGCGAATGGTGCCGGAAAGACGACGACGTTCCGGATGTTGCTCGGTATCTTACAGCCGACGACAGGATCAATCACCTGGAAAGGAAAAGCCATCCCCCTCTCGCAAATCGGCTATTTACCAGAAGAACGCGGTCTTTATCCAAAGATTCGGGTGGACGAGCAATTAATCTTTTTAGCCGAGCTTCGTGGGATGCGGCGTAAAGAGGCTAAAGCATCTCTAGTGGCGTGGTTGGATTACTTTCAAATTCCTCAATATGAAAAGATGCGTGTCGAACAGCTTTCAAAAGGGAATCAGCAAAAAATCCAATTGATTTCTGCCGTCCTGCACAAGCCGGATCTGTTGATTCTCGATGAACCGTTCAGCGGACTTGACCCTGTCAACGTCGAACAACTTAAAAAAGCGGTCCGGAAACTGACGACGGACGGGACGACGATTGTCTTCTCAAGTCACCGGATGGATCATGTCGAAGAATTATGCGAACATGTCGCGATTTTAGATCACGGAAAACCTGTTGTCGCCGGTTACTTACCAGACATCAAAGCAGGCTACGGAAAAACGCGTGTTTTGTTAGCAACCGATGCCCCACCATTGTTATGGGATGCACTGCCTGGTATTTTACAGGTCGAAACGGAAGGCACCGGCTACACGCTCCAAGTCGAATCAAAAGAAGCCGCCGACGGATTACTTCGCCATTTGATTACAGAAGGGTTCCACGTCGAACGTTTCGTCTGGGATCAACTCTCCCTACAGGACATTTTCATCGAGGAGGTCGGAAAACGTTATGAACCGTAAATTTATGACCCTGTATCGCTTTAGTTTATTACAAAAATTGCGGGCAAAAAGTTTTCTTATCTCAACCGCTTTAATGATTGTTTTTTTGATTGGATTTTCGAATATCGAACGAATCATTGACTGGTTTGCAGGAGACGAACCTAAAATCGCTGTTGTCAGTTCACTGGATGCGGACATCGTTCCTGTTCTAAAAGAAAGTGGGATAAAATCCGAAATCGATCAGAAAGATTATTCATTACAGGAAGCACGAGATGCCGTTAAAGACGGCACATATGAAGTGGTTGCGTTGATGACGAGCGATCCTTACGCTGTCACATTAATTAGTGAGAGTCCGGAACAATCCCTGAAAACTCAACTGTCAACGGCACTAAAACTGGTTCGTGATCAAAAAATCATTTCTGAATCAAATGTTGATCCTGCGATTCTCGCCGCATTGGCTGCTCCTATTACAACAAAACAAGAGTTAACATCCACTGGCGGAAAAAATGAGGACGAACTGTTTGCCGCTTCTGCCCTCGTGTATGTTTTGCTGTTCTTAATGTATTTTACGATTGTAATTTATGGCGGAATGATTGTAACCGAGATTGCCAATGAAAAATCATCACGTGTCATGGAGCTGTTAATCTCTGCTGCCAGTCCGATTCAACATATGCTTGCAAAAATTTTATCCATTGCAACGGTCAGCATCATTCAACTTTCTTTGCTTGTTGGCGTTGGTTACTACAGTGGACAAAAAAGCAGCTTGTTTGACCAACTATCACTCGACTCTTTAAGCATTCAAACAGTTGTCTACTTATTTGTATTCTTCTTACTCGGCTACTTCCTTTATGCAACGTTGCTCGCCGCACTCGGTTCACTCGTCAGTCGGGTCGAAGATGCACAGCAAGTAACGATACCCGTTATCATGCTGATTGTAGCCGCGTTCATGATTTCCATTTTTAGTTTAAACGCTCCAACAAATCAAGCGGTCGTCGTCTTATCATTCATTCCGTTCTTCACCCCGATGTTGATGTTCTTACGGGTCATGCTGACGGACGTCCCGATGTGGCAAATCCTTTTATCCATCGGCTTAATGGGGGTAAGCATCGCCCTTGCCCTGTTCGTCGGAACGAAATTTTATCGAGGCGGTGTGCTGTTCTATGGATCGAACCCGCTCAAGCAACTGCGACGTATTTTAAGTGGTCGTCAGTAGTGGTTTACAAGATGAGACGTTTCCGCTATCGTTAAGTGAGAAAAACTTTAGGAGGAACTACGTTATGCGGTCTCGTTTTTGGGCAGCTATTTTATTCACCGCTGCCGCCATCGTCTCGTCTCTTGTCATGTTTACGAAATTTCCACAAGCGAGCGAGACGTGGAAGCTCGTCCTTGCCTATGGTGGCATGACGTTTGTCGTCAGTCTATTTTTCTGGTCGTTCGTCGCTATCCGCATTCAATCATCCCGCCTCTTCGGAAGTTGGATGGGAATCTTCATCGCCGGCACGACGGTGTTACTCGTTTGTATCGCTCGGTTTGTGATCCGTGGAGATTTCATGATGGTCTTCAAATGGCAAGCTATGCTTGGTAGCTTGACGCTCAACTTTGGATACGTCGGATGGGTTCTCGTCATCGCGAACGCAATCATCGGCTTCATCATCGGGCGGACACGTCAAAAAAGCCGAGTCTCTCATCACCAAGTTCCACGACGATCATAAAACAAATGCCGCCTCTTCTTCAGGAAGGGGCGGCATTTTTAATGAAACGACTTCGCATCACTTTCGATGATAGCGCATTCGTTCAATCTGATTACTATACTGGGTGTAACACGTCGTTCGCTCGGTCGTCTCTCCCTCAGTCAAACGATCTAAATACTCGTCGAGTTGAATCATCGAGGGGAGTTTATCCTCGAACATCTCAAACGTCCCCCGCGCTTCTTCCCGACGAAGCTCTCCGGCCTCCATGACCGACTCGACCAGCTCGTGAAAGATTCGCTGTTCCGTCGTACTCATCGTCTGTTCAATTCGCTTCACGTCATCATCATACATCAAGTCAAACATCCGCATCCGTTCTTCGAGTTGTTCTTCGATGACGGACTCATCCTGACCCAGTGTCTGCTCGTACGCTAAACGCATTTCCTCGAGTGGTGTGCTGTCCTGCATGACGAACTTCAACGATTCCCCTGTCCAAATATGCCGCGCCAAATAACTCGAATCGATTTGTAAAACTTCTGCTAATGACTCGATGTAGGCTTTCGTCGGGTAGACCTCACTTAATTCTGTTCGTCGAATGAAATAAGGTGCGACACCCAGGTTATCTGCTAACTGATCAATCGAGATTCCGGCGCGTTCCCGCAAAATCCGAATCCGGTCCCCGTACCCTCGATATGGTGAATGATCCAGCATATTCTCCCTCCTCGCTATGCTCTTATCATACCCTTGAATCCGGTATCGGATACATCGAACTTTCGCATGATTTTTGAAGCAGGTGTCGTGGGTACCGAACCCAGAGCGGGAAGATGCTTCCGATATAACAAAACGTGACGATTCCAATCCATATCAAGGAAACACCGAACAAGGGACCCATTTTAAGACCCGCCTCGGAAATGATGGCTTGGAACAACAACCAGGCATGAAATACGGAAATCAAGTATGGAATCATTAAGACCGCTCCATATTTCACAAGTAAAAACGTTCGGACACTCCGACGATCGAAACCGAGGGCAAACAGCGTCTTCAATCGTTTTTGTTCTTGTTCGGCCGTCATCTGCATCCAGACGTGGAGGAAACTCGCGTTGATGACGAAGAGCCAGACTGTCAGTAAAATGACGACGAATGAGACGAGACGGACAATCCGAATCCCATCGAGTTCATCTTCTGTTTCATTGATTAATTGATACGGCGCCGCCGCTTCGTTAGTCATCTTCGATTTCGACTGAATTTCCCGGACGATTGACATCCAGTCATCCCAAGCCCCTGTCCCGTAATCCCGATAGGCTGGCGTTTCAAAGACACGAATCCGGGCGAGGGGCTGTGCCAGTTCGTTGAAGCGCTGATCACTGATGACAAACAGCGTTTCGATGCGATAGTTATAACCGAACAAGAGGCGGTGTTTAGCCGGGGTTACTAATCTGTATCCAGCTTGTTCCATCGCCTGTCGCGCTTTTTCCATCGTCGGTGTCTGTTCTTTTAACTGAACGGGACGGGCTGGAATTTGAAGCGCCTCACGGTCGTTCAGCTCGCGTCGTTTCTGTCCTAGCTCGTTTAATAATTGATTGTAGTCGGATAAAGGCAACACGTAACGTGTCCCCTTCTTTTTCAGACGAACTTCCTGCTGATATTTTTCCGGGAATGTCGCTTCCATCGTCTCTTCAATCTTTTGCAAGCGTTCGGACTGCTCTTTCGACTCTTCATAATAGACGAGTCCAAAATGATTTTGTGAAGATAAGTCTAACCCGACTACTTGAAAGATGAAGACGAGCCCGACTGCCGTTAGTCCACATGACGTCAAAATCGTCCCAAGGGCAACGAGGGTGCTATTCGTTCGGAGCTGTGTCGCAATTTCAGAAAGGATGAGTTTACGTAACGACAACGTCCGGGGACGATACAGTTTCATCAACGTCGGTAACACATAACGGCAAATGAAAAAGGAACCGATAAAAATGACGAATGGAAACAACAAAACAAATCCGGTTTGTTGGACGAATGCTAATACATACCCGTAGAACAGCAGAAGAATCGCCAGGACGCGCAGCGACATACGAAAGCGGCGTCTCCATGTTGAACGTTTCCGAATGGGGCGATCCGGACGGAATCGATAGATGGCGAGTACTGTCGCCGTTAAGAGAACAAGGAGTGCCCCGGCGATGAGTACTAAAAACGACAGTGCAGAGATTTCAATATCGAGTCGTGGTAAAAACATCACTTTTTCGATTGCCAGCAACATCAGTTTCGTCAAGACGACTCCAAGCAACAGCCCCGCCGAAATCGCTAATCCGCCGACAAGGAGAACCTCAATGAGGAAGTACTTTAAAAAGTGCGAAAATCCGCTCCCGAGCGTCCGCATGACGCGTAAATCATTTTTACGGTGTTCAAGCATCGTATACGTCGTCGCATAGATGAACAGGATACTGAAAAACAAAATAATCAGTTCCGCGATGAAGACGAAAAACATCGTTAATTCGATGACTTGATTCAATTGACTTAAGACTTTTGCGATATTTTGGAACGATGCACTCGTCACCAGGTTCCAGTAGCTCGTCGAAATCGTCATCGCAATGATAATCGTCAATGCGTATCCGTAATACAAGCGTTGATAACGCTTAATGTTACGTAGGGCGTATTGTAGATAATTGATGTTCGTCCCCTCCTAATAACGACAGCGACTCGATGACGCGTTGAAAGAAGACACGACGGGGTTCGTCCCGAAACAACTCGGTTTGAATGTTACCATCCTTTAAAAACAGGACGTGGTTACAATAGGAGGCGACCGTCGGGTCATGGGTGACGATGACCATCGTCATCCCGGCTGCATTTAACTCAGCAAGTAATTCCATTACATGTTTTGTCGCTTGGAAATCGAGCGCACCGGTCGGCTCGTCAGCCAACATCAAACGCGGAGCATGGATTAAAGCACGCCCAATCGCAGCGCGTTGGCGCTGTCCACCGGATACTTCATCCACCTGTTTGTCGAGTAGCTCATCGATTTGGAGCCGTTTTGCGAGGTGGAGCATCTCCTCTCGCGCGAGCTTCGTCTTTTTTCCAGACAGCATCAACGGAACGAGCATGTTTTCACCAAGCGTCAACGAATCGAGTAGATTGAACTCTTGAAAAATGATTCCGAGTGTCTCACGCCGAAAGCGCGTCGTTTCTTTTCGTTTGAAGGTCGATGTATCAATGCCCTCCATCAAAATCGAACCCCAGCTCGGTTGATCGAGCGTCGCCAGTAAGTTGATCAGTGTCGACTTACCACTTCCGGACGGTCCCATCACCGCGACCATCTCGCCTTCCTCGACACGGAAATTCAAATCCGTCAGCGGTTGTTCCGTTACTTTTCCTGCATATACTTTCCCAAGCTGTTTGACTTCAATCATCCGTTCGTCCTCCTACAAGCTTCAATCGACACGTCGTCCCTTGTCCTTCCAGACTGTCCAGTTCAATTTCATGCCCGAGTTTCGTACAGACCTGCCAGACGAAATAAAGTCCCATTCCGGTCGACTCTCCGTAACGCCGTCCATTTTCACCCGTGAAGAAGGCGTTGAAGACACGCGGCAAGTCACGCTTCGGGATGCCGACTCCATCATCAATCAATGTCAGCACGACTTGTCCGTCGCGTTCCACCGCCCGAATCAGGACTTCTTTACCATGTCCCGTCGTGTATTTGACGGCGTTCGTCAACAGTTGAAGTAACAAAAAGCGGAACCATTTAGCATCTGTATACACGTATAAGGACGGTTCGATTTCAAGCTTCGGATAGACTTTATTTTTGACAAACAGTCGTTTTTCTTGATTGATGATGTCCATGACGAGGATACGGAGATTAAGTTGCTCCGCCTTCAAATCCGTCTCGATTGCTTCGAGGCGTGACGAATACAACATTTGATCAAGACCTGTCCGTAGTCGTTCGACTTCGTGCCGCAGATCTGTCCGGTAATCTTCACCCGGATGTTCAAGAATCAGTTCGATGACCGAGAGCGGCGTCTTCATTTGATGAATCCACTGATCGACGTA
This sequence comes from Exiguobacterium sp. N4-1P, assembly GCF_002214325.1. Lineage (NCBI taxonomy): Bacteria > Bacillati > Bacillota > Bacilli > Caryophanales > Exiguobacterium > Exiguobacterium sp. N4-1P. Next base: position 2,382,498 of record NZ_CP022236.1, read on the forward strand.
CCGGTGCCGTTCTTTTTCTTTGCGCCGTTCGGCAAACAAACTGTTTCGAAAAATCGTTTGTTGCCGTTCTAAAAATTGTTCGACTGCTGCAGCGATCGGTTCCTCACTGCCGGGGCGAATCGGTTCTGCAACAGAGGTAATCGGATTTTGTAATCGTTTAAGCAGTGGCAACATACTAAAAAAGCGATAGCTTAAATAAATGATGAGCGCGATTGTATCAAGTAAGATGATATAGAAAAACGCTGCGGGTTGATAAAGATCGTATAACCATAAGACGAGAAATAAGCCGACCAGTTGAACGATGAAAAACATCAGTCCTGGAATCGTATAACGAAAAAACAGTTTCATTTTTCAAGCACCAGGCGATACCCGACTCCCCGGACCGTCTCAAGCCCTGACACGCCGATTTCTGTCAAACGTTTACGAACACGCGTAATATTGACGTTCAATGTATTTTCATCGACGAAGGCTTCATCATCCCAAATTCGTTCGAGCAGGTCTCCCCGGCTGACAATCCGCGGGCTAGCCGTCAGTAACATTTCTAAAATCAAACCCTCTTTTTTCGATAGTTCAATCGATTGATCACCATGTTCGACGATATACCGATCTAAATACAACGTGATGCCCGCCTTCGCGACGGTCCGTTCATCATTCTCACTTGATAACGTCCCGTACGCCCGCCGAATTTGACTTTTGATTTTCGCGATGACAACGGCTCCTTGGAACGGTTTGACGATGTAGTCATCCGCCCCATATTCAAGTGCCATGACTTGATCCATTTCTCCGACTCGCGCCGAAATGAACAAAATCGGGGCACGGGTTTTTAAGCGAAGCTGCCGGCACCAATAAAAGCCGTCGAACTTCGGAAGATTCACATCAAGCAAGATGACATCCGGCTTCGTCTCTTCAAAACGTGCCGCGACATCACCAAATCCATCTTCGTGAATGACACGGAAATCATAACGTTCGAGCAACTCTTGAAGTAACTCCGCGATTTTTTGATCATCTTCCACTAATAAAATTGTTTCCATCGAATGATTCATCTCCTTCGTTATCTATCATACCGAACAAAAAAAGGACTGGAAACGATTATTCGTTTCCAGTCACCGTCGTCACATCACAATCCGCCGGTACGCTCGGACCGTCATGATGTAATACACAAGGTAGACGATCGTATAACAGCCAATCGCAAGGACTGTCGGCATGACGATATTGTAGTTGAGTAGTTTTTGGAGGACTTGCATCGCAAAGATGCTGTGAATGAGTCCAAGGAAATACGGTAAGGAGAAGACAAATCCGACGAGGCGACGAATGATACTCGCCTGTTCGCCTTGCGCCACCCCAACCTTTTGAATAATCGCAAAGCGGTGCTTTGATTCTTCTGCTTCCGCAAGCATCTTGAAGTAGATGATTGAACCTGTCGCAAGCAGGAAGACGAGTCCGAGGAACCCGGCAGCAAATGCGAGCAGCCCTGTCGTCGCCGTCGTTATCGCGTAGACCGGGTAGTAGGCCGCCATGTCCGTTTCCGCCTGCTTTCCGTAAAGTGCCTCAAGTTTTTTCATCAACCCGTCATCCGTCCGTTCATCTGAAAATTGATAATTCGTCAGCATCCATGCCCGTTCCGGCATCATCGAAAAAGCATCGTCCGAAACGACGAATGCCAATCGTTGTTTCTCATAGAGTTGAGCGATTGGTAAATCCGTTTCACCCATAATGCGAAAGGACGAATGGATGTCGTTCACTTTGATTCCAACGGGTGATTTAACTCGTTCCTGCAACAAGTCATTTCCTTTAAAGGTTTCGAGAACGATCGCCTCACCTTGTTTCGGCTCAGGTAAAACACGTTTTCCGTTCGCCTTCGCTAGTCTACGGTAGTCCGAATAATTGATGTAGCTGAATTGTCCTTCTGAATCTTCCATCGCATACGTCCGGTAGTACTTCGTCAAATATAACGGATTTGGTAACTCTTCCATCTGATGGTCGACATTTTTGACATTGACCATCGTCCGCTGTTCGATGGTTTGATTCGATTCCTTAATCAATTGCTCTGCCTCCGGTCGTTTGCTCGCAACCGATAAACTATATGGCATTTGTTGCTCGACCGTTCGATCGATGAAATAGTAAATCGATGTCGCTGTTCCGACCGTCGTCAGTGTGACTGCCGTGATGACAGTAATCGTTGATAACATGACGGCATTCGACTTGACGCGTGACAGCAATTGACCATGTAAAATCAAATTCGTTCCTTCGAAGTGACGTGCCTGTTTACTGAGAACACGCAACAAGAAAATCGTAAAGTAACTCATCGTCCCGAATGTTCCGATGATGATACAAACCATCAAGAGTGGCGCGACTACAGTAAAGTGATCGAGCAGCGGCTGCCCCGTCAGGTAATAACCGAATCCAATCAATAGAAGCGAGAGGACTGCGAGAATCGGATGGACTTTTGGAACCACTTCGACTTGTTGGTTTGCTTTGAATAGTTCAATCAAGGTGAAACGATAAATTGTTCGTGCCGATCGCAGCGCAATCAATATAAAAATGACCAAGAACACGGCAATCGTCTGACCCATTGCAGCGAGGCTGATCGTAAACGTCGCTTCGATATCGATCGCCATGACATGCGCAAGCAGTTGAACAAAGTATTTTGAAGCAACCGTCCCTAGAGCGGTCCCGATGATTAATCCGACCATTCCATAGCCCATCGTTTCAATAAAAATCAGTTGAGCGATTTGTTTTCGCTCGAGTCCAAGTAACGCATATAAACCAAGTTCTTGTTTACGACGTCGTAAGAAAAAGTCACTCGAATACCAAATGAAAATCGTCGAGAACACGGCCAAGATGATACTCGATCCCGTAAAGACCGTCCCGAGCTTACCGTACATCTCATTTGCGTTCAGCATCGCTTCGTTCGAACGAATCGCTAAAAACGTGTAATAAATCAAAATTGCGAATGTGACGGCACCTAGATACATCATATTGTGCCGGATGTTCTTTAAATTACGAAAAGCTAATTTAGACAAACTCACGTGCTGCACCCCCGAGTTCGCGTTGGACTTCCATGATTTGTTCGAAAAATTCCTTTTGCGTCCCAAACCGATGGATTTCTCGGAACAGCTCTCCATCTTTGACAAAGACAATGCGTTCCGCGTATGACGCCGTGACAGGATCATGGGTCACCATCAAAATCGTTGCCCCTTGTTCATTCAGCGTCTCGAGGGCTTCAAGTAAACCTGTCGCTGACTTTGAATCGAGTGCTCCCGTTGGTTCATCGGCTAAGAGGAGTGATGGGTGGTGGATGATTGCACGTGCTGCTGCGACGCGTTGTTTTTGACCACCTGAAAGTTCGACCGGACGTTTCTTCAACAAATCTTCGACTCCAAGTTGCCGCGCGACTTGTTCAACACGCAACACAATCATCGCTTTCTCGACACGTGCCAGCGCAAGCGGAAGGGCAATGTTTTCTTCGACCGTCATCGTGTCGAGTAAGTTAAAGTCTTGGAAGATGAAACCGAGTTGTTCCCGACGAAACCGTGCCAATTGTTTTTCAGTCATGCTCGTGACATCTTCACCATTAATCGAAATCATACCTTCACTCGGTTGATCAATCGTCGATAAAAGATTCAACAGTGTTGATTTACCAGCTCCTGAAGGACCCATGATGCTGACGAACTCCGCTTCATGTACCGTCAATGATGTCGGTTTTAGTGCTTCATGCCGCGCCATTTTGGTTTGGTATACCTTCGTGATGTTCTCTGCATTTAAGATTGTTTTCATATTCTATTCCTCCTGAAGTCGATTCGTTACCTTCAGTCTACCGAGCAATCGTACTTCAAGGGATGGAGTTGACTTTCAACTCACTTACAAAACAGTAAGGTTTGGGTGGAGAACAAAAAACTCCCTCATCTCGTAAGATGAGGGAGTCGTGTAAACAAACTCTTATGAAGCGTGAATATGCTATATCGAGACGGATTGGGTTCTAAACCGTCTGCATGCCTTGATTTCCCTCACGGTATTACCTAAAAAGCGTCACGTTTCGTTGACTCCTACGGGGAAAAGTGCGTTTATAACGCACTTTCAGAGGCAGGCAAGACCCTGCTCATTGGCCGCTAGGATCCAAGGAGCAACGGCTTGCGCCTCGCCCGAGGAAAGCAACGAAAACAGACGCTTGATCTCCCAATAGCACGTTGTCTACAGTCTGAAACTCCCTCATCTCGTAAGATGAGGGAGTTTCAGGAGAAGCGCAAAATTTCGCGCGTAATCAGATTATTTATGTGTTGCCTTGAACAATTCTGTTTCGCCTGCCACTACTGAAGTACCTTCAGCAGGAACAGCAGAAAGTGTGAATTGGTCGTGGTTCGTGACGATGATTGGTGTAACCGTCGATGGTGCGTTCGCACGGATGTAATCTAAATCGAACTCAACGAGGACATCGCCCGCTTTGACTTTATCACCAGATTGAACATGTGCTGTGAAACCTTCACCTTTAAGATTAACTGTATCTAAACCAACGTGAATTAATAGTTCGAGACCATCTTCACCTTTAAGACCGATTGCATGTTTTGTTGGGAAAATCGTTTCGACTGTTGCGTTAATCGGTGCGACCACTTTACCTTCAGTCGGTTCGATTGCGACTCCGTCTCCCATCATTTTTTGTGAGAAGACTTGATCGGGTACGTTCTCGATGCTGACGATTTTACCTGTAAGTGCAGAAGTGATTTTTGCGTTTCCTGCTTCGTTGCCACCAAACAATTTTTTAAAGAATCCCATGATACTATCCCTCTACTTTCTTGATCGTTTTTCTTCATTGAAGAAGATTCGATTTTTTTATAGGAGCGTGTTTATGAACGACTCGCTCACGTTCTCACAAAAAGCATACGTTTGTCCCTCTAGTTTTGCAAGTATTTTTGTGTGATAATAGTTAGAAATCAAAAGGAGGCGCTTACATGTTACCATTTTCAGAACTTACATATGTCCGTCCTGATCTGAATGTTTTAGAAACCACCATGCAAAACGCAATTTCTCGTTTAAAAGAAGCCACACAAGTCGAACAGGCAAACGCAGCCATCACTGAGATTAATACCCTTAGAAACCAATTCGAAACAGCGAGCCAAATCGTCGAGATTCGTCATACGATTGATACGCGCGACGCATTTTACGAAACGGAACAAGGCTTTTTTGATGAAGCAGGCCCCGTCTATCAGGGCTACGTCTCGAGTTACTATCATGTGTTGACGGCGCATGCGCTCCGTGAACAGCTCGAAACGACTTGGGGCAAACAACTCTTCCTCTTAGCAGAAGCCAGCTTAAAAACTTTTTCAGAAGCAATCATTCCGAAGCTTCAAGAAGAAAATCGTCTCTCGAGTGAATACACGAAGTTGATGTCTTCAGCAGAAATCGAATTTGATGGCAAAACGTTGAACTTGTCTCAGTTCGGTCCTTACTTGCAGTCACCTGACCGCGCGGTTCGTAAAGCGGCTTCAGAAGCACGTTACGGTTATTTAGCAGAACACGGCGAAGCGATTGATACGATTTACGACAAACTCGTCCATGTCCGGACTGAAATCGCCACGACGCTCGGATTCCCATCATTTGTCGAACTCGGTTATGCCCGGATGCTTCGCGTCGACTATAACCAGTCGATGGTCGAGGATTACCGCCAGCAAATCCTTGAGACGATCGTTCCGATTGCGACGTCACTAAAAGAACGTCAACAACGCCGGATTGGTGTCGATTCACTCTACTACTACGATGAAGGATTCGCTTTCAAATCAGGAAACGCGACACCGCAAGGCGAGGAAGCTTTCATCATCGAAGGCGGAAAAAAAATGTACCGCGAGATGTCGCCTGAAACAAATGAGTTCTTTGATTACATGATCGAGCGTGGTGCCCTTGATTTGACGGCGAAGCCAGGTAAAGCAGGCGGTGGGTATTGTACCTACATCGCTGACGAAAAACTGCCGTTCATCTTCTCGAACTTCAACGGGACGTCGGGAGATATCGACGTCTTGACGCATGAAGTCGGTCATGCTTTCCAAGTTTATGAGAGCCGTCACTTCACGACACCGGAGTACGGGTTCCCGACATATGAGGCATGCGAAATCCATTCGATGTCGATGGAATACTTCGCGTACCCATGGATGGAAGAATTCTTCGGTGAAGAAACATCGAAGTATAAATTCAGTCACTTGGCTGGCGGTGTTACCTTCTTACCATATGGAGTCGCAGTCGACGAGTTCCAACACGTCATCTACAGCAAACCGGAGCTCACACCGGCTGAACGTCGTCAAGCGTGGCGGACGATTGAAAAGAAATACCTCCCGCATCGCAACTACGAGGAGAATGACTACCTCGATTCAGGTGCTTGGTGGCATCAGCAAGGCCATGTCTTCGGCAGCCCGTTCTATTACATCGATTACACGCTCGCTCAAGTCTGCGCCTTCCAGTTCTATGCGTGGATGGAGAAGGACCGCGAAGCCGCTTGGAAATCGTACCTCGCGCTCTGTAAAGCAGGCGGATCAGAAAGTTTCCTTGCACTTGTCGAACGCGCCGGCTTGAAGTCACCTTTCGCTGACGGAACAGTCGACGAAGCGGTCGCACCAATCAAAGCCTATCTCGAACAAGCAGACGACTTAGCACTCGATCGTGTCTAACTAAAACATACCTGGCAGCAACAGGAATCACTCGTTCGCAAGTGTGCTGTCCTCAAGCAAAAAACATAAGCCCCGTTTTCCTGTCAGTTCAATGGACAGGAAAACGGGGCTTTTTTTGTGTACGCGTAGTTTACGTTAATCCCAGCCGAAACGAACGAAGTACCCACTCTCCGCTTCGGTTGTCTCATGAAGATTTCAATGTTTCCTGATGCTGCATGAACCAAACTTCAAATTCATCTGCCGGAATCGGACGGGAATAGTAGAACCCTTGTCCATATTCACAGTCGAGCTTTCGTAAACTCTCGCTTTGTTCCAACTGTTCAATTCCCTCTGCGACTACGTCGTACTTCAACGTATGCGCAAGCTTGATGATTGTCTCGATCAATGGTGCATTCGAACATGCATCTTCCCCGCTAATGAAGGAGCGGTCGATTTTCAGACGTTGGATCGGAAGGCGACTTAAATAAGACAAAGAAGAATAGCCGGTTCCAAAATCATCGATTGCCAATTGATAACCCATTGCATGTAGCGACTCGAGGGCATCAAAGACGCGTTTATCGGAAAAGACACCAAACGATTCCGTGATTTCTAACTCCATCCGCCGTTCAATTCCCGGATGTTCATTTCTGATATCCGCCAAATAGTCGACGATGCGACCGGAAGCAAGTTCTTTCACTGATAAGTTAGCTGAAACACCAAGCATCGCAAGTGGCGTCTGCTCCCAGCGTCTAATTTGGTTGACCGTTTCCTGAACGACCCACATGCCGACTTCTTCAATCAGCATTGAGCGCTCGGCAATCGGAATGAAGACGGCCGGGCTAATCATGCCTCGTTCAGGATGGAACCAACGGAGTAACGCTTCACAGCCTTCGACCTGTCCTGTCTTTAAGTTAATTTGTGGCTGATAAAATAACTGAAGCTCATTTTTGACGATTGCTTCGCGCAACTCTGCTTCGAGAACGACCGATTCACGGTACTCTTCACTCATCCATGATTCGAACCAAACCGGCTCCCCTGCTTGATCCCGTTTCGCATGTTGCATCGCGATATCAACAGATGACAAGAGCGAGGTCACGGCAACTGCATCGTTCGGATAACGGACCATACTCATACTGATGCTGACATGGATTTCTTCACCTTCGACATAATATGGAAGTTCCATGACTCGTTTTAATTCGTGGTAATCGACGATGCCTTGCTGCGAAATCAAGACAGCAAATTCATCTCCACCGATTCGTGCCGGTGAACCTGTCCCGATGAAGTGACGGCGTAAGCGGTTCGCTACTTCTTTTAGAATCAAATCACCCGCGCTATGCCCATACGCATCATTGATGCGTCTAAACTGGCGTACGCTGACTGTGACGAGTTCGCCGGGCTGTAACCCTGCCAATGCTTCCGTCATCTTTTGTTCGAAACCATTTCGATTCAATAGCGTTGTCAAGACGTCATACAGCGCCAATTGCGTAATCCGCTCTTCTCGTCTGTATTGATCCGTTTCATCGTGACACGTCAAATAAAGTGCAATTCCGTTCTCACTTTTCGTCGGCACATAAATGATGTTGACGAACATATTCCGGATGTCCGCTTCGAAAATCATCTTACAACGAATCGTTTGACTATGCCCTTCGATTGCCCGATTTAAGGCACGACGCACCCGGTTCAAATCAGCTGGGTGAATCAGTTCTTCAATCGTCACGAACTCTGTCGTCTCGACGAGCTTCTGGAACTGGTCATTCCCGTGCAATAACTTGAAGTCTGCTGCTAAGGCAATGATTGGATCTGTATTTTGTGAAAACAGGGATTCGATTTCTGCTTTTTTCTGTTTGATTTCGAGCGTTTTTTGGTCATTGTAATCCAGTAGTCCTGAGATAATTGCCGTCATCGTCCGAAAAGCATGGACGACAGGTTGAAAATCATTGCGTTCCGGCACTTGATAAAACGATTGTTGCTGTCCTTCAGCAAATACGTTTGCTTCTTCCTGTAACATGACTAAGTCTTTTCGGAAAGCACGTAACAGCGAGAGCGTCAGTAAGAGTAAAGCGAAAATGATGAAGCACGTCGCAACGAACATCAACCACGCATTTCGAATGACATCATTTCCCCGGTCCGTCATTTCCGTTTGTACGTCTGAAATTGCTCGATTAAACAAACGGTACATGCTGCCTTGATAGCGATCTGAAATACGTTCTAACGTTTCGTATTCGCGAAGTGCGGGTTCACTCAACGTCGTATCGATCACACCAAAATATGCCGCCATCTCACTTTTCATCGTATTAATATCAAGTCTCGACGCTCCGTCTTCAGCATCAATCGTTGCCGAAAGCGTTTTCGTCACCGTATCATTTCTCACTGCCAAATCTTGACGCATTTGCCGTATTCTTGATAACTCGTATGCATCCAATTGTTTGTCTTGATCTGCACTAAGCAGGCTCTGTCCTGCTTTTCCGAAATCCCGTTCCATTAAGAACAGGTTAGAAAACAAGGAATAATATTTCCCGGTATCTTGACTGAGCGATAGCTGATTAAATAAGATTTCACTTTTATAATTTGCTACGGCCGTAAAAAATCGATTGCTCGCGACATAACCGTTTTTTCGAACCTCGTCGATTTCAGTCAACACGTCTGCCTTTGAAGAACTTGTCGTTTGCATTGTTTCTAAACGTTTGCTCAGCGCCACGAGCTCATCATCGACCTTTTTCGACCACTCGAGTCGTTCCGTCAACGAGTCATCGACCCGTGAACTCAATGATAAATAATAATAGTATGTAAGATCGCGTTCCGCCTGATTGACTTGTTCAAATACATCCATCACGCCACTCGCACGTTTATAACTGTAACCTTCTTCTACATTTTTTAAGAGTTGCTGCGTCGCAATCAACACGGCTAACAACCCGATAATCGAAATCATCCATGAGAACGTTTTATAGTAGGAGCGTTTCCGAAATGCTTCTACGATGAAGACTGGTGGTAAAAGTCGCAACACATCGTCCTCCCTAAATTGTCATTATGTCTATATATCGTCTAAAAGAAGCAATTCGTGAAGCGAAAAGAGGTCAATAAAAACGCTTTCGCCCGTTTATTTTCGGGACAAAAGCGTTTTTGATCCATTCTTCAATATTGGACATTCTCTCGCTCTACCTTTTTAGCGAAATAGTCGATGATGTCGCGTCGACGAATGATTCCAATGAAGTGTTTGCCGTCATCAATGACGGGCACGAAGTTTTGATCAGTGATGACCTCAATCATTTCTTCCATTTGTGCTGTGATCGAAACGGGTTTATAACGAACACGTTGTTTAATGTCTGTCAGACGTGTTTGAAGTACATGATCATAATCCGCATGTTCCAGGTTTTTTTCAAGTGCCCAAAGCACATCACCTTCCGTGAGTGTTCCTGCATATTTTCCTTTATCATCAACGAGCGGGACTGACGTGAACCGATGATGTTTCATCTTTTCAAGTGCTTGCCTGACCGTCGACTCAGGATCTAAGTATTTCACTTCATCTTTTGGCAATAAGAAAAAAGCAATATTCATTTCTAAGTTCCTCCCTAGTCACTCTGTGACATCTCCCCTATTTTATCATGAACTTCCGTTCGATTCATTTCTCAAATCATGAAAATCTCACCATAATTCCTTCATATTTAACATTACCCGTCCGATAATCAGAATAGACAGATTTTATAGATTATTTAGATAGGAGAATTACATATGCGCCTTCCCATCACACGCCGTCTTTTCATCGGTCTCATTCTATTACCTGCGCTTACGTTAGGTGTCTCAACCTGGTTCTCATACAACCAGACAAGTCAAACTGTTGAAAATCTTGTCGATTCAACGTCTCAAACGGCATTAAAGCAACTCGAGCAATCCTTCTCGCGGATCATCGACGATACAAAAAAAGATACGTCTTTACTCGCCGGACTCCCGTTCACGCGGGCGAGTGGCTCACTGCCGAACTATACTGATCCAAAAGACCTTCCTGATCTGACGGACGAACCGTCTCAAAAAGCAAAAGACATTTACAGCGTCCTCGAAAAATACGGTTCATCGAAAATCGAAAATTCTTTTCTCCAATACGCTGATACGTCAGGCGGCTACTTGAACTGGCCGAAGCAAGACGTCCCTGCCGGCTATGATCCACGAAGCGACCTTTGGTATAAACAAGCGCTTGAAAATTCAAGTACGGTCGCCATGAGCGAACCGTATTATGACGAAGCGACGAAACTATCCATCATCAGTTTCTCAAAAGCGACACTTGATGATCAAGCAAACATCAAGGGTGTCCTGTCCGTCTATAAAAGCATCAACCGCCTCTCAGAAGACATGAAGCGAATCGAAATCGGACAGGAAGGTTTCGTATTCAGCTATACAAAAGACGGAAAAGTCGTCACGCACCCGAATAAAAATTACTTCTTTAAAAGTCTCGACCAACTCCGTGAAGAAGGAAAGTCTTATTTCAGTGCACCGAAACAGATGATTGACCAAGAATCCGGTTCCGCCATCATGGATGTTGCGGGGAAAAAATCAGTCGTCATCTGGCAACTCTCTTCTAAAACAGGTTTCAAGCTAGCAGTCGTACTAGATTATGCGTCTCTGTATGCTCCTAAAGATGCCATGCTCGAACAGTCGCTCATCAACTTTGTCGTCGCGATTGCGCTAGCGACATTGATTGCCTGGTTAATTGGACGCTCAATCAACCGTCCCCTCTCGACACTTCGGACGGAAGCCCTCGCGATCGCAAGCGGTGATTTACGGACGACAAAACGTCCAAAACGCTTTATTCGCGATGAACTTTCTGACCTCAATGAGAATTTCGATGCGATGCGTCAAAAGTTGCGTCAAACGATTACGGCCATGACACAATCAGCCGGAACCGTTCGTGATGCGTCACAGGACTTATCAGCAAATGCGACCCACGTCCAAAATGCGTCACAACAAATCGGTCAAACGATGGAAGAAATTGCAGCCGCCGGTGAAACGCAAACGAAACAGGCGGAACGATCTTCGCATGCCGTTTACGGTGTCAAGGAACGCTCCGTCGCGATGCAACAAGCGGCTGCTACGACGTTGTCTGAAGTCGCATCCGTCGCCGATGCCGCAACACGTGGTAGCTCACTGACGAAACAAACGATTACCGACTTACTACAACACTCCGATTCACTCGAACAGGAAATTCAGAACACGTCCGAATTCCTCGGTAAACGTTCAGGCGAAATCGGAAAGATTCTCGGGACACTTCAAGCAATTTCAAGCCAGACGAATCTCCTGGCTTTGAATGCTGCCATCGAAGCGGCGCGTGTCGGTGAACAAGGTCGAGGTTTTGCCGTCGTCGCAAGTGAAGTCCGGAAGCTTGCAGAGGAAAGCGATCATTCTGCAAAACAAATTAAACAGCTCCTCGACAATATTCAAAAAGAGACGCACACTGCGATGAGTGCGATGAACCATGTTATGGATGATTTGAAAATTTCCCTTGAGTCCGTCAAAACGACAGGCGTCGACTTCGAACAGATCGCCGGTTCCGTCCATCATGTCTCACAACGGACTGAATCGCTAACCGGTGATATTAGCGCTCTGACGACTGCGACAGAAGAAGTGTCTGACGCGATGGGAACGATTCTCGCGTTGACAGAAGAGAACGCAGCCGGTATCGAAACGAGTGCCGCAAGTATCCAGGAAACGAATGCGACAATCGAAGCCGTCACGACGGCAGCGACGCACTTGGCTCATATCGCAAGTGAACTTCATCAATTGACGTTCGACTTCCAATTAGACGATACACTGCCACCTGAAGAAAGAACCGAAGCTGACGAACTGCCTCATGTCGATGCGTCTGATGAAGTTGCGGACGAAGTAGCCGTGACCGAATTGGAACAGACAAGCGATAGCGACTTGTTTGAACTCGATGCTGAAGAAGTGCTCGATGATTCGACTAATCAGCAGGAATCAGACAATCGTTGATAATCCTTATTAAAAAAGGAACCTGCCACGCGCAGGTTCCTTCTTTTCGTTCCTCCCTATACAATTTCTTGTACACCCCTTAGACTAGACTTAATGATTTCTACCGAGAGGAGTAGACCCATGAAGCCGCTACAAACAGACGATTTAATCCAGATTGCTGAAAGTATTTATGGGACGACCGGTTTTTTTGTATCGTACCAATCACATAAAAACGATTCACTTCATGTACGACCAACCGCGCCTGTCCATCCCGATCAATTGACGCTTGAAACCGAGTGGCCGACTGCTGAAGCGGTCCCACTCCTCTACACGCTAAAAGATGGAACGGCGTATTTATTCATTGCCGTCGCAGATCAAGGGCAATACCGAATTGGTCCCGTCCTGTTACAATCCGCCTTGTTTCGCGCGCATATTCAGGATGAGTCTTATCACCAATTTTATAAATCGTTACCTCGGACGACTGAAAATCGATTAATCGATTGCGCTCACCTCGTCTATCGGCTATTGAACGGACGACAGCTCCCGTCCCGCGCAATCCGGACAGAGTCTGAAATCGTCGAAGAAGAAATCCCGCTCGTCGCAGACGTGCCTGCCCATACAGGAACGACAGCCTACCGCAAAGCTTGGCAACGCGAACAGCAAATCATCGACTGGATTTCCTCCGGTCAAAGCGAACGCTTGGCGACGACTTATTCCTTACCTGCCTATGGTGAATTCGGCTCGCTCGCACGCCATCAACCACTTCGGGCAGAAAAGAATCTCCTACTTGGAACGGTCCTGCTCAGCGCACGTGCTGCCATTATCGGTGGACTTGAACCGGACGAAGCCTTCTCACTCAGCGACCGGATGATTGATTCGATTGAAGCAGCAAACAGTATCTCTGAACTTCGTAATCGTCACGTCCGGATTACTGTCAGTTTTGCAGAAGCCGTCAAGCAAATCCAAGAGTTACGACACTCGCCACACGTCTTAGCTGCCATCCGTTACATTCAACAGCATCTTTACGATCCGTTGTCCGTCTCTTCAATCAGTCATGCGATTCACGTCTCCTCCAATTACCTATCCGTCCTGTTCAAGGACGAAACTGGTCTACCGCTTGCCCGGTATGTCATCCGGGAGCGAATCCGGGAGGCGAAACGCTTGCTCCGTTCATCTGATGATTCGTTGCTGACGATATCAAACAAACTTCATTTTTCGAGCCAAAGTCACTTCAGTCAAGCGTTTAAACAAACGACTGGTGAGACACCCACCCATTATCGACAACGGCACTACCTGTAAAACACAGCTGATGATTTAGTTTTTTTAACCGAAAACAGGACCCCTCCGTTTACACGAAGGGGTCCTGTTCAAACTGTAGACAACGTGCTATCGGGAGATTAAGCGTCTGTTTTCGTTGCTTTCCTCGGGCGAGGCGCAAGCCGTTGCTCCTTGATCCTAACGGACAACGAGCAGGGTCTTGCCTGCCTCTGGCAAGTCGCGTTAAAAACGCACTTTTCCCCGCAGGAGTCAACGAAACGTGACGCTTTTCAGGGAATACCATGAGGGAAATCCAGGCATGCAGACGGTTTAGAGCGCAAACCGTCTCGAATCGCTTTAGACCGCGAAATGCAATCGGTCGCGACCCTGCAGTTTTGCTGTAGCGGCGTGACCGATTGCCGCTTTAAAGACGAGGCGAGACAGGGAAGCGCGAACGGGTTGACTTTCGTTATCGTATGTTCACTCTTCATAAGCGTTTGTCTACACACTGAACAGGACCCCTCCGTTTACACGAAGGGGTCCTGTTTTTTGAATCGCCTGATTTAGTTAAAAGGACGAGTCGAACTCTTTTTTTAAAAGATCGACCGGCGCTGCATAGCCGATTGGACCACACAATAAATTTTCTCCGATCCACATACTTAAATCCATCATATGCACTTGTTCTGTCGGTAAAAAGTCTTCAAGCTTCCACGAAATACTAATGATGGCATCATTCAATTGTCCGATGATACTTCGATCATGTGTCTTCGAGTACTGGACGTCACCACACCGTTCCAGATAACGATCGACGACCGCATTAGAAAATCCTTCTGCTAAAAATGTGTCCTTGATTGCCTTCAAGGCAATGACATCAAATTGTTTGAATTCTTTCATTTTCATACCGTAGAAGACGATACTATATCTTGTTTTGTTATTCATCAAGACAACACATTTTCTTCGATCAAACGTGAACACATTCGCATGCCATTCATAAAAAGAATCTGCGTGAGTTGCCTCATACGGCGTTAAGTTGATTTTCATCGCATCAGCTAGTTTTTTTGTACATTCGATCAGCATACTCCAACCCCACCTTTCCTTTAATCAGAAAGTTGATCTTACATTTTTACGAAAAGGGCTACACTCTCGACGTGTGTCGTATGCGGGAACATATCGACTGGCGTGACTTCCATCAGCTTGTAACCGAGTTCAGCAAGCAACTTCGCGTCACGTGCTTGAGTTGACGCGTTACATGAGACATAGACGATTCGTTTTGGTGCCACTTCAGCCGCAGCACGCAGGAATTCTTCGTCACAGCCTTTACGCGGCGGGTCAACGACGATGACGTCCGGTTTGATTCCAGCTTTGACGAGTGCCGGCATGACGGATTCAGCCGTTCCATACTCGAATGATACGTTGTCGATACCGTTCGCAGCTGCGTTGCGACGTGCGTCGTCGATTGCTTGAGGAACCATTTCAATCCCGTAGACATGTTTCGCTTGTTGTGCAAGTGATAATGAAATCGAGCCGATACCGCAATACGCGTCGACGACGATTTCTTCACCTGTCAATTGTGCATACTCCAGTGCTTTACCGTATAGTTTCTCCGTTTGCAACGGATTGACTTGGAAGAATGAATGTGGCGAGATTTCATACGTCAATCCGGCGATTTGATCGCGGATGACAGCTGGTCCGTGCAGGACGATGTTCTTTTTCCCTAAGATGACGTTCGTATCCTCTGGGTTGATGTTGTGTTGAATCGATGTCACGTTCGGGACGGCTTTTAAGATGCCGGCGACGATTTTATCGATACCACGCAATTGTTTGACCTTCGTCACGAGGACGATCATCAATTCATTCGTATGGTACCCGTGACGTGCCATGATGTGACGGATGACACCCGTTTGTTTCTTTTCATCGTAAGCTGGGACTTTTAAGTCAGCGAGGACTTTACGGACCGCTTGGATTGCTTCATCATTTTCCTTGTTTTGAATCAAGCAGTAATCCATATCGATGATGCGGTGGCTCCGTTTTTGGTAAAAACCGGCCATCAACTTGTTCGACTGGAAAGCGACCGGGACTTGTGCTTTATTGCGGTAGCCCCATGGATCTTCCATCCCGATTGTTTCATGGACCGGAATTTCGAGTCCTGCGAGGCGGGCAAATGCATCACGAACACGGTTGTGCTTAAAGACGAGTTCTGCATCATATGATAAGTGTTGCAGTTGGCAGCCCCCACATTGGTTGTAGACAGGACATGGCGGCTCGACACGGTCAACACTCTTCGTCTTTTGACGGATAATTCGTCCGAAACCATATGATTTCGTTGTTTTCGTAATTCTGATTTTGACTTGTTCCGTCGGTAAAGCTCCTGGAATGAAGACCGTATAACCATCGATTCGTGCGACACCTGAACCGTCGTGCGTCAAATCAACGATATCGACGACGTGCTCGTCATTTTTTTGTACTGGGATCATAATTGGGTTCCTCCTAGAAAACCCCGCGCCTTACGCGAGGTTTGTTTCTGTTTCTTGTAGTTGTGTATTAATCAGTTCCATCTCATCGATCCGGAACTTCGGTGTCATGACATCGAAATGCGACTGTAAATTCGTCATCTCCCCTTCACAGGTGCCACCGAACTCACCGTCGATGTTCAAGCTCATCTCAGAAGTATTTTTCATCCGGACGAATGAAGTCGTGACATGCTCGACACAAGGATCCGAGAAGTGATCCCCTTTTAAGGCGAGACGCATGACGCGAATCAGTTCGACAAGATTACATTTTTTTAAGATGAATAAATCAAACCGTCCATCATTGAGTGACGCATTCGGAGATAGCTTCTCAAAGCCACCAACGGAGTTCGTATTCGAAGTCAAAAACAACATGACTTCGCCTTTGAACGTCCCTTTTTCATGTTCGAGTTCGACATACGTCGGACGGATTTGTGGTAACTTCTCCATCCCTTTGACGTAATAAGCGAGTTGTCCGAGTGCCGTTTTGAGTTTTGACGGAACCTCGTAAGACAACTCCGTCATGATGCCGCCACCTGCGATGTTGATGAAATAATGAACACCCGTCGTTCCTTCAATCTTCCCAATGTCGACAGGCATCGTATAGCCGGTGCAGATGACATCCATCGCGCCTTCAATCGTCAACGGAATCCGCATCGCTCGTCCAAAATCATTCGTCGTCCCGACAGGCAAGACACCCAGTTTAGGGCGAACCTTGTAGGCAGCCATCCCACTGATGACTTCGTTTAACGTTCCATCTCCACCCGCAGCCACGACGAGGTCAAATTCAGCTTCACAGGCCCGTGCTGCTTCATGTGTTGCGTCACCGACCGCTTTCGTCGAATAGACGGAAGTCTCATAACCCGCTGCTTCAAGCCGGTCTAAGATATACGGCAGATTTCGCTTTACCATCTCTTTCCCGGAAGTCGGGTTATAAATCACTCGCGCTCTAGGTCTCATAAGTTTTTCTCCTTTTTAATCAACCGGTCCATTTGATACATAACTGTTTTATTTTACATGAAGTTTTGCTACATTACAAAGCCGAAAAAAAAGATGTTCCCGTTTTCCGCCTGATTACGAGACGGAAAATGGGGACATCTACTACGATTTAAAGGATTATTTTAATTTTTCGAGTTCTTCATGGAAGAGTTGATCGAGGAGGGCCGGATTCGCCATCCCTTTCGTTTTCTTCATGATTTGACCGATGACGAAACCTTTTTTCCGGTCTCGTCCACCCACGAGTTCTTCGACGACAGCCGGATTTGCTTCGAACATCTCGACGATCAGTCCTCGTAAGAGACCCTCGTCAGAAATTTGAGCGAGTCCTTGTTCTTCGACATACTGACGCGGTTCGACACCCTGTTCGATCGTCGCCGCGAAAACTTGTTTCGCGATTTTCGAAGAAATCGTTCCGCCGGCAATCAATTCGATCATCTCGGCGAGACGTGCCGGTGTCAGTTTGATTGTTTCGAACGTTTCACTCGACTTGTTCAAGTGTCCTTGTACTTCACCGACTGTCCAGTTCGCTGCCGCTTTCGGTTCTGCACCGGCAGCAATCGTCGCTTCGAAGTACTCAGCCATCTCGCGTGTGACGGTTAATTGTTTCGCGTCATACGCGGATAAACCGAGCGTTTCTTGATAGCGGACACGACGTGCATCCGGAAGTTCCGGAATCGCGGCACGAATCGCTTCTTTCCAGTCTTCGTCGAGGACGAGCTTGACGAGATCCGGTTCTGGGAAGTACCGGTAATCGGACGCGCCTTCTTTCACACGCATCAAGACAGTCTGTTTTTTCGCTTCGTCAAACCGAAGTGTTTCTTGACGCATGACGCCACCCGCCAGTAAAAGTTTACGGTGACGGTCTTCTTCGAATTCGAGTCCTTTTAAGACGTTACCGAACGAGTTGAGGTTCTTCAGTTCGGTTTTTGTTCCGAACTTCTCTTGCCCGTATGGACGGACCGAGATGTTACAGTCGCAACGTAGTGACCCCTCTTCCATCTTCACGTCCGAGACGCCTGCGTATTGCAGGACTTCTTTCAAACGTTCGAGGTAGGCGACCGCTTCTTTTGGTGAACGCATGTCGGCTTCACTGACGATTTCAATCAAAGGTGCGCCCGTCCGGTTAAAGTCGACGACAGAGTGATTGGCACCCGTATGGTTCATCTTCCCGGCATCTTCTTCTAAGTGGACCCGTTCAATCCGGAAGCGTTTTGTTTCGCCATCGACTTCCGCGTCGATGAATCCGTCAAACCCGATTGGCTGATCGAATTGTGAGATTTGGTAGGCTTTCGGCGTATCCGGATAGAAGTAATTCTTCCGGTCGAATTTTGTTTGATCGGCGACGTGGCAGTTGAGCGCCATTGCCGCACGAACCGCGAGTTCGACTGCTTTTTCGTTGACCATCGGAAGGACACCCGGGTGTCCGAGACAAATCGGACAAGTTTTCGTATTTGTTTCCGCACCGTACTCACGGGCACAGCCACAAAACATTTTTGTATTTGTATTTAGTTCGGCGTGGACCTCGATGCCGATAACCGTTTCAAAGTTCATAACGCACTCTCCTTATAACTTCGGAAGCGCGAATCCGCCCGTCGCAAGCTCGAAAGCATGCGCCGCACGATAGATCGTCGCCTCGTCAAAGTGTTTTCCGATGATTTGTAGACCGACTGGTAATCCGTCGACGAGACCTGCCGGGACCGAAATCGCCGGAACACCCGCTAAGTTGATTGGAATCGTCAAGATATCATTCGCATACATCGTCACAGGATCATCGTTTTGTGCACCGAGTTCGAATGCAGGTGTAGGTGCCGTCGGTCCGATGATGACATCATAGTTCGCGAGGACGTCATCAAAATCTTTTTTAATCAATGTCCGTGCTTGTTGGGCTTTTTTATAATACGCGTCGTAATAACCTGAACTTAACGCATACGTTCCAAGCATGATGCGCCGTTTTACTTCGTCGCCGAATCCTTGGGCCCGTGAATACTTGAAGACATCTTCGAGTGCATCTGCTTCAGCACGGACACCGTAACGGATCCCGTCAAAGCGGGCTAAGTTTGATGAGGCTTCTGATGAAGCGAGTAAGTAATACGTCGCAAGCGCGTACTTCGAGTTCGGAAGGGATACTTCGTCGACCGTCGCTCCGAGGGACTCGAGTTTTTTGATGGCTGCACGAATGTTGTCTTTCACAGATTCACTGACACCTTCACCGAAGTATTCTTTTGGAACGGCGATTTTTAAGCCTTTGATATCACCTGTCAACGCTTTCGTATAATCGATCCGGTCGACGTTCGCTGACGTCGAATCCATGTCACAATGTCCTGCGATCGCGCTAAGCAAATAGGCGTTGTCTTCGACCGTCCGTGTCAATGGACCGATTTGGTCGAGCGATGACGCGAATGCGACGAGACCGAAACGTGAAACGAGACCGTACGTCGGTTTTAAACCGACGACACCACAATAGGCAGCCGGTTGACGAATCGAACCCCCTGTATCAGAACCGAGACTGAACAAGACTTCTCCTGCCGCAACAGCAGCGGCTGATCCACCTGAAGATCCGCCTGGAACGTGTTTTGTATTCCATGGGTTACGGACCGGTTTGTACGCTGAATTCTCATTGGAAGACCCCATCGCGAATTCATCCATGTTCAGTTTACCGATCGTGATGGCACCTGCTTCATGTAAACGTTCGACGACAGTCGCGTCGTGGGCGGGGACGAAGTTCTCGAGGAATTTCGAGCCGCATGTCGTCGTCATTCCCTTCGTGACGATATTATCTTTCACACCGATTGGTAAGCCGAACAATGGGTTTGCTTCATGTTTTGCGAGCTCATCCATCCGTTTTGCTTGTTCGAATGCGTCTTCATTCAAGGACAAAAAGGCGCCGACCTTCCCGTCAATACGATCGATTTGATCAAACGATTCTTGAACGAGATCCGATACTTTCACTTCGCCATCCTTGACGAGTGTATGCAGTTTTTTGACACCATGCTCAAAAAGTGACATTCCTGTTTTCTCCTCCTTATTCGAACACTGCTGGGACGCGGACTTGTCCGGCTTCCCAATCAGGCGCGAGTCGTTCTACTTCCGTGCGCGGAAGCGATGGACGTACTTCGTCTTTTCGTAAGACGTTCTTTAAATCAAGGACATGCGTCGTAGGTTCGACACCTGTCGTATCAAGTTCATTTAATTGCTCAGCAAAACCGAGAATTTTTTCGAGCTGAACCGTAAATTGTTGTACTTCTTCATCTGTCACGGCAAGGCGTGCCAAATGCGCCACGTGGCGGACTTGCTCTTCATTAATATTTGCCATGTCATTCCACCTCCGGAACTTTTTCAGTATATTTTACACTATTTCTAATCATAGCACTTTTTAGTCAGACAAAAAAGACGATGGTGCATCGGGGGGAGGTCCGCACCATCGTCCTTATAGGGGTAGCAAAGCTTTCGGGCGGAAAGCTTCTAGTAATTCATTACCCGTGCGACTGTTTTACAAAACAAAATAACAGAATATTCAAACTAAGAGATCAACCAGTAAATAGACATTGAAGATGATGACGATCGTCACGATACTCCAGGCAAGGAGTTTCATCTTCATCCCGTTCTTGAAGTCACCCATGATTCGCCCACTCGACGTTGCCCGAATCAATGGAATCAGCGCGAACGGAATCCCGAACGATAAGGCGACCTGACTCCAGATTAAAGCACGCGTCGGATCAAATCCCGATAACAACAATACAATGGCTGGTGCCATCGTGATGCTCCGACGAAGGAAAATCGGAATCTCAATCTTTAGGAACCCACGCATAATCGCATCGCCGGACATTGTCCCGACACTTGATGATGCAAGACCGGAGACGAGTAAGGCGACCCCGAACAAGTACGGTGCTGTTCCACCGAGCGATGTCCCGAGTCCTGAAAAAATACTTTCAAGTGTCGCTGCTTTTTGATCGGTTCCGAAGAAGACTGTCGCCGCGATGACGAGCATCGCCCCATTGACCGCCCCTGCGATTAACATCGCTGCCCAAATATCGAGCGTCTGAATTTTCATCAATCCTCGTTTATCCGCAATTTTCCCCATCCGGCGTTTCGTCAAATCCGAGTGCAAATAAATCGCGTGCGGCATGACCGTTGCCCCTAACATCCCGGCAGCAAGGACGATACTCGGTGTTCCCTCGAATCCGGGAATCAAGCCCCCTGCCATGTCCCGCACGTTCGGCTCGACTTGAATGACTTGGATCGCGAATGCAACGGCAATGACGAGGACCAGTCCAGCGATGACGGCTTCGAAATGGCGTAAGCCCTTCCGTTCAAAGCCGAGAATGACGAACGACGCGATGGCTGTTAACAGCGCAGCGATTTTCATATCAATATTAAATAACAAATGAAATCCGAGTGCGGCACCAACGAATTCCGCGAGATCCGTCGCCATGGCGACGAGTTCTGCCTGTGCCCAGTAAAACAGTCGGGCAACGGGCGATAGCTCGTCCCGGATGACTTCCGCCAAGCTCATATTACTGACGAGTCCAAGTTTTGCTGACAACGTTTGGATGACGACCGCCATCAAGTTCGCTGCGACGATGATCCAAAGTAATAAAAATCCGTACTGGGCGCCGGCCGTCATGTTCGTCGCAAAGTTCCCCGGGTCGAGGTACGCGACGGCGGCAACAAAGGCCGGACCGATAAATTGTCTTTTTTTCAATCGTTCGACCGGTGCTACCGGTTGACTGACCATATTGAACACCTCTCTTTAGTTGCAAGTATACGCTTTTCTTTCCTTCAGGCAACATACATGCTTCACGGAAATACTTATTAACAAAGTAAACTGAATCATTCAGTCCTGAAATCAAGCCATCTACCATTCTTTTTGACCGCGCATTCTAACCACAAAAAAAATCGAAGTTCACATTCAAGTGAACTTCGATCAGATTGTAGACAAACGCTGATGAAGATTGAAGCTTATCTATTCGCATACTGTCTTACTGCGCTTCCCCGTCTTGACTCGTCTTCACGGCAATTCAAGACGAATTGCGCCCTAAACTGCCTGCATACCCGGCTTTCCGTCACGGTATCACCTAAAAAGCATCACGTTTCGTTGACTCCTACGGGAAAAGACGCTTGATCTCCCGATAGCACGTTGTCTACAGTCTGAGTTCAGTCCTTACATGACCTGCTGTTCACTTACACGATTTTCCGCTCTGGTTCGACACCTTTCAACTGCGCCTTTACTTCATCAAACTCACGGTAGACCGCTTCACTTGGTTCAGCCGTCGCCAGACTGACGACAACGAGTGCAATCGTCGACGCGAGGAATGCAGGAATCATTTCATACATCTCCGAAATATAGAACGGTAAATCCTTCACGTACAGTTTGACTAAAATCCAGGCGATGACGACGACGGATCCCGTCAGCATCGAAGCGAGTGCTCCCGCTTTGTTCATCCGGCGCCACAGTAAGCTGAACAAGACGACCGGACCAAAAGCAGAACCGAATCCTGCCCACGCGTACCCGACGAGTGTCAAAATCGATTTTTGTGCGCCGAACGATAACGCAAT
This sequence comes from Exiguobacterium sp. N4-1P, assembly GCF_002214325.1. Taxonomy (NCBI): domain Bacteria; kingdom Bacillati; phylum Bacillota; class Bacilli; order Caryophanales; genus Exiguobacterium; species Exiguobacterium sp. N4-1P. The sequence goes on from NZ_CP022236.1 coordinate 2,405,407, forward strand.
GGCAAGTAAGGCAACCGCCAGCACCATGATACGACCGACGAGCATCAACTCTTTGTCTGAAGGCGTCCGCTTCATGAAGCGTTGATAAAAGTCATTGGTCGCAGCACTCGAAGAGACGAGTAGCTGTGTCGAAATCGTCGACATGATGGCAGCGAGTAACGCTGCGAGTAAGAGACCGGTAATGAAGCCCGGGAATAGATCACGCGAAAGCTGAATGAAGACGTTCTCCGGGTTGTTCAGCTCAATCGCCTGTTGCGTAAAGTACGCATAACCGAATAATCCTGTCACCATCGCGCCGATGATGGAGAAGGTCATCCAAACCATCCCAATCCGGCGGGCCGACTTCATTTCACTCAAGTTACGTATCGCCATGAAACGGACGATGATGTGCGGCTGACCAAAGTAGCCGAGTCCCCAAGCGAGTAAGGAGATGATGCCGATAATCGTCGTTCCTTTAAACAGTTCAAGTTTTGAACCATCCGTCGTCCGAATCGTCTCGAGCGTCTCATTGATCCCGCCGCTCAGTGAAAGGGCGACACCCGGAACAATCAAGAGTGCGATGACCATGATCATCCCTTGGACGACATCCGTCCAACTGACGGCGAGGAATCCGCCAAGGAACACGTAGGCGATGACGACGCCTGCTAAAATCCAAAGACCCGTCGTGTACTCTAAACCGAAGACCGCTTCAAACAGCCGACCGCCGGCGACAAACCCGCTCGATGCGTACATTATAAAGAATATTAAGATAACTCCAGCTGAAACTGTACGCAACACACCACTTTTGTCATGGAATCGTTTTTCGAAATAGTCGGGAATCGTGATGGCGTCGCCCGCATGCGCCGTATACGCCCGCAGACGTGGCGCAACAAGCACCCAGTTTGCATAAGCTCCGAGCAATAGGCCGATCACGATCCATCCACTGGACAGACCAGTTGCAAACATCGCACCCGGCAATCCCATCAACAACCACCCGCTCATATCGCTTGCTCCGGCTGAGAGTGCAGTGACGACGGGCCCGATCGTACGTCCTCCAAGCATATAATCATTCATGTTTTTCGTCCGGTAATACGCCATCACGCCAAGCGTCACCATCAGACCGAGATACAGTAAAATCGCTAACCACATTCCGTTCATCCTTGCTCCCCCTTTTCTATGGTGTATAAAAAAACGGATATGCAGGTCGCATACCCGTTTCATCTATTAAACACTAATTCAGAACATTTCTGAAGTCGTTTTTGCTTGCAAGTGGAGTGTTAAATAATCCGGTCCACCGGCTTTTGAATCCGTTCCTGACATGTTGAAGCCACCAAACGGTTGGTACCCGACGATTGCGCCTGTACAACCACGGTTGAAATAGAGGTTCCCGACATGGAAGTTCGCCCGTGCGTACTCTTGGTTTGTCCGGTCTTGTGTGATGACTGCCCCTGTCAAACCGTACTCCGTGTTGTTCGCGATCGCGATTGCTTCTTTAAAGTCTTTCGCTTTCGTGAACGCAACGACCGGTCCGAAGATTTCTTCTTGCATCAAACGATCCGTCGGTTGAACGTCCGCGACGACCGTTGGTGAGACGAAGAAGCCTGTTGAATCGTCAGCCGTTCCGCCTGCTGCAATCCGTCCTTCTTGTTTTGCGATATCGAAGTACGACGTGATTTTTTTGAATGCCGCTGCATCGATGACAGGACCGACGTTGTTCGTCACGTCGACCGGGTTCCCGATGCTCAGTTTTGCTGTATTCGCAACAACTTTTTCGAGTAACTCGTCGTAGACAGAGTCGAGTGCGACGACACGTGAACATGCTGAACATTTTTGACCTGAGAAGCCGAATGCTGCTTTTGTGATCATGTCTGCCGCGTAATCAAGATCGGCTGACTCATCGATGACCATCGTGTCTTTTCCGCCCATCTCTGCGATGACACGTTTGAGCCAGATTTGACCGTCATTTAATTTCGAAGCACGTTCGTTAATCCGGAGACCGACATCACGTGAGCCTGTGAAGCTGATGAAACGTGTTTTCGGGTGGTCGACGAGGTAATCCCCGACTTCTGCCCCTGGTCCCGGGATGAAGTTCAAGACGCCAGCCGGAAGACCTGCCTGCTCCATGACTTCAACGAATTTAGCAGCGACGACTGGTGTCGTCGATGCCGGTTTCAAGAGAATCGGGTTTCCGGCGACGATTGCCGCAACCGCAGTCCCTGCCATGATCGCGAGTGGGAAGTTCCATGGTGAGATGATGACCCCGACACCGAGTGGGATGTAATCGTAACGGTTGTATTCACCCGGACGACTCTCGACTTTTTTGCCGTCTTTTAAGACGAGCATCTGACGTGCATAATATTCAAGGAAATCGATTGCTTCTGCTGTATCCGCATCTGCTTCGTTCCATGGTTTCCCAGCTTCTTTGACGAGGTAAGCCGAGAATTCATGTTTGCGTTTACGGATGATGTTCGCCGCTTTGAACAGGACGTCCGCACGAACACTCGGATTGACGAATTTCCACGTTTCGAATGCTGTGACAGCTGCCTGCATCGCATCCTCTGCGTGTGCTTGTGTCGCTTTTGAGACACGTCCGACGATCTCTTCTTTGTTTGCCGGATTGACCGAAACGATTTTATCTTCCGTCGTCACATGTTTGCCCCCGATGACGAGCGGATAATCTTTTCCTAGCTCTTGCGATACGAGTGCAAGTGCCTCCTCGAACGCTTTCTTGTTCGCTTCTTGTGAGAAGTCCGTGAATGGTTCGTGTTTGTACGGAATCATCTCTATTCCCCCTTTATACATACTTTTAATCGCTTACATTCTCCATTGTACAGAAGCATGACGCCGCTTACAATTATTCTAGTCAAAAAAAATGAGCAGGCTGCGTTCTCCCGCTCACGTTTCGCTCGAATTATTCAGTTGCTTGGGAAAAGACGATCTCTTCGTTTTGGATTGAGACCTTGACGTCCTGCTCCTGGAACAACCACTCATCTTGATCGGAGACGACGAAATGAATCCCGTCCACGACTTCTTCAACAGCTGCCCGTTCGACTTCTTCCATATGGACACCGACCGAAAATCCTTGTGTCAAATCCGTCGATCCGCCGTATTTCGCGAAAAAGCGAATCGTGTCGCCTTCCTTCGCTTCCATCTCATCTTTAAAGTATTGTAATGCTTCATCCGTTACGTGAATTTTCATGTTTTATCCACTCCCCTTTAGACTAGTGTACCTATTTCCTACTCAAAAAAGCGAATATCCTGTATGGTGAAGACAGTAAACACTTCATTCCATCATTCCTGTTGATTCTGATTTAGGAGGTCCTATATGAAACGATTAATCACAGCTCTACTATCAACGAGCATTCTGTTAGTCGGATGTGGGAACGATTCCACTTCCTCTACAGATACTGAATCCCCGAAGACGACGGAAACGAAACAAGTCGCGCAAGCCGATCAAGCCGTTCTTGATGTCTATCAAGCCTATCAAGATACGTTAGGGAAAACGGGATCAGCTGATGCGAAAGCACTCGCTAAGATTGAGTACACGGGTGAGTCCGAACCGTTACGCGCACCAGCGATTGGTGCTAAAAACCTGAACGTCACGCCTGGCAAGGTCGTTAAAAGCTTCCAACAAGGCGACGTCGCCTATATCATCCACGAGTTCAATGATGCGGATGGATCAGCGCTCCCAAACCGTGCGTCGAAGTTATTTCTGAAAAAAGATGGGGAATGGAAAGCTGTCATCGTACCAACGACCTTTGAACCAGCCGTCTTCACGACGCTCGCTGAGATGTTTGATTCATTTAATGCAGACGAATACGGTGTCAATGCCAAAGCAGCGGAAGCCGTCGGGAACACACCGGAAGATGAACAGGATAAAGTGTTCACACGCGTCAATGCCCAGACCGACTATATGGCACTCGAGATGAACAGTAACATCTTAATGATTTACGGTATGGCACTCGGCAACGAAGGCAATCCCGAAGTATTAGTCGATTACTATTCCGATTACGCGGACTGGTATGTCGATGAACAAGATCTATTACTCAAAACTGCGAAGGCCGGAACAGACTACGAAAAATATTTAATTGCACTTGACCCATTAAAGGAAAGCTTACAAAAGAAACTCGGAAAGTACGCTGATCAACTGAACATGGAACTAGGTTAAAGGAGGACTCTTTTATGAACGCACCGACATTTACGTTACCGAACGCTACAGGCGAAGACATTTCACTCGCCGATTATCGTGGTAAGAAAGTCATTCTCTACTTCTATCCGAAGGACTCGACACCGGGTTGTACGACGGAAGCCTGTGACTTCCGTGACGCGACGGACGCCTTCGCGGCTGAAAATACCGTCATCCTCGGGATCTCCGCTGACAGTCAAAAACGGCATCAAAACTTTATCTCAAAATATGAACTTCCGTTTCAACTTCTCTCTGATGTCGATCATACGGTCTGCGAACAGTATGGGGTCTGGCAACTCAAAAAGAACTACGGTAAGGAATATTACGGGATCGTCCGTTCAACATTTTTAGTTGATGAGGCGGGTGAATTAATCCAAGAATGGCGGAGCGTTAAAGTTAAAGATCATGTTTCTGAAGCCTTAAACTACGTAAAATCACTTGATTAAAAAGAAAAACACGTTACTGATGTAGCCTGTTTCAATGTAGACAAACTCTTATGAAGAGTGAATATGCTATAACGAGCGGCAAAGTACGCGCTTCCCTGTCTCGCCTCGTCTTCAAAGCGGCAATCGGTCGCGGTTCTAAGCGATTCGAAACGGATTGCGCTCTAAACCGTCTCCATGCCTGGATTTCTGTCACGGTATTACCTGAAAAGCGTCACGTTTCGTTGACTCCTACGGGAAAAAGTGCGTTTTTAACGCGACTTGCAGAGGCAGACAAGCCCCTGCTCGTTGTCCGTTAGGATCAAGGAGCAACGGCTTGCGCCTCGCCCGAGGAAAGCAACGAAAAAAGACGCTTTCATCTTCCGATATCACTTTGTCTACACGCTGACCACGTTACGGATGTAGCGTGTTTTTTAATTTTACAATCATTTTATCGCTACCAATTTTATCCTTTCAAAATTTTTTTCACATAAAAAACCTTGGTATTGCTCATATTTTTAATGTTTTTGAAATAATCTGAAAATATTCTATTGATTTTTCTGAATATTGTATTTATTATTAGAAACAAGTTGATTCGGTGCTTTCCTTCAACAAAAGTAAAAGGCGATGACCCCTCTTATTTTTTTCGTAGGACACCGGATCGCTCTAACTATCGGGTACTCATTTTGTCATCATATATATTTATTCTTGGGAGGGAACTTATCATTATGAAGAAGAAAAAAACACTCGCACTCGTTGGTGCACTAACAATCGCAGGATCAAGCTTGGCAGCTTGTTCATCAACAGATGACTCGAAAGACACATCCGGCTCGAAAGACACTGCAAAATCAGATGACAAGCAAGTCTTGAATTTAACAAGCGGATCAGACATCCCGGCACTTAGCCCGACAGTCGCGACAGACTCTGTTTCTTTCACAGTTTTAAACAACGTTCAAGAAGGTCTCTTCCGTCTTGATGAAAACCAAGAGCCAACACCAGGTGTTGCAGAAAGTGTTGACGTCTCGGAAGATGGACTTACATACACATTCAAATTACGCGATTCAAAATGGTCTGACGGCAGCGATGTCACAGCAAAAGACTTCGAATATGCTTGGAAACGTGTCCTCGATCCTGATAGCGGTTCGCAATATGCTTATATCATGTATGTCATCGATGGAGCGGAAGGCTACAACACTGGTAAAGGGAAAGCGGAAGATGTCGGTGTCAAAGCAGTGGATGACAAGACACTCGAAGTTAAGTTGACACAACCTGCAGACTACTTCAAAGCCTTGACTGGATTCGGTTCATTCATGCCGCTTAAGCAGGAATTCGTCGAAGAAAAAGGTAAAGATTTCGCGAAAGATCCTGAAAACTTCCTTTACAACGGTCCATTCCAACTAACGGACTGGAAAACAGAAGTCGGTTGGTCATACAAAAAGAACGATCAGTATTGGGATGCTGACGCAGTTAAACTTGAAGAAGTTAACTACAAAGTCGTTAAAGAAGTTTCAACGGCTGTCAACCTGTACGAAAAAGGTGACATCGATACAGTCGGTTTGACAAGCGAATTCGTCGATCAATATAAAGATGATGAAGATTTCCAAACACGTCTCGATGCATCGATGTACTATATCCAAATGAACTTCAAAAACGAATTGCTCAAAAATAAAGATATCCGTAAAGCGATCGACTCAGGATATGACAAAGAACAAATGGCGAAAGTCCTCTTAAACAACGGTTCAATCCCGGCATACTACTATGTCCCGCAAGAATTCGCAAATGGTCCGGACGGAAAAGACTTCCGCGACGGCAACGAAGGCTTCGGTTCATTCGATGCTTCATCTGCAAAAGCATCATTCGAGAAAGGTCTAAAAGCAGAAGGCAAAGACAAAGTTAAACTCGAGCTTCTCTCATATGATGATGACAACTCGAAAAAAATCTCTGAATACCTCAAAGGTGAATGGGAGAAAAACCTTCCTGGTCTTGAAGTAACAATCAAGCAGCAGCCATTCAAAAACAAATTAGATCTTGAATCGAAAGGTGAATTCGAACTTTCATTCGCTGGTTGGGGACCTGACTACCAGGATCCGATGACGTTCCTCGATATGTGGATGACTGGTGGACCGTACAACCGTGGTAAGTACTCAAGCGAAAAGTACGATTCACTCATCAAATCTGCAATGAAAGACGCGAATGCCGAAACACGCTGGCAGTCACTGAAGGATGCTGAAAAAATCTTACTCGAAGACGATCAAGCAATCTCTGTCATGTACCAACGCGGTGCTTCCCTCTTACGTAAACCTTACGTTAAAGGGATCGTCAACCATAAAGTCGGAGCGGATACTTCGTTCAAATGGACATACATCGAAGGAAGATAAGCATACAAGATTTCTAAAGGCCAGCCTCGCTTTACGCGGGTCTGGTCTTTTTTTCCATATGGGGCGAATGTACTGTTTTTTAAATATTGATTAAAAAGTGGTAACATTCTGTTTTCATTTGTATTACTTCCATTTATACTTATGCAGAAGAAACTAAATTCACTTTTTTTTACAATAATTCGCGGTAATTCTTCAGATTTAATGAAAAAGTGCCGATACATTCTATATAGAGGACTTTTGCCTCAACACTACGATTATTTAGGAAGGAGGACTCATCTTTGAAGCAACGTGTACTGACGAGTCAACAAACATTCACAGAAGAACAAATCGAGATGATTGAAGCCATCCGTGCAGTCGGCGAACTGATTCAAGACCGGCCACGCCGGACGATCTACCGCCGCTATGCCGTTATACATGGTTGGCCATTACCTGAAAACATCATCCGTCAATTCGGTTCGTGGCCGGAAGCTTTATCTGCCGCAGGTTTTGAATGGCATATCGATCAGCAACCGGAAGAGCTGGAGCGGGCACCGAAATATACGAAAGATGAAATTCTGAATTCTTTCCACCGGTATGCGAAAGATGTCGGTTCGACGATTACCTTGAAGAAGTACCAAATTTGGCGGAAGTCGGTCCACCATGCACCGAGCCACTATCATATCGTGAAGATGTTTGGTTCTTGGCATGATGCCTGTACAGCAGCAGGACTCGAAGCAAGCGTCACGTATTCGAAAGCTGAGCTTGCGGCATCACTTCGACAAGCAATTGAAGAAGTCGGATTCTCATTGTCTTTTGAAGCTTACCGTGAGTGGGCGAAGCGAAACAACAAACCCTCTACAAAAGCATTGCTCCACCGCTATGGTTCATGGTCAGCCGCTATTCATGCGATCGAGAGTGAAATCCGTATGAGTAACCAACAAGCGCAATAATCAGTCTAGTGCATTCATTTTCTTCCTATTTTATAGTTCACACGCTAAACAGACCAGTCGACACCTCGACTGGTCTGTTTTATGTTTAATAGTAATGGCCGATGCTTCCGTGAAAAGATGGAAGCATCGGCCACTTGATTTGATGTAGGACGAAAACGTCTGTCAGAAAGATTGTTTTGGCTACACTTATGAGTCAGCACCGTTATATTAAATCACTTTTTCTTTCCACTCTTGGTATGACGCAACGCGGTCACGCCCCTGGAATTTAGCCCCTACGTACATCGCACGGTCTGCATTTCGAATCAGGCTCGCAAGATCGCCTAACTCTTTCAGCGTATCGATTCCGATGCTTGCGGTGATTTCTAACGAATGACCGGATACTTCGATTGGATTGGCGTGTAGTGTCTCACGGATGCGCTCTGCAACGATTCGTGCCGATTCGATGTCCGTATTCGGTAATAACACGACGAACTCTTCCCCACCGTACCGCGCGACAAGGTCTGTGATGCGTGTCGCCTGCATCAAGAGTTTAGCGACCTCGAACAATACAACATCTCCGATTTCGTGACCATGGGTATCATTGATTTGCTTGAAGTGATCCAAGTCGATCATCAATGCCGAGAACGGATACAAATCCTTTTGCTTGATTCGTCGATCGCCCCACTCTTGCAAGGCACGGTAGTTCGGTAATTTTGTCATGGCGTCTGTCCGGCTATCGGTTAAAAGATGTTGTCGTTCTTGGGCCCGTTCAACGGCCCAGGATAACACACGTAATGCACGATACAGCTCATAACCAAAATCTGTCGTGAATTCACCACTTGCTTCCGATGCTAAAAATAACGAGCAATTGATGGTTTCCGTCGCTTCCGGTTTGATGAACAAAATCGATTGTGTTTCTTCAGGAAGACAATCGTAGAGGCGAATGTCCCACTCCTGTTGCATGCCGTAAAGGAGAACTTCCTCTTTTTCAATCAATTCTTCGATGATGATTCCTTCGACGTGATCCGCTTTTAATTTCCGTCCATCTTTCAGCGAATAATAGACTGTCTTTCCTTCTCCAAAATCAAACTTTATCCAGGCGATGTCAGGTTTAACGAATTGATTGAGTTGTTTTAAGTAGCGTTCGATGATGAACTGGGAATCCCCGTCCTGCCACGCTGCTTCTTTTAGACGCTCAATCTGTTCCCAGTGTTCAATCCGGTCACTCGCATGAACTGAGCTGCCGAGCGCACGTTTGATGATGAATAATGCAAATGCAGTCATGACCAATGCACTGATTCCATTGTTTTGGGCCATCAAGGTACTAAAAACTCCAAATAACAGTTCTGCCGTAATGACGACTGCTTCAAAACGTAGCAACGGGATCATGACGCTGCTCGGGATATTCTCTCCGAGTAAGAAGTTCGACAATGTATATTGGAACAAGAGGACGACCCACATGATGACGACCATCGTCACGAGCGGTACGATATTCCCGATGAGTGAAAAATCCGAACCGTGTGTTCCACCGAGCGCATTGTAGGCTAAACCTGCCGGCAAAATCAATAAGAGTTCAAGCGTGACGTTGAATGGATAATTGTGCAGCATACGCCGTCGTCCGATTGCCGTATGAAATGAACGCAATTGGTAAATCAGCATCGTCAATTGTCCGACACAAATCGCTGATAACAATCCGTATGTTAAAAAGGTATACAGGACAAAACCAAAGTGGAACGTAAAACTCATATGTCTTCGACGAACCGGGTCGACGACAAAAATCGTCGATAACGCTACTACCAAAAAGAATGTAAAGTAATCGATGCTGAGGCTGTATCCGTCTGCTCTCGCGATAACATCAATAACAATCACGACGATAAAGAACACGACCCAGCTTCGAAGGAGATATTGTTGAAAACGACGCATGTTGAGTTCCCCTTCCTAAAATATTTTTTATTTTTACGGGCACTGCATTGCATCTAAAAAAACTTCAATCATCTTTTTCAGCGGCTCATTTGTTACACTATAAGCAGAGGTGATGAATACATGAGTACTCAATTTACAAAGGAAGCCTTCGAAGCGTTTGAAATCGAAGGGTTAGAAAACCGGATGGAAGCAATCCGGGAACGGATACAACCTGTTTTTCGGCAGATCGGCGCTGAAGTCTCACCCGATTTGACAGTCAATCTCGCAGAGGATATGTATGTGCACATCGCACAACATGCAAGACGCAAGGTAAACCCGCCTAATGATACGTGGATGGCGTTTTCTCCAAACAAACGTGGTTATAAAAAACATCCGCATTTCCAAGTCGGACTCTTTGATGATCATTTGTTCATTTGGCTCGCTTATATCTACGAGCTTCCTAATAAACAACAATACGCGACACAACTTCTCGAGCAAAAAAATTTGTTACAGGACTTACCGGAGGACTTCGTCATTTCCTACGATCACATGAAAAAAGAAGCAGTTCGTGTGACTGATGCAAACCTTGAACAAGGATTAGTTCGTTTTCGTGATGTAAAAAAAGCTGAATTTTTAATCGGACGGCATGTTTCCGCCCAAAAAGTCAGCACAATGTCCCATGATGCATTACTTGAATTGATTCGAAATACCTACGACCATCTCGTGCCGGTCTATAAAAAGGTTAAATAAAAAGGATGGCCTATAAGGTCATCCTTTTTCTCATTAGTTATATTTTACTAGAATTGACATGACTTGTGTACGGTCAGAATTTAAATTTAGATAAATGTTGACCTTTTTCGCTGAAACGGTCATCGTGTTGAACATTGGATCAAGCTTAGCAGTTGGATACGCTTTTTTTACTTCCTTGACAGAAATCGTACGTTTGACCATTTTCGGATCATATACGATTGCTGAAACTTTTGCTTTACTGTCCTTTACTCCATACGTCGAACAATAATGAACGGAACGATCGGGTGTCATAAGCCCATTACCACTTTGGCACCAGTTCGAATTTTTTTCACCTTTATATGCACTATGTACCTGTGCGAGTGTCGTTCGGTTAAGTTTAACGTTTTTGTCGAGTGACTTAGCATAACCGGCGTTCTTCTTAATATGTTGAAGCCAATTGACATCCGTTGGTTTCGTTGCTTCTGCTGATTGATTATATGAAGTGCCTGACACGACGCTGACGGCAAGAGCTGCTGTTAAGATAAGTCCTAAGATTCGTTTCATGGTGTTACCTCCTAAAATTGCTTTGTTAAATAACTCATTCCCCCATTTCTCAAAAAATACTCATCTTCCATACATTTTTTAGAAAAATATTTTAAAAAAGGCTGGTATCCGTGGGATACCAGTCCTTTGTTATTTTTTATGCATTTTAAACTCTAAGAATAATTCATTGTAATGGGCAAGCATCTTTTTCCCCAAGTTTTTGTAGACTTCGAGTGTATCCGTCACAGCTTTATCCGGATAGAACCGTTCGTCTTCCCGTACCTCTGCGTCGAGGAGTTTTAAAGCATCTTTGTTCGGTGTCGAGTAGCCGACATAATCCGTATTCTTCGCAGCGATGTCCGGGCGCAACATGAAGTTGATGAACGCATGTGCCCCTTCGACGTTTTCCGCCGTTTTTGGAATGACGACATTATCAAACCAAACGTTCGATCCTTCTGACGGGATGACGTAGTTCAAGTCTTCATTTTCACTCATGATTTCATTGGCATCACCGGACCAGACGACCCCGATTCCAGCTTCTTCGTTTGCGAGCAGTAGCTTGATTTCATCTCCAACGATCGCTTTGACGTTCGGCGTCAAGTCCATCAAGTTCGCTTTTGCTTCCTGCAGCTTATCTTCGTCCGTTTCGTTCAATGAATAACCGAGACTGTTTAGACTCATCCCCATCACTTCACGGGCTCCGTCCGCTAATAAGATTTGATTTTTAAAGGCAGGGTCCCATAAATCTTCCCAACTCGTTGGTTCTTTTCCATCCAGCAGTTTTTGATTGTAGACGATGCCGACCGTCCCCCAAAAATACGGGATTGAATACTGATTGCCCGGGTCGAACGGCAAATCAAGGAAACGATCATCGATATGCTTGAGATTCGGAATTTTCGATTGATCAATCGGGATGACGAGATTTTCTTCAATCATCTTCGCAATCGCATAATCTGAAGGAACGGCGATATCATACGTCGTCCCTCCTTGCTCAATCTTCGTCAACATCGCTTCGTTCGAGTCGAATGTCTGATAGACGACTTTAATTCCTGACTCTTCTTCAAACTGATCGATTAAGTCCGGGTCGATGTAATCCCCCCAGTTGTAAATATTCAAGACATTTCCCCCGGAATAGCCTTGTGTCGCGTTTAAGCGGTTCAAAGCAAACAGGATGACACCCGAGATTAGAAAAATCGTTACGAACAATTGGATTAATTTTTTCAACGGTCATTTCACCTCCGGTCGTGACAACTTCGCTACAGAACGTTGGTTCAAGAAATAGTAGCCGATGACAAGTAAGAACGTAAATAAGAAGATGACGGTCGACAAGGCATTGATTTTCATCGAAATCCCTTGGCGTGCCAATGAATAGATTTCAACGGATAAGGTCGTAAACCCATTCCCCGTCACGAAAAATGTCACGGCAAAATCATCAAGTGAGTACGTCAGTGCCGTAAAGAATCCGGCAAAGATTCCCGGTGTGATGTACGGCAAGATGACTTTCGTCAGGACGTCCAAACGACTTGCCCCTAAATCACGTGCCGCATCAACGAGCGTCGGGCTCATCTCTTGCAGTTTCGGCAAGACGAGGATGACGACGATCGGGACAGAAAACGCGATGTGCGACAGTAAGACGGATGTAAAGCCAAGTTGAATCCCAAGCATCGTAAAGAAGATTAAGAACGATGCTCCGATGATGACATCCGGACTGACAATCAAAATACTATTAAGTGTCAGGAGCGACGTTTCAATCCGCTTTTTCCGAACTGCTTGAATCCCGATTGCACCGAACACACCGACAATCGTCGAGATTGCTGCTGAGAGCAAGGCGATGACGAGTGTATTCAAGACGATGATCAAGAGGCGTGAATCTTGAAAGACTTCCTTATACCAATCCCACGTGAAGGAATCAAAGTTCGTCATGTTATCTGCACTGTTGAACGAATAGAATGCGAGATAGAAGATTGGAGCATACAAGACGATGAAGACACCAATCAAATATAGGTTTGCCAGTTTAAACCGTTTCATCATGTCGTCGCTCCTTTCTTCCGTTTTGTACTCGTCAAGGCGAGAATGATGGCCATCGCGATGATCAAGAAGACGGCGATCGTCGCACCCATCCCCCAGTTTTGGGTGACAAGAAATTGTTGTTCAATTGCTGTACCGAGCGTGATGACACGGTTCCCGGCAATCAGGCGGGTAATCATGAAGAGTGATAACGCCGGGATGAAGACAAGTTGACAGCCTGACTTCACACCATCAATCGTCAATGGGAAGACGACACGACGAAATGTCGTAAAGTTCGATGCCCCTAAGTCACGTGCCGCAAAGACGAGCGACGGACTTAACTTTTCGATGGCATTAAAAATCGGCAAAATCATGAACGGGATGAAGATGTAGACCGACACGAACACGAAGCTGAAGTCCGTGAACAGGATTTGTTTGCGCCCGATGCCAATCGCTTCAAGCGTTTGGTTCGCAAGCCCATACGTACTGAACAATCCGATGAAAGCATAGGCTTTCAGCAACAGGTTGATCCAGGTCGGCAAGATGATCAAGAGCAACCAAAGTTGTTTATGCTTCGTTTTCGTCAATAAATAGGCCGTCGGATAACCGATCGCAAGCGAAAACAACGTGATTAAAAAAGCATACCAAAATGAACTGAGCGTCATCGTCAAATACGTCGAGGTAAAGAAATTCTGATAGTTGACGAACGAGAAGTTTCCATCTAAATCAAGGAACGAATAATAGATGACAAGCACGATTGGTGCGATGACGAACAAGGCAATCCAAAATGTATAGGGAATCAGGTACCAGTTACGTGTTTTTTGCATCATAACACCCCATCGTACGATTCAAGCCGTTTATCAAAGTCCTCTTCCGTCTCATTCAGACGCATGACGTGAATCGCTTCCGGATCAAATGTCAGACCGATATGCTCACCGACTGTCGCTTTTTTCGTACTGTGGACGAGCCACTCATTTCCGACTTCATCGATACAGGCGATTTCATAATGGACGCCGCGGAAGAGTTGTGAATCGACCGTCACCTGTAACTTCCCTTGGGCGACATTCGTGATTTCTAAGTCTTCCGGACGGATGACGATTTCGACTGGCTCATTCAATTCAAGTCCCCGGTCGACACATTCGAATTCTTTTTCAGCGAACGAAACGAGGTAATCGTTTAACATCCGTCCCGGAATGATGTTCGATTCACCGATGAAGTCGGCGACGAAGCGGTTGATCGGTTCATCATAAATGTCGGTCGGTGTCCCCGATTGTTGGATTGAACCATGATTTAAGACAAAAATTTCATCCGACATCGCAAGCGCTTCTTCTTGATCATGCGTGACGAAGATGAACGTAATCCCAAGACGACGCTGTAAGTCGCGCAGCTCGTATTGCATCTCCGTCCGCAACTTCAAATCGAGTGCTGACAAGGGTTCGTCCAGTAAAATCACTTCCGGTTCATTAACGATTGCCCGGGCAATCGCGACACGTTGACGTTGTCCACCCGACATCTCTGTGATTTCCCGTTTTTCATAGCCCGATAAGTTAACGAACTTCAACGCATCAAGGACACGTTGCTTAATGTCTGCTTCTTTGACCTTTTTGATTCGGAGGCCGAAGGCGATGTTCTCGAAGACGTTTAAGTGCGGGAACAAGGCATAATCCTGGAAAACCGTATTGACTTGACGTTTGTTCGCCGGAACATCGTTAATCCGTTTTCCATTGAAGATGATTTCACCCGCTGTCGCTTCCGTAAAACCGGCAATCAAGCGCAGGACTGTCGTTTTACCGCATCCGGATGGGCCGAGCAATGTGTAGAACTTCCCCCGCTCGATTTCGAAGCTGACACCGTCGAGGACGGTTTGGTCGTCAAACTGTTTTGATACTTCTTTGAATTGAATGATCGTATTCGTTGTCACTTTAGTTCCTCCTTAAAGATACGAGTCGGTTGCTGTGACGAGAAGTTTCGCCTCCGTCGCTGACTCGTTTCGTAGTTGATGGATTTCTGACGCTTTATAGTAGAACGTCTCACCTTGTTTCGCCCGGAATATTTGTCGACCGAGTGCGAGTGTCACGTTACCCTTGAGGACATAAACGAATGTTTCCGATCCGGACGGTTCATAAGCTTTAAATGAACTGTTCGCAGCAAGCGTCAACAGGACCGGCTCCATTTCTTTTTCATTCGACTCCGGAATCAACCAGGTGACGTGGTACCCTCGTTCCTCATCGGCATAACTCGTGACATCGTCTCGTGTATAAACGACTTTCTGATTCAGCGCCTCCTCATCGAAAAAGTCTCTTGCTGAGATGCCTAATACTTCAAGGAGGCTAAATAACGTCTCAATCGAGGGAGAACTGATCTCTCGCTCGATTTGCGAAATATATCCTTTACTTAAATCGGTTCTTTCCCCGAGCTCTTCTTGTGTCAATCCTTTTTGAAGACGCAGGTTTTTAATTTTATTGCCAATCGTACGCACTTTACGCCCTCCTCTCCCATACTGTTCTTGAGTTTAGTATAAGACGACTGAAAGTTTACTAATCACGTACCGATTATAGCGTACTGACTTTTTTTAGCAAGGGAAATTACTCACTTTTTTCAGGAGGGTTTGACACCGATAACGCTTACACCTACAATTAATATCAGGTACTAAAATGAGGAGGAATTCACGATGCGCATTGCTTGGATTACAGACAGTACGACGATTGTGCCAAACTCAATCGTCGACCATCAAGACTTAACGATCGTCCCGTTACTTGTCATGAAGGATGGTGAAAGTTTTATCGACGGTGTCGATGTCAATGCTGAGACTGTCTATAGCTGGATCGATGCCGGTCATAAGGTCACGACGAGCCAACCTTCGATTGGGACTTTTACGGAACACTATGAAAAACTAAAAGCAGACTATGACTTCGGATTTGCCGTTCATTTATCAAGCGAACTGAGCGGTACGTATAATGCTTCCATTCAAGGAGCAGAAATTGCTGGTTTTCGTCTGATTGCGATTGATTCCCGTTGCGGTATCTATCCAGCAGGACAATTACTTGCGGAAGCGATCCAGTTAGCAGAACAAGGAGTTGCGATTGAACAAATCGAACAGATGATTTTAAAACGACGGTTCGATCATCACATCGAATTTACCGTCGAAAACTTAAAACAGTTGCAAGCTGGCGGTCGCATTTCATCGACGAAAGCTTTCGTCGGTAATTTACTTCAATTACGCCCGCTCTTCCACTTCGAGGAGGGCAAAATCGTTCCTTACCAGACGGTTCGGACCTTCAAGAAAGCACACTCCAAAATTTATGATCATCTCGTCGAAATCCTTGAACGTGGTGACGTAACGGATATTTCACTGTTTCATGCCACAGCGTACGACTTAGCACGGGAATGGAAGGTAAAACTTGAGGCGCGCTTCAATGTCTCGATTCGTATTGACGATCTTACGCCTGTCCTCGGCTCACACACCGGGAATCCGGCGATTGGCATGTCATTCTTGAATCCGACAAGCCGACACTAATGTCTAAAACTGAAAGATTCAGGGTAAACCTTCTTTAGAGATTAAAGGAGGTTTTTCTATTGAAAAATAAATGGATTTGGTTGAACTGGCTTGGTTTCATCTTTGCTGTAACAGTTAACGCACTCGACGGTGGGAAAACCGGTCGTATTTCCGACACGATTCCAACGTTGTTCAAACCTGCCGGGTACGCGTTCTCGATTTGGGGACTCATTTATGGTGTTTTACTTGTTTGGTTAATTTTACAGACCATCCCGAAATTCAAAGAACATGAAATCGCAAAAAAAATCGGTCCTTGGTTTTTGATTAGTTGTCTCTTTAATGCCGCTTGGATCGTCACATTCGCTTACAAACTTTTCCCATTGACGCTCGTCGTCATGATTGGTCTACTCGCTTCTTTGATGGTCATCTACTCGAAGGTCGATCGCGAAACAAAAGCCCTTCGTTTTAAAGTCCCGTTCTCCCTTTACATCGGCTGGGTCTCGGTCGCGACAATCGTTAACGTCTTCATCGTCATGCAGACGCAAGGCATCACGAAGTTGCTCGGCATCGATGACGCCGGTTGGACGATGATCATGCTTCCGGTAGGTGTCATTGTCGCACTCATCTTTATGTTTGCGAACCGCGATCCGATTTATCCGCTCGTCTTCGTTTGGGCCTATATCGCGATCAACTTTAAATCAGATGACGGTCTCGTTGATACGGTCGTCCTCGGTAGCGTCGTCGTCCTTCTTGCAGGATACGTCTTCTTACTCGTCCGGATGCGTCGGCAAATCCATGTGAGCAAGTAACGTTATTTTTGTTTGAAACACGCGTATACTGGAGACAAAGGAGTGATTGTCATGAACATCACATTTACACGTCCCGCACTTGACCGGATTGAACAATTGCGCGGTGACATTAAAGGACAGCTTCATCTTTATTACGACACAGAAGGATGCGGTTGTGGAAACTCCGGTATCTTCAGTATCCGTTTCGTCGAGTCGGCGACTGACGAAGATATGACGATTGATTCAAATGTCGGTCCCGTCCTCGTCAAACGTTGGTCGAGTCACTTTCTCGATCAAGACATGACACTCGATTATAAAGAAGAATCAAAATCACTGATTTTAAAAAGCGACGGACAATACTTCAATACGAATGTTCTTGTGACCGATCATACCGGCTGTCAGTTGACACCGAATCGGTAAGTACAAAAAAGGCAGCCTCCCTTGTGGAAGCTGCCTTTTGTAATAGTTGGACAGACAGAGGCTGCGTTGATTACAGAGTCACGGTCATCTATAAAATGTACTAGAGTTCTGTCTGCATCGTACACGAGTCGAGTAGGTTTTTCCGCCCGATCAACCTACTACCAATACGTTTTTCGTCCCCCATATCTTCGCACGCATCATGCCGGCGTGCTTATCTAGCTTACGTAACCAATCCGTGATTGGATTTAAATAACAATATTTTTTTAGCCGACATCACGTACTGTACGCTCAATCGTCTGCTGATCCAAGTCCTTGACGTTCATCGGACGGCTATAGTAATACCCTTGTCCATAATCACAGCCGAGGCGTTTTAAAAATTCGTGTTGTTCGAGTGTTTCGACACCTTCCGCCACGACCTCAATTCCGAGACTTTTCGCTAATTGAATGATCATTTCCGTGATGGCCGTGCCCCGCTCGTCATGCGGAACCTCATCGATGAACGATTTATCAATCTTTAAGATATCGATTGGTAAGTGCTTCAAGTGGGTCAATGAAGACAACCCTGTTCCGAAGTCATCCAAAGCAATCGTCAGACTCAACTGTTTCAGTTCACCAAGCATCATCAGGGCCCGTTCCAAGTTTTCCATGACAGAGGTTTCCGTAATTTCGAGTTGAAGATGAAGCTCTCCCCCGCGTTCGAGTGAATGATGGACAATCTCTTTAATCATTGAATTATGAGACTCGGACCGGAAGTGCATCGCTGATAAGTTGACCGACACTTGACGAATGAAGTGATCCTCCTTTTTCCACAACTCCATCTGGTGGACCGTCTCCTTCAAGACCCATTCTGTCAGTCGATGAATCAAACTGTACTTTTCAGCAATCGGAATGAACTCGGCCGGTGAGATGAAGCCGAGTTTCGGATGGTTCCACCGAATCAGGACCTCTGCTTGTTCGACCTTCCCTGTCGCTAACGCAATCTTCGGCTGATAGACGAGATTAAATTCTTTGTAATCGGTCATCGCCTTTCGGAGTGAACCGACGATCAACTGTTCCCGTCGATCCGAGTGAATCAATTCATCATATAAAACAAACCGATCGCGCCCTTCATTTTTTCCAGCCCGTAAGGCACTCTCCATCTGACCAATCCGCATCTCTAACGTTTCTTCTGGATTCGGCAAGATGACACCAATCGTCGCAGTTAAATGAATCTCTTGATTTTCAAGGAGCATCGGTTGACGGATTTGCTCGAGCACTTGATTAAATGAAGCCTCAAGTTGTTCCGTATCGACTTGTTTAATCAAGAAAAACTGTGTTCCGTTATAGCGGATACAGGTTTCTTCTTCACCTAGGATTTCTTTAATCCGATCTGCGAACTGACGAATGATCGTATCCCCTTGATCAAAACCGAATGTGTCATTAATCCATTTATAGCCGTCTAAATCAATCAACGCCATCGCCATCGTTTGTTTCGAGCGGTTGTATTGTCCATCCACCTTCATCATGTGATGGTCAAGCCAGCGCCGATTGTGCAGCCCCGTCAAATGGTCCGTATAGGCCATCATTTGAAGTGCACGTCGTTCCAAGTGGATGTAGAGTCCCGTGATCAAGATGATTAAAATAAAGATTGGAATCGCCACTTCACTCAAGATGTTCGACGTGATCGGGTCATTTGATAAAACGGTAGTGGAATCAGCCGGGATACAAAATGTCGTTCCGAGCATGCCTACGTAATGCATCGCTGATACGGCTAAGCCCATCAATGTCGCGACAGGGATTAAAATGCGTTTTTTGTCGACATGGCGCGTCATATAGAGCAATAATAGCGCCACATAGGCAACCGTCACGGCAATCAACACTGAAAGAGTGAAGATGCCGATGTCATAACGGATATCTCCCCCAAACTGCATCGCGGCCATCCCCAGGTAATGCATCATTGTAATTCCAATCCCGATAAGTGAACCTGCAAGCACGACTTTTTTACGCGTAATCGCAGAATAATATAATAAATAAAAGGCAATCCATGCAGCCGTGATCGCGGGTACGACCGAGAGTAACATCAGGACCCAGTCATAATTGACCGCGACCGATAATTCGAATGCACCCATTCCAATAAAGTGCATGCCCCAAATCGATAACCCCATCGTCAATGATGAAAGAAGCAGTGTTCGTTTTCTTAAAGATGTCGCTTTAGCCAAGCGTCGATTGAGTTCAAGCGAGGCGTAGGATCCGACAATGGCGACGATAACCGATAGGATGACCAGTGCCTCTTCATAGTGTTTCGGTAGTATGATCCATTCATTCATTGTGTAAGTGCCTCTCTTTTTGACTGACATTCCTATTAGTATCGTCTTAATTCGTCATTTCTTTCAGTACTGTTTCGAATTTTTATACAGTTTGATGTGTTTTTCGACTTTTTTGTACGAAATATACAAAAAAGAGACCCACATTTGTGGATCCCTCGACATTTCTTCTCTTATAGTGTAGCGGATGCAATGACTGCTCCGGTTGGTTGTTCTAAATCTGGTTCAGGTTCGACCGTAATCGCGACGGCATCAATCTTTCCACTGCCTTTGAGTGCAAAGACTGCTGCTGCTTGACCATCTTGTTCGATGACTCCGTTCGCCTGCACTTGATCGCCTTGAATCGTCCACATCTGATACAACTCGCCTTCTTTAAGCGGTGGCAAGTCTTTCAATTGAACGAGCATGTATTCTTTATCGTCTTTCGTAAAGATCATGCTCGATCCTTGAATCGAAGCCGTACTCTCGAAGTTTCCCATGCCGTTCACTTCATCCAGCGCTAACGCTTCTGTTTGTTCTGGTTCATCTTGCGCTAAGAAATAGGCGTTCGCTCCAAGCGATAATAAGAGAACCGCTGCAATGCTCATTAACCAACCGAGCGGGACTTTTCGTCTCGTTTGCTTTTTCGCACGTTTTGTCTCGAGTTCCGAGGCATGTTCCGGTGTCGGCTGTGTTGTTTTCACATTGTTAGGAGCTTCTTGATCCGTCTCGTTTGACGAAGCAAGGACTTCTCCTAAGATTCTTGATTTCATCCCAGCCGGTACCGGTCGTTCTGGAAGTGATTCCGCGATGGGAAGCATCAATTCTTCCATTTCTTGTAGCGCCTGCTTGCAGTCGTCACAAGTCGCAAGATGTGCTTCGAACGCGTCTCGATTGGCTGCAGATAACGTTCCATTAAAGTAATCAATTAATTCATGACAACGTTCTTCCATCAACGTTCCCTCCCTTCCAATAATTTTCGTAACGCTTGAATCGCACTCCTTATCCTCGTCTTCACCGTTCCGAGGGGCAATTCGAGCTGATCTGAGATTTGTTGTTGCGTTAACCCTTTAAAATAGACGAGCTCAATTAATTCTTGTTGCTCCGGTTTCAATGCTTGGACCGCTTCACGTACTTCAGAAGCCGTTTCCCGTTCGACGACCGTTCGTTCGACCGGTTCATCAAACCCACCGTCTCGTTCTTCAATTTCAATTGTCGGTTGTCGCTTTTCACGCCGCAAACAATCAAGCGCAGCATTTCGGGTAATCGTCAACACCCACGAAGAGAACTTTCCTTTCTCCGTGTTGAAGTCAACACGTCCATTCCATATCTTCATCCAGACTTCTTGAATAACTTCTTCAGATAATCGATCGTTGTTCGTAAAGCGATGTGCGAATGAAAACAACAGCCTCTCGTATTTATCATATAACGTTTCAAGAGCCTGTTCATCTCCTCCACGCATCTGATGATAAAGCGATTCATCGGATTGAGTATGCATCCTTCTCCCCCTTGTGATTAGTCAGCCTTATCATATAGTATACGCAAGCTGACGCAAAATCGTTTTAGTTTTCTTTCGTTATTTTGATTATTTTTCTCCACCACATCCATATTCCCTGTTCTATCAAAAAATATAGCTGAAAAATCGATTGAATTGACAGAAATACCATGATGGGCATAGCATGAAGGTATCGAGAATACGTGTTGCACCTTAGAATGGAGGAAAACGAATGGATTACGATCAAAAGATGAAAAATCGGGTCAGTCGGATTGAAGGACAATTGCGCGGTATCTTACGGATGATGGAAGAAGGTCAAGATTGTCGTGACGTCATCACTCAGTTATCCGCTGCACGGTCAGCAATGGACCGGACGATTGGTGTCGTCGTTAGCTCAAACTTGATTGAATGTGTCAAAGAGGCTGAAGCCAGTGGTGAGGGACAAACAGAAGACTTAGTTAAGGAAGCTGTCAGTCTTCTTGTCAAAAGCCGTTAATTTAAAGGATGGTCTTCATTTCGGTAAACTTCCGAGCTGAAGACCTTTTTTAATAGAATCGATTGAATTTTCGAGCGGACGTTTTAGATTAAAGTAAAACAGGTACATTTACTGTGGATACTATGATTCATTTTAGATCACGACACAAACGACTCATATCGCTCTCTTCATTAAGATAGCAATGGTAATTTATCTTCACTTGATTGATTCAAGCAAGACCACACGTAGGAGGAACATATATGACAGTCTCACTTTTTATTGATGTAGCATGTAAAACAGGCGAATCGCCTGTCTATGACGCCAAAACGAAACGCTTTTATTTCGTTGACATTCCAAACAAGCTGTTCTTTTCATATGATTTGACGACCGAGGCCTTGAAGCCGTTTCAAGTCCCGAGCGCGATCACTTCAATCGCTTTAACCGATGCCCCTGATTTTCTCCGGGTGACTTCAGAACATGGTTTCGGAACATTCGATCTGAAAGAAGGTCATCTCTCACTCGAAACGAAGTTGACGATGCCCGACTCGGATCGAATGAACGACGGTAAACTCGATCCATTTGGACAGTATGTAGCCGGTAGCATCAATGAAGAGGACGGGGAAACGGCCAGTCTCTACCGTTTGCGTCACGATGGCTCAATCGATGTTCTGCATGATGGACTCACGAATTCAAATGGTCTCGTCTGGTCAGAGGACGGAACGACGCTGTACCATATCGACACACCGACTAAAAAAGTCTACGCCTTTGACTATGCACCCGATCAACCCTTGACGAATCGTCGCGTAGCAATCGATTTAGAAGAAGAAGATGGTTTTCCGGACGGCATGACGAAAGACCGGGATGGACATGTCTTCATCGCGCATTACGCCGGTTCTTGCATTACACGTTGGAATCTTGAAACGGGCGAGAAGCTCGCACACATCGATTTCCCGGTTGCAAATCCGACGTGCCCAATCGCTTATGAAGATCGTCTGCTCGTCACGACAGCGGCAGATGGAGACGACTCTGCGCATGCTGGTGCCGTCTTCGAAGTCACGTATTAATTTTTGTTTACTCCTCGGTCCAGTCGAGGAGTTTTTTTGTAGACGCCTGTACTAAAACAGGTGATACTAAAGTATCGATGATTATTTTAACGAGGGAGTGAAACGCTATGCGAATCTCAACGATTGAACGACTCCATCAATTACAGACGACACCATCTTTTTTCCCGGTCAACTGCTACCTTTTTGAAGAAGCCGACAGCCTGACCTTGATCGATACCGGGATTTCACTGAACGCCAAAGCAATCCATCGCGTCATCAAGTCCCATCACAAACCGTTACGTTCCATCATCTTGACGCATGCCCACGCTGATCATGTCGGTTCACTCGACTTCTTAGCGAATGCCTTTCCACTCGCCGAAGTGGCAATCAGTTACCGCGACGCAGCGCTTCTTAGCGGTGACGAATCGCTTCGTGAAGGAGAGACGACACCCTTAAAAGGGGGCATCCCGAAAAACATCAAGACACGACCAGACCGTCTGCTTGAAAGCGGCCAACAAGTCGGAAGCCTGAGCGTCATTACGTCTCCCGGGCACACCCCGGGCTCGATTTCCTTATGGCATGAAGGCAGTCGGACGTTGATTGCCGGAGATGCCTTCCAAACACAAGGCGGAATCGCTGTTTCCGGCGATACGCGCTGGCAGTTCCCGTTCCCTGCTCTCGCGACTTGGGATAAAGACGTCGCCTTGAAGTCCGCCCATCAATTGACGGAACTGACGCCCGACATCCTTGCGACTGGACATGGTCCTCTCGTTCTCGCACCGAGCTATGAAATGCGTGAAGCTGTCGATCGGTTTGAACAATTGTTAAAACGCTGATCCCACAACAATCTACCGAACCCTTTACCTTGCTTAAAAAGCAGGAAGTGCGGGAGGTAAAAGCGTAAGTATAGACAATTCATGCAGCCGATTTAGAGCGCAATCCGTCTTGAATCGCATTAAACCGAAAAAAGCAATCGTTCGCGCCCCTGTCGCTTTGAAGACGAGACGAGGAACTGATCGCATCTAGACATAGCGTATTCACTTCTCGCACACGTTTTTCTACACGCTCAAAGGGTCTGACTCAAAAGCGGGAACCACTCTCGATTAAAAGGAATCAGGACTTTTCCATACGTATCTCAGTCAAACACTCAACTATCTGAAACAATAAACATTTGTATAGATATGGCCGATGATCCCGTCAAAAGTGGGTCATCGGCCATTTGCTTAATGGAGGACGGGAATATTCATCCTCGACCCCTGTGGGAAAAGGTAGCGCGATTCGCGGTGAGGATAACAAAACCGTCTGTCACTCTGATTGATATTGGAGCGACTCTTGAGTCAGCTCCTTCTTTTTTCATCAGCCCGTTCGAAATCAGCGGGACCTAGCTCTTGTCATGACCCTCGATCAGAATGTTCCTCAAAACCACGGCACTTTTCTAGCGTGTCATTTTCTTGTATTTTCCTAAGATGAGACCCTTCACTATTTCACCGACTCGTTTGGTACAGGCGTGCCTCATAGGGCTGCAAGATCTTACTTGCACTCTCTTCATAGTTCGAGAGAAGTAACTGTTCATTCGGTAAGGCGAATGTCGTTTCGACCTGTTCATCATGGACGTTCAAGACGATTCGCCACGTCACCCCTTCGAATTCCCGTTCATATACGTAAAGATAAGGATCCTGAATCGCCAAATCACGATACACGCCATACACCATGACAGGATGTTCTTTTCGTAATTGAATCAACTCCCGGTAAAACACGAGAACCGATTGCGGATCCTGTTCAGCTGCCTGCACGTTGATTGTTTTATAGTTCGGATTGACCGTCATCCATGGTTCCCCTGTCGTAAATCCGCCTGCCCGGCTATCATCCCATTGCATCGGTGTCCGCGAATTATCCCGCGCCCGTAGCTGCATCGATGACAAGACAGTGCCACTCGGCTCTCCCGCTGCGACGCGCTCCTCGTAACGATTACGGAAGGCGACGTCTTGGTACAGAGAAGCATCCGAGAAACGAATACCCGTCATCCCGATTTCTTCTCCTTGATAGACATATGGGATACCCGGTAACGTGTGTAGCATCAAGCCGAGTAACTTGGCGCTCTCGACACGATAGCACTCGCTACCGAAGCGCGTGACTTGTCTTGTATGATCGTGATTATTCAAAAATTGTGAAGCGACGCCTTTCGGGTACAGCGCATCATACCACCGTTTTTGAATCTGTTTATACCGCAGCAGGTCCATTTCTTCCATGTCATCGGCGACTTCGAAATGAAACAACGTCTGTAACTCCTGACGTTCTTCGCTGACATATAACAGCCCGTCTTCGGGACCGACAAACGGAATCTCCCCGACCGTAAACAAGTCTTTCCCCGCAAGAACTTCCTGATGCATCTCCTGTAAAAATTCATGGACTCCCGGTTGATTGCCTAAGTAGGACAAGTCAAACGGATCCTCCACATCGTCAAACGCCGCTCGTTTTTTAATCAAGTTAATGACATCCATCCGGAAACCATCGATGCCTCGGTCAATCCACCATCGCATCATCGTGTAGACAGCTTGACGGACGGCAGGCTGTTCCCAGTTCAAATCAGGTTGTTCTGACGCAAACGAATGAAAATAGTACTGTTGCCGTCCTTCATCCCATGTCCATGGACTCGGCGCAAAATACGACCGCCAATTGTTTGGTGGTGTTCCTTTTTCCCCGTCATGCCAAATGTACCAATCTGACTTATCATTCGTTTGATCACGGCGCGACTCCTCAAACCAGTGATGTTGATTACTTGTGTGATTGACGACAAGATCGAGAATGATTTTTAAGCCGCGCGCATGCGCCGATTCAATCAGCTGGTCCAAATCTGCCATCGTGCCGGCTTTCTCCATGATGCCGTAATAGTCAGCGATGTCGTAACCGTTGTCGATATCAGGTGATGTATAACAGGGGTTAAGCCAAATGACATCCACCCCCAGTGAGGCGATGTAGTCGAGCTTTTCAATCACGCCCCGCAAGTCCCCCATCCCGTCTCCATTCGAGTCGTTAAAACTCCGCCAGTACACTTGATAAACGACGGCTTCTTTCCACCAGGTCCGATTCATCTTTTCCATCTCCCGTCTAGTAGTCAATCGATTACTTGTCTAGTGTATCAAGAACATCGTCTGAAATTGGAATGTTCTTCTAATTTTTAAGGAATTTTAAAAAACCTCTTTCATTTTGACTGAAAATTCGCTATTCTTGACGACAATACCTGAAGGAGGAACAGAGATGAAACATTTCGCCCCATCGATCGCCATCGATCGCTTGCCCGATCCCGTCTTCGCAGAACTTGCCCAACGGATCGGTTCCGTCAAAGCCGCAGGACACGACGTCATCACGCTAGGTCAAGGAACACCGGACCAAACGACACCCGTACATATTCTCGATGCTTTAAAACAAGCCATCGATGATGCAAGTAATCTCCAATACCCGCCGTTTCGCGGACATGATTTCTTAAAACAGGCCGTCGCTAATTTTTATGAATCAGAATTTGGCGTGTCGGTTGATCCGGCGACAGAAGTCGCGATTTTACTCGGAAGCAAGGCCGGCATCGTCGCCCTTCCGCAGACGATCGTCAATCCCGGTGAAGGGGTCATCGTCCCGGATCCAGGTTACCCGGATTACTTATCAGGCGCAGCACTTGCCGGTGCGTATCCGATCACGCTTCCGCTTCTCGCTGAAAATAGCTTTTTGCCTGACTATGATCTCCTCGATTCGCTTGACGTCGAACGAGCCCGGATGTTGTTCCTCAACTATCCGAGTAATCCGACCGGTGCGACAGCGACGGCAGCGGCTTTTGAACAAACGGTCGCGTTCGCTGATGCACATGACATTTGCGTCGTCCATGACTTAGCGTACGGCGGGATCAGTTTCGATGGTCCGACGCGGAGTTTCCTCCAGACGGAAGGCGCTAAGCATGTCGGGATTGAGTTGTTTTCACTCTCTAAACGGTTCAACATGTCCGGCTTCCGGATTGCCTTTGCAATCGGTAATCCGTCCGTCATCGCGAGCATCGAAACATACCAGGAACACCTTTACGTCAGTGCCTTCACACCGATCCAGCATGCAGCGACGGTCGCACTTTCAAGCGATCAGACATGTGTCCGTGAACTGAGCGCCTTGTATGAGACGCGACGCGATGCGTTGTTCGGTGCATTAAACGAAATCGGCTGGGACGGACCGGTTCCCGGCGGTTCGTTCTTCGTCTGGCTCCCTGTTCCGTCCGGCTTCACGTCCCAAAGCTTCACCGATCACCTGCTCGACGAAGCGCATGTCGCCGTGACACCGGGTCATTTCTTTGGTACATACGGTGAAGGTTACGTCCGGATCAGTCTGATTGCCGATGTCGACCGACTCGTCGAGGCTGTCAAGCGAATCGGGACCCTTCAGCTCTTCCAAACCGCCGTTGCCGAATAATTCTGAAAAAACGTTTGACAGATGGGAATCATTTCCGTTAAAGTAAATCCCAACAGCATAGCTACTTATCGAGAGCGACCGAGGGATTAGGCCCAACGACGTCCGGCAACCACCAGTAATGGAACGGTGCCACATCCTACAGAACTTCTTTTGTTCTGAGAGATAAGTTACGAAATTCTACACTTCGTCGCTTTTTTCTGGTTGCTCTCTAACTGGAAAAAAGCGATTTTTTTGTATCGGGAGGGAAACATCATGATTGAGTTCGCACACATCACAAAACAATTTGTCCGTGACCGTACACCGATTTTTGCATTAAACGATGTCAACTTAACGATTGAACAAGGGGAAATCTTCGGCATCATCGGTGAATCCGGCGCCGGAAAAAGTACACTCTTACGGTTGATTAACGGACTCGAGACACCGACGAGCGGTACGGTCATAGTAGACGGAGCCAATCTATCACGTGTCTCCAAAACGTCTCTCCGCAAACTCCGTCTCCGGGTCGGTATGATCTTTCAACACTTTCAACTGATTCAGTCCCGCACCGTTGCCGACAATATCGCGTTCGCCTTAAAGGCTGCCGGTGTCAAACGACGTGAGTTCCCGAAACGGATTCAAGAATTAACGGCACTCGTCGGACTCGAAGGATTCGAGACGAACTATCCGAGCCAACTCAGTGGTGGACAAAAACAACGCGTCGGCATCGCACGAGCGCTCGCCAACAATCCAAACATCTTACTCTGTGACGAAGCGACCTCAGCGCTCGATCCGGTGACGACGCTCCAGATTCTCGATTTACTGAAAGATTTGAACGCCCGGCTCGGTTTGACGATCATCCTCATCACCCACGAAATCGACGTCGTCAAACAAATTTGTCACCGCGTCGCCGTCATGGCGCACGGTGAAGTCGTCGAAGTCGCTTCGACTTACGCCATATTTAGTCAAGCCGAACATCCGGTCACAAAACATTACGTCGATACGGCACTCCAAATCGAGTTGCCGGAACGGATTTTACGGACGACACCCGGCAAAGTCATTCGACTTCAGTTCACGGGTGAAAAAACAAGTGAGAGTACCTTATCTGAAGCCATCAAACAATTCGATATCGCAGTCAGCATCCTGCATGGGAAGGTCGACTACATTCAGGACGTCGCGTTTGGCGTCTTAATCGTCAGTTTGACGGGACCGACACTGCACGTGAATCGTGCCTTAACCTGGCTCGAGGGACAGTTGCACGCAATCGAGGTGATTCAAGATGTCGCTTGACCGGTTTACGACCATACTCCCTGACTTAACGAAAGCACTCGGAGAGACGGCCTTCATGGTCGGCATTTCACTCGCCTTCGCCATCATCATCGGAATTCCACTCGGGATTTTATTATTCATCACCGACCGCGGACTCTTTTTCCAAAACGTCTTCATTCGAACGACGTTGGACTTCGCCATCAACATCGTCCGCTCGTTACCATTCATCATCCTACTCGTTGCTTTGATTCCATTGACGCAACTCATCACGAAGACGACGATCGGTCCTGCCGCCGCCTCGGTCAGCTTGAGCGTCGCCGCGATTCCGTTTCTCGCCCGACTCGTCGAAACCTCACTCCGTGAGATTCCACCCGGTTTGATTGAAGCAGCAGAAGCGTGCGGGGCGAAACCGCTTCGCATCATTATCAGTGTTCTCCTTCCGGAAGCATTGCCCGGAATCATTCAAGGCTTGACGTTGACCTTGATCAGCCTGATCGGATTCTCAGCGATGGCAGGGATCGTCGGTGGCGGCGGAATTGGTGACCTCGCGATCCGGTTCGGTTATTATCGGTACGATAACGTCGTCATGATCATGACGATCGTCGTGCTTGTCGTCATCATTCAAGTCATTCAGGCACTCGGCAACCGGTTCGCACGTGTCGCCGATAAACGATAACTTACAAATAGAGAACGCAAGGGAGAGATTACGATGAAAAAACGCTATGCCTTTTTAGCAACAGGATTATTAGGAGCAAGCATCTTAGCCGGATGCGGTGACAGCAGTGCAAATGAAGAAACGAAGTCCATCAAAATCGGGGCGACGAGTGGTCCGTATAGCGATATGGTCAAAGAAGCGATTCAACCGGGACTCGAAAAGAAAGGCTACAACGTCGAAATCGTCGAATTCAGTGATTACATTCAACCGAACCTTGCCCTCGGGAGCGGTGATATCGATGCCAACCTGTTCCAGCATTCAATTTATTTAAAAACGTTTGCGAAAGAAAAAAATCTCGATCTCACAGGGCTGATCACCGTCCCAACCGCACCGATGGGATTATACAGCAAGTCCTATAAAACGTTGGACGATGTCAAAGAAGGTGCTGAAGTCGCAACACCCAATGACCCGACGAACCAGGCACGTGCTTTAAACCTGTTAGCGGATCAAGGTTGGATTGAACTAAAAGCAGATACCGATCCATTGACCGTCTCAGAAAAGGACATCATCAAAAATCCAAAGAAACTCGTCATCAAACCGCTTGAAGCCGCTCAGCTCCCACGCGCTGTCGAAAGTGTTGATATTTCAGCTGTTCCCGGAAATTTCGCACTTGCTGCGAAGTTCGACTTACTCGATGCACTCGCACTCGAGACGATGAACGAGCAGTACCGCAACTTAGTCGCTGTTAAGACAAGTGACGAAGACAAACAACTGGCCAAAGACTTAACCGCTGTCGTCAAATCGGATGATTTTAATGAAGTGATCGAAAAATCATTCAAAGGATTCAGCAAACCAGACTGGGCGAATTGAGCAGAAGTGTCACTTTTACGGAAAGACCTTATTCTCGCCACTTCTCAAAAGAATAAACGCCATAAAAAACCGGACGGCTCCACCTCCTTTCAATAACAGGGGTGGGCCGTCCGTTTTTTCGATAGTATCTCTGTTACTCGTCGCTCCCCCTTCCCGAATCGCAGCCTTTCTCAGGTCTTCTTCCATTAGAAAGCTAAAAAAGATTCACTTCATCGTGACTCCTACGGGAAAAAGCGCAAGGCTTGCGCCTCGCCCGAGGAAAGCACGGGAAGCAGGAATCTTTTCGCCTCTTAACATTCATTTCCACCGACTGACACCACATATTTTCTGATTCGTAGAATGCGTCGCCCATCCTTCCCAAATCGTCTCCGAGCGGCAAGCCTTCACGCCGCTTCGTTTCACTGCAGGGTCGCGCTTGCTTGCTCTTTCGCTCGAAAGCGATTCGTGTCAGGAAACGCGACGCATCACAGGCTTTCTAGTATTTCCTTCTATATAGAAAAGCTAAAAAAGATTCACTTCATCGTGACTCCTACGGGAAAAAGCGCAAAGCTCGCTTGCGCTGTCAGAGGCAGGCGAGACCCTGCACCTTGACCTGTAAGGGAAAGGGGCAACGGCTTGCGCCTCGCCCGAGGAAAGCACGGGAAGCAGGAATCTTTTTCACCCAGTAAACTCCTTCACCCGGAATGCAAGACAAATTAAACAGCCTAGATTCCCATTGACGAGAACCTAGGCTTTACTTTAGTTCGTGCTATTTTCACGGTGTTCTAAAGTTAATCGTAAAGTACGGTGCATCTTTTCTAAACGCCACTCCAACATCCGCTTGTTTGAAGCCGCTTTGCATGATGTTCTCACGATGCCCTTTTGAGTTCATCAATCCCCAGTGGGCAGCGAAGACATTCGGATACCCCATCGATAAGTTTTCACCCGCCATCGAGAAGCGAATGCCTTCTACCTTCATCCGGTCGAACGGGTCACGGCCTTCAGGATCCGTATGCGAGAAAAAGTTATTCTCCGCCATGTTTTCACTGTGTCCGCGCGTGACCGGTTTTAATGCTGTATACGGCGACAATGCAGGTTTCTTGTACTCGGCACGTTCCCAGTTCATCAAGCGTAACATCAACTTCTCATCCGTCGTTCGCAACGCTTTTGAAGCAGCACCGTAGAACCCTTCTTTTTTCGCTTCGACGTCCTTCGGAATCGCCAGTGTTGCTTTGACGCGATTTTTATCATATTGATCAAAGAAATACGTCACGTAGTTATCGTTCTTTTCATAGACGGCTGCATGATCAAGGTTCAGCATGTAGTTCGTATTTCCCTTTCGATAGGACTTGACGACCTTCCAGCCTTTTTTCGCAAGCGTCGCTTCCGTATCTTTATTTAACGTCGCGCCTTGCGTCGTCACGCCGTCCCGGAAACGATACTTCCCGTAATCTTTCCCGTCCTTCGTCAGTGCGACAAACTCTTCTGTCGCTGTCCGTCTGACTTCCCACTTGTATCCCGGGTACTCACTTGTATATGCGTCAATCAGCTTCCCCCCACTTTTCGGGTACTCCGCCTCCGCTTGTTCGATTGGAACGCTTTCGCAACCAAAGAAAGCAAATGCTATTACCCCGAGGACTAATACTTTTTTCATCCTGCTGGTCCGCCTCCTTCTTTCTTGCATTACCCTTATTTTAAAAGAAATTGAACCGTTCGAACAGTCAGAGTATCCATTCTAAGAAAATCACATGATTCATTCGACTCGTTCACAATACAGACACATTTTAGCAACATCGCCTTTAAAGGTCTGACAACTTAGTCTGAAGCCATTCTCATTTCATTATCGTACAGAAAATGAACTATTTTTCCCTCTTGTTGAAATGTGTGAACATTCTTTTATTTTCATTCTTTGCAAATCTTATTGCCGTTCTTTCATCACCTAGCTAATATTAGGAATCGTAAGGAAAAAAAATACGAGTTTGCCCATATAATATCCATCAAAAGGAGTATGCCATGATTCTTCTCTACTTTATCTATGAATCGATTACGTTTCTCGCGATTCAGCAGTACTTGTTTTCAGGTTGGATGATTCTCGTTGTGTTGACGGTCTCCTTTAGTCTCGCGAACGCACATGACGAAGTTCACTATAGCCAACGTCTCGGATTCGAACTGCTCGTCCCGGGTGTCGGAAACTTATTACGGAAGAACTTTATCGTCGGTCTTGCCACGATTATTACCTTAATCATCATCCACTTCATGTATATGTTCCGGATTCTTCCTCTTGAAACTGCCCTGCTCCTCACCTTTTCAATCAGTACCCTTTCCTTCCTATCTCTTTTTATCCGAACACAAAAAAAAGCGGACCGCTAAGTCCGCTTTTTTGATTTATTGAAATTTATCAGAAGTCGTTAATTTGTAGCGTTTTGAAAGCTCAAGCCAATTCTGCCCATCTTTTTTCGTCTTCACGAGAATGTATGGCAGGCCTTTCGAAACACGAAGTTCGAGTAATTCACCTTGTTGCTGACCATGTGTTTCACTCACTTTCAACCAACGCTTTGCAATTTTTCGTTCAATGACGATGTGCTTTCCTTTTTGAACAGCACGCCATTTTCCAATTTCGGCTTTTCCTCTAACAGGAACGGCACTCTCAGCACCTTGAATTGAAATAATGGCTGGATCGTGGTCACTCGCACTTCCGTCCGCTTCCATATAATCCGAGTTGATGTTGACGATATCTGATGACGTATATCGTTTTAAATTTTTCGAGATTAAGATGTGATCGAGTACTTGTGCGTTACCATTATAGACGTACGAGTAACGTTCTGATTTCGGAAGATCATCGACCGTGTTCCACAAGTTCTTTCCTTTGAGGATGTCGAGTGTTTTCGAGAACTGGAAGTCATTCAAGTCGCCAAGAACAACGACATTCGAGTCTTTGACTTCTGTTTCGAGTTCATTGACGAAATCTTGGACGATTGTCGCAATCGCATGACGCTGTACTTCGCTCTTACGTACGACCGGTTGATTTTTACCGAAGTCTGCTCCGTCGCCACCTTTAGAGTTAAAGTGGTTGACGATGACATGGTACGACTCCCCTTTGAAGAGGAATTCCCCGACGAGTGGCTTCCGTGAACTTGCGAAGTTCGGGTCGAGCGGTTGAATCCGTCCCGGGTTACTCGTCAACTTGCCGTTTTCGACCGAAACCGCTTCTGTTGCCGTTCCTTTTTTACCTGGTGCAAGTGAGACGCGCTCCGGGTTATACAAGAAGCCGACACGGATGTTTCCGCCTGGCTGTCCGCCATCTTTTTTATCTTCTGGTGCGATGTCTGTATACGCATACTTAACGCCAGTTTTCGCTTCAATTGCTGCAATCAATGTTTCAAATGATTTGGATGCATCGACTGTTCCGCTATCAACTGCACCATCGTTATCTTGCATTTCTGTCAAACCGACGATGTCCGGTGTTTTGAGGAACGTCGCAATCCCTTCCGAGACACGATCAACTTTCCCGGCGTCTGCTGTCGAAGCAAAGTTTTCGACGTTATACGATGCGACCGTCAAACGTGACTCTCCTGTTTCGATGTTCGTCGGTTGACGATCAATTTCACTCGTGACGAGTTTCGGAAGATCAGCTGCTTTTGACAAGACTTTATAAGCAGAGTAGTTGTAGCTCATGACGCCTTCAATCGTTCCTTCAAAACGGTCACCTGATTTCGCACGGTATGACGAACTGCCCATCTCGACGAAGAGACGTTCCGGGTTGACGTTGTCTGCCGTCAAGATTGGTGTACCGCGTTTCGTGTAGGCTTTGTCTGCTGTTTGCGTCCGGACCGGAATCGTCCGGTTTGCTTGTGGACCTGTGACGATGGCGTTCGGAAGTGCGACACGCATCCCTTCGACACTTTCATACAGGTCGATTGCATCTTCTTCCGGATCAAAGTTCGCGAACGCATCGTTATCGACGACATCCGTCGGAATCAAGACGCCGTCCCCACCGAGGACGATGCTTGCAGGTAATCCTTCGTTAAGTGCTCCTTTAACGAGGTTGACAGCACTGAGCTCTGTTACAGGCAAGTCTGTCTCCGCTTTATCACTATATCCACCTAATAGCCATTCTTTCACATATCCAGTTGTCGCGACCTTTTGTCCGACTGCCGCTCCGTGGTTTTTCGAATACACTAAGATACCTTCAGATGTCTTACTGTTATTATCCGGATTCGGATCCTGCATGTAGAAGTTGTTTGCATCCACGATATACGTGACGACACCTGTCGTCCGGACGAGTTGATCGGCGTATGGAGACAAATGTGCAATTCCTTGGATACTGCTGATTTTCGTGAGGGGTGGTGCGATGTAATATTTGAACGTCGAAACGGCTGACGTTTTACCATTCTTGACGACGACTGCTTGAATCGTCATTTCCTCATTAATTGTGATCGGCTCTGAGTAAACCGGACTTTCAACTGTCGGTGTTGATCCATCGACTGTATAGTGAATCGTCCCTTCCCCTGTAAGCGTTACTTTATCACCACGCTCAACTTCGCCGACTGGGTCAGCCGTTGGTGCAACGAGAATATCACCTGCTTCTGCTTTATGTGATCCTAAATCTGTTAATGTATCGACCGGGAAGCTTGTCCATTGTGACGGTTCATATGTTTTTGAACCGGTCGTCACGTTCGTGTTACGGACGAGCGTCGTATCTTTCGCGAAATCCGCACTTGATCCGATTGGTCCGATGATGTCGAGGACGACATCTCCTTTTTTCAGGGCAACGGGATCGTTACCGTTGAAGTTCAGTGATCCTGTCGTTTGTTGTGCTTTTGCTTTAATGTCAGCATTTGCACTTGAGTTTGCAATGACGAATGTTTTCCCCGGGTCAATCGTTCCGGAAAGCGTGATTTTTGATTCAGATGGTCCACCATTCGTATACTGTACGAGTGTATAGTCAGCGAGATTGATGATTTGCCCCGAACCATTGTAAATCTCGATCGCTTTGTTATTGCTCGATCCTTCTATGTACTCTGACAGGATGACGCCTTCGCCCTCTGCCCCTACGATGATGCCTGCCTGCGGAAGAATACCTGCTGTTAATGCTCCGACCAATGCCCACTTACCAAACGTACTTCCGTATTTCATGATGTTGACCCCCTATTTAATTTTCTGACACTTCTTTATAATATCAGAAATAATTTGGAAAAGTGTATATTTTTCGTAAAAAAACATGTTATCCTTCGTAAATGATAATAATGGTATCGCTTACAAATTTTCATCGTTCGCTTTTATTATAATTATCTTTTGGAGTCACTCTCATCAATGGATGTCTTCCCACCGTTAGCAGGTTAAAAAAGGGCATAAAAAAAACGCCTTCTCAGCGTGTTGGTTTCTTTTACATTAGTTGTCAGTGGAATCGAGGACACAGGTGATCAAAACACCTGAAACGACGAAAGCCCTACCTCTCTTTCGTTGTTACGGCTCCTTGGCCGCGCCAGCTGAATCAAGCGTTTTAGCAAGAATCAAGTTGCGTATTAGGTTACGCATTTACTGGGATTTTTAGAGTTTCGCTCGGATGAGCTGAAAAGTATCGAATGGAAGGTTTATCTTGCTGGGTCAACTTCTTCCCTAAAGAAGAAGGACAAAATAAAAGCGATGACTTATGTCTGACTCGATTGTCAGTTAAGGTCTAAAAATCCTGACCTGATTATTAAATTGTGTATTGTGGGTTAAAGATTCTCACATGAGTGATCATCCCCGATTCATGACATGTCTTAATATAACACAAAATATTTTACAAAGTCAATCTTTTTTTATCTCTAGATTTCTTTGACTAAATCAAGTTGATACAGACCTTAGAAATCGCTATCGTAAAGATACAAATACTATAGAAGAAACGAGGTACACATTATGCCGACAAACCGGTTGATTCACGAAACAAGCCCTTACCTGCAACAACATGCTTCCAATCCGGTTGATTGGTATCCGTGGGGAGAAGAAGCCTTCACTGCCGCCCGGACAGCAAATAAACCGATTTTTTTATCGATTGGTTATTCGACCTGTCACTGGTGCCACGTCCTTGCCCATGAAAGTTTCGAGGATGACGAAACGGCAACGATGCTGAATGAACGTTTCATCTCGATTAAAGTCGATCGGGAGGAACGACCGGATATCGACCAAATCTACATGACGGCAGCCCAAATCATGACCGGTCAAGGAGGATGGCCGCTCAGCGTCTTCATGTCGCCGGAACAAGTTCCGTTTTATATCGGGACGTATTTTCCGAAGACACCCCAGTTCAACCGCCCGAGTTTCCGACAAGTCCTGCTTCAGCTGAGCGAACACTATCAAACGGATCCGCAAAAAATTAAACGGGTCGGTACACAAATCGAACAGGCGTTGCTCGATGTCAGCACGGTCAAGCAGCACGGCACGCTGGATGAGGAACTGTTACACACAACATTCGACCAAGCGATGCGCCAATTCGATGTCACGCATGGCGGATTTGGCGGCGCACCGAAATTCCCGTCTCCGTCCCTGTTGACGTTCCTGCTCGATTATTACCAGTACGCGGAAGACGAGGCGGCACTCCAGATGGTCATGCGGACGCTGACTGCGATGCATGACGGCGGCATCACCGATCAAGTCGGCTTCGGCCTCTATCGTTATACCGTGGATGCCGCTTGGGTGATTCCCCATTTTGAAAAGATGCTCTACGATAATGCCTTGTTCGCGACCCTTTGCCTCGAGACGTATCAAGCTTCCGGGAATGACCGCTTCAAACAGTACGCGGAAGAAATCTTCACGTATGTCGAACGTGACCTGTTATCGAACGAAGGTGCTTTCTACTCGGCAGAAGATGCGGATAGTGACGGTCACGAAGGACTATTTTATAGTTTCTCCTATGATGAGCTGATACAACTGCTAGGTGAAGAAGCCTTCTTCCCGCGGTATTACGGTGCAACACCAAACGGGAACTTCGAAGGACGGAATGTGTTTCACCGTTCAAATCAAAATCTCCACGCATTCGCTGCTGAAGTAGCACGCCCCGTCGCAGATGTCGTGCGCCAACTTGAACACGAACGGCAACAACTCTTTGCACACCGCGCGCATCGAACTCGACCGTTTCGGGATGATAA
The DNA here is from genome assembly GCF_002214325.1 of Exiguobacterium sp. N4-1P. Classification (NCBI taxonomy): domain Bacteria; kingdom Bacillati; phylum Bacillota; class Bacilli; order Caryophanales; genus Exiguobacterium; species Exiguobacterium sp. N4-1P. Next base: position 2,442,785 of record NZ_CP022236.1, read on the forward strand.
GATTTTGACGTCATGGAACGCGTTAATGATTTCCGCTTTTGCAAAAGCAGGACGGATTTTAGGAAACCCGCATTATACGACCGTTGCCAAACGCGCGCTCACCTTCATCGAGCACCACTTATTCGATGGTAGCCGCTTACGCGTCAGCTATCGAGAAGGACACGCTCAAGGCAGAGGATTTCTCGACGACTACAGTTTTCTCGCGGAAGCTTATCTCGAGTTACATCTTACGACACAAGAAGTACCGTACCTTAAACAGGCTCGTCGCCTGACGGATGTCATGCTTTCAGCGTTCGGCGATCCGTCCGGTAGTTTTTTCTTCACGGCGTCAGAAGCAGAACGCCTGTTGATTCGACCGAAGGAAGTCTATGACGGTGTGACACCGGCTGGTAATAGCACAGCGACCTTGAACTTATTCCGCCTCTCCCAATTGACGGGAGACTCGCGTTACCTCGAGACGGCGCACCGTATCCTTCAATCGGTCGCGGAAGATATCAAGCAACAACCGACCGGTTATGCTTCATTAATGAGCGCTTATTGCCGTATCATGATGAAACCTCAAGAATTGATTGTGTTAGCAGACGACATGACGAAGGTCGAACCGTATCTTCGGCGCCTCTTCAAACACCGTCACCCGGAGTTATCCCTTCTCGTCGGCCAAAAAGCAGAACTACTGGAAATCGCTCCATTTATCGAAGACTATCAGTTAATCGCGGGTCAGCCGACAGCCTATCTGTGCCACGACTTTACGTGCGATCAACCGACGACAAACCTCGACGAACTCCTCGCTCAATTGGACCTCTAACAATCATTCCCTTCTGTTTTCTACAAACAGAAGGGTTTTTCAAAAATCTAAACCCCTATTTTCAAAAAAATTCTAATTTTACTTTAGATAAATGTTTTATTGTCGATAGTAGAGATAGGAACACTTATCTTACACCTTAGAATCGACACCCTAGAGCCTGAAACGTCCCCGGACGAATTCTAACTAGGAGGAAATGCTCTTTGAACACGACACTATTCACGAAAACCTTGAAGATGCTCGTCAGCTTCATCATGGTCCTCGGCGTATTGTTTACGTATACTAAAGCACCTGAGGCCGCCACGACGAAAGCGACGACTTATCGCCTGTCTACAGATAGTTATCTGTATGACCGGACGACATCTTCCCGGAAACGCTTGTTGACGATCAAGACCGGAACAATCGTTTCATCCACGTATGAATCTACTTCTGGCTATTTCAGAAGAGTAACGTACGGCGGAAAAACGGGATACGTCGCGTCAAAATATTTAACACCCTACTATCAAAAACAATCGATCAGTGGGCAACGCTTCGCCATTTCAAAACCGATGACGCTCCATCAATCTGCGATGACGACCGCGAAAACAATCGCGACACTCGATGCAAACGATGTCTACTACACTTCTCAAAAGGTCATCAATCCTTACGGTGAAGTGTGGTATCGCGTCATGTACGACGGAAAAACAAGCTACATTCAAGCGCTCAACGCAAATCCGATCAGCTATCAACGTTTGACGGATACGACGTATGAGACGACCGATGCGTACAGCCTTCGTCAATACGCAGGAACAGGCTTCCCGCGTGAACTCGTCGTTCCGAGCGGGACGTCCTTAAAGACGACAGGTCGCATTGGGGATTGGTTCAAAGTATCCTATGCCGGAAAATCCGGTTATATGTACAAAGAGGCATTCCTTGGCGCCTCTAAACAAAACGTCACGACAATCCAAGAAACAACGTTCAAATTAAAGCTCACGACGTCGCTTTATGATGCGACGGACTTAAGTAAAAAATCGCTTTTGACGATCCCAAGCGGTACTCTCGTCAAATCGACCGTCAAATCAGGTCTCTATCACCGTGTTACATACAACGGAAAAACAGGCTATGTATTAACGACGGCACTCACTGAGTATACGTCGACTGCTAAAATCGCTTCTTCTCGTTTCATGATGACGAAGTCGCTTGAAATTAAAGCGACCCCATCCAGTACGAGTTCTACAAAAGCGACATTCCACTCAGGTGATGTCTACTATACAAAATACTTGGTGACGAACGCGATTGGCGAACAATGGCACAAAGTATCAAAAGATGGTCAGACTGGGTATGTCAAAATCAATCAAGGAACGTCGATTGCTTATAAAGCACTGACGGATCTCTCCTTAAAAACGACTGCTCCGACGGCACTTCGTTCCTATGCCGGTCCTTCATATGCGACCGTCAAAACGATTCCGACGGGTACGGTCATCGCAATTAAAGGTCAAATCGGCAGCTGGTACAAAATCACGTATGATGGCAAATCAGGTTATGCAGCAGCTTCAACGTTTGCCGATCATGTCACGACTGAAAAAATACCAGGTGTCCGTTTCAAACTTTCAACTGACGTCGCCATCAAATCTTCACCAAAATCGTCAGCAACGACAGTCGCGACGTTCAGCAAGGATGACATTTATTACACGACTGAAGTCGTCACAAACGGCTCAGCTAAATGGCACCGTGTCACAAAAGACGGTAAGACAGGTTACATCCCTGTTAACCAAGGAACGCCCGTCTCTTATGCGTCAGAAGACTTGAATGTCAAGACGACTGCAACGACGTCACTCCGCTCTTACGCCGGATCTTACGACGTCATTAAAGCAATCCCGGCAGGAACGATCTTAGCGATCAAAGGCAAAATCAACGAGTGGTACAAACTCTCGTTCGATGGAAAAACGGGTTATGCCGACTCTGCTACAATGACGGAATTAATCACGAAGCAATCCTTGTCTTCTTCACGCTTCATCTTATCGAAATCCGTCGAAATCAAAGCAAGTCATCATTCGACTGCTGATACGATCAAGACACTATCGGCTGGAAACGTCTACTATACGACGCAGCTCGTCACGAATGGACACGATGAGAAGTGGCACCGTATGTCAATCGACGGACAAACAGGTTATGTCAAGATCAATCAAGGAACACCGATCTTATACAACAGCTTACCTTTACACCAGTATGAAGCGACAGCTGCAACACCAATTCGCTCGTACGCTGGATCATCATACGCAACACTCACGACGATCCCGACTGACACAGTCGTGACGCTAAGCGGACAGATTGGTGAATGGGTCAAAGTAACTTACAATGGCAAAACGGGTTATGCTTCGAGCGCTACACTGAAAGAGCATCTCGAAACGAAAAAAATCACAGGTTCACGCTTCTTGCTGAACAGTGCCATTGCCGTCAAATCATCTCCGGATGATACGGCAACAACTGTCACGACGTTAGGTTTCGGAAATGTTTACTACACGACGACACTCGTCACGACATTCACGAACAGCCAGTGGCATAAAATCACGGTCAATGGGAAAACAGGGTACGTCAAACTCGGTCAAGCGACGTCACCAATCAGCTACACGGCAAAAGACAAGCTTTATGTAAGAGCAACTGCGCCTACGTCACTTCGCTCGTACGTTGGTGATTCTTACAACGTCTTAAAGACGATTCCTGCAAACATCGTCCTGACCGTCACTGGTCAAATCGGAAACTGGTATAAAGTCAGCTACGATGGTAAAACAGGCTATGCGTATAATGGCACACTCGTCACGACATCATCGAAATTGAACGTCTACAACTCAGTTGCGACACCGTACACGTTCGACAGTTTCATCAGTGCACAAATGAAATTGTATCCATCACCACAAACGGATCTGTACAAAAATAAGATCATGTATGTCAGTGCTGGTTACGTCCGACTCGGTGGTGGACTCGACCCCGTTTACGGGACGCTTGCAACCGTCACAGCGACGACACCGCTCAACATCCGCTCAGGCGCGACGACAGCGAGTCACATCTATGGTCAGTTCAATCCAAACAACTTGATTAAAGTCTACCAAAACGTCAGCGGTTTCTATACGACGTATCCACGCGTCTACAGTTCATCTTCGAACTACTCGACAATCCAGTGGTTAAATGCACTCGAGTCAGACGTCCGTGATATCGCTGATCCATTGAAGGTCGACCGTAACTCACAATCATTCTATCAATTCCTTGATTTATCGAAGTCGACGGGTGCTTCTGCCGCGACGCTCGATAAAGTCATCGGTTCAAAAGGCATCTTTGCAAAATGTACGACAGGAAGTTGCGGACAAGCTTTCATCGACGCAGGTTCAAAATATGCAGTCAATGAAGCATACCTCATCTCGCATGCGATGCTTGAGACAGGCAACGGCACGTCGACACTCGCGATGGGTGTGACATGGAACGGACGTAAAGTCTACAACATGTACGGAATCGGTGCATATGACTATGATGCGATCAATACTGGCGCAGCTTACGCGTACAGCCAAGGCTGGTTCACACCGGAAGCAGCGATCATTGGTGGTGCAGAGTTCATTAGCACGAAGTACATCCATAATGCCTACGACCAAAACACGCTTTACAAAATGCGCTGGAGTCCGACGCGCCCTGGTTCCCATCAATATGCAACAGACATGGGCTGGGCTGTAAAACAGACGTACCAACTCTATAACCTCTATCAACAGATGGACAGTTATACGGCCGTCTTCGATATTCCAGTTTTTGCACGATAAACACGACTTTGCTTCGCAACAAAAAAACGCTGTTCCCGTCATTGCGGAAACAGCGTTTTTTCTTTGACCGATGATTATGATTGCTCATTCATTTTAGCTTGGACCGTCAAAGGAGCTAGCATCGTTACCCACAGGGCAACCACTCCAGAAACAAGAATCACAATATCGCGTTCGAATCCAAGGGTCAACAACGTAATACAACTTGCGACCAGTACGAGACAGAGCGTCGCGATCATGACATGACGCGATTGTTTCAACATTTTTCTCATGTGGCATCTCTCCTTTCCTTCCATACTCACTTACTATTCTAACAAAGATCAGGCCGCTTGTGGGGCAGTGACACGGGATTGACGACGCTTTGTGACGGAACTGTCATCTGAAAGTTTACGTTTTCGGCGCTTCAGACATTCATTTGGTACACTGTTAGGTAAGACAGCTTAAGGGGGAATTTTTTTGTTACACGAACACTCATTCACACGCGTCGACGGTACGACAGCGACGTTAGACGACTACAAAGGACAAGCTTGGCTGATCGTCAATACCGCCAGTAAATGCGGCTTGACGCCACAATTCGAAGGACTCGAACAGTTGCATCAAACGTATCGCGATCAGGGTCTCGTCGTTCTCGGTTTCCCGTGTAATCAATTTGCCGGGCAGGATCCGGGCACGGATGAAGAAATCCAAGAATTTTGCCAAATCAACTACGGTGTCACGTTCCCTGTCTTCTCAAAAGTCGAAATCAACGGCGCGCAGACCCATCCCTTATTCGCCGAACTAAAAGCAGCCGCACCAAACGCAGACGGTGCGGACGACGTCGAATGGAACTTCACGAAGTTCCTCGTCACGCGAGATGGTGAAGTGACACGTTTCTCACCGAAGACGAACCCAACTGATTTGACAGCAGCCATCGAACGCTTACTCGTTCGTGTCTGAACACGAAAAGACCACCGGCCGGATTCTTCAGCGAATCTGACCAGTGGTCTTTTCTATTTAAGGTGTGCCCGGTTCAAGGTGTCCTTTAATCATCTCTTCCGCGAGACGTGTCACGTCCTCGACATCACGCATTTCTGTAAACGAATGTCCCCAGACGTCAAGTCGTTCAATTTCTTCAATCGGCTGCGTGCTGAAGCGTTCGCCCGTCGGTTCAAATGAACTGGCGATCGTCGACTCAAACGCGGCATACTTTAATAACCACGGTTTGTCCGTCAACAACTTCACGACCTGCTTCGGTTGTTTGAACGCGACGTCGCCGACCAGTACGACGGGGTCAAATCGCTCATGGAGCGGGTGCGTATATTGGACAGACACGACGAGCGCATGTTGGACGTGCTTGTCATTTTGTCGGATGTACGACCGCGTCAAAAAATGTGGGACAAGTGATTCGGCACTATCTTTTGTCTGATGGATGCTTAAGCCATGCTCGGTCTGTACAAGATCAGGAAGAATCGGTTCGTACCCTCGATTCGCCAACTGCTGGTCCAGCTCTTTAAATAATAATAGTGTATGTTCGACGAGTGCCCGCACTTGACGAAATGACAGTTGAATCGATTGATTGATCATGAATGTGACCTGCCTTCCAAATGATATGGTAATATATAGTCTTTTACCCAGCTTAGACAGGCTTCATTCCTATTCTTTGAAAATCGTGCTAAGATTTCGAATTCACGTATTTAATCGACGCGTGATTTGCTCAGCACGACGAGCGAGACGCAAACGGGATAATTCGCTGTCTAACGTGACGCATTCGTCAGCATCATGAATCGATTCACAGATTAAAGCTGGCGCGTATGGACGTTCGACATGACCAGCAAGTATCACGCATGGTACTAAAGCTTCGTTCGCCTGCTCAGCGACGATTGCGGGTAACTTCCCTAGTGCCGTTTGCGCATCCACTTTCCCTTCCCCTGTCCAGACGTAATCTGCCGCTTCGAGCCGTTGATCAAACTTAATCTGATTCAACAAAAAGAGTGCTCCGGACAAGATATCCGCCCCTAATGCCGCAACAGCTCCACCTAACCCGCCTGCAGCACCAGCACCTGCGACTTCGTTGACACCGAGTATGTTACCGATTCGTTCGAGATGAACATCGAGCACATCAATTTCTCGCGCCGTCAATCCCTTTTGTAGTCCGAATACTTTCGCTGCCCCGTGCTTTCCGGCATAAGCAGCTGTTACATCTGCCAACACGTGAAGTTTGACGGCAAGCTTTGGCAAGATGATTTGTTCCGTCTCGAGTAAAGGGTTGTCCGTCCAAGTAATCGGTTGACTTCGTCCGTCAAGCAACACTGCACCGAGTTCATACAAAAATCCAAGTCCTCCATCCGTCGTCCCTGTCCCACCGAGTGCCAAAAAAAATTCTGTTGCCCCTGCCTCCATCGCGCGGAGCACGAGTCGCCCGACGCCTCTCGTATGAAGAGTGATCGGCAAATCGGTTGCTCTAACCTGTCCAAGACCACAAACTCTCGCCACCTCGATGATGGCTTGTTCATTTTTCCTGGTATATTGTGCCCGAATCGGACGACCTGCTAAATCGATTGTTTCTGCTTCTGCTTGAACAAAGCCGTTTGCAAACAGCATCTCAAGTGTTCCTTCTCCTCCATCTGCTCCCGGGCTCCAGTCAATCGTCGCCTCTCGATCCCCTTGTAAAATCCCGTTTTGGACGGTCAACGCTACTTCCTCCGATGTCAAACTGCCTTTGAAACTATCGCTGATAATAAAATGATGCATCAGTTATCACTCCTGACGTTTTCGAATCAATCGGACATCGTTTTTTGATTCCGCTTCCAGTTAATGTTATTATGGACTTAATTTTCATAATATTTTTTTGTTTGAAGAAATTATTTTCTTACAGGAGGTCTGTCGCATGGAACGCTGTTCGCTTTGTGGAACACCTTTAAAATCACAGGATACAGCTTGCTCCCATTGCCAGCATCCTGTGACTGAAAAAAAACGACTACATATGTCATCCACTTCATCGTCACACGTATCAAAGAAACGACATCCTCTGCTTTGGACGATTGCTGTCATGACGGTTTTCGTCATCTCTTTCGGTGCCTGGTCTTGGTTCGGTCCGACGACGGCAACGAAAATCGACAATCCGTCGAACGTCCAACCAATCGCCTTATCTGAATGGACAGATGAGGACAGTGCTTATAATCAAACGTATTCAAAAGAGAATCCACCGACTTCATATGAAGTCCTAAAATTCGTTCGCCAATATACGCAAACAATTCCGGAGCTCGTGACGTACTCCGCAGCAAATGATTCGCTTGAAACGTTTGCTGCGATTCAGTTCACAACGCTTGAGGCATTCCAGTCAGAGTTCGATGCCCTTCGCGCAATCGTCGCCGTAAGCGATCATCCAATCACGCCACTCCCGCATACGATTGATTTCAATCAGTTCCATTCAAAAGGGACGACATTCGAAGTCGAGACGACAGAAACGTATAAGATCGCTACCGTTCCGGAAAATCAGTTCGTGACGTATGACGTTCACTATACGGTTCGTCTGCATACCGACCACCTTCAAATCACGACCATCACGCGAAAGGAGGTCAACACATGAAACGATTGCTCTTATTGGTGCCCTTCTTTTTGATCGGCTGTACATCAGATCCAACAACACAGATTCAAGATGAGCTGGACAACAATCAATATACAAAAGCGGTCGATTTATCGACCGATCAAGACGAGATGAACGAGCCCGCCCGTTTGATGGTGCAGCTCGAACAGGCATTAGCCAGCTATCGTTTGCAGGATGTCGTAACCATCTCAAAAAAAATTGAACAGCTTAATCTTCCGGATGACCATACCGTTCGTGAACGGGCCGTCTCAATCCGTCTCGGTGTCGATGCGTTGTTACAGGACCTGTCGCGCCTCGAAGCGACCTACCGAGTCGATCGCAGTCTGTTGGATACAGGAGTGTCCGAAGAAAAATTTGACGGACAAGGTGACATCGAAATTCGATTCGATGACGAACACTCCCTGATTGCGACCTTCCTCTATGATGACTTCGGCATGAAAGAAGCACCCCGGCAAGGAACAGATGAAATCCGTTTTGAACCAGATTTGACGGCCCGCGTCCCTTTATCAGAAGGTGTCATCTCTTACCGCTTCATCCGCACGACCTTAAAAATCACATATGAAGGCCCCGGCGGAAAACGGATTTATTACTTGAAGCAACTAAAAGATGATGCGTAAACAGACAGATGACAAAATGGGACTATTCCGATAGCTGGAATAGTCCCATTCGTCTGCCAATATAACGCGAACAAGAAATGTCGTGTGATTTTTTATCAAAATCAGGCGAGAATACTCCCACCTCTAAGCGTCTCAGGGCGAAGCCCAGCACAGGTGGGAGATGAATCGCCTTCGGGCAAGACGTGTCTTGAGACACGTCAATTGCACGACATTCTTGGTTTAAAAACACTCAAAATTAGGAATAAAATCAATGTCATGTTCTTTGAAAACTGAAGATATAGGGTTGTGACAGGGAGTTCGTCTGTCACGTAAAATCTTCAACGTTCACCTTGCGGATGACCGAAGTAGCGAAAACCAAGCAAAGTAGGCATCCGTGTAAAAGAAACTGACAAGATTAACTCTCAACCGTCGGGACGACGGGGTTAGCCTGATAAAGTTTCGACCGATAGGTCGGATAACTCAGGAATCCTCCACCTCTTAGCGTAGCGTAGGTGGAGGTAGTTCAAAACTTGGCAACGATTTCCGCACACAATTCATGGGTCGCCAAACTATCTTCCGCTGTAACGGACGATGACGTTTCACCATTAACGCTCGCAATGAATGCATCGACCATCTCGACGAACCCGCGCCGCTTGAGTGTCGCTTCCCAGTTATCGAGCGGACGACGGAGCGTGCCTGCTTTCGTTAATTGATCGACCGACGTCACGTCCGTCGCAATCCGTTTTTCATGTGGTCCCATGACTTCGACACGTTCTTCTGTCACACCATTATTCCGGTTCATGATTCCGATTGCCGTGATCCCGTTCGCTTCGAACTGGATCGTCACGTGATGCAGTAAGTCGTCGACCTTTTTCCCGCGGACACTCAAGTTTTCGATTTTACCGCACCCTGTCAAAAAACGTAACGTATCGACGACATGGACAAAGTCGTCAAAAATGAATGGTTTCGCATCTTCAATGAACGAAATCCGATTTTTTTGCATGACGATTAGATTCGGTTGTTCGACTTCTAATAACGTCCGGTGCGCCGACGCGAAACGTCGATTGAATCCTGTGATGAAGTGCAAGTCTCTCTCCCCTGCTAATCGTGTCAGCTCACGAATTTCCTCGATTTCCATCGAAACGGGCTTATCGATGTAGACATGGATGCCTGCTTCGAGCAGTTGTTTCGCTTGCATCGCGTGCACTTTCGTCGCCGAATGAATCATCGCCACGCCAATGCCTGCTTCCGTTAACTGATCAATCGATGTCAGTGTCCCGGCAAAACGATACGCATCACACAGTTGCTTCGCCTTGTCTTGATTTTCCGAGACAAGATAAATGTCTAAGTCGGACCGCTCCGCGTAGACCGGTAAGTACGCTTTTTGTGCAATATCCCCAAGACCAATGACTGCAATTTTCATGAATAAATCCCCCTCAGTTCTTTCTGTTCTACTCATTCCCTATGATACGTAGTTTCATACCTGGCGTGTAGAAAATTCTAGTTTTTTGAAAAAAAAGAGAATTTCCTTTTTTTGTTTTATGCTAGAGACATATTTGAACAAGGAGGGAATGAGATTTTTATGAAAGTATCGCTCAGAATTGGACTGACACTGTTACTGCTCGTCGCCCTATGTCTTCCGGCATTACCCGCACAAGCTGCCAGTTACCAGGTCGTCGTCACTTCGACGATCGGGGCGAACGTCCGAACGAAGCCGAGCACGAGTTCATCAGCGACCATCACGCGTCGCGCTCCGTACAAAGCGAAGTTCACAGCAGTCTCGTACTCAAACGGTTGGTACAAAATCAAAGATGGTAGTGCGTACCGTTACCTTTCGAATCAAGTCGCGAAAAAAGTCACGGCAAGTTCGACGAAAACGTATAAAATCATCGTCTACTCGAAGTATGGTGCGAACGTCCGTACATCACCAAGCACCGCGTCCTCTAAAAATATTAAACGGCTCGCTACATACAACTCGAAGTTTAATGCCGTTTCCTATTCGAATGGTTGGTACAAAGTAAAAGGGAAAGTGAACTATTATTACGTCTCGAGTCAGGTCGCGAAAAAAATCTCGACAAGTGCACCTGCGACTTCAAGTAGTTATCCCGTCGCCTCGATGCGTTATTTCAAACTCGGCTCCTCAAGTTATGAACTGTCAAAAGCCAGTACGACACGCCGTTATCCGGCAAGCACGACAAAACTGTTGACGGCCCTCGTCGCTTATGACGCCGCTGCCAAAAAAGGAACGCTCGATCAAACGTTCACTTTGACCTACTCTATGCTCGCCGTTCCTGCTGGAAGCAGCACGGCTGGATTCCGTTCGGGTGATAAAGTCACACTCCGTCAACTGTTGAACGGGATGTTGATTCGCTCCGGCAACGACGCAGCAAAAGCCATCGCCATCCGTACGGCAGGTTCTGAATCGAAGTTCGTCTCGTTGATGAACAGTCGTGCCAAAACAATCGGTATGGCGTCAAGTCACTTCATGAATCCGCACGGCTTCTATCATGCGAGTCACTATACGACAGCAGCAGACATGCAAAAACTCGCTAACACGTATGCTGAATACAGTTACTTGATGACCGTCAGTGGCCGAAAATCATACAAAACGACCGTCAAAGGACCATACGCCCGGACGTTGACGTGGTACCATACGAACACGTCGCTTCCAAACGAATCGCGTGTCTATGCGAGTAAGACGGGGTATACACCAGAATCTGCCTATACGCGTGTCTTCTTCATTAAAAAAGGTTCGACGCGCTACGGCCTCGTTACGTTGAAAGGAACACTTCCACAAACGGAAACGACATTACGCGCTGTCTTAAACCGTTAATCGCCCGTCCCCTAGGAGACTTTCTTCGGAAACGCTTCTAGGGGATTTTTTTGTTCTGATTCCCTTTAAAATTTCACTTGCATTGGAAGCGAATTCATCATATGGTTAAAGCACAATCAGACGTCTGACGTCTCAATGGAGGTATGACCGTGGGAAATATAAGTTTATTATTTGGGGGCGTTGCGCTCTTTTTAAATAGTTTGTCCTTGTTTGGAAAAGTTGATTTAAAGAGTGCCGGTGTCTTCAGTTTGTTGACAGGATTACTACAAACGTTCGTTGCGACGTTGCTCGTCATCGGTGCAGCAGGTGATCCGATCTTGACGTTCGGCTATGCGAGCATTTATTTGTTTGCCTTTACGTATCTGTATGTCGGCATCACGTTCATCTTCGGACTCGACGGGAGCGGCGTCGGCTGGTTTTCCCTGTTCGTCGCCATCGCTGCATTTTTCTATGCCGGCGTCAGCTTTAGCGCAGGCGACTGGATGAGCGGAACGACGTGGTTGTTCTGGACACTCTTATGGTCGATGTTCTTCATCGGAATGGGACTGAACCGCAATGTCGATGCATTGACGGCACGCGTCGCACTCGTCCTCAGCTGGTTGACGTTGATCGTACCTGCACTCGTCGGACTTCGTTTCGGTACGGCAGGAAGCAGCTACCAACTGTTATGGAGCGCAGCTGCCATCGTGACCGTTCTCTACTTTGTTTACTCGGCCTTGAAATTGTCGCCGCTTCGCCGACCTGTCCAATCATGATGTCCGACACATGCTACTACAAAACGCGCTGTTCCCTTGACGCTTACAGGGAATAGCGCGTTTTTTGGTTCGTAAGATATCCGCGTTTCTCGTCGCGCGTTCTCTTCCCGAATCATCTCCGAGCGGCAAGCTTTTTGGTTCGTAAGATATCCGCGTTTCTCGTCGCGCGTTCTCTTCCCGAATCATCTCCGAGCGGCAAGTTTTTTGGTTCGTAAGGTATTCGCGTTTTCGTCGCGCATTCTCTTCCCGAATCGTCTCCGAGCGGCAAGCTTTCGCGCCGCTTCGTTTCACTGCAGGGTCGCTCCTTCTTGCTCTTTCGCTCGAAAGCGATTCGTGTCAGGAAACGCGACGCATCACAGTCTTTCTAGTGTTTCCTTCTATCAGAAAAGCTAAAAAGATTTGCTTCATCGTGACTCCTACGGGAAAAAGCACAAGGTGACTTGTGCTTTCAGAGGCAGGCGAGACCCTGCACCTTGACCTGTAAGGGCAAGAGGCAACGGCTTGCGCCTCACCCGAGGAAAGCACGGGAAGCAAAAATCTTTCGCACCATTTACATTGATCAACTACGTTTTTTGGTTCGTAAGGTCTCCTTCTATCAGAAAAGCTAAAAAGATTCGCTTCATCGTGACTCCTACGGGAATAAGCGCAAGGTGACTTGCGCTGTCAGAGGCAGGCGAGACCCTGCACCTTGACCTGTAAGGGAAAGGGGCAACGGCTTGCGCCTCGCCCGAGGAAAGCACGGGAAGTAAGAATCTTTCGCACCACTTACATTGATCAACTACGTTTTTGACGCATAAGACATTCCATTTCGCACCACTCAATCCTTGGGTTTCCTTCTATCAGAAAAGCTAAAAAGATTCGCTTCATCGTGACATAAGCGCAAGGTGACTTGCGCTGTCAGAGGCAGGCGAGACCCTGCCCCTTGACCTGTAAGGGAAAGGAGCAACGGCTTGCGCCTCGCCCGAGGAAAGCACGGGAAGCAAGGATCTTTTGTACCACTTGCATCGATCTACTACGATTTCTCCCGCCACTTAACTCCACTTTCCGATTCGGAAGATGTCTTGATCCCAAGCAAAAACCCAGACACCGTTCACTTTAAAACCCCGCTCTATCTCAACGATTGTTGCAAACTCGTTTGCACCTCTTTCAGTGACTCCGCCGTCGGATGCCAGTAATAAATCTGATCCGACTCGATTCCACCACTTCCCTCGAGCGATAACGTCTCGACGTTCTTCAAAGCATCACGGTAGTCTAACGCAATTTTCCGGACGACTGGAAACGGGACGTTCGTCTTGACGTTTTCACCGAGCACGCTGAGTACGTCGTTAAAGCGACTGAGCGAAAAATCTGCCGTCAATTTGTCTGCGACAGCCTGAACGACTTGACGTTGACGGATTTGACGACCGAAGTCTCCTCGAGGATCGTCGTAGCGCATCCGTGCATAGGCCAACGCTTCTTTTCCGTTCAAGTCGAGCTGCCCTACCGGAAACTGCATCTCGTAATACGAAAAATCGATGTCGTTCGTAACACGGACACCGTCAACTGCGTCAACAAGATCTGTAAAACCCTCGAGATTGATTTCAGCAAAGTAATCGATTCGGATATCGAGTAGGTTCTCGACCGTATCGATTGCCATTTCAGGCCCCCCGAAAGCATAGGCATGATTGATTTTATCGCGTGAGCCATTTCCGATGATTTCTGTTTTCAAGTCACGAGGTATGCTGAGCATCTTACTTTCCCCACTCGCAGGATCAATCGTTGCGACGATGATTGTATCGCTCCGTCCCGCCTCATCTCCATGCTGGTCGACCCCGAGCAAGAGAAAGGAAATCGTTCGTTCTTGTTCGACCGCTTCAATCGCTTCGACACTTGCCTCGACCGGCAACTGGACGTCTTCGAGCGTCTGACTCGCTTGATGGTAGACATACCCACCTGATCCGAAGAGAACGAGCAGTCCGATGCCAATGACGGTCAAGACAATCCACTTCCATTTTTTCATATCTCCATCCCCTTCGAATCAAGTCGATTTACGAATCTTGTTGGTTCATAAGCACCATGATTGCATTGCTCCAACTCCCGAACAGGGATGTGATGACACCAATACTCGGTACGTCCTGTCCTTCGCTAAAACGTTGGTAGCTCGCAATCGTCAAATGCTCCGTCTCGTATCTGGCTCGCCCTAACACGAGCAATACTTCCTCTTCCGTCCACCGTTTTCGCGGAAGTTCGATGCCGATGATTTCTAGCGCATTCGTCCATGAACCGTACCGTCGTGCGATTGTCGCTACCGTCGGCCGATTTTTTCCGACCGCCCATTTCGTATAGGCTTGACTCGTTAATGTAGGTAATGCTTCCTGTGCTTCCAGTAGTGATTCGATGATCCGACGTTCCATCTCCTGGACCCGTTCCTTCAAAATGTCTGCTTCTGATAATGCCTGCTGCCACGAGTTGAATTGATGGACGATATCGGTCAAGCTCGGCGCCTGATGCCGTTGCGCCCACTCACGATATGTCGCACTCGTGAATGGTTCGAGTTCCGCTTTCGCCGCTCGTAATGCCTCGATGATGTCGGATTTTGTATAAACCACTCGGATTTGCCCGATTTCAGCGCGTTCCAGCGCGATTTGCCAAGATCCAAATAACATCAGGATTTCCGCGACGGTCGGATACTGGGTATTCAGTTGCCAACGAAAATAGGTATTTGCCGTCAGTTCATTCTTCCCGTTCGCAGCGAGACGGAGTGCTTCGATCGCTTCCTCCAGATCGCTCATCACGATGTCTCCCTCCCACACATTCATAGCCGAACGTTGCGTCGAACATCCTCAACAATACCTTGACGAACGGAGCGAATCACGAGTGCTTGTTCCGTAAACGTCATCTGTGAGGCGGACGGCAGACAAAGTCCTTCAGCAAACAAGCGACCGCTGACATCAATCCCGTCACTTGTAATGAACGGGACATCCCGGTAGACCGGTTGCAAGTGCATCGGTTTCCAGACCGGTCGTGACTCGATGTGATCCTGTTGTAAGCGGATGATCAATTGATCCCGTTGTTCCATTCCTCCCGGTAATGTCAAAGCCGTCAACCAGCGATTGGCGCGACTCCCTTCAACCTCTGCTTGGTACTGTGTGGCGTCGAGCATGTCGAAAGCCCGCGTATATCGCTGAAAGATTTTCCGGCGTGCCGCGACGCGATCTTCGATGACTTCGAGTTGTCCGCGTCCGATGCCGGCTGAGACATTACTCATCCGGTAATTAAACCCGACTTCTGTATGTTCATAATGAAGGACCGGTTGCCTAGCTTGCGTCGAGAGATAAAACGCCCGTTCAATCAAATGCGGATCGTTTGCGACAAGCATTCCGCCACTTGATGTCGTGATGATTTTGTTACCGTTGAACGAATAAATTCCGAACGTCCCGAATGTCCCAGTCATTCGACCGTTGATCGTCGAACCGAGTGATTCGGCTGCATCCTCAATCAACGGAACGTCATACTCGGCGCAAATCGCACTCAACTCTTCAATCTTTGCGACGACCCCGTATAAATGGACGACGATGACGGCTTTCGGCAGGCGTCCGCGTGTCGCGGCTTGAATCATGGCTCGCCGGAGTGCCGCGGGTGACATATTCCACGTCTCCTCTTCCGAATCAATCAGGACAGGACGGGCACCGACGTAACGAATCGGATTGACGGAAGCAACGAACGTCAACGACTGACAGAAAACATCGTCGCCCGTCGTCACACCGAGTGTCGCCAAGGCGAGGTGAATCGCTGCCGTTCCACTACTTGTCGCGAGGGCGGCCTCTGTTTTGGTATATGCGCGCATCCCCGCTTCAAAGGCTTCAACGTTCGGTCCGAGTGGTGCAACCCAGTTCGTTTCGAGTGCTTCCGTGACATAGCGTGCTTCTTGACCACTGAGGTGCGGGATCGATAGTGGGATTTGCTTCATGATGTTTCCTCCCCTCTTGATGACAAGTGACGGATCGGTGTGCGATAGACGGGAAACCACTTACAATCGTTCGCTGACGGGTACTGCGTTAAAAACGTCCGATTCAATTGTTCATACGCCACTTCGTCAAGAATCGACGTCCCGATCGAAAAGAACGTATGCGCTCCTTCACTAAAGGAACGTTTATATAATAAAAGACTGTCTGATGCATCTTGTGAAGTACCGCCACCAAGATGCATCGCAACCATACCTTTCTCCTTTGCACGTCGCATCATCTCTGCGAATAACAACTGATTCGGCCGAACCTTTAACTGGCTTGGATCGGACGCCCCGAGGTGATAATGGGCGAAACGACTTCCATATAAGACGATGCACCCGGCGATGATGTGACCATTTAATTCTGCAACCAATACTTCGGCGTCGAGTGTTCCTGATAACAGCTGTTTAAAGTATTCATCCGTAAAGTAATACCGTGGTGCTGCCTCGTGCTTATCCATCGTCAAGCGGTAGAGGTGTTTAAATTTCTCGTACTCTGTCGGTGCGGCGACACGGATCGTGACGCCTTCCCGGACTGCTTTTCGTACATTGCGCCGTGTCATTTTTGAAAAGCCACCGAGAATCGCTTCATATGAATCCGTCAGCTCCACCGTCACGGTCGCTTGGAGTCGCTGCGTCGAACGGCACCAATGCCTTCCCAGTTCGACGTTTTGCAAGAGTGGATGGAACCGAATCGTTTCGGTGATGATCTGTTCCGCACGACAATAGTCGAGAAAACGTTGACGGACTTCGCGGATTTGATCGAGTGACCAAAGCCCAACGAAAATCGGTCCCCCGTATCCGTAGGGTGTCGTGATGTCGTGATATGACGTTCCATCGATTGGTCGTTTCAAATAAGGGTAGATCAATGTCCCGAATTCTGTCGGATAGAAGAACATTTCCGGGATGCCTACTTCTTCAAGTGCGAAGTAGGCATGTTCGTAATAACAATCGAGGCGATACTGACTGACGAGTGCGTCCCATTCGGTCGGATCATGGATGAGTCGTTCATCGCTTAGCGACATCATGGGGAACACCTCCGTCAAGTCCTTTGAACTCGCCCATCCCCGTCTGATGTTCCGTCGAGTTCCCTTCTGAGGAGACGACGATTTTTACTGTCTTCATGAGAATATAGAGATCGAGACGAAACGTCTGATGTGCCGCGTACCATTGATCTTGTTCGAGCCGCTCTTGCCACGTCGTCGCGTTCCGCCCATGAATTTGCGCCCAACCGGTTAGTCCAGGCAACACATCATGCCGCGTCATCTGCTCTTTCGAATAGTGGTTCAAGTAACTGACGAGGAGCGGACGCGGTCCGACGAAACTCATCTGACCGCGGACGATATTGAAAAATTGTGGGATTTCATCCAGGCTGAGCCGCCGAATCCATTCCATCGCGTGCGGGATCCGTTGTTCGTCTGGGAGTAAGAGGCCATCCGCATCCGTCTCGTTCGACATCGTCCGGAATTTATAAATTTTAAATAACTGTCCGTGATAACCAGGACGAACTTGATTGAAGAAGATCGGTCGACCGAGCTTCGTATAAATGAACAAGGCGACGAACAGGTAAACGGGGAGTAAGATGAGAATCGCGACTAGGCTGATTGTGAAATCGAATGTCCGTTTCATGATGACTTCCTCCTTTTACATAGTCGAAAAGAGATCGAGTTGTCGTTTGATGACATCAGCTTCGTTAAAATGTTTCATTGCCCGTTCGAATCCGGCCCGGCCCATCTCTGACGCCTGTTGCGGGTGTTTGACAAGATCGGTCATTCTTGCTGCCAACTGCGTTTCATCATGGACTTCGACTAAATAACCGGTCGTGCCATCGATGACTTCTTCCCGGCAGCCGCGGATGTTCGTTGCGATGACCGGTTTCGCCGTCGCCATCGCCTCGATGATTGAGCGCGGGACCCCTTCTCGGTGCGATGGCAGGACGAAGGCATCGACTTGTTGTAAAAGTCGTGGCACATCTTCAACGAACCCTCGATACTCGATATTCGGAATCTCGCGTAGACGTTCGAGGAAACGATGTTTCGTCGTTTGATCCCGTTCGCTCTCCATCATTTCACCGGCGATGATCAAGCGGACATCCGGGTCTTGCGACACGACGTTTTCAAAAGCATTCAGAAGTTCGAGCACTCCTTTTTCCTCGACGATCCGTCCGATGAACAGGAAGGTGAAAGCTTCGTTTCCTTGCCGCGCCTGTGGATAGAATCGGGTTAAATCGATACCGTTCCCTAAATGCATCAACCGTTTCGTCGCCTTAAAACGTTTCCGGTTTGCCAGTTCATAATCTTCCCCGCTTTGGAGCAGGAGGTAATCCGTCGCGAAACGGGCGAGCCATTTTTCGACGGAATAGGTCAATTGATACGTCACCCGTCCCATCTTTTCATGAAAGTAAAAGCCGTGTGCCGTGTAGACGATATGCTTCGTCCCCGCTCGTTTCGCTGCGACCCGTCCGAGCGCTGCCGCGACCGGTGTGTGGACATGGACGGCGTCATAGCGACCCGTCTTTAAAATGTGAACGATCGAGCGGACCGTCTTCCAATTACTCGTCCAGTCAATTTTCCGTTCGATCGGAATATCATGCATCGCAAAGCCTTGTGCTGCCAGCTTGTCAGAGGCTCCCGTGTCGGCACAGGCAATCCCGACATCGTGCCCTGCGTCGCGCAGCGCAAGCAGTAACGGTTGCAGCATCGTTTCAGCTGTCGTATCAAGCGCGCAAACTTGGAGAATTCTTAAAGACGCCATAAGTGCACCCCTTCCGGTTTTTCAGCTGGTGCGAGCATCCCTTTAATGTCGACGACGACACCACGCCCCACTTTGAGTAAGTGTTTCGCGAGTAGCCAGTTTCCTTCGACGTACTCTTCATGACTGACGGCGAAGATGACGACGTCGGCTGGTTTAAGCTCTGTCATGTCGAGCAGATCAATCCCGTATTCGCGTTTCGCTTCATCCTTCGAGACAAGGCGATCGGTCACTTGGACTTCAATTCCGAATTCTTCGATCTCCTTGATTAAATTCGCGACTTTCGAATTCCGGATGTCACTGACGTTCTCCTTGAATGAAAGACCGAGGACAGTAACGCGTCCGCCGAGGACCGGCATGTTTTGTTTGATTAGATTTTTGACGAGTGACGTCGCGATGAAGCGCCCCATCGTATCGTTGATGCGTCGCCCGGCAAGGATGACTTCCGGATGATAACCGAGCGATTCAGCCTTCATCGTCAAGTAGAACGGATCGACCCCGATGCAGTGTCCTCCGACGAGACCTGGTCGAAACGGAAGGAAGTTCCACTTCGTCCCTGCTGCTTCGAGGACCTCGAGCGTATCGATGTCCATCCGGTCGAAGATGATGGCAAGTTCGTTCATCAAGGCGATGTTTAAGTCACGCTGCGTGTTTTCGATGATTTTTGCCGCTTCTGCGACTTTGATCGATGATGCCCGGTGGACCCCCGCCTCGACGACGGCTTCGTACACTTCTGCGACAACATCGAGCGTTTTTTTATCCTGTGCTGAAACGATTTTTTTAATGGTCTTGAACGTATGTTCATGATCCCCCGGATTGATCCGTTCCGGTGAGTAACCGACGAAGAAGTCGACGCCTGCTTTAAGACCCGAAGATTCTTCAAGGACCGGGATACAATCTTCTTCCGTCGCCCCCGGATAGACGGTCGACTCGTAGACGACGATGTCGCCTTTATTAAGCTGGCGTCCGACAAGTTGTGACGCCCGTAAGAGCGGCGTCAAGTCCGGTTGATTTTGAGCATTGATCGGTGTCGGTACGGCGACGATGATGAAGTCACTCGCTTGAAGTGCCGCAGCATCCGTTACATAATTGACGTCCGCATTTTTTAAAGTGAACGGTGTCAGTTCGAGCGTCGCATCGACTCCTTCACGAAGTTCCTGGATGCGCTGTTCTTTAATGTCAAAACCGACGACACCTGTCTTTTCACCGAAAGCGATGGCGACCGGGAGACCGACGTAGCCGAGGCCGACGACGGCAATTGAACGGTTGGCGATGGGAAGTGATCGTGTTTCGGCTGCTGTCGTATCTGTGATGTGTTTGACTGCCTTATTCATGATGGACTCCTCCTATTTCATCGACTGTTTGATGATCAATGTTTTTCCATTCGGTTCTTGTTTAACTTGTTCGACGGACTCGAGCGTAATCAACATATCCGGTCCAAGCAATTTGCGCATCTCGTTCAATAAAATCTTTTCATGTTTCGGATGGAAACGCTGATTGTCTGGAATGTAACGCAGTGTGACACGATTGAATGCGTATTGTTCGACTTGAAGTCGTAAGACCGAGTTTGGTAATTCGCGGGCAATCGTCGTGATATCACCTTCAAAGACTTTGCCCCGCTTCTCACTGACGATGAAACTTGTCCCCCGTCCGTCTATCGAGGCGATGACCGGTCCGTTCAATCCACATCCACACGTCTCATGACTGAGGGTCATGCGGTCACCAATCCGGTAACGGATCAGCGGGGTCCCGCGTGTCGTAAAACACGTCACGACGACTTCACCATCCGGTCCGTATGGTTCGATGATGCCTGTTTCGTGGTGCAGGTGCAGCTTCCGGTGCGTGCATTCAGAAATGATCGGAGCGCCTTCTGACGAACCGTATTGATCGAAGACCGGTGCGACGAATGCCTCCTCAAGAATCGATCGCATTTCTTCTGTCACTGTTTCTGACGTCGGAAAGATGGCAACGATTTTGAAATCGAGTCGAATCTTATTTTTGAGTAAATAACGGGCGATTTCGACCATCGCCGTCGGCGTCCCGTCTAACGCGACTGGTCGGAAACGATTCAATTCCTCGATATAGGCGGGAAAGTTTTCTTCTTTCATATGAAAAATCGAGAGCAGCAATTGATTGAGCGGACGATTCATCCGCCAAAAGATCGGCTTTTTCTGATCGACTGCCGTCAAGGTCCGTCCGGTGAAACTCGCCCGTGGCATCCCGCCGTAAAACCCATGCTGTTCCTTAAAGTAATCGAGATGTGCCATTCGTTCTTGAATGTCCTCGCGCATGAAAGCAACCTGGAGTGACTTCCCGCTCGTTCCGCCTGTCCGTCCTCGGACAGGCGCGTCGACTTCCGACATGAATTCGTCGTTTTGCTGCCGTAACGTTTCTTTTTCAAGGACCGGAATCAGCGCCAACTGATCGAGTGACGTCAGCGGAAGTTTCATGTCGAGTTGTCGAAACAGCTCCCGGTAGTACGGGGTATGTTGTTGCACGAACAAGAGAAACGCATTCAAACGTTCAAGTTGTTCGACGCGATAGTCAAGTGACCGGTCTTTTTCGCGTAATTGCATCAGTTTTTGTTCATAACGGACCCCGTACCGCTCATGCATCAGCTTTTTGCCGTAAATAGATGTCAAAATATTCTGAATAAATATCGGAGACTTATAATAAAGGTCTTCCTTAAGCGCCATCTTGGACCTCCTCCTTCAGCTGGTAATGACGTTCATACCAATCGATGAATGCATTGACGCCAGCTTCGACCGTCGTCCGTGGCCGGTAACCGATCGTCTCGAATAACGACGTGACGTCAGCGAAGCTTTCCGGGACGTCTCCTGCCTGGAGTGGCATACCATGTTTGATCGCCGTCTTCCCGAGCCGCCGTTCGATCAAGGCGACGAATTCGTTCAGGCGGATCGGACTGTGACTGCCGATGTTGAAGACCCGGTACGGAACGAAACTTCGGTCCGGTTGAGGCTGCGCCTTATCAAAGGATGGATCAGCGACCGGCTCTGTCTGTAACAACCGATAGATGCTCTCGATGATGTCGTCGACATAGGTGAAGTCGCGTCCCATCTCACCGTAGTTGTATAAATCAATCGGTTGACCGTTCGCGATTGCTTCCGTGAATTTGAACAACGCCATATCCGGGCGTCCCCACGGACCATAGACGCTGAAGAATCGAAGCCCCGTCGTTTTGATGCCGTATAGACTGCTATAGGTGTGGGCCATCAACTCGTTCGCTTTTTTGGAAGCGGCATAGAGACTGAGCGGATGGTCGACCGCGTCCGTCACGGCGAAAGGCATCTTCGTGTTCGAGCCATAAACGGAACTGGAAGAGGCATAGACGAGTTGTTCGACCGGATGATGGCGACAGGCTTCGAGAATCGACAGGAAGCCGACGATGTTCGATGTGATATAGACGTCCGGTCGATCGATGCTGTAGCGGACACCCGCTTGTGCTGCGAGATGAAGCACGAGATCAATCTGTTCCTTCGCGAAGATGGCGTCGACGGCTGCTGTATCCTCGAGCGATACACGATAAAAGGTATAGCGTCTCGGATCGAGTTCGACTAAGCGCGCCTCTTTCAACGCCGGGTCGTAGTAATCGTTGACTTCGTCGAGTCCGATGACACGGTACCCTTCCGCTAAAAATCGACGAGCGGCATGAAACCCGATAAACCCTGCGATACCGGTGATTAAAATCGTTTTATTCTGCACGTTGTTCGACCTCCTCAAAGTGGTGAAGCGCCTGGTAGCGAATATAATGAATCGATGTGTAGACGATCAGGAGCATCGGAAACAATTTGTAGCGGTGACGGATTGCCGTTCCGACGTTTCCTGTCCCAAGACCAAAGATGAGTGCATTGACGATGAAGAGGAGCAACATGAACAATAAAACAGCAGCGTAAGGATGGTGTTTCAAATAGCGGAAGTGCCGGATTGTCAGTGCGAACAGCAGGAGATAAACGGCGGCGTCGAAGAAGAAGATGGCGATGTTCGTCACACTGGACCATTGCCACGGGAACGGTGAGAAGAGGAAATAAATCATCCGGAGCGGTGAATAGAGAATCATGTCAAGTGGTCCCGTGACAGTCAACCCGTTCAAGTAAGCCGATCCACCACGGTCATAACTCATCCCGCTAAACAATTGACCGTTTTCCGAGACGTGTGTGAATTTTGCGAACAAGACATCCTGAAAACTGTAGACGATGAAGCCGACGATCAGGACTTGCATGACCAACCGCTGTACTTTGGAAGCTTCGAAATCCATCCGACCGGTCGCATGATTATAAAAGGAGAAATAAACCAATAAGACGACGATTCCAATCGCGAGACCGGAATGGAAAATCGTACTGACGAAGTAAGCGAGGTAGGCCAGTGCCAAGGAAGTACCCGACTTATCCATCGTCCAGCGCACCATGTAATAGAGCGTATAGACAATACCGAGTGCGACGAGTTGATCGCGTAACAGGATCGGCGAAAGCAACAATCCTTGGGCGAAGAAGGCAAATAACAGCGTCGACAGGAACACGACCCGCATCGGCAGACCGAGCAGCCGAAGCGTTTTCGCGAGAATGACGACGGCGACGACGCCGAGGATGACGTTAAAGTATTGTGCCAAGATCCGTTCAGGTCCGAATGCAAGATAGAAGATGCCGAGGAACTTCGAGTAACTTCCGCGAACGACTTCGTTGAACATCGCTGGATCGAGATAGATTTGCAGCCCTTCGAGATGGAACGCCTCCGTATCATCCCCACTGTGTGGCGGGAGCCGAAACAGCTCAAGATCGACGAACATCAATCCGAGACGCACGATGAAGGCGGTGACGAAGACGAGAAATAATGGCGTCGTCTCCGAGTTTTTGAGCAAATACCAGAGCATCAAGATGGAATTGCCGACTAGCATCAACGTGATATAACTTTCCGGTGTCGAAAAGAGCGGCCGCAACAGTTGACTGAGCAATGCTTCGATGATCAGTAGAATGAGGATCGGCCGCATCTTTTTCCCTCCTTTAGCTACTTTGTTCAATCGCGAGCGGCAAGTTCCGCGGATAGAGCGCCCGGTAGAGCGCTGGCACCAACAAGACGATTTGCGTGACGGCGCATAACGCATAAGCTGTCGTCGCACCGTATAACCCATACAGTGGAATCAAGAAACTGCAGGCAATCAGATTGACGGCGACACTTCCGAAAATCGCAAGCGTCTGGATACGAAATTGCTGGAATCCCGTTAGTAACGCTTGGATGACGGTCGAATTATAGAAAAAGAGCGAAGCGACCATCATCAAGACGAAAATCGTATGGTACTGCACGAATGAAGCATTGTAGAAAATCGTCAACCCCCATTTTCCGAAGAAGATGGCCCCGATGATCAACAGGACACCGACCGCGTTTGTCATCAGCAGCATCGAGCGTGTCAGCTTTCGGAGTGCCGGGAGACTTTGTCGTTCACCCGTCTCTGACGAAAAATTTGGTAAGAGAACGGCGACGAGCGAGTGGATGAACAAGCTACCTAAAACGAGTAAGTAAGCGATACTCGCGTAGTAACCGAGTTCTTCCGTCCCGATTGTTTGACCGACGAAGAGACGCGGGATGTTGGCATTCAAGGCAACGAGTAAGGCAACAAATCCGAGCGGGACGGCCTTGAAAAACAATTGCCGGCCCGTTTGGTAGCGATCGCTCATCGTGATATTTTCAAACCCTTGTCCAATCCGGCGGACGGTCGGTAAATCGTAGATGATCAGCATGATTAAGTTCCCAGCAATCATCGCGAGGACGAATCCGTGAATCGAATGAGTCGTAAAGAGGATCAAGGCTGCACCCGAGACGTTGATCAGACTTCTGAAAATCTTCGATAACGCGACTTCTTTGAACGCCATGTGTCCTTGGAGGAAGCCGTACGAGAGATCGGCGAACGATTCCATGTATTTATTGAGATAAACGAGTAACGTCAACAGTAAGATATCCGCTTCACCGAAGAAATAATAGACGATCAGTAAGACGAACACACCGAGCGTCAAGAGGAAGAACCGTGTTTTGATGAAAAGGGTGAAGTTCTTCAGCCCGGCCCGTTCCGCCGTCAAAATCGTGCTGGCATTGAGCCAACAAAACATGACGATCGGGGCCGTCAAGGCGAGAGCGTAATTGAAATAACCGATGTTGAGTGGCGTGCTCCATTTGATTAAGAGCGTCAAAATCATCCATTGGTGTAAGGAATAGGCCGTATCGGCAATGAAGATCAAGTTAAAGCGTGATAACTGCCGCGGTGCTTTCATTTATCTCACCTCTCATTCTCGCGCGATCCGGACGACTTCTGGCATCGCGACCGGGCGGCTGTCATTCGTCGCACCGAGCAGGTACGTCCGAAGCGCCTCTTCATCGTCGAGGCAACGATTGATTTCCCGAAGATACGGTTCGACGGAGCCGAAGGGCCGGGTCTTCCCAACTAGAATTTTCTCGAAAACCCGTTCCTCATGGACTTCTTCTTCTGCGAGTAACTCCTCATAAAGCTTCTCGCCTTTTCGAATGCCGCTGTAGACGATCGGAATCTGTTCTTCCGTAAAACCGCTCAAGTGAATCAAATTTTTCGCAAGCGTCGTGATGTTGACCGGTTTTCCCATGTCGAGGACGAACACCTCTCCTCCGCTTGCGAGGACGCTTGCCTGGATGACGAGCCGACTCGCTTCCGGAATCGTCATGAAGTACCGCGTCATCGCCGGGTCCGTCACGGTGATCGGTCCGCCTTTTGCGATTTGTTCCTTGAAGAGCGGGATGACGGAACCACGGCTGCCGAGTACATTTCCGAAACGGACGACGGCGAACGTCGTTTCACTGTTGCGGGCGATTTGCTGGATGACCATCTCGGCAATCCGTTTCGTCGCCCCCATCACGCTCGTCGGATTGACGGCCTTATCAGTCGAGATCATGACGAATCGTTTGACGTGTGCTGCTTCCGCCGCGAGCGCGACGTTGCGTGTCCCGTAAATATTATTTTTGACGGCTTCGCGTGGATTATCTTCCATCAACGGGACGTGCTTATGGGCTGCCGCATGATAGACGAGATCTGGTTCGAACCGTCCCATGACTTCATTCAGTCGTTCTAAATCCTGAACGTCCGCGATGACGGAATGAAGGACCGTACCATCGGTCATACATTCGAGCTCCCGGCGAATCAAGTAGATGCTGTTCTCGCCATGTCCGAGGAGGATGAGCCGGTCGGGCTTAAATTTAATCAACTGGCGACAAATCTCTGAGCCAATCGATCCACCGGCTCCCGTCACGAGGACGGTCGCCCCGCTGACGCTTCGTTCGATTTCCGTGATGTCGAGTTCGACCGGTTCACGACCGAGCAAGTCAGCGATGGAGACTTCGCGGATTTGATTGATTGATACTTTTCCTGATGCCAGTTCGACGAGCATCGGTAACGTGTGGGCTTCGACCTTCGTCTGTTTGATGCGATTGAGTAAAGCGACCCGCTCCGTATAGGATAAGGAAGGAATCGCGAGCACGACCGCTTCGATTTTCTGTTCTTCGATGATGAATTCGAGCTGCTCGATCGTTCCGATGACGGGGACGCCGTGGATGCGCATCCCTTTGAGTTCTGCGAGATCGTCGAGTAAACCAACGACGTTCAAGATGTGCGCTTTTTTCTGCTTTAACTCTTTCGTAATCATCTGTCCGGAAGCTCCGGCACCGATGATTAACGTACGTTTACCGAGCGTCCGGTCCCGTTTCAGTTGAAGCGTCCGTCCGCGAATCGCTAAGCGGACAAATAAGATACCGTTCAGGACAAGTCCCGTTTGCAGGAAGACGGCGCGCTCGACGGCGAAGTCGAACAAGGCATACTCGAGCCCGAGTAAGACAAAGCTGCTGGCGACGACGACAAACAGGAGGACACCTAAATCCCTCAGACTCGCATAACGCCAAACGATTTGATAAAAGCGCATCCAGTGGGCGACGAGTGTTAGGGCGACCCATTGAATCAATGCGATTTCAATCGCATTCCGTAAATCGAACTGGACGGTCAGGTGAAGGGGATTGAAGAAGTAGAAGGTGACGACGGTTGCGGCGGCGATGATCAGTGCGTCGACCCCGCGTAAAAGTCCGATTTTCATATGGCGACGATACTGATGCAATGGTGGTGCTTGCATGACTGCTCCTCCTTCCCCGAATCATGAGTGTGGACGGCTGACGGCTTGTGGATAGGGTGCATCATCTTTCGTTGATTCAGTTGCTGACTTCTTTCCTAGTACACGGGAATAGACGATTAGTAAGCCGAACATCAACCCGAGTACACCGCCGATTGCCGTGTTCATCAAGATGTTCGGAGACATCGGTTTCGTCGGAATCCGTGCCGTCGAGAAAACTTCCGTACTGCTCGTATCAATCAACTGAGGCAGGTAATCTTGGAACACTTCTGTCATCGTGTTCGCTTGGACGGCAGCTTGTTCAGCTGATCCATCTGTAATGGATAAGGCGATGACTTGAGAATCAAGGTTACTCGACACCGTCAAGCGATCGGTTAAATCGAATAGACGCTTATCGGTCACACCCATCTTTTGGGCGACTTGATCGACGACTTCCGGACTCCGAAGAATATCTTGATAGGTACTGACGAGTGACGTCGAGGAAGTCGTGTCACTACTCTTTTGCGGTACGACGAGGATGTAAGCTGTTGCTTCATACGTAGGTTTAATGACGTACGTGCTGATCAGGTAACCGGCACCCGCAAACAAGATGGCACAGACGATGAGGATCCACCAACCCTTTTTCAATGTCATCAAGTGGTCTGCAAATGTTCTTTTTTGATGCATGGTATTCACATGGTTCACCCCTTTCTTACCTTGAACGTCGGAGGGTCATTGGTTATGACTTCACCTTATTTCCAAACGACTACCAAAACAATTAGAGCTTGGTGGAAATGATTAGTTTTTTTTCAGTAGTCGTTGTGCATGCGTATCATTACATCATCGAAAAATATCGTTTCACGAAAAAAAGACGATTCACAGAAAAATAATCGTCGTTTCTTCAAAAACATTCATCTTATCCGCATAAATATCGTTTATTTACGGGTAAATACCAATTTGATGATTAAAAAGTCACATAATCGGTAATAAGTCCTATATGAAGGGTGGATAGACTTTAGAAATGATGTTAAAATCCGTCAATATACCCGAGTCAATTGCCTTATTCATCCTATTGCTATTTGTGACGATTGATTTGTGGACGCGTCCGTTACGCTTTACGGATGAAGTCTTACCGGAGCATTGGAACGTCGTGACCGTCTTTTTATACCCGTTACTCTTTCTCATTTTTTATATCGTGTCCCGTCCGTTATACTTTCCGTTCCGGTCTCGTTCGCATCGACTCATCCTCGTCTTTTTGAGTTATTTGACGTTACACACTGTCTTTTTTTTCTCTCGTCCCGCGACGGATGCACCTTTTTCACTCTTCTTTCTTTTGACGACATGGATGTTTCTGATCATCGTCCTATCACTCTCTTCTCCGCTTTTCACTCACTGGCATCGGTTCTTATTTCTCATTCTCTTTTATCAGGCGCTATTTTTAGCGAGTTACGCCCTGCTCGTCTCGTTTGGGCAATCCTACATCCCAATCGATAACTTGCAGTGGTTACGGATTGGTCCGATTGCGCTTCCACAACTCTATGTCGGGGAGCAAGGTAGCTTTCTACGCTTAGCCAGCTTGACGAACAATCCGAACGCATTTGCTGCTTGGCTTGTTCCTGGTGGATTGATGGCTTGGATTGAAGCCCTTCGCGCAATCACGACGAGTGCCTGGCGCCGCCTCTTCTTCTCTGGCGTTTCGCTGGCATTGATATTTGGAGGGTTGTTAACAAGCGCTTCGCAAACGGGCGTCTATTCCTTTTTCTTACTCGCCTTGTTGACGACCGTCCTATTGTTACCTTCGCGGCGACTACGTCTTCAGGTCAGCGCCTGTTACATCACCGGAATCGCAATTGTGCTTGCTGCCCTGGCGCTAAAGCCGGGACTCCTCCTCCGTTTAGTCAGTTTGAATGGTCGCCTTGATCTTTGGCAGGCGGGACTCGCAGCTTCAGCAGATCGTTTTTTGGTCGGTCATGGTTTTGGCGCCGCAACGACCGGCTTATCTGAGCAATTGGGAGAAGAGACCCTTTACACGTTTCACAGTACGCCGATCGTTTTCCTCTATGAGTTCGGCATCATCGGGTTACTCCTCTACGTGTTATGTTTTAGTTTCATCTTTTTTCGTTTAATTCGGAATTATCGTTTTGACGACGTCGAGTCGCTCACACTTCTACTGCTCATCTTCTGGTTGTTGTTGCTTCAGTTTACAGAAAGCATCCTGATTCGACCGGGCGGCTTTTATTTCATCTGGCTCAGTCTACTCGCATACGCGACATTCCGTCGCGACACACCAACAGACAGTACCCACACCTAGACGAACACCTACACGAAAGGGGTATGACATCATGAAGAAATGGACAGAACAACAAGTTATCGATAGTTTGGTCGAGGCAAGTCTTGCCTCACCTGCGTTAGACGCTAAAACATATGCCCGCTGGTCCAGTACTAAAGAAGTACCTTCGATTACGACGATCATCAACGTCTTCGGTTCATGGCGCGAAGCATTGCATGCAGCAGGACTTTCATCGATTCGTCCCTACTTTTCCGATGAAGAAATCTTGACGTTCATCAAAGAAGCCTCGAACCGCCTTCATCCGTTTCATAGCAACAGTTATCGTGAATGGGCGAAAGCGAAACAGGGTCCTTCCTTAACGTTAATCAACCTTCGTTTCGGGTCATGGTCACGGGCCCTTGAGGAAGCACATATCGAGATGACACGCTCCGTCTGCATGACGGAAGAACGCATCATCAATGCGCTCCTCGAAGCATCGGACGTCCTCCCGCGTCTGACGACCCAAACCTATTCGATTTGGGCGCAAGAAAATGGGCATCCGACGGTCGCGACGATTGCCCGAAAATACGGCTCGTGGGTCGATGCCCTCGCGTGCCTTGATATCGCGCCTCCCCGCCGGAAATGGGTCGAAGAAGATGTTCTCAGCGCCTTAAAACAAGCGCAAGCTGAACTTCCTTCCTTCAGCATCATCCATTACCGGAAGTGGGCTGAAGGAAAATCTGTCCCGAGCACTTCGACGATCAATGCCCTCTTCGGAAGCTGGACGTCCGCTGTTCAGTGCCTCAAGCGTTCCCGTGTCTCGCTCTCATAATTCCATTTAAAAACGGGGCTGGCTCAAAAGAAATCAAAGCTTTCGTATGTATAACGTAAAGACGCATCAAGACATCAGGAACGAGAAAAGACGCATCGAAAACGCCGATGGCTCCGTAGGAAAAACGGAAACATCGGCGTTTTATTTTATATGCGGGACGGAACACGCGTTTAAATATCTGCATGAATTTTCTTCCTTACGGCACAGCTCAAAGATTCGCTTTCAGCATGCTCACGCTTATGACGCGTGAACATGCGATATCGAGATACAATCAGTTCGCGCTTCCATCACTAAGATTTCGGAACGACGTAGGAGCCATCCTCCGTCTTTTTAGTATTTCGTTTGTTCAAACTGTGCCGCCGATACGAGCGTCAGCGTATCGTGCTTCATCATGTAAAGGTTTTCCTGATAGTGACCGATATCCGGTTGATTGACGAGCCCGCATAAATTGCGCCAGACTTGAGTGGGGAAGTTGACACCACATGCATAGGCATGGGGATACCCGCCGCCGAAGCGGGGATTGATTTCCGATAAGTAGAGCGTTCCGTCGACATCGAAAATATCGAAATCGAGCGGACCGACCAGTCCAGAACCGGCGAGGACGTGCTCGACGAGTTCGAATACATCGGTCCGGAGGACGGAGCGACTTTTATCCGTTTCTCCGGCTCGCATCGCCAATTTTTCTTTGATGAAGATGGACGTGACTTCATGAGACAGTAAATCGACGTAGACATCGACGCCGAGTTCAGGCCCATCAAGAAATTCCTGCACGATTAAGCCGGGGCTCTGTTCAAATAATCGTTCGACTTCTTCTAATGTCTCGACGCGTCTTACGGCGATACTCGCACTCCCATTGCGTGGCTTGACGAAGACCGGAAAACCAACTTCCTTGAGTGCGACCGCTTCACGAAACGACGTGAGGGCATGATACGTTTTCGCATGCGGGATGCCTTGCAAGGTACAGTGCTCGAACATCGCGTACTTATCAAAACAAAGCAGACACGACGATGGCGGAGAAACGATGACCGTGACACCGATTGCTGCAAACCGTTCCGTCGCTGTCGCGAGCAACTCGAGTTCAGGGTCGATTAACGACAACAATGCCGTCACCTGCTCGCGTTGACACAATTCTAATAAATGATCGATGTAATCCGGCTGATCAATCTTCGGGGCGATATGGTAGTTCGGTGCCATATAGAGTGCCGGTGCAAGTGGATTACAGTCTGCCACGCTGACCGCCCCCTCCTGAAACTCCTGAACGAAGTATTCGACCAGCTTCGCACGACGACCTGCACTCGTAATCAACAGATGAGGTCTCTTCATGTTGTCCGCTCCTTTTATAAGTTGTTCCTAAAGGATTCGCTTTTGCTAGACAAGATTCCTTCCAAAAAAACGTTGAACTGAGACAAAAGTCTCAAGACAGTCTAATCAGTTGCTCCGCTCGACGTTTTCTCCGAATGAATCGATACAATACAATACCAATTAACGCACCTGTACCATCTAATAAGACATCCTGAATCAACCCGGTTCGTCCGCCTGTTACAATTTGATGGAATTCATCAAAGACAGCAATCGTGATTGCCAACGTATAGGCGAATAAACCGGCTAGTACATAGGGACGCAACAAGCGAACGGTCAAGTCGACCAAGGCAAATCCGAGTACAATGAAAATCGATAAGTGCGCTGCTTTTCGAATAAAGAATTCGACAAAACCGGATGCACCAAGCGCTTCAACACTGACTTCTCCGTGATAATCAAATGAGATGAAGCGAAACGCCTCCACAAAGTCCAAATTAAAATAACGGGACAGCCCGGGCTTTAACGATTGCTCTTCATACGGCATCGAACTCGAAATAAATAAAATAATTAGAATAGCCAAGGTGATGTAACCGGACCAAGGAATTTTACGCATATAACTCGTCCTCCTTATTCAATACGCTTCTAGAATACCATGAGTTCTTCTTGAATTTCTCAGTTAATCGATGGAACAATTACTGTTTAGAGACCCTTTTAGTTACATAATTATGTAATTTGAATTACTAAAAAACTTTTTTTTACATTTGATAGGTTTGCGATATAGTCGAAGTGGTTATTTAGTACTATAGCAGTACCGTTAAAAGTAGGAGTTGAGCTTCACAGACCATAAGCTTTATCGTTGGCTGCTCTACCGATAAATCGATTACATTCTAAAAAAGGAGGTGAAGGATGTCCCTCTCCTGACTAACGTCTTGAGCGTCTGACAACCTATAACATGAACCGAGCTCTCGGGAAAAAAATCATGCAACTACGAAAACAGCACAAGTATACACAAAAGTATCTCGCTGAGCGATGCGGTGAATCGACGACCTCGATTTCTGCCTATGAACGCGGACAACGGATGCCAAGCACGCAATCACTTGAACGGCTCGCCATCGCCCTCAACACGACTGTCATTGATTTGGTTGATCCAGAGTACGTCCAGCATCC
The DNA here is from genome assembly GCF_002214325.1 of Exiguobacterium sp. N4-1P. Taxonomy (NCBI): domain Bacteria; kingdom Bacillati; phylum Bacillota; class Bacilli; order Caryophanales; genus Exiguobacterium; species Exiguobacterium sp. N4-1P. The sequence continues at coordinate 2,475,574 of NZ_CP022236.1, forward strand.
GACCCTTAGTGATTTTATGAGCCAATCGCTCGAACCATCGAAACCAATCGACTTTAAGCTTGTCCTTGAAGATATACTCGTTCACCTTACACTCTCGAATGAAGTTTACTTTAACGGTCGGTTACTATCACATGAAGTCCGTGAAGAGATGGCTGCCTCTGTCAATCAAGCCCTACAGCAAGGTCTCGAATCAATCGAAGTCTAAAAAACACGATGAGAAGTAGACAGGAACTATTCCCGTGCACTTCTCATCGTGTTTTTTTAGTTCAATCCGGTTTGACGATATGATGAATGTATAATGTTTCCTCTTCATATGTGGCTTCTAACAAACGACTAAAAAAAGAAGACTCTTTACTCTTTTCCGCAAGAAAAACCCGCTCGAACTTTTGGTGGGCTTGTTCAACGAAGCTAAATTTTAGTTCCCGCTCCTTCGATTTAAACGTCAAATATGTGCCGATTTGACCGAATGCATCCGGAAAGGTTTGCTCTTCCATGAATTGAAACGTTTCTTCCGGAAATAAGGTAGAGATGAATTCAAAACAGCTGGCTTGTATAGTCCGTGATTGTGCCATTTTTTTATCCATAACGTATTGATCCTCCGAATTTCATGATGGCTGCCCCTAAGTGATGAACTAGTTTAAATAATACCCTGACTTTAGACCCATTCAAACTAATATTTAAAATATTTTTTTAATCATTCTTCATTAAAAAGTCTAATCCGTACTTTAATCCTTAAACAAAAACAAGGGAGCAGATTATTAATCTGCCCCCTGTTAAAATTCATCCTAATTTATCAAATTCTAAGATGTGTACGGTTTTCCCTGCATATAGAGTACGTCCTGCATATTTCGATAGTTTCGCGAATTCAAAGAGAGTGGTTGGTTCATAGAGATGCTCGACAGCATAACTGACTTTCTCATCCTGATCAGATTTCAGATAAAGATTTAGTATCAACCGCTCCCCCTCCACCTTCTGTCCATAGAATAGAGCACAGTCCTTTACACGTTTTGAAGCGATCGGTTGCGTCTGTTGCTTTAAATGCTTGGCATTATGAACATTCACTAACAGTTGACCATCTGTCGTCAGAAGCTGGCGGATGTTTCGGAAAAATAACAGTAATTCGCCGCGTGAATACCGGGCAACCGTCGTCCCAGGCAAAATCAGCTTCTCAAATGCTTCATACCCGACAGCGTCGATTAAATCATAACTAAGACCGTATACTTTATGCATAAACCGTGAAGAAATTCCATTCAATCGGCCGGCTTCCGGTTCGACGAGATACAAATCATATCCTTCCTCAGATAACGTGTTGAACAAGCCCGGATCAAACGTTCCATAAACGAGGACACGGTCATTCCGATTTAAATACCGGCGATAAAATGTCAATTCATCGATTTCTGCCAGTTGCATCGTTTCCTGATGCAGACGCATGAAACGGTTATCTGCGTTGAAATCATCGAGCACGGTCACTCTCGAATAACTTCCTTTTCGTGAAAATGGTCCAAAGAGTGGTACGTCACCCATGATACATCAACTCCTTATAGGCTTGAATGGCTGTTTCATAATCAGAACCGAGGCGTTCCGGCAATACATCGAACCTGTCTTTTTGATCGGCTTCCAAAATCCATAAAAAGACTTCATCTGTTTCAAACAGCTGGTTCGTCGTCAGTTCGAACACGAATGCCCCTTCGCGATTTTGAATGCCAATCATCGTCAAGGGACCGAGCTTTCCGGGCGTCCGAGGTAAATCCAACTGGGTATATGGAGTGACAAACTGACTTTCGGTCAAGAAGGCCGAGGCCAGCTGATACAGTAAAGGATACAATGCGAGCTGAAGGTGTGGCGCGATTGGTGCGAATGTCTCCCGTTGACGATGACGCAATTGACAAATATCAATCTCTTCAAGCCCGCTCAAGCAGATTTGTTTTCCGTAATCTGCACAGACGCCGTCTTTAAAAATAAATAGCCGATGAGACACGGTCATCCCGGTGAGTGTCGCATAATCGAGAATCCCCATATAGTGTCCCGGGTTCGGTACGCGGCTCGTCGTCTGCCACGTTTCGAAGGCAGCTTCTATTGCCGTTCGACTGACGACGGCAAGGTGTGCCTTGATGTCGAACGACAGGGTATCCGAGAAGGCGACCAAGACCGGAACGTGGCTCATCAGTTCAATGACCGGTAAATCGTGCCGTGTCGGTTGGTCGATGTACAGTAAGCTGTTGATCGTCATCTGATCGAATAGTGCCGGATTGATGGAATTCAGTAGACTCGTCTCTTCTGCGTAAATATGCCGGAGTGGTTGCGGATGACGGGACGTCGCGTCCGGGTAGACACCTGTGAATAAAGACATCAAGGCATCTTGTAAGGCAATCGGTTGTGAGTCAGCGAGCGGTTCTTCGAACGGTACCGTGATGCCGTCTAAAAAATACGGATCCCCAAACAAAACGTCCCCCCGGTCATTAATCAAATGAAACTGGACATGCAGCATCCGTTGTTGAAGATAGGCGACGAGTCGCATCGTCCGTTCGCCGCTCCCCCGAAGAATGAACAAATAGTGTTCAAATTCTTGAAAATCCATATAATCCAGTAAATCAAGAAACGTGTGCACATTGTAATCGTAATGATCGAACGAAAAACGATGCGACTGACAAAAAGCGATGAAGTCCGCTGTCGGTTCAAGCTGGTGGAGCCAGCCTTCACTCTCAGCGAGTACGGTAAGTCCAATCATGTTCATTCTCCTTTCATCTGAGTGTGTAAAAAAAATGGCTTCAAACCGTAACGAACGGAATGAAGCCACGCCGTTAATGGACGTTTTTTTTAAGATGTTTTAGTGCGACGTTTCGTCACCGGTTTGACGCGTTCCATCTCCCGACTAGCCAAGGGTGCGACCGTAACCGTAGAAGCGTTTAAACACCAGCCACAAGATGAAATCGTACGGCGCGATTCTTTAAAAATGAGATTCATAGGAAATACCCCTTTCTTCCGTTTAGAATGGATAATCAAAATCGTTGACGAATTATCACAGTAAAAAGTTGGTTTTGTCCGGGCATCACTTCTATAATAAGGAGATAGACACGTAGTCGAATCCACTTGTATAGAAAGGACCGAACCCATGGATCAATTAACGTCACCCCAGATTGGCCTCGCCCTTCGCCGTCTTCGCAAGAAGCATAACTTGACGCAGAAGGATCTAGCGAACGGGATTTGTAGCCAAGCGGAGATCAGTAAGATTGAGAGCGGCACACATTCACCGACGGTTGATTTGTTGTTTGCGTTATCTCGGAGATTACAAGTTCCGATAGCCGTTTTTTTAGACCATACAGAGCAATATAATTCATTAAGAACTTTAGATGACTCTTTACTTATGAAGTTTAGAAATATGAAATATGAATCCCTTTACAATGAGGCCAGAAATCGACTAGAAAACTTCCCTTTAACAGAAGAATCTTCTCTGCTGTATAAATATTATTTCCATTTATCTTCATACCGATTAAAAAAAATAGATTACCGCACATGCATAGTCGAATTACAAAAATTATCTGATTTGTATTCAACTTCTTATTACTCACCAAAAATGTTAATAAGATTGAAATCAGCGATAGCAACGATTTATTACGAAAATAAAAGTTACCAACGGTGTAAAAAAGTATATGAAGAATTAATTTCTTTGAATTTCGACAATGATGAGTTAATGATAGATCGTATTAGAATATTCTATAACTTCTCAAAAATGCTTCTAGATATCAACGATACTCACACAGCACTTAAATACATCGAAGAAGGCATATACGATAGTTTAAGATTTAAGGATATGTCTATTCTGGGACAATTATTATTCCAAAGAGCTTCAGTATTAGAGCTACAATCCGGCCCCATTGAAGAAATAAAAATCTCATATACAAAAGCATATCTATTATTCGATCTTCTCGGTATGGAAGAATACAAAGATATTATCTTAACAAGCAAAATAAAATATATAAACGATAAAGGTATTTTATCCTAATTTCACCGAGAATTCTGTCGGTAGGTTGTTGATCGCTACGTCACGCTTCACCGAGAATTCTGTCGGTAGATTGTTGATCGCTACGTCACGCTTCACCGAGAATTCTGTCGGTAGATTATTGATTGCTACATCACGCTTCATCGAGAATTCTGTCGGTAGGTTGTTGATCGCTACGTCACGCTTCATCGAGAATTCTGTCGGTAGGTTGTTGATCGCTACATCACGCTTCATCGAGAATTCTGTCGGTAGGTTGTTGATCGCTACATCACGCTTCACTGAGAATTCTGTCGGTAGGTTGTTGATTGCTACGTCTACTTTATTTAAAGAACCAATTGATCCTAATCCGATTGAAGCAGTTAAAGTAATTGCGCCAACAACAAGACCTAATTTATTTTTCAAGTTCATGATTAATGACCTCCTAATATTTTTATATGGCTTATTGATATCATCATATAACCTTAGACCCCCTCCAAATATTCGAATACGAATATTATGCGTATTTTGCACATTATTTACACTTCTCATTACTTTAGTCGCGGGTCATACGTCCCGAAAGTTGTGCAATTTTTACATTTAATCCACCTTTGTGTCGGAAATATGTATAAAAATAGATTTTTTAGAATATTCCTTCATACCTATTGTGTTCTTGATCCATCAAAAAAAAGCGGTCTCCCTGACTGAAACATCCAGCCAGGGAGATCGCTTGTTCATTTAGAAGATCGACGCAGTGTAATGAAATATCCTACCCCTAACAGCAGAATCACGCCTAATAAAATCGTACTGATCGTCGTCCGTGTCGGTGATTCCGGTATAAAAATGCCGAGCAGTAAATTAATTGCGGCAATGATCAGTACAAGCCAGACAATTGTTTTAGGTCTCACTGGTGTCCCCTCCATTCTAATGGCGTCATCAATGTAAAGTTCCCGCTAAGAAGACGAGGTCGCTTTTCAATTTCCCGCGGCGATATGGTATGTTGAGAAAAGACCAGTCTTGAAGGAGGAACGATTGTCATGAAAAAACTCGCTGTGTTTTGTGGCTCAAAAGATGGAGCATCACCGCTTTTCAAGGAAGCCGCCGCGACGCTCGGCACGGTGCTTGCGAAACAGGATTACGGACTCGTCTATGGTGGTTCGCGTGTCGGAACGATGGGTGCCGTCGCAGATGCCATTTTATCCGCGAACGGACAAGCCATCGGTGTGTTACCACACTTTTTACAGGAAAAAGAAATCGCTCATCCGAACCTGACAGAACTCCACCTCGTCGACTCGATGCATGACCGAAAAGCAAAGATGGCGGAACTTGCGGACGGGTTTATCATCTTACCAGGCGGTCCCGGAACGATGGAAGAATTTTTCGAAGTCTTCACGTGGGCCCAGCTCGGTCTCCATGAAAAACCGTGCGGCATCTTGAACATCGACGGGTACTACGATTCCCTCATCGCGTTGTTCAAGCAGATGGAAACCCAAGGATTCATCATCCCCGAGCATGCAGCGATGCTGCTCGTCGAGTCGACACCTGAAGCGTTACTCGAGCGTTTTCGTCAATACGAAGCCCCTCACGTCAAGTCCTACTTGAATACGGATCAAACGTAAACAATCTTAATCACTGTTTAAAAGAGGGGGTTCCCCTCTTTTTTTAAGTTTCCCACTCCGCGACGTACTTCTTCAGTAATGCTTTGACATCCTCTTGAATCTCTTCGTCCTTCAACGCGAAGGCAAGCGTCGTCTCGACGTACCCCATCTTTTCGCCGACATCAAACCGTTCTCCTTTGATGTCATACGCATAGACGTCCTCAATTCCATTCAAGCGTTCAATCGCATCCGTCAATTGAATCTCGCCCCCTGAACCCGCCTGTTGCGTCTCCAAGTACGTAAAGATCGCCGGTGTCAAAATGTATCGTCCGATGATCGCCATGTTCGACGGCGCCGTACCTTGCGGCGGTTTTTCGACGAATTGCCGGACGTGGTACCGATTCCCGATTTGTTCAATCGGATCAATGATCCCGTAGCGATGTGTATGCTCCGGTGCGACTTGTTGGACGCCGATGACGGAGGACGCTGTCGTCTCATACTGATCAATCAATTGTTTGAGACCAGGACGTTCTGCGACGATCAAATCATCACCGAGTAAGACGGCGAATGGTTCATTCCCAATGAAATGACGGGCACTCCAAATCGCATGTCCAAGACCTTTAGGTTCCTTTTGCCGGATATAATGGATTTCTGCCATCGTCGTCGAGGCGTCGACTTCTTTCAATAGCTCGAGCTTCCCTTTTTGCCGTAATATGTTTTCGAGTTCCGGTGCATGATCGAAGTGGTCTTCGATCGCCCGTTTGTTTCGTCCCGAGACGATGATGATTTGTTCGATTCCTGAAGCAACGGCCTCCTCGACGATGTACTGAATCGTCGGCTTCGTCAAAATCGGAAGCATTTCTTTTGGCATCGCTTTCGTCGCCGGCAGGAAACGTGTTCCGAGTCCCGCTGCCGGAATGATGGCTTTTCGAATCTTCTGCATCCCGCGCCCTCCCTTATGCTGAATCGTCTAACGCTGTACTGTCCGTTGTACTACTTCTTTTTTTGATTCGCGTTTCCCTGTTTCCTCGACAAAAAAGACCAGTGACACAAAACGTATCACTGGTCGTTGGTGTTTAAAATAAGTTGGCGATTGCGTCAGTCAGTGATGCAAATGATGGCGTTTCATCGATGACCATCACACTGCCGGCTGCGAGTACGAGCAGCCCGAGTCCGGACAAGATCCAGCCTGGATGTTTGACCGTATCTTCAGCATCGACGTTCTGCTTACGCGGTGTCGCGTTTTCTGCTTGTTCCTTTAAGCGATCTTTGCGGTACTGGTGTTGCTCGTCTTTCGACAGTTTCTTGTATGACGTCAAAAACTGCTTATACTGCGGCACGACTTCTTTTGTCGTCCCGTCGAGTTTGACTTGACCGTACTCGAGCCAGATGACACGTTCACAGAAGTTGCGAATCTGTGACAATGAGTGGCTGACGAAGATGATTGTCTTGCCTTCGTTCTTGAATTCATTCATCTTATCGATACACCGGTTATAGAACGTTTGGTCCCCGACCGATAATGCTTCATCGACGATCAAGATATCGGCATCGACGTTGACGGCGATCGCGAAGCCGAGACGCGACTTCATCCCGCTCGAATATTTTTTAATCGGTTGGTCGATGAAGTCCCCGATGTCCGCAAAATCGATGATGCCGGGCATCCGGCGGTCGATTTCCGCGTCGTCCATCCCGAGCATCAAACATTTGAGCCGGATGTTCTCGCGCCCCGTCAAGACACTCTTCAGTCCTTGCGAGACGGCGATGATCGCGACTTCACCATTGATTTCGACGTCACCTTCGTTCGCATAGATGATACCGGAGATCAAGTTCGATAGCGTCGACTTACCGGAACCATTGATGCCGACGAGACCGACGACTTCTCCTGATCCGATGTCGAGCGTGACGTCACGGAGTGCCGTGAACGTCTTCACGCTCTTGCTTTTACTTTTGAATAACAACTTAAATTTTTCTTTCGTCGTCGTAACCATGTCAAACCGTTTCGTGACATGTTCGAGTTTTATCATAGACATAGCGATTTCCTTCCCTTAAACAAGCTCGGTGAATGATTTACGGAACTTAATGTGTAAGTAAGTTCCGGCTGTGAACAATAGAAGCGTCACGCTCCAGAAGTAAAGTCCCGTCGGCCATTCCTGCCAGACCCAGGCACCGCCCAGTAAACTCGACCGGTAGCCTTCGACTAGGTAGAAGACCGGGTTGAGACGAAGCAGACCATGTAAGACGTCCGGGAATCGTTCAATGTTCCACAGAATCGGTGTTAAATAAAAGAGCATCCGCATCATCGATTGTAAAAAGAGTTGAATGTCTTTGACGAGCGTAATCAATGTCGAGAAACAAAGTGAGAACGCGTAGACGAAGATGTACGTCGCCGCCATGTAGTACGGCAACTGGAGCAGCTTCCACGTCATCGGGATTCCGTTAAGCAAGATGACGACGAAGACGATCAATAACATCGCGAAATGCTGGTACATCCGCGACAAGATGACATATGACGGAATCGCACTCATCGGGAAACGCATCTTCGTCACCATCGCGAGCCGGTTGTTGATCGAGTTCGAACCCCGGAGTAACGCGTCATTGATGAAGAACCAGACGACAATCCCGCAAAGAAGCCAGACGATGAACGGCGTGTCGCCATCAACGTTCTTGTTGCCTTTCAGACCGACACCAAACACGAACCAGTAAATAAAGATTTGTAATCCGGGATTGAGCAGCTCCCACAACAGACCGAGCCGTTGCTCCGCATGCGCCGATTTGATTTCGTACCGTGCCAGGCGCCGAATCAGTGGAAAATTCTCCACTTGTTCGCGGATGATGTTTTTCATTTCTTTCAACATAAGTTAAGTTCCTTCCGATCCGTAGAGGTACATGTATTTTAGTTCAGTTACTTCCAGTCAAAAATGACGGATTCGATTCGCGATCGTATCAAACGAATGCGATCCGTTAGCAGTGCCTCTCGCCTGCCCGATTCGATTATTCCCCCTCTCTGCTTGAACAAATCTTTCATATTAAAAGTCGTCGATAACGACCATACACTTAGTCAATTCTAGCCATCGTTAAAAATCGTGTCAATGTATTGAGGAAACCGACACTAAACTGTAGCTTTCTAAACGACAAAAAAACTGCCCTCATCGATGTCCTAGGACACGTCACGGAGACAGCTCAAAATCAATTACATGCATACTACCAATCGTCGTCGGAGGTGAAGATAATCCCCATCCGAGTAAGGCAATCATCAAACAGAGGATCAAAACGACTAAACTTCCTCGAATCGCTTCATTCATTTTCAGTTGATCATCCTTTCACACGTTAGTCCATTACTTTATATGATACAAGAGAGAGGCACTAAAAACTACAAGCAAATTATCAAAAAATGGGAATGACACATAAACTTCTCGCAGTTTTTTATTTCCTTTTGAATCAATCCGACATATAATGAAAGCGTTATCATTTAATTTTCACTCACTTTTTCAGTGTCTGCAGTCTAACAAGCAAACCTCTCCAATGGGTTGTCCCGTCGTCCGACCTAAGAATTTACGTTTTTTACAAAACATTATCCGCACAGTGCTTTCTAAAACACTTATAGTAGAAGAAGAGGTCAACGATCGCATTTTGACCTTGCATTCATATACCCCACTTTGAAGGAGGATTTTTACGTATGTACAAATCAAAACCGCTTTACGCGGCAGCTGTCGCTGTCGCCTTGACGACATCGGCAATCGTGCCGGTTGCGCAAACTACTGTCTCTGCTGCAACCCATGTCAAAGTCAAAACGGTCAAACTCAAGTCACTCGTCTTCAAGAAAGGTGCCCCGGTTAAATTACCTGCTACATACAAGGGCGAAAAAATCACGTGGAAGAAGTATGACCGTCACATCTTTAACCGTTTCCAAACGGTAAAAGGGACATACGGGAAGAAGAAATCACCAATCGAAGTGAAGATTTATATCCAAAACTATGCCGTCAAGTTCGTCGAGAGCGTGAAAGAACAGACGATCTACGTCGGTGAAAAACCGGTCTTACCGAAAACACTGGCTGTTCTTTATGCAACAGGCCGTGTCTATGACAAACCGGTCCATTGGACAAAAGTCGATACAGATGAAGCAGGCGTCAAATATGCGGTCGCAAAATACACACGTCTCGGTAAAACAATCACACTCAAAGCAAAAATCAATGTCCTCGACGTCAACAAGGATGATTTCTCAATCGGTTTACTCCACACGAATGACACACACGCGAACCTCGACAAAGCAGCGAAACGTGCAACTGTCATCAAGGAGCTCCGTGCGAGCTACAAAGCAGCCGGCAAACCGTCACTCTTACTTGACGCAGGAGATGTCTTCTCAGGCTCACTCTACTTCAATAAATTCCGTGGTCAAGCTGACCTCGAGTTGATGAACTACATGAAATACGATTTGATGACGTTCGGTAACCATGAGTTCGATCTCGGGGACCAGGACAACCATCAAGCCCTTCAGGATTTCGTTACGAACGCGAAGTTCCCGTTCATCTCAGCGAACGTCGATTTCAGCAAAAACGAACTGCTTGCGGGACTCCAATCGAAAACAATCACAGCCGGTCCTGACAAAGGACGGATTTACCAAGGTGTGATTAAAGAATACAAAGGACAAAAAATCGGCTTCTTCGGGTTAACGACAGAAGAGACTGCGGAAATTTCAAGTCCGGGTACGGTCGCTTTCGCGAACTACATCGAGAGCGCAAAAACAGCCGTCAAAAAACTTGAAGACCGTGGCGTCAATAAAATCGTCGCGTTGACACACATCGGTTTCGATGACAATGCTGCAGTCGACAATGATCAACTGCTCGCACGTAATGTTGACGGCATCGACGTCATCGTCGGAGGACACTCGCACTCGAAACTTGAAGCGCCAGTCGTCGTCGACGAAAAAGACGTTCCAGGTAAAACAGAACCGACAATCATCGCGCAAGCGTATCAATACGGTGATTTCCTCGGAAATCTCGATTTGACGTTCGACTACAAAGGGAAATTAACAGAGTACAACGGTTCGCTGATCGACGTCTCTAAAGCAGCAGAAGACGCGAAAGCTGCGGAAATCCTCAAACCATATGCGGATCAAATCGCTGAACTGAAAAACGAAGAAGTCGGGGCGAACATCGTCAATGAACTCACAAACCCGCGTGGCGAAGTCAGTGTGCGTAACAGCGAGACGGCACTCGGTAACTTGATCACAGACGGCATGCTCAAAAAAGCTAAAGAATACAACAAAGATGCTGTCATCGCGATGCAAAACGGTGGCGGTATCCGGGCAGCAATCAATGCCGGACCACTCACAGTCGGTGAAGTCTTAACGACACTCCCGTTCGGTAACACACTCGCGACTGCGAAAATGACAGGTGCAGAAATCAAGGACCTCCTTGAAATCAGCATCGGTGTCGCTCCAGTCGAAAACGGTGGGTTCCTCCATGTATCGGGTATGAAATTCGAATACAACAGCAAAAATGTTAAGGGCGAACGTGTCACGAAGATGGAAGTCGACAACAACGGGACACTTGAAGCAATCGATCCTGCGAAGACGTACGTCATCGCGACGAATGCTTTCACTGCGAAGGGCGGCGACGGTCTCACACCATTCGCAACTGCTTATGCAGATGGACGCGTCACGGATCTCGGTCTCTCGGACTGGGAGAACCTCCGCGACTTCACAGCATCACTTAAAGAAGTCGATTACAAAATTGAAGGACGCATCGTCGATACAGCAACGATGCTCAAATAAGAGACAAGACACAACGAAAAGACGCTTTCCCTTTACCGGGAGAGCGTCTTTTTTCATAACGTTTGCGGTACATTTTGTTTCAGTAAAAGAATGATGTCGTCGAGTTCATATTCTTCCGCAAGCATTAACGGTGTATAGCCTTCCTCGTTCTTAATCGTCAGGTCTGCCCCTTTCTCAAGCAACAGCTTTACGGTCTGCTTGCCTTCACCTTCAACGGCATGGTGGAGCGGCGTATAGCCGTCCTCATCTTGCTGATCAATTTTCTCACCTTGTTTCAAGTACAAGGCGACGAGTTCCTGATTGTTACTGTAGACGGCCGTGATAAACGGTCGCTCCCCGAAGTCGTTAATCGCATCGACGTCGCTGCCGGCTTTAATCAAAGCGTCAAACACACCTTCAAGCCCCTTACTCGACTTTCGGTATCCGAGGTAATGCAGGGCCGTATCACCGTCAGCATCGACGGCCTGCATATCACTCGTCGGTAACAGCTGTTCGATTTCCTCGAGCGTCCCCTTTTGAATCGCCGCCATCAGTTCCGTTTCACCTAAGTCCTGCTCGATTCCGGCTTCTTGTTCGACGAATGTCGTCAAGTCAGCAAACAGTTGCGGGACTTGTCGACCGACGACAGCAAGCCCGAAGAGCGCGACCAGCGTTCCGCTCATGACGAGCCCTCGGACGATCCAACGCATCGTCTGCCGATGTGCAGCATCGATTCCGGTCGCTTGTAGACGCCGTAAGACGTCCGGTTGCTTCCGAAACAGTTGTGCGATTTCTGTCGCGAGTGATGCCCCTGCTTGTTTTTCTGTTATGTAGACGTTCATATCAAGATTTTCCACTATCGTCCGACCGACCGTCGAACTGATGATGCCACGTACGGCAACGTCACGCGGGACCCGTCGAAGCGCCATCCGATCGACTGTTTCCTCACAGGCACGTACATAGGCCGCGCGTAAAAAGGGCACCCAGCTTCCAAGCAGGAGGACAAGACGTTTTTCATGATGATTCCGTTTGACGTGCGCGAGTTCTCGGATGATCAAAAATTCACCGGTATCGTCAAGCGACTGGTACGACGCGGGAAGCAACAGCGTATACTTTTGCAAAAAATAGACGATTCGTGGTGTCGTCAGCTGTGGATGGTCGATCAAATAGGTCTCCGGCATCCGCCAAAGTCCGAGTTCTTTCGCCTGATGCGCGACTCGGGATTGAAGATCGTAAAACAAGACGTCACTCACACGAACTTGTTCACTCCGTAACGCCGTCAGCTGAATCCACTTTCTCATCACAACCAGTCCGAGTACTACAACCACTCCACTTACTATCATCAGTCCACTCATCGGAAATTCGATGACGAGAACGAGTATGCCGCATGCCGTCACGATTGACGTCAGGAGCAGCAACCAAAAATACACATGCTCGCGTCTTACAACCGGTTCCTTTTGACGGGTTGATTGATTCGTTTCATTGATGTCGTGCATGGTCAGTCTTCGACCCCTTTCTTCACGAATGGCCTCTTCACCACTCTTCTCTATCATACCGATAATCCCAAACGGATTCCAAGTTAATTATTGTTAATCGTTAAACAAACTATCTAAATATATTTTCCACTTAGAGTATGAGACTTTCTGAATGGTTTGAATGATTCAGGAATTTATTTCACAAAGTATTCAAAAATAATAATATTTAAAATAATTTCGCATTTTATAAGGCTTTATCGTCATTCTAATCGAAAAAATTAATAAACCATTCGACTCATATACTATTTATTATAGAGTGAGACGAAAGTCACTCTTTTAGATTGCCATTATTTTGTAAATACCATATAATAACTACTAGAATGAAGAATATGGGAGTGAATATCATGGGATTACTGAATCTGTTCAACAAAGAATATACCATCCAATACCATGTCATCGAACGCGAAGAAATCATTGAAACCGATCGCCTGATCATCCGTGCGAGTGATCACACGACTGCCCGCAAAAAAGCAGACAACATGCTTCGAAAAGAGTACGGTCGGACACAATACAAAATCGAGTGGGTCCAACGCTTTTAACTGAATCAAAACATCCCCCGTCTTCTCAACTGTTGTTGAGGGAACGGGGGATGTTTTGGTTAGCTCGTTCGTTGATAGTCCATTTTGACGATCCGGTCCGCCTTCAGGAAAAGCCGGAGTCCCGTGTAAAGCAGGATCCCGACGAACGCCCCGCTCCCGTCAATCAAGACGTCACCGACAAGCGGCGTCCGTCCACCGGTCAAGAGTTGATGGAACTCATCGAGCACGCCGACGGTCATTGCTGTCGTAAAAGCAAAAAAGGCAGCAGGGACCGGGCGATAACGTCGCATCCGCAACAAGTGGACCAGACTGATACCGAAGACGAAAAACAGACCCGCGTGCATGCCTTTACGGATGAAGAACTCGACGAATGCGGCCGGTCCGAGTGCTGCGACACTGATCGGGACTTCATAATGAAACGAGACGAACGAAAACGCATCGACCCAGCCGAGCGGGACATGGTTCGTCAAAAATGGAATCAAGGATTGTTGTTCATACGTCATCGAGCTAAAACCAAACAATGCTAACAGGATGGCACCTCCTGTGACATAGGCAATCGGTATCCGACGCATGTAGCATCCCTCCTTCTACTATCGGAATAGCTTACCATGAAAAACGACTTGGAACCTACGCCTAAAGACGGAGACAAAAAAGCGCTCACCCGTTTAACAGGTGAGCACTTTGCTTAGGATATAGATGTTTTCGGTTCACGCAACAGATGTTTGACTTCGCGAAACGTCACGAACGTTTTATTTTTAGCATCATATAGTTTATAACGAAGCGACTTGAGACTCGAGAATAAGCCGATCGTCGTTGCTTTTTGAAGGGGTGGTGTCGCCGTATGGGCTTTTTCTAGATGATAGTTCGGGACACGCGGACTTAAGTGATGGACGTGGTGGAAGCCGATATTTCCTGTCACCCACTGTAAAACTTTCGGCAACTCGTAGTACGAGCTTCCTTCGATCGCGGCTTTGACGTAGTCCCATTCGCTTTCATCCTCGAAATACGAGTCTTCAAACGTATGCTGAACGTAGAATAACCAGATCCCGAGCACGCCCGCTGTGAACATCGTTGTTCCTTGGATGATCAAGAAGGCCTGCCAACCGACGACATAAATCATGACCGCATACAAGACGACGAGTGACGCATTGATGACGTGTGTGTTGATGCGTTCTTTTTTCCGTGCGTCCTTGCGATTGAAGCGGCTGACGACGAGAATCAACAACAATGGTCCGAGACCGAACATGACGAGCGGATTCCGGTAGAGACGATACTTCAACCGTGTCCATTTCGATGCTTCGACATACTCTTCGATCGTCATGACCCAAATGTCACCGACGCCACGTTTATCGAGGTTACCACTCGACGCATGGTGGATTGAATGCTCGCGTTTCCATTTTTCGTATGGGAATAACGTCAAGATTCCTGTGATTGTCCCGACGATCGCATTTGCTTTCTTGTTTTTGAAGAATGACCCGTGCGTACAGTCATGGAAGATAATGAATGTCCGGACGACGAACCCGGCTGCGACGATCGCAAGCGGAACCGCAAGCCATACTGAGATTTTGAGTGCTTGGTAGGCGAGAAACCAAGCGACGAGAAACGGTAGGATCGTGTTGATCATCTGCCTGACACTCGCTTTTATGTCTGCCTTTTCAAACGGCGAGACATGTTTACGAAGCTGGGCGATTTTTTCTTTACTCATGTGTTGCTTCCTCCTCGAATTCAGTTACAGCGTTCACGACGCTAATGAGATGATGTGCTTGAATGAAACCAGGAAACGGCGTTCGTGACGGTGAATTCGTAACATCCACATGATACTCGACCCGACCGATATAGTTATACGCTTAAATATTTTTTATACCAGGTAATTATAGCACATGTTATAAAAAATAAAGCAGGAATTCTCAAATTGATGAAGATACAAGCAAAAAGCCCACGACGCATCGTGAGCCTTTTGGCTGTCGTTACATTCTTTTCAGCGGCTTAACGGCTGGCCCTTCGAGCACATTTCCTTCGTAATCGAACCGGGAGCCATGACACGGACAATCCCATGACCGTTCGCCGTCGTTCCATTTGACGTCGCAACCGAGATGCGTACAGGTCGTCTTGACGAGATGCAGTTCACCCGTCTCGTCCCGGTATCCGCCGACCGTCTTCCCGTCGTGGCGGACGAGCCCACCTTCGTCGCGTGCTAACGCCTCCGCCTCTTTCTCGCCACGTGCGACTTTCCCTTTGACGAGTTCGAGCGCGACATCGGCATTGTTTTTGACGAACTGTTTCGCATCCTGCTTGCTCAACTTCGACCGGTTCGGATCGAACAAGGACAGGTAGCGGTTTGATTTCCCGGTCAATAGATCGGCTAAGAGACGACCTGCCGCAATCCCGTTCGTCATCCCCCACTTGGCGAATCCTGTTGCGACGAACAGGTTCGAATCGTCACTCGTCATTTGACCGACATACGGGACTTTATCGAGCGAAATCAAATCTTGCGCCGACCAAAACTGTTCGATTGCTTCGACCCCGAACTCGGCTTCCGCGAACTGCGCCAACGTTTGATAATTGGCTTTCGTATGTGTCTCGTGTCCAGACAAATGGTTTTCCCCACCGAAGAAACCGAGTGTTCGTCCATCTGCCGTCTTTGCATGCCGGAGTGAGCGACTCGGTTGATCGGCACTCATGAACATACCGTCCGGAAACGTTGCATCGACGAAGCCGGAGACGATATACGATCGGTGGACTTCGAGTTTTGAAAAATAGAGCCCTTTTAAATCATTGAACGGGAAATGCGAGGCGACGATGATCTTTTTCGCTTCGATTTTACGTCCGTTCTCAACGACGACGGTCGGCGTCCGTTTTGTCTCGACCGATACGGCCCGTGTCTGTTCGTATAACTTACCGCCATTCGCTGTGAAGTACCGGGCGAGTCCTTGTAAGTACTTGACTGGATGGAACTGGGCTTGATTACGTAAGACGACTGCTTTTTCAACCGGATAGGGCAACTTCGCTTGCACTTCCGCCGTCGCCTCTCCCCCGTCCATTCCGAGTCGGGCATAGGCTTCGATTTCTTTTTCGAGTTGACTGGCCTTTTCTTTTGAGGACGCGACGTACAGGTACGCATCCTGCGTCTCAAGCTCGCAGTCGATGCCGAGTCGTTCGACCTGCTCACGTAAAAACTCAATCGCCTCTTCATTCGCCTGAAAATAGAGGCGTGCTTTCTCTTGGCCGATTGTCTGAATCAATTGATCATAAATCAAACCGTGTTGCGATGAGACTTTTGCCGTCGTATACCCGGTCGTCCCGCTCGCGACTTGATCCGCTTCAAGCAGTGTCACGGCATATCCGGAATCAATCAACTGGACCGCTGCGACGAGTCCTGCAATGCCGGCACCGATGATGACGATGTCCGTCGTACTGTCTGTTTCTAATTTCGGATAAATCGTATGTTCAATCGAAGTGCGCCAGTATGATGTTGGAAATCCGTCAAGTCGCTTCATTTTTTCCGCCTCCGTAAGTGTTGGTTTCTTTTCATATAACTAACATTTACTTTTACCCTCACATCACAAAATCATTCATATTCTATATTTTTAAAGAAAATAAACTATCTAGTACAGCGCTATCTTCTTTCGCGTTATATACGATTATTCGTTTTCTCTCGCCGATTTCATACAAAAAAACTGCTCCCCTCATCAGGAAACAGTTCACTAATCAATCAAGTGGAAATACGGTCTTCGCGTGTTCCACAAGACGCGTGATTTCTGGTTTATTTCGATCCAAGATGGCTTGTAGTTCCGCGTCCGGTTCGAGCAGTTTCAATTGATCGTTAACCATCAGTTCATAACCGGTTTGCTTGTCTTGAATTCGTACACCGTATTCGTCATCTCCGAACAAGGTCGGCCAAATGATAAGCCAAATACCTGCTTTATCGTCCGAAACCGCTAAGTTTCCGACATACGATAAATAATCAGGTGTTTTGACATTATACGATAGACCATTCTTCGTCATAGCATGAACACCTGTAACGTGCTCCGGAACTGCTGCTAAAAACGGTTTGTACTGAATCGTCGTCACCCCGTACCAGACAAGATTCAGCAATAGGAATCCGGCCACTAAACCAAACGCAATGCGCAAACCTTTTTTCTTTGGATTCATCCGAGTTCCACCAACCTGTTCCCCTGTTTTTTGATTGCTTCATCGTGCGTGACGAGAATGACGGTCTTGCCGCTTGCATTCAACTCCTGCAAAATCGTCATGACCCGTTCTGCATTCGCTTGATCGAGTGAGCCGGTTGGTTCATCAGCAAGAATGATGTCACATTTCTTTAGCATCAGTCGAGCCAGTGCGACCCGTTGTTGCTCGCCTCCAGACAGCATATAGACTTTTTTATCGATCTTTTCCTCAAGACCGACGGCTGACAAGACCTCTTCAATCGTTCGCCCAGAGCGGTAACTCTTTTGGACGATGTCCAGATTTTGTCGAACTGTCTTCTGGTCGACCAAAGCAAAGTTTTGAAACAAGAATCCAATCTTCGTTCGGAAGTAGTCCAGTTGATTCCGTTTTTTTGTGATGTCCTGTCCATCAACAAGAATTTTCCCCGCATCAAGCGGTTCCAAAGCGCCCACCATGTTTAACAACGTCGTTTTCCCGCATCCGCTCGGTCCGGAAAATATGACGAAATCCCCTGCCTCAATCTGTAACGACAGATTTTCAAACAAGCTTTTACCTTCAAACGTTTTTGATACGCCTTGAATCTGAATCATACATTTCCCCCCTTTAGGATCCGCTGGATGTTAGCTCGTTCAATCTTACGGATCAGCCCGACCAAAACTATTCCTTCAAGTAAGGCCAACAGACCGCCTCCGCTCAGCAACCACAAGGGATGGCCGATTGCAAAGAAGTAGACCGCAAGCGTCACGATTAAAGTGCTGAACGACGTAATACCAAGTGTATAGAGGACCAACCGTCGATTTTTTTGCCAGATGCTGTAACCGATGACTTTTTTGACGGATAACTCGAGCGCGTTGACTTGGTACTCGAGTTTCAAGACAGTTACGATAATCAACAGTTCCAGACTGATGATCAGTGCAGCAAAAATCAGATTCATGTTCATTAACCGTTTGGCCGTTTCCCAGGCACCGATGTACTTATCCCAGACATTCGTCCGGATGAACAATTCATCCGTCATCGCCTGTTCCTCAACGAAACGATCAAACGTCGGTGGATTGACGTCGTACATGATGTCACTCAACAAAACAGAGGACAACTGCTTCAGTTTCATCCGTGTCTTCGCATCATCATTCAAGACAATCAGCGTCGGTTCGTCGACGAGTAGGCTGCCACTCACGAGGTTTTGATCAATCGCCGTCAGTTCGAGCGGTGTCGTATAGCGGATTGTCTCATACTGTTGTTCGATGAACGGGCCTAATCCAAGTGATTGCAGGGTATTATCGAGCTCTTCTTTACTTGGTGGTGTCGCTTGCTCCGGTGCAATAATCGTCAACTTATTCGTGAAGACATCGGTTACTTCCGGAAGTCGCTCTTTAATCTCTTCGAATGCTTGCCGGTTCAAGATCAAGGCCGTCTGATCACGTGTCGAAAAGTTCGCAAGTGGTGTCACGAGTGTTCCCGAGAAATCGGTTTGATAGCGTCGATACAGCTCAGTCTGAATCTGTTCCGACAGTGCAGGACTCGTTTCGTCCGAATAATTCGGAGAAGTGATCTTGTGACCGATATAGGTATAGTCATAGGTCTGTTTCGTTTCAAAAAAGTCCCGTTGCTGATAAAGCGCCACAGCTTCCGTAATAACTGTGATAGTACTCGATAACATTAAGATTGTCAGCAACGCCGTGATGAACTTTAACCCATAGGTCATCGACAGGAGCGTCCGTGAACGATAACTGTTGGCAAACGCTTCTTTGATCTGCAAGCGACCGATCAACAGATAAACGAGTCCATTGCAGACGAGCAAGATAAACACTAACAGCAACAGGAACTGCCAATAAGGGTCAAGTGGCGTGACTTGACGCAACAGACCGAAGCTGAAAGCGAAAATACCAAGCACAATCACGGAATCAAAGGCGATGGACTTGCCAATCATCAGCGACAGCCGTTCTCCCATCGATAAGCGAACCAACAGTTCTTTACGATTCATAGATAGTTCATAAAATGTCATTAGGACGGTGATAATGATGACGAGCGACCAGATGCCAAGGACGCGATTTCGCTCAGTATGTTCGTTGTAACCAAGTTGCGGGTGATTTCCCGCATATGTATCAATCAAGTCCATCTTAAATGCTTTTACGGCATCGGAAGATCCGATCCCGTAAAAGTTAGGTGTATAGGCAAGACGAGGATGCTCGTATAAAGGTTTGAACGTGAAGGTGATGTCACCAAGGAAAACACTGTCGTATGTTTCGCTTCGAATCTGTTGGTTCGCAAGGTGTTTCTCCACACCTTCCGTTCCATAAATTGTCTTTGTACTTGAGAAACTGCCATTCGGCGTCTCTTCATACGTAAAGACATCCATCTGATTTCGCTCGGCAGCGGCATAGATATCAGCAATCATCTGTTTCTCCGATTTTTTCGAATTCGGGTATAGTGTCGTCGTATCGAACGGATCAGAAAATCCTTCCAGTTTCAGCATTCGACTTTCACCAATGATGAACAGACTCAACGCGAGAATCAACGTCACCATCAACACTTTTAATTGCTTCACGTTCATTCCCCCACTTTTTCACTCACTTGATGTAATAGTAAATCGTACTTCCCTTATGTGTTACTTCAATGCCAGCCCAGTTTCCAGCCTTATCACTATCTGCATGTGAACCATTACCATTCACAACTTGTGCTATGTGTGAACGTGTCATGTGTTTTGTATGTGTGTAATCTTCATTGATGAATAAGTCATTGAAACCGTAATTAATGACCCAGTTTGTACCTGTTGAACTTTTTTCCCATGACTTTGTAAACGTTTGACCAGAACTTGAATAAGCGAATGCTGTTGAGTTAGAGGCAAGAAGACCTAGCGCAAGGACTCCTGCTGCGATTGTTTTAAACTTGAACATGTTGAATGACCACCTTTTAATTAGAGTAGGTCATCGGCCGATCACCGGTGTGTTGTTAACAACCTTATAATAACGTAATATTTTACCAATTTTATTTATCTGAATATTCGCTTAATTACTAAGTCGGTTTTTATTGAAAAAGATTAATTAACTTTTAAAAAATCATGCAGTTTGATTACTTTCTTTATTATAGAATTTATTTTCGATTTCAAATCAGGTAGAAAGAGATAAATATTTATAACAATTTCCCCTACGAATGACCTATTCCTAAAACAAAAAAGTAATTTTCTTTCGAACACCCCCGAGGATAAGTAGAGTTATCCTCTCTTTTCAAACCATCTTTTTTGAATCATGCCAACGGTTTTCTGAGCTTTCAAAAGCCGTTCGTCTCGTTTTCCAACTAAATATCGACGATTGACCGAGGCAAACCCTTGCCTTGTCGCGCGTCGCTTCAGGATAACTCTACTTATACTAAAACTACCGCGGAATACCCTTCGATATGCATATCCGAAAGATTGGATCCTTCCCATGAATGAAGCCTTACACCACTGGCTCCCTCTGATCAATTCACTCCTGCACCGCCTCTCGATCCACCCGAACGAACACGATGAATGCCGACAAGCAGCATTGCTCCGCCTCTGGACATCCATCGAATCCGGCAAAGAATTATCAATCACGTTCGTCCGCATTCGGGCGCGCGGCGCGATGCTCGACTATCTCGCCAAACGGACTCGCACACTGACGACCGAAGTCGCCGTCGAAACCCTGCCGGAACTGCCTCGTCAACAAACTGTTTCCTTCCCTTACTTGCTGAACGAACTCGAACACGCCCTCTCCCCGAAAGAATTCACCTTCCTTCAGGCAATGATCGCTGGAACGGAAGGAACACTCGGCTACTCCGACGCCCGTCTGCGCTCCCTCAAGTCAGACTTGAAGCGGAAAGTCGAAGGCATCCTCCTATGATGACGTTCTACCTCGACCGCTTACTCGCCTTGATTGAGGCTTCCCCCACCTACAGTCGCCTGACCAAAAAAGCCTATCGTTCGGACGTCCGCCACCTCTGTCGTCATGCGACGGCCCTCGATATTCCGTCACTCCGAAGATACATCACACTGCTTCACACGACCTATGCCCCGACGACCGTCGCCCGGCGGATTCATGCCTTAGCGACCTTGTTCGATGCCCTCGTCGCGGAGCGGTCACTTGCGAAAAATCCTCTCAAGCAGATTAAGAAACCGGCTCGTCCGAGTCCGAAACTGCGAACAGCCTTCAGCTATCCGGATGCCCGTCGTGTCATCGACACGCTGACCGATGAAGCGACGTATGCGTTTTACTTTTTACTGCTCCATACCGGACTCCGGTTCAGTGAAGCCCACCAATTGACGTGTGCCGATCTTGATTTTACGGAGCGCCACCTGTTCGTCCGCCACGGTAAAGGCGACAAATCCCGTTTCGTCCCGTTGAACGACGAATTGACAGACGTCCTGTTGCGGTACATTGAGACGGAACGACCGGACGGCGAGTACGTGTTCCTGACCGATCATGGGCGACGGTTACGTCCTGACACGACACGGAAACAATTGCGCCAAGCAAGTGAGTTGTTGCTCGGCCGGACGTTACGTCCGCACGACCTCCGGGTGACGTTCGCGACGACCCTTTATCGGGAACACCAGACCGACTTGCTGACGGTCATGCGATTGCTTGGTCACAGTGACGCGAAGACGACGCAACAGTACATCTTGCCGTCGGCTGAAGTCGCCCGTTCGTCGATCAACCGTCTGACGCCGACAAGGCATCGACGACTTGTCTGAGTTTCGTCTCCCGGCTCAAGATATAGCCTTCCGTCGTCTCCGACCGGGCATGTCCGAGCAGGCGTTGAATCTCGAGTAACTTACAGCCCGCCGTCTGGTACAGGTAGGTCGCGTAGCCGACACGTAAATCATGCGGACGGAGTACATGACCCGACCGGGCGAGCGATTGGTTCCGTAACGCGTCCCGCGCCCCTTGTTCGTGGATTACCTTGCCACGGACGGAGCGAAAAACGTACCCTGTCGCGCGATCTCCAATGAACTCTTTTAGCTTCGTGACCAAATGGCGCCCGAGCGGTACGGTTCGCAAGCGTCGTCCTTTTCCATGCCGGACGAGTAACGTCGCCGTTGTAAATTGAATGTCTTCGATCGACAACTAACGGGCCTCCATGAAGCGGAGGCCCGTTTGGCTGATGAGTTCGAAAAAGAGACGGTACGTCGGATGCTTGATTTGCCGGATGACATCGATTGCCGCAAGCAACGGATAACCGTCCCGTTGCCGGACGTGTTGATGGACGATCGGTCGAACTTGTTTCATTGGATTGACCTTGAGTCGTTTCACTCGGACAAGTTCATTTCCGAGTGCCATCAACGCATGATATCGCCGCAATGCCGTCGCCGGTTTATACTGTCCGATGACGTGATCAAAATACGTTTGGAGGGACTTGACCGACCACTCGACACATGCCTTCTTCAGCTGCCGTAAATCACTGCGGTAGGCTTTGATCGTCAGCGCCGAATACGTCGCGTGCGTTTGGAGATACTGCTCGAGATAGTCGAAGTGGGTCATGGTTAATCCTCCTCATAATTGGTCTAGTAAAAGGATTCCCTTTCCAAGAGCTTTCACGCATGGAACAGACAATCATTTCATGCTATGCTTATCCAATAATTGTAACAAAAAGGAGAATCTTTATGGAAATCTTAGTAACAGGAGGCGCCGGTTATATCGGTAGCCACACGTGTCTTGAACTGCTCCAAGCAGGATATGAAGTCGTCGTCATCGACAACTTGAGCAACAGTCAGAAAATCGCTCTCGACCGGATCGAGCAGCTCGCGGGAAAACCGGTCACGTTTTATGAAAACGACGTGATGGACATGAACGCGCTCGAACAAATCTTTACGCAGCATGACATCGAAGCCGTCATCCACTTCGCCGGTTTGAAAGCCGTCGGTGAGTCTGTCGCCTTACCGCTGTCGTACTATAAGAACAATCTCGTCAGTTCACTCGTCTTGTTTGAGGTCATGGCGCGACACAACGTCAAAAAACTCGTCTTCAGTTCATCCGCGACCGTCTACGGTGTGCCGGAAACGACACCGATTGACGAGTCGGCGCCACGCTCGACGACGAATCCGTACGGCGCGACGAAATTGATGATTGAACAGATGCTTGAAGACGTCGCGGCGTCCGACACGGACTGGGAGATTTCCCTGTTACGGTACTTCAATCCAATCGGTGCCGATATCAGTGGATTGATCGGGGAAGACCCGAACGGCATCCCGAACAACTTGATGCCGTACGTCACGCAAGTCGCAGCCGGACGTTTGGATGAACTCAGTGTCTACGGACAGGATTACGAGACGCCGGACGGGACCGGGATTCGCGATTACATCCACGTCGTCGATCTCGCAAAAGGACACCTCAAAGCACTTGAGTATAAGCACCAAGGTATCGAAGCGTTCAACTTAGGAACAGGGACCGGCTCAAGCGTCCTCGACTTAGTGACGACGTTCGAGTCAGCGACCGGCATCGACGTCAAACGCAAGTTCGTCGACCGTCGTCCGGGTGACGTCGCCGCCTGTTATGCGGATGCGTCAAAAGCCGAACGCCTCCTCGGCTGGAAAGCTGAAAAAACGTTATATGACATGTGCCAGGATGCTTGGCGCTGGCAGTCACAAAACCCGGAAGGCTATCCGCGTGAAATGAACCGCCGCTGATGACCGTCCACAAAAAAGCCTGAATCCGAGTAGCGAGATGCTACTTCGATTCAGGCTTTTTTTGTTAGGCCGAGCGCCGGTTCAACCGTTCCCCGACGCGGGTGAAGCGGGTTGACCGCTGGCGCGGCTCATAGCGGCAAAACGTATGGTAATCGATCTCATTGACGTACTGAATCAAGCGGATCAAGGCGTAGGCGAACGTCACTGTCGACCCTAATGCGAAGCTCAGACCGAATCCGTCATATCCGAACGGTGCTAACGCAACCGCGAAGACGCCGTTGACGGCGAAGAACAGCAGTGACGTGATACAGGCCCCGCGCTGATCTTCGAAATAAAGCAACAGCAGCGTCAGGACGAGGACCATCGCGTTCGAGAAAGCACCGATCGTCGTCATCTGGAAGATGCTGATCGTCTCCTTCGACAAGGCGAGACTACTGAGCAAGGTCGAGGCAAAAATCAGGACGAACAGCGTGAACAGTCCCTGATTGCGGACGAGCCGCTGGAGCTCTTGCCGTAAGATCAGCAACATCGCTGCTTTCGCCTTGTTGATTTGCTGGAGCGTCCCGCCTTCATTGACGTAACCGTAAAAGACACGGTAGCGCTCGTAAAAACGGGTCTCGACGGAGATGACGAAGATCGTCATCGTCGGGATGACCGTCAAGTACGAGAGGAAGATTGCCGTATCGTAGACGGGGTGATACCGGAACGTCCCGAGATGGACGGCTCCGCCTTCTGAGAACCAAATCACCCAGTTGCTGACCCAGACGCCGATGTTGTAGAGGAAGCTCGTCCAAAACAGTGCCGGATGCCGGTCGAAGTAACTGAGGTAACTAAACGGATCTTTCGTCTCGCGGTTCGGGAACGTCAACAACATCGCCGTGAACAGACCGAACAACGTCACGAGCATCCCGAGCGTAAAGCCTGCCGTCAACGCCATGCTCGTCGCGAACGGTGCCGTCAAGTACGGCATTAAGAAGCGGTCGATCAAGAGGACGGAGATGATCGATACTGCCGCTCCCCCTAAAAAGCTGTAGGCGACGGCTTGATAAAACTTCGCCGCACTCAGGAATAAGAATTGCACCCAAATCAGGTTGATCGTCAAAAAGAGAATCAAAATCAACAGGTTCGATAGGAAGGGCAACTCGGAGAACGTCAGGAAAACCACGTAGAAGACGGCGGCGATCGCGATCGTCATCTTCGTCATCCCGATGAACGTCGGGAAGATTTCCTTGTAGCGCTTCTCATAAAAACAATCGGCGAGATACCGCGTGACGACGAGTTGCTGAATCCCGAGGATGACTTGCGAAAAGATGAAGCAGTAGGAAATCGTCAAGTTGAACGTCGTCCGTTCCTCGAACGAAGCAATCGATAAGTACGTCGTCAACCACTGCGTCAAGGCGATCGTGACGATGACGATCAACCAGGGACCGGATGTGACGAGCCCTGCGAAGGCGTACGCCTTCAAACGTGCTGAAAAATAATCTTCCTGGAACAGCTTTTGGAGCTTAAACCCGATGCCCGCCATATGCCAGCCCCCTTTCTTCATAAAGTGCCACGTACTCGGCGATGAACTGATGTGTCTGATAGTATTTCAAAGCCCGTTTCTTGCCGTTCTCCCCGAGTTTTTTCGCATCCGCGCGATGCGTAGCGAACCAGGCACAGCGCTCGGCGATCCGTCCGGGATTGACCGGCGGGACGACGAATCCGGCTGGTCCGTAAGGGTCGTCTTCACGTCCGTTAATCAATTCGGAGCAAGCTCCGACATCGGTCACGATCCACGGGACACCGGCTGCCATGCCTTCGAGGACGGCGAGCGGTTGCCCTTCCGAGATGCTCGTCAACAAGCAGACGTCAAACGTCGGCAAGTAGGCGGCGATGTCGACCTTGCCGGCGAGCGTCACATACGGATCAAGTTCGAACTGTTCGATCAACTGTTGGCACTCGGTCGCATATTCCTCGTCCTCGTCGAGCGGTCCCATGATCGTCAGCTCGAACGCGACGTCCATCTCTTGCAGGACCTTCGCCGCATGAATCATCGTCTTGATGTCCTTGATCGGGACGACGCGGACGATGGCACCAATCTTCAGGATTGGTCCCTTCTCGACGACCGGTAAACTCGACAGACGGACGGCATCGATACCGTTCGGGATGATCCGCAGCTTCGCCGCTGGTGCCCCGAGTTCTTGTTGCAGTTCACCGTTGCGGTCGAACAGCGTGATGACGTCATCGGCTTCCTGATAAGCTTCCGCCGACAAATGGTGGAAGAAGCGAATCCAGTGCGCCCGGTATTCGACTGGAATCCACGTCGCCTGTAACAGTTCCTCTTCCCGCTCCCGCGAGTAGATGCCGTGCTCCGTCAAGATGTACGGCACGCCTTGGCGTTGTTTGATCGCACTCGCGACGAGTCCGGCATATCCGGTCGACGCCGAGTGAATCAAGTCGACTTGCGGTAACTCCGCCTGCAGTAACTCGAGGACCGGCGTATACATGCTCCGCCACATCCAGAGGTAATCGATGAATGAGCCGGATTGTTTTTCCGTCTCATAACTCGTCTTGACGAGCTTGAAGAAGAGCCGGTTCGCGAAGAAGTGCTCCGACGTCCCGACCGCTTGTTCGAAAATCGGGAAGACCGGGGCTTCGACATGTTGGAACGTCATCCATTGTTGAATCAACCGCCCTTGTTCTGCCGACAGGACGTGCTTCGGTTTCGGACGGTCGTATTTGAGATCGAGTGATAAGTTCGTCACACCCGCCACATTGTCCGGTAAGTTGTATTTATAATCCGCTTCCGTCAGTTGCGTCGGTGTGATGGCGATGATTTCGAACTGATGCATCGGCATCTGCTGAATCACCATGTGGACCCAGCTCGCGACACCACCGCTGACGTAGGGATAGCTGCCTTCGACGACTAAACCAATCTTCATTCTGTCCCCTCCTCGATCGGTAGCGTGACCGTTGCTTTCGTCAACGTGACTTGATACAACGTCTCGCCTGCAAGCGCGCGGACCGTCCCGAAATCGAACGTCCCTGTCTTGAGATGTTGACCCGGAGCGACACGGACGAGCATGACCGATGGCTTCAACATGTTCGTCCCGTTGATTTCAATCGTCTTGTCCGTATAGGTGACGTTGATGTCCGACTGTTGGTACTGGACGTATTTTTCATACGCTTCGTACTGGGTCAAGCTCTCGAGGTACGGATACATCGTCTTGACGTCGCGGAACATCTCTTCCATCGTCTTCTCCATCTCTGCCCAGCCCTTCCCTTTCGACCGGTCTTCGTCTAGCACGTCATCCGGGTGGATGAAGTGGGTAAACATTCCGAAGTTCGCGACGGCGTCCGCCATGACGAACGTATCGTTTGCCGTTTCGTTGTAGCCGCTCGAAATACGCGGGAAGTTGTACAGATTTTGATGGACAGGATCCGGTCCGAACTCCTGGATATAGCTACCCATCGAGGGATCACCCGAGTAGAGTGAGGCGACGATCAACTTGTCTTTAAAGACATTGTTGAGTGCTGTCAAACCGGTCTCATTGATGATGTTCGACGGTGGGACATAACTTTGAATCGACTCGTTCGGGAAGTAATAGTCGTGCGTCCCGATGACTTTCTTTAATGCTTCCTCCATTTGATCACGGTTGTTCCACGGGACATAACCGAGGTTCGGGTCGAGCGTCTCACCGGCGACGACGAGTGGCTGGTGATTAAAGCCGTGCAGCCCGATTTCGCCACCCATCTTCAGCAGACCCCGCCCATAGTTGAGCATCGGGGTGCGGATTTTTTCCGACAAGTCTTCCGTCGTCTCTTCCGTCGTATTCTTATAGCTGCCGATGATGAACCCGGTATAGGTGACATCTTGTTCGTCGGCGATTCGTTTCATGTCACGCCACCAGATTTCTTTAAAGAACTCCTTGATCGTCCGGTTATAAGTCTTCTCGATTGCGGCGTTCGTATTCCCGGGGACCGGTGACGGGAAGTCATCGAGATGCGTCACTTTGATCGCCGCCTGTTGACTGACAAATGACGGGAACAATAACGATAGCGTTTGGAGCATTAAACCGCGTGAGTTTTTCTCAGCGAGCGACGTCGTGTTCCAAAACAGGACTGTTCCCTTGCCGTACGGTGATGTCCAAAGAATCGGTTCACCGGACGCCGTGATTTTGACGTCCGCTTGCGGTAGCAGCTCGACGTCGGCGATACTGTGGGCGAACAAGTTTGACGAGTCCGGCAGATCGACGAAACCTGGGAAAATTTCTTCCTTGAAGATTAATCCGTTGATGCCGTCTTTGAAATCACCGAACTGTTTCACCCCGACGAGTTCCGCCCAGTCTTCGTTAATGAAGCGTGCTGCGATATAAAGCCGTCCACCGTCCTTGACGAATTGACGAATCGTTTCGTATGGCCAGTCACGCGAGTGCTCCCCCGCTAAAACAAGCACGGTCCGCTCGGACGGCTCCAATTGCTCGATTTCTTTGATTGAGATATTCGTATACGGGACTTTCGCGTACTTCAGTGCATATTTAAAGTTCGTCAAGACACTTTTTGAAAGCTCGCCTTTATCCTGATGGATATAGACTTGTAACGGTTCTCCATCCATCTGTCCCTCCTTGCCCGACATCGTCTGAAACGTCTTTTGTTGCGTCTCCTCGGTCGGAATCAGGCGATGTCCATAATCAAGACGTAACAACTGGACGACGCCGATCGTGACGAGCAGAATCGCGAAGACGGCGACGACGTAGGTCGTGATCGATTTTTTCATAGTTCCACTCCTTCCAGCCGGTCCAAAATGTAGCGTTTGTCGTCCGGAATGTCGTCCGGTGCGACGTGTGTTTTCAGTTGTGTCACGAGCGGTGCCAGCTTCGTCCAGTCACCTCTCGTGAAGTGATATTCAATCGCCAGCAGGTAGCCGTCCGCTTGCTCCGGGTAGTGCATGATCAAGCGTTCATAGTAGCCGAGTCCGTCCGCGACGTCGCCTTTCGCGAGGGCGAGCTTGCCGCACGCCTTCAAGCACGTCGCGTCCGTCGGATACTGAATCCGCATGTCTTGTAAATACGATCCGAACCGATCAAAGATCCGTTTTTGCATGCTGTCGTCGTGCAGTCCACTTTCGATGAAGGCTTCGAAGGCGTCAATCAAGTGGTAATACGTCGTGACATGCCCCGGATTCAGTTGTTCCTCGCGACTTTTAATCGTCGCTTCGTACCGGTCATATAACGTATTGCGGACCGTCGCGGCGTAGTGGACCGTCTCCGAGTCGGCATGGTCGAGCCCGAACTGAAGGTACTTCCCGGAATCGGCAATCGATGTCGTCGTCAAGCGGACGATCGATTGTTTCCGTTCCTTCGCGTCCATCGCCATCGCTTCGCCCATCGGCACCAAATCGATGTTGTCGGCTGCCTGTTGTTGCAGTCCTTCCAGGTTGACGACGTCGAACTCGATGTAGTCATCGTAGTCGAGCAACGTCTTGTCTGACGCGTATCGTCTTGCGATCAGCCAACTGACGAGACCGAACAGTTCACCGAGCAGCGGGACGAAATAACAAATCAGGGCGATCCATTTGACGAGACCACGCTGTGCCGGATCCATCCGTGCCGTGATCAGTTTCGCGACGAGAAAGACGATGACGGCATGAATCAGAAAAAATAACAGGACGAAGAAAATCATCCAAGATTCCCTCCTTTTCGTGCGAACAACTCTTTAATCCGTTGCTTGAATCCTTCAGCGTTCTCTTGCGGTGTTCCCGGTAAGAGGAAGTGAAGCATTTGATTCGTCTCGTCATAGCCGATGATGTCGATTTCCCGCATCGACTGGCGTAGGATTAATTCCATTTCAATCAACGACAGCCGGACCTGTTCGACCGGCAAGACGACTGTACTGTACGGCTGATCGTACTGTTCAGCTCGGTGTTGTTGGAGTGCGACTTTTTTATTGAATGGCTCGATTTGATAAATCCGTGTCCCTTCAATCAAATCACCACGCGACGCATTCCATTCCATCGTCAACGCTTTTTCGATCCGTGTCCCGGTCCAGTCGAGAATCAACTGCATGATGTTCATCTCGTAACTCGTCAGGCGGTTGAAGTCGATCGCCTGGATGACGACGACCTCTTGAATCTTCCCGTCGTAGCGGATCGGTGCAATCAGTAACGGGACGTCCGCCTCGTCCATCGTCCGGATCGAAATCGCATTCGTCTTGAACATCCGTTGATAGATGCCGGTCGACGGATCGATGAATAGTGTTTGCGGTAAGACCTCTTTCTCACCGAACCGGACGTGGAGTCGTAACGTCCGTTTTGACGCATCGACGTGATAGATGGCAAGATTCTCTGCCTTGAACGAACGTTTCAAGACATCGACGAGGCGATCGCGGACGATGTCGGCCGCCGTTTGGTCGAGCTCGAGTCCGACTTGGTAGATTTTCGTTAACGTATGATCCGAGTCGAGGACCTTCTTTTGCATCGTCGACTGTGACAGCCGGAGCTTTTCGACCGTCTCGAGCAAGTGGTTGTTTTCTTCGACGACTTCTTCGTGGCGGAGCCGTAAAGATAAGTAACGTTCCTGGAACGAGGTACTGAAAATCCCGCAGACCATCGCGACGAGGAAGTGGAAGATGATCCAGCTCAGTTCCGTCCGGTCGTATAAAAATAAGAGAATGTCCGATCCTTCGACCGACAGGAAAAACAGGTGGTACAGCATCGTCATCGTGAAACTGACGAACGCTCCGAGCAGACCATAGCGGAGGGCGAACAATAAAATATAAAAGATTAACGGATCAATTGCCCAATTCGAGACCGAAAGGCTAAACATATAGTCAAAGAAACCGATAAGTAAAATACTAGCTAGCATTTCTATCCATTTGACTGTATTTCTATGCTGTGTGTAAATCATGGCACACTCTCCTTAAAATAGTTATTTACATTTTTGTTAGCAGTGGTAAGATTTAGTCAAACAGGCAATTACAACTAAATATCGAGAAGGGCAAACTTACTGAAAAGTAAGGGCGCAAAGACATGGGTCGTCGATCTTCGGATACCGATCGCCAGTCTGCAATGCCGCAGCCGCTCTCTGATAAAAAATCAGGA
The DNA here is from genome assembly GCF_002214325.1 of Exiguobacterium sp. N4-1P. Taxonomy (NCBI): domain Bacteria; kingdom Bacillati; phylum Bacillota; class Bacilli; order Caryophanales; genus Exiguobacterium; species Exiguobacterium sp. N4-1P. The sequence continues at coordinate 2,506,862 of NZ_CP022236.1, forward strand.
GGCTACTAACCATGGGTATTATCTCACTCAAACGCGTGACGTCTTTTTTGTGCATTCTTTTTTTAGGAGTGTTACTAATGACACCAATCACGGGCAAAGCTCAATCAACGAATCCACTCGATTCCGTCAGCTCGTATAAGGTCTACTACGATGCACCGACGAAATCAAAAATCAAGAAGATGCAAAAGTACGATGTCATGATCATCGAACCGGTCTTTTACTCAGCGAAACAAATCGCAGAAATTCAAAAGTACGGCACGAAAGTCTATGGCTACATCAACACGATGGAAGCCGACAACTGGAACACAGACTTGATGGCACAATTAAAGGAATCAGATTTCTTCCACCGTGATGGACAACGTGTTCACTACGCGGAATGGGATTCATACTTAATGGACATCAACTCGAAGCATTACCAAGCGGTCCTCATGCAAGAAGTCGAAAAGCAAGTCGTCAATAAAGGACTCGACGGTGTCTTCTTGGATACAGTCGGCGACATCGACAACGAACATACCGACCAACCAAAGATCCTTGAGCAGCAGCAAGTCGCGATGACGAACTTCTTGAAGAGCGTCAAGACGAAACATGCGGATCTCTCATTGATTCAAAACTGGGGCTTCGGGACATTAAAATACCATACGTACCCGTACATCGATGGCATCATGTGGGAAAGCTTCAACTACTCGACGGTCGCAAAAGACCAATGGTCAAAAGACCGGATGGCAGATCTTCAGGAGTTGAACGAAGAAGAAGACATCAAGACATTGACGATTTCTTCTAAACAAGGTGCGAAAAGTGCGCAGTACGCGAAAAAGAATGGGTTCATTCACTTAAAATCAAACAAGACACTGAATTACAATAAATTCTAATCCACTTGCATATAATCTCATAACCGATTACTCAATTCCAATTATGACTGCTTTTGCATGACACAATTATACAGGATGTACTAAGCAAAACGTGTCACTTTTAAGAGGCAGGTCAACGAATTGAAACATCGAACGTAAAAAAGAGGTCCAGGCGATGGTTATCGCTGGGACCTCTTTTTCCTCATCTCATTCATTTATTCATATGGAGTACTTTCATCACGGTAAATCGTTCATCTGCTCTTTTCCGTCAAGGACTCGAATTTAGTGACTTCAATTAACAACAAACTGACCTACATAAATCGAAGACCTATTAAATGATTAATTCAAAAAAGACAATAGATTACAGAATTGATTGACGAATAATTTCATTTCTAACCGCTGTTGTATTTGCAATACATATTTTAGAAAAATCATTACATCTTATCGTATAAAAATAGTATTCTACTAATGATTAAATAGGGTGCTTTTAAGAAAAATTATACTTTAATTTCATCAATAGAAAAAATTAATTCTTTTTTTAATATTTCTACAATTTTTTGAGCGGCATTTCCATCTCCATAAGGATTATTTGCTAACGACATTTTTTGATGTTCCATAGAATCAGATAACAATAAATTACTTTCTGTAAAGATATTTTCTTCACTAGTACCTACTAATTTCAAAGTACCAGCTTCAACGCCTTCCGGTCTTTCGGTAGTATCTCTTAAGACAAGAACAGGTACTCCTAAAGATGGAGCCTCTTCTTGAACCCCTCCAGAGTCAGTTAATATCAAATGTGCCTTAGAAGCAAAGTTATGAAAATCAAATACCTCCAAAGGATCAATCAAATGGACTCGATCCAAATCAGATAGCTCACTGTTGGCCAACTCTTGTACAACAGGATTCATATGTACGGGATAAACAATCTCTATGTCCTCGTACTTATCATGTAATCTTTTAACCGCTCTGAAGATATTTCGCATAGGTTCACCTAAATTCTCTCTGCGATGCGCAGTAAGAAGAATTAATCGGTTTTTGCGTCGAACTATGGAATCTAACAATGAATTATCATAGTCTTCAGAAACTGTAGTTTTCAAAGCATCTATAGCCGTATTTCCAGTAATATAAACTTTTGATTTTTCTTTGCCTTCTTGGATTAAATGATTTGCAGCAGTTTCCGTAGGAGCGAAGTGGAAATCAGTCATCACTCCAGTTAGTTGACGATTCATTTCTTCTGGATATGGTGAATATTTGTCATACGTTCTAAGGCCTGCTTCCACATGACCCACTTTAACCTGATTATAAAAGGCTGCTAATGAAGCAGCAAATGTCGTCGTTGTATCTCCGTGTACTAATACGATATCAGGTTTTACAGAAGAAATTACTTCATTCATTTTTTCTAAAACTTTCGCTGTAACACTTACAAGTGTCTGATTTTTAGTCATTATATCCAAATCAAAATCAGGGACAATTTCAAAATGTTCTAAAACTTGATCTAGCATTTGACGATGTTGTGCTGTAACAACAACTATCGATTCGATATCTTTATATTTTTCTAGTTCTAAAACTAATGGAGCCATCTTTATCGCCTCTGGACGTGTTCCAAACACAGTCATTACTTTTAACAATTTACTGCCTCCAATAATTAGTATTCAAAAGAGCGGACTTTTTCTTTTTTCGAATCATTTATGCTAAATGTATTGCCATAATTGTATAAATTCCCAAACTCACTAACAGACGAACTTATTATGTTTACAGTATCAAAAATTTGTGGTGTTCTCATGTAACCAAACAGTTTATCTAAATCAAGATTTTTAAACTCATTATGATTAGTTAATACCAAAATCAAATCTGATCCTTCGATTGATCTTTCAACTTCCAAAATATTATTTTTTAATTTTTCAACATCTACATGTGGATCATGAATTAAAACTTCTATCCCCAAATTTTTCAATCGTTGAATTATTTCAAAAGCTGGACTTTCTCTTGTATCATCCACATTGCCTTTGTATGTTACACCGAATATAGTAATTTTAGGTTCGTTAATATTAATAATCATTTTTTCCACAGTTTCAACAACATACTTAGGCATTGAGTTATTTACTTCACGTGCACTTCTTATTATATCAGTATTTTCAGGTGACTTCGCAATAATAAAGTATGGATCAACAGCTAAGCAGTGCCCTCCAACTCCAGGACCTGGTGTATGTATATTTACACGCGGATGTTTATTAGCCATGTTAATCACATCTAAAACGTTAATACTTAAATCGTTACAGACTTTAGTTAATTCATTAGCTAAGGCGATATTTACATCTCTAAAAGTGTTCTCCATCAATTTAGACATTTCTGCTGTTTTGGAATCAGTTAAAACAATTTCACCTTTTACAAAGATCTTATATAGGTCAGCAGCTTTGATAGCACACTGTGGTGTTACCCCCCCCACTATTCTGTTGTTTTCTACTAATTCCTTTAAAATTTGACCAGGCAAAACTCTTTCTGGACAATGAACTACATAAATATCTTTTCCTACAACATAACCAGCCTTTTCAATTAAAGGTTTGATATAATCCTCCATAGTTCTTGGTTCAATTGTAGACTCTACAATTACTAAGTTTCCTACTTCTAAATAAGGTACAATTTGTTTGGTAGCTTCTAAAACATATCTGAGGTCACATGACTTATTTACATCATCATTATTAGGTGTTGGCACAGCTATAATAAAAGCATCCGCTTTTTCAGGGAAAAGAGATGCTTTAAATTTTTTGCTTTGAACCATTTCAGAAATCACTTCGCTTAATCCAGGTTCTTCAATATGAATTTCTCCTTGATTTAAACCTTCGACAATATTCTTATTAATGTCTACTCCAACAACATCTACACCTGATTTAGCAAAAACTGCAGCCGTTGGTAAACCAATGTATCCCATTCCTATAACATTTAATTTCATTTTTTAAAACCCCTTATCTATTTTATTTTTTCTACTGACACATCTGTGTTCTTTGTATTAAAACCACTATTAATTAACTTTCCGTATCCTTCTGAATAGACCTTTCGATCATTTAATTCAAACTTAAAAGGATGTGTAGACTCATCTACGACAATTAACTCATTTCCGGATAAATAAAAAGTTCTTTCATGTGTAATTCCTTTGAAAATCATTCTTATTTTTATCTCTTCTTTGGTTAATTTTAAAATTTCTCCCCGAACCGTTGAATTGACATTAAATACATTAATAAAATCATTAAAATCCGATTCGTATTCAGGAACGTTATGTGCTTTAGAACTTCTAAAATAATTTCTTTGCTCTTTTGATTCTGTATAGACATAGCTACCAGGATCCTGAAAATAAGACTTACCTTTATAAAAAATTTCAAAGTTAAGAAAATCATCATGCAGATGAGCTTTTAACATTTTATTTACATCTGGAACAACCCTAATTAGTAAAACAAAGTTATCATTTAAGACCTTTATTAATCCAAAATTTGAAGAAAACTCAATTTTACTTTTGTTTACTATGTTCGTAGCTCGATTAAAAATAATTTTATGCTTACTTTGGAATTCTGCAGTTTTGTCATAGAAAAGCGACTTATTTTCTTCTAACAAATATTGTTCTTTTGTAATTCCTTTCAAAACAGTATTTTCTTTAAAATCTTTTGTGATTATTTTCTTCTTTATAAACTCACTGAAAAAATCAAATTCGACTACTTTACGGACATTTCTAATAATTTTTTCATCATTCTCAAATCCAAAAACATGAGATGCAATAAATAAAATATTAGAGCTTAGTTCATTTTCAACAAACACATTATTTGATTCATTGATTAATAATGTGTTGTCTTTGGAAAAATATTTTTCTTTATAGTCTTTTACTGAGTAAAAATCGCCTTCAGGAAAAATTTTCAGCAACCTACCGCTATCATTATCACCAATTTGAGAAAAAACTAAGTTTTCATATGTATACATATTAGAAAAAACTGATATTTGAGATAGTTTATGTATAATATTTTCATTTAATTTCTCATTGTTATTAATTAAAATTCCGAAAGAATAAAATATAAGTTCGCTGCTTAATCTATGATATGCAGTGGAACACTCATAATTACTCCCGTCTTTAAAAAATTGTTCATCAAATTCTCTTATGACTTCTTTTTTAGAAAATTCATACCATTTTTTTGTTTCATCATTCGAAATATAACTTGAAATAAACAATAAAGCACATAAATTCGAAAGATAATGATTACCACTTTTTTGATTCAAAAAATTTAATTCTAAATTTGAATAAATAAACCTACCGTGATATATCATCATTCTAACTATATTTTTCTCAAATTGATCATTCAATATTCGGTTAGTATCTTGCGAACGAAATAAATCATAAGAAATCAGAATATTTACCGATCTAATAGCTACATCCATTGTAGATTTCCAATTCACTCCAAAACCTATTGGGTTATTTTGATCGAAATCTTTAATTTGATTTTTAAATTCATTAATTATTTCTGGTTGTTTATTTTTTATCTTCCGAGATAAGATAGCCATTTGAGGAAGATGATACATTCTACTTAATTCCCATGGAAATTTTATATCAACATTTGATGGAATATTAACAATCCTATAAGAATACAAATTTTCAAATGTATAATTATTTTTTAAATCTTTATTCCACGCTATTTCTTGATAACTTTTATCTTGATTATTTATATTTTTAAAACTGTCGTTTTTATTAGCATTCAGCCAACCACTACCTAGCAAGTTAAAGTTGTGATTAGAATATTGATTCCATAAATAATCCGCTAATTTTCGATCTACCTTGTCCATGTCTAAACTGTTTATATCAATAAGATTGTTAACAAAAGTATAGTTTATTTTCTTTTTTTTATTTATTTTATCTAATAAAGTTAAAAAAACAAAAAAATTATATTTGATTAAAAATTTTTTAAAGAAAATAATTTTATGGCGTTTTTTCATTTTAAAAAAATTGAATGTATATTTTATTTTATTCATTTTTTCCCCTTTTTATAATTAAAAATGTACTTCCAATGTTTATAATTATGTGTGAAATAATAGTTGTAATTGCTGCTCCTTCTATTCCATATAAAGGTATTAACAAAAGGTTAAAGCTGTAATTAAAACAGAGAGCTATAACACTTAAAGAAATCAAACTATAATATTTTCTTGCGGAAATCATCATGTTTACACTTGTAGCAAATATATAGCTAAATGCCACCCCTATTGCTAGAATTTTGAACGTCATTATTGATTCATCATATTTTTCTCCATTTATCAAATGCATAAAGTAATCACTTGTAAAAATGATTACAACAAAAATCGGAATTACGATGTAAGAAGATTTTTTTAACCATTCAATCGTTGCAGTTCTTCTAATATTTTTTTGATCTAAGAAATCTTTTTTCGATGTTTTGACTCTTAAAACAGCTTTAATTGATGGTAATAACGTCAAGAGCAGCGAATAGTATTTAAATGCAACTCCATATTGAGCTAAATCTTTAGCATTAGAAAGACTAGAAATCATTATGATGTCTAACTGATTAAATATGTTTAAAATAAACATATATATTAATATCCAAAAGCTCTCTTTAATGATTGTTAAATTATCTATTTCTTTAAAATTAAAGTTTAAACCTTTACTGAAGATACTAATTTCAGAATTAATATTTTTAAAACTTATATAAAAAGCTAGAAGAACTGATAAAAAAGATATCGCAATTATATATTTGACCTCTAAACTTCCACCTATTAAGAGAAGACATAATAGAAAAACTAAAAAAACTATATTTTTATAATTATTAAAGTAGCCAGCCTTTCTGTAATTTTCTTTAGATTGGTAAAAAGCTTGATTTAAATTTAACAACGAGAGCAATAGTCCAAAGAACACAGAAAAAATAACGATATTATAATTAGAATCATATATTGATACCAATATATTAATAAAAGGAAATACCAAAATACTGACAAAAACAATTAATAAAGTAGACGTTAAATATATTGTTTTGGAATTGTCAATGTTTCTAGATCTGCTTTCCGTTGCAAATTTTATATATACAAGCGATATAGAACCGCCAACCATTCCTAAAATAAGATTTGAAACTGATGAAAATTTAACATAATCAGCATAGTCTAATTCTGTCATTCCTCTAATTAAAATTATTGTTACTGCTAACATAAAAATTCTTGACACGCTATCATAAATAAAAACTGTAGCGTAATCCATAGGAATTTTTCTTTTTAGTTTTTCTATATTATTCATACTCAACATTTCCTTTTCGTAAATCTATTGTTTTCTCCTTTTAATAGTTATTCTCATAGCATTATCATTAAATTTATTATTATTATTTAACAATGATAATATAAATAAAGATAGTATTAATCCGTATGCCGATATAACTACAAATATTGTAGTACCTGTTATTACAAAAATTTGAATTATAAGTATCGAAATAAACGTATTTATTTCAATACCAGAAGAAGCTACATTTAAAAGATAAAATAGCATTACATAAGCTAATGGTATTAAAACTACACCTTGAATTCCATAAGAAAATGCACTACCAAACATACCGGTATTAGCACTAATTTCTGGATTTTTGAAGTATATGCCACCTAAAATATATGGAACACCTTCTCCATAATTATTGTTGTGGATCCAACCTAATTTATTAAATACTCCTGAGAAAGGTATTACATTTTCATTCACAGAAAAATAATCATAATATAAACTACTTAAGATTGCAGGTAAATAGTAAACTCGTTCAAGAATATTACCTACTAAAAAGGTTGTTTTACTATAAGTAAATTCTAAATAAATTAATATATTTAATAAAAATAATGCTAGGGGCACCTTCTCCATCATATGGTTTTTATAGATTTTATAAGCAAGAATTGATACAGGCAATAAAAATAACGCCGCTTTTTGATTGTCTATCCCGTAAAGAAAAAGTTGAGTAATTACAACCAAAGATAGTAATATGAAATTTTTCTTTTTAAATGCATATACACCAGTAAAGGGTACAATAACGTACATTGCGTTGTTTCTAAAATATTCAAAAATTACATTTAATTGTTTTTCTTTGAAATTACTTCTTGAATTATATATGTCGATTGAATTTAAATTAAAATTTAAATTCAATCCATTTACTTTTATAGAAATAATCAAAGACATTATTAAAAATACTGCTGTTGTCATAATCCAAATTAAATATCTTTGATAATCATTTATTTTTAAAATTTTCCTTTTATTTGTATTTGACAAAAAAGTTTTGTGCATTAATGATATTGCAAAAGAGAATATCACCCAAAAAATTAAAAAATAACTTATAAAGTTGTACGATAAATTAGCTAAACCAAACAAAGAAACAGTTGGTGTAAAACTCATTAGATACAATCCTAAAAACATAATTTCGGAAGGCTTATTATGCATTATCATAATATTATTAACCACATAGTATGAAAAAACTAAGAAAATTATATACGAAACAATTAATTTATTTACGTCTATTTCTAAATTAAATATTCCTCTTGAAAGCAAAATACTTTCTGTATAATATACATTAACATATAAAAAATCCAGTGTTATTCTAAAAAATATTATATAAATAAATAGTTTAAAATTATTTGATTTTAATTTCATAATAGATTGCCACTCAATTCTATATTAAATTAATTCTAAAAAATCATTTGATCTATGCTTGATATTATATTTTTCAATATCTAAATATAAAGAGTTATCGTATACACCATCAATAAAGCTTTTAAGAATTTCTATATCAATTTCATCCTGCTTAAATGATAAAATTGGTCTTTTTGTTAATGCATAATCAATTAGTTTAGAAGGAACTTGATTAGAACTTAAATTATCAATATTTATAAGAAATTCCATTTCACTTAATTTTTTCAAGCAGTCTTCTCTGGGAATTAATGAACTAATTTCTAACTTGTCTCCTAAAATATTTTTATACTTTAAAAGCACCTCGTCAAAAATTCTACCGCGAGTTACAGTGTATACTACAAATTTGAAAGGAATATCTATCGAAGATAAACTTTCAAGTAATTTTTCAGGATTTCTTATATCCTTATAGAACAGCCCAGCAAACCCAAAAGTCGGTACTTCATTTTTTTTATAATCTGATATTTTTATATTAGAAAAATCAAAAGCTTGTGGAATTATTTTGATTTTTTTTTCATCTTTATACTTTAAAAAATAAGGTAAGGCAGCAATTGTAGGAATTACAACATAAGAAGATATGGAACATACTTTCTTTTGAATATAATTAAAGTACGGCGCTATTTTTATGTCTTTAGTACCATAGAAAGGATCACTCCATTCTGTAATTAAAGTCGTATTGCTTTTTGTTAATTTCTTTTTCAAAGCAGTGATAAAATTAATATAGAATGGTAACCCTAAAGAAATAACACCATCATAGTTTTCGAAATCAATATTTTTGTATATGTGTTTACCAGACGTGAATAAAAATCGATCTCCTATAAAATAAAATATAATTTCTTTTATTTTTTCAAATAATCTTCCTTTAAATTTTTTATTTAATGTATTAGATTTTTTGGGGATTTCGAATTTTTCTAGATCATATTCATCTTTTTTTAAAAAGACTTTTTGGTTTCCAATTAATAAGTCTACATCGTGTCCTTTATTTATTAAGTCTTCATATAACGCTTTTGCTCTAAATGCTCTTGGAACATTGTGCGGATAATACCAATGTGAAATAATTAATATTTTTTTCATATTATCTCCTAGTATGTTTGTAAATTTCTAAATAAATATCCTCAAGTTTTTTTACTTCTTTTTTTATATTATAGTTATGACTTTTAGCAATATTTTTTTTTCTATTTGAAGATTTTTTTGTTAAATAAATAGCTTTCTCAGACCAATTTCTAGTTGAATTTTTACTATTTATTTTTTCAAAATAAATATTTTCGCTAATAGTAACTTCTTTTGGAATTACGTCTGAAGCAACACAAGGCACGCCTGAAGCCTGAGCTTCAATTAATACTATACCTAATCCTTCATAGTGGGAGGGAAGTAAGAATACATCTATTGACTGTATAATTTCATTTACATCATTTCTTGTGCCCATAAATAATACTTTTTTACTTATCCCAAGTTTTTCTACTTTTTCTTCTATATTTTTTTTTAAAGGCCCGTCTCCCACGAGGACTAAAACGGCATTTTCAATTTTTTTTTGTATTTCATAGAATATGTCTATTAAAAGTTTGTGATTTTTTTGATGATTAAACCTACCTATATGTCCAAATACTGTCTTGTCCACTATTTGCATTTCATTTCTTTTTTTCTCTCTTAGTTCATTATTATTTTTGTAAAGATCTAAATCAATTGCGTTACTAATAATATTAGATTTTTTAGAGTTAACATTAAAATTTTTCGAGAAATAAAAATCACCTGCATCCAAAGAACATGCAAAATAATAATCTGAGTTTTTATTTATGTTAAAGCATAAAATTCTATTTCTTAATGAACTAACAAGTTTATCAGAATATTTAGTTGTATGGGCATGAGAAATTAAGGATACTTCTTGTTTATTTAAGATTTTTTTAACAATAGAATTTAGATACAATTCATGCAAATGAATTATGCGACCTGTCTCAGCAAATTTAACAATATTATCATTTAAAATCTGAAAAGAATTCCTACTGATTTTTGGTTTAGAAATCTTATAAAGAGTTCCTCCAAAATCAATAATTTCATTTGCAAATGTTTTTTTATAGTCTTCCTCCCAAAATAAAAAGTCAAATTGAATTTTCTTTTTGTCTAGGTTTTTATAATAATTCATTATAAAATTCATTACTCCACTATCTTTATTTACTGAGGAAACTATATGTAGTACTCTAATCATAATTTACACCTTATTCCCATTAAATATTTCTTTATATTTTTTAGAGGCTTTAAAAAGGTGGTTTAAAGTATAGTAAATTGAGCTAATTATATTAATTCCTAAATCTCTATACACACCGTAAGTCATTCTAATAGATTTTAATTTATTACCTGATTTTGAGGTTTTAGATAATCTATAAATTAATAAGGGTTCTTTAATAGCTATAGCTTTTATACCAGTTTTTAAAATTTTCAGCCATAATAAGTAATCTTCATGAACACGATCATTTTCAAAATTATTTTTTTCTAACAAATATTTTTTTATTAAAACTGATGATAAAGATATTGAATTATTCCTAAGCAATTCTTTATAACTCATGTTTTTTATATCAATAAAATCACCAGAATATTTTTCGTTTTTTTCATTAATGTAGGATGAACCTGTAAATATAAATTCTTCATTTAACTCTTTCACTTTCTCAAACTGCTTTAGCAATTTGCTTTCTTTCCATGCGTCATCACTATCTAAAAATGCAATCCATTCTCCCTTAGATTCCTCGATTCCAATATTTCTAGATTTAGATACTCCTAAATTTTTATTATTTTTTATATATTTTGTTTTATTTTTATAATTCATTATTAATTTAGCAATCAATTCTTCACTACCATCTGTAGAATGATCATCTACTATTATCAACTCCCAATTTTCATACGTTTGGGAAAACACACTATTGATTGCTGCTTTGATGTAATCACTCGAATTGTAAGTTGGCATTATAATGCTAACTAAACTCTCATTATTTTTCGCCATTTATTTCTCCTCAGTTCTTTTTATACTTTCTTCAAAACCAATAAAATCATCTTTAAAATTATTATTTAAGGAAAAATCGTATGAGTATTTTAAATCACTATACAACTTATTTAACGTTGGTGATTTTAGCATCAGTTTTGCAATAATTTTTGGAATAGGTATAAATATTACTTTATTTTCATTAATTTTAGCAATTTCCTTTATTAAATCTACTGTACTTACATAACTTATATTTTGCGGATTATGTATTCCGTGTTTTTCATAATCAATTATATTTTTGATATAAATATTTAGGTTCTCAATATAAATCATACTTCGTTCATTCTTAATATAAGGAAATATTTTTATAAAAGAAGCTAGTTTAGATAATCTTTGATAATTTCCTGGAGATCCTTTTCCATATATCATTGGCGGTCTTATTATTGTTACAACTAAATTTTTATGAGTATTACTCAGCTTTAATAATTTATCTTCTGCTTCTTTTTTAGATTTACCATAATCTGTACTAGGACTTAACTTAGTAGAGGTATCAATGATTTTTGATTTATTTCCATATACACTCATAGAGCTTAAAAAAATAAATTGTTTGACACCATCATGAGCAGCTTTTTGTGCAACCATTTCAGTTAACTGACTATTTACCTTATAATATTGTTCTAAGCGTATTTTTTTTGAATGTACAATTCCTGCGAGATGCAAAACTATATCAAATTCGCTGAAATCCATCTTCTTCCAGTCGTCATTTTTCAAAGAAACACTTTTGACAGAGTACTTTTCTGGCCATTTTTTTAACCATAATTTAAAATTAGTACCAACATAGCCTCTAGTACCTGTAATAAGTATTTTTTTCATTTTTTTACTCCTTTGTGCTTGCTACTTCTTTGTTAGTTATTGTGCCCGTTCCACCTTCTACTACCCCATCACTCTTCAATACACTAAATACCGTTGTTATAAAACAACGTGCATCCATAAATAGACTCATTTTCTTAACGTATTCCCCATCAAGTTTGGCTTTAATATCAATCGGCAACTCATCACGACCATTAATTTGTGCCCAGCCTGTTAGTCCAGGTAATGTGTCATTTGCTTTATACTTATCGCGTTCGTCGATTAAGTCATACTGGTTCCATAAAGCAGGACGTGGTCCGACAAACGCCATCTCACCTTTTAAAATATTAAACAGTTGTGGTAACTCGTCTAAGCTTGTTTTCCGTAAAATTTTACCGACACGTGTGATATAAACATCTGGATCAGCAAGTAAATGTGTTGGAGTATCGTTTGGCGTCTCAATGTACATCGTTCGGAATTTTAAAATGTTAAAATGAGTTTTATTCAGACCAACGCGCTTTTGTTTAAAAAATACTGGTCCACGCGATTCCACTTTAATCGCTGCCATAATCAAAGCAAACACTGGGATTAAAATGATAAAAGAAACAAGTGCAATTGAAAAACCAAGCCGACGCTTGATTGACATGTAGTTCACGATAGGTCCTCCCTTATTCATTTAAATTAGATTTTTTTCACGGACAGCTACATCATTCGCGATATCGAGTAAGACATTTCGTAACTGCAATGGTGTTTCTTTATGTTGATTGACGAGAGCTAATACTTCTGATACCTGTTCCTTCTGGCGTGTTCGGCCAACAAAAATCTTCGGATAGATGGCTTCCGGATCCACTTCGCCGTCTTTTAGTAATTCTTCATACATTTTTTCCCCAGGCCGAATCCCAGAGAAGACGATTGGCATTTCATCTTCCGTAAACCCACTCAGTTCAATCATGTTCTTCGCAAGGTCAACAATCTTAACCGGCTCGCCCATATCAAGAACGAATACTTCGCCACCATCCGCTAGTATACCCGCTTGAATGACGAGACGGCTTGCTTCCGGAATTGTCATGAAGAACCGCGTCATCTCGGGATGGGTCACCGTGACGGGTCCACCAGCTAGGATTTGTGATTTAAACAATGGAATAACTGACCCACGACTTCCTAGTACATTACCGAACCTTACGACGGCAAACTTCGTCTGACTACGCCGCCCTAGATCTTGGACAATCATTTCTGCGATGCGTTTCGTTGAACCCATGACATTTGTCGGGTTAACAGCTTTATCCGTCGAAATCATCACGAACCGTTCTGCCTTAAACAAATCTGCGACTTCAGCGACATTTTTTGTCCCATAGACATTGTTTTTGACCGACTCATAGGGGTTTGCTTCCATCAACGGAACGTGTTTATGCGCTGCCGCATGGAAAATGACTTCCGGTTTATGCGTTACAAATACTTCTTCTAGTCTGATTCGATCCTGGACATCGGCAATGATTGGCACCAAATTGATTGGCAACTGTAATCCGCGTAACTCCCGTTCAATCAGGTAAATGCTATTTTCCCCGTGACCGAGCAACAAAATCGTCGTTGGGTTAAACTGAACGATTTGCCGACAAATCTCTGAGCCAATCGACCCTCCGGCTCCTGTCACGAGGACTGTCCGCCCTTCAATCTCTGAGCGAATCCCCGAGATATCGAGTTCAACAGCTTCCCGTCCGAGTAAATCTTCAATTGAAACATCACGAATTGCATTGACCGAAACTTTCCCTGTGACAAGTTCCTCAATCATCGGTAACGTCTGAACATTTTTACATAACGTTTTTGCTTCCGTGATCAATTCAATCCGACGTTGTTGCGACAGTGAAGGAATCGCAAGGACGATTGCTTCAATTCGATGTTTTTCAATCACTGTTTCTAAATCGTTTGTTGTTCCTACGACTTCAATCCCTTGAATGATGAAATGCATATTTTTGGGATCATCATCTACAAAAGCAACCGGCTTTAACTCATGGAACGGTGAAGCATACAATTGGCGGACAAGCGAACGCCCGGCCCGACCGGCACCAATTACGAGTGTCCGTTTCCGTGACTTGACCATTCGTCGTGGTAACGCATATTTCCGCCAGTGCTGGCCGATTCCGAGTAGACGGAGCGCAACACGAATTGCTCCGAGTAACAACAGTGAGATACAAAAGCTAAGGATTGTAATCCGCTCTAAAATTTGTCCGAAGATAAATTTTTGATAAATCATCAAACCAATTGAACTAATCCCTAGTGATAAAGAAAGCGTTAATGCCTCTTGAATACTCGCATACTTCCAGTTGACACGGTACAGCTTCATTAAAAATGCGACAATCACGAATAATACGGCAAATAACACAGCTGAGCGTAATAAAAGTTGTGTATCAACTAATGAGAATAATTCCTTCGGATACAGGAAAAAATATGCAAAGCTCATTGCGACAATTAGCGCAACTGCATCAATACAGGCTAACGTCAGCGTCCGATAATAATAATAAAATTTCATCTATGAAGTTCCTTTCTCTTCATATTTCACAGGTGGAAGTTAGACGAGTGATTGGTTCTCTGCCCGCTCTGCGAGCAGGTTTGCCATCATCTTCGCAACATCATCTCCAAGGTCGTCACGCTTCAATGCAAATTCTAATGTCGTTTGAATAAAGCCGAGCTTTTCACCGACATCATAGCGTTTCCCGTCGAATTCAAAGGCAAAGACGCGTTGCATTTCGTTCAGGCGCGTAATTGCGTCCGTCAATTGGATTTCGCCGCCGGATCCGACTTCTTGTGTTTCGAGGTACTTAAAGATTTCCGGTGTTAATAAATACCGTCCTAATATGGCTAAGTTCGATGGTGCCGTCCCAGGTGCCGGTTTTTCGACAAACGATTTTACCTTATGTAAGTTCTCTGAAATGCTTGTGCTTGGATCAACGATCCCGTATCGATGTGTGTCTTTATCAGCGACCGGTTGCACACCGATGATTGAGCTGTTCGTGATATCATACTGTTCAATCAACTGGCGTGTACATGGAACGTCGGCTTGGACGATATCATCCCCGAGCATCACGACGAATGGCTCATTGCCGATGAAGGCTTTTGCTTGAAGAATTGCATCCCCCAGACCTTTCGGCTTCGATTGGCGAATGAAATGAATGTTGATATTCGTTGTTGCTTCAACTAAATGCAATAACTCTGACTTATTTTTGGCGATTAAATTTGCTTCCAATTCTGGGACCGAATCAAAGTGATCTTCAATCGCCCGTTTTCCTTTACCGGTGATGATCAGAATATCTTCAATTCCCGATTCGATTGCTTCTTCGATGATATATTGAATCGTCGGTTTATCGACGATTGGTAACATTTCTTTCGGCATCGCTTTAGTCGCGGGTAAAAAACGTGTCCCGAGACCTGCTGCCGGAATGACGGCTTTTTTTACTTTTTTCATGAAATTCACTCCTAAGTATAATTTCAGATTTCCATAATATAATTAGATTGGGATTCTTTATGTAGATTAAGATACCACATCACTGACCTTATTTCCCATAAAGTTTTCCATATTTTAATAATGTAAGCGTTAACATAGAAAAAAGAGAGTGCTATTTCACTCTCTTTACCTATTACTAACAGGTTTGATGTTATACCCACTGACCTTTCCAGTTTTTCTCGACTGGACTCGGTGGATTGATCGTGACAAGTTGATTCAATAAAATCGCTTCATTGTTTTCGTACACTTCGTCATACAACCAGTCTTCCAGTTCTTGCGCCAAATACTTTCGGCACTGCTCCCAGTAGAAAGGGCGTTTTTCGATATGATGGGCATCTGACGCAACAAGGTGGGCCAAGCCGTTTTCAAGTAAGGCAACCGCAAACCGTTGAACGTCTTTGCCATACTTGCCGATTAAGCTCGCACACGTCACTTGACTGATCGACCCGTTCGAAATCAACTCGAACAACAATTGTGGATTTTGAATGATTGCTTTATTTTTTTCCGGATGGGCGATGATTGGAATGTACCCATCGGAAATCAACTCCGCGAAGACTTGTCGGGCATACGACGGAATGCCGCTCGACGGAAACTCAATCAGTAAATAACGTGAATCAGCGAGTGGCAAAGCCTTTCCCGATTTGATTTCTTCAATCAAATCACCCGTCAAACGAATCTCGTGTCCCGGATAGACTGTCAATGGAATATCGCGTTGCTTGAGTAAGACGTTTAACTCGGCAACTGTCAGCCGGACATCGACGTCTTCCGTTTCGAACTGCGGGTGATAGAGGTGTGGTGTCGCGATGATTTGCGATACCCCTTCCGCAACGGCTTGTTCTGCGAGTTGTAATGTATGTTCGACACTCGCCGGACCATCGTCAACGAGTGGTAAGAGATGACAATGCAAATCAACCATGATTGAACCCCTCACTCATAAGAATAGTAATATTGGTATGCGGAATCGTCCGTCAGCTCGCGACGGTTTAAGACGACGCCAAGAATTTTCGCTTCTGCCAGTTCGAGTTGTTCTTTTGCTTTTAAGACACGTTGGCGATCGGAAGTCGTACAGCCGACTACTAACACAACACCATCTGTTAATTTCGATGTAATCCGGCTATCGGCGACTTGAAGTAATGGCGGTGCATCCAAAATGATCACGTCATACGCTTCACGGAGTTGTAAAATCAAGTTTTCCATCGATCGCGACGATAAGAGCTCTGCCGGGTTCGGTGGGATCGGACCTGCTGTCAAAATTGACAAGTTATCGATTTTTGTTGGTAACACAGCTTTTTCAAGTTCCGCTTGGCGTGTCAAGAGACTCGATAAACCGAGACCGTTCGCGACTTTAAACGTATAGTGGACGGTCGGGCGACGCATGTCGGTATCAATGATTAAGACTTTTTTTCCTTGCTGGGCATAGGCAACCGCTAGGTTCGACGACGTCGTCGATTTCCCTTCACTTTGCGTCGCCGAGGTAATCAAAATGACTTGAATCTCTTTATCGACAGCCATGAACTCAATATTCGTCCGAATCGTCCGGTATTGCTCAGCAATCGGTGACTTCGGTTGTGTGACCGTAATCAAGTTCCGTGCGTCTTTATTCATTTTATTTTTCTTAGCCATATTGTTTTGCCGCCTCTCGTTTTGCTGCCTTTGCTGACGATTTAAAGACTTTACTGTCGATATCCGGGATACTACCTAAGACCGGTAGATCAAGAATTTGTTGAACTTGATCCTCTGTCCGAATCCGGCGGTCGAGGACTTCACGTAAGAACGCAAGACCGACTCCGAGTAAGAATCCGACAACAGCTGCAATCGCCGTGTTCAAGATGATGTTCGGGCTGACCGGTGATGTTGGAATCCCTGAGACGGATAAAACTTTGACGTTATTGACATCCATCAATTCAGTGATGTCATCACTAAAGACGTTCGCGACTGAATTGGCAACGTTTGATGCCAGGGCTGCATCTGTACTTTGGACAGAGACATTAATGACCTGCGAATTTTGTTCACTTTCGACGGTGATCATGCTGTTCAATGTATCAAGACTATTAGGTGCATTATCAACTTCTGCTTGGACTTTTTCTAAGATAGCTGGACTCTTAATGACGACACGATATGTATTGACGAGCGTGACGGATGATTGCACTTGTGACGCATCGATAACGCTGTTCTCTTGTTTTTGCGGTGTGACGAGAATTTGTGTTCCTGCCTGATAGGTCGGTTTAATCAAGAAGCTACTGACGGCAAATGCAATGACCGCTGCGACGATTGTCAGAGCGAGAATCCGCCAAAGCGACTTCCGTAAAACTGAAAATAACTCCTGTAAGCTAATCGTTTCATTCATGGGTTAATTATTCTCCTTTATTTGTCTAATGCAGTGACTTTTTTTATCAACTAGGAATCAGTATAACAAAAAATTGGGAAATGGTTGAGATTATTTTAGGAAATAACATACGTTTATTGAAAAAGGTTGCGTATAATAGAGACATACATGTTTCTTTTTACATGAATTACCTGAATTCTACATAGGAGGAATTTTCTTTATGCACCGCTCTCTGCAAGCACTCCAATACTATACATCGCACTCCGAGGACGACATCATTCGTCTCCATGAACGCATCCGTTCGAGTCTCGCTTCGACCGTATCGTTGACAGACACGATGATTCGTCTGACGGGAGACGCACCACGCGTTCCTTTTAAACAAGATACGGTCACAGTCGACGAATGGCAAAACTTTTTAGCCGGGAAACACCATGAAAGCCTGGCAGATTTTTATGGCATGCTCGTCGCACGTCCGATTCTTACTGAAGATGGTCCGCTCGAAGATGACGAGCCGGAAGCACCCGCGACGTTATCACGGTCGCAACGTGACGATACACCACGCCGCCAAAAAACGAAGCCGATTGCTCCACCACGCCCAAAACGGAAACTGCCGTGGGGCTGGATTGCTTTATTGATTCTTTGTTTCTTGCTTGGTGCTGCTGGAACGTATATCTACTCGAACTATCTCGCGAGTTCGAAATCATCTGCACCGGACGCGACCGTCGAACAGCCGGTTGCGGTCGAAGAATCGACGGAAGATGAAAAAACAAACGACAAGCCGGAAGCTAAACCGGACGCAAATGTCCTTTATGTCAATACACGCAACAGTAACATCTACCGCGATGAAGCCTTGACGGACGTTTTATACGAAGCTGACTTCGGTGACGGCTACCGGATCCTTGAAGCGTCCGACTCGATCAGTAAAGTTGAACTGACTGACGAATTGACGGGCTACATCAAAAATGCCGATACGACAAAAGAGCTATCGGGTGATGCCATTGCCGATGAAACATTACTGACGTGGGTCAACGATAATCTCGATACGAGCTTCGTTACCGAGACGCTCATTGACCTTATCGGCAAATCAAGCGCAGAGTTGAATAGTCTTTACGCAGCGCCTGACCGAACATTCAGTGACGACGTCAACGATTATCTTTTCTATGGAAATCATTTCTTTACGTTACAAGATGATCGTGTCATCGCCATCGACTGGTCTGAAGCCGATGTGACAAATGACAAGTTAGCGACACTCGCTCCACTGCAACTCGAATCGGAGACGACGGGACTCGTCATGAGTAACTCTTACCGCTTGCAACGCTTTGCAAAAGATGGGACCGACTTGAGTCGTGTCCGCCTCGCTGAACAAAACCTTTAAAATAAACAAAGGAGTGAGCCACGTCGGCTCACTCCTTTGTTTATCATTCGATTCCTAACGAGTACTGTAACGCTGTTTTTGTTTGTTCGAGTGAAGCGTCCGTCGGATGCCAGTAATAAATGCCATCCGCCTCTTTTCCACCCGTTCCTTCAAGCTTTAAATTTTCCTGATTTTTAAAAGCATCCATGTAGTCGAAAGCGAGTGTCCGCATCGGTTTGAACGAAACGTTAGTCTGCGCATTGTCCCCGACGACGTCCATGATTGCATTGAATTTACTGATTGAGACATCTGACGACAGTTTTGATACGACTTGTCCGATGACATCGCGTTGACGCATCTGACGACCGAAGTCACCCCGTGGATCTTCATAGCGCATCCGTGTATACTTTAGTGCTTCGTCTCCATTCAGGTTGATTTTCCCGACCTCAAACTGTTTGTCCCCGACTTTGAAATCTAAGTCGTTATTGACCGTCACTCCGCCAACGGCATCGACAAGCGACGTGAACCCTTCCATATTGATTTCCGCATAGTAGTTAATCGGAATATCAAGGAAGTTTTCGACCGTCTTGATTGCCATCTCCGGTCCACCGAACGAATACGCATGGTTGATTTTATCGTTCGTCCCTTTACCGATGATGTCGACCTTCGTATCCCGGGGGATACTGACAAGACGACTTTCATTTCGTGTCGGGTTCAGTGTCATGACCATGATCGAGTCACTCCGTCCCCGTTCACCCGGACGTTGATCGACTCCAAGCAATAGAACCGAAACCGGTTTTTGTTTTTCGACGACGGCGTCACCGGTATTTTTGACCGGTGACTGAATTTTTTTGACCGTCTGATCGACTTGGTAATATGTATAGCCGATGAATCCGCCGATTCCGACGACGAGGACCAAGGCAATCAACAGCATGACCTTCAGCGGCGTCCACCGCTTTTTGACTTTGCGTTTCTTTTTGACGCGTTCCACTCTATCATTTCTCCTTTTATCTTGCGTATTATGTCGTACTTATGAGTTCTCATTTATATCGGTTCAGCATGAGCGCTCTTACAGTCGAGTATACAAAAAATAACTGCCTTTTTGTCAAAAACGGGAAAAAATGAAAAAAAGAGCCTGGTTTACAGACTCCTCAAACGATTGACGGACCTTCTGAAAGCTTGTTTATCCCTTACTCGTCGTTGGTATTATTAACGGGAGTTCCGATTCAAAAAAAATTGCCCGAAAAACGCATTGCTTCTCGTGACTCCTACGGGAAAAGCGCGTTTCGCGCTGTCAGAGGCAGGCGAGACCCTGCTCCTTGTTCGTCAGAATCAAGGAGCAACGGCTTTCGCCTCGCCCGAGGAAAGCACGAGAAGAAACATGCGTTTACATTAGCCATAAACTACAACTGTCTATCCGCTAAAAAAGCTGCTTACAGACTCTCACGTATCCTTATAACGATGCTTGTCCAGAGACGACATACGTTTTCTTTTTCGCATTGTAATCGAGCATGACGAGTTTTTTTGTTTTCGTTGCCGTCAGGAAGACGTACGTTTTCGACTTGCCTTTAATCGCAAGACCTAACTCAATTTCTTGTTTCGTTTGAACAGATGTTAAATCAATCGTATCAAGACCCGTCCACTCCCCAAGACCTTTTCCGGATAAAAGCGCATCGAGTTGTTTTTCTGTCATCCCCGTTTTGATTTTCGCACCCTTCGCGAGCTTCATCTTGCTTTCCCGTGCACCTGACGTCGTCGTCCCGCGGTACAAATCAAGCGATTTTGTCGTCAGCCGGTAGACGGAATCATTTTTCTTCGTCATGAACATCAACGTCGTTATCGCGGATGGGAAGTCTGCTTTTCTATCGTAGATGCTGTAGAGTGTCGTCTTTTGTCCTTGTGACGTGCTCGTCGCCTCTGCCTTTTGTTTCAAGACGGTCGAACTGCCCTTTTTCGTCAATTGTTTTTTGTAGTCTTTTCCGTAAATGACTTTTGCCGCCTGGGCAATCGTCATCCCTGGTGTCAATCCATTGTACTGTGTCGTCGCCTTCGTTTCCGTTGTTGTCGCCGCTTCAGCTGTTCCTGCAATCAATGTCGAACCGGCGATCAGTGTGGCGAGTGTCAGTTTAGCAAATGTTGTTTTCATGAATCTGTCCCACTTTCTGTTTAAGTTGTTTTTATTTGATATAGCGTACGGCTTTATCGGCGTCAAGTCGTCCGTATCCGTACGCCTTGTCATAACCGCTCTTCCCGAGGTCCTGGGCTGATTTTTTTAGAATCGACTCGACTTCGGTTGCTTTGAGCGTCGGCTTCAGGCTGTAGAGGAGACTTGCGACACCGGCGACATGCGGTGCTGCCATCGATGTCCCGCTCCAAAAGGCCGATTCGCCGTCACTGAGGTAACTCGGAATGTCTTGCCCCGGTGCGACGAGGTCAAGTCCGTCGCCATAATTCGAGAATGTCGACCGGCGATCAAACCGATTCGTCGAACCGACCGACAAGGCATACTTCGACCGTGCCGGATATGACAGGCGGCTCGTCCCGTCATTCCCCGTCGCGACGACGACGAGGACACCTTGTTTCTTCGCATAGGCGAGAGCATCTTCAATCGCGAGTGACGAGAAACCGCCACCGAGACTCATATTGATGACCTTGGCTTTTTTCTTGACGGCATAGATGATGCCTTTCGCGATGTTCGAGTTCGAGCCTGTATTGTTCGACGCGATGACTTTAATCGGAATGATTGATGCCTTGGCGTTGATGCCCGACATCCCGTACGTATTATTGCTGTTCGCTGCAATGATCGCCGCGACATGCGTACCGTGACCATGGTCGTCGATCGCAAGCTTCCGTTTATGGACAAAGTCATAACCGAGATCCATCCGGACCCGCCCTGCGAAATCGGCATAGGTCGGATTGATGCCCGTATCGATGACGGCGACGCGCGTCGTCGTTTGTTTTTTCCCGGCAATCCGTCGTTTCATCGCCTCAAAGTTGATGTCGGCTCCCTTGACGCCGCCGCGTTGCCCGGTATTGTTCAGCGACCACTGGTATTTCTTGAACGGGTCCACTCCGAGTCCCTGCATCTGTCCGTCAAGTTCGACGTATGTGACGTCCGCTGACTTCGCAAGTTTCGCCTTCGCCGCAAGCGCTTGATAGACGGACGAATAGGTGAACTTCTCCATCTTTAGTCCTGCATCAATCGTCTCACTGGCGATTGCCCTCGTATTGCGCGACAACTGCGCATGGTCACTATCCGCCGTGCGCATCTTGACGATCAAGCTCGTCGATTGTCCCGTCGCTTTTTTCTTCGCGACGACATCACGCATCGGTTGTAAGCGTTCGAGTTTGAACGGGACCGTGAACGACGTATTTTTTCGTCCATTGATTTCGACATATTGCCGCCCTTTCCAACTTAGCGGGAAGAATAACGATTCACCGCTCACTGCGTCATAGCGTTCGTAGACCAGTTGTTTCAAGTAATCACTTTGCGTTTCGTAGACCGTGACGTCTTCTGTCTCGTCCGCTGCGAATTTAATATGTGTTCCTTCATTAACATAGTTCGCTGAGTCGAAATAAAATAACGCTTTTCCGTTTTGGTCGAACGTTCCTTTCAAGTACCCTTTATGCGTTTTCGCACCCGGCGTCGGCATTTTTTTCGCGCCTGTTCCCGCCGCTTCTGTATGTACCGGTAGTCCACTTGCAAGCAGTCCGACAATCGTCAGACTGAGTAACCATTTTTGCATCTCTTCACTCCTTTATTTAGGATCTCCCTCACGTATAATTATAATGGAAAATTTTATAAAATCTATTTATTTTTCTAGCTTATTCTCGCTTTTTTTACATCTATTTGAATATTATTTTGTGTTTTACTAAAAGATTATTGTCTAACTTGATTCAACAAATAAAAGAACCCTCAATCCATTTCTGAATTGAGGGTCCGTGTCGTGATTAGTTTAATCCGAGAAGAACTGCTTTCTCGTAACCACCAGTCAAGACAGAGTTGTCATACGACTGAAGATCTTTGTTGACTGTGATGACGTTCGACAATGTTTTGATCGTCCCTGCTGGAACTTTGATTTTCACGATGTCGAGTCCGTTTGATACGTTGTTATCCGAGTCAGCAAGCGAGATGCTCGTGCCGACCGGAAGGGCTTTTCCATTGAAGATGTATTGCGCCGTGCTCGTCGCATCATACATACCTGCGTACTGGACGCCTTCAGAGAACTTGATGCGGATGACGTCTTTTTCATCCTTCGCGTTCGCTGTCACTTTTTCGATTTCGAATGGTGAAGCGACCGGTGTGACAGGTGTTTTCATGAGTTTGAAGTCATGTGTCGCTGTCGCAACTGTGTTACCGACATCATCTGAAAGTGATTTGACGACGACTTTCCAGTCTTCGCCGTACCCTTTCATGTCGACGAGATACTGGAGACTCTCGTTCGCTTTAACACGGAAGTTCTTATCTGTTGTATCTGTATATCCGACAACCGAACCGTCGACTGTGACGATTTTGCCGTCTTTGTTTTTCCCGATGAATTCAACCGTCGTCTTCGGCGGGTTGACTAAGCCGTCAGCATTTTTGAGTGGTGTATCTGCTTGATCTTTCCCAAGCAATTTCACCGGCTCACTCATCATGACGTGGAAGTCTGTTGACATCATCACACGATCGATTGCTGTGATTTCAGCACTCTTCACATCCGGAGTGTTGAGTGGCGATCCGTCATAGTTCAAGTCGAGTGCAAGGGCATCGTTTTTCTCACCGTTCGCTTCTGCCTGGATCGCACCTTTTTCGAGCGTGATTTTGAACTTATCGTTGTAGTAGTTCTCTTTCGTATTGACTGTATCGTAGATGACTGTCCAGTCTTGTTTCATCTCGACAACCGCTTCGCCAGTCATTGCATCATACGATGTCACTTCAGCATATTCGCTGATGTCTTCGTATTTTTTAGATGTTGAGTTGTAGCGTTCGAGCTTCATTTTCGAACCATACAGAGCCTTGATGTCTGCTTTTTTCAGGTTTTTGCTGAACATGATGCGGAACTGCTCAGGCGACTCGACGACGACGCCAGCTGTCGGTTTGACTGTATCTGCTGCGACTGTGAAGTCGAGGTTTTGTGTCGTACCGATGTTCATTTCATCCGAACGCGCTGCGAAGTCCATCGTATCCCATACTTGAAGTGAATGTTTGCCGGCTGCGAAGTAGCCTTCTTTCACTCCTGGGTAGTTGTCGTTCAACATGATTTTGACTGTATCGCGACGATCGACACCCATTTTGTTATCGAAGCCGTAAGGAATGACAGTGAAGTACTTACCACCATACTGGCCATCGATTTTAAAGTTCGCTGTATCGATTGCTTCAGAGAATTTCACTTCGAGTTGGTTCAAGCCAATTGCTTTGACAGACGTTACTTCAGCAGGACGTGCATCCGTTAACTTGAAGCTTGCTTTTGATTTCACTTCTGTATCCGTGTTACTCGTGATTTTCGCTACCACTTTAACAACTGCGTTGTCCTGGAGTGGTGTTTCTTTATCAAGAATCAATTCGAACGCTTTTGGATTCGAAGGAATCGCTTTGACGCCGATGACATTTTTCATACCATCGAATTGTTCGATTTGAATGTTGTCGTTCGCCATATACTCTTCTTCATGAAGCGAAGGACGGACTTTATCGAGTCCGAACGATTTGAGGAGTAACTCACGCGAGACGGCTTTATCAAGGAAGATCGTGATGCGATCTGCTTGATTCGATTCCGCTGCGAGCATGTTGATCATTTCAATCGGAGCCGGCGTGACGGCAATCGTGCTGAACTTGACTTTCGCTTCACCAGAAATCTTACCGATGAGGTTTTTGTAGTCGCCGTTCGCTGTTTCGATGATTTCCGCGCTGATCATCGCATCGAGGTCCGTGTTGCTGAACTCAGATGTGAGGATGACCGTTGCTTTCCCGTCCTGGATCGTTACACGTTCTTTTGAAAGTGCACCGAATGACGTTGATAATTTAAGAACGATGTCGTCTGCGTTCATGTCGACTTCACCTGTCGCTTTGTTCTTGAGTAAGAACGTCACTTCCGTGTTGTCGCCACCGTTCGCAACGATTGTCGATGCTTTTGGTGAGACTTCAAGCATCCAGATGTTTTCAACACCTTGTGTCATGAAGCTCATTGAACCGAGGTCACGCGCAACGCCACCGATCATGATGTTTTTCGCATCGACCGTGTAGTCTTTATCATACTCAAGACCTGATACTTCAAGAACCGCTGATTTCTTGTCAGCACTGAGTGCCGCTGAAGTAACCGTTCCACCTGCGATTTTGAAGTTGTCGGCTGAGACACCATCAACGGCACGTGAGAAGGAGACTTCGACTTTTTCTTTGCCCATTGCTTTAGCAGATGTCAACATCGTCTTCGCGACTGTGAATTCCATTGCCGGAGACTTCATATCACCGACTTTAACGACGTAACTGTGTGTCCCTTCAGGAATACCAGATTGGGAAGCCATGAATTTACCGTCTTTAAGCATCCCTTTCGCGACGATCGGTGTCGCTGACATGTCTTTACCAGGGTAAATCATGAGTTCTGCCATCGCGTCAGCTGAAGCATACATGACGTCCGCTTTAACAGAAAGTGTCTGATCATCAACGCTTCCCATGACGTTCGAGATGTCGGCCGCTTTGACTTCATACTTGATTGAACCGGTTACGACTGAGTTTGCCCCTTTGTACGTATAGGCGATTTTATAGTTACCCGGTTTAGAAGTATCCGGTGTTTTGATGTTGAATTTACTGATTGGACGCTTGACGATGATTCCTGATTTGTAGCGGATGCTGATCGTGCTCGGAAGCACGACTTTTTCGCCGACAGCGACTGGTGCGAGTTCTGGTTCGAGGACGTCGACTGGATAGTTTTGAAGTTCGACTTTGAGGATGGCTTTTTTCGTCGTTCCGGCGACTTTACCGTAGAGGACTTGATATTTGTTGATGTATTTTTTCTCGAACTTGATTGAACCGCTCCATTTGACAGAGCGCATTTCGTATTTACCGTTTGAAAGTTTGACTTTGACTTTCGTCGGTAAGACTAATTTCTTAGTCGCATACTTCGAACCACCTGCATGCTTCATCAAGATGGGAGAGATGTATTTAACAGAGACCTTCGAAGCTGCGTCAGCAGCAACCGGTGCGACGACAGATGCCGTGACTGCGAGGGCAGCGGCAGCAGCGTACAATTTGTTCGATTTTTTCGTGTGAGCCATTTTTACGATTCCTCCTCTTATCTTTCAATACCAAATGTGACAACCCCAACTAGATAACCTACATTTTAAGTAAAATATTTCAATATATTTACTTAAAAACACGCAGTAATTCTCTATTCTTCTTTGGAGGAGTACGTTCTGTTTCACACGTCGATCTTCGCCTAACGTCGAGGCGATCGTCAGTGATTCATATGTATCCAGTTCGGGATGAACAAGATAAAACTGTTGAAATTGCTTTATTCAAGCAATTCCCCGTGCTGTAGATCCGTGCTCCTTCTCACTGCTTAATATACGTGAGTAAGTAAGCTACAGGTCAAATATACAAAACTCAGAATCAGAGGACAATAGGTTTTATGTAAAAAAAAGGGGAATAGTAGTAACCTGATAAATATATTAATAGGTTGTATATGGAAATTAAAAATCTGAACTCCCCTAAATTTGAAAACGCTTACAAAATTAAAAAACAACACTCTCCCTGGTCAAATAATTAGCGCGGGTCACAGACGAAGATGAACCTTTAAACGTAGCCACGCTCAAGCTGGTTTTCAGAGCACGAGCGTGACCGGCTTTTGTCTCAATCTCGTCCGTACTACATCCGCTTCCGGTTTCTGACGTCCATCGCCTCCAAAAAATCTTTCCGGTCGAACTGATGTCGCGAATCCGCCATGACTTCAATCCGTTCACCGACTCGTCGGAGCTGAATCGGTAAGCCACGCCCGATCCAGTTCAGTTGCCGCTGCAACAAATGACGCGCCCGCTTCGTCTTTCGTTCCGCTTCGACGAACTGACGGATGTATTGCAAGACATACCCGAATCCGAACTCGATCGGAATCCGGAGCTCGACGCCGTCGTCCGTCACCCGAATCAACCCCGCGCCGTAATGAATCGCCCGCGACCACTCCTCGTCGACATGCTGCTCCCACCCGTTCATCAACGGTACGGCCTCAAGCTTTCCTTTAGGTCCACTCGGTTGCACCGTGAAATACTCAATTTTCATCATCCGTCTCCTCCACAAAAAAATAGGATGAACCCACTGATGGATTCACCCTATATAACAGGTCAGTTAGATGGATTGTTCGAAAATGTGTGGTGCGGTCGCCCGATGCCTTCATACTGGACGCCACCCGGTGCCTCGAGATGTTGCCAGCAGTTCCGTCCGTCAATCAAACGCGGCGTCTGCATGTGTTCCTGTAAGAGTTGCGGTGAGACGTACTTGATGTCATCCCATTCCGTCATGATGACGGCGACGTCCGCTCCCGCCACTGCTTCAGCCATCGTCGTTTTTTGGTCGAGCAGGGTCTTCGCTGCCGGATCATAGCCTGTCACCTTCACCCCAAGCTGTTGCAGGCGTTCGGCCAATCGTAACGCCGGTGCATCCCGTAAATCATCCGTGCCCGGTTTAAAGGCAAGTCCGAGCAGGGCGACATGCATGCCACGCTCGGGACGAATCTTTTCGAGCACGTATGCGAGCTGGGCTTCATTCGTCCGGTCCGCTGCTTCGATGACGTGAAGGTGCGTATCATGTGTGCGTGCAAGTGTCGTCAAGGCTTTGATGTCTTTCGGGAAACAGGATCCGCCGTAGCCAGCCCCTGCCCGGAGAAAGGCGGGACCAATCCGTGGATCAAGACCGATCCCGTGGGCGATGTCGTCGACGTTCGCCCCGACCTGGTCGGCAAGCCGGGCGATTTCATTGATGAAGCTGATTTTGACGGCCAGGAAACTATTCGCCGCGTACTTCGTCAATTCCGCCGTCGTCGGATCGACATGAACGACCGGTGCGTCCGTCGTCTTGAGTAATTCCTCGAGCCGGGGCGCAAGTAGCGCGTCACGCGTCCCGATGACAATCCGGCTCGGTTGACGCATATCGGCGAGTGCCGTTCCTTCCCGCAAAAATTCCGGGACCATCGCGAAGCGGAGGGACAGATGCTCCGCACTTAACCGCTCCGTCGTCCCCGGAGGAACGGTCGATTTCAGGACGACTGATGCGCCGGGACTGATCGATTCAATCAACCGGACGACGGCTTCGACGGCTGAAAGATCGCAACTGCCATCCGCCCGTTCCGGAGTACCGACGGCGACGAGGTAGAGGTCCGAGACGGGGTACTCCGTCGTGAAGGTCAATCGACTTTGATTTTTCGTCAAGGCTTCGTCAATGCCATACTCCGTAATCGGCGCGATGCCCCGTTTGAGCTGTTCCATCCGTTCTTTATTTAAATCGACACATGTCACTTCATGTCCCGTGTCCGCTAGTCCAATCGCTGTCACAAGACCGACATAACCGGTCCCAATCACCGTCAAATGCATACAATCACTTCCTTCGTTAGTTTCTCTGTCTTCACTATACGGGAGGACGAAAGATTTGTGCATCGAAAAAGCTTTTCGAATACGCTATACTAGTCATGGGAATGGGAGGAATGTCCGTGGCGATTATCATCTTTTGCCTCGTCTGTCTCTTCGCATATCGTATCCGGAAGCTTCCTGAAGCGATCCGGACGATCTTACTCATCCTCGGGTTATTCAGTGGATGGTTCGCGCTGTTTGAGATCATCAGTTATCTAGAAGCCAATCCGTATCTAGCCGCGATTCCGATCACACTCGGACTCGGGTATTGGTACTGGCACCGTAAGAAAAAACAAAACACAGCGACACCGCCATCGTCTTCATGATGGACTAGCCTGCCGGCAAAGCTCACAAGCTCGTGAACTTTGTCTTTTTTTCGTCAAAAAAAAGACTACCTCATGCGTAGAAGGTAGTCTTTCCTGGTTATAAACCGTTCGCTTTATGCTCGAGCGCGGCGATTTTTTCGTCAACATCCAGCAACTTCAGTTCATGTTCAAGCTCAAGGCGACGTTTTTTACGTTTGAGCTGACTGATTTGTTCAGCAATTGATTCAGCCGTCGCTTCCTGTTTTGGTGGCACCGACTCGCTTTGCGTCTGATCCATCGATTGACGGAGTGGGTCGAACAAGTTCGATTTAGCAAACTTCGCCGCTTCCGGACCAAACATGTCATTGATGATCGGGAGGATTTTATTCATCGCCGTCCCCGGGATTTGTGACTTTTCATCGACCAGTCGTTTCAGCGCCAGTTCATCGACCAAGTAACCTTTTCCATCCTGTTCCGCATGCAGTTCGCCTGTCCGGATCCAGCGACGGACCGTCTCTTCCGATACACGTAACAATTCACTGATTTGTTTCGTCGTTAACATCGTCATCCCTCTTTCTGTTCATTTGATACTACAACTATACACACGTGTGTGCGTGTGTGTCAACCGATACACACATGAAAAAGCCTTCCGAACATAATCGTTCAGAAGGCCTTCATTTTATCCGTTTCGGCGTAAGAGGAACCACAGTCCGACAACTGCAAGTCCGGCACCTGTCGCAGCAAACGGGAATGGTGTTTCTTCCCCTGCTTGCGGCAACGTTCCAGACATTTTGGTCGAACGGGTCACGTCCGGCGTCTGCTCCGTTTCCGCTTTGACCGGCGTCGGTTTCGCTTGTTCGACCGGTTCAGCACGGACGACTTCAGCCGCCAAGAAAAAGCCGAGCGTTTCTTCCGTCATCGTAAAGGTGGCTTCGACCGGCTTTCGTTTGAACAACTTCATGAATTCCTCGAGCTCCGGGAATTCTTCGTCGAGTTCTTCGCCCTGATCTTCAGCCATCGCTTTCATGTCCGCTTTCGTGATGGCACCTGAAAAATCTTCGAAGTCAAGCAACGCATCTAAATCCAAATGATGCATCGCTTTTACAAGATACCCTGATTTCACTTCTGTTTTAACCGAGTACGTCCCCGGTTCGAGTTCAATCATCATCGCTTCATTCGCACCGACTGTTTCTTTGTAGACGTCTTCTCCCGTAATCGTGTCCGTCACCGTATACGTCGCAGGCACGCCTGTTTCTGTATAGCCCGGTCGTTGATTCGCATCCGCGTCAAAGAAGTTTGTGACGAGCAAAAGGTTTGAGAAGTCTTCTTCTTCCTCACCGCCATACAGCCCTGCATCAATCTCTGCCGTTTGACCGGCTTTCAGCCTTAAATAAAGGTAACCGTCCTCTTCATCTAAATCCGAATCGATCAGTCGGTCGTCACCGACGTTTTGAGGCGAGTTGTAGTAATACCCCATGTCAAATCCGTCCATCTCGACGTCGTACTCACCCGGCTTCAGGTTCGAGAACGTGTAGCGGCCTTCCTTCGTATACACTTCCTCGACGACATCTTCATCATGATTCAACAGCAATACAGGAATATCATCGAGTAACAACTCGCCACTTTGACGAATCCCGTCCATGTTCTCGTCATACCAGACGGTTCCACTGATTGTTCCCGTTGTTGCTTTGACAGGCTTTTCTTTTGTTGGTTCTTCTTTAGTCGGCTCTTCTTTTGTTGGCTCTTCTGTTACTGGTTCTTCAGTCGCAGGATCGACTTGTGGCTCTTCTGTTGTCGGCTCTTCCGTTACCGGCTCCTCCGTCGTCGGTTCTTCTGCTGCCGGTTCTTCTGTCACGACACGTCCGAACTCGACGAGAATGTTCTTCGATTGATCGACCGCAACGATATTGATCGTCGGTGCCGTTTCAGCCGTGAACGTCACGACCGGTGTTTTCGCGATATCGATGTTTTTCCCCGTCACTTCGCCTTCGAAGACGAGCGTCGTTTCTGATTCGAGATCGACGAGTCCTTCCCCTGTGAAGGTCAGGGTGTACGGATTCGTCCCCGTTCCCGTGACGTCCCAACTCACCGGTGCTGCTTGTACCGGAAGAATGACACTAAAGCTCAGTACCAGTGCAATAAGAGACATGCTAAGTTTTCGCATTATGTAAGTATTCGCTCCATTCTAAAAATATGTTCTGCCTAAATTTTAAACAATACAGGAAAAATAAACCACCTAAAACTTTAAATTGCATTATCTTTTTTTCAAAAAAAGAGACTGCCCCTTCCCTTCAGGAAGAAAGCAGTCCCGTTCACTCGACTTTTAGACGAGTCGCTCGCAAGCTGTCGCGCATGCTTCACACGCTTCAGCACATTTTTGACAATGGTCATGATCATGTCCGGCACATTCTTTCGCACACGCACGACAGATCTCGATACAGGCTTTCGCGAGTACAGATACGTTCGAACTGTTTCGAGCAATCGCTTGACTGAGCAGACCACATATATCGGCACAATCCCGATCGAGTCGGATACAGCCCGTCATATGCGCGACGTGTTCCTCATTCAAACAGGCATCGAAGCACGCGTTGCAGGCCATGATGCAAGCATTCAGTTCTGTTAAGACAGCTTGATGGTTTTCAGACATCATCCAAGTCCTCCCTATACGTATAGTAGGTACTACTCTTATTTAGTTTCCCTAACATCTTCATCACAAACATCAAAAAAGAAGCATGCGAGAACCGGGGAATCCAAGTGGCTCTCGTATGCTTCTCATTTGGTTTAACGGACGATTTCGAGCGGAATCTCAATGCCACGCCCGGCTCCCGCATCAATAATCAACACAGGGAGTCGTTCTTCATCAAAGATATCCTCTTCAATCGTCGTATCTGCCGTATAGGTCCGAACTTCGCCCATCTTCTTCGCTTCGAACGAGACGAACGGGAACGGAATCGATTGATTGGCGACATCGAGTCGGATGTCGACTTGTTGATCGTCAAGACGAATGTCATTCGCCGTTCGAATCGTCAAGCGCATCCGGTCCTTTTCCGTCAAGGAGACTTGAGCGGAAATGTTTTCCGTTTGTCCGGCACGTTTGACAGGATCAATGAAGACCGTCGGGGAAGCCGTCTTCACCACGTCAGCACGCTGACAACCCGGAATGATGAGTAAGGATATAGCAAGGGGGATCAACCAGCGTTTCATCAGCAGGTCACTTAATCGCGAAAGTTAGTTCAGCAGTACAGGCGACTTCCCCATCGACCGTAGCTGTAGCACGCCCTTTACCGATCGGTCCACGCAGTTTCGTCAATTCGACTTCCAGTCGGAGCTGATCACCGGGTACGACTTGACGTTTGAAACGGCAATTTTCAATACCTGCGAAAAATGCGAGTTTTCCTTGGTTTTGTTCCATTTTCAGTACAGCGAATGCACCGACTTGCGCTAACGCCTCGACGATCAGTACGCCAGGCATGACATTGTAATCCGGAAAATGGCCATTGAAGAATTCTTCATTCGCCGTGACGTTCTTGATGCCGACCGCTCGTTCACCTTCCTCGACTTCAAGAATCCGATCAACGAGTAAAAACGGGTAACGGTGCGGAATCACTTCTTTTATCTGTTCAATCGTATACATATCTACAGCTCCAATCACTGATTAATCTAAGCCTTCATCCAAAAATCGGTGATGCGGGTCCACGTATCGAGCTTCAATACATCCATCGCTTCGCCACCACCAAACGTCGCGTATCCAACCATCGCGCCTACGACGAGTGCAATCACGACGAGAACCAATACAATCAGTAATCGTACAAGAATCGGTACACGACGAGAGGAATACTCGCGAAGACGTTTACGCTGCTTCTGCTCCGGGTTTTCTTGATGTTCCTGATTCGGCTCTTTTTGATGCCGTTTCAGACGTTCACGTGTCGGTTGACCCGTTCCTGCTTGGTTTTGTACCATCTTGATCACCTTTCATTGAGTCAGTCTAAAGAACAGTATAGCACATTAGTACCTGGTATTAAATAGTTCCGATTTAGCTACAAGTTTGCTCTTTTTCCAAGTGTAACATGAGGAATCAAACAACATATAAAAAAATTTCGCATTGTGTATATAAGGAAAGAAAAAACACTTCCCCATATTTTTCGATATTCTTTCACAAATTTTAAATCCAATTCATATCCTTGCGCGTAAGCTACACAGAACGGCAAACAGAACGACTACTGAAACGCATCAAAATTACGTTTTAAGATTTTTTCAACTTTTTAAAACTTTTTTAAATCCAAATGCCTCACTCCTTCGTAGGCTTTTCAGAAGGATGAAACAGAAACTACCAAAACTACTAAAAATTGAGAGGAATGATTACAGATGAAACATACTAAAAAATTCGCAGCATCAGCAATGGCAGCAGCACTCGTATTACCAGGAACGGCGGCATTCGCATCAGGCGGCGCATCGGACGACACGATGATGCATGAGGACAAAGCAAAAAACGTCACGGTCAAAACGAAAGCAGCAGATCTTCGTGCGACACTCGACCAATTGCTTTCTGAGCACTTCGTGCTTGCTGTCATGGACATGAAAAAACAATATGAAGAAGTCCTTCGTGCTCACGAAGCGGACGTCTATAAAACATTCCAAGAGTATGCAGCAGGCGACTATGAAGGATCGTACAACACGTTCCGTGAAGGATACAGCCGCATGTATGACATCTCGAAAGCACTTTCAGTCGCTATCACGACACAGATGCCTGAGAAATTCGATAACTCGAAAGCTGATACGAAAGCCGCTGACCTCCGGTCAACACTCAACAGCCTCGCTGCTGAACACGTCGCTCTTGCGAACCTCAGCATGACGGCAGGCGTCGATCAAGCGAAAGACTACGATGCTGCAAACTGGGCGGAAGACATGCACACAGCTGATTTCAAAGCCGCAATCAAATCAATTTACGGTGAAGCCGGTGCAGATCAGTTCGAGCAAGCTTGGACGAAAAATCACATCGAAGCACAAGCAAACCTCGTCACAGCAGCCATCAACGATGACAAAAAAATGATGGCTGACGCTCAAGACATGCTTAAAATGTTCTCGAACGACTTCGGTGCGTTCCTCGGAGCAGCAACGGAAGAAAACCTTCCGACGAAAGCAGCACAAGAAGCAGTCGCTGGCCATGAAACATATGTCCAAGACACGTTCATGCAGTACACGGAAGGCGACTACAAAGGATCAGTCGATACGTTCCGCGAGTCATATGCTTACATGTACGGTGTCGGTGAAAACCTCGGTAACGCGATCGTCATGCAATCTCCTGAGAAATTCATGGACGGTACACCAGGTTCAATGCCGAACACAGGTAACGGCGGCATGAGCGACACAAGCAACAACGCAACAACAGGTGCACTCGCACTCTTCGGTCTTGCACTCGGTGCAGCTGGAATCGTCGTTGCACGCAAACGTCAAAACGCATAAGAAATCGGGTATACTAAAAAGGATAGCGCCCTCGGCACTATCCTTTTTCTTACATAGAGAGGTCTTCCTCTCGGAAAGGAGTGACGTGTTTTGAAAAAATGGTTATTCCCGATCAGTATCGTCCTGATGCTCGCTTCAGTCGGCACACTGATTTTCTTATTATTCGGAAACACGAGCGACACAGAAACGAACATCACGCAAGGTACAGCTGATTCACAATCCGCGGCTTCTTCCGGGACACAGGAGGATCCACTCAAACCATCCGAAATCTTTAAAAAAGAATTTAAGACCCTCTCAACCAATGAAGTCGAACTTCCGAAGACATTGACGATCGACGCCCTCGACGTTAAAACGAACATCGAACAAGTCGGTCTCGATAAAAAAGGAGCGATGGGGACTCCGAAAAATGAACAACAAGTCGGGTGGTATAAATTCGGACCACGACCAGGTGACATCGGTAATGCCGTCATCGACGGGCATACGGATACGAAAACCGGTCCTGCCGTCTTCTACAAGCTGCATGAACTTAAAAAAGGTGACGCTATTAAAATCAAAGATGAATCTGGACGCCTGCTCGTCTTCCGCGTCAAGAAACTCGTCGAGTATGATCATCTTGATGCCCCACTCGAAAAAATCTTCGGTGCTGCCGACACCCGTAACTTGAACTTAATTACGTGTATCGGTACGTACGACCAAAATGCAGGGACGTACGACAACCGTCTCGTCGTGTTCACCGAGCTTGATGAGAAAGCATCCGATCCCGTCAACACACCACCAAAACCAGCCACCAACGTCCGCATCAGCGGTGGCTTCGTGAACTGGTATGCTTCAAAAGACGATGAAGTCGTGGCGTATAACATCTATCAAGAACAAGATGGAAAACGGAAAAAACTCGGTTCAACGGAATCGATTGAACGGAAAGCGTTCCTGCTTCCGGAAGATGCGACAGGTCGCTTCATCATCACAGCCGTCAATAAAGCAGGCATCGAGTCACCAGAAGCGTTTAGTGTCACGCAAAAATAAACACAACAAAAAGATCTTACGTTCAAATCGAGCGTAAGATCTTTTTAGTCTGCCCTTTCGTCCAGGGAAATCCGTAATTGTTTATCCCCGGACGCCGTCTCATAAAATACATGGAGCCGCCCCGGTCTGATTTTCGTTTCCGTCGTCGGAATGAAGACAATTCCGATTCGTTCTTCCCCACTCTGATACGTTCCATTTAATGCATTAAACTGATCGGCGATCGTCACGATACGCCCATCTGTTTCGTATTCTCCGAGCTTCGGGGCGATCTCAATCGAATCGGCGGATTGATTTTTGATTTTGACGGTAATCGCGAGCAGACGATTCGCCTCACCACCGACCTGTAGGACTTTTTCTTTTTGAACGTTTACAAGCAAGAGCGGTGTTTGACGGGTCGCGTCCATCCGCTTGACGGCAAGCGTCTTGAGCGAGAGTCCGGCCATCTCGTAACTGACGCCAATCCGGTCTTCCCGATCAAATTGTTTTAGCTGGGCTTCCGTGAGACGCAGGCTCGTCCGGTCCGTCTGCGGCTTCGGTTCGTCCGCCTCGAAAAAACCGAGCAACGGGACCATGAATTTCGCAAGGATGATGACGACTAGCGCCGCCGTCATCAAATAAAACAAGAACGTCTTCACACGTCACCTCTTCTCTAAGCGCGCACCCGCTGTTTCATCCAGCCCGCCTTCAATCCATTGCTGGCGGTGTACGGTTGCTTCGCTAAAAAATCACAGTACTGAATCGCTAAATATTCTGCCTGGAATTCAACGTAACGCGTCCCCGGCAGACTGTTTACTTCATACAGATAAATCTTCCCGTCCGCTCCAATCCCGACATCGATGCCGAGCGCATCGAGCGGGTAATCATAAAACGACTCGAAATATGCCGGGAAGCGACGGGCGAACAACACAATCTGCCGGGAGATTTCTTCGTGTTGCTCCGGATAGTTTTGCTTCATGAAGATATCCATCCGTGTCGTCGAAAAGGCACCGTGACTCAAGTGACTAACGGACTCTTGCTTGTTGTTACTGACGAAAGGAAAGAACTTGACGAGCTTCCACGTTCCATTCGCCCCTTTTGCGACATGGATCCGCATACAATAGGAATGTCCGTGGATGGTTTCCGAAGCGATGAACGGTTGGACAATCATCGGGTTCCGTTGAATCTCTTCTTCGATACGGTCGATCAATTGTCCTGTCGAACAGGTGTTACTTTGTAAAAGATAATCGAACGTATACTGATCCGGGCCGACCTGTTCAATCGTATAAATCCGTTGCCCTTGCTTGCCGTTAGCCGGTTTGAAAATAATTTTCCCGTACCGTTCCAGTAGAGCGATCAAATCCTTCCCCGCACGAATCCGGTGCATCGGAATCAAATATTGTTTGAACGTTCCGTCAGCCGCAAGTTTTTTCAGGACGACGTTTTTGTTGCCGATCCGGTGTGTCGTAAACGGAATCTCGTCGGCCAAGCGCGAAAAGATGTCTTTTTGCTCGTCCGTCAACGGTAAGTGATTGTAGACGACATCCGGAAATTCGCACAAGCCGTTATGCCAGCGGTCATCCAAAAAGTGCATCCCCCGAATCATCCGCTTCTCAAAGTCGATATCCTGCGGCCGGAAGAAAAACGCTTCAATCCCCATCGATGCTGCGACGACACAGGCGATTTTATCACGAAATTGTGGTTTATCGTTCAAGCGTAATATGCCGATTCTTGTCATGTCCGTCTCCCCCTACTCAATCGGTTCTAAGAAAATCAAATAGCGTTCCGTACTGTTCGCAATGTTATAAAACGGGTAACAGGTCGAGATGACGAGCGACTCCGTTCCTGTCGCTGCCAAGACGCGTGTATCTTCATCGTCGACGATTTCACTCGACCGCATGACATAGCGGTATGATCCATCCGCCAAATAGAGTTCGACCTCATCACCCGGTTCGAGCTCACTGATTTTTGAAAACGTCGTATCGTTATGCCCGGCGATGAAGATTCGGTCACCCTGTCCAGGAAAAGCCGTGTCCGGGTGGTGCCCGACTCCTTTCGCAAGCGTTTTGTCCGTTACCCCTTCGAGGAGCGGTAATTCCATGTCGAGCGATTTAATGCTTAAGAAACCAAGCGTCTCGCCTTCTTTAAACGTGACCGGCACCGCCTCCGTGTCCGTTGCCTCTGGTTCAGCCGTCTTCTTCTGTTCCTCCGCCTCCACGACAACGGCTTTCGCCTTTTCCAGTTCGGTGGACAACGTTCGATCAATCGTGAATTTCTGATATCCGACGTAACCTAACAGGAGAACACCGATGATGAGCAAGAGTGTCGAGACGTGTCGTCTCATCCTTTTACGACCTCCTTCTGACGGATTTGTTCGAGTGCACGACAGTACCCGGAGATATTATGCTCGACATCATCAATCCGGACGCGGAAGGAGTGGTGACGGATGTAGAAACTACCGAGTATGCGCTCCGGTACTTTCATATACATCGCGACTTCCGGGTAGTAAAAACCAGTCAATTGATACTGCATCCGGCGTTCAATCGTCGCTTCGAGCCAGTCGAGCGGAAACGTCGTCAATAAGTCCGTCTGCCCGTCCGCTTGCATCCGGCCGATCATCTCGCGGGCCGCCAGCATCAACTCAAGAAACGTCGGATACGTCGTCTCGCGGTGATGAATGAAATCAAGCTTTTGTTCGACATTTTGAAGTCCGAACCGATAGTACCGTTCATCCGGGACATACTTCGTCAGTTCATTGACGCTGTAGCTGAGCCAGTGGTCATGTTGCTTCCAGTAATCGTGCGCGATAAAGTAGTCGAACGCTTGCGCCACACTCGTCAACCACTGTTCTTGTCGATCGAGCTCGTATAGACGAAGCAGCGCAAACGTCGCTTCACCTTCGTAATAGATAATCCGAAACGCCTCTTTCAGTGCAAGCGACGGATACGATAACACATGGTTGAAGTTGCCTGCCGGCTGCTGCAACCCTACAATTCCGTTCGCAAGGGCGCGGCACAGCGCGAGTTCGCGACGCGACTTGAACGTCGTCATGTATTTCGTCAACGCTAAGATCGCCGCGGCATTGGCGCCGAGCTTAATTTCCGCATCCTGCTCCCAATCGACGACATAGGCCGATTCGTTCGGTTGAACGATCAAGTGCTCGATGAGATAGTTTTTCGCGCGATCGATTGCGTGTTGAAGTGTCACGTCCGGTCGGACTGCATACGCTTCAATCATCGAGTAAAGTGTACTCGCATGCCGTAAGCTGTTGTAAAATTGAATCGTTTTGTCAAAACATGAAAAGTAACCATATATGAAGCGGCCATCCGCCTGAACTTGGCGAGCTAAGTAATCACTCGCTTGCGTGACGACCGTTTTGATTTCAAAGGGAGTGGTGCGTGGAGAGGCTCTGATTTTTTCCACTGTCCCTGTCGTTTCGATGACGATCGGCTCCTCTTCACTGAAGACGCTCGTCGTCTCAAACAAGATACAGCTCGTTTCATCCGTAAAGATGAAGCGGGGTATTTTTCGACGCTGCTGTTCAACATATCGTGTCATGTTCTTCAAATTCACCCGGAGTTCCGGCGTGTCCTTGTCCGGCGTCAACATCGCATTCCCATTTAGTTCTTCTTCTAAAAAAGCACACGTGAAGCGAGCATCAAAAGCGATGCCTCTTCGAAAATAATTCTTACGTGTTGCACGAAGTTGATCGTTTAATTCTGCGAATGAACAAAAATGAAAATTCTTTGCAACATCTACTTTAATCCAGTCGTAGTCGACGGGATGTTCAAGTAAGAAGTTTTTGATTTTTTGAAAGATACTCGCCATTCGTTTCCCACGAAATGTATGGACCCGTGCACGGCGTTTCTTCGTCCCGACTGATAGAAAAACGGTGAGGCGTTGATTTAAAAAGTAAGTTGCCTGATCTTCTTTCATTAGCGCGAAAACTCGTTCTTCGATTCGTTCTATCCGGTTCATCAATTCCATCCGAAGTCACCCCTTCAAAAATAATGAAAATTGTAGCAGAGAGTTTCCCCTCCGCTACAATGACTGTTATTTAATCGGTCTGCTTATTGCTGGGGACGGCGACGGAATAGTTTTGCAAACAATCCGGTTACTACCGCCAACATACCCATCATTGAAACAAGGAAAAGATTTTCTGATGTGTTCGGAAGCTTACTTGCAATCGGTCGGGTTACCGGTTTCGAAAGTACAGACGCTTTTTTCTGTACAACCCCTAAGTTCGACGGCATCGTCGGTTTACTGATCACTCCCGTATTGATTGGACGGGTTGGTTTGTTTGTTGGTGCTGGAACAACAACATGGTCTTGATCTTTATCCCCGTCTTTATCGGCATCGGCATCCGCGTCGGCGTCGGCGTCGGCATCCGCATCGGCATCAGCGTCAGCGTCAGCATCCGCGTCAGCATCAGCATCCGCATCGGCATCCGCATCGGCATCCGCATCGGCATCCGCATCGGCATCGGCATCCGCGTCAGCATCCGCATCGGCATCCGCATCGGCGTCAGCATCGGCATCCGCATCGGCATCCGCATCGGCATCCGCATCGGCATCGGCGTCCGCATCGGCATCCGCATCGGCATCCGCGTCGGCATCCGCGTCAGCATCGGCATCCGCATCGGCATCCGCATCGGCATCCGCATCGGCATCGGCATCCGCATCAGCGTCTGCATCCGCATCGGCATCCGCATCGGCGTCGGCGTCAGCATCAGCATCAGCATCCGCATCCGCATCCGCATCAGCGTCCGCATCCGCATCCGCATCAGCGTCCGCATCCGCATCGGCATCCGCATCAGCATCAGCGTCAGCATCCGCGTCGGCATCAGCGTCAGCGTCCGCGTCCGCATCGGCATCCGCATCGGCATCGGCGTCCGCATCGGCGTCGGCGTCAGCATCGGCATCCGCGTCCGCATCCGCATCGGCATCCGCGTCAGCATCGGCATCCGCGTCAGCATCGGCATCCGCGTCAGCATCGGCATCCGCGTCAGCGTCAGCATCCGCATCGGCGTCCGCATCGGCGTCCGCATCGGCGTCAGCATCCGCGTCAGCGTCAGCATCAGCATCAGCATCAGCATCAGCATCCGCATCGGCATCTGCATCGGCGTCGGCATCGGCGTCAGCATCCGCGTCGGCATCGGCATCCGCATCAGCGTCAGCGTCCGCATCCGCATCCGCGTCAGCATCGGCGTCAGCATCCGCATCGGCGTCCGCATCCGCATCAGCGTCGGCATCCGCATCGGCATCGGCGTCAGCATCCGCATCGGCATCCGCATCCGCATCCGCATCAGCGTCAGCATCGGCATCCGCATCGGCATCCGCATCAGCGTCAGCATCGGCATCGGCATCCGCATCGGCATCGGCGTCCGCATCGGCATCAGCATCAGCATCAGCATCAGCATCGGCATCCGCATCGGCATCGGCATCCGCATCGGCATCCGCATCCGCGTCGGCATCCGCGTCGGCATCAGCGTCAGCATCCGCATCCGCATCAGCATCCGCATCGGCATCGGCATCCGCGTCGGCATCAGCGTCAGCATCCGCATCCGCATCAGCATCCGCATCGGCATCGGCGTCCGCATCGGCATCGGCGTCGGCGTCTGCATCGGCATCAGCATCCGCATCGGCATCCGCATCCGCATCGGCGTCGGCGTCGGCGTCAGCATCAGCATCAGCATCAGCATCCGCATCCGCATCAGCATCAGCATCAGCGTCAGCGTCAGCATCCGCGTCGGCATCAGCGTCAGCGTCAGCGTCCGCATCGGCATCAGCATCGGCGTCAGCATCCG
This sequence comes from Exiguobacterium sp. N4-1P, assembly GCF_002214325.1. NCBI lineage: Bacteria > Bacillati > Bacillota > Bacilli > Caryophanales > Exiguobacterium > Exiguobacterium sp. N4-1P. The sequence goes on from NZ_CP022236.1 coordinate 2,548,560, forward strand.
CGTCGGCATCGGCATCAGCATCAGCGTCCGCATCCGCATCCGCATCCGCATCAGCGTCAGCATCCGCATCAGCATCGGCGTCAGCATCGGCGTCCGCATCCGCGTCGGCGTCAGCATCCGCGTCAGCATCCGCATCGGCGTCGGCATCCGCATCAGCGTCAGCGTCAGCATCCGCGTCGGCGTCCGCATCCGCGTCGGCATCCGCATCAGCGTCAGCGTCGGCATCGGCATCAGCGTCAGCATCCGCGTCGGCATCGGCATCCGCATCAGCGTCCGCATCGGCGTCAGCGTCAGCGTCGGCGTCAGCGTCCGCGTCAGCATCCGCATCCGCATCCGCGTCGGCATCAGCATCGGCATCGGCATCAGCATCAGCATCAGCATCAGCATCAGCATCGGCGTCAGCATCCGCGTCGGCATCCGCATCAGCGTCCGCATCGGCGTCGGCGTCAGCGTCAGCGTCAGCATCAGCATCCGCATCGGCGTCAGCATCCGCATCGGCGTCAGCATCCGCATCGCCTTCTTCATCAAACACAATCGTCGTTTGACCATCTAAATCACTTAATAACTCAGCATCAATCGCTGTAGTGCTGACGGCTGATCCCGTAACGACAATTTCACCATCAACACCCGCTGGCTTGTCGACGAGCACATTTAAGTCGACCGTCGTCGGTCCAAGAACCTGAACGCCGACTAGTTCATTCGATAAGTTGACCGTATCGTTCGCGACTGCTGTTAGTAAGCCATTAACAGATGGTAACAACTCTTTTACAGGAGTTAGCACAAAGTTCAGTGATGATCCTAATATTCCCGTCAATTGAAGATTCGTAATTGCATCCACTAAGTCTTGTAGCGCTTGTTGCACTACTTGCTGGACTGCAGTTTCAAGATGTTGTCCTAATCCATCGCTGAAATTGACAACGATCGTGCCATCAGCATTGACAGTCACCGGGGCCTGCCCATTGTAGTCAAGCAAATCAGACAATGCTACGTCCAAATTATTGAGTGCAGCCAACGCATCTTCTAGTTCATTTAATCCTTGGACATTTAAAAGCGGGCTTGTCAGCGGGTTGTCTAAAATTATGTCAATTTCAGTGACCAAATCTCCGACAAGGCCATTGACACTCGTCGTTAAAGGATCAAGTTGACCTTTAAGCGTCGGCAAGTCTTCCAGTGTGATTGGCAATAGTTCTACGCTCACGTCGGCATTGCCGTTCGCCGTCATTTTGCCCGCGAGATCCGGAATATTAAAGACGGCGACACGTTCTGGCGACAAAATTTCTGCATCGGCCAATCCTCGGCCCGTTAAACCAAGTGCTAAATTATAATTTTCTAATTGTTCTGTTAAATTCGCTCGGACTTGTACATCTGTCAATAATTGTACATCCGCTAGACTCACTCGATTTACTGGAGCAAGTGCTAATGAATTTTTAATGGATGAGGCAAATTGTTGCTGTTGCGGCTGAAACTTTTTTTCAGATGCTTCTGTCTTGGTGTAAGTAAATGAAATTGGGGATAGTGCCAGTGAGGAGGCTGTGAGTAGTTTGATCAAGCGTTTGGTGTGGTTTCTGTGGTGTCGGTTCATCTTCTTTCGGAAATCAGGCGTTTTCTTGTTCATTTGAACACTCCTTTTCTTGAGAAAAATTACCTTACACCCATCATTATGCAGGGTTTTACTAATAAAAAATACATTTTTTTACAATTGTAATAGAAGTATAGTACCTAATATCTAGTATTTTTAATGCTTAATTACCTCTAAAAATATAAATTAAAGCCGTTTTTATTTTCAATCTCTTAATTTATATTGTAATTTTATTTCATTACTTAATATCCCATAAAAATCCATATTCATTTAAGAGCCTTTTATACCCATATAATTTCCACAAAATAAAAAAAGGTCATCCTCAAGCTGATAGCTCGAAGATGACCTTTTTTATTAGAAGGTAATGTGTTGTTTACTCCATTTGATGGACTCTTTAAATTGTCTGATTAAATCTTCTGCTGGAACTGTCAAAAAGTAAGCTAATCCATCAACTTTTTCTGACATTTGCTGAATCACGAGTCCATCTTCAATCAACTCTTGAAGTTGCTCTAAAATCTGACTGTGTGACTGATCGATTCGCTGTTCAATCTCACCAATCGTCAGCGCCCCATCCCGTAAAATGTAGATGACGCTCGACTTTAAGCTGTTCTCGAAGTTATGCTGAAACTTTTGCAGGGCTAATAAATCGGCTTGTTCTTCTGTTTGACGTTGATCCATCTGTCACTACCCCTTTCCTAACACATCAGACTGCTTCTTTAGTATGAAGGAACGACGTTAATAATTCAAAAAGTCATTCTTTTTTTGTGATGATGGTATCGAACGTCTTTTCCTCATCCGTGATGACCATCTTCTTTTGTGTCCGGAGATGGTAAAGCCGTTGCAAGTTAAGAATGATAACTTTCATGACGGCATAAAACGGAACCCCGAGTAGGACCCCGAAGAAGCCGGCGATGTTCCCGGCGACAAGCAGGACGATGATGATCGTCAACGGGTGAACATCAAGCGTCCTTCCTTGAACGAGTGGTGACATGATGTGCGAATCGATTTGTTGCGCGACCGTCATGACAATGATGGCATAGATTGCAAGAATCGGATCCTGGATAAACCCGACGATCAAGGCCGGTATGACACCGATGACTGGTCCAAGAAACGGAATGATGTTCGTCAATGTCGCGAACATCGCTAACAAAATCGCATAGTCAATGCCGATGAAGAGGTATCCGATATAGGCGATGATTCCGACACCGATACTAACGATGACCTGTCCCCGGATATAGCTCATGATCGTTTCATGGACATCTTCTAAAATTTTCTTCGTTTCTTTATGAAATTCAAACGGCATCATGTTAACCAGATTGCCTTTTAGCTTATGACCGTCTAACAACATATAAATCAACATGATCGGAATGATGATGATTGTGATGACGGTCGTCGTGATTAAGCTGACAAACCCGCCGACCCCTGCCCCGACATTTTTTAAGAAGGATGACGCGTACTCGGAGAGATTCGTCGAAAATTTATCGAACAAGTCATCCGGTCCCCCAACGAAGCGAGAAAAGATACTGCTGTTTTCAAGCTGACTCCGGACTTCGACGAGTTGACGCTGAAATTCCGTCGCGAGGTTCGGAATCGAATTGACGAATTCGCTGATTTGTGTTGATAAGGACGGACCAAAGATAAATCCAAGCGCCGTCATAATCCCAATCAATCCGAACAAGACGACCATCACGGCCGGACGCCGACTCATCTTCTTCTCAAGCATCTCGACGATCGGCAAAAGGACGTAATAGAGAATCCCGGCGATTGCGAGTGGCGGGACGACCATTTGCCCGAGTATGGCGAGTGGGCGAAATAAAAAGGTCACGTGATTGCCGACCCAGACGATGACGAGCAGTGTCATGACCCACCATGCGCCACGATACCACTTGTTTTCAAACATTTTTTGCATTCTGTCACTTCCCTATGCGTAATAATGATAGCTTTCACTCAGTTAGTTTTCCTTTATCCGGCTGCTTCTAATCCTCCTAAAAAAAAATAAGCTGGACCGTCATCTAAATATAATATTTTTTTTACATCTTTGCGTGTTAAAATTTGATGACTGCTAACAAGCAGAGTAAAATCTACATATGTCTTCACACATTTACGTACATATACAAAAGAATATGGAGGATTCGAACGTGAAATGGATTAATCAAAAGATTGGTCGACAATTGATGTTTGCTTTTTATGCAGTCTTTATCGCACTCAGCATCACATCCGCTATCGTCTATACGTATACTGAACAAAAAATCAGTCAAACCGATGCGACATTCGATGACTTACGTGAACGAAGAACGAATGCGAACGCGTTGGCATACGAATGGTCCGCTGCACAGAGCAATGTAAAATCATACCTCTTGTTCGGAACACCGGCGATGCTCAATGCCGTCAAAACAAACCAAGATGAAATCAACCGCTTGACGACCTGGTTCGAGCAAAACGCCATCTATACGCAAGGCGATCAATACGCAACTGCGACACGAAACTTATATGACGATTATTTCGGTACTGCCGTCCCCTTGTTACGTCAATACGTGGAACAAAAACAGGAAGGCTCGGTCGACGAGCAGTTCGTTGATCCGAAAACGCTCGCTTCGCTTTCGAACGGGAGCGAATTATTCAATTCTGACGGAACGCTAAAAGGCTCAAACAGTCAAATTGACGGTGAAGCCGATACGGCTGGAATCGAAGCCTTGCTGACAAACTATTTAAACCTCATTCAGACTGAAGAAGATGAAGCAAAGGCCAGCCTGCTCAATGAAATGCGCATCGCCCAGTTCATTTGGCTGTCAAACCTGCTTGTCCTCGTCATCATTCTTGTCTTACTCGTCCGCCCATTCATCAACCGGGTGACGAAACAAATTAATTCGTTGTCTCGGGACAGTGCACAACTCGCAAGTGGTGAAGACGTCAAAGAACTTCCCTTACCGAGACGACGCGATGAATTACACATGTTAACCGCATCCTTCAATCAAATGGCAGCATCGATTGCGGATAATAAAGTCCATATGCTGGCGAAGAATGAAGAGTTGCAAGCACAACAAGAGGAACTCGTTGCGCAGCAGGAAGAGCTGCAGGCGCAGCAGGAAGAACTCGAAGAAGCACTCGAAATCACCCTGCAAAGCGAACAACATCTAAAATATCGTAATGAACTGACGGAGACGCTCGCATCCCGCGAAACATTGACGGCGTATCCGGAAATCATCGAGAAGCTCGTCTCAATCACCCATTCGGAAATCGGAGCCTTGCTGTTCCTCGATCAACACGATGTCCGCTCGACGATTGAATACGGGATGACCCCTGATATGGTCGAACAACTGATCCACGAAGATCAATCGTTGTTCCACCGGGCACGTGTCTTAAAACGTCCGGTGCACTCGTCTAAACAGGTCGCACACGAAAGTCCGCTTCCGTATCCGTACTACATGTATGAAGTCGCCGTGCCGATCCTTGATCCGAATGAAGAAAAAATCATCGCCTGCATCTATCTCGTCCGGTACCGTGACGCCTTCACGCCGGAGCAGATGAGCGATATCCTTTCCTTCTCGCACCAGCTCTCACTTTCGTTGATGCGGATGGGGATTTACGAAAAAATGATTCATGAAAAGAACAAAACAGGACAACTGTTGAACTCGATCCGGGAAGCCGTCGTCTACATCGAACATGAATCAGATGAACTGCTCGTCAACGAACCGTTGATGAAGCTGTTCCCGGAAATTCAGACGGAACATCAGGATGAAAGTAATCTTTCCTCTTTCCGTCAAGCGATGTCCGCCTTGTCTTCCATCATCGATGAAGCAGAACCGTTCGAACAATACATCGAACAAATCGTCGAGCAGAACTTGCCGAAGGATAGTCTCGTCGTCTCGATTCGCGCGCGCAGTGCCTATATCCAAATTTACGCCGAGAGGATTCAAATCAATAACGTTTGGGTCGGAACGATGCTCGTCTTACGGGATGTCACGAAAGAAACGGAGTCGGACCGGATGAAAGAAGAGTTCGTCTCGACCGTCTCGCACGAACTTCGGACTCCGCTCTCATCAATTTACGGTTTCACGGAATTGATGCTCAACAAATCATTTGAAGAAGAACGTCAGCTAAAGTACTTGCAGACGATTCATTCGGAAACAGGTCGCCTGACGACCCTCGTCAACGACTTCCTCGACGTCCAGCGTATGGAATCGAGTGAGCAACGTTATCAGATGTCGACGTTCGACATCGTCGAACTCGCAAATGACGTGACCGACTTCTATGGTGCCTCGCATACGACACATACGTTAGTGTTCGCAGGTAACGGACCGATCATGATTGACGCCGATAGCGAAAAGATTAAACAGCTCTTAAACAATCTACTCAGTAACGCCATCAAGTATTCTCCTGACGGCGGAACGGTTTCAATCGAAGTCCAGCACCAGGATGGTTTCGCTGAAATCAAGATTCACGACGAAGGAATGGGCATCCCGCAAGAAGCGATGTCGAAGTTGTTCGATAAGTTTTACCGGGTCGACAACTCAGAGACACGCAAAATCGGTGGAACGGGTCTCGGTCTATCGATTTGTAAAGAAATCGTCAAACACCATAGCGGAACGATTGATGTTGAATCGACCGTCGGTGTCGGCTCGACCTTTACGATTCGTTTTCCGGTCGCTGTCATTTCCACCATCTTGACGTACGAAACTGAATGAGTCTTTACCCCCGTGTCCACTAAGACGCGGGGGTTTTTTGACCTGTTCATGTTCAGGTTCCGTCAAGGGCGGACAAAACGCAGTCTTCTAGTAAGAAGAACGCCGCTTACGTCGCGTTTAACATAAGGTTCTAAAAGGGAATAGCTAAAGCGACTCTACACATACAGGAGGAATCAGACAGATGCAACTTGGTTGGATAGGATTAGGTCATATGGGTATCCCGATGGCGTTACGTCTTCGCCGTGCCGGACACCCATTACACGTCTACAATCGAACAGAAAGTAAGACAGCACCGCTCGTCGCGGAAGGGGCAACGTCGCTTCGCTCACCACGCGAACTGGTCGAACAGTCGGACATCATCTTCATCATGCTCGCAGACGGAAAAGCGATTGATCATGTCCTTCACGAAACAGACGGGCTGCTCGCAAGCGACTTGACGGACAAAATCGTCGTCAACTTGAGTACGATTTCGTCCGAGGAATCAACACAGGCAGCGCAACTTATCGAACGCGCCGGTGCCGCCTATCTCGAGTCTCCCGTCTCTGGTTCAGTCGGTGTCGCAGAAGCCGGCCAGCTCGTCATGCTCGTCGGTGGTGACAAACAGACACTTGCGACATGCCGGCCGTATCTCGATGTTCTCGGTAAAGAAAGTATCCATTTCGGTGACCACGGAACAGGCAGCTCAGCAAAACTTGCCATCAATCTCCTGCTCGGCATCGTCGGTGAAGGACTTGCTGAAACGTTCCTGCTCGGAGAAGCGGCCGGGCTCGACAAAGAAAAACTCATCCAGATGATTTCTTTGTCCGGCATGAATACACCACTCTTCCAAGGCAAACAGGACATGTACCGAACAGAGGAGTTCCCCCCTGCTTTCCCGCTTCGGTTGATGGCGAAGGATTTGGGGTTGATCACGGACGCCGCGAAACGGTACACGTTACGTTTACCGCTGGCAGAAGCAGCACATGAACAGTATGAACAGGCGAACACGGGAGACCAAGCCGATTTAGATATGGCAGCGGTCTACCTGAGCTTAAAAAAATGACTCCATCAGAAAGCCGCGCCTTCCGGATTCCGGAAGGCGCGGCTTTTAGCAGATGCGTTATTTGAGTGATGTGACGATTCCCATCATCTGATCGGTCGTCATCAAAGCTTTCGAATTAAACTGATAGGCGCGTTGAATTTGCGTCAAGTTCGTCATTTCCGTCCCCATGTCGACATTCGAGGACTCGAGCGTCCCGACCGTCAACGGGTTCCCTTGAGCATTTTGATATTGCCCGGCCGCCGTATAGAGTCCACCGCCGACATCCGTCAACTCGCTATGGTTCGGAATATCCGCGACACCGATGCGGGCAAGGACACGACGTTCTCCGTTGAGGACACCTGTGATATTGCCATCTTTGTTCAGCTCAATCGCCGTCGCATTTTCCGGTAAGGTGATGGCATCGTTCGCTTGATTGATGACGGAGCGTCCCGCATCATCCGTCAACAACATCTGTCCGTTGCCTTGCGGTGATAACTCAAAGTTGCCGTCCCGCGTGAATTTCGTCACACCGTCTGCATCGATGACACCAAAGAAGTGATGCGGATTACCGAGTGCCGCATCCAAATTCCGTCCGGTCGTTTGAAAAGCACCGACGGTAAAACGTGTCGCTTCGTTCGCGACATACCCACCGACACCAAGACGAAGATCGACCGGCGTCGTCAAAGGACCTGTTTCCAAGCCGCCCGGTGTGTTGCTGATGTTGCGGACGAGTAACTCATTGAACTGTGCATCACGACGCTTGTAGCCGTTCGTGTTCGCATTCGCGAGATTATGCCCGGTCGTATCGAGTTGTTTTTGTAATTGAGCCATCGTACTGGCTGATGTATAAAGTGATTGCATGACTTCCTCCTCCGATTAACGAACGCGACCGATTTCAGAAACAGCTTTTTCAGCCGTCCGGTCGTAAGCTTGAATGACTTTTTGATTGGCTTCGAACTGACGAAGTCCACTGTTCATCTCAGCCATCGTCTGCTCGATTTCGACGTTCCCGAGTTCGAGCACGCCTTGGTCGACTTTGACGTCTCCCGCGGCAAGTGCTGCCGGAGAGCGGAATAAACCGTTGCCTGTCCGCTCGAGTGTTTCCTGTTGATCCGTTACGACAAGTCCAAGGTTTCCGATTGCTTGTCCGTTTCCGTCCGTCACCGCTCCGTCTGCGCTGACAACGAAGTCTTCATTGACGACGTTCAGCGCCTGACCGTTTGCATCAAGGACGAGATCATTTTCTGTCGTCCGGAGCAAACCATCCTGCCCGACGGCGAATTGACCGTTCGTCGTGTAAAGCGTCTCTTCCCCACCTGTCAACGGATCCGTATGTAAGACGGTAAAGAGGGCGGATCCGTCCCGTGAACTGATTTGGAGATCCGTCGCGTTGCCCGTTTCCGTAATCGAACCGAGGGCAAAGTTCGGCGTCGCTGCCTGCATGAAGACACCTGTCGCGAGCGTGCCGACCGTTCCTCTTGATTGAATCCCCGTCCGTTCATTGACGCCCGATTGTTGAATCATCATCTCCGGAAACGTCCGGAGCGATGCTTGATCGGCGCGGAAGCCAGGCGTCCGCGCATTGGCCAGGTTGTTACTTAACATTTCTTGTTGCCGCTGTAACGCCTGCATCGCACCAGACGCCGTGTACATTCCTCGTAACATATGTTTTTGTCTCCTCATTGACTTAATGTTCAATTCTCTTATGTTTAGTATATCGGTCAGGTTCTGTTGAATTATGAGTTTTTTTCAAAAAAAGGTAATGAGAACAATAGTTGAACCGAAAGTCCTAGCTCTTGATTGAAATATTCAAGCCTTGATTCACTTGCCCGTCGATCACCAAATCGAGCTGTCATTACGATTGAAGGATGTCAATCATCCACGGACGATCATCGAACCGCTTGCGATCACGGAACTCGACAATGGACTGTTCCATTATTCTGCCGACTATAAAGTACGTGCCCAGTCCATCCTTTTGATGAAGGCACTCGAACACTCGGAGCAACAAAAACTCGATGACTTCTTTTCGTTGACATGAAAAAAAACGCCTCCCGGTTACTGACCGGAGAGGCGTTCCGTGTTAGGAATGTTTTTTACTGAGTACCGCTGTTTGCGTCCGTTCGAGGACAGCATTCGTGATGACGATCAAACCGGTAAACAGGAACAACGCTTCAAAACCGAAATGACCGGCAATTTGACCACCGGCGAGCGGTCCGAGGAAGTTTCCCATGAATTGGGCCGATTGATTGTAACCGAAGATTCGTCCGGACGCATTGGCTGGTGTGTGTTTACGAAGCAGTGCTTGGACCGATGGCATCAAGGCCGCTGTCGCAAATCCGATTCCCATCCGTAAGACGATCAATTGACTCGTATCCGTGACGAACGCTTGCGGAATCAAGAAGGCGGCAAAGACGAGTAAGGCAACGAACAAGACACGTTCCGCTCCAATCTTGTCGGACAGTCGTCCGAGCCGCTGGGCAGCAATCAATGCCGCAATCCCGGGTGCTGAGGCGACGATACCCGACAGTAACGCCAGTCGTTCCGTTCCGGGACTCAGCTCTCGCACGTAAAGCGAGAGAATCGGACTGATGGATTGCGCTGCGAACTGAATCAAGAACGTCGTCAAGAATAGACTCAAGATGAGCTCCGGATGACGGAGTGATTGAATGATTTCTTTCGCGGAAGCCATTTTTTTGACTTCGAGCGGGACGAATTCTTCTTTGACGAAGAAATATGTCACGAGGAACGTCAAAAATAACGGTACGCTCGTAAAGAGAAAAACGGGTCGAAGCCCAATCATGTCGGCAAGGAATCCTCCAATCAGAGGTCCGAGCAACCCACCGGCAATCCCACCGGTCGACAATGTACCGAGCGCCCAGCCACTTTTCTCTTTCGGGGTTTGAGAAGCAATCAAGGTGATTCCGGCTGAAATGAATCCGGAGACCGCTCCCATGACGAGCCGTAAGAAAACAAGCTGATACACATCTTGCACAAAACTGATTAAAAACATGACAATCGACATGCCGAGGCTTGCCCGGAGTAACATCAATTTCCGTCCTTTTCTATCGGCAAGGCGTCCCCAAATCGGTGAGACGATTGCGGCGACGAGGAACGTTGCCCCGAACGCAATCCCGGACCAGGTCGTAATCTCCTGACGTCCATCGACGCCAAGCTCTTCAATGAATAATGGCAAAAACGGTAAAACGAGACTGAGTGCAGCGGCAGTCAAAAAACTCCCGATCCACACGACGATTAAATTTCTTTTCCACAACGGCATTGTGGCATCACTTCCTTTTTAATGGTAATTCCGAGGTCAAGCAACAACTTCTAATATACACTTCACAATGTGAAATGTCTAGGTTTTGAACTGATGCAATAGTCTCAAAGACTATTGATGGATACCTATTTTAAGCAAACGAACCGATAGTAGGAGTACCATGCAGAAGGAGTGAACACTAGTTTTCTCGTCAGTCTCGTCTGCGTCTCGTTTTTCAGTCTGTTGCTGCCGTCAAGCGGTCAAGCCGCTCTCCCCGTCACGCGCCATACGGTGATGTGGTCGATTCCGGAAGCGTCCATCCCCGTGAAAATTAATCAGCTCGCCAACCGGCAGATGAAGCGTGTCTATCTTCATGTTGCTGTGGAGGGGGACCTGATTCTCTATCGAACATTCGTCGAGGCCGCGCATGCAGCAGGAATTGAAGTTTACTTCCTGTTCGGACAACCACGCTGGATTACGAATGAAGGCGCGACCTTCCGACCGAATGCCGAAGACCCGCTCGCCTGGATTACCCTGTATCAAAGTGAGACGATGCAGCATCCGGATGGAATCAGCGTCGATCTCGAACCGTAGGCCTTACCGGAGTGGACGACGAATCAATCTGCCGTTATCGCTTCTTATCAACGAATCCTGACTGCCTTTCAGGAGCGGGCAACGATGGAAGGGCTACCGCAACTCTTTCTTCCGTTTTGGTTCCTACGGTCACGGATGTCTCCGGACGTCCTGTCAGTGCCTGGGCGATGGATCTTGCAAGCGAAGTGACCTTAATGAGTTACCGGACTGTCTACGGTGGTGGAAACGGCTTATCCGCCATCACGCTCGTCGATACGTTGTATGCGGCAAACCACCAGCACAACCTGTCGTACGCTCTCGAGTTCACGGAACTACCGGAGACACCGAGCATCACCTTTTATGGTCAGTCACGGCAAGCCTTGAACCAACTCGTCAATCAGACGATGAATAGCTCCCTCCCCCCGCGTGCCATCGTCTATCATGACTTTGAGGCCTATCAGGCGTTCATGCAAAATACGAAATGATTGATTGGCAAGATTCTTTAAGCTATTGATGAAAAAAAGCTCAGTCCTTCACGGATTGAGCTTTTTTGCTGTTACAGTGCTGTTTTGATTTCTTCCAACATTTTTTCGATCGATTGGATACCGCCACCAGACAGATACCACACGTCTCCACTCAAGTAGACGACCTTATTATTTTTGACGGCATCGACGTTTTTCAATAATTCATTGTCCATCGCTTGTTTCGCCGTTGCCCCTTCACCGATTGCTTCTCCACGATCGATGACGAAGATGATGCCCGGATTTTTTTTGACGATGTATTCGTACGAGACATCTTGTCCGTGGACGGCTTGATCAAGAGTCGTATCGATTGCTTTTAAACCAAATGCATCGTAAATCAAGCCAAAACGAGAGCCCGGTCCGAACGCACTCATGCTCTTATCCCCTGCGAGCAGGACAAGTGACTCAGGTGCTTCTTTAGCATCCTCTTTGACTGCCGCGATTTTTTCATCTACTTCTTTTAATGCAGCTGTCGCTTCTGCTTCTTTTCCGAACAATTCACCGAGCATGTTGACGTTATCTTTGAACGATGTCATGTAATCCTGTGTATCGATTCCTACATAAATCGTCGGTGCAATCTTGCTGAACTCTTTATACATTTCCGATTGACGGGCTGAGATCAGGATGACGTCTGGTGCAAGTTCACTGATTGCTTCAAAGTTTGGTTCTTTTAAACTTCCGACGTTCGTATACTGCTCTGCTTCATATTGCTTAAGATAGGCTGGAACGAGTTCTTTCGGTAGACCTGCCACTTCGACACCGAGTTCATCGAGTGTATCGAGTGCACCAAAATCAAAGACGACGACTTTTTTCGGGTCTTTGACGACCTCAGTTGAACCTAATTCATGTTTGATTGTCATTTTTTCGTCGCTTGAAGCGGCTGATTCATTTGTTCCTTTTCCACACGCACCGAGTGCGACGACACAAATTGCAATAACGAGTAAGAACCACTTTTTCATGTTAATTGATCTCCCTTATGTTAAGTATAGTAGAGGCAAATTTTATGATCATCCATCTGTTCCAACGTTAAATCCATTTCATACAGGTTTTCGAGTAACGACTGTTCCATCAATTGCTCTGTCGGACCCGTCGCAACGATTTGTCCTTCTTTCATCGCGACCATCTGATCCGAGTAAACGGATGCGAAGTTCAAGTCGTGTAAGACGACGACGATCGTTTTATCTTCCTCGTCGACGAGCTTCCGGAGTAACTTCATCACCTGGACGGCATGACGCATGTCGAGGTTATTCAATGGTTCGTCGAGCAAGATATAATCCGTATCTTGGGCAATTACCATGGCGATGAAGGCACGTTGCTTCTGACCTCCGCTGAGGGCGTTGATTTGTTTATCTTGCATCTCTTCGAGGCCGACGTATGCAATCGCCCGATCGATTTTCTCGTGATCAAGGGCGGTCAGTCGTCCTTTCGAATACGGAAAACGACCAAACCCGACGAGCTCACGGACCGTCACACGCAGTCCGAGGTGATTGCTTTGTTTTAAAATCGACAGTCGCTTCGCCAAGTCATCTGACGGAAATTGACTGATTGCCGTCCCCTCCAGTGTGACGACGCCCGCATCCGCTTTCGCGAGACGGCTAATCATTGAGAGGACCGTACTTTTACCCGCACCGTTCGGTCCGATGAAGGATGTCAATTTACCTTTCGGGATCGTGAACGTCGCCGCTTCGACGACGGTCTTCGTTCCGAACCGTTTCGTGATGTTGTCAATCGTAATCATCGGTCGACTCCTTTCAGCAAGAGATAAATAAAGTAGCTACCACCAATCAAGTTCAAGATGACACTGAGCGTCGTCGAGAAGTTCAAGACGTGCTCGACAATCAACTGCCCCCCGACTAACGCGATCACACCAAGTAAAACTGTCGCGACCGCTAAAGCGTGATGGCGGTACGTCGGGATGAGTTGATAGGCGACGTTGACAATCAATAGCCCTAAAAACGTAATCGGTCCAATCAAGGCCGTTGCAATCGAAATATAGATGGCGACGATGATTAACAGACGTTTGACGATTTTTTCATACGGAATGCCCAAGTTAATCGCATGGTCGCGTCCGAGTGCCAATACGTCGAGGAAGCGGACATACCGCCAAAGCCAAGCCGTATTCAAGACGAGGAGGACTGTCGTTAACATCAATAAGTCCGAATCGACGTTGTTGATGCTCGCGAACGAGCGATCTTGCAACAATTGAAATTCGTTCGGGTCCATCAGCAGTTGAAGGAACGAGGTGATGCTACCGAAAAACGTTCCGAAGACGAGACCGACAAGGAGAAGGAAGTAGACGTTCCGCCCCTCCCCTCGGAACAGCAATTGATACAGCACGATCGCAAAACCGACCATCAAAAGAATCGTTGCGACGAAGCGGACTTCGATTCCGACTTCAAGCAGGATTGAGCTGCCGAACAAAAACAAGAGTCCGGTTTGAAGCAACATATACAGTGAATCGAGACCGATGACGTTCGGTGTCAAAATCCGGTTCATCGTCACGGTTTGGAAAATCAAGGTCGAGACCCCGATCGCGACACTCGTGACAAGCATCGCTGCTAATTTTGTAAAGCGCCTTGGAATGACGTATCCGAGTGCCCCTTGTAAGTTCAACGTCATATAGCCAACCATGCATAATAACGCGAGGACGCCCAGCCAAATCAATCGTTTACGATAAGCCATAACGATCCCTCCTAAACAAGAGGTAGAGGAACAAGCCACTCCCGATCGTCCCGACCATCAAGCTAATCGGAATCTCATACGGTGCAATCAACAGGCGGCCCGCAATGTCACAGACGAGGACGAACAAGGCACCGAACAGAGCCGTTAACGGTAACGTCTTTCGTAAGTGATCGCCGTACCAAATCGAAATCAAGTTCGGCACGATCAGACCAAGAAACGGAATCACACCGACCGATAAAATCACGGCTGAAGCGATCAATGAAACAATCGCCAGCCCAAGCTGCATGACACGCTTATGGGAGATACCAAGATTTTGTGAAAATTCTTCGCCCATTCCGACAATCGTAAACCGGTGGGCATAACGATAAGCGACGAACAGCAACGGAACAGTTATGTAAAGCAATTCGTAGCGTCCCTTTGTGATCATCGAAAAGTTTCCTTGCATCCATCCTTCTAAGCTTTGCAGCAAGTTAAACCGCAATGCGAGAAACGTCGTCAAGGCACCGACGATACTGCCGAGCATCAACCCGACGAGAGGAATGAAAATGACGTCCTTCATTTTGATCCGTTCGAGAATCCGCATGAACAAGAGCGAACCACCAAACGCAAATCCAAATGAAATGAGCATCTTAATCAGTGGATGTGCATCACTAAAGCCAATCATTGAAACGACGATTCCGAGTTTCGCGAAATCCATCGTTCCCGCCGTTGTCGGTGAAACGAAGCGGTTTTGTGTAATTTGTTGCATGATCAATCCCGCAATGCTCATACCCGCTCCAGCTAATAAGATACTTAAAAGTCGTGGTATCCGACTCATCAAGAACAATTCCCATTCCGTCTCGCTCCAAGATAAAATTTCTGTTAAATCGAGGTCAGCGACACCAACAAACATGGAGCCAATCGAGACACATACGAGGAGGATTCCCCAAATCATAATCGACATCGTAGTCTCCTTGTAAAGATAATGATATTCATTCTCATTGAGAACATTCTCATTCTCTCTTTTTTCCAGGCTTTCGTCAACCGTTATTCTGATATTTTTTTTAGAAAGTCTTTTTCGCGGTCACATAAAAGTGCGTTTTTTTGAACAACATTCAGTACAGTGACCTCGTGGGTTTTGAACAACATTCGCTTCTACCACGGTTCGCTTGCTTAGGGGCAAGCGGGAAGCCGCTTCGCTTTTTACAAAAGCTGCAGGGTCTCCCCTTGCTTGCTCGTGAACCTTTTCAAGGTTCACTGATTCCCTCAAGCGTCTCACCGTTTTCGAAGCAAGTTGTTCAAGTTATCCCTATTTCCGTTTAAGGCGCTACATCTTATCGATTGGCGTTCTCACTTCTATGGAAGCTCAGACACGCGTTAACCGATTTGTTCTAGAACGGCATTCGACAGAAACGCACCTGCCTAAAAGATTCGCTTCTCGTGACTCCTACGGGAAAAAGCGTAAGAAAATCTTGCGCTGTCAGAGGCAAGCGAGACCCTGCTACTTGTCCCGGTAGGATCAAGTAGCAACGGCTTGCGCCTCGCCCGAGGAAAGCACGGGAAGAAAGAATCTTCATCCCCCAACATTCTTGAATCGTTCAAGGCACTGTACTTTGTCTATCTGCAATCTAATCCGATCTATTCGAGAACGGCATTCGACAAAAACGCATCTGCCTAAAAGATTCGCTTCCCGTGACTCCTACGGGAAAAAGCGCAAGAAACTCTTGCGCTGTCAGAGGCAAGCGAGACCCTGCTATTTGTCCCGGTAGGATCAAGTAGCAACGGCTTGCGCCTCGCCCGAGGAAAGCGCGGGAAGAAAGAATCTTCATCCCGCAACATTCTTGAATCGTTCTCTACGCAAAATAAAAAGAGGTAACCCCCACAATTAAGTGAACGGTTACCTCATCGCTTGACGATTTGTGCCAAACAAGCATTTCTTATTTTCCTAAGTTATCGAGCATGATGCCTGTCCCGCGTGCGACACATAACATTGGATCTTCTGCAATCAAGACCGGTAACCCAAGCTCTTTTGCCAACAACTGATCGATTCCGTCGAGCAATGCCCCACCACCCGTTAAGATGATGCCGCGGTCGATGATATCTGCTGCGAGTTCCGGTGGTGTCTTCTCGAGAACCCGTTTTGTCGCTTCAACGATTTCCATCGCTGATTCTGCGAGTGCTTCATGAATTTCCTGTGAGCTGACCGTAATGTTATGCGGCAGCCCTGTGACGAGATTGCGTCCCCGGATGTCCATCTCTTCCTGACGTCCGTCTTCTGAGACCGTTGCGACCGTCATCTTGACGTTTTGTGCCGTCCGTTCACCGATGATTAACTTATGCCGATCTTTGATCGCCCGAATGATATCGTGATCAAATCGATCTCCTGCAACTTTGATTGTTTCGCCACAGACGATATCTCCCATCGAGAGTACTGCAACATCCGTCGTCCCGCCACCGATGTCGATGACCATATGTCCCGCAGGCATCCAAATGTCCATCCCTGCTCCGACCGCGGCTACTTTCGGTTCGACTTCGAGGAAGACGGTTTTCGCGCCCGATTTTTCTCCTGCCTGACGAATCGCTTTTGCTTCGACCGTCGTGATGCTCGCTGGTGTACAAATCAACATCCGAACGCCACCGAACATGCTGCGGACCTCAATTTTATCGATGAAGTGACGTAACATGGCTTCCGTCATCTCGAAATCTGCGATCACACCATCTTGGAGCGGACGAATCGCGACGATGTTTCCCGGTGTCCGGCCTACCATTAAATGTGCTTCCGTACCTACTGCATGAATTTTGCCGGTCGCTTTATCAATGGCGACGACTGAAGGTTCATCGAGGACAATTCCTCTTCCCTTTACATGAATGACGACATTGGCAGTTCCTAAATCAATTCCGATATCTTTTGAAAACATCTCGCGTGATCTCCTTTACCAGCTGGCTATTATTCCATAATTTAGAACGTCGTTTGGACGTCTAACCCATTTATGTATACATACCTTTCAATTTTAGCACAGGCAAGCAAAAAGAGACGACTTTCTTTTTCAGAAAGTCGTCTCTCGTTAATGAAATGGAATAATAGCTTAAGATTAAAGCTTTGTCGCTGCCGTTTCTTCGACAACCGCTGTTTCTTCCGTGATGCGCTCGACATCTGCGCCAAGGGCTTGCAGTTTCAAGTGGAAGTCAACGTATCCACGATCGATGTGATGGAGTGCACCGACACGTGTTTCACCTTCAGCAATCAAACCAGCTGTGACGAGCGCTGCACCAGAACGAAGGTCTGTTGATAAGACTTCTGCTCCTTGAAGCTGAACACCACCTGTGATGATGGATGAGCGTCCTTCGATTTTGATATCAGCATTCATGCGGCGGAATTCTTCCACGTGCATGAAGCGGTTTTCGAAGACCGTTTCCGTGATGACCGATGTTCCTTCAGCTTTTAAGACAAGCGCCATCATCTGTGCTTGAACGTCTGTCGGGAAACCAGGGTGTGGCATCGTCTTCACGTCGACAGCAACCAATTTCTTAGGTCCGACAACACGAAGCCCTTCTTCTGTATCCGATACTTGAACACCCATCTCTTCCATTTTTGAGATCAATGGACGAAGATGCTCACGCTCAGCACCGATGACTTCGACGTCACCTTCTGTGATTGCAGCTGCAATCATGAATGTTCCGGCTTCAATCCGGTCTGGAATCACATAGTGGTTGCCACCGTGTAATTTTTCGACACCTTCGATACGGATCGTTTCCGTACCTGCGCCACGGACTTTCGCGCCCATCGCGTTCAAGAAGTTCGCGAGGTCAACGATTTCAGGTTCTTTCGCAACGTTCTCGATGACTGTCGTGCCTTCAGCGAGTGTTGCCGCCATCATGATGTTTTCTGTCGCACCGACAGAAGGGAAATCAAGATAGATTTTTGCACCTTGGAGACGACCATCGACTTGTGCTTCAACAAAACCGTTTCCGATGATTGTTTTAGCGCCCATCGCTTCGAATCCTTTTAAGTGAAGATCAATTGGACGTGATCCGATTGCACAGCCACCCGGCATCGCAACGCGTGCGCGACCGAGACGTGCAAGGAGTGGACCCATGACAAGAATCGATGCCCGCATTTTACGAACGTATTCAAGTGGTGCTTCGTCTTTTAGTTCCGGTTCTGCATTGACGGTAACCGTATTCGCTTCTGCATCGAATTCAACTTGTGCGTTTAAGTTCCGTAAGACATTGTTGATTGTATAGACGTCTGCAAGACGTGGTACGTTTTGAAGGACCGATTGACCTTCTGATGCGAGCAATGTCGCAACCAACGTTTTTAAGACTGCATTTTTTGCACCTTCTACTTTTACTGTTCCAGCTAATTTACGTCCGCCACGGACAACAATTTTTTCCATTACCCATACTCCTCTGCTTCGTTTCTTTTCTATTCGTACAATTCGTGATTGGTGTTGATCATAGTTGAAAAGTCAACGAATGATAGAAAGAAACTTTCCTATAGTTATCTCTCGTGCCAAAAGCCAATACGATTTTCAGTGTCATAATCAATGTGTTTCTTCATTATAAGAATACTATCCTTTTCCATACTAATTCAGATGACCAAATTAGGGTTTACAAGGAAGTTACAAGTTCAGCCTACTAAAAATTGAAGACGTTGGGCGAATCCCGAATACTCCAGCAAAAAGCGACCGACGAGGGAACCGAGTGCAATCGCAAGCAACGTCCGTAACGCAATGGCGTGTGGACCTTTAGGATGTTGGAGGATTTTTTCCCACTTGACTGGTAAGAGTGACCACCAGGCAAGAACAATTGCCATTACGTAAACGAGCATACTCACTAAAGCACTTAAACCAATTGACGTCACGCGCTTGCACCTCTTCTTCGTGTTTTCTTCAACCTTACCATGATTTCACAAAATGAATGATTTCGCAAACAAAAAAGCACAATATGCATTTATTTTAGCGCATAAAATATATTTATTAAAGATGATTGTCACAATTTCTATAGAAGTAAGGATGAAAAGTTTGTGAATAAGAGGTCTATATGGTACTTTTACTATTTTTCGCCATCTTAAACCTGAATCGCCTTAATCCTAAAGAAAACGCTTTTAAATTGACGTTTTCTACAAAAAAAGACCCGATTTCCACGAGGGAAACCGGGTCTTTTACTTGAATCAATCGCGACCGTAGTCTTTTAAATCGAGACGGTTAATTGCCCGTTTCAATGAAAGCTCTGCGCGTTTGAACTCAAGATCTGATAATTTCGTGTCCTGGAGACGTCGTTCTGCACGAACCTTCGCAGCGGCAGCACGGTCATAATCGACCTTATCTGCCTGCTCCGCCGTTTCTGCAAGAACCGTTACAGTATCCTGGCGCACTTCCATAAAGCCACCGCTGATAGCGATCAACGTGCGTCCGCCATCTTCGTGGCGCAACTTCAAGATGCTGATGTCGAGTGGTGTTACGAGCGGTACGTGGTGCGGGAGGACCCCGATTTCACCCGTTATCGTTTTCGCAACGACCATACGGACATCGCCATCATACACTTCGCCATCCGGGGTGACGATATTGACATGAAGTGTGTTCATCTCAAGTCCCCCTTATGCTTTGTCACTTAGACAAGCGCCTTCGCTTTTTCAATCGCATCTTCGATCGGACCGACGAGACGGAATGCTTCTTCCGTCAAATCATCGTGTTTGCCATCGAGGATTTCTTTGAAGCCGCGGATCGTGTCCTTAACTGGGACGTACGATCCTTTTTGTCCTGTGAACTGCTCAGCTACGTGGAAGTTCTGCGACAAGAAGAACTGGATACGACGCGCACGGTGAACACTTAACTTGTCATCTTCCGACAACTCGTCCATACCGAGGATTGCGATGATATCTTGAAGTTCTTTATAACGCTGAAGTGTTTCCTGAACTTGACGTGCTACAGCATAATGCTCTTCACCGACGATTTCAGGTGAAAGGGCGCGTGATGTAGAAGCAAGTGGATCCACGGCAGGATAAATACCCATCTCAGAGAGACGGCGCTCAAGGTTCGTCGTTGCATCTAAGTGAGCAAACGTCGTCGCAGGAGCCGGGTCAGTATAGTCATCGGCTGGTACATAAACCGCTTGGATTGATGTAACCGAACCTTTGTTTGTTGACGTGATACGCTCTTGGAGCATACCCATCTCTGTTGCAAGTGTTGGTTGGTAACCAACGGCAGATGGCATACGACCGAGAAGGGCTGATACCTCTGAACCTGCTTGCGTATAACGGAAGATGTTATCAACGAAGAGAAGAACGTCCTGTCCTTGCTCATCACGGAAGTACTCAGCCATTGTCAAACCAGTCAAGGCAACACGAAGACGTGCACCAGGTGGTTCGTTCATCTGACCGAAGACCATCGCTGTTTGTTTGATAACGCCTGAATCCGTCATCTCATGGTACAAGTCATTACCTTCACGTGTCCGCTCACCAACACCTGCGAATACCGAGATACCGCTGTGCTCTTGGGCGATATTGTTGATCAATTCCTGGATGAGGACGGTCTTACCTACACCGGCACCACCGAAGAGACCGATCTTACCACCTTTGATGTAAGGCGCAAGTAAGTCAACTACTTTAATTCCTGTTTCAAGAATTTCAACTTTTGTTGAAAGGTTGTCGAACGTTGGTGCTTTTTTGTGAATCGGAAGACGTTCCACGCTTGCATCAAGTTCTTTTTCATCAATTGGGTTACCGAGTACGTTGAATACGCGACCGAGTGTCGCTTCACCGACGGGTACCGAGATTGGAGCGCCTGTATCCAGGACTTCCACTCCACGGCGTACACCATCCGTCGAATCCATCGCAATGGTACGGACGACATCGTCACCAAGGTGTAATGCGACCTCAAGCGTTAAGTCGATAGCCACTTCTTCTACAGTTTGCGGCGTATATTGAATACGAAGCGCGTTGTAGATGTTCGGTAAGTGTCCTTCGAACTTAACGTCGATGACAGGTCCCATGACCGCGACGACGCGGCCTTTTAAACCGAGTTCGTTCATCGTGTTTCCTCCTACCTATCATTACGTCCTTGGGGCTTACTGCTGCGCAGCTGCTCCACTGACGATCTCTGTGATTTCTTGCGTGATTGCAGCTTGTCGAGCCCGGTTGTAGACGAGAGTCAATCGACCGATCAAGTCATCTGCGTTATCTGTCGCACTTTGCATTGCTGTCATACGTGACGCATGTTCTGCTACTTTCGCGTCAAGAAGCGCACCGAAGATCAAGCTTTCCGCATAACGCGGAAGGAGTTCAGAAAGGATTTGCTCCTCACTTGGCTCATACTCATAAGTCGTCGAAGACGAAGCTTCGATTTCTCCGAGTGGGAGAAGGGTTTCGACTTTCACTTCTTGGCTGATGACAGACAAGAAATGGTTGTAGCTCAGCTTGAGTTCGTCGATTTCACCGTTCGTGAACGCACTCACTGTACGCTTCACGATTTCAGCTACATCAACATACGAAGGAGAATCGTTGAGTCCTGTGATCGCGTCTGTGACCGTGATTCCGCGTGAACGGAAGAACTGGACACCGACTTTACCGACCACATACAGAACGTAACTGTCCGTAGTGTGCTTTTCTTTGATTTCCCGGTAGACTTCACGCAGCACGTTGGCGTTATATGCACCAGCTAAGCCGCGATCCGATGTGATGACGATAAATCCAGTCTTTTTGACGGGACGTTTCTCGAGCATCGGATGGCTCGCACCTGTCGTGCCATTCGCAATGGTTCCGAGAACCTCCTGCATTTTCAGCATGTAAGGCTGGAACTTCGCGCTATGTGCTTGAGCGCGGTTTAGTTTCGACGCCGAAACCATGTTCATCGCTTTCGTGATCTGTTTCGTACTTTTCGTCGAGTTAATCCGCGTTTGTATCTCGCGCAACGATGCCATTTCGATTCACCACCTTGTTAGTATCAAGAGCGTTCAGGCGAAGCCTAAGAGTTGACCCTTAGACTGTCGCTTGGAACGTTTTCTTAAATTCTGAGATTGCTGTAACGAGTTCTTCGTCAGCCGGAAGGTTACCTGTTTTACGGATCTCATCGCAAAGCTGTTTGCGGTTTTGATCGAGCCAGAGGTTGAGTTCCTTTTCAAAACGACGAATATCCGTAACGGCAACATCATCAAGGTGACCACGAGTCAAGGCATAGATGATGATGACTTGCTTGTCAACAGTCAACGGTTGGTTAAGATCCTGTTTCAGAACCTCTACTGTCCGCTCACCACGGTTAAGCTTCGATTGTGTCGCTTTATCAAGGTCAGATCCGAACTGTGAAAAGGCTTCGAGCTCACGGTAAGAGGCGAGGTCAAGACGGAGCGTACCCGCTACCTTCTTCATCGCTTTTACTTGAGCCGATCCACCAACACGCGATACCGAGAGACCCGGGTTGATCGCTGGACGGACACCTGAGAAGAAGAGATCCGATTGAAGGAAGATTTGACCATCCGTAATCGAGATAACGTTCGTCGGGATGTAAGCCGAGATATCCGACGCTTGTGTCTCGATGAACGGAAGTGCTGTTAAGCTACCTGCGCCAAGCTCGTCGTTCAATTTCGCCGCACGCTCAAGAAGGCGTGAGTGAAGGTAGAAGACATCCCCTGGGTAAGCTTCGCGGCCTGGTGGACGCTTCAAGAGAAGCGAAAGCTCACGGTATGCAGCTGCTTGTTTTGAAAGATCATCATAGATGACAAGAACGTGCTTGCCGAGATCCATGAAGTGTTCACCCATCGCTACACCAGCGAATGGTGCGAGGTAAAGAAGTGGTGCCGGCTGTGAAGCAGCGGCAGAAACGACGATCGTGTAATCAAGTGCACCGTTTTTACGGAGTGTTTCAACAACACCACGGACTGTTGATTCTTTTTGTCCGATTGCGACGTAAATACAAATCATGTTTTCTTCTTTTTGGTTGATGATTGTATCGATGGCGATCGACGTTTTACCTGTCTGACGGTCACCGATGATCAACTCACGTTGTCCACGACCGATTGGAACGAGGGCATCGATTGCCTTGATTCCTGTCTGAAGTGGTTCGTGAACCGATTTACGTGCCATAACGCCAGAAGCTTTACGCTCGATTGGGTTATAGTGTTCCGTTTCGATTGGACCAAGACCATCGATTGGCATACCGAGCGGGTTAACGACGCGACCGAGCAATGCGTCCCCTGTCGGTACTTCCATGATGCGTCCTGTACGGCTAACTGAATCGCCTTCTTTAATATCAAGGTAGTCACCAAGAATGATGATACCAACGTTGCCTTCTTCTAAGTTTTGCGCCAAGCCCATTGTGCCGTTAGCGAATTCTACGAGCTCTCCCGACATGACGTTGTCGAGTCCGTGTGCACGAGCGATACCATCACCAATTTGGATGACCGTACCCGTCTCGTTCACTTCCATCGTAGAACCGTACTGCGCGATACGCGCTTTAAGCAGGGCGCTGATTTCTTCAGCTCTAATGCTCATGCGTTTCACCCCTATTTTCTTACGCTTTTAACAGCTCACGCTCAAGTCGCGTTAGTTTCGTTTCGATCGTGCCGTCATATGTCGTGTAACCGATTTGGACGCGAAGTCCTCCGATTACGTTCGTATCAACAACATTTTCTACTTCAAGCGTTTTACCTGATTTTTGGCCGAACGTTTCTTTCACTTTCGTGATTTCCGCGTCTGACAATTTGTATGCACTCGTCACGACGGCTGTCGCAACGTTACGGTGTTCATTCAATAACGCAATGAAATGCTCCGGCAAAGACAATACCTCCGCCGCACGGTCGTTTTCGACCATGACGAGGATGGTATTCAAAACAATCGTGTTGAAGCCCGTGAAGCTCGTCTGTAAGACTAACTTCAGCTCTTCCGCAGAAATCGATGGGTTACTTAAAACCGATGCGAGCTCTGGTGTTGCGTGGAGCACTTCGCCGAGCGTCCGCACATCAGCTTCTGCTTGCTCGAGCACATGATGCTCAAGCGCAAGATCGAAGAGCGCTTTTGCGTAGCGTCCCGCTACGTGATCACGCATTAGTTCGTGCCCTTAGTGTCAGCAAGGAATTGATCGACGAGCGCGCGCTGAGCGGCTTCGTCTGTCGCAAGCTGTGTTTTCATGACGTGGCGTGCTGCAGCGATTGCTTGAAGAGCAACATCGTTCTTCAAAGCAGCTTGTGCTTCAGCGCGTTCACGGTCGATTGCACGGCGAGCTTCTTCCTTACTCATTTCTGTCTCAAGACGTGCCTGCTCCATCGCACGTGCTTGTTCTGCCTCAGCTTGACGGCGTGATGATTCTAATAAGTCACGTGCTTCCGTACGTGCCTTATTTAATTCTTCTTGTTGTTGTTCTACGTAGACTTCAGCGTCTTTACGGCTTTTTTCAGCCGAGTTGATCTCGCTAGCCACATGCTCTTCCCGCGCTTTCATCATGTTGATGAGCGGGCCCCAAGCGAATTTCTTCAAGAGGATGAGGAGCAAGAGGAAAACGACGATCGTGACGATCATATTGGCAAGTAAAAGGTGGCTTTCTTCGCCGCCTGCTTCTGCCGCAAGATACGTAAGATTCATTCGATTACACTCCCCTCGTGGTTGGTCCAACTTCTTATATCTACATAAGGGAGCAAAAGCTCCCGTGACGGTTCACTCCTGTCGAACGAATAACGCCCTATGTAGCTCGTTTCTTAAACTATGGATTAAGAGTTGAGGAGAAGGAAACCGACCGCTACACCGATGATTGGAAGTGCCTCAACAAGACCGATACCGATGAACATTGTTTGACGAAGTTCGTTTTTGAGTTCTGGCTGACGTGCTTGTCCTAATACTGTACCGTTTACGATAAGACCGTTACCGATACCAGCGCCAAGTGCGCCGAGTCCGATGATGATCGCTGTTGCAATAAGTTCCATTATAAATTGCCTCCCTAGATTGTGTTCGAAATTTGGTCGTGCGATTATCGGAAAAGCAGATGCTTTACCTTCGAATTAATGGTCGTGCGCTGCCTTATGTCCGATGTAAACCATCGTCAGGATAAGGAAGATATACGCTTGGATCGCTCCGATGAAGAGTGAGAATCCTTGCCAAATCAGCATTGGAATCGCTGAAAGGATGACACCGACTGGTCCGAGGAATTGGAAATCGTTCGTTCCAGAGATGATTCCGATCGAGAGAATGATTCCGATCATGATTTCACCAGCGAAGATGTTCCCGTAAAGACGAAGACCGAGCGTCAACGTGTTTGCGAATTCTTCAATGATGGTAATAATAAACATCGGCGTCATAAACGTTTTCGCATATGCACCGAAGCCGCGCATTTTCACACCGTAATAATGGCTCATGACCACTACCATAGATGAAAGTGCAAGTGTCACGTACGGATCCGCAGTTGGTGAGTTGAACCAAATGTAGTGACCCGTCACAACGTTAAATGGGAGACCCATTAAGTTGGACACGATGATGAATAGGAACAGTGTCATTCCGAAAGTAAGGAAGCGACCCCCTGTTTTCCAATCCATCGTACTGCTGATGATTCCGCGAACGAATTCGAGGAACCACTCTAGCGTGTTTTGAAAACCGGTTGGCTTCATCGCGAGACGTCGCGTACCGGCCACGGCAATCAGGAAGACGAGAGCAGCTGCTATCAGCACTGTGATCAAGTTCGTCCAGCTACCGTACAGAACGAAGTCGCCCCAGAGTGGGATTTCGTAAAGTGGCATTTCGTGGTTCATTTGACTATTCACCTCTTTTCCCGCTTAAGTTCGTGAGTCAAGAACTCACAAAATTGTATGACGTGGCCGGCGAGAAGGCCTATTACCACCGCAGTTAATGACAATTCGGCTTCGTACTTCAAACCGATCATCACACAAAGTACCGCGACCGCCATGCGTGATACGGTCCCTCGAGACATCGGCTTGCGCCCACGCTCGATTACACGATACATTCGATCGACGCTTAATCGTTGCAGCGTCAAGATCATGAAGCTACCTGCCCCACCTAATGCCAGCCCATAAATCACTGGATCACTCGGATAACCGACAAGTAACAAGACAGCCAGGATTCCATAATAGAGTCCAAACCATCGTAAGTACGCACGATACAACGCATCTTGAAGGATTATGTTCATGTCTTGTCTCCTAACAAGTGCCTGATCATTGCGATCATGCAAAGAATGCCGATGAAAATCCCGATGAACACTGAGAATGTCGCTCCCATCTTTTGCCACCAGTCTTGCTGTTCCCCATAGTTCCCAACAAGGAAGCCGATGACGATTGGTGCGGCAAGTGCCGTCGAAATTTGCGAGGCCATGACCATACTCGTTGCGAGCCCTTTTTGGCGCACTAGAGACGACCCCCTTTTCCCAATTGCAGGTTCTTTTTCTTTCCCACAATTTGCGGATTTTCATACTAGTCAAGAATACAATGAGAACCATTTCATAGTCAAATGAATTCACAAATAAAATAGACCGCTGAAACCATTGTATATCAACGATTGATAAGGTTTTCACAGAGGTACCCCATCCACCTCTTTTCACGAAGATGTGAAGAAAATATGTAGTACTATCAACGTTTAAAGAGATGGTTCACTTGATGAACAAAACCATTGAACAGTAACGTTATATCGCGTTCTGGAATGAGAAACAAGCCGTCTAAAATTGATTTGTGTCGATTTTGTGAAAAAGTATTTTTTGTTCAAGATTGGAAGCGCTTTCGATTCGGGACAGGAAAACCGCTCTGACATCTGTTTGTAACAAAGGATTTAAAGCATTTCCAATTTGTCTGTTGTGTTACTTGTCACAGCTTGAAATGTCATGAATGGATTATAGGTTTTAAGGTCAGCACGGTGATTTAGATTTTACATTTTCTTCACAATCAGGCAGATTGAGGCGTTTGTTTCTTAGTTAAAGATATATTGATGTATGTTTACTCACTGCTTTTTGTTTAGTGATTATCGGATAGACCATTATTGATTATTGAATAGACCTTTCGCTATTTCCTCTCGCTTTCCTTGGGCGGGACGCAAGCCGCGATCCCCCTTCGGGTAACCGGGTCTCGCTTGTCCCTGTCGGAAGCGTTCCGCTTCCTCTTCCCATAGGAGTCGAGAGGAATTGCTCAAGGCGATTCAATTTACAAGTGACTAACAACACTACGCCTTGACCAAAGTTTAGTAGAGCGTAATTGAAAAGGACGTACCCCGGTCGACTCGACTCCTACGGGAAAAGAAACCACAGTTCATCGTGGTTTCGTCAGAGGGAAACAAGACCCGGCTTGGCACACACCATGTACCGAGTCGCGACTTGTCCCTCGCCCGAGGAAAGCGAGGTCGACGGGAACGTCTGAGACAACTTATGGAAGTTAACCTTAAACGGAATCATTAAAAAGGACGCATCCGTTCGTCTTGATTCCCGTGGGAACGGCAAGATATACGGAAACGCCCTAAATAAACATTTTTTGGACTGGATTACTTTATTTTAGATATCCGCATGAAAGGGTTCTGGAGTTTCCCCTTGATTGAAGTGCGCTAAAATCGCTGCTGCAATCCGCTCCGACGCATGACCGTCCCCGTAAGGATTTGAAGCATGCGCCATTTTTGCATAGGCCGCTTCGTCTTCAAGCAACTCGCTCGCCATCCGGTAAATCGTCTCTTCATCTGTTCCGGCAAGTTTCAACGTACCGGCTTTGACTCCTTCCGGACGCTCCGTCGTATCGCGTAACACAAGGACAGGTACGCCGAGCGAGGGTGCTTCTTCCTGTACGCCGCCGGAATCGGTCAGGATTAAATGGGCACGACTGGCAAAGTTATGAAAGTCGAATACATCGAGCGGCGGAATTAACGTGATGCGGTCGTGTCCCCCAAAGATTTCAGCCGCTGTTTCCTGGACGACCGGATTCAAATGGACCGGATAGACGACGTGCACGTCCGGATATGTATCGACGAGTCGACGGATCGCCCGAAACATCTGATGCATCTTCTCTCCGAGGTTTTCTCGCCGGTGTGCCGTCATCAAGATCAGGCGTCGTTTGCCGACTGCCTCGAGCACAGGGTGAACATAATCCGGCTGGACCGTCGTCTGCAGGGCATCGATTGCCGTATTTCCCGTCACATAGACACCAGCATAACGATTTTCAGATGCTAAGTTCGCTGCCGCCTGATCGGTCGGCGCAAAGTGCAGATCTGCGAGTGTCGACGTCAATTGACGATTGACCTCTTCCGGAAACGGTGAGTATTTATTATATGTACGGAGTCCGGCTTCGACGTGTCCGACGGCGATTTGATTGTAGTAGGCAGCAAGACTGCCGACGAACGTCGTCGTCGTGTCGCCATGAACGAGAACGAGATCCGGTTTGACATCCTTCATGACGAGATCAAGTCCTTCGAGACCACGCGTCGTGATGTCGACAAGCGTCTGACGGGGTTGCATGATATTGAGGTCAGAATCCGGTTCAATCTCGAACATCCGTAACACTTGATCAAGCATTTCCCGGTGTTGCGCCGTGATCGTCACATGGACATCGAACGCTGGATTTTGTTTTAAGGCATTGACGAGCGGTGCCATCTTGATGGCTTCCGGTCGTGTTCCAAAGATGGGCATGACTTTGATGGGCATCATTACTTCCTCCTTTTTCTACTTCTTCCATTTAAGCATAGTTGAAAGCTGTCCTGCATCTTACAACAAAAAAAGCAGCCTGCCGGGAGTGGCAGACTGCTTCTGTCTTACTTCGTACCGAACAAACGATCACCGGCATCCCCGAGTCCAGGGACGATATAACCATGATCGTTCAGTTTTTCATCGAGTGCCGCGAGGTAAATATCGACATCCGGATGCTCTTCCTGAACGC
The DNA here is from genome assembly GCF_002214325.1 of Exiguobacterium sp. N4-1P. Taxonomy (NCBI): domain Bacteria; kingdom Bacillati; phylum Bacillota; class Bacilli; order Caryophanales; genus Exiguobacterium; species Exiguobacterium sp. N4-1P. The sequence goes on from NZ_CP022236.1 coordinate 2,577,694, forward strand.
GTTTAACGCCTTCAGGTGCTGCACACAGGCAAGCCAGTTTAATGCTTTTCGCGCCTTGTTTCTTTAAAGAGGAGATTGCGTCAGCAGCCGAGCCGCCTGTCGCAAGCATTGGGTCGACGACGACAAAATCACGTTCTGCGACGTCAGTCGGCAACTTGAGGTAGTATTCCGTTGGTTCAAGCGTCTCTGGATCACGGTAAAGACCGATGTGACCGACTTTGACGTTCGGCATCATCCGAAGCATCCCGTCGACCATCCCTAGTCCTGCGCGAAGGATCGGAACGATTCCGAGCTTCTTGCCTTCAATCATCTTCTGCGTCGTTTTCGTGACCGGTGTCTCGATCGCGACTTCTGTGAGTGGAAGGTCACGCGTGATTTCATATGCCATCAATGAAGCCACTTCGTCGACAAGCTCCCGGAATTGTTTCGTCCCCGTTTCGACTTTACGCATGATTGTCATTTTGTGCTGAATCAATGGGTGATCAAATACATGTACTTTACTCATTGTTTGCATCTCCTCTCAATTCTCTTTTCGCATTGTACTCCAAAAAGTGACCGCTTGGGAACTGTTTTTTTGGAATCACTCCTCCCCAAGCGTACTTTTCCCGTCAAGAATCGCTTGCGCCGCATAGGACCATTCATTATCTGGTTGCTTCGCTAATTCTTCTAACGTCGCCTTATAATCGCCGACCTTATTCTTTTGTTCATAGACGGCCTGCATCCATAACACATCACTCATGTAACCGGAATCCGGGAAGTCCTCTCGATACGCGACATAATCCGTTTGTTTCGTTTCACCTAACTTGCCTCCAGCAATCAATTGATAAAAACGTGCCATGCCCTTCGTTGCGTCATCCGTTAACACAGTTCCCGTCAACAAGCGGTTCGCTGACTTATAATCTTTTTCTTGCGTCGCAGCGATCGCCTGTTTCAATGTTTCTTCGGGAGAAAGCGTCTTCTTTGCATCCGTAGTCGCTTTTGGTTTCGCTGTCTCTTTTGGTTTCGTTGTGTCTTTTGATTTCACTGGTGCTTGTTCTGTCAGCTGTTCATTTTTTTCTTTTAATTGCTCGACTTCTTTTTCAAGCGCGGCCAATTTTTGTTCAACGTTCTCTTGATTGGTCACGACCGGCACTTCTTCCGGTTGTGAGAAATCAAGTTGAAAGAGACCGAGAACGGCAAGACCCGCAACAAGCAATCCGCCGAGCATCCACGGATTCGATTGCAGCTGCTTTTTCCACGGTTTGAGCTGCGGATGATTTTGGACAGCTGCCGGGAGCATGGAAAAACGCTTTTTGACGAGTCGCTTCCCGCCCGCTTTTCCGGCGATTGCTAACCGGTACCGCTGGAGCTCCGCCGGAATCCCTTTGTTCTTCCACTGGCTGAACCGCGTGTCCGCTTGTTCATAAAAGCCTGCTTCTTGCATGATGACGATTGCTTTAAAGTCTTCACTGAGTCGTTTATATTCACGTTCTGTTTGACTTTTTTTAGTCAGCCAGTCCGCAATTTGAGTCGTATTGATTGTTTCGAGTTCTGATTGGACCAGTGCTGAAAATTTCATCTGACAGTTTCCACCCTTACCTTATTTTACTAAGGTTAAGTATACCAAAAATCATGGTCGTAAAATATAAGTCTTCTGACGCATGGTGGACAAAACACGGACGCCGCCTCTTGTGTCGAGACGACGTCCGCGTTATTCCACTTCGCTCAAGTAACCATCCTCGATCCGCAGGACACGGTCACAATACTCAAGCATCCGCTCATCATGGGTGATGACGATGACCGTTTTTTGTTCATCATGGGCTTGCTTTTGTAACACTTCCATCACTTGGCGTCCGTTCGTATAATCAAGGCTTGCCGTCGGTTCATCTGCGAGGATGAGTCGCGGCTGATTGACGAGTGCCCGAATGATCGCGACACGCTGTCGTTCTCCACCCGATAAGGCGTGTGGCAAATGGTGTGCACGGTCTTTTAATCCAAAAGCGGCGAGCATCGCGGCGGCGTCAACTTTCCGCCCCGCTTCTTCTGCGACGAGTTCGAGTTGTTCCGCCGCCGTCAGGAACGGAACGAGATGCGATTCCTGAAAGATGAACCCGATCTCTTCGAGGCGCATCTTTCGGCGTGCTTCGTCCGATTGCTGATTGACGTGCTGTTCCCCAAACTGAATGTCTCCCGCTGTCGGTGTTTGCAACAATCCGAGCAGTTGGAGCAACGTACTTTTTCCACTTCCGCTCGGTCCGACTAAGGCAATCAGTTCACCCGCGTTCGCTTCGAATGAAACATCATGGAGCACGGGGACGTCACTGTAAGTCTGTTCGACATGTGTCATCTTAATCATCCTGCCATTCCTCCCATCGCGTCTGCCGGCTCAAGTTTTTTTAAGGCCCGGAGCGGAATCACGGATCCAATTAATGCCGTACCGATCAACAATGCCCCGTAACCGAGACTCGTATCCCACTCAAAACGAAACGGAATGCCGTCCGGTAAGACTTGGCTGACACCGAGCGTCACGCACAGGCTGAAAGCAAGCGACAGGAGCGTCAAGACGAACACCTGCATGACGAGCGCGCTTCCAATCGTCCGTGTCCGAATCCCGATCGCCTTCAAGATGCCCAGTTGCTTCATTTTTTGCATCGTCAAAATATAGAAAAACGCCGTCAAAATCAAGGCGCCGATTACGACAAGCGCCAGCCGCATCATCTGGAATGAATTTTGTTCCGCTGCGTAACCGGGAACCTGCTTGACGATGTCTGCTTTCGTATACGTCGTCAGGTCCGTTTTGAATGAATCCTGACTGACAAATGCCGAGACATAGTTCGTCTGCATCTTCGCTTGCCAGTCGTCCCATGACGCAATCGTCGTCCATAACACAGGCGCATGGCTGTAGCGTCCATCCGTGACGGTACCGACGATCGTAAACGTCATCTTCGTCCGAAAGTCGGTTACTTTGTCGCCGACTGCGGTCCCGGTCTGTTTCGCATAAGCGGTATCGACGAGAACCTCGCCTCGTTTCAACGCTTGCAGTTGCTTTGGACCGTACGCCGTCTCAGCAGGTAACGCAAACACCGTCACATCGTCCTTCGTCCCGTCCTGTTTCTCGAGAACCATATTTTGGACGCCGAGTGCCTCCGTCCCTTTTGGTTGCTCCTGTTCCTCTAAAAATGATCGCGTCAGTTGCCCTTCCGCCTCTTGACTGAGTGCCACCTGCTCAACCGGTAAATTCCGGATGACGGCTCCATTATCGTATGCCAGTCCGTCTGCGAGCCCGGTGATCATTAAAATCAAGACGATGATCAATGTCGTCACGAGCCCCATCAGACCGAAGCGTTTTTTCATCCGGATTAGTTCGCGCCAACCCATTTTCATTTAATATCCCTCCTGTATGTGCGTTACAGGTCTTATCTTACGGATACTATATGAACGGAGCATGAACAACTTACGTCGCTCGTAAAAACGTCAGGATGAACGTCGTCCCCGCGCCGATTTTTGAATCAATCTCGACCGTCCCGTGCAACTGCTTGACGGTCTCGGCGACGATGGCGAGCCCGAGCCCCGTCCCGCGCGAACCGCGTGCCGTGTCGGCTTGATAAAAGCGGTCAAAGGCATGGGCAATCATGTCGTCCGACATACCGGGACCTTCGTCCGTGATGCGGACAGTGACGTGCTCCGCAGTCTGTTCGGCTTCAATCGTAATCATGTCCCCGTCGTTTGAAACATGGAGGGCATTCCGGATGACATTTTGAAAAACATGTTCGAGTGCGGCGGCATCCGCCTCGATCGTCATGTCACTCGCGACATCAACAGCGACAGCGACACCGCGTTCATCGATTTGGTAGGCGAGTGTCGCGAGCGTCGTCCGAATCGCTTGTCCAAGATGGATTGACTCCAGTCGCATCCGACTTCCTTCATCGAGCCGGGCGAGGACCAGCAGTTGCCGGGTCATCTCTGCCATCCGGTCTGCTTCACGCGCAATCGTTGCCAGTTTATCCTGTCCGGCAGGTGCGACATGCGGTTGCAGTTGACCGGCGTACCCTTTAATCGTCGTCAGTGGCGACTGAAACTCGTGCGAGACGTTGGCGACGAACGTTTTGCGCTCAGCATCCGACTTCGCGACTGCTTCCGCCATCTCACCGAACCGCCGTGACAACTCTCCAATCTCATCGCGCGAGGTCGTCGCCACATGAACGGCATAGTCACCGGACGCGACTTGTTTTGTCGCATCCGTCAAGCGTTTAATCGGACGCACGAGATAGCGGATTGAGAAGGCAAGCAACAGAAAACTGATGACGACGAGTAAGCCGAGGAAGGCTCCGACGAACAAATGGAGTTCACGGATTTGTCGGCTCAAATCGGGTCGAATGAAGACGGCGTCGGTCCCGTTTGGCGTTTCGAGCGACGCACCGACTGTATTGACGACTTCATTGTCAAACAGACCGAGTAAAAAGAGATGAAACGGATAGTCCCGCATTCCGTGATAGACTTCCCCGGCGCGGACCCGTTCGATGATCGCCGGTGCCAGTGTTTCGTCGCGGAATGTATTCCCGTGGCGGATAACGGGGCCTGTCTCCGGGACGACATAGAGCTGAAAACCCGTCGCGCTCAACATGTCGTAGAAGGAACCGGTCTGTCCGTCGCCATGCCGTTCATAGTAGGCAAACGATTGATCGACCGCCTCTTCGACCTTTTGACTATAGGAAGACTGCAAGACATTGTAGTAAAACAAGTTGCTGATCAGTAAGGCAATCAAGGCCGACACGAGCAGGACAAGACAGACGAGTCCGACGATTTTCGTATAAAGTGACTTCATCCCTTCGCCTCCAGTCGATAACCGAGACCGCGGACGGTACTGATGTGAATCGCGTCCGTTTGGCGCAAGCGACTGCGCAAGCGTTTGATATGGACGTCAATCGTCCGATCATCACCCATGAAGTCGAGTCCCCAGACCCGTTCAATCAATTCCTCCCGGCTGAAGACACGTCCCGGAAAACTCGCAAGCTGATGTAACAAGTCGAACTCGCGCCTAGGCAACGTCAATTCCGTTTCGCCAAGCATCACCTGTTGACTGCGTTTATCAATCATCAAGTCACCAAACCGGAGAATCGGCAGCGCCGCCTTTTGATAACGCCGGGCGACGGCGTGCAAGCGAAATAATAATTCTTCCGGGTCAAACGGTTTCGTGATGTAGTCGTCGGCACCCGCCGTAAATCCGGCGCGTTTATCTGTCAGTTCCCCGAGCGCCGTCAACAGCAAAATCGGCAGTTCATCTCGTTGCCGGAGCTGCTGACATAGCTCAAGTCCACTCCGCCCGGGGATCATTACGTCGAGAATCGCCGCCTCGAACGTCAGCTCGTCGATCCAGCACGCCGCTTCTTGCCCGTCTGCCGTCGCCCGGACGCGATGCCCGTCTGCTTCGAGCGTCTCGACAATCAGACGTTGAATGTTTTGGTCGTCTTCTACGACTAAAATCTCCATCTTTCGTCCCTCCTATCCGATCGTTTACTCGTCAATCAAAAAAACCACCTCTGACTTCTCAGCGATCGAAAAGAAAGAGGTGGTTCAACAGACGGGTCGGCATGCGTTCCGCTTACCCGCGTTCCGGGTAAAGCGGGAAGCGACCTGTCAATGCAAGGACTTGCTCGTGTGCATTTTTTAATGTGTCGTCGTCTTCCGGGTTTTTGAGGACGAGTTCAATCAATGCCGCAATTTGTTTCATTTCTTCTTCTTTAAAACCACGTGACGTCATCGCTGCCGTCCCGATGCGAATCCCGCTCGTGACGAATGGGCTGGCCGGGTCGAATGGAATCGTGTTTTTGTTGACCGTGATACCCGCTTCATCAAGGGCATGCTCAGCGAGCTTACCTGTGATGCCGAGCGGCTGCAGGTCGACGAGCAACAAGTGGTTGTCCGTGCCGCCTGAAACGATTCGCAGACCACGTGCCGTCAATTCTTCACCGAGTACTTTTGCATTCGTGACGACTTGACCAATGTAGTCTTTGAATTCAGGAGCAAGTGCCTCACCGAACGCGACCGCTTTTGCCGCGATGACGTGCATGAGGGGACCGCCTTGAATACCAGGGAAGATCGATTTATCAATTGCTTTCGCATGTTCTTCTTTACACAGAATCATCCCACCACGTGGGCCGCGGAGCGTCTTGTGCGTCGTCGTCGTGACGAAGTGTGCATGCTCGACCGGGTTCGGGTGAAGACCCGCTGCAACGAGCCCTGCAATGTGCGCCATATCGACCATCAAGTATGCGCCGACGCTGTCTGCGATTTCACGGAAACGTTTGAAGTCGATGACGCGCGGATAAGCCGATGCTCCCGCAACGATCAATTTTGGTTTGTGTTCTTCTGCAAGCTTCGCGACGACATCGTAATCAATCATCTCTGTCTCTTGATCGACACCGTATTCGACGAAGTTGTATTGAACACCGGAGAAATTCACAGGACTACCATGCGTTAAGTGGCCACCGTGTGAGAGGTTCATCCCGAGGACCGTATCGCCCTGGTCAAGAATCGTGAAGTAGACGGCCATGTTCGCTTGTGCGCCCGAGTGCGGTTGAACGTTTGCATGTTCCGCACCGAAGATCGCTTTCGCACGATCACGTGCCAAGTCTTCTGCGAGATCAACGAATTCGCACCCACCGTAATAACGGCGTCCCGGGTAACCTTCTGCATACTTGTTCGTCAGCACGCTACCTTGTGCTTCCATGACAGCTTGCGAGACGAAGTTTTCTGACGCAATCAACTCGATATTATCGCGTTGACGTCCTAGTTCCTTGCGCATTGCCGAAAAGAGTTCCTCATCTTGCTGTTTCAGATACGTAAGCGGTGTTTGTTCCATCTGAATTCCCCCATTCATTTTCGATACGCCTATCTTAACACGAATAATCAGTCCGCGGCACCCACAAAAAGTGCAGAAAAATAGCAAGAGGTATGCAACCCCTTGCACGAATCATTCGTATTTAGCACGCATTCCACCAATTAACTTCGGACGCGTCGTTGCTGCCGTAACATGTGCCTCACCGATTTCCCGGTGCGGAAGGCGGACCGGGATCGCGACCGGCTTCAAGTGCATGCCGATGAACGTGTCTCCGATGTCGATTCCGGCATCTGCTTGAATCGCTTCGACGACGACCGGGGCAGAAAAACGTTCATAGGCGATACTCGCCATCGAACCACCTGCTTCCGGTACCGGGACGACCGTGACCGGTTCCAGTCCGAGTCGTTCAACCGTTTGGCGTTCGAGCGTCAAGGCGCGGTTGATGTGTTCACACCCTTGGAACGCAAGATCGATTTGATGCGAACGACGAAATGTATCGAACACCTCAAACAATGCTTCCGCGACTTCCGGCGAACCCGCTTTTCCGATTTGTTTACCGATGACTTCACTCGTCGAACAACCGATGACGAGCAGCTTCCCTTTGAGGGGGAAGCGCTCATTTAAATCGGTCAACGAGGCTTCAAGATCCTGTTTAATCTGTTCGAGATCCATTTACTTCACCTCATAATCCGAGATTTTGCAGACACGGTTTTCGTGACGTCCACCTTCGAATTCCGTCTCTAACCAAATCTTTGCGATATCAAGCGCAAGGCCCGGTCCGATGACACGTTCGCCCATCGTCAAGATGTTCGAGTTGTTATGCTGACGTGTCGCTTTTGCGCTGAACGTATCATGGACAAGTGCCGCACGAATCCCTTTGACTTTATTCGCTGCGATTCCGATTCCGATTCCTGTTCCGCAAATCAAGATGCCACGATCAAATTCACCGTTCGCGACGGCTTCCGCGACGGGAATCGCGACGTCCGGGTAATCAATCGAGTCAGACGAATACGTACCGAAGTCCGTATAGTCGATCCCGAGTTCCTTTAATAAACCGTTGATTTCTGCTTTGAGTTTAAAGCCACCATGATCTGCACCGATTGCTACTTTCATCTGAACTATTCCCCCGTTTGTCTAGGTTGTTTTTTCGGAAGTTTCCGGTTGTCCGGCGCTTTTCTTCCATTTCCGTTCTGCGTTAATTTTAACACAAGACGGTTGACGAGGGGTTCGAGTTCATTTCGAACTTGGCGATAAACGTTCATCGATCCACCGTACGGATCGTTGATGTCCCGCTCAAGCCCTGTCACATATTCATAGAGGGTGAACGTCCGGTCCTTCAGTTCCGGGTAACGTTCCCCGACTTCTTGTTTATGACTCCGCGTCATCGTCAAGATGATGTCAGACCAGCGTCCGAGAACATCATCGAAAACTTGCGTATAATGCTCGAGTTCAATTCCCCGTTCCCGCAATACTTGGAGTGCGTTCTCTGACGCATCGAAGCCTTGCATCGAACGCAGTCCCGCAGACCGGACATCAAACTCTTGATCTGCGACTTTTGAGCGTAGTAATGCCATCGCCATCGGGCTCCGGCATGTATTTCCAGTACAGATAAACAATACGCGACGTGTGCTCATCTCAGTATCCTCCTTCTTTACGGGCGAATGATCCGACCACCTGCTGCCTTATGGAGCCGATTTCGGACTGCTAGCCCAACCCCTTCTTCTGATAGGTCCCGTACAAAAATCTGATCCACCGTCGTCTGATCAAATCGCCGTAAACAATCGTAAAGACGCTGTGCCGCTGTTTCTGCGGTCGTGCCGAGGAAACAGCGGACATCTGCTTCGACGTCTTCTCCGTCAAAGAGAATGACGCCGGTCTTTTGTCCGGTTTGGCGTGCTTCATCGATGAGCTGCTGCAGGAAAGAGAGGTCGCCCGCCACGACGGACAGTGTTGCTTCCGGTGCGTAGTGCGTGTACTTCATTCCCGGTGCCTTCGGTGTTTTATCTTTCATCGATAAAGCAGGATCGAGTGCCACGGTGCCGATCTCGCCTTCCAGCTGCTCACGTGTGACGCCGCCCGGTCGTAAAATGACCGGAGGTGTCATCGTACAGTCGATGACGGTCGATTCGACACCGATACCGGTTTCTCCCCCATCGACGATTGCTGCGATTCGTCCCGAGAGGTCATAGGCGACATGTGCCGATGACGTCGGAGAAGGTTTTCCGGAACGGTTGGCACTCGGTGCCGCTAACCCTAGTCCTGTCGCTTCAATCAATTGAAGTGCAAGAGGATGGTCCGGCATCCGTAATCCAATCGTATCAAGTCCTGCGGTGACGAGGCTTGAAGCGGTTCCGTTCGATTCTAGAATGATCGTCAAGGCACCTGGCCAAAACGTATCCATCAAACGTTTCGCGACAGCCGGAATATGAGTGACGAACTGCTCTGCCTGTTCGATTGACGCGACATGGACAATCAATGGGTTGTCGGACGGTCGGCCCTTCGCGGCGAAGATTCGCCGAACGGCCGTCTCGCTCGTCGCATCCCCCGCAAGACCATAAACGGTCTCTGTCGGCATCGCGACGACTTCCCCTGCTTTTAATAAGTTTACTGCTACATCCAGTGTCTGTTGATCGATCATTTCCGTCTTCACTCTGTACAATCCTTTCGTTCCGCATACACGATACGGTCTTTACCGTTTATATCTTTTAAAATACCCGTTTCCGCAGTAGGATAACGCTCTTTTAACATCATTTGCACTTCACTTCCTTGATTGTGTCCGATTTCAAACACAATCAAGCGAAAATCGTCCTTTAAAATACGTGTGCTGCCGTCAATCAAGCGACGATAAAAGACGAGACCGTCTTTTCCGCCGAACAGCGCGAGGTGAGGCTCATGGTCAAATACGACGTCACTGAGCAACTCATCTTCTTCAATATAAGGCGGGTTCGAGACGAGGACACGGACCGATTGATCGGCGAGCGGCTCAAGCAGATCCCCTTGTAAAAAAGTTACGTCGCCGCCAAGTGCCGCTTGATTTTTTTTCGCGACCGCAAGTGCGTCTTCTGAAATATCGACCGTCGTGACCGGCTGTCTGAGCTCGAGCGCGAGTGTGACCCCAATCGCTCCGCTTCCCGTTCCGATATCGACGATTTCACCCGGGTGGAATGTCTCCCCGCCTAAACGACGGACGACGAACTCAATCAATTCTTCCGTTTCCGGACGGGGAATCAGGACAGCTGGCGTAACCTGAAAATCGCGTCCATAAAAGGGTTGGTACCCGATCAAATGTTGGACGGGCACACCATTGACGTGTGCCAGTAAGTATTCGCTGAATAACAAGTCATCGTCCGGCGATAATTCGTCCGAAAGTCGCACGAGCAATCCCGTCCGGTCGACTTGTAACACATGCATAAGTAACCATTCGGCACTCGACGCCTCGCGTCCTGCCGCGACTAACATCGTTTGTGCTTGATTCAATCGTTTCGCAATCCGCATCAGTTCGCCGCCTCCGATGCCCGTGCCTGATACTCCATCACGAGCGTGTCGATGACTTCATCCATCTCGCCTTGGAGAATCCGGTCAAGCTTTTGAATCGTCAAGCCGATTCGGTGATCCGTCACCCGGTTTTGAGCGAAGTTATACGTCCGGATCCGCTCGGAACGGTCGCCCGTCCCGACAGCTGATTTGCGTTTTTCATCGTACTCGGCCTGCTGTTCGCGTTGAATTTTATCATAGACGCGTGCTCGTAACACTTTCATTGCTTTTTCTTTATTTTTGATTTGCGATTTCTCATCCTGACAGCTGGCGACGATCCCTGTCGGCACGTGTGTCACGCGGACAGCAGATTGTGTCGTATTGACGGACTGACCGCCGGGACCGCTCGATGTAAACGTATCGACGCGGACATCTTTATCGTGAATTTCGACTTCGACATCTTCTGCTTCCGGCAAGACGGCGACGGTCGCTGTTGATGTATGAATCCGTCCGCCTGACTCTGTCGAAGGCACACGTTGGACGCGATGGGCGCCGTTCTCATATTTCAGTTTCGAGTAAGCACCTGTCCCTTTGACGATGAAGATGATTTCTTTATAGCCGCCGAGTTCCGTGTAGCTCGCATCGATGATTTCGATTTTCCAGGCTTGTTTCTCAGCAAACTTCGAATACATCTTGAAAAGATCAGACGCAAATAAGGCTGCCTCGTCGCCTCCTGCCGCACCACGAATCTCGACGATGACGTTTTTGTCGTCGTTCGGATCCTTCGGTAAGAGTAACGCTTTTAATTTCGTTTCGAGTTCCTTGATTTCCGGCTCCAGGATCGCCACTTCTTCTTTCGCGAGGTCCCGCATCTCGGGATCCGTCAACATTTGACGTGCTTCCTGATAGGCTTCCATCTTATCGCGGTAAACGCGATACGTTTCGACGGTCGGCGCGAGCTGGGATTGCTCCTTTGAGACCTCTCGTAATTGATTCGTATCATTAATGATCGCCGGGTCAGCCAACTGATCATTTAATTTTTCATAACGGTCCTCTAACGCACTTAATCGATCCAACATAATCGGTCATCCTTCCTGACGGTTCTTCTATCGTCAGTATAGCAAATATTTAGAACGTCAGTAGCAAGACCTCCTCGCGACCATCACTTCCGTCGTCAGACCGGTAGTTGACGCCAGACGATCATTTTCCTATAATTAGTGTACTAATTGAATTAATACACTTAAGGAGGTGGAAGGATGTTTACCGTTGATCCGAAAAGTCCGCTCCCGATTTACGAGCAACTGGTCACGCAAATCATCCGCGCGATTGCGCGGGGAATCCTACGGTCGGGCGAACAGATGCCGTCGGTCCGCGATCTTGCGAGCACGTTACTCGTCAATCCAAACACTGTCTCCCGTGCTTATCAGGAACTCGAAAGCCGAGACTTTATCGTGACGATGCGAGGAAAAGGCTCCTTCGTCTCGGATTTGCCGCTTGACCAAGTCAAACAAGCTGCCATTCAAGAGCACATCACGACGCTTTGCCTTGTCGCGAATGAACTATCGATTTCAAACGAAGAACTTTATCAGTTACTCATACAACACAGGGAGGATTCATCATGTTGACCGTGTCACACTTAACAAAACAAATCGATTCGACGATGATTTATGAAAACGCCTCGTTCACATTGCCTGCTGGTACGATCACAGCATTGATTGGACGAAACGGCGCCGGAAAAACGACGTTACTGAAAACACTTGTCGGGGCACTCGAACCCTCGCGCGGGAAAGTCGAATGGAACAACCAGTCAATCCACGACGTCCCGGCAGCACGGAAGCATCTGTTTCTCGTTCCCGATTCCATCGGCGTCTACCGTCAGATGACACTCGGGTCGCTGATTGAGTTTTATCAGGCTTTTTATCCGAACTTCGAACGGACCTACATCGAAAACTACTGTCGCTCGTCGAATCTCGATCGTGGTCGGAAAGTGACGGCGCTCTCGAAAGGACAGGCGCAATTGTTCTTGCTGCAACTCGCCTTTGCGACGAACGCCCCTGTTTTGTTACTCGACGAACCGACAGACGGACTCGACCGGATTAATAAGCGCAACTACTTACAGCAACTGGTCTCTTTACTGACAGAACGTCAGACAGCCGTCTTGATTGCCTCACACCAACTCGAGGAACTCGATACGCTCGCGGACCGCGTGATGACGATCGAACAGCACCTCGTCAAGGAACCGAAGACGCTCGACGATGCAAAAGCGAGCATGCAAAAATGGCAAGTCGTCTACGAGACCGTCCCCGAGTTGAAGCACCATGACATTCATGTCCTGACACAAACCGGACGCGTCGTCACCTTGCTCGTCTTATCGGATGCAGGAAAGCTTTACTTAGAGAAGACGAATCCCTTATTAAAGGACGCCTTACCGGTTCAGATGGAAGACTATTTTTTAGGAACGTTCGGAGGAAATCGTCATGATTAAACAATTGATTCGTTATCATATCAAACAAGGCATTTGGCCGCTCGCGACGTTCTTTTTACTCGCAATCTTCAGCTACGGCTTCAGCAGTTTCTCCGCCATCGAAAATTTCGATACGTATCGTCTTGATGCAAAACCAAATCTCTTGCAAACCGTACTCGTCAGCCCGATTTTCGCCGGTTTCGGAGCGCTTTTGATTGCCGTCTTCGCCATTTTGATGGTTGGTCAAGAACGGGGCAGCGGACGCAGTTTAATCCTCCATGCCTTACCGATTCATAAAAAACATCTATTCTTCATTAAGTTGAGTATCGGGGCCGCCGTATTGATCATCATTCCAATCCTCGGCTTTTTCTCGAGCTGGTTCATCTTACAAGGCATCGGGGGCATTCATCCGTTTGATTACGTCACTTTGAGCGATCTGACATATGACTTTTTTAAATTCTTCATCTTCGATATGACCGTCTTCGCTATTTTCTTGTTCGCAGGAACGATTGCGGGTGATATCATCGGTCAGCTCTTAATCGGGATGTTCCTGTTCTTTTTGAATTACTTCACGTTTTTTGCCATCGCTGCCGTCACGACACTCGGTTTCGGACTTAAGGATGATTTCACATCGTCACTGGATTTTTTGATGACGGTCACAACCCCGTTCCCGTTGTTGTTCCAATCGAATGATTTAACCGGTCCTGCGATTTACAGCGCTGCTTTGACGATCCTGCTTCTCGTCATCAGCCGTCAGCTTTATGTGCGTAGCGAAAACGAGCGACTCGGTCGCTTTACCGTCTTTCCGAAGTCGCATCCGTTTTTCATCATTCTCTTTACGGTCTATACGACGTTCATACTCGCTGCCGTCATCGGCGTCATTTCGTCCGAGAATCAAATCCTGTATTGGCTCGCCGTCTTGATTCTCGCCTGGCCTGCCTTCAGTTCCTACCGCCGGATGATTGGGTGGAGTCGCTGAATCCGTGCTACACTTGTTTCAAATCTTTTAAATAAGGACGGTCTACACCCATGCCAAAATATCTTCAAATTTCCCGACAACTCGCCGCCCGGATTCAGGATGGATCATTACCTGCTGAAACGAAATTACCGTCAGAAACGGAATTGATGGCAGAATTCTCTGCGAGTCGCGGGACGGTCCGTAAGGCAATCGATGCGTTGCTCGAAAAAGGCTTTGTTCGTAAACAACAAGGCAAAGGCGTCTTCGTCTTGAGTCAAGATGCGATCGAGTTTCAGTTCAATGGTATCGTCAGCTTCTCGGAAGCCCATCAAAAAATGGGGCAACACGAAGTTGAAACGGACGTTTTGTCTTGCGACATCATCGATGCGACGGATGAGCTCGCTCAGTTATTCAGTGTAAAAAAAGGAACATCGATCACACGAATCAAACGGATTCGAATCATCGACGGTGAACGCGTCATTTTTGATATCAACCACTTCGTGACAGAACTCGTCCCAGGACTCACTTCAACGGTCGCTTCCGGCTCGATTTATACGTATATCGAACAAACGTTGAACCGGCAAATCAGCTATGCGAAACGAAAAATCGAAGCGCAGCCTGCGACAGCTGAAGATCGGGAACAACTCGACTTAGAAGGGACGACGCATGTCATCGTCATCACGAATGACACGTATTATTATGAAGGACAACATTTCGAACATACGGAATCGCGCCACCGTCTCGATAAATTTCAATTTACGGATATCGCGCGTCGATAGACCGCAAGATGGCCGCTCAAAAGACGATTCGAGACAGATTGCGCTCTAAACCGTTTGCATGCCTGGATTTTCCTCATGGTATGACCTGAAAAGCGTCACGTTTCGTTGACTCCTACGGGAAAAGTGCGTTTTTAACGCACGTTCAGAGGCAGGCAAGACCCTGCTCGTTGTCCGTGAGGATCAAGGAGCAACGGCTTGCGTTTCGCCCGAGGAACACAACGAAAACAGACGCTTGATTTCCCGGTAGCACGTTGTCTACAGTCTTAAACCGCCTCCCGATTTTGTCGGAGAGGCGGTTTTTATCTTGATTCAGAAAGGATTGAAGTCTCCTCTTCTTCAATTCTTTCAAACTTATCTATATAAGTTATTGACTTAACTTATATAGATAAGTTAAGATGAATTTGCGCAGATAAGAAAACGTTTTCATTTCAAGTGATGTCTTCAGTTCAATCCAAAAGGAGAATGAGAGATGAAACCTAATTACCGTCAAATTGCTGAACAACTCATCGAACGAATCGGTGGGAAAGATAATATTGAGCAAGCCGCCCATTGTGTGACGCGGCTCCGCCTGACACTGAAAGATCAAAGCCTCGTCGAACAAGATGCCTTACTCGAAGTCCCGCTCGTCAAAGGGGCATTCCTGAATGCCGGCGTCTATCAAATCGTCATCGGCGCGGGGGATGTCGACCGCGTCTATGCCGAATTCATTCAATTGACCGGATTAAAAGCAACGACCATCGCCGACGTCAAATCGTCCGGTGCTTCCAAGATGAATCCGTTCCAGAAACTGATTAAAGTCTTCTCCGACGTCTTCATGCCAATCATTCCTGCCATCATCGTCGCTGGTCTCTTGATGGGGATCAACAATCTCTTCGGCATCGAGTTCGGCGGAAAAACGATGATTGACCGCTACCCGAACCTCCAGGGGTTATGGGATTTAATCAACATGATGGCGAACACCGCCTTCGTCTTCTTACCGGCACTTGTCGGCTGGTCGGCGACAAAACGGTTTGGCGGAAGTGAAGTCCTCGGGATCGTTATGGGACTGATGCTTGTCCACCCGGACCTCTTAAATGCCTGGAACTATGGACAAAGTGCGTTAAAAGGCGAGATTCCGACATTCAACATACTCGGTCTCTTCGAAATCGAAAAGGTCGGTTACCAAGGTCAAATTCTGCCTGTACTCGCAGCAGCCTATGTCTTAAGTACGATTGAAAAATGGCTCAAGGAACGTGTTCCGAATGCAATCCAACTCCTCGTCGTACCGATAACGACGATTACTTTAACTGGTTTCCTTGCCCTTGCTGTCATCGGTCCCGTCACGCGTCAGCTCGGCGACTGGATCACGATTGGTGTCGTCAATACGTTTGAAGCCGTACCATTGCTTGGTGCCTTGTTGTTCGGTGCCCTCTATGCACCACTCGTCATCACGGGGATGCACCATATGTTCATCGCCGTCGATCTTCAACTGATTGGACAAAGCGGTTCAACCTTCATCTGGCCGATGATCGCCATCTCGAATATCGCTCAAGGATCAGCGACGCTCGCCATGCTCTTCCTCGCGAAAAACGCGAATGATAAAAACATGGCGTCGACGTCCGCGATTTCTGCCTACTTCGGCATTACGGAACCGGCGATGTTCGGTGTCAATTTACGCTTTAAATATCCATTTTATGCAGCACTCGTCGGATCAGCCATCGCTTCTTCCTTCATCGCCGTCAGCGGTGTCTTAGCTCCTGCAATCGGTGTCGGTGGTTTACCTGCCTTCATCTCAATCGTTCCCGGATCGATTTTGTCGTTCATCATCGGTATGGTGATTGCGATTGTTATCCCGGTTGTCTGTACGTTCCTGTTCCATTACGTCTCGACGAAACGCGCACGAAAAGCGGCACTCAAAGATGCTGCGTAACTGTTTTTAGAAAGGTGTGACTTGTATGACGCTCACAACGACCGACTGGCGGAAATCCGCTGTTTATCAAATCTATCCGAAAAGTTTTTACAGCCCGGAAGGAAAAGCGACGGGCACCCTCCGTGGCGTCACGGAAAAACTCGACTATCTCGCGTCACTCGGCATTGATTATTTATGGCTGACACCCGTCTATGCCTCACCACAAAATGACAATGGGTATGATGTCAGCGACTATTATGCGATTGACCCTTCTTACGGGACGATGCAAGACTTCGATGACCTGCTTGCGGAAGCAACGAAACGTGATTTGTCGGTGATGATGGATATCGTCGTCAATCACTGTTCAACGGAGCACGACTGGTTCCAACAAGGACGGAATCCCGACAGTCCGTATCATGATTATTTCATTTGGCGGGATGAACCGACCAACTGGCAGTCGAAGTTCGGTGGTCCGGCCTGGTCGTTTGATGAAGTCGCCGGCAAATATTATCTTCATTTGTTCGATCAAACCCAAGCCGATCTCAACTGGGAAAACCCGCGTCTTCGCGAAGACATCTATCAGATGATGCAGTTTTGGCGCGACAAAGGGGTCCGTGGATTCCGCCTGGATGTCATCAATCTCATCTCGAAGGATCAATCGTTCCCAAATGACCCGACTGGAGACGGCAGAACCTTTTATACGGATGGACCTCGTGTCCATGAGTACCTCCAGGAAATGAATCAACGTGTGTTTGACGGTCATGACTTGATGACGGTCGGTGAGATGTCCTCGACGACACTCAATCATTGCCGGCAGTATTCAAATGTCAGCGAGGAAGAGTTGAAGATGACCTTTAACTTCCACCATTTAAAAGTCGACTATCCGGACGGTCAAAAATGGACAGTCGCGCCATTCGATTTTCTTGAGTTAAAACGGATCCTGTCGGACTGGCAAGTCGGGATGCAGGGAAAAGCGTGGAATGCCATCTTTTGGTGCAACCACGACCAGCCCCGTGTCGTCAGCCGTTTCGGTGATGATACCGTCTACCGCGTCGAAAGCGCGAAGATGCTCGCGACGACGTTACACGGTCTACAAGGCACACCGTATATTTATCAAGGTGAAGAAATCGGGATGACGAATCCGGATTTCACGGATCTTACAGATTATCGTGACGTCGAAACATTGAATCTCTATGAAGAAAAAATTGCTCAGGGCGAAGCATCTGAACAGATTCTTGCGGCAATCCGCCAAAAATCACGCGACAATGCCCGAACACCGATGCAATGGGACTCGACGCTTCACGCCGGTTTTTCAGAAGCAACGCCGTGGATCGACGTCGCTCCGAACTATACTGACATCAATGTCAAAGCTGCCGTCGCTAATCCTGATTCGGTGTTCCACCACTATAAAAAGTTGATTCAATTACGAAAACAATATGACGTGTTGACGAACGGAATGTATCGTCTTCTCACACCGGACGACTTGTCGATTTGGGCGTACGAACGAACGACAGAGGACGAACAGCTGCTCGTCCTCTCGAACTTCTACAGTTCAGAAACGACGTTCACGTTACCAGAGACGATGTCGGACGCCGACGTCTTGATTCAGAACTATCCTGATGTCGCACAAGACGGGCGCAACGTCACATTACGTCCATATGAGTCGGTCATGTTCTACCGGACCACTTAACGATTTGAAATGAATAGAGGGAGGTGGATTTCCAGTGTATGATCCGGAAATCCGCCTCCCTTTCTCTTGTGAACGATAAGAATTTGCATAGAAAAGGCCGATGCTTCCGTAAAAAGTCGGAAGCGTCGGCCGTTTGATGGATTGTGATCTGACTCCTGCGTCGGATTCACCTCCAAAAGAAATGATCGCTTTTGGATTCAGGAGGCGTTTCGATTTGCCTGTTCTTTTTTCAGCTGTTCGCGGAACAACCTCGTCTCGGCAATGACGACGCCGGACAGACCAAGCAGACCAATCAAGTTCGGTATTGCCATCAAACCGTTGAAGACGTCCGAGATGGCCCAAACCATGTTCAAGTTCGTCGTCATCGCGCCCAGTCCGGCGACGAGAACAAATACGACGCGGTACGGCACGATTGATTTTTGACCAAAGAGATAATAAATCGATTTTTCACCATAATACGACCAGCCGAGGACTGTTGAAAAGGCAAACAAGACAAGTCCAATCGTGACGATATACTTTCCGGTCGGACCGAGGAACACTTCAAAACTTGCAGTCGTCAATTCGACTCCTTCTAATCCCGTCCCGATTTTTCCACCCATGACGAGCGTCAATCCTGTCATCGAACAGACGAGAATCGTATCAAGGAAGACTTGTGTCATCGAGACGAGTGCTTGTCGTCCCGGGAAATCGGTTTTCGCAGCCGCCGCCGCGATTGGCGCTGAACCGAGACCCGCCTCATTCGAGAAGACGCCTCGGGCGACACCGTAACGAATCGCCGCCCCGATTGCACCACCCGTAATCGCTTCATTCGAGAATGTGCTGCTGAAAATTGTTGAAAATGCCGCTGGAATCAAGTCGTAGTTCATGATCAGGATCAATAAACCACTTCCGACATAAAAGAAAATCATGAATGGCACGAAAAAGCTGACGACTTTCCCAATCGATTTGACACCACCCAAAATGACGCCACCTGTTGCGACCATTAAGACGATTCCGGTCACGTAGAGCGGTACATCGAACGTTGACTTCATCGCGAGCGCGACCGAGTTCGTTTGAACCCCGTTACCAATCCCGAAAGCGGCAATCGAAGCGAAAGCGGCAAATAAAATCCCGAGCCACTTTTGCTTGAGCCCCCGTTCAAGATAGTACATCGGCCCTCCGGCCATCTGCCCCTTTTCATCGACGACACGGTATTTGACGGCGAGAATCGCCTCCGCATATTTGGTCGCCATGCCGAATAATCCGGATAACCACATCCAGACGATCGCACCTGGTCCCCCAAGGACGACGGCTGTTGCGACACCGACGATATTCCCCGTACCGACCGTTGCTGCCAGTGCGGTCATTAATGCCTGAAAATGACTGATGTCCCCTTCCGATTGTTTCGAGTCCTCTTGTTTCGTAAACGCGAGCTTTAACGCATAAGGAAGTTTTGTAATTTGAATGAATCCTAAACGAATCGTTAAGTAAATGCCTGTTCCGACTAATAGGATCAGTAACGGTGCTCCCCAAACCAAATTTGACACCGAACTTACCCACTCAGTGAATGACGTTCCCATGCTTTTCCCCCCTCTGCAATTCGTATGTAGACTTTCCCATTTTTTCAGAATTGACAGAATACTGTCAACCCTATTTCCTAAGTTCCCCTTTCAGAGATGTTCCACACATGAAAAAAACGCCGACCTCCTCCGGCGTGTCACGTCGGGGAAAATCGGCTGTTCGTCATTGGTTCATATCAGTAATCGATTGGGCCTCTTTTGCCTCTTCCGGCAGCTCAATCGACTCGATGGCATTGAATTTCGAAAACGTGGATTCATTCGTCATCTTAAAGGTCGTGCCTTCTGTGATTTCAAACTCCATCGTCATATCGAGCGTCTTCGGATAATACGTCTTTGCGTCATATGTCATCGTATATTCCATCTTTTTATAATCCACTTGATCCATCATCTCTTTCATCTGCGCCATCTGTCCCGATTGTTCGAGCGCGTCTTTCATGAAGTTTTTCAAGTCGTCCCCCGTCAAGTCCACATCAATTTGATAGAGTTCACCTTTTCTTTCGGCTGTCCAATTGTCTTTATACTTCTTCAACAGTTTCAGGTTTTGATCGGTCGAGACGGATGATTCCATGATGTCATTCATCTCCGAGATGTCTTGGACAAACCATTGCCCGTCCTGTGCGATATACATTTTGTCGTTGAGCATATAGCTCTCTATTTGTACATCCGAGCCATCTTCGACATTCTTCATCTTAATCGTTTGATGCATCGTATAAGGTTTTTGAATGACATCTGCTGCGACTTGCTGACTGACAGGCAGACCGCCGACTTCTGAAAAGATGTCGCTCTCCATATGAAACGACTGAATGTCCTCCTGTGCTGCCGTCGCCTTTTTTAACAGTTCACTATTCGACAGGTCGTCTTGACTGCATCCGGCAAGACCGACCGAAGAAACCATTGCCAGCGAAAAAAACCATCTTCCCTTCTTCATGTGCGTTCCCTCCTCGTTTACCTGTGTCTACGAGTCGATTTTGGAAAAAGTTTCAAACTGATTCGGTTACACTTAGCGCTGATCCGGATAGAGCAACGGCTCAATGGCTTCAGGCCGCATCGGACGACCGAAATAATAACCTTGCATCCGTGTACACTTCAAGCGATTCAAGACGTTGACTTGTTCGAGCGTCTCGACCCCTTCCGCGATGACTGCTACATCCAGCGATTTTGCTAAATGAATGATGGAGGAAATCATCGCATACCCACTCGTCTCGATATTGATTTTTTTAACAAATTCACGCGGAATCTTTAACGTATCAATCGGGAAATCGACGAGACGGGATAATGAGGAATAGCCTGTCCCGAAATCATCAATCGAAATCGTGAACCCCAGCTCTTTCAAACGATGCATCGTCTTGACCGTATCCTCGATGTCTTCGACTGCCGATACCTCCGTGATTTCTAAATCGATTCGTCTCGGGTCGACGTCTGTTTCTGCTAAAAGTTGCATCAACGTCAGGACGAACGTTGGGTGATGGAACTGTTGCATCGATACATTCAAGCCTACCTTCAAGGCGATGTCTGCCTGTTCCCAGCGCTTCGCCTGCAAAAAGCCTTCACGTAAAACCCATTCGCCAAGACGAATGATCATCCCCGCTTCTTCCGCGAGGGGAATGAAATCGTTCGGTGAAATCATTCCGAGCTTCGGATGATTCCAACGGACCAACCCCTCGACACCGACCATCTGATACGTGATGGTGTCGACTTGAGGTTGATAGTACAGGACGAGTTGATTCGTCTCAATCGCATGGGGGAGCTCCGACTCAAGTCGTAGCCGGTATGACGCCGCTTCCGCAATATCATCAAAGAAGACGACCGTTTTTCCGCCTTTTGCCTTTGCCTGATACATCGCTAAATCCGCTTGTTTTAATAACGTCACGACATGTTTCGGTTCCGTTCTTTGATGGCGAACTACTCCGATGCTCGGGCTCGAGACGACTTCAAGTCCTTCAATATTGTACGGTATGCTCAACTGGTTAAGAAGGCGCCCGGTCCGGGTTCTCGCCCCTTCTTCCGACACGATATGACGGAGAATGACCGTGAATTCATCGCCCCCTTGTCGGGCGACGACGTCTTCGATTTCTGTCGCGCGGCGTAAGCGTTCTGCGACTTGAATCAGCAATTGATCGCCGATGTGATGTCCAAACGAGTCATTCACGAGTTTAAAATCGTTTAAGTCGATGAAGCAGAGAATGATCGTTTTTTGACTTTGTTCTTGCTCGACTAAATGATGTAACATCTCTTCGAAGTACTTTCGATTGACCGCTTTCGTCAAATGGTCATAGTACGCAAGCTGATGGATTTTCAATTCATTTTTCCGCATGTCTGTGATATCACGACCGATGCCGAACAAACCAACAAGTCGTTTTCGGACACGAATCGGAATTGTCGTCACGCTGAGCAGGACATTGTTGCCACCTTCCTTTCGAAACACCGTCTCGAATTGTTCAGCGCTCATCTTATCTTGATCCGCCATGGCAGAAGTGCCTTGTCCAAGCAATTGATCGTACGACCGACCAATCAACTCGCTCTCACAATGTTCCGTCAGTTTTTCGAATGATGGGTTCGCACTTTCAATTTGTCCTTTCAAATCAAGAGAATAAACGGCATCCGGATGATACGTAAAGAGTGATTCATAACGTTCCTTACTCTCTTCCAACTCGTCCGCCTTATGGTGGATTTCTTGAATCAATTGATGGTTACTTAAAATCATTAAAATTTGCCGGACTAAAATTAAGAGAATCGTCACCCCGCAACCAATCATCAATCCATTTAAGGCATCTCCCCGTTGCGCATAAAACAGCATTGTTGAGAACAATAGAAGTACGAGGAAATACGGTAAAAACAATCGCCCGAGATGTAAGGATTGCCTTTCTTCCTGATCGACTCGGATATGTTCCATCGTCACTTCTCCCGCATGACCGGAAATCGCGACTAACAATAAACTTAAAATGAATAACGGATCAATCGCTGCGGTGTTCTCATACCCATGGATGGTCGTCATATATAGAAAAAGGGTATCGGCGATAATCTGAATTAATATTCCGATTAACAAAAAGGAGAAACAGGTCGGTCGTGTGACAGTTTGTCGTTTTTCGATTAAGAAGTAGATGCTGATGACACAAAACAGCAATACGACATCATTCATCGGATACGCGAACGCGACGAAGTTTTCCGCTGTCGACGCTTGCCCATCCGCTAAAGAAGGACGAACCAAGAAAAACCAGCTGTATGTCACAGCGACAGTCATGACGATTAAAATATCAAACACGAATCGAATCAATTGATGTTTCGTCACGTATTTTCGAATCAAATGAAGAAATGCCATAAAGAAAAAGAACGATTGCAACATATAAAAAGGGTCCGGCAGACCGGGAAAAGGAACGGCAACCTGTTGGATATTTTCATAAGACATCCAAATCAGTTCCGCAATCAGATAACTTCCTGTTCCGAAAGCAAGATAGAGAAAAAACCGGCCTTGGTCCCGGCCATTCGTTCGATATGTGTGCAGTAAGAATAATGTTGCAGCTATACAGCCTATGATAGAAAAAATGTTATTTCCCCACGATGCCAGTTCCGGTCGATCGGCATAAAACCAGATCCAACTATAATAGCTCAAACTAAATAAAAGAACGCCGTATACGTAATGAATCCGCTTCATGTTCATTCGCCCCCCTTTCTTCCAAACTTCTAAGTTTTCCGTACTTTTATTATTATACGGTGGTTATACCATCCCGTGTATCCGTGACCATGAATTATTGATAAAAACCAAAAAAATTTCTATCGCATGTAAGAGGGGCGCGACCTCAAAAAGGAATCGCTCATTTTCCACGCGCTTTCCTGCAGGAGTCGCGTGAAACGAGTGATTCCTTTTGAACGATTTAACAGGTGGCGGATTGACTTTTACGTCTGTCCCCGTTTTACATCCGATAGAGAAACATTACTGAAAGCTGCGTAACAAGTTCGCCATCTCGATGGCAGAGACCGCCGACTCATACCCTTTGTTCCCTGCTTTCGTGCCGGCCCGTTCGACCGCTTGTTCAATCGAGTCCGTCGTCAATACACCGAAGATGATCGGAACACCCGTCTCACGCGACGCACCGGCAACACCTTTCGCGACTTCATTGCAGACATAATCGTAATGCGACGTCGCACCGCGGATGACGGCACCGAGTGTGATGATGGCATCATACTTACCGCTTTTCGCCAGTTTCTCCGCGACGAGCGGAATCTCGAATGCGCCCGGCACCCACGCCGTATCGACGCTATCCGCTTCGACACCGTGACGACGGAAGGCATCGTTTGCTCCTCCGACTAATTTAGAAGTGATCAATTCATTGAACCGTGCCGCGACGATCGCAACCCGGAGTCCTTCGCCCGTTAAAAATCCTTCGTATACCATCTTATTTTCCTCCTTCGAGATCGAGCAGATGCCCGAGCTTCGTCTGTTTGGTTTTGAGATACTGGTGGTTTTCTAAACTTGCCGGTACTTCATGCGGAACCCGCTCAAGCACAGTGATGCCGTACGTTTCGAGCGCTTGCTGTTTATCCGGGTTATTCGTCATCAAACGGATTTTCGTGACACCGAGGTCCTGAAGCATCGCTGCTGCGACGGCGTAGTCGCGTAAGTCGGCTGCAAATCCGAGCGCATGGTTCGCCTCGACCGTATCAAGTCCTTGTTCTTGGAGCTCATAGGCTTTCAGCTTCGCCATCAGACCAATCCCCCGCCCTTCTTGACGCAAGTAGAGGACAGCGCCGCCTTCTTGTTCAATCCGGTCGAGCGCCGCGTCGAGTTGCGGACCGCAGTCACACCGTTTTGATCCGAAGACGTCACCCGTCAGACATTCGGAATGAACCCGGACGAGCATCCCGTCTTCTGCTTCACCTGATAGCACCGTGACATGTTCCTTGGCGTCAGGTGTCGTATAACCAAGCATCCGAAACGCCCCGTGCCTCGTCGGTAACAAGACTTCCGCTTCACGGCGGACAGAGCGCTCGAGATAGCGGACGAGAGCATCGATCGTAATCATTTTTAAATCATGTTCTGCTTTATACATCACTAAATCATCAACCCGTGCCATCGTCCCGTCGTCTAAAATGATTTCACAGATGACGGCCGCTTCGGCGCTTCCCGCGAGCCGTGCCAAATCAATCCCTGCTTCCGTATGACCACGCCGGACGCGAACGCCGCCTTCGTTTGCGATCAACGGAAAGATGTGTCCGGGACGCTTGAACTGCTTTGGACCATCCGTCAACATCCGCTGAATCGTCATTGCCCGTTCCGCTGCACTGATGCCGGTTTTCGCATCTTCATGATCAATGCTGATCGTAAAAGCCGTTCCGTGCGGATCCGTGTTGACATCTGTCATCGGCCGGAGTTCGAGTCGTGTTGCGATATCCGGACTGACCGGGACACAGACGAGTCCTTTGCCGTAAGTGATCATGAAGTTAATCATCTCGGGTGTCGCATGTTCCGCAAGTAACACGAGATCCCCTTCGTTCTCACGGTTTTCATCGTCACAGACGATGATCGGTCGTCCGCGTTTTAAGTCATCCACTGCTTCTTCAATCGAATCAAATCCGTTCATCATGCTTCGCCTCCTAAAAATGCCGACCAGTCCGTTTTCGCATCCTTCTGCGTAAAGTGATAGAGATGTTTCGCCATCAAGTCACATTCGATATTGACGAGGGCACCCGTCTGCAAGCGATCGAACGTCGTGACTTGGCGTGAATGGGGAATCAATGAAATCGTCACCGCGTCGTTTCCGACATGTTGCAGTGTCAGGCTCGTCCCATTAATCGCAATCGATCCTTTCGGAATACAGTACTTGCTCCAGTCGCCTGCCTCAAAACGGTATTCCATCGCTTCACCGTCCGGTCGCCGGCTGAGAAACCGAGCCGTTCCGTCGATATGACCGCTG
Source organism: Exiguobacterium sp. N4-1P (assembly GCF_002214325.1). Classification (NCBI taxonomy): domain Bacteria; kingdom Bacillati; phylum Bacillota; class Bacilli; order Caryophanales; genus Exiguobacterium; species Exiguobacterium sp. N4-1P. The sequence goes on from NZ_CP022236.1 coordinate 2,603,238, forward strand.
ACGAAGTGACCGCCGAACCGTCCATTCGCCGGCATCGCGCGTTCGAGTTGAACGGCTGCTCCGACCCGTAACGTCTGCAGCGACGTCGCTCGGATCGTCTCATGGACGGCATCGGCCGTGAATCCGCTCTTCGTCATCGCCGTCACCGTCAAACAAATCCCATCAACGGCAATGCTGTCGCCAATCTTTGTTCCGTCAAGCACTGCTGTCGCTTCAATTTCGAGCGCCAGCCCGTTCGGACGGGGGACTTTCCGTTTTATTGTGCCGAGTTCTTCAATCAATCCGGTAAACATGTCATCCTCTCCTTTCGTACATACTGGAGATGGACGTCTTGTCCGATTTGGTTCATTTTCACTAAATCAAAACGGTCTTCGATGTCCTGTTCCGTCGTCAGAGACTTGGTCCCACTGAAGAGGGACGGTGCCTGATAGAGTTCGATCGTATCCACGAGATCCGCTTCTAAAAATGCGGATTGAATCGTGGGACCACCTTCAATCAACAGACTGCGAATACCTTGTTCATATAAAAGTTCGAGGATTTGGTCCGGTGTCGCATACGTCCCGACGAAAACCGTCACGTTCGCCCGTTCGCTTGTTCGTGGCTGTTCCGTCAGCCAGTACGTCGGATTCAAGCCATCGTTTAAGACTTGGAATGTTTCAGTCAGGCGCCCGCGGCGATCGACAATGACACGGACCGGTTCGATGCCGGTCGAACTGCGCAACGTCAGTGCCGGGTCATCGATGATCACCGTGTCGCTTCCGACGAGAATCGCGTCGTGTATCCCGCGTAACTGCCGTCCGTCAGCACGTGCCGCTTCCGAAGTGATAAAGCGTTGTTCACCCGTCGCAATCGTCCCGTTCATCGTTTGGGCGACTTTCACTGTGACATGCGGACGTTTTCGTTCAATCGCCGTCCAAAATGGTTCATACAGTGCCACTGCCTCGTCTTTTAGTAGACCGACTTCGACGTCAATCCCCGCCTGACGGAGACGTGTGATACCGCTTCCTGCGACGAGCGCGTGGCGGTCCTCTGTCGCGATAAAAACACGATTGATTCCTGCTTCGAGGATTGCTTCCGTACACGGCGGTGTTTTGCCGTGATGATTGCACGGTTCGAGTGTCACGTAGAGATCGGCTCCGCGTGCTGCTTCACCTGCCATGAGGAGCGCTTCGACTTCGGCATGGGGTCCTCCCGCATAACGGTGGGCCCCAAAACCAACAATCCGCCCCTGTTTGACGATGACGCAGCCGACACTCGGATTCGGGCTCGTTTGACCGTTTAACATGTGTGCTAGTTGCATCGCATAACTCATGAATGTTTCCATTTTTTCCGCTCCTTTCAATAAAAAAGACGCCTCCTGTAAAAGGGGCGTCGTGATTGAAGGATTGACGAAATAAGCGTCTCGCGTTTCTGTTTTTACACATACAGAAACAGACCTTTCCCTGAAAACATTTTTTCAGAAAATGGCAGCAAGCGCATTGTTTCGTCCTTCTCCCATCCGGACTTTACCGTCGGCCCTGGAGTCTCACCAAGTCAGCCACAGTGCGTACACTGCAGGTCGCGGGCTCATCGATTTATCAATCGCATCACCGCCGGTTGGGATTTTCACCCTACCCCGAAGAACTGGTTATTGAGTTATACAGCTCAAGACTAGCACAGGTCATTCTAAAATACAAAATGAATTGTATTTCATTCTCTTTTTTTAGGAAAACATCAAAAAAAGGACCCTTCTCTTAAAAGAAAAGGATCCTTCCATCTGCACTAAGGCAGAATCCGCTCCGCTCATCTTTCAGACAAACGTCTGACGGAATTGGCACAGTACGACGTAAGAAGTCTGTTGCCGAGGTTTCGTAGGGCCAGTCCCTCCACCTCTCTCGATAAGTGCTACGGTATGAAGTTCATATGTGTGATGTTTCAAGTCGTTCTTATGTCGTGAATCTAATGCTTACACTACGGGGATTCCTTTCTCAAGTCAACCATATTTTCAAAATTAAACCAAATTACCCAGTTTATCAATTTCGACTTCTTTTTGACGTCTTGACAACGTATTTCAATCAATGCTATTCTCTTCACAATGATTATTCCGACAATTCCTATACGATATATCAAGAGTGGGCGAGAGATCTGGCTCTACGAACCCACGGCAACCTGCAACATGCAAGGTGCTCCGACCAGCAAAGCCGATGCTTTGGATGATACTTACGAGAATCTCGTAGTGCGCCTAAAGCACTACGAGTTTTTTAATAGAAGGAGGAACCCTTTATGAATTCATCATCACCCGTCCTGTTTGGCGCAGAAGCTTTTTTGATTGAACGAGGTCCAATCGGTATTTTACTGTCTCACGGTTTTAACGCAACCCCTCAAAGCGTCCGTACTGTCGGAGAGCAGTTTGCCGCCCAAGGGTTTACCGTGTATGCCCCGCGTCTCGACGGACACGGGACGAGCATCCGTGATTTCGAAGCGTCGACTGCTGAAGATTGGAAACAAAGCCTCCGCCAAGGGTTCGACGTCTTAACCAATCATTGTTCGTCCATTTTCATCGCCGGACAATCGATGGGTGCGACACTTGCCCTTGCACTCGTCGCGGAAGGATTACCTGCTGACGGATTGATTACGATCAATGCAGCGTTAGCGATTCCTGCCTATGAAGCATTATCTTTTGAAGACTGTCCACGCTACTTAAAAGAAAGTACCCCAGACATTAAACGTGAAGCGTTTGAAATCATCTATGACCAGGTCCCTGTCGTCTGCGCATCGGAACTTTTGACCTTGATTGACCAGACACGTCCACTCTTACCAGCCATCGAGATTCCAACACTTATTTTATATTCTGCCGAAGACCATGTCGTCCCGCCTGAAAGTTCGGATTACCTTTATCAAGTCATCGGTTCGACGGACAAACGGAGCTATTGCCTGCTTGACTCCTATCATGTCGCGACCCTCGATTATGATCAAGAAACGATTGTCCGCGAGGCAACACACTTTGTACACCAATATAGTCGTTTGACCCACACCGGTTGATGTCTTTCCTGCGCGAAAGCAAGGGATGAAGACTGTTTCGATGCGTGTTTCAAGCATCGACTAAGCCGTCCAAAACAATATGAATGCGCAAAAAAATGGCCGATGCTCCCTTGAAACGATGGGAGTATCGGCCATTTGATTGATGTTGTCCTGACTGATGAATCAGTCCTTCGTTTACTTCATCAGTTCTGTTGCTGTTTCTTCCATTGTTGCAGGGCTTGCGATTTCCCCGGCACTTCATGGCAGTGGCGGCAACGCGGCTCATACGACTCTGACGCGCCGACTAAAATGATTGGATCATTGTAGTTGGCAGGTCGACCGTCGATTAAACGTTGCGTCCGCGATGCCGGGTCACCGCACGACAGGCAGATCGCCTGCAGTTTCGTGACGAACTCTGCCCGTGCGAGAAGTTCCGGCATCTTACCGAATGGTTCCGCCCGGAAGTCTTGATCGAGTCCGGCACAGATGACACGTTTTCCGTCCTGCGCGAGGGCCTCGATGACATCGACGATTTCATCATCAAAGAACTGAACTTCGTCAATCGCGACCACTTGTGTCTCTTGTGCGACTGCCGCGTACACGTCACGGCTCGTCGCCATCGGTACCGCGATGACAGAGTTGCCGACGTGCGAAACGACATGTTCTTCATGATAACGGTCGTCAATTGCCGGTTTAAACACTTGGACCGGCAACTTCCCGTACTGAGCCCGGCGAACGCGTCGAATCAGTTCTTCCGACTTACCAGAGAACATACTTCCGCAAATCACTTCAATCCAACCATACTGATTTATTACATGCATCATTGCAGACACCGTCCTCTAAAATTAGTCACTTTAACGAGTATAGCCCGAATCGAATATAAGGAAAAGAGTTGACTTCTCGAAATCAAAAATCCATCCGTTCATTCCCATGATTCCCCACCTTGTCGTTTTAACCAGTCCTCATTTCCTGTACACTATAGAAGAAGAATTTATGAAGGAAGGTGTTCCCGATCCATCACATATTACATGAAGTGCTTCATCAATATGGTTCATTCGGACTTGCGATTCTTCTAGCCGGGGGGATCATCGGGCTTCCTGTTCCGGATGAAACGTTACTGATCATGTCCGGTTTTTGGATGCATCAAGGTAATTTACCCTTAATCGGAACGATTCTCGCCGCTTACGCCGGAAGCTGTATCGGGATGACGATCAGCTACCTGCTTGGTCTGAAACTCGGAATGCCGTTGCTTCATCGAATCGGACCGAAGTTTCGCATTTCTGAAAAACACATTGTCACGGCAGAAGCCGGCTTTCTTCGTTACGGCAAGTCGGTCTTGATTATCGGTTACTACATACCTGGCCTTCGCCAACTGTCCGCTTTTTTTGCCGGTGTTTCGAAGATGCCGTTTCGGGTTTTCGCTGCCTATGCGTATACCGGGGCTTTGATTTGGATTAGTGTCTTTCTCGGCGCAGGGTATTTCCTCGGCCGACATTTTTCCTTCAGTCGCCTCTTCGAACAATTCGCGACAAATCCTGACTTGCTCCCGTACGTCACCGGCATTGCCGGCGCAATCGGCTCATCGTTTGTGTTGAAGACTTACCTTACCTATCGCGCCCAGTTCAGTCTATACAAAAACAGCCTGCTCCAGTGATGGAGACAGGCTGTTTTTTAATGGATAGGTCGCAATTACTTGCGGCCGTATTTTTTGTTGAAGCGATCGACACGACCGTCTGCAGCGTTGAACTTTTGACGACCAGTGTAGAATGGGTGCGAGTCCGAAGACACATCCACGCGGATGAGTGGGTACTCGTTTCCATCTTCCCAAGTGATTGTTTCGTTCGAAGAACGAGTAGAACCAGTTAAGAATTTGTACTCAGTAGTTGAATCCATAAATACAACTTTGTTGTAGTTTGGGTGAATTCCTTGTTTCATGGTTGATTTCTCTCCTTCCGCCCTGGTTCATTTGCTGAGCCAGAGTAAGTTACCTTCCTATACTAAACGATTTTTCATCGTCTCGCAATACCTATTTTCAAGTCGGTGTATCTGTTTTGATCGTCCGTGGTTTAGCTGCTGCCCGGCGAATCGGCTTCTTCTTTTCCTTCAACAGTTCAACGAAGAATTCTTCATTATTTTTCGTATCCTTAATCTTGCGCAAGAAACTGTCGACGAACTCGTTTGATTCATTCATCGTCCGACGAATCGTCCACAACGCATCGAGTTGATCTTTCGGTAGGAGCAACTCTTCTTTCCGTGTGCCGGATTTCCGGATATCGATCGCCGGGAAGATGCGACGCTCTGATAGTTTCCGGTCAAGATGAAGCTCCATGTTGCCGGTCCCTTTAAATTCTTCATAGATGACGTCGTCCATCCGTGAACCGGTCTCAACGAGTGCTGTCGCGAGAATCGTCAAACTGCCGCCATGTTCGATGTTGCGTGCTGCTCCGAAGAAACGTTTCGGTTTATGGAAAGCAGCCGGGTCAATCCCCCCTGATAAGGTCCGTCCGCTTTGCGGGACGGTCAGGTTATAGGCACGCGTCAGACGTGTGATCGAATCCATCAAGATGACGACATCTTTTTTATGCTCGACGAGACGCATCGCCCGCTCGAGGACGAGTTCTGAAATCCGGACGTGATTATCCGGTGTCTCATCAAACGTCGAACTGACGACGTCTGCTCCCGGTACGGAACGTTCGATATCCGTCACTTCCTCCGGTCGTTCATCAATCAAAAGAATGATTAACTCAACATCCGGATGATTGACTTGAATCGAATTCGCAATCTCTTTTAACAAGGACGTCTTCCCCGCCTTCGGTGGTGCGACAATCAATCCGCGTTGCCCGAATCCGACCGGCGCAATCATGTCCATGACACGAACCGACAGATGACGCGGTTCTGTTTCAAGACGCATTAAACGATCGGGGTAGATCGGTGTCAGCGCAGGGAAGAACAAACGGTTTCGGGCCGTGTCCGGCGCTTCTCCATTCACTGCTTCAACACTCAATAAACCTTGGAAACGTTCATTTTCCTTCGGTGGCCGGACTTTTCCCGTGACGACATCTCCATTACGAAGATTAAAACGACGAATTTGTGAAGCGGCGATGTAAATATCTTCAGAGGATTGTGAGTAGTTGATGGGACGAAGGAAGCCGAAACCACCATCGTTTTGCATCTGTGGATTGCCGGGGATGACTTCAAGCACCCCTTCGAGGAAGTAGAGACCGGTTGATTCTGCTTGTGCTTTTAAAATCTTGAACATTAACTCACGCTTTCGCGCTTCCCGGTATTGCGGAACATTTTTTGCTTTCGCAATTTCATATAGATCCTTCAATGTCAGATTACCGAGTTGGGCAAGTGTATAGGAACGTTCTGGTTTATCGGTTTTTTCAGTTGGCATATGCATTCACCTATTCTTTATAAATTCAACAGCAAAGTTCTGTAACGTATTTAATGATAAAGCAAAAAAATCTTTTGTGAATTAAAGGTATCACATATCTACCACTTTCGTCGTGATTTAGCGAATGGAAATTTCTTCTTTGTAATATTACACGATATTATTGCAGTTATATTACAGAAAAGCGGTATTTTGTAGCGGAACTGAAAAAACGTTTTCACACGACCGCATGCTAAGATATTCCTGCAGAGAAAAACTTACAAAGTCGTAAGGATGACTGCCTAAACAAACACTTAATGATTTCATTATATAACTCGGTCACATAAATTTTAATTAAAATGGAGGAATTCACATATGAAACGTTTTCTAGCATCGGTCGCGACAGCCGCATTAGTGGTTTCAGGTTTTGCGTCAGTGGGAACAGGTAAAGTTGAAGCTGCTACAATTACTAAAGTCAAAATCATGGATAACGGATTACGCGTTCGTTCAGGTGCCTCTACAAAATCTTCAATCGTCGGTAAAGTTAACGCAGGTCAAACATTCCGTTATAAAGGAAAGTCAGGTAGCTGGACGAAGATTTATTACGGTGGGAAAACACGTTACGTGTACACGAAGTATACAAAAACATACAAGAAAAAAACATCAACTTCAACAGCTAAGAAAACAACGACTTCTTCTTCAACACGTACAAAGATCTTAAGCGAAGCAGCAAAACATAAAGGTACGCCTTACGTCTGGGGCGGTACAACAACACGCGGTTTTGATTGCTCTGGTTTCACAAGCTACGTTTATAAGAAAGCAGCTGGAAAAACACTTCCACGCTCGTCTTCTTCACAATACTCTTCATCTAAGAAAGTCAGCGTCTCAAGCGTTCAACCGGGAGATCTCGTCTTCTTCTCACACGGTAGCGGCATCCAACACGTTGGTATCGCGACAAGCAAGACAAGCATGGTCAACTCGGAAACGGGTGGCGTTAAATACTCAAGCTTCAAATCAGGATACTGGGGTTCACGTCTCGTCGGAGCCGGTTCTTACCTTTAATCCAAACACGATCGACCAAGCGGTTGAGCATCGGCTCAATCGCTTTTTTGTTTGTTCTGCGCTATCGTCTAGTTAATACCCTTTTTCTATCAATTCAATCCACGAAACAGGAGCGTGATCCTATGAACGTATTGATTACAGGAGCCTCAGCAGGCATCGGTCGCGAGCTCGCACGGTTACATGGCATGCAAGGAGATCATCTGCTGCTCGTCGGGCGCAATGCCGAAAAACTGTTCGAGACGAAGTATCTCGTCGAACAAGAAGGAGGAACGGCTGATGTCTTTCCTTACGACATCGGACAGCCCCTCCACATCGAAGCCCTCCTTCGGGCGACAAAAGATGATTCGGTCGATCTCTTAATCAACAATGCCGGTTTCGGATTATTTGGTGAGTTTCTCGAAACCGAACTTTCACGTGAACTGAACATGATTGATGTCAACATCCGGGCCCTGACTCATCTGACAAAAGCTTATGCACAGCGGATGCGGGACCAAGGTATACAAGGTCGGATCGTACAGATCGCTTCGACGGCAGCATTTCAAGCCGGTCCGTTCCTAGCCGTCTATTATGCAACAAAAGCCTACGTCTTAAGTTTTTCCGAAGCTTTAGCAGAGGAACTCGCGCCTTACGGCATTCAAGTCACGGCGGTTTGTCCCGGTGCGACCCATACCGATTTCGAAGCGACGGCCGGCCTGTCTGCTTCCCGTTTGTTTAAACGCCCCGGCATCATGGATGCGCCAACCGTCGCTAAGCTATCCTTCGATGGATACATGCAAGGCAAGACGCTGGTGATTCCTGGTGCAAGCAATGCCTTCTATGTTTTCCTGACGCGGCTCTTACCACGTCAAACACTCACAAAGATGAGCGCTTCCGTCCAAGCACCGTTGAAAGAATAGTTGGTTCACAAAAGAAAAAGACCTTTCCGAAAAAATCGGAAAGGTCTTTCAGCGTGTAGACAAACTATTAAAAAGCGTAAACATCATATGGTATCGAGATGCAATCCGTTCGCGCTTCCCTGTCTCGCCTCGTCTTCAAAGCGGCAATCGGTCACGCCGCTACAGCAAAGCTGCAGGGTCGCGACCGATTGCTTTTCGCGGTTCTAAGCGATTCGAAACGGATTGCGCTCTAAAACGTCTCCATGCCCGGCTTTTTGGTCACGGTATTAGCTAAAAAGCGTCATGTTTCGTTGACTCCTACGGGAAAAAGTGCGTTTTTAACGCACTTTCAGAGGCAGGCAAGACCCTGCTCGTTGTCCGTAAGGACCAAGGAGCAACGGCTTGCGCCTCGCCCGAGGAAAGCAACGAATAAAGACGCTTTTTTTCCTGATAGCACTTTGTCTACAGTCTGAAAGACCTTTCCGAAAAAATCGGAAAGGTCTTTCTTTGTTTTGCTCAGTTTCATGCATTACTTAATGACGAGCTTCGGTTTCTTTTTGAACGAGTGATGTCCTTCGACGAAACGAACGGTTCCTGATTTTGCGCGCATGACGACAGAGTGCGTTTGTCCACCTTGTCCGGAGAACTGAACACCTTTCATCAGCTCACTGTCCGTTACGCCCGTTGCAGCAAAGATACAGTCATCTCCTGAAACAAGATCGTCCATCATGAGGATTCTTGACGGATCTTCAATCCCCATCTTTTTACAGCGTGCGACTTCCGCCTCGTCTGCCGGAAGCAGACGGCCTTGGAGTTCACCGCCGAGACACTTAAGTGCAACGGCTGCAAGCACACCTTCAGGCGCTCCGCCTGAACCGAGCAGTAAATCAATCCCTGTATGCGGGAATGCGGTATTGATTGCCGCTGCGACATCGCCGTCACCAATCAAGCGAATCCGTGCTCCCGTTGCCCGAATCCGTTGAATGACTTCTTCATGACGTTCACGATCAAGAATCGAGACGACGACGTCTTCGATGTCTTTATTTTTAGCTTTCGCGACAGCGGCGATGTTTTCTTCAATCGTCGCATCTAAGCTGACGTGACCTGCCGCTTCCGGACCGACAGCAATTTTATCCATATACATGTCCGGTGCATGGAGCAAATCGCCGGCATCTGCAACAGCGAGTACGGCAAGCGCACCCCATGTTCCTTTTGCGACGATGTTCGTTCCTTCAAGCGGGTCGACGGCAACATCGAGTCGTGGGCCATATCCATTTCCAAGCTTTTCTCCAATGTAGAGCATCGGTGCTTCATCCATCTCACCTTCGCCAATGACGACCGTTCCCTTCATCGGGATCGTATCGAAGACATCACGCATTGCGCTCGTCGCCGCGTCATCTGCCTCATTCTTCAAACCTTTCCCCATCCAGCGGGCAGAGGCAAGTGCCGCCGCCTCTGTTACGCGTACAAGTTCCATTGATAGACTTCTTTCCATGTGTATGTCCCCTCTCTTTTGCTAAAAATCGGTCAGACCGTTTCGCGCCATACGAGGGCCCCGAGCCCTTTTAACTTTTCATCGAACCGTTCATAACTTTGATCGATGAGTTCAGCATGATGCAACAACGTTTCGCCTGAAGCGAGCATTCCACTTAGAACGAGTGCTGCTGCGCCACGCGGATCTTTCGCCTCGAGTTCTGTCCCAAACAACGTTTCACCACCGCGGATGATGATGGAAGCAGCATCCTCATGCGTAATCCGTGCACTCAGGCGACGCATTTCTTGGACGTGACGGAAACGTTGGGGGTACAGCTTATCAACGACGATGCTCGCACCCTTCGCTTGCAGAAGCGCCGCTGAGATGATTGGTTGCATGTCACTCGGAAACCCACCGTAATGGAAAACCCTGATATCGACCGGTTTCATTTCCCCGATTGAAGCCGTGACTGCATCGTCTGCGACTTCAACCTTCGCACCGAACCGTTCGAGCTTTTGAATGATGCTTTCAAGATGTAACGGAATGACGTTGTCGACCGTGACGCGTCCAAGGACGGCGCCCATCGTCAGAAACGTTCCCGCCTCCATCCGGTCAGGAATCAGTGTATGACGACAGCCTTGAAGCGATTTAATCCCTTTGATGCGAATTTCATCGGTCCCTGCACCTTTGACGCTCGCTCCCATGTTCGTAAGCATCGTACTGACATCGATCACTTCCGGATCATAGGCGGCATTTTCAATCACTGTCGTTCCTTCAGCCATGACGGCGACGAGTAACGCACTGATTGTCGCACCGAAGGAAGGTAAATCAAGATAGATGCGGTTACCCTTCAACTCTTCGACACGCATGTAGTAAACACCTTGTTCGTTTCGCATCGAAACACCGAGACGCTCGAGTGCTTTAATGTGTAAATCAATCGGTCGAGGACCGATGGCATAGCCACCGGGTAAACCGACGACCCCCTGTTTAAATCGCGCTGCAAGAATGCTCATGAGGTAGATTGATCCACGTAATTTCCGTGTCTCCGCTCCCGTCAAAGGCATTGGTTCGACTTGACTCGGGTCAATCGTCACCATATCGCCTTGACGTGTCACGACGGCTCCAAGCGTCTCCATGATTTGGATCATCGTCGTAACGTCGCCAATGTCCGGCACACCCTCAAGTACGACTTGCTGATCCGTCAAGAGTGCGGCCGCGAGGCATGGAATCGCACTTTGTTTCGAACCGCTGATCAAGACCGTTCCTTCAAGGCGTTGTTGCCCTACGATATGCAAAATGTCCACTATCCATCAACCTTTCTTCACCATCTATTATTGCTGGGCTTTTTCCCAGTCCGCGAGAAACTTCTCGATTCCTTGAGTCGTCAATGGGTGGTGTGTCAACGACTCAATGACGTTGAACGGAATCGTCGCGATATCTGCACCTGCAAGTGCTGCATTCGTGACATGAATCGGATTACGAATCGATGCTGCAATGATTTGTGTCGGAATATCATGGACAACGAAGATTTGCGCAATCGTTTCGACGAGTCCCATTCCATCTTGCCCGATGTCATCGAGACGCCCGAGGAACGGCGAAACGTATGTCGCTCCAGCACGTGCTGCGAGAAGTGCCTGGTTCGGATTGAAAATCAATGTCACGTTCGTCGTAATTTTTTCTTTTGACAATGCTGCAACTGCTTCAAGACCAGCAGGTGTCATCGGAACCTTTACCGTAATGTTCGGTGCGATTTGTGCGAGTTCCTTCCCTTCACGAATCATTCCTTCTGCATCGAGTGCGATGACTTCCGCACTGACGGATACATCCCCGACGATTTCACAAATCTCACGGAGACGTGTATGGAAGTCGACGCCTTCTTTTGCGACGAGTGATGGATTTGTTGTAACCCCATCTAAAATCCCCATTTTATGTGCTTTTTTAATATCCTCTACGTTCGCTGTGTCGATAAAAAATCTCATTTTAATCCTTCCCCTTTCATCCCTTAAAGTATTCCCTTGAAATCGCTTACTGTTCCATTATAAATTTTTTTCGCTCGAAGTCCTAACGTTTTCCAAAAACAGTTTGCTTTCTAGATGAAAAAAAATGCGATAGACCGGAGTCTACCGCATTTTAAAGGATAAAAATTATGCTTTGTTGCTTGAACCAAACTCACGCATCTTACCGATGACTGTTTGTTTGATTGCTTCGCGACCTGGTGCGATGAATACGCGTGGGTCATATGCTTCTGGTTTCTCAGCCAATACTTCACGAACGACTTTCGCGAATGAGATTTGGTTCTCTGTGTTGACGTTGATTTTAGAAGTACCGAGCGAAATCGCTTTTTCGATATCGTGTGTCGGGATTCCTGTACCACCGTGAAGAACGAGTGGAAGGTCTGTTGCGTTACGGATTTCTTCCATTTCAGCGAAACCAAGGTTTGGTTCACCTTTGTAAGGACCGTGTACAGAACCGAGTGCTGGAGCGAGCGTGTCGATTCCTGTTTCTTTAACGATGCGAACGCACTCGTCAAGTTTCGCGTACATAACGTCACCGATGACGTCGTCTTCTTGTCCACCGACAGTTCCAACTTCTGCTTCAACAGAAACACCTTTAGCATGTGCATACTCAACAACTGCTTTAGTTGTTTCGATGTTTGTGTCGATTGGGCTGTGTGAATCATCGATCATTACAGATGTAAATCCAGCGTCGATCGCTTCTTTACATTTTTCAATGCTTGAACCGTGGTCGAGGTGAATCGCAACAGGAACTGTTACTTTCATGTCGTGAACGAGACCTTCTACCATTTTAACAACCGTGTAGAATCCGCCCATGTGACGTGCTGCACCTTCAGATACACCAAGGATAACTGGTGACTGCTCTTCTTGAGCCGCACCGAGAATCGCTTGTGTCCACTCGAGGTTGTTGATGTTGAATTGACCTACTGCATACTTACCTTCGAGCGCTTTGTTTAACATGTCTGTCATAGATACTAATGGCATAATGACATCCTCCTCTGTTTTGATCGCTGCTTACACGGAATCGTGTAATTTCAGACTGATTATAACATACTGATTCGCTTGAACGTACAGCATTTCGCTCTGTTTTCAGGTTTGTGACGACGACGTGAAGGATTAACCGCTTACATCGCTCGAAATCTGCACAGTCACTTCTTTTTTCAGTTCAAAGATATCAAACGGCTTTCCGAAGAAGGCGACGACACCGAGTCGTTTCGCTTCTTCCATCGCTTCTTTTTCACTGAGCGCCGTCATTAAAATCGTCCGGATCGGACGTCCGATTTGGTCTTGATGACGCAACACTTCAATCCCTGTTTTCCCAGGCATGTTGACGTCCATCAGCAGCAGATCGTAATCCGCTTCGCGTAATCGTTCAATCGTCTCGATTCCATCGACCGCTAAATCCGTGATGTACCCTTGCGCCTTGAATAACTGTGCCAATAAATTCCGAATGCCCGGCTCATCTTCCGCGATGAGTAGTCTCCCTTTCATCTTTCACACTCCCCCTCTAGTTATTTCCATTCTACATTAAAGTAAAACTTGCTATATACTGTCTGTGATAGAAATTTAGAGAGGATGTTCACCCATGATGAAAATTTTAGCGACTCAATTCAACGGAAAACTGCAAAGTCTCGTCAAACAAGAGGATGAATTGTTCGATGTCGTCCGTTTGCTGGCTCAAGCGCTCGTCGGAGAGGGTACCGTTTATGTTGATGCTTACGGCGAATTCGAAGGTCTTTATCCGATGTTGTCCGAAGGTCCGGACCAAATGAAACGTGTCTCACAGATTAAAAATCATAAAACACTCCATGCCGTCGACCGGATTCTCATATTTACACCGGATACGGAACGCCCCGACTTCCAAGCATCACTCGCCCGCTATGACTCGTGGCATACACCGTATGCAATTGTCACGCTTGGAGATGTAACAGAGACGCTCGAGCGCTCCATCGCACCACTCGCCTTAAAATTCAATAAAGGGTTGCTCCCGGCTGAAGACGGCTCGCGTCACGGGTTGCCAAGTCTTGCCCTCGGAGCCTTTTTGCTGACACATATCTTGACGCAACTGCAAGAGATGACGGAAGAGTGGGCTTGACGCTTTTCTTCTATAATAATGACTGCTGAATCCTAGATACGATCTTTGCAAAAATTTAACCGAGTATCACTCTTTCATGTCGTCCTCTTTCGATGGGTGGCGCACAAAATACATGGTTCCATACAAAACAATTAAAACCGACCGACTCCCCTATTGTTTCAAAAGAGGAATCGATCGGTTTTTCTATGAGCACGGTTTTATGCCGAAGCTTGATCTTCCTGTGCTTTGACTTCTTCTCCATATGAGATTTGATCCTGCATTCGAACGAAAGGCAAGTAAATCGCAACGGACATAGCGATCGTCGCAATCTGTAAGAGTGCTGCCCGCCATCCTCCTATCAAGAACCCTGAGATGATTGGCGGAGTCGTCCACGGAACTTGCAAGGCATTAAACGGTTCGACCCATCCCCACAAAATCGTGAAATAGACCATGAATGATGCAATCGCCGGAACAATGACGAACGGGATAAACATGACCGGATTGAAGACGATCGGCATCCCAAAGATGACTGGCTCATTGATGTTAAACAGACTCGGTGCAAGTGACAATTTACCGAGCTGCTTCAAGTGAGCTGAACGCGCAACCATAAGCGTGGCGATGATGAAACCAATCGTAATTCCAGTACCTCCAAGTTTCGTAAATACATCAAGAAACTGAATCGTAACGATCTTTGCATTCTCTCCGACGACAAGTTCTTTCCCCGAGTCGATGAGCGCTTGGTTCTGCAATGCATTTGCTGTCAACAATGGTCCCATAATCCCCATGATGATTGCCGCACCATGAATGCCGCACCACCACATAACAGACATCAAGACCATGATGAGCACTGCTCCGGCAAGCGTATCTGTTAAGTTTTGAATCGGTGCTTGAAGCACGTCATAAATGACTTCCGTGAACGTCCGATCAGCGAACGCCTGGAATACCGCAAACGTCACAACTGACAGTGTGATGACAGCTAATCCCGGTACGAGCGCTGAAAACGAATTGGCCACACCTGGTGGGACGCCATCCGGCATTTTGATACTGATTCCACGCTTGATGAACTGCGAATAAACGAACCCGACAACTAATCCAACAAGAATCGCTGCCATGACCCCTTGTCCGCCTGTCCAAACTTTTGGCACGACCCCGTTTACGACTTCTCCTGATTCCGAAAGGACTGAAGCTTGAGTAATGATTAAAAACGAGATAATTGCAAGGATACCAGCCGGCACCCCCTCAATCTTTTCATTTTTGACGTAGGAATAGGCAATCCCGAATACACCAATCAAAGCGAGGATGTCGAATGTCGCTCCAACGACCTGCGTCAGCGGTAACGTCCAATCTGCCCCAAATAACCCTGACATGAAATTTGCCCACCCCGGAATCGGAAGTGCCAAAATCAGTAGGAAAAGTGATCCGATGATAGTCATCGGCATTGTCAAAATAAATCCATCTTTAATAGCGAGAACAGGTTTTGCATTCGCAAAACGAGCAAAAGCTGGTGTGACTTTTTCGAATGCGGTTTCTAGACGGCTCATTCGGAAACCTCCTTATAGGTCTGCAGCGCGCGTGGCGATGATTTCTTGATACCAATGGAACGACTGTTTCTTTTTACGAGCAAGACCATTTACATGATCGACATAGATGAAGCCGTACTGTTTTTTATAGCCGTTCAGCCAGCTCAGAAGATCAATGACCGACCACGCATAGTAACCCGAGACGTTGATCCCTTCTTGAACGGCATGCTTCACCGCACGTAAATGACCTTCAATGTATTCGATTCGTGGTGTATCTTTGATTTCTTCGCCGACGATTGGATCGACGTCACCAAGTCCGTTCTCTGTGATGTAGATTTTGATATCGCCATAACGGGCTTTTAGCATCCGCATTCCTTCGAGGAAAGCATCCGTTGCAATTTCCCAGCCCCACTTCGTATACACTTTATCATCCATCAAGACCGTCTTGTAAACACCATCGAACGACGGATTCCCAGGGCGACCTGTCGAATTTTCACGTCCGCCTGCCATGACGAGTGCTGTATCATTTTTCATGACACGTTGCGGGCAATAATAATTAAGACCAATGAAATCATTCATCGGAGCTGTCCGTTTGAGCAAGTCGAGCTCCTCTTCCGTCCAGTCAGGAAGAAGATTTTGTTGGTCCAATTGTTTGACGACATATTCCGGATATGTTCCTTTTAAAATTGGATCATAGAACCAGTGTGTCGAAAATTCATTCGCATGCATCTCAGCAAACTTATTATCCGCCTCATTATCGATGCTGAACGCTGGATTAAACACATGTGTGATGCCAATCTCACCTTCATAACCCGCCTGCTTAAAGCTTTCGATCGTGCGCGCATGTGCGACGAAGACGTTATGCGTCGTTTGGAAATACGCCTTTGCATCTCCTTCGATTCCTGGTGGGTGTGCACCTGACAAGTAGCCGAGCGAACAAAAGATGACCGTCTCGTTAAAGGTGATCCAGTTGCGGACGCGATCCCCAAAAGCCTCAAAACAAGTCTCGGCAAAACGGACGAACGCAGCGACCGTCTCCTGACTCCGCCAGCCGCCTCGTTCTTCAAGTACTTGCGGAAGATCCCAGTGGTATAGCGTCACGAATGGTACGATGTTGTGTTTTAAGCACTCGTCGATGACGTTGTTGTAAAACTCTAATCCCTTTTCATTCACTTCCCCCGTGCCATTCGGGAAGATGCGTGGCCAAGAGATGGAGAAACGATATGACTCGAGTCCCATTTCAGCCATCAGTCCGATATCTTCTTTGTAACGGTGATAGTGATCAATCGCGACATCACCGTTTGTATTTTCAAATGTCTTTCCTGGAATTTTCGAGAAGACATCCCAGTTCGAGACACCCTTCCCGTCCTCGTTCCATGCACCTTCGACTTGATAAGAGGCAGAAGCAGCACCAAACAAGAAATTTTTAGGCATTTTCAAAGTCGTCACCCCGTTTATTTATTTGCGAGTTTGATCGCATGGTCCAGTACTTTTGTTCCGTTCATCATGCCGTAGTCAACCGTATTGATGACATCAATCGGAACACCTTTTGGTTCACAGATTTGTTTACCTTTCGCAAGTAAATATTTGACTTGTGGTCCAAGGAGCGCAACATCGATTGTATCCACATACGTTTCCATTTCCGATTCCGGGTACGCTGCGATTTCCGTTTCAAGACCACGTTCAGTAGCAACCGCTTTCATTTTTTCCACTAACATACTTGTTGACATACCTGCTGCACAGAAAAGTCCGATTTTCATCATTTTTGATCCATTCCCTTCAGTTGGTTGATTTCGTTTTGCATATTCATCATGTATCCGAGCATTTCTTTTACAAGAATCGTATTCATCAAATGATCTTGAGCATGTACCATCAAGACACCTACTGTAGCTGTTTTCCCTTGCGCTTCAAGCGTGACGAATTTCGTTTGGATGCCGTGCGCTTCTTTTAATGTTGCATCCCCTGTCTTGACCGCTTCATTCGCTTCCGCGACTTTCCCTTCTTGCATGAGGAGCATTGCCTGGTGGTAACTGGCTTTCGCGTCTCCCGAGAGGGCGATGAGACCAAATATATCTTCCGGTGTAATGTCAATCGTTTCAGAAACCATTGTATCTCTCCTTTTTGTATGGATAACTAAAATTCATAGGTACAAATTCTACAAGTTGATAATAGCACGCGTTAAATTTTATGTAAACCCTTTCTTATTGAATAAAATGTGAACAAAAAAACGTAAGCGAGATGACTCTCTCGCCTACGTTCATGATTTAATATTGGAGACTTTAAGCATTTTGACATGTCGAAAATGATGTGTAGCACGTGATACGTCAAAGATTTGACCATTCGTTAAATACACAGTGTTGTCGACGAGCAAGGCTGGATCATCTTCTTTCAGCTCGAGTAATACTGCGTCATCTAATTTCAAAAAATCAGCATAGATGACGCGATCAGCAAAGCCAATCGCGAGTTTTTGATCATTACGTAAATAGTTATAAATTGATTTCTGAATGATGTTTTCATCAAGGTAAATGACTAAACTTTTACGAAAATAGGAATCCTCGACTGAAAAAGGATGATCGTCGACCAGACGAAGACGCTTGACGTAATAAACGGGGGTTCCGACCGGACACTTCATTCGTTCTGCAACTTCTTCGTTTGCTGTCGTCTGCTCAAACGCAAGGACACGCGTCTCGACTTTCCGTCCACTAAAGTCACTAGTCAATCCTTGGAGTTTTTCGAGATTCACATAATCGCTGTTGTAATGATCCCGAACGAACACCCCACTCCCTTGTACTTGATAGACATATCCTTTATTCACAAGAATCTCAATCGCTTTTCGGACAGTATTACGGCTGATTCCATATTTTGTCGCGTATTCGTCTTCTGTGAGCAACTTGTTTGTATGTTGATAGACGTGATTTACGATATCCGTCTCGATTTGTTCTGCAACTTGCTTATACTTGGCGGTCATCGCTATCTACACCTTCCACTTAAATTTGTAGGAATGAATTCGCTATCATTATAGCAGATAAATTTAAAAAGCGTCCTTAAACTACGGAATCATTGAAATTTTAGAGATATGTCCCCTTCACAATCATAGATTCGTAGCCTGTGACTCCTACAGGGAAAGATGCGATTTCGCGCTAGCAGCGGCAAAAACGAAAAAAAACGCTTTTTAGGCAATATCGTAGGGAAAGACAAGTGATGCAGACGTTTTGAAGACGAGTCGAGACAGGAAAGCTTGTCATGACAGCAAGCTCATGCAGACTCTTGACGCTTCATAAGAGTTTGTCTACACGCCAAAACCCCCTGTTTCCGCTTGGAGACAGGGGGTTGATTTGCTCGTCCTACTTCTTATTCTCCAAGTGACGCTCGGATGAAGTCATGGAAGAGTGCTTGCGGACGTTCTGGACGTGAAATCAATTCCGGGTGGAACTGACACGCGACGAACCATTTATGTTCTGGAATCTCGATGATTTCAACGAGACGGCCGTCCGGACTCGTACCCGAGAAAATCATGCCGTTCGCTTCGAACTGCTCACGGAACTCGTTCCCGAACTCGTAACGGTGACGGTGACGTTCGTAGACAAGCTCGCTCGAATACGCCGCACGTGCTTTTGAACCTTCTTCAAGCTTACACGGGTACAGACCGAGACGAAGCGTTCCACCGAGATCTTCGATGTCCTTTTGTTCAGGGAGCAAGTCGATGATCGGATATGGTGTCGACGGGTCAATTTCAGCCGAGTGTGCCCCTTCGAGGTTCAAGACGTTACGTGCGAATTCGACTGTTGCAAGCTGCATGCCGAGACAGATGCCGAAGAACGGAACGTTGTTTTCACGTGCGAAACGTGTCGCTTCGATTTTTCCTTCGATGCCGCGTTCTCCGAATCCGCCTGGAACGAGAATTCCATCTGCTGAACCAAGTAATTCGGCGACGTTTTCACGCGTCACGTCTTCTGCATTGATCCAGTCGATGTCGATGTCACTATTGAAGGCGAAACCGGCGTGTTTGAGCGATTCAGCAACTGAGATGTACGCGTCACGGAGCTCAACGTATTTTCCGACGAGTGCAATCTTCGTTTTCTTCTCAAGATGCGTCACCGTATGGACGAGTTGCTTCCACGCTGTCATGTCAGCTGACGGTGTATCGAACTTGAAGTAATCGCAAACGAGTTGATCCATGCCTTGACGTTGCAAGTTGAGCGGTACTTCGTATAATGTCGATGCATCTTGTGCTTCGATGACGGCTTCCGGACGTGTATCACAGAAGAGTGCGATTTTATCTTTCATTTCTTGCGGGACCGCATGCTCTGAACGAAGCACGATAATATCCGGCTGAATTCCGTAGCTGCGGAGTTCTTTGACACTGTGTTGTGTCGGTTTCGTTTTCAATTCACCTGCTGCTGCAAGATACGGGACGAGCGTACAGTGAACATACATGACGTTTTCTTTTCCGATATCGTTCTTGACTTGGCGAATGGCCTCGATGAACGGAAGCGACTCGATATCCCCTACTGTTCCACCAATCTCCGTGATGACGACATCTGCGCCTGTCTCTTTACCGGCACGGAAGACACGATCCTTGATTTCATTCGTGATGTGCGGAATGACCTGAACCGTTCCACCGTTGTAATCACCGCGACGCTCTTTTTTGAGAACTGTCGAATAGATGCGACCGGATGTCACGTTTGCGTTTTGGCTCAAGTTGATGTCGATGAAACGCTCGTAGTGACCTAAATCAAGATCGGTCTCAGCGCCATCATCCGTTACGAATACTTCACCGTGTTGATATGGGCTCATCGTACCTGGATCGATGTTGATGTATGGGTCAAATTTTTGAATCGTGACGTTCAGACCACGGTTTTTGAGCAACCGTGCGAGTGAAGCAGCCGTGATTCCTTTTCCAAGCGAAGATACTACCCCACCGGTTACGAAAATATACTTTGTCATGAATAAAATGCTCCCTTCTCAAGTCCAAAAATCTAGCAGAGGTCTAATAAAATAAAAAAAGCAAAAGTGCCCCCATTTGCAGGAGACACTTTTGCTGAAATTAAGCACGTTGCTTAAAGAAGCCCATGACTAACTTACGTCATTCCGAAAACTTCGTCAAGCAGATTTTTAACAAATAAAAATCTTTCGTCCTTAGTCAGCCGTCAATGAAAAAACTACGATTTCTTACTCGAAATCGCAGCTGTACGGTTGTTTATACTTCTTCTTCATCGTCCTCGAAGTCTTCGAGATCGTCTTCTTCTAAATCATCTTCAAGATCGTCGATTGCTGCAACTTTCTTGAAAGAATCGTCTTCTGTGTCGTCAGCTGAATCATAGTCCGCTGTCTTCGCAAATGTATCGAGGTCATCTTCGATCGTCTCGAATTCATCTTCTTCTGCGTCATAGTTGAACTCTTCTTCGAACTCATCGAGTTCACCACGTTGACGTGCTTCGATGACGAGATCCTCGTCTGATTTATCAAACGGATACCAAGCACGGAGTGACCAACGGTTTGCTCCGACGTTAACGAAGTTTCCGTCGATGTTCATGTCTGTATAGAGTTGAGCAAGTTTCTCGAACTTGTCTTCTTCACCTGTAAACGAATGATACTTTTCAATTTCTTTCGTGATGTCATCGAAAGTGATTGGCTGTTCGCCAGCTTCTTGAAGCATTTCATTGACGAATTCAATCAGTGAAAGTTCAGTAATTTTTTCTTTACTCAAACGGCTGAGGCTCATTGTGACGGCCACTTCCTTTCATTTGCGTTCAATCCATTACTTCTCATTATACGCAAAATGGCTTTTAAAAATCCAGTCTCTATTCGAAAAAAGATTAATTTGCTTCATTTTTGTGTTTCTGTCCTCACTAAAAAAGGAATAATGGAGGGAGAAGAAGGAGGAATTGACGATGGAGATGACAGTTGAACGAGTAAACGATTTTGACAGCTATAATTGGTTGCCTTTACTTGCGAAAAGCTCGCAGGAAGGATTTCAATTTATTGAGTACATGTTACGAAATCGTCGCGATGAAACCTTTCAAGAGACCGGTGAGGCGCTATTCATCGTTCTTTCGCCGATGGGGCAACCCATCGCCTGTGGTGGTTATACGAAACAACCGCACGAAGCTTCGACCGGCCGGATTCGCCACGTCTATGTTTTACCTGAAGCACGGTCCAAAGGAGTCGGAACGAGCTTACTCGAGAAAATGATTCGGGAAGCTTTCTTAAGTTACGACCGGCTCGTACTCTTCTCTGATGCCGCAGATGGTTTTTATCGGCGCCTCGGATTCGTACCTGCATCCGGTGAGAAAGTCACCCACGAACTAGTAAAATCGAACAATCGGAAACAGATATAAGAAACATTTTTTATTTTTAACAATCGAAAAGACCGTGTTCCCTGAATCGGGGACACGGTTTTTCCTTACGCCATTCGTTGTTTTAAAAAAGTCAACGCATCGATCGCTAATTGATGATCGGCCTCTTGCGACAACCCTGACACGGTCAGTGTACCGATGATCCCGACGCCTGCGACCCGAATCGGAAACGATCCCCCCGCATCCGCATAATCGCCTGGCGCAACGGCGTACATCGTATGGTAGGACCGTTGTTTCAGTTTATTGTAGACACGCATGTAGAGCGAGCTATGTCCGTGACGGGTGACGACGTTTGATTTACGGCGAATCCATTCTTCTTGATCGGGAGCCGTTCCTTCGAGTGCCGCGTAATAGAGACGTTGCCCATTGCGTTTGATTTCGACGGCAACCGCTAACTCTTCGCGCAGTGCCCGCTCAATGACGTATTGTCCGGCAGCAATCGCCTCTTGATTCGTCAAACTCGTCAAGACGAGCTGTTGTTCTTGTTCGAGTAAAGTTTCGATGTTCATCTGTCCCACTCCTTCCGACAGATCGTCCGCCCATCTTCACTGCTTTTGCGGACGGCTTCGATCAGCTTCATTGTCTTCAAAGCATCATGCAAGTCGACCGGCAGTCGTCCTGTCGCTAACCCGTCCGCTAAGTCGCGGTAATAGCCGAGGTAGTTTCCGGATAGCGTTTCCAGCCGTTCTGCTGCCTGTTCTGCCAGCTGCAGATGACCAAAGCCCTCCGGGTCGTCCTCACCTAATGTCCCGTCCGCTTCCCGCCCTGAAGCAAGTCGCGCTTCCTGCGGGTCCATCCCGTATTTCACATAGCTTCCCCGCGTACCGTGCAACTCAAAACGTGGTGTCGGTCCTTGAACGAACGATGTCGAGCGAAGAATCACCCGGCGTTTGCCATAGTGCAGCGTGATATGGAAGCCGTCATCCGTCTCTGCCCCGTCACGTTGCATCAAGACGTCACCCGTCAATTCGTCCGGTTCACCGAACAAGGCAAGCGCTTGGTCAATCAAATGGGAACCGAGATCAAACAAGATGCCGGAACCCGCTCCCTGCTTCTCCCGCCAGCGGTCACGGACGACCGGACGGTAACGGTCAAAACGTGATTCGAGAAGTTGCCAATCACCGATTTCATTGGCTTCTATCAATTGCTCGACCGTCAGGAAGTCACCGTCATAGCGACGGTTGTGATACACGGCGACATGCACCCGATGTTGTTCGGCAAGTGCCAGTAGCGCCTCCCCTTCCTCAATCGTAACAACGGCCGGTTTTTCGAGTAAGACATGTTTGTTTGCTTCGATTGCTTGCTTCGCCATCTCGAAATGAAGACCTGTCGGCGTCGTGATGACGACGAGCTCTGTCGCTTGATCGTGCAAGGCCTCGTCGAGCGTCGTAACGACACGCGCTTCCGGAAAGACACGGTGGACTTTTCCTGCGTCACGTGAGACGACTTGTCGCACATGGAATTCGGGTAACGCCTCGAGTAACGGGGCATGGAACGTTACAGCTGAAAAGCCGAATCCGACAATCGTGGTTTGAATCGGTGTCATGTCAATTCCTCCTTCGCCACTTCAATCGTGACGTCTGCTTGATGTAGTCGTTCTTCCCAATCCGCAGATGGGCGCTCGTTCGTAATCAGGACATCGAGTTGTTCTAAGCTACAGACTTTATGGAAAAAACGTTTGTCAAACTTCGTCCGATCGGCTAAGACGATCACTTCTGCCCCGCTCCGAATCATCGCCTTTTTGACAATCGCTTCTTCTAAATTTTCTGCGAACACCCCTTCACTTGTCAGTCCACACGCTCCGAGAAACACGCGGTCGACTTGATAATGCAGGATGTCATCCGCTGTTTTGATACCGACGAGACTCTTCGCATGCGGATCGAACTTACCACCCGTGACATACAAGTCGACGTTTGCCCGTTCGCCGATCTGCTCCGCGATTTCGAGTGAATTGGTGATGACCTGTAAGGAATAGAACGGAATATACGCCGTCATCTTCGCGACCGTCGTCGCCGCATCGAGTACAATCCGGTCATCCTGCTTGATTCGCATCGAGGCCCGTTTTGCAATCCGTTCCTTCTCTGGTTGCTCCGTCCGTTGATCGTACTTCAAGGTGCGCTTCGCCCCCGCACGAACAAGCCCGTTTTTGATGCGAATGATATCGCCTTCACTTTCCAGTTGAATGATGTCACGCCGTGCTGTATCCCGCGAAATTTGATACGTTTCGACCAGTTGATCGAGCGTCAGCTCCGGCGTCGTCTTAATCCATTCACGCATCTTTTGTAATCGTTCTGCTTGACCCATAAAGCACCTTCCTTATATTCAATTCTTTCCTTTATTTTAATTTTTTTCATTAAAAATTGCAATTTTAATGCAAATAAAACGTATCCAGATTCGGGTAAAGGAAACTAATGCCACATTAGATAAGGAGGGACGACGATATGAAATCCATGTTAATTACGGGTGCCTCGTCAGGAATCGGATTAGCGACAGCTCGTCGCTTTGCTGAATCCGGATGGACAGTTTACGCGGGGGTACGCGAACGAACGGAAACACTTGAAGACTTTAGTTCCACTCACCTTCGCTTCATTACACTTGATGTCACGGATACGAAAAGTTTGAAAGCAGCTTCTCACCAAATCGAACAAGAGGTCGGTCATCTCGATGTCTTGTTTTGTAATGCCGGCCAAGGCTTACTGCGGGCAATCGGGCAGGCGACGAGTTATGAGATCAACCAACTGTTTGAGACGAACGTCTTTGGCGTGATGCGAACGATTGAACAGTGTCTGCCCCTGTTAAAAGCGGCACCGCACGGGAGTCACTTGCTCGCGACTTCAAGTACGAGCGGACTCGTCGGACAACCACTCAATGAAATTTATTGTGCGAGCAAATTTGCCGTCGAAGGTTTACTCGAAAGCCTCGCGACCTATTACAAACCGTTCTTTTCAATTGATGTGACACTGATTGAGCCCGGTGCCGTCGAGACGAACTTCACGGCAAACGTTCTTGACCAGCTCGAGCAGTCAGGCGGCTTGCATGAGGATGATTTTAAACCAATCGTCGAAAATTATTTACGTCTGTACCGGAAACACCATGCGACGCGCCAAGCATCGTGTGAAATCGCTGAGTTGGTTTATGCCCTCGTCCACATGAAAGAACCAAAACCGTTGCGCGTCCGCACGACACCGGTCGACGAGGCTTTCGTCGCGCATAAGACATCTGCCGATCCGTCTGGATTAATCGGTATCATGAAGACACGTCAATTGACATTAAATCTTGAATGATTTCCCTCTTGTAAAAAAAACGCCGTCATCCTCTCGTCAGACGTCCTATACTGAGACTATATACCTACAGCTTAGAAAGGGCGGTCTTGTCATGACGACATTATTTTTGTTTACCGCGGTTTATCTACTACCCACGTTCATCATGTTTTATATGTCCGTCGACATTTTCTTACGCAATCCGAAACGAGCGGAACACCGCCTGTTAAGTCTGTTCACATTTGCTTACGGGATGATGTTCTTAGGCGAATTTTTCCGAAATGCTTCGCCGATTGAAATGAGTCCGGCTTTCGTGACGTACTGGTTCGGAAATGCCGGATTACTTGTATTTAGTACGTCTCTTCACTTTATCTTTCGTGTCTCAAATCTTCGAAAAAAAATCCCCCGTTTTTTGTATCCCGGGATTTTTTATGCACCGATGCTCATCGTCCTCGTAACTTATCTCTTTCAAACGAATGTCATCAACAGCCAACGTTTTGAACAAGTCGGTCTGTTCATCTACCCAGAATTCAATTCATCTTATTTAATTACAATCACCGTCGGAAACGTGTTTCACACCTTGGTCTTCACGTTACTTGTTTATACACGCAAACAATTAAACGATGCGCGGCGGGGGATTATCACCTTACTGATTTTCGCTGCTTCGCTCACACTCATCTGGAACATTTTGTTCGGTTACTTTTCGTTTTACGGCAAGATCCCACCGTATGCGTATATGTATGGCGGACTCTTTTGGGCGGCTGCCATCACGATGTCAATGCGTCGATTTGATTTCTTGGCTTCTTATCAAACACGCTTCGCGACACTCTACAACTTGAACCCGTCAGCCATCGTTCTTCTAGACCGCAGTGGCGTCATCGAAAGTGCTAATCCGGCCGCCTATCAACTGCTCGAAGAAACGGAACTCGTCGGACAGTCGTTCCTTGATTACTTGCCGCAAAACAAGCGAACGGACTGGCTCGAACATTACACACACCACTTTGACTCTTCTAATCAATTCATCGAATACGAAACGAAAGTCGCGACGATTCAAAAACAGGAACGGTATGTCGTCATGGATGGGGATTTCGTTTTCATCGAACAAGAACTGCATGGGATGTTGCTCATTCGTGACATTCAAGCTTCGAAAGAGGCGGAACAAGCGATTCGTTTCTTCGCCTATAACGATCCCTTGACGAAGATTCCGAACCGACGCAGCTTTTACGAAACAGCCGCGGCGGAACTCTTACAACACGCGAGTTGCTCGATTGCCGTCGTCGATCTCGACGGATTCAAAGCGATCAACGATACGTTCGGTCATCAAATCGGTGATGAATATTTAATTCACATCGCACAGCTGCTAGAAGAACATGTTGCAGAAATCGGATTTGCGGCACGTGTCGGAGGCGATGAATTTTTCTTATTGCTCTATGACCAGACACCAGAACAGCTGCACCACTTCGCGACGTCCTTGCTCGAGCGGTTCCAAGTCAATCCTTTCACGCTAGCTGAAGAATTAATCGACATCCGAACGAGTATCGGGATCAGTTTTTCACCTGACCACGGGATCAACCTTGATACATTGATTCACCATGCAGACCAGGCGATGTATGACGTCAAAAACAACGGTAAAAATGATTACCGGATTCATGATACGATGGACAAAACATTGCGTCAGCATTAAGGAGATTTGTATGATTTCATTTTTAGCGATTTTTTCACGGTTGTTCAAAGGCATTCGACGAGCGTTTCAGATTTCTTATTTCCAGGGACTCCTGTTCCTCTGTTTGTTGACGTTAGTTTCCGGAACAATTTTCTATAGCACCGAAGAAAATTTATCGATCGTCGATGCTCTCTATTTCTGCATCACGACGCTCAGTACGATCGGTCACCCGACGTTCGTCCCGACGACGACACTTAGTAAAATCTTCACGATGGCCTACATTACGATTGGATGCGGTCTGTTCCTGACCTTGATTGCTACCCTCTCGTACGTATTGATTAAGCAACCCGACGAAGATTGATGAAGGGAGAACGTCCGATGCGACAAGCCGCGATTCAAAACAACTTCGACTGGTGTCGGCTCATCTGTGAGCTCCACGGCTGTACCGTAAAGGAAACGGACGATCAATGGATTGCGACCGGAGACGTGCCTGCACTGTATCCAGAAGTGATGATTCGGACGCCCCATCAACACTTGACGTTCGATACAGCAAGCAGTATCAAAGATTGTACGGCGAGCTATGATTTTTCAAAAGACGGTCTGACTCATCTCTTTACAGCAGAGTGGATTGCACGCCAACCGATTTATGATCGTCTGGCCCTGCCGCCTGACTGGACGGTCGTGACAAACGTGCGGCTTGCAGAACAGTTTTTCAAACTCGTCGACGTCCATGACTTACCACGTGACCTATTCAATCGAAAAGAGGTCCGCCTGTTTTTCTCCGATCAACAACAAGCTGCCTTTATCGCTTTTTCGAACGGACAGACGACGGGACTTTCGCATTTAACATCGGATTATCTAGACGAGCGCTTATGGGACGATGTCATTCGGCTCAGTTCAGCCCATTTTCCCGGGCAACGAATCGTTGGCTACGAGTATGGCGATCAACTGATCACAGCACTCGAAGCCGGATTTGATGATATCGGTCCGCTCGCTGTTTGGACACGGATGACGCCTTGATTCAGGCGATGTATCGCTTATCGAGGTCGAAGAGTTCATGTAGGTGCACTGCCTTATAGCGCTTTCTCGTCTTCAAAGCGACACGCCTAAAAAGCATCATGTTTCGTTGACTCCTGCGGGGAAAACAACGAAAAGAACGACGCTCTCATTTCACAACTGCAACTTCGTCTACACGAAAGAAGCACGCCTGACATATCGTCAGGCGTGCTTCTTCAATGTTTCACATCAAATGATTGATAAAGGCAGTCGCAATCCCGAAATAAACGAGTAACGACAAGATGTCATTGAGCGTCGTAATGAGTGGACCCGAGGCAATCGCCGGGTCAATCTTCAACCGGTGCAAAATCAGCGGAATGATTGTCCCGGCGAGCGTTCCGAAAATCAACGTGATGATTAACGAACTACCGACGACGAGACCAAGAATCGGATTTCCCTGCCAGACATAGGCAATGATGGCGATTAAAATTCCACACGTCACCCCGATGATTAAACCGACGCGGAATTCCCGTAAAATCAAACGCGTAACGACCTTTTTGTCGACTTCCCGTGTAATCAACCCCCGGACAACGACCGCAAGTGATTGCGTTCCTGTGTTTCCGGTCATCCCGGCAATCATCGGCATGAAGAAGGCGAGCGCAACGACTTTCGATAGTGTCTCCTCAAACTGACTGATGATCGAACCGGAAACGAGGCCGATGAACAGTAATAAAATCAACCAAGGCAACCGACGTGTTGCGGCAATCAGTGGTTTCGTCTCAAAATCAATCGACTTACCGGACGCTGCCAGCTTCTCGATGTCCTCATTCGCTTCTTCCCGTAAAACATCTAACGCATCATCGACCGTAATCAGACCGACGAGTACATCGCCTTCGACGACAGGTAACGAAACGAGGTCATAGCGTTCGAACATCTTCGCGACATCTTCCTGATCGGTTTCAGCCGATACACGGATGACTTTTTGATCCATGACGTCACCAATCTGCTCGGCATTATTCGCAAGAATTAAATTCCGGTATGAGATGACACCGACGAGTTCACTCAACTGATTGACGACGTAGACATAATTAATCGTTTCCGAATACTCGATATAGTCACGCATCTTTTCGACGGTCTCTCCGACCGTGAAGTCTTCCGGGACCCAAATAAAACGGTTTGTCATCAAGCGACCGGCTGTCTCGACTGGATAGGTCAGCAGGTTTCGGACGACGAGCGCTTCATCCTGA
Organism: Exiguobacterium sp. N4-1P; assembly: GCF_002214325.1. Lineage (NCBI taxonomy): Bacteria > Bacillati > Bacillota > Bacilli > Caryophanales > Exiguobacterium > Exiguobacterium sp. N4-1P. Next base: position 2,632,156 of record NZ_CP022236.1, read on the forward strand.
CGCATACCGGACAGAAGGCGGTCGACTTCCTCTTCTTGCAGCTCTTCTAAGAGGTCAACTAAATCATCGTTTTCCATCAAGTCCATTACGTGACCTGCATGTTCGACATCGAGTCGACGCAAGACTTCTAATTGTTGTTCAAGCTCAAGTTCCTCAATGACATCTGCTAAACGCTCGTGATCGAGATAACGAAGCAGCCGTTCTTGCTCGACTGGTTCTAGCTCAACATAAAGCTTTGCTAAGTCATAGGGATAGACTTCCTCAATCGCTTGTTGTGCTTGTTCACGACGCTCTTTTAACAGCGCATCCAGCAACAATAACTTCCACTGTTGTTCATTCGACTGACTCACGTTACCACCCCCACGTTTTCTCCTTCTATATCTTAGCATGAGATGTTCAAAAGCTCCCCCCTTTGAATCCAGTTGACATTTGCAGACAAACCCGTTAAAGTTTGCCCTAAGGAAACATTTATAGTTTAACGAATGATACATGACTTTATGCAATCTAATTTTTTTAGTTCTTTTTTTGCCCTAAGGAAACTTTTTATACCTTCATTAAAATTTGAAAGGAGCATGTACGATGTACGCCATAGAAGTAGAACACTTATCTGTCTCCTATTTTGAGACGACGGCACTTGAAGATGTGTCGTTAAACATTTTATCCGGTCAGCTCGTCGGCATCATCGGTCCGAACGGGGCCGGGAAATCAACGTTCATCAAAGCCTTAATGGAGTTGATTCCTGCGCAAGCTAAAAAAATCACCCTGCTCGGACAAACGATTGATGCGACGCGAACTCAAATCGCCTATGTCCCGCAACGGAGTGTCATCGATTGGGATTTTCCGATTCGTGTCCTCGATGCCGTACTGATCGGTTGTTATCCGAAGCTCGGGTTGTTCAAACGACCGAACAAACACCACCGCGCTTTTGCGAGTGCTTGTCTCGAACGCGTCGGCATGAGCGAGTTCGCCGACCGCCAAATCGGTGAACTGTCTGGTGGACAGCAACAACGGGTCTTCTTAGCTCGTGCGCTTGCCCAGGAAGCTGAACTTTTATTACTCGACGAACCGTTCGTCGGTGTCGATGTCGTCAGTGAACGTGTCATCATCGATCTCCTGCGCACGTTGCGTGACGAAGGCAAAACGATCATCGTCGTCCATCACGATTTGAGTAAGGCAGCTGATTATTTTGACGAATTATTACTCCTTAACAAGACGGTAATCGCGTACGGTCGACCGGAAGAGGTCTTGCAAGCAGATACGATTGAAGGGGCTTACGGGAATCCACTTGCCTTCTTGAAGAAAGCGGAGGTCTCCTCATGAATTTCATCGAAGCGATTTTTCAATACGATTTTTTACAAAAAGCACTCATCACGTCCATCATGGTCGGTGTGATTTGCGGCGTGATCGGATGTTTCATCATTTTGCGCGGCATGTCTTTGATGGGCGACGCGATTTCGCACGCCGTCTTACCCGGTGTCGCGATTTCCTACTTGCTTGGAATCAACTTCTTCATCGGAGCGGTCGCGACGGGTCTGTTGACGGCACTCGGAATTGGATTCGTCAGCCAAAACAGTCGTATCAAGAATGATACAGCGATCGGGATTCTCTTTACGTCCGCCTTCGCTCTCGGGATTATCCTGATTTCATTTTTACGCAGTAGCAGCGACCTGTACCACATCCTGTTCGGTAACGTGCTCGCTGTCCGTCCGAGTGATATGTGGATGACCCTCATCATCGGTATCCTCGTTCTCGGTGGCATTTATCTCTTTTACAAGGAATTACTCGTGACCTCGTTCGACCCGACGATGGCAGCTGCCTACGGTCTTTCGACACGATTTATCCATTATTTATTGATGATGATGTTGACGCTCGTCACGGTCGCCTCCTTACAGACCGTCGGCATCATTCTCGTCGTCGCGATGCTGATTACGCCTGCTGCGACAGCCTATCTGTTGACGAACCGGCTCTCACGGATGATTTTCCTGTCAGCCAGCTTCGGAACGATTTCCGCCATCATCGGTCTTTACTTGAGCTTCACGTACAATCTGTCTTCCGGTGCGTCGATTGTTCTCGTCGCAACCGCATTGTTTGCGCTCGTCTTCATTTTTTCTCCGCGCCACGGCTTGATGCGGAAATGGAAAACATCAACAAAGGAGGTTGCTTCATGAAATTAAAAACGCTCATTCCACTCGTCGGTCTCAGCGCGCTACTCGCTGGATGTTCAAGTGAATCAACAGACAACGATAAACTTCAGGTCGTCACGACCTATTCGATTTTAGAGGACATGGCCCGCGTCGTCGGCGGTGAACACGTCGAGGTCCATAGTATGGTCAAAATCGGAGCAAACCCGCATGAATATGACCCGCTTCCGACGGATGTTCGAAAAATGGCAGATGCCGATGTCGTCTTTTACAACGGACTCAACCTTGAAGCTGGAGGTTCATGGTTCAACAAATTACGTTCAAGTACGAACAAAGACGATAAAGATGCTCCTGTCTATGAACTGAGTCAAGGTGTCGATCCGAAGTACCTGACATCTAAAGGGAAAGAACAGGAAACCGATCCCCATGCATGGCTCGATCTTCAAAACGGAATTCAGTATGTCGAAAATGTCAAAGACGGTCTCATTAAAGAAGACCCGGAACATAAAGCTGATTATGAAAAAAATGCATCGTCCTATATTCAAGAACTTGAAACACTCGATACGCGAGCAAAAGAACGCTTTGCCCGGATACCGGAAGAACAACGTCACCTGATTACGAGCGAAGGTGCTTTTAAATACTTTAGCGATGCTTACGATTTTAAAGCCGATTACATTTGGGAAATCAATTCAGATAACCAAGGGACGCCGGATCAAGTTCGCCGCGTCGTCGACTTGATTAAACAACAAGAGATTCCCGTCCTGTTCGTCGAAACGAGCGTCGATCGTCGGAGCATGGAAACTGTCTCGCGTGAAACCGGCGTCCCGATCGGTGGTACGCTCTACACCGATTCACTCGGTGCCGAAGGAAAAGACGGATCGACCTATTTGACGATGATGGAAGCGAACTTCGATACGATTGAACAACAATTGAAATGAGTTAGTCATTAAATCGTCATCATCCCCCTCTCAAATCGATTAAACGACACGGTATACTGACTGATAGAGGAAATCGATTTGGAGGGAAGTTCATGAAACGACAAGTACGTTGGTTTACACTAACGTTGACGGCAAGTCTAGCGCTCGGCGCTTGTGCCCCAGCGGAACAACATACAGACAAGCAGATGAGCACAGAACATGCAGAGCACGAGACGCACGGTGCAGGGGATCAACTCGAAAAAACGAGTGCCAAGACGATTGCACCCGCTTTCTTAAAAGAAACCGATGAATCGATCCAAACGATTTATCTTGCCGTCGCCAAGCATCAAGACTTACTTGAAAAGATGCCGTGTTACTGTGGATGCGGTGAGACAGCCGGTCATACGAGTAACTATGACTGTTTCATCGCCGATCAGACAGCAGCAGGTGAAACGACGTGGACGACACACGGCATCACATGCGGGACATGTCTCGATATCGCGGCACAATCCATCGTCGCCTACCAACAAGGAACACCGATCAAAAAAATCCGCCAAGACATCGATGCAACTTACGCAACTACTGGAGTCGCCCCGACAAAAACACCTGCATTATAATACTCATTCAAAAAGCCCCTTACTCACACGGCTGCGCATCTTTAAATGCGTCGTCTGATCGATGGGGCTTTTTTTGTTGACGCACAATTAGCATTCAAAGCGTTAGTGTTTCCTTCTTTCTGTAGACGTTTCATTTCAGCTACACGGTGGAACATTTTGAAGAGATACCTGAAACAGGAAAGGATGACGACAGATGACACAGATGAAAGCCGTTGGATTTCACCAACACTTGCCGATTACAGAAGAGAATAGTTTGATTAATCTTGAACTGCCACGTCCGGAAGCGACTGGTCATGATGTACTCGTCGAAGTCAAAGCCGTTTCCGTCAATCCGGTCGATACGAAAGTCCGGGCACACGGTCAAGATGAAACGGAACCGAAAGTCATCGGGTATGATGCTGCCGGAATCATCGTCGAAGTCGGGAATGACGTCGGACGGTTCGAAGTCGGTGACGAAGTCTATTATGCAGGTGCCATCAACCGTCCGGGATCAAACAGTACGTTCCAACTCGTCGACGAGCGAATCGTCGCGAAAAAACCGAAACGGTTGACGTTCGCCGAAGCGGCGGCGTTGCCGTTGACAACACTGACGGCATACGAAGCATTAACCGATCGCCTCCATATCTCGTTTGACGCCAAGTCGAACCTCGACAAGACGATTTTAATCGTCGGTGCAGCCGGAGGTGTCGGTTCCATCGCGACGCAACTCGCGAACAAAGCCGGACTGACCGTCATCGGGACGGCTTCGCGCAGTGAAACGATCGACTGGGCGAAAGCACACGGGGCACACCATACGATCAACCACCATGAGGACTTCCGCCCGCAACTGGAAGCACTCGGCTATTCGTACGTCGACTACATCTTTTGTTTGAATGCGACCGATCAGCATTTTGAAGCGATGGTCGATGTCATTGCGCCGCAAGGAAGTATTTGCAGCATCGTCGAGACCGACAAATTGCTTGATTTAAGTGCCTTGCAACAGAAGAGTGCGAACTTCGTCTGGGAATTCATGTTCACCCGGTCCCTGTTCCAAACGCCTGACATGATGCGCCAACACGATATCTTGACGCAAGTCGCGGCGTGGATCGATGCAGAGGAGTTAGAAACGACGGTCACGAAAACCTTGACCGACATCAATGCAGCAAACTTAAAAGAAGCCCATCGTCTCGTCGAAAGTGGGAAGACGATCGGGAAGGTCGTCGTCGCAGAAGCATGATCCGGTCACTTCACCCAAGCCATTCAAGTAAAACACTAACTTAACTAAGGTCAATTCTACGCTCAGGCATACTTTCAATCAGTATGTCTTTTCTAATGTTAATTTCTCATATTAAAGATATTTTAATTTTTCTTCTATATTTTTAAGTCTAAAAAATGTACGATTATGATAAGAAAAATATGTACACAAGTTACATCTAATGCATATATACGCTGACGTAAAGGAGCATTTAAAAATTATATGAATAAATGGTTAAATAAAAAAATCAGTCGGCAAATCATGTTCGCTTTTTATCTTATCTTACTTGTACTTTCAACGACCTCGATTGCTGCTTACTTTTATACAAATCATCAAGTCGCTAATGCCGAAAGTAGGATTGACGATATCAGCACCAGAGAAGACCGCGCGACGAAGCTCTGGGATACATGGCAGTCGCTTCAGTATGAAGTCAGGGGCTATGTCGTCTTCGGAGATGACGCCGTCATGGATGTGATCGAGTCGAAACAAGCATCACTCGAGCGCCAGACGAAATGGTTCGAACAAAATCGGATTTATGAAGCTGATCAAATTTATGCGACTGACATCCGATCGCTCTATACGTCGTATACGAAATTCGTCATGCCGAGTCTCATCCGTTACGTCCAAGCGAAACAGTCAGGAGCGATTGATGAAACGTTTCTTGAGATGCCGAGTTTAAAAGCAATGATGCCAGACATTCCGTCAGACCCTGACCGGAAATTTAAAATGGATGCTTCCGATAGCGAAACGATGCGCACGAGTGTCAACACGATGGAAAGTGTCTTTACGAGTTACCGAAACAGCTTAAACGCAAAGGAAGCAACAGCAAAAGACCAACTCGTTCAACAGACGAAATACGCCGGTTGGATCTGGTTAATCAACCTAGCAGTCCTGTTTCTCGTCGTGTTACTCCTCGTTCGTCCTTTCATCGAACGGACGACGCGTCAAATCCAACTGCTGAGTAAAGAAAGTAAATTGCTCGCGCAAGGACAACATACAGCACCACTGATTCCGATTGAACGCTCTGACGAAATCGGCGAACTTAGTAAATCGTTTCATCAGATGGCATCCGCCCTGATTGATAACAAGCATCGCCTGATGTCGACGAACGATAACTTGGAACAAGCACTCAAAGTGACGTTACGCAATGAAGCATTACTAAAAATACGGAACCAACTGACAGAGACGCTTGCTTCCCGTGACTCCGTGACGGCTTATCCTGCTGTCATCGAAAAAATGGTTGAAATTACAGGGTCGACGCATGGATCACTTATCTTTAAAGAAGGAACGACTGTAACCAATATCATCTCGCACGCGATGACAGATCAAGAACAGGACACCTTGATCGCGACGATTGAACCATTAATCCGTCAAGCGCGCCGTGATAAGATACCGCATACGGCACAAAATGCTGAACGCGCCTTAGCCGTTACTCCGGTTCTTGATCCGAGTACGGATGAAATCATTGCCTATATCTATTTAATGCGTCTAGACATGGCCTTCAACAAACAAGAACAAGAAGAACTTGCGACCTTCTCACGTCAACTCGCCCTATCCCTGCTTCGGATGCGAACGTTTGATGAGATTGACCGTGAACGTGAGAAGACATCCCGTCTTCTAAACTCAATCCGTGAGTCCGTCGTCTACATTGAACCGGACGGCTCCAATCAGTTAATTAACCGGCCGTTACTTGATCTATTCAACCATTCAATCGAACAAGATTCGGAAGTCGACTGGTTGCTTGATATTGATGAATCAATCGTCAATTTAAAATACCGGGTTGACCAACTGCCTGAGTTTGAGCGTTATTTGCATCAAACCTTTATTGAGCACAAAACCGGTGAAGGTATCCTGTTCTCGATCGATCAGGAAAAACGTTTCATCAAAACGTATTCTGAAAAAATCCACTACGGTGGTCAGTTCCGTGGCATCATGCTCGTTATGCGTGACGTCACGAACGAAGTCGAAATCGATCGTTTAAAAAATGAACTCGTTTCAACGATTTCGCACGAATTACGGACACCCTTGTCATCGATTTACGGATTTACCGAATTGATGATTGAACGTGAGCTGTCACCGAAGCGGCAAAAGACTTACCTCGAAGCCGTTCACTCAGAGACAAAACGCTTATCTCTACTGATTAACGATTTCCTGGATTTACAACGGATGGAAGCAGACCGTCAGGAATATGAGTTTGAATCGTTTGATTTAGTCGAACTGATTGAAGACCTGAAACAATTCCACGGTCTCTCTTCGACGACTCATGTGATTACCGTCTCACACGATGTAACGCATCTGTTAATCGAAGGCGATGCGAAAAAAATCCGTCAATTGTTCGGGAACCTAATCAACAATGCCATCAAATATTCACCGGCCGGCGGAGCCATCGATATCGAATTAGCGGTTCGCGATACGCAGGCTTCCGTCGCGATTCGTGACCACGGAATCGGGATTCCGACTTCTGCGATGGGTGAATTATTCCAAAAATTCTACCGGGTCGATAACTCGGATACACGCAAAATCGGCGGGACTGGACTGGGTCTATCGATTTGTCGCGAAATCGCCCGTGCTCATGACGGTGAAATCCACGTCGAATCCATCGAAGGTGAAGGATCGACTTTCACCGTCGACTTGCCATTGCGCCATCCGAATGCTTGATTTCAACTACACACTTCATACAAAAAGGACAATCGATAAACGCTATCGATCGTCCTTTTTTGATTGCTTGAATTTGCGCTCTTACTTCAGGAGACGGCTCGCCACTTCGACTGTCCGTTTTGCTTGATGACGGACGGCAGGTTCAACTGACTCAACCATCTTCCCTTCCTGGTCGACGGTGACCGTCGTTCCGTACGGGTTCCCTCCTGCTGCAAACAGCACCGGATCCGAATAGCCAGGTGCCGCAACGATTGCACCCCAGTGGAACATCGTCGCATAGACGGCAAGGACGGTCGTTTCCTGACCACCATGCGGGTTTTGTGCAGAAGACATTGCACTGACGACTTTATCGACAAGTTTTCCTTGTCCCCAAAGTCCTCCCGTCGTATCAAGGAATTGTTGGAATTGACCCGGGACATGTCCATAACGCGTCGGCACACTAAAGATGATCGCATCCGCCCAGTCGAGTAAGTCGACGGTTGCTTCTTCGACGTCACGTGTCGCGTCCGTATGTTTTTGCCAAAGTGGATTCGAGGCAATCGCTTCCGCCGGTGCGGTTTCTTTAACTTTTGCAAGGCGGACTTCTGCTCCGGCAGCTTCCCCTGCCTCTTTCGCCCACGTGGCGAGTTGATGATTGGTACCGGTCGAACTGTAGTAAATGACTGCTAATTTCACATTAGACATGGAATCGCTCCTTTTCTACGACAGTGACGGACAATGGATGTACAGGTTATCTTTTCCCATTTTGTCTGTAAAAAAACGCCTTTATCTTGATCCTAAGATTTTTTGTGACTGAACTTCGATGCCTGCTTCTCTTTTTTTCTTAGTTCGGAAGAACGGATGCAGTCGGCAACAACCATTTGAACCAACGTCCGTGCCCGTCCGTTTCAGCAATCGTCTGTTCCTGGAGTGCCCCGTCCCGGTACAGATCAAGGTGCAAATAACGGTCCTGAACGTTATTGTACAGGTGATAGACGTCACGCGTTTGTCCAATCCGCTCGACGACGTGGAGCAGTTCTTTTTTCAGTGCAAGCGGTAACTGGTTTGCGACATGGGTATGGAAAATACAGAGGATATGCGCTGTCGGAATTCGCTCGGCACATGGTTCAAGGAGTTGAATCCCATCCCCTTCAATCAGTTCGAGTGGATGTTCGGCGACGTAACGTGCCGCCTGTTCAAACAGTTCAAGCCGCTCACGGTGTTCCGTCCAAATCAAGGCCTTTAACCATAATCGTTCGTCGTCATCCGTCAAATCAACGGTGTTCAAGTCAAGCCCGATTCGCTCGGCAATCGGCGGTGCTGTCCGTGCAAGCGGTGGGACATGCTCACCTTCAATCGTCGACGTCAAACGAAGACGCGACGCCGGATTTCCGAACGTCTCCCCCGTTGCGTAGTCATATGCGTACTGGTCGAACAGCAACTGCAGACCGGCACTCGTACCGATCTCAAGTAACGCGAGCGGACGCTGTTCGGCTTGATGAATCATCCCGAAGACCGGATAGAGATAGGTACAGCGCCGGACTTCGTTCGTTTGGACGAGACGCGTCGTCAGCAACTCAATCAATTCCGTTTCGTAGACCCGGCAAAAATCCTGAAAAGCCGGAAATGACTCATCGAACGGTGCGGCGTCCGTCGTCACACTCGGATAATACCGGGCTAACGGATGCTCGACCCCTTTTAGTAACAGATAATGGACGGCACCAAACAAGAGGTTCGGTACCGGTTGTCCGTCCCGTGCCTGTTGGCATATTGTCAAGATCGCTGTGTCACACGCGACGTGACGGGATAAGTACTCATAAAACGGGCTCGAGTCCTTACACTCGCGTTCCGCGAACGTCTGAAACCGTACCGCTAATTCTTTGTTCGTCATCGCTATTCCCCCTACTAAATCGTTCTTTTGAATAAATTCACCAAATTATTCCAAACCCCTTTTTTATATTTTATAAAATAAACGAATATACCATTTCACAATTTTTAGCACATCGTGATGTTCCTTCGCTTTTGTTATAGGGTAAATAGCATTAGACAACGATGATACAGACAAGGAGGTTGGCTTTGATGATCGGATTCGGTTATGCATTTTATTTACTACTGGGCATGCTCAAGTTCATGCTGTTCAGCTTTTATACGAACACAGAAGTTTCATTTAAGCTCGTCCTGTTGAACCTGGCCGGGATGTTGCTGTTATCGAGCTGGACCTTGCTCATCCAGTGGAAGAAACGGCGCTGGATTTGGCTTGGTCTGTTAGTGCTACATAGTTTCCTGTTAGTCTCAGATCTTTGGTATTACCGCTACTTTGACGATTTACTGTCCGTTTCCCTGATGTCGCAAATGCTGCAGATGAGTGATGTCGGCAGTGGTTTCATGGCACTGATCGTCCCGACCGACTTTTTCCTGTTCGCAGATAGCATCATCTTCGGACTCGTTTTAATCTTCTTACGGAAGAAACGGTTTACTGTTGCGAAGCGACAACAACGTCGTTCGGCGGTTGCCGCTTTTCTCGCCGGCATCGTGCTGTTCGCAGCACCGCTCACCTATGCCGTCGTCAAAAAGGAGCAGCGGCTCGACCAGTCGATCTCCGACATGCGGGACTATTACCAGCTCGGGTTTTGGGGATATCACGGTGTCGATCTCGCCCGTGGAATCACGCGGGCCATCAGTCCGGACGAATCATTGACGGAAGCGGAGCGGCGACGGCTCGAACAATCCGCACCGGATGAAACGGCTGGTGCTGTCAACACACCGAACATCATCATGGTCCAGTTGGAATCCTTCCAAGGGTCCGTCATCGGACAGACGATTAACGGGCAGGAGCTGACGCCGCACTTAAACGAACTCAAACAGGAGTCGCTCTACTTCGAGTCGTTTTATCACCAAACGCACGAAGGACGGACGTCGGATGCGGAATTCATTACGAATACGTCGCTGTACCCGTTAAAGTCGGGCTCGGTCTACACCCGTTTCCCGGACAATGAGTTCGGCGCCTTACCGCAACTGTTAAAAGACAGCGGCTATGACACAGCCGCAATGCACGCCTACGACAAAGGGTTTTGGAACCGGGACAAAGTTTACGACAACCTCGGATTCAATCACTTTTTCAGTAATAAAGATTATCCGGACAACAAAGAAATCGGAATGGCCTTAAATGATAAACAGTTTTTGACGAAGTCGATCGAACATATGGAGACGTTACAAGAGCCGTTCTTCTCGTTCCTCGTCGCCTTGACGAGTCATACGCCGTATGAGATTCCAAAAGACGAACGCGAACTCGACTTAACAGGGTACGACGATCCGATGCTGAAACGGTATTACCAGACCGTTCATTATGTCGATCAAGGCGTCGGACTGATGATTGACGAATTGAAAGCGAAAAACATATGGGATGACGCGCTCGTAATCTTTTACGGCGACCACGACAGCGGCTTGACGAACGAAGGCAGCGAACTGCGGGAGAAAGCCGAAATCGACAATCCGGTCGACCTGTTCGAACTTGACCGGCAAGTTCCGCTGTTCATCAAGAAACCGAATCAACAGGACGGAAAGATCATCAAAGAAAACGGCGGACAAATCGATATCGCTCCGACGATCGTCGACTTGCTCAACCTCGAGTCATCCTACATGATGGGCAACTCGCTCGTCGATGATGAACCGAACGTGACGGCGTTCCGTGATGGTTCGTTCCGTTATCAAAACTATTATTATGAAGCGGACTTAACGGAAAAAGCCGGCAACGGTGTCTGTTATGACGTCTCGACGACAAGCGAAGTCGACCTTGATTTATGTAAAAAACAAGCGGATGTCCGGAAGGATTTACGCCTATCGGATGCCATCATTGAGAAGAACGGCTTGGAACAATAAACGAATTAAGAAATCACTTTTTCTTCACGCGCTTTCCTCAGGCGAGACACAAGCCAGTTTTCCTGTCCTCTCTGGACAGGAAAGCGGGTCTTGTTTGTCTCTGACAGCGCAAGTCACCTTGCGCTTTTTCCTGCAGGAGTCGCGTGATTCAAATGATTTCTGCAACACTAAAGGAGGAGCAGGACTCAACATCCGGCTCCTCTTTTTATGTGCTTAGTCAATCCATCTTGAACGGATCCTTTAGTTAGATGTCCGATATTTATTCAACCACTGTCGTTCCTCGTCAAACAGGACATCCCATCTTTTCGTGATGATCCAGTCAAACAACACCGGAATCGTCTTATCCGATTGTCGATAGCGATTCAAAAAACGCAGTGCAACCAGACCATCGTCGCTTTGAATCTGCCGCTTTCGCTTCAACATAGTCTTCAGCCGTTTGACGACCGGCTGAATGGAGGATGCATCCCCGTGTTTCGCAATTCCGAGCAACGCATATGCTTTGACGTCGACCGACCGATCCTCCAAACCTTTTATAAACATTGGCAGGAACGAGTCGTCTCCTAGTTCACTGATGGCATTGAGTGCCGAGTGCCGGACATCACCTTTCGGATGATCGAGGAGCGGTAACAGATGCGGAATCACCCGCTCCGTCTCGATCGTTGCCAACACAAAATTCGCACTCATGATCTCAAACGAATCGGTGGAGGTCGTAATAAATCGAATTAACGCCTCTTCTGCTAAAGCCCCCCGACAGGAGCCGAGTGCATCAATCGCCGAATTTCGAATAGCCGAACGGGAATCCTCGACATACTGGATGATATCCGTCGCGTCATGTACCCGTTCCTGTTTCGCCAGTTCATCGAGGATGCTGACAATTAGTGTCGGCTTCGTCTCTTGCGCCAGCCGTTCTAACAGAAAATCAGCAACACGTACGTCACCTGTATTCATCCCAATTGTCCCAAGCATAAAGTAGAAATACTGTTTCATTTCTAGTCGCTTAGTCTGTTCAAGCAGGTCCATTAACACAGGAAGCATTTGAATATCCTGAAAACGCCGTGCTGTTTCATAAGCCAAGTCAGACGGCGGCCCTTCACTCGTAGAATAACCCCATTCTTCATCGTACACATATTCATCAATCGACATCTGCCCCGCTAATGCGATCAATTCATCTTTGTTCATCGGCAGTTCCTTTAGTCTTCTCAAACAGTTTATACCAGTACAACGTGATATCAATTTCCGGATTAGCAGACTGTTTCAGCGTATCTACCCCACCAAGCACAAATCCTTCTTTGGCATAAAAACGGCAGGCAATCAAATTATCGTTTTGCGCTTCAAGCGATAAGCCGATCAACGACTGTTCCTTCGCCCAGGTTTCGGCTGCTTCAAGCAACAAATGGCCGACGCCACTTTTCCGAAAACTGCTTCGGACAGCGATATTTTCAATGTAGGCCAAACGATTCCAGTCTTTGACGAGACGGATTTGCCCAATGCATTCGTTCTCATGAAAAGCTAACAAAACAATTTTTTCACTGCTGTCGATATAAGTAGACCAATCCAGTGTGTCATCCGGGAAACGGATTTCTGATAGGGTATCGTATAACTGTTCTTCGTAAGACCAAATGCCGTCAGAAAAACGAGGAAGGACTTTACCAATGATAGGGAACGATTCATTTGTGTCGTTGATGATAGTTATGGATTGTTCCGTTAAAGGTTGAATTGTGATTTCTGCGTTTTTCTTCATAGATTTCCACCTTTCACAACCTGTCTTATAATTTCTTAAAATTAATCTTTTTTTGGCACATAAAGAAAGACAGAAGTACTTAAAAATCATGTAATCATTGCAATTTGCAATAGGTGGAAAACTTCAATACTTATATTTTTAACCTTAGGAGGTTATCAAGATAAACCCTTAAAAATATGAATCGACCTATATGAATCAGATGCCAAACTTGAAGCAAAATTTTTACAGAATGACAATGATGCATGCGTCTAAAAAAGGGTTCTGAAATCAAAATGATATCTACAAGAACATCGATTTTAAGTACTTATTCAGCCAAAAAGATTATTCGAAAAAGAAAAAATCGGTATGGAGCTGAACGATTACTAGTTCTTCCTCGAATCGATTGATCATATGTATCCCCTGCAGGAACTGGTTATATTTCTTAAAATTCACTCTATTATCATGAAGTCTTTTTTGATTTTTTCAATGTCTCGACCAGTTGTTTTTTCCAAATACTTTAGGAAAGCATCATTTTCTTTAGTACCAATATACGTTTTAAATTTTTCAACATGCCCTTCAAACCCTTTGAAATAATTATTTTGATAATGTGGATCGTTGTAAATTTTAATGAATTCAAGATAATCTTTAGTACTCATTTTGTTTCGAATTTGCATTAAAAGAGAGTCCCATTTTTTTATTTTTTTCTCGTATAAAGGCTTTTTAAGTTTATTTTCTCTTTTTTCTTCTTCTTTTAATTGTTGAACATATTGTTCGATGTCGTCTATGTATTGAAAAAGTTCAAGTCGATTTTGACTATCTAATTTTGGCAGTATTTCATTCTCGTACTTCTTATACATTTGTTCTCTGTAAGATAACTTCTTTTTTATTATTTGATTTTCTTTTTTATTTCCCGTATTCTCTTTTAATAATTTGATTCCCGTTTTGGCTACACCCATCCCAGCTAAGATCTCTTTTTGATTATCTTTAATTAACTTTCCAACTTTTTTCCCGCCTTCAACAATTGATGTAATTTCAATTTTCGCCATATAATCCACCTTTAATAAAATTAGTATTTATACCATTAAAGTAATTAAACAGTTTATTTTTCAACCTTTAAACTCTATACATAAAAAAATCAAAATAAGTTTCACTTTTCTATTCTAAAGTATTTTTAAATAGAAGTATTAAATCATTATACTTGTTAAAAGTAGTCGATAAAATATCAATTTTCAGAGAGTTTCTAGCGCAAACTGAATCAATTGATACGAGAGCCAAAACATCAAGCAACCTATTCCAAAATCTAAAACCTTCCATGCTATTGGTTTTTTAAATACAGGAATTAGCCATCTCGCCCCATACCCCAGACCCAAAAACCATACAAACGATGCAATCAAGGCCCCGATTAAGAAATTAACTTTTTGATCCAATGTCAAAGTCCCAGCTATTCCCCCTATCACGACGACTGTATCTAAATATACATGTGGATTAAAAAGTGTAATCGCTAATGTGAGTAAGATCGTCTTGTGAATAGGGATAATTTTGGCATCAGTTGAAATGTCGATTGCACTTGATGAAGACAACGCATTACGCAAAGATTTGAATCCGTATAAGAGCAGAAATAGTCCTCCGACAATCGCAAGACCGACATTCGCAAAAGTATTATTTTTAATAGCAGTACCGACTCCTAGTACGCCGGTACACATCAGTAACACATCGCTTAAGAAACATACTAGGACTACCCAGAAAATATTGTTTTTCAATAAACCTTGTTTTAGAACAAACGCATTTTGAGCTCCGATTGCTACAATGAGCGTACCTGACGTCAACATCCCCTTTAAAATTTCATTCACTTGATGGCCTCCTCTCTTCTCACCTAAAAAAATGATACATACTGTTTATGTAGTTCTTTCAAATATTAAGTATACTATTGCAAATAAAAAGTACCGAACCCTATTTGCTAGGATTCGGTACTTAAAGATGAAATGTCTTACATCATGCCGCCCATTCCACCCATGCCGCCCATATCAGGCATTGCAGGAGCAGATCCGGCTGGTTCTGGTTTATCGGCGATGACGGCTTCTGTCGTTAAGAACATCGCTGAAACAGACGCTGCGTTTTGAAGTGCTGAACGCGTCACTTTCGCCGGGTCGACGATTCCCACTTCAATCATGTCGACGTACTCGTCTGTCGCGGCGTTGTAGCCCATTCCTTGCGCTTCATGTTTGAGACGCTCGACGATGACTGAACCTTCTTGACCGGCGTTTTCCGCGATTTGACGGAGTGGTGCTTCGAGCGCACGGAGAACAATGTTGACGCCTGTCGCTTCGTCGCCTGTTGAGACAGCAAGAATCGATTCGACGGCTTTCGTGACATGGATAAAGGCTGTTCCCCCACCGGCAACGATTCCTTCTTCGACGGCTGCACGTGTCGCATTCAGTGCATCTTCAATCCGGAGTTTGCGTTCTTTCAATTCTGTTTCCGTTGCTGCCCCGACTTTGACGACAGCTACGCCGCCCGCGAGTTTCGCAAGACGCTCTTGCAGTTTTTCACGGTCGAAGTCGCTTGACGTTTCTTCGATTTGCGCACGGATGGCGCCGACACGTGCTTCGATTGAATCACTGTGTCCGTGTCCTTCGACGATCGTCGTGTTGTCTTTTGAGACGACGACTTTCGACGCACGGCCGAGTTGCATGATTTGTGTTTCTTTTAAATCAAGACCGAGCTCTTCAGTGATCAGTTCTGCGCCTGTGACGATCGAGATGTCTTCGAGCATCGCTTTACGACGGTCACCGAAGCCTGGTGCTTTGACCGCAACCGCGTTGAATGTTCCACGGAGTTTGTTGACGACGAGTGTCGCTAGTGCTTCGCCTTCGACGTCTTCCGCGATGATTAAGAGCGGTTTGTTTTGTTGGACGACTTGCTCAAGGACCGGCAAGATTTCCTGGATGTTCGAGATTTTTTTATCTGTGACTAAGATGTACGGGTTCTCAAGGACAGCTTCCATCTTGTCTGAATCCGTGATCATGTATGGTGACGCATAACCACGATCGAACTGCATTCCTTCAACGACGTCGAGTTCTGTCGTGAAGCCGCGTGACTCTTCGATCGTGATGACACCGTCCTGACCGACACGTTCCATTGCTTCTGCGATCAATTGACCGACTTCTTCGTCAGCAGCAGAAATCGCCGCAACTTGTGCGATCGCTTCTTTGCCTTCGATCGGTTTTGCGATTTCGTGGAGCTCTTCGACGGCACGACGGACCGCTTTTTCGATTCCTTTACGGATGACCATCGGGTTCGCGCCCGCTGTGACGTTTTTGAGTCCTTCACGGATCATCGCTTGTGCGAGGACTGTCGCTGTTGTCGTACCATCCCCTGCGATTTCGTTCGTTTTCGACGCGACTTCCGCGACGAGCTTCGCACCCATGTTTTCAAAGTGGTCTTCAAGTTCAATTTCTTTTGCGATCGTCACACCATCGTTCGTGATGAGTGGTGAACCGAATTTACGTTCGAGAACGACGTTGCGTCCTTTTGGTCCGATCGTCACTTTGACTGCGTCTGCTAATGCGTCGACACCGCGGAGCATCGCGCGGCGTGCTTCTTCACTGAATAAGATATCTTTTGCCATGACTGAAATCCCCCTTTTATTATTGTGCTACTGCTAAAATATCGCTTTCGCGTAAGATTAAGTATTCATTGCCATCGACCTTGACTTCTGACCCGGCATACTGCGCGTAGATGACATGGTCGCCGACGTTCACTTCAAGTGGTACACGTACACCCTGCTCTGTCACACGGCCTGTACCGACAGCGATGACTTTACCCTCTTGTGGCTTTTCTTTCGCTGACCCAGGAAGAACGATTCCTCCGAGTGTTGTTTCTTCTTTTTTAACGACTTCGATCACGATGCGATCACCAAGTGGTTTTAACATGCGAAACATCCTCCTTGAAAATGACTGTTTTTTAGCACTCACTTTAACGGAGTGCTAACATATTTTTATCTTAAACGGTTTTCAATCGAAATTCAACCCTGAACCCTTATCCGTTTTCCCGAAATCGCCATCTTTGAACCATCACCATTCGTGCGCCCGGCCGGTTTGTTTGTTACAATCGGGACAGTACCTTCAATACAAAGGAGTTGTGTCCCGACCGATGAAAAATTCCGTCAATCTGCCGTTCAACATGGCTGATAAGTGGCAAATCCGTCACATCATTCCGATTGTGATTTATTTGATCGTCCAGCTCGTACCGGCAACATTCCCGAGCTTTCTCTCAAAAAGCCAAATTCCGGGTGTCCTCGGCTGGTGGCTTGCGATTGGCTTTACCGTTGCTGTCATCGTCTCGTTCTTCTGTCTTCGTCCTGACTGGCAGAAGTGGAAAGCAGAGGGCAATCAGACGGATCCGATTGACACATTAAAGTGGATCGGGATCGGAATCGTGTTGCTTTACGCCTTACTGATTAGCGTCAACCTGCTTGATGCCTGGATGTCTGGTGGACTCGAAAACGTCGCGAAATCACAAAATACGGATGACATCATGAAAGCAATCCAAGTCATCCCGATTTTACAGCTGATGGTCGTCTTACTCGGACCGATTATGGAAGAATTTTTATTCCGCCACATTATGTTCGGGAACTTGTCGACAAAACTGAACTTCGTCTTCAGCTTCGTTCTCAGTGGTGTTATCTTCGGGTTCATCCACGGAGACAACAAGTTTTTGATTTATGTCGCAATGAGTTTTGTTTTCTCACTCGTCTTCGTCAAAACGCGCCGCATCATAGCACCGATTGCGATTCACGTTTTCAATAACGGAATTGTCGTACTCGCACTCTATGCAATGACTTAACTTACGAAAGGTAGTGTTTTCATGCGCCAAGGCTCAAACTTCATGGCATTATTTTATGCCCTGTTCGGTATTCTCTTCATGTACCTCGCGTACAGCAACTCGATCGAGGCAGGAACCGTCTTTAACTTTTGGACGATTCTGTTGACGCTGTTCGCAGCGATCGACTTTTACCGTCTTTACTTGATTTTCCGCTTCCGAATGGCCGCGAAGAAGATGATTGAGAAGGAACAAAACAAAAAAAATGATAAAGAATAAGTAAGTATTTTCATCAACAAGCGCGCCTTCGCTATTCGAAGACGCGCTTGTTTTCTTTTAATGAGATTTATCCATTCGATACTTATCAATGATTACTTTCGCGACATCTAAACTAATCCGCTCATCGATGACAAGGTTCTTAATCATGTTAACGAATTCGACATCATCTTCCTGTACTGACTCAATCCGTTGAATGAGTTGATTCAGCTTCGTTCGAACCGTCGGATACGAGACTTGATACGCAGCTGCCATATCTTTAAGCGATCCTGAATTTAAAACAAACTTCCGTATGAATTCAAGATGTTCTTGTTCTAATGCCAATACCCATGGAGGAACTTCATTTCTGTCCATTGTAGTGTACTCCTCTATCTATTTTTACGTTACAAATCTTGCACTTCGAGTCGATCCTTTTCCTGCTTCAAACGTTTTTTACGCGCTTTTTCCCCATCCAATCCAATACCAATCAACGTCGAAGTACTAATCATTGTACCGATTTGTATTAAAGATTTTTTGTCCTCAGACCAGACGCCTCCATAGAAATAGGTGTAGGTCCCAGCGAGTACAATCAGTACCGGTAATACCCACGCGAGCTTTCCATTTTTCCTAGATAAATAAAATTGTCCAACCATGAAAATAATAACACCAATCGCAATCGATAAACTCCCCATAAACTAGACCCCACTTCTATTTAATATAATCCAAATATGAATTATATTAAATAAAAAGTCAACATAGTTTAATTTAATTTAAATATTGTTTTTAAAATAGTTACTTTTATTAAAAAAAGTAATTTAGAATATATTTATTATCTCACTTCAAATAATTTATATTTTACTGACTCATTATCGAAAAACCTTATCTATCCATAGAAACAAATCACTTATACTGAAGATACGGTTCTTCACCGGAATCGAACGGGCAAACCCACAGAAATGTGGTGACGCAAAACTATAGGGGCTACCGCTTCAAGCTATGCTTGCCAGTTACCGAAGTTCACAAAAGGAGACTACGTTCACATGAAAAAAATCAATTATGTCGTTACTGCCGGCCTCGCTTGTGCGTTGATGCTGACGCCGCTCGGCTCAATCGATGCCAAGAGTAAAACATCGAAGCATGACCGCAACAAGAACGGAATCCATGACAGCTGGGAAAAGAAGTACAAGCTTAAAGGGAAAAAACTTGCGCAGCAAGATACGGACCATGACGGCTTAAGTAACTACACCGAATACAAACTCAAACTCAATCCACGGAAGAAAGACAGCGACCGCGATCACATTAGTGACGCACATGAAGATACGGACCGTGATGGCTTAACTAACGCCATCGAACTCGAACTTGGGACGAAACCGTATTCACGTGACTCCGACCGTGATGGCGTGCTTGACGGCAAAGAACGCAACAAGGCCGGTCACCGCTATGAAGATATGCTGAAAAAAATGAAGATTGCTCTCGCGACAGAGACGACGCAAAGTCAGATTAAATACCAGTTTAAAAAGAAGAAGAGTCAGCTGCGTGTCAAAACGAATGACGCAACGGTCGATGAAACCCGTGTCCGCCAATTGATTCAGTTCATCGAGTCACATCCGAAGATGACGGAAGAGGAATTACGGGCACAACTCGTCAGCTTATTCGCTCTCTCTGGTTCTTACGAGTTGGAGATTGAACTCGAGTACTTCGATCACGAAGAAACGAAATCAGAGCACCGTCACGTTGAAGAAGACGAGCAAGACGATGATCAAGGTCAGGACGAAGATGATGATTCAGATGATGACTCGGACGACGAGCATGAAGATGAAGATTAATCCTTAAACAAAAAAAACACCTGCTCTAAAGACGACCGACGTCCATGTGACGAGGGGCAATCTTTAAGACAGGTGTTTTTTTACTTTTCGTTGACCATTTCTTGAATCAATTCACGGTTCCGTTTTTTGAAAACTTCATTGTGGGATGAGACCATCGCGACTTTGGCAGCATCCGGTTCAATGAACTGCTTCGCCCGGTTGACGGCGTTTGCCGCGTCCTGGAATGTACCCGAAATCAAGTTCACCTTGCCGTCATGCGTCAAAATATCTCCTGCTGCATACAATCCCGGTACACTTGATTCGCTCGACGCGTTACCGGCGATGTAAAAGTCGTCGACTTGTTTGATGTCGAGTTCCGAGTTCGCGAGCAACTCTGCTTCCCGTTCGTAGCCATGGTTGATGATGACTTCATCGACGTCAACGATGTTTGTCACGTCCGTCGCACAATCAATCAATTCGACGGACGCAATCCGGTGGTGATCGTCGCTTGCGATCAACTTATGAATCGTCGTGTTGAGGAGACAGACGGCTGAGCTTCGGACGAGTTGGTCGACTTGTGCCTCGTGACCTGTGAAACAGTCTTTCCGGTATGTGACGTAAACTTTTTTCGCAATCGGTTCGAGCTCGTTCGCCCAGTCGATCGCTGAGTTACCGCCACCTGAAATCAGGACCGTCTTATCTTTAAACCGCTCAATCGATTTGACGGTATAGTTCAAGTTCGACACTTCGTACCGTTCGGCCCCTTCAATCTTCAGTTTTTGGGGATTGAGGATTCCGCCGCCGACAGCGACGATGACTGTCTTCGAATAATGAATTTCTCCCGACTCCGCTTCGAGGACGAAGTTTCCGAATACGTCTTTTGCGATTGAAATGATTTTTTCATTCAGGTGCACGGACGGATTAAACGTTAAGCCTTGTTCGACGAGTTGCTCGATCAGCTTCGCTCCGGTAATGGGTGGCTGTCCCCCGACATCCCAAATCATCTTCTCCGGATAAACATGAATCTTGCCACCAAGCTCTGCCTGGTATTCAATGATTTTCGTCTTCATCCCGCGTAATCCGCTATAGAAAGTCGAGTATAACCCGGCCGGCCCTCCACCAATTACCGTTACATCAAACAATTCCTGCTGTTCCATCTCACTCACTCCTCGCTCTCGACTACGACTGATTATCATTCTCATTCCCAATGATAACGTGAACATCTCTTGAAGACAAGAAAAAATGTTGACAGCGTTTTTATGAGACTGGTATGGTTAGGGAGACGATAGTGATAATCATTATCAATGAAAATAGCTTTAAACGAGAAGGAGCCTCTGCTTATGGTACGTCTAGCAACAGAAGAAATCAGTATCGGATACGGAGATCGTACCATCGTCAAAGACTTGACGGTTCAGATTCCGGATCGGCAAATCACGACAATCATCGGTGCGAATGGTTGCGGTAAATCGACCTTATTGAAAGCGATGACCCGGATCATCCCCCATCAGTCTGGTCGTGCCCTGCTTGACGGTCTCGATATTGCGAAGGAAAGTACAAAGCTGCTTGCCCGGAAAATGGCGATCCTGCCTCAGACACCGGAAAGTGCAAGCGGTCTAACGGTCGCAGAGCTCGTCTCATACGGTCGTTTTCCTTATCAAAAAGGATTTGGTCGCTTAACGAAACATGATTACGAGATCATTGACTGGGCGTTAGAGGCAACGGATACGACGGCATTCAAACACCGTCCGGTCGACGCCTTGTCCGGTGGTCAACGGCAACGCGTCTGGATTGCGATGGCGCTGGCGCAGGAAACGGATATCATCTTCCTCGATGAGCCGACGACTTACCTTGATCTCGCCCACCAGCTCGAAGTCCTCGAGCTGCTCGAGCATCTCAACCGGACGGAAGGCCGGACGATCGTCATGGTGTTACATGATTTAAATCAGGCCGCCCGTTTTGCCGACTACATCATCGCGATGAAAGAAGGCGAAGTCGTCAAAGCCGGAACGTGCGAGGAAGTCATTTCGCATGACGTCTTAAAAGAAGTATTCCATATCGATGCCGAAATCGGTCGTGATCCACGGACGAATAAGCCGATGTGTGTCACCTACAACTTAATCAAGGGAGATTAACCACATGAAGAAACTAGTACTCTTACCGATTTTATTACTCTTAACGCTCGTCATCGCCGCCTGCGGCAATACAGATAAAACAGAAGATACGTCTTCCGATACAAAAAAAGAAACGATCACCTATAAATCGGAAGAAGGTGACGTCGAAGTCCCGGCTGATCCGAAACGCGTCGTCGTCCTTGCCGGTTTCGCCGGAAACGTCATGGCACTCGACGTCCCACTCGTCGGTGTCGATTCGTGGTCAAAATCGAATCCGAAGTTTGATTTGAAAGACGTCCAGGAAGTATCAGAAGAAAACGTCGAAAAAGTCATCGAACTCGAACCCGATCTCATCATCGGCTACAATACAACGAAAAACATCGATAAATTTAAAGAAATCGCTCCAACCGTCACGTACACGTACGGCAAAGTCGACTATTTGACACAACATATCGAAATCGGTAAATTGCTCAATAAAGAACAAGAAGCACGCGATTGGGTCAAAGACTTTCAAACACGCGCAGCGGACGCCGGAACAGAGATTAAAGCAAAAATCGGTGACGATGCGACGGTCTCTGTCATCGAAAGCTTCGATAAACAGCTTTACGTCTTCGGCGACAACTGGGGACGCGGTACAGAAATCCTCTACCAGGAAATGAAATTAAAGATGCCGGAAAAAGTTACGGAAATGGCCTTAAAAGACGGCTATTACGCGCTATCACCGGAAGTCTTACCTGAATATGCAGGGGATTACCTCATCTTCAGTAAGACGGCAGAAGCAGATAACTCGTTCACAGAAACAGACACATACAAAAATATTCCTGCTGTTAAAAACAACCACGTCTTCGAAGTCGATTCGAAAGAATTTTACTTCAATGATCCATTGACGCTCGAACGTCAGCTCGAGTTCTTCAAGAAAAGTTTCCTTGGCGCGTAACAAAAATAAGGAGGGAACCGATTTTTCGGTCCCTCCTTTTTGACTATCTAATGAAAGTGAGACGATAACTATGTCATCCGGTCGATTCCCGTTCGGACTGAAAATCACGTTCGGTTTACTCCTGTTCGTCGTCATGTTCTGGATCTCGATGACGTTCGGTGCCGCCGACACGACGATACGTGAGGTCTGGAACGCTTTGACGTTCGGTCCCTTGAACGATAAAGCAAAAATCATTCAGGAAATCCGGTTACCGCGCGAAGTCGCTGCGATGCTGGTCGGGGCTGCACTCGGTGTCTCCGGTGCGATCATGCAGGCGATGACACGTAATCCCCTTGCCGATCCCGGACTGCTTGGGCTGACGGCAGGCGCGAACGCGGCCCTTGCTCTTGCGCTCGTCTTCATTCCCGGTATCAATTACTATGGCATCATGCTCGCGTGTTTCCTTGGAGCAGCAGCCGGTGCCTTACTTGTCTTCGGGATCGGTGCCTCAAAACGTGGCGGGTTTTCACCACTTCGAATCGTCCTCGCCGGGGCCGCGATTTCTGCTTTTTTATACGCAATCGCAGAAGGGATCGGCATTTACTTCAAAATCGCTCAAGACGTCTCGCAATGGACATCCGGCGGGCTGATTGGAACGACCTGGGGGCAACTGCAAATCATCACCCCCGTCATCCTGATCGGCATCGCGATTGCGATGATCTACTCACGTCAATTAACGATTTTAAGCTTATCAGAAGAAGTCGCACTCGGGCTCGGGCAAAACATCACCCGGATTAAAGGTGTACTCTACGTCGTCGTCATCCTGCTCGCCGGGGCCGCCGTTGCTTTAGTCGGTAACATGGCATTCATCGGCTTGATGATTCCGCACATCGTCCGCGCAATCGTCGGCACCGATTACCGCTTCATCCTCCCGATGACCGCCGTCTTCGGTGCGACGTTCATGTTACTCGCGGACACGATTGGCCGGACACTGTATGCTCCATACGAAACACCGGTCGTTGCGATCGTCTCGATGCTCGGGCTGCCGTTCTTCTTACTCATCGTCCGCAAAGGAGGTCGTGCGTTCTCATGATCGAAACATCGCTCCGCCGCCGTCAGCGGTTGATCTTTATCGTCTTTAGTCTGTTATTGCTCGGAACGATCATCATCAGTATCGGGCTTGGGCCCGCCTCCCTCTCGTACGACCGGCTTCTGCCGACACTGTTCGGTCAAGGCTCGTTCAAAGAAGAGTTTGTTTTGTTCTCACTCCGCCTGCCGCGGATTTTAATCACGGTACTCGCCGGCATGGCACTCGCCTTATCCGGTGCGATTCTTCAGGGCATCACCCGCAACGAACTCGCAGATCCCGGCATCATCGGTATCAATACAGGTGCTGGTGTCGCCATCGCCGCCTTCTTCCTTTACTTCCCGGTCGATGTCGGTGCGTTCATCTATGGGTTACCGGTTGCTGCCTTCATCGGGGCATTGATCACAGCGATTGCCATTTATGCCTTATCGTATGATCGTGTCCGTGGCCTGCAACCGATCCGTCTGATTTTGACCGGAGTCGGATTCTCGATGGCGTTATCCGGCATCATGGTCGTCCTGATTTCATCCGCGCGCCGTGAGAAGGTCGACTTCATCGCCAAATGGCTCGCCGGGAACATCTGGGGAACGGACTGGACATTCGTCTACGCGTTGTTGCCTTGGCTGCTTATTCTCGTACCGTTTACGTTTTATAAGGCAAACAAACTCAATCTGCTGGCGCTGAATGAACCGGTTGCGATCGGCGTCGGCGTCGCGATTGAAAAGGAGCGCATCCAACTGTTACTCGCCGCTGTCGCACTCGCTGCATCCGCCGTTTCTGTAACAGGCGGGATCGCCTTCATCGGTTTGATGGCGCCCCATATCGCGCGCGCCCTCGTCGGTCCAAGGCATCAACTGTTCTTACCGATCGCCGTTTTGATTGGCGGATGGTTACTCGTCCTCGCCGATACGATTGGTCGGAACGTCGCTGACCCGCAAGGCATCCCGGCAGGAATCGTCGTTGCGATCATCGGTGCTCCTTACTTCATTTATTTGCTGTCAAAAAAATAACCTCTACATGATGCGGTCACAACTAAAAACGCAAGAAGTAGGCGAATCCGGAATCCGCCGCCTTCTTGCGTTTTTTTGTTGCTCTAAGATGACCAGTCAATATTTGATTCGTTTTTCTTCCCGTTCCGCCCGGATCAATTCCTGTTCTGATAAGTGTGTCGGATCGAGTCGTTTAATCCGTTTATCGACAATTCGGTCCAATGACAGCACCGTTAGGAAAAAGACAAGGAACGGTCCGATGTATTCGGGACGCGCTACGTAGGGCGTGATGATTTGCCCCAGGACGACGACCAGTACTTCGATGATACTGATCAATATATACGGTAGTCCGAGATGATCCCAGGCCTCAAGCCCGTCAAACCGCTTCTTGAAATAGCGGTACTTCAGGAATCGGACGATCCATTGATAGGACAACAAAGGGACTAACAAAAAATACTGAAACGATGATTCTGTCAGATGCCAATCGTCTGTTAAAAAGAGAAATACAAACAATACCAGTCCAAACAAGACCGTTTGAATGTAACGTGCCTGTTTTGAAAATCGGATATAATCCATTTTCCGCTCGCGTTGCATGCTCTCCATCGTCTGCCTCCTCGTTACATCCCGATTCCTTCGCCCGTCGGATGACGGTGTTCGATTCCTTTTCGGTTCGGTGTCTCAAGCAAATCCATTTTATCGAGCTTCGCTACCGTCCGGTCCGTCCACTTTTGAAATTGCAGCATCCCTGAAATCCACAACATTAGCGGAAACAGATAGCCCCATTGTCCAAGGTGTGGGGCGACAACTGCGGCACCCGCAATAAAGACCGCTTCGAGTAAAGTGATCCCACCGAACAGCAGACCAAGTGGTCGCGCCTGTACCTTCGACCGAACTAACAGAACAGATTGGATCACTCGCTGCATGCCATTATAGGCGAGTAACGGCGTAAGAATCAAAAATCCAATTGCTGAATCCGTCAGGTGCCCGCTTCCGGAGAAGAACAGCACCGCAAAAAATACGCCCGCAATTACATACGTCCGGATTTGCCGGCTGATTTTTGTCCATTTTTGATACGTGCTTAAAGTGTTTCTCATCCGCTCACTCCTCTTGTGTGTTTCGCTTACTTACGGTAACGCTCAATCTCACGCATCGTGACGAATGCCGGATCCAGTTGTTTCGCTTGTTTGTTCAATCGGGACACAATCAAGTAGGCGACGATGATCGACACAAGAAAGACCGTAAAAGAAATACCGGCGTATTGTGGAAAAACAGTCCCCACATAAAGTGTAAGGATCGGGATGAACGAACCGATCATCGATACACGTGCCACTTTCAAGACAGTCTTTTTATAGACGTCCTTCGCGAGGCGTTGCTTTAAAATCCGCAGACGAATGATTTCTCTAAGTGCGTTAGCCAAACAGAATACCGTAATCGCAAATAAGGAGAACAGCCCTGTTTCCCGAAAACCCGGGATGAACCAACCAGCAAGCGCAAGCAGCAGAACCGGAACCGGCACCAGATGCTGAATCCTTTTTAATGGCGGTCCCAGTAATTTCAACCGTGTATTTTTTTCAATCAATGTACTCACCTTGTCACTCCTCCACTTCTTTAACATTCGCATGAATTTCTTTATCACTGACGAAGTCGGGATCGCCTGACCGGGCAATCTTTTTAAACAACCAATCCGTAACGTAATAGACCGGTGCGAGGATGATCAGCATCCAAAGGGCAATTTTCCAGATCGACATCTCTTTCGTCTCAAGTATCACGGTGTACAGCGAACCGTACAAGACGAATTGAATCCCGAGCCACAGCAACGATTGGTTCATCACTTGGTCGCTTGAGAGATAGCGCGCCAGGATTTTTCGTTTTTCGAGTCGAAACGGGAGATCAAACACGAGAAAGACAAGCGGTAACAGACTCAAGTACATGGTCGTGCTGAAGATTTCCGTAAACGTTCCTGCTGTCGCCATCAAGGCAGCGATGACCCAACTCTTATTCTGCAATTGATTTTTTTCGATATAAGCAACCGTCAACGCCTGTAATCGTTCCTCTCGGAGCGTTTGTTCCATCCTGAAATGCCCTCCCTCGTTTCAACTGTCTATACTGTCATATACTTACAGTTTACCAGTTATGTTTCAAAAAAAAAGAAACTTCCTTAAAAAAGGAGTTTCTAGGCTGAAACTTGAATGATGAGATAGATGACGCTATACGCAACAATTGCTAACGGAATCAGTGCCACACCAATCAACCAACCGTTCTTATCACGGATTCCGAGATACAGAACAAGACAGCCGACGATGAAGGCAATTAACGTCGTAAATGGATTCATAATGCTTCCCCCTCTTGATTACCTATTAAGAAATTTCCCATTCCCTCAAAAGGATAAACACAGAAAACGACTTCAATCGGTTCATCAACATTATCCAGGCTGTAAGCTTCTGTTTTGCCGCCACCACTATAACAAAAAACACCACTCGGCAAATGCCAAGTGATGTACATATGGAGACTATCGGGCTCGAACCGACGACCTTTTGGCTGCCAGCCAAACGCTCTCCCAGCTGAGCTAAGCCCCCTCATATTCTTGTAATCAGTATAAACCATATCGATTCACTTTTTCAATATAAAAAGAGCGCTTCCAAACAAAAACCTCTCCGTCGCCGAAACGACCGAGAGGAGACTGTTACTTATTCAACTCACGCATCAAATCCGCTTGCCGTTCAAGCTCCGCCTGTTGCTCAAGAATCAGTACTTTTTTGTACGTCCGGGCTGAAATCATGATGCTGATTTCATAGAGGACGAACAACGGTACCGAAATCATCAGATGTGACGTCACATCCGGTGGTGAGATTAAAGCCGCGATGACAAACAGCGCAAAGTACGCATATTTTCGATTTTTCCGCATGAACAATGGCGTCACGAGTCCAAGACGAGTCAAGAACATCGTCACGACCGGCAGTTGGAACAAGATACCGAACGGAATCGTCAGCCGGATTAAGAAACTGAAATAGTTTTCGACCCCGATGACTTGCTCGATGCCGAGCTCTTGCCCAAGTTCCGTCGATACTTTGAGTAGAAACGGAAGTAACCAAAAATAAGAGAACGCGATCCCGGACAAAAATAAGAAAAACGTGACCGGAATATACGTCAAGGTCGCTTTCTGTTCCTGTTCGAATAAACCGGGTCGGATGAACGCCCATAGCTGGTACATCCAAAATGGTGAAGCCAGGACGACCGCGATGATGAACGCTAAATTCAAGTACAACATCAGGGGATCGGCCACATTAAAGGCATTCAATCCGATGCCGAGCTCTTTCAGGTCCGACTGCAGAAATCGCACGAGCGGTCGGACGAGCGGAAAGGCCGCGGCGAACAAGACGACGACGATGATGAGTGACCAGACGATCCGCTTGCGCAACTCGTCTAGATGCGATGTCACACTCTGTTCTTGATCAATCGCCATAATTTAATCACTTCTCTTTCGATTCATCCTTTTTGTCTTTATCATCGTCCATGATGCCGTTTGTCGCACTCTTGAACTCTTTTAACGTCTGACCGGCAGCACGACCGAGCTCCGGTAACTTTTTCGGTCCGAAGATGATCAAGGCGACGGCACCGATTAAGGCGATACTTCCTGGTCCAATACCGAGTGTAAACGGGATTAAGTTTTCCATTATGATTTCACTCCTTCAGCTGATTGCGAATAATGCTTCATGAAATAAACTAGTGACTGCAACTCGATCGACAAATCGATGTGATGGACCCGAACATGGGCCGGTACGTTCAACCGCGCCGGTGTAAAGTTCAGGATTCCGGTCACACCATACTCAACTAACTCATCCGCTACTGACTGTGCGAACTGGGATGGGACCGTCAAGATGGCGACATCAACCTTGTTCGCTTCGATTTGCTCTTTCATGTCAGAGACATGATAGATAGGAACGTCTTGCGTCGTTGTTCCGACCTTGTTTTCGTCCGCATCAAACGCAACGACTATCCGAGTACTATTATTCTTTAAAAAGTTATAATTTGCAAACGCCGTTCCGAGATGTCCGACCCCGACAAGTGCCACATTCGTGACTTCATCCTGATTCAGTGTCTTTCGGAAAAACGTCAATAGATGTTGTACGTTGTAACCGTATCCTTTTTTCCCTAACGCCCCAAAGTAGGAAAAATCGCGGCGGATCGTCGCTGAATCGACTTTGACCGCTTCACTGAGCTCTGCTGAAGAGACGCGCAGCTTGCCTGAGTTATAAAGACTCTGAATGAAACGATAATATAACGGCAGTCGTTTCGCCGTCGCTTGTGGTATTTTTGTGTCTGGCCCATTCATACTGCAGTTCCCCCTTCGGCCACGTTCTGACGTGGCACCCAAATCAATGCAAAGAATTCTATTCTCTTTGATTGTAAACCACTTCACATAGACTAACAAATAATATATTCCACGGGACTCCTGCGTTTTTTTCATGATAGACTAAAGGGTGGAAGGATGGATGTTTTTATGATTCTCTTACAAGTGAACCAACTATCAAAATCATTCGGTGTTGAGCCGATTTTAGACAATATTAAACTCGAAGTACAGGAGCGAGACCGGATTGCGCTCGTCGGACGAAATGGTGCCGGAAAATCGACACTTTTAAAAATCATCGCCGGAGAGCTCAGTCATGACTCTGGTGAGATCATGAAGAGTAAGGAAGTGAAAATCGGTTACCTCGCCCAGGACAGTGGTCTTGAGTCGAATGAAACGATCTGGAATGAAATGTTGACCGTGTTCGAGCACCTGCAAGAGCAGGAACGTTCGCTCCGTCGGATGGAGATTGAGATGGGAATGGACCATATCTTGAATGATGCTGTTGCTTATGACCGTCTGTTGAAAACATACGATCAGGCACAACATGACTTCTCGGACGCCGGCGGTTACCAGTTCGAAGCCAACATCCGCTCCGTCCTGCACGGGATGCGTTTTTATCCGGACGATTATTCACGCCGGATCCAGACGCTATCCGGTGGACAACGGACGCGACTCGCACTGGCGAAGATGTTACTTCAGGCACCTGAGCTGTTGATTCTTGACGAGCCGACGAACCACCTCGACATCGATACACTCTCTTGGCTCGAAAGTTACCTGGCTGGTTACCGTGGAGCGGTCTTGATCGTCTCCCACGATCGTTACTTCCTCGACCAGGTCGTCAACGTCGTTTATGAACTGTCACGCAACGTCTGCCGGAAGTTTACCGGCAACTACACGAAGTACTTGGAACAAAAGGCAGCACTGTATGAACAAGAGATGAAGCAGTTCGAACAGCAACAGGAAGACATCGCGAAGATGCAAGACTTCATCCAGCGTAACATCGCACGGGCGACGACGACGAAACGCGCACAAAGCGTCCGCAAACGTCTTGAAAAAGTCGACCGGATTGATCGTCCGGATGGGGATGAACGCAGCACCGTCCTGTCGTTCCCGATTGAAAAACAAAGTGGGAACGATGTGTTACAAGTCACGCAACTCGCGGTCGGCTATGAAGAAGCCGTCTCAAAAGGCATCACGTTCCGCTTACAACGCGGCGAATCCCTCGCCCTCGTTGGTCCGAACGGAATCGGAAAATCGACGTTACTGAAAGTCCTTGTCAACCGGATTAAACCGTTATTCGGTGAACATCGTTTCGGGACCGGCGTTTCTGTCGGCTACTACGATCAGGAGCAGGCCGAGCTCAACGACCGCAACCGGGTCATCGATGAAATTTGGAACGAGTGGCCGTTGATGCGGGAACAACAAGTCCGGTCCGTCCTCGGTCAATTCCTGTTCAGTGGTGATGATGTCTTCAAGCTCGTTCATGAATTATCCGGCGGCGAGCGCGGACGCCTCGCCCTCGCGAAGTTAAAATTACGCAAAACGAACGTCCTCATTCTCGATGAGCCGACCAATCACCTCGATCTTGATTCGAAGATGGTGCTTGAGAACGCGCTTGTCGACTATGAAGGCACGCTCCTGTTCGTCTCCCACGACCGTTACTTCATCGACCGGGTTGCGACACGCGTCATCGAGATGAATCCGGACGGTGTGACGGATTATCTCGGCGACTACTCTTACTATATGGAGAAGAAGGCCGAGAAAGAAGAAATCGCCCGCCTCGAAGCAGAGGAAGAAAAAGCAATCAAAGTCGCTGCTTCGAAAAGCATCGACAAAGATGCGCAAAAAGAAGAACGAAAAAAGAAACAACAGCTCGAACAACTCGAACAAGACATCGAACGGCTGGAAACTCGATCAACTGAAATCGAACAACTGCTTTGCGAACCGGAAGTCTTCAACGATATTCCGAAGGCGACGGCGCTGTCGGCAGAACGGGATCAGATTGATACGGACCTCCTCGAACTGATGGAACGATGGGAGAGTTTCCACTAATGCGCTCGAAAAGTTATGTCATCAACCTCGTTCAAGGGTTATTGTCCGGGGTGCTCTATTTCGTTCCGATGTATGCCGACTACGTGTCGGCCTTCATCCGGCCGGATGCCTTTAATGCCGTCGTCCTGTTGTTCATCCTCATCTCGTGTATGATTGGTCTCGTGATTAAGACGTGGAGTGGTCTCTTCATCAGCCTCTTATCCGGATTAATCTGTACGTTGCTGACGACCCAGATGTTCGTTGAACTGAATGACCCGTTAATCATCAGCTATTACGGAGCCGTTTCACCGCTCGTCGCCTTTTTGATCAGCTGTCTCGGGATTTGGGCACTGGCGATTCTCTTTTTTCTACTCGATGGTTTCCAGTACGAAAAACGTCACCATGCAGAGTAACTTCTTCAGTTGTCCGACATAAAAAGGCACGTCCCGCGTTCGGGACATGCCTTTAGACTGTAGACAAGGTACTATCACAATCAAGCGTCTGTTTTCGTTGATTACCTCGGGCGAGGCGCAAGCCGTTGCTCCTTGATCCTAGCGGACAACGAGCAGGGTCTTGCCTGCCTCTGGCAAGTCGCGTTAAAAACGCACTTTTTCCCGTAGGAGTCAACGAAACGTGACGCTTTTTAGACTGTAGACGGTTTAGAGCGCAATCCGTCTCGAATCGCTTTTAAAGCGAAAAGCAATCGGTCGCGACCCTGCAGCTCTGCTGTAGCGGCGCGGAAGATTGCCGCTTTGAAGACGAGGCGAGACAGGGAAGCGTGAACTGACAGCATCCTCATGTAAAATTTTCGTGATTTATAAGAGTTTGGCTATACGCTGAAGGCACGTCCCGCGTTCGGGACGTGCCTTTTTGCTTCTAAAAAATACTAGTCCTACTCGTCGATCCGCCTTCAGCTCGTCGGTCGGGCAATCGTAAAGATGTCTCCGACTTTCGCATAGTCGTTACCTGCGAGACGGGCGATCGCTTTTAAACCATCCGGATCAATCCGGAACGACTCGACGAGTTCATCCGCGACGTGATACCGGACGATCTCCCCAATCAAGAGGTTGGCCCCTTCGAGTTCGAGATGATTCGTCAGCTTCAATTCAAAGCGGATCTTCGCTTCTGCGACAGCCGGAACATCGATCAAATCACTATCGACTAACGTCAAATTCGTCCGTTCGAGTTCACTTTCACCATATGCGAGTGGTGCCGCGGTTTCATTGACTGCCTCGACGATTTCTTCACTGACGATATGGATGACGTATTCCTGATTCAGCAAGATGTTTTTTGCGGTATCCTTTTGCCCTTGCTCCGTCTGCTGGACGGCGATGACCAGTTGCGGCGGGTTGCTTGAAGCGACCGTGAAAAAGGAAAATGGCGCCGCATTGACGACTCCATCTGCACCTTTGGTCGTCACGAACGCGATGGGTCGAGGAATGATGCTGCCGATCAACAATTTATAGTTTTCTTTTGGACTTAAGTCTGCTGCATCAAATTTCATAAAAACCGTCCTTTTCGATCACCCGATAAGTGCTGCGAGTGAATAGTCTCCAGCTCCGATCATCGCAACGCCTAAGGCGATGACGATCAGTGCCATGTTGTATTCGTACCCGTTTTGCGTCACCCAGTAACCATTCGTCCCATGCACTTTGACGATTGCGACGATCATCGAACCGATGATCAGGAGGGCTGCAATCCACAGGAATAATCCACCGGCGAATAATAATCCTCCGACCAGTTCAGCAATCCCTGCCATCAGTGCAAGTGTTTTCCCTGGCTTCATCCCGATGGACTCAAACCAACCGCCTGTCCCTGCGATACCATGTCCACCGAACCATCCAAATAATTTTTGTGTTCCGTGTGCCGCAAATGTTAAGCCGATAATCAACCGAATCAGAAATAATCCTAAATCCATCATGTATAAAACTCCTTTTACTTAATGTTTTTTAATTACTATTAGTAACTTAATATCGATACTAAACTATCACTTACTAAAAGTAAATAGATTTGTTTTCGTTATTTTTATTACTATAAGTAAAATAATTCGTATTTTAGCGTCAAAGTGGGTATACTACATATATAAGAAAGGATGAGCGCTGATGGAGAATACACTAATTCCGACGGCCCTTTGTCCGAAAGTCGAACATGCCTTTGAAATATTGGGCAAGAAGTGGACGGGTTTGATTTTACGTCATCTCTTGACGAAGACCTGTCGTTTCAATGAAATTCAAGATGCGATTCCCGAGCTCTCTGGTCGTATGTTAACGGAACGCATGAAGGAACTTGAG
This sequence comes from Exiguobacterium sp. N4-1P, assembly GCF_002214325.1. Classification (NCBI taxonomy): domain Bacteria; kingdom Bacillati; phylum Bacillota; class Bacilli; order Caryophanales; genus Exiguobacterium; species Exiguobacterium sp. N4-1P. The sequence continues at coordinate 2,665,958 of NZ_CP022236.1, forward strand.
GCGGAAGGTATCGTAGCCCGGACCGTCATTCCGGAACGTCCGATAAAAATTCAATACAGTTTGACAGACAAAGGTCGTCAGCTTGAGCCTGTAATTCGTTCGATCGAAGAATGGGCTGAGTTACAAGATTGACTGAAAAGAAGACATCCATGCTGGGCATGTGGTGTCTTTTTTTATTCTTTTTTGCATTGAGAATCCTTTTCATTTAGAATGAAGTCGTGTCCTACCATGAAAGGATGTGTCACGTCATGAAAATCATGATCGGTTTCGTCAGCATGTCTGGCAACACGGAAGACATCATGCACTTACTTAAATCAGAACTCGAGCAAAACGGCTGCCAGGTGCAGACGGAAGAACTCGATCAACTATATCCAAGCGACTTAGCGCAGTATGATGCCGTCCTGCTTGGTTCTTACACGTGGGGCGACGGTGATCTCCCCTATGAAGCAGAAGACTTCGTCGATGAGCTCGCTGCCAGTTCAATCGCGATTCCGGCTGCTGCCTTTGGTTCCGGTGACCGCGATTATCCGAAATATTGTGCGGCCGTCGATCTGCTTGAACAAGCTCTGACGTCAGCTGGTGCACAAGTCGTCTTACCTGGTCTAAAGATTGAATTTGACCCGGATACGGCCGACAAACAACAGGCTTGCCGGTCATTTGCACAAGAATTTTTCAAGCACGTCGAACAGCTTGTCATGAACTAACGCTTTAACAAAGAACGCATTCAAGAAGCAATCGCTATACAGACAAGAGGACTCTTCCGATGTCGGAAGAGTCCCGTGATGTAATGCTTAACCAAGATTCTTTTTCGCTTTCCAGCGTTTTTGAAGATACCACGGCACGATTGTCAAAATTAAAAAGACAATGATTGCACCAATGATGATTCGTGGGTCTTTCGAGACGATACTGCTCCCTAAAAAGTTATAGGCGAACGTTCCGGGAATGATTCCGATCAGCGTAGCTAAGAAGAACGGCAATAAACGAACTTTCGAGAGTCCAGCTGCGTAACTGATCAAGTCAAAATTAAAAATCGGCAACAACCGAAAAATTAAGACATAGATGAACCCATTTTTTTCGAGCTGTTGCTGGATTTGATCGACTTTTCCGGCACCGTTCTTAATAAATCCCTTACCCAGTTTTTTTGCGACTAAGAAGGCGACGACTGCTCCTAGTGTAGCACCGATGACGGTATAGACCGTCCCCATCAAGGCGCCGAAGGCGAGTCCGCCTGTGATTGACAGGACAGACGCCGGAAAGAAAATCAACGGACGTACGGTATAGAGGACGATATAAAGAATCGGTGCCCACATCCCGAACGATAAAATCCATTCCTTGATGTCTGTCGGACTAACATTTAAATACGATCGACTGAACCAAATCAGACCGATGATGACGAGTAACACGAATGCAAGACGTACTCCTTTTTGTTGGCGTGACATAATTTCCTCCATTTCATTGAGCATATATGAACGCGGTATATATAGAATTCCCAACAATCGATTTTCTTATACCTGATGCAATTTATTGAATATGCGTTTCAGCCGCTCACGATTTTGGGAACTACTAAAAGATAACATGGAAAATAGAAAGGTGATAACTATGACACAATCAATAAAAGCACTCGTCTTTGATGTCTATGGTACATTATTTGACGTTCATGCTGTTAAAGTCAAAGCAGAAGAACTCTATCCGGAGCATGGCGCAGACATCAGCCAAGTCTGGCGTCAAAAACAACTTGAATATTCCTTTTTACGTCAACTGAATGGACAATACGTTCCGTTCAGTCAAGTGACGCGTGATGCACTCCGTTATGCCCTCTTACAATTGAAGTTGCATGTGACGGAAGAAAACATTGCTGCCTTAATGGAGGCCTATCTCGAGCTGTCGCATTACGACGAAGTCGAAGCAGTCTTACAAGAGATGAGCGGCAAACAATTGGCCGTCTTTTCAAACGGCTCCCACGATATGCTTGACCCGTTAATCGAACAGTCCGGACTCGGATCACTGTTTGATCACATCATCAGCGTTGATGACATCAAACAATACAAACCGACGCCTGCTGCTTATATGCATGCGCTGAACACACTCGGTCTGAAACGCGAAGAAGTCTTGTTCATGTCCTCGAACGGATGGGACATCACCGGAGCGAAGAGCTTCGGTTTCCGGACGGCCTGGATCAACCGGTCCGGCTTACCGGTCGAAGAACTGAACCTCGACCCCGACAGCATCTATGACGACTTGAACGGTTTGCTCGAATGGAAATGAAGTTAACTAAAAAGACAGCCGATATTCCTCCGTTACATCGAGGAAAATCGGCTGTCTTTTAGTAATTCGCAAGACGCGAATATCCTTTTTTGAAGAGATCTAGCTTCAGTCCACCGTCTTTTTCGATAAAGAAGAGGTACTCTTTTTGATCTGTATCTTTATAAAAAACTTTATAGAGCGTCAGTGTGCGTTTCTTATTGTTCTCGACTGCGATTACTTCGTGCTTTGAGATGACTTCTGCTTGTACTTGCTCCGCGTCAAGACGGTCGACCATCGGCTGGAAGGATTCCTTTTCCGCATCGGTCGCCGGTTTCCCCGGTGCGATCGTGAAGTAATCGTCACTTGCCTTGTTCGTCAATCCGTACTTCCGGTCGACGAGAACGACATTTTTTAGTTCACCGTTTACCGTCCGGTCAAACGCATACAGCTTCTCGATCCGCGTTTGCTCTCCTTCAGCACGACCGATTTCGTACAACGGTTCTTGTTTCGTATTCGTTTCGACTGCTTTCTTATCCGGGACAAGTTCCTCTTTGTAAGCGACTTGATAGGCATCGACGATTTCGCGAATCTGTAGTCCGATCGCAACCACGACGAGTATACCAAGTACGACGATAATGACTTTTTTCATGTTGGTTCCCCCATGTCTCTCGTATTCCTTACTTTAAATCTAGCCCAGGTTCTGCATTCATGGCAAGTGTCGATTGGCGTTGCGCCCGATAGGGATGAATCGCGGCGGCTCCAATCATCGCTGCGTTATCGCCACATAAGTGCATCGGTGGGATGACGAGGGTGATCCCTTCACGCTGACAAGCTTCCGTCAATCCGTGGCGTAACCCTTTGTTCGCTGCGACACCACCTGCGAGTAAGAGTTGTTTTCCACCCTTCTCTTTGACGGCACGAATCGCTTTAGCGACGAGCACTTCAACGACACTCGCTTGAAAACTTGCTGCCAAATCTTCCGGGATGATCACTTCACCCCGTTGCTCTGCATTATGCACCGCATTGATGACAGACGATTTTAAGCCGCTGAAGCTAAAATCATACGAATCTTTTTCGAGCCAAATCCGTGGAAAGTGGAATGTGTCTTGTCCTGTTTGTGCCAATTGGTCAATCCGGGGTCCACCGGGATACGGTAATTTCAATGTCCGTGCGACTTTGTCGTATGCCTCGCCTGCTGCGTCATCACGTGTTTCACCAATCACTTCATACACACCATCTTCCGGCATATAAATCAATTCCGTATGACCGCCTGAAGCAATCAGGCAGACGAGCGGAAATTCGAGTTCCTGGACGAGGCGGTTCGCATAGATGTGTCCGGCGATATGATGGACGCCGAGCAATGGTTTACCGTGCGCGAAAGCGAGTGCCTTCGCTGCACTGACCCCAACGAGAAGTGCACCGACAAGACCTGGCCCTTCCGTAACCGCAATCGCATCGATGTCGTCAATCGTTACGTTCGCTTCCGTCAAAGCATCATCGATGACATAAGTGATCCGCTCGACGTGATGACGTGATGCGACTTCCGGGACGACTCCGCCAAAGCGTTTATGGCTCTCGATTTGAGACGAGACGACGTTCGATAAGACGTCCGTTCCTCCCCGGACGACGGCAGCTGCCGTCTCATCACAGCTTGATTCAATAGCAAGTATCAATGGTTGTGTCATGTCTCGTCTCCTTCTAGTTCCAACCAGTAGATGGCTGCATCTTCATTATTGTCTTGATAGTAACGTTTGCGTGTTCCGGCATATAAAAAACCGAGTTTTTCATACAAGGTACGTGCCGGTGTATTCGAGACGCGGACTTCAAGCGTCATTGCCCGCAGACCGAGTTCCCGTGCGACTTCAATCAATTCCTCTAGCAACCCTTCACCAAGCCCGAGCCCACGTGCCGTACGTTTCACAGCGACGTTCGTGATATGACCTTCATCCGCGATATGCCAAAGTCCGGCAAAGCCAATGATTTCGTCCGTTTCTGCGACAAGGTAATAGGCATTCGGATTTTGCGTCATTTCCGCGATGAAGGCTGTGAGCGTCCAAGGTGTCGCAAAGGACTCCAGTTCGACCGCATGCACACCGGGTGCATCGGCGACTGTCATTTTACGAATACGCGCGTCAGTCATGACGTTGCGCCTCAATCCACTTCGCTTCTGCCTCGGCAAGGCGTAAATAGCGTGGTTCAAATGCATGCACATCGACCGGGACACGTGTCGCGCCTAGTAAAGCCAATACACCTGCGCGTGGCGTCCGAAACGCAGGCCCAACGATTTCAAACGGTTGCAGCGCTTTAACGAATTTTTCCGTATCACCTGTCATCAACGTATCTGTCGGTAACGTCGCAACAAAGTCAGCGACTGTCGTGTGTTGTTCGTCGCCAACGCGCTCACCGTTTTCGTACATACCAACAAAGCCCGTTCCGCGGCGTGCATCTTGAATCGCGACGACCCGTCCCGTCCGTCCTGTTGATGTTGCCATCAGCTCGAGCGTCGAGACGGCAACCAGTTCGATGCCAAGTGTATAGGCAAGTGTTTTGGCCGTCGTCGCTCCGATTCTCAGTCCCGTATACGAACCCGGACCATCTGCGACGACAATGCGTGTTAATTCTTTAGGTGACCAGTTCGCTTCTTGCATCAATCGTTCGAGTAACGGCATTAACTTCGTTGCATGGTTCAAGGACGTCACATACGATGCTTCCGCAATGATTTGTGTTCCGTCCGACAGCGCAACAGAAAGTTGTTTTGTTGATGTATCGATCGCTACGATTTTCATAAGCTTAATCCCTCACATATCTTAATGTACGCCTCACCGATTGGCTGAAGACGGAAACGTCGTGCATGGTCTCCTGTCCGTTCGATTGTGATGACGAGCCGTTCCGGAGGCAAGACGTCTGCAATCAACTCTGACCACTCAACGACTGCGACCCCGTCGCCGTTCAAGTATTCTTCAAGACCAATGTCGTCACCCGATCCTTCTAGACGGTAGACATCCATATGGTATAACGGCAAACGACCATTATAGACCTTCATGATTGTAAAGGTCGGACTGTTGACATTACGCGTCACACCAAGTCCTTTTGCGAAACCTTGCGTAAACGCTGTTTTTCCCGCTCCAAGATCGCCATCTAATGTAATGACCATCCCCGCGAAGGCACGGTGTCCGAGTGTTACTGCGAGAGCCGTCGTCTCTTCTAGATTTGCCATTTCAAGTTCTATCATCCTGCGTCCCTCCTCTTGTCATCTTTCTCTATTGTATCTATTGTACCGAACAAAAAAGACAAAAAAAAATACGAAACGCTGAACGTTTCGTAGTAAAGTTGAAGTTAAGTTTAAAATTGGTTGCGGGGGCTGGATTTGAACCAACGACCTTTGGGTTATGAGCCCAACGAGCTACCAGACTGCTCCACCCCGCGACGATAAACGTTTCGGATTTGAATTATTTAAAAATTGGTTGCGGGGGCTGGATTTGAACCAACGACCTTTGGGTTATGAGCCCAACGAGCTACCAGACTGCTCCACCCCGCGATGATATAACGTTTCGACAGATATTAATATAACATGTCGTTTCGTAAATTACAAGGAATTCATTAATTTTATTTAAATATTTTCTTGAAATAACTCAGAAAATGCTCTTTTTGCTTTTAATTAAGCAGCTGTCAGCTTGATTCAGCATGTAGACAACATAGTAATCTTTTTTCTTTTTTCCTTCCTATCGACTTTGTCCTAGCAGAAAATAAGTAGCGGATTGCCTGTCTGTTAAAGAGAAAAAAGACCGACCTGCAAGATGCAGATCGGTCCTTTTCAATTGCCTGGCAACGTCCTATCCTCACAGGGGGAAGCCCCCAACTACTTTCGGCGTTCAAGTGCTTAACTTCCGTGTTCGGCATGGGAACGGGTGTGACCACTTGGCTATCGTCACCAGACGACAGGGCTCGCGCCCTCAAAACTGAAGTCATCAACAATCATCTGCTAGAACAAGGCCTCGACCGATTAGTATCACTCAGCTCCGCATGTCACCATGCTTCCACCCGTGACCTATCTACCTCATCGTCTCTGAGGGGTCTTTCTTGATTACTCAAAGGGAAATGCGCCTTTCATCATCGGACCATGCGGTCCGAAGAACTATCCGGTATTAGCTCCGATTTCTCGGAGTTATCCCAATCCTTGAGGCAGGTTCCTTACGTGTTACTCACCCGTCCGCCGCTCATTCCACTCACTTCCCTCCGAAGAGTTCCGCGAGCTTCCTGCGCTCGACTTGCATGTATTAGGCACGCCGCCAGCGTTCGTCCTGAGCCAGGATCAAACTCTCCATAAAGTGTTTGACTTGCTCGTTTTTGTGACTAAAAGTCACGTTGACGAAGCTTGCGCTTCATTCATTGTTTGTATCCGAAGATACGTTTTTGCCTCATCGTTCAGTTTTCAAAGTTCGTCATCGTTTGTTTTGAAAAATGGTGGGCCTAAGTGGACTCGAACCACCGACCTCACGCTTATCAGGCGTGCGCTCTAACCAGCTGAGCTATAGGCCCGTCAAAAGCAAACAAAATATGGTGCACCCTGAGAGATTCGAACTCCCGACCCCTTGATTCGTAGTCAAGTACTCTATCCAGCTGAGCTAAGGGTGCGATATGGTGCGGTCGAGAGGACTTGAACCTCCACAGTGTTGCCACCACTAGGCCCTCAACCTAGCGCGTCTACCATTCCGCCACGACCGCAATATTAAAATTTAAAATGGTGTGTCATGCAGGATTCGAACCTGCGACCCTCTGATTAAAAGTCAGATGCTCTACCAACTGAGCTAATGACACGAGAAAACTGGGCTGGAAGGGATCGAACCTTCGCATGCTGGAATCAAAATCCAGTGCCTTACCACTTGGCCACAGCCCAAAAATGGCGGTCCTGACGGGATTCGAACCCGCGATCTCCTGCGTGACAGGCAGGCATGTTAACCGCTACACCACAGGACCACATTTTTGTTACGTTAAGTATGAAATTGAAAATGGTGGAGGATGACGGGATCGAACCGCCGACCCTCTGCTTGTAAGGCAGATGCTCTCCCAGCTGAGCTAATCCTCCATTATGGTGACCCGTACGGGAATCGAACCCGTGATACCGCCGTGAAAGGGCGGTGTCTTAACCGCTTGACCAACGGGCCATAAAATATGCAATAATTATTCTCAAGTAACATTTTCACATAAGAGGTCTGGCGGAGATGGAGGGATTCGAACCCTCGCACCAGTTTCCCGGCCTACACCCTTAGCAGGGGCGCCCCTTATAGCCACTTGGGTACATCTCCAAAAGATAATGGCTCCGCAAGTAGGATTTGAACCTACGACCTACCGGTTAACAGCCGGTTGCTCTACCACTGAGCTATTGCGGAATGTTGTGTTCGTTTCGGAGCACTTTTATATAGTAGCAACTTTCTTTCTTGCCGTCAATGCTTTTTTAAAAAAGTTTTTAGTGACGATAAGTTGTTTAGTTGCTGTCGTTTTGACGACTTCTATAATTTATCACGCTCCGAAATGAACGTCAACTACTTTTGTAAAAAATCTTTCCACGACACTTCCCACAGCGGTACTTCTCCGGATTCATCTTTCTTTTCCTTCTATATAATGTACCGCATTTATGACATTCGTATTGATGCGATTTTTTTTCGTCTCCGTCTAATCGCGGACTGTACCGTAAGCCACCATACTTCATCAACCAGTCTTTAAAGTCTTGGTCTTGATGACGATGTCCCCGTCCTGCGAGGTGAAGATGATAGTGACAAAGTTCATGAACTACGATGCCACGAAAGGTTTTGGCGTCCGTTACATAGCGTCGATTAAAGTCAAGATGATGATCCGTCAAAAAATAACGGCCACCTGTCGTGCGTAGTCTTTCATTAAAAACGGCCTTGTGTCTAAACGGTAAAGCAAACACGTCGAGCGAAAGCTGCTCGACGTATTGCTGTAATTGTTCGTTCGTCATGATGGACTGACCATCGTTAAACCGATTCTGCCACGTTCCGGTTCGACACTCGTCACCCAGACCGTCACGATTTCTCCGACGGCGATTACGTCGAGCGGGTGTTTGACGCGTCGGTTACTTAACTTCGAGATGTGGACGAGTCCACTTTCCTTTACACCGATGTCGACGAATGCTCCAAAGTCGAGCACGTTCCGGACGGTCCCTTGGAACTCCATTCCGACTTGAATCATGTCCAGTGATAACACATCTTGTCGTAAAATCGGTTTATCCAGTGCCTCCCGCGGATCACGCTCCGGACGCTGCAAGGCTTCAATGATATCCCGGAGCGTCGGTTCACCAATCTCGAGTTGTTCTGCCGTATCCTTCACTGGAAGTTCCGCTAACTTCGTGCGGAGTTCTTCCGTCCCGACGGTCGTCAGCGCTAACTGAAGCTGCTTAAACAGTTGTTCGACAGTTTTATACTGTTCCGGGTGAATCGGTGTCCGGTCCAGCGGATGCGTCCCTTCAGGAATACGAAGGAAACCGGCTGCCTGCTCGTATGCTTTCGCTCCGAGACGCGGCACTTTTAACAGTTCTTTTCGTGAAGCAAATGCCCCGAGTTCGGAACGGCGTTCGACGATTTTTTTCGCTGTCGCCTTCGTGATTCCCGCTACATACCCGAGCAGGGACTCAGACGCCGTATTCACATCGACACCGACTTGGTTAACGACGGTCTCAACGACAAAGTCGAGTGTCTCCTTTAATTTCACTTGTGTCACGTCATGCTGGTACTGACCGACCCCGACTGATTGAGGATCGACTTTAACAAGTTCAGCTAACGGATCTTGAAGACGACGGGCAATCGAGATCGCTGAACGTTGCTCGACTTGGAGGTCCGGGAACTCCGTCCGTGCGATTTCTGAAGCCGAGTAAATACTTGCGCCCGCTTCGTCGACGATCGTAAAAGCGACTTCCGTATGCCCTTTAATCCAGTCCGCTACAAAGGACTCGGTTTCACGGGATGCCGTCCCGTTGCCAATCGCTATCAGCTCGACACCATATTTCTTCACCAGTTCTGATAATTTAGTACGGGCTTCCTTCGCTTTTTGCTCAGACATCGTGACGTAAATAACGCCGACTTCTTTTAATTCACCCGTCGGATCAATGACTGCCCACTTACACCCTGTCCGGTAAGCCGGGTCGAGTCCTAACATGACTTTCCCTTTCATCGGTGGTTGCATATAGAGTTGGCGCAAGTTTTTACCAAAGACTTCAATCGCTTGGTTCTCCGCCTTCTCCGTCAATTCATTTCGGATTTCACGCTCAATTGCCGGGAAAACAGATTTTTTATATCCTGTTTTGACTGCTTCTTCAACAAGCAGGCGCTTTTGTTCGGGCAACCGATTAAAAGGACGAAGTAAGTATGGCAATACTTGCTGCTCGTCTAACACGACTTTCACGGACACGATTTTCAAGGCTTCTGCTCGGTTGATTGCTAAAATCCGGTGCGGTACGATTTGGCGGACCCGCTCGTTGTACTCATAGTACTGGGCAAAGACCTTTTTCTCATCGACGGCATCCTTTTTTTGTTTCGTCACGATTTCTGCCGCACGGTGTGTCACTTGACGAATGTAATCGCGGACAGTTGCTTGTTCGCCCCACTCTTCCGCGATGATTGCTTCTGCACCAGCGACTGCCTCTGCTTCTTCAAGCCCTGCGAACAATTTTTTGAAGCCCGCTTCTTCATAGGGTTTAGGCGAACGGAGCCACTCTGCGAGTGGCGCGAGCCCTGCCTCTCGTGCAATTTCCGCTTTCGTCCGTCGTTTCGGACGGAACGGTAAGTATAGGTCTTCAATCTGTTGTAACGTCGTCGCTTCACGCAACGCTTGATTCAATGCCTCGGTCATCACACCCTGCTCTTCGATTTTCCGAAGGACATCGTCACGTTTAGTTTCGAGTTGCGTGATGCTTTTATGTCGATCGAGGATCGCCTTGATTTCGACTTCGTCGAGCTCACCAGTTTGCTCTTTACGATAACGTGCGATGAATGGAATTGTGCCTCCATCTTCCGTCAACTGTAAGACGGCTTTCACTTGCTGGGGTCGTAAATTCAATTCTGTTGCGATTCTCTTCTCCATTTTTCCTCACCTCCCCCTCATTATACCGAAGAATCGACAGAAAAAAAGACTGACGCCACGGCATCAGTCTTTCGAGAATACTTCATTCGGTTCTACTTTGATCGCTTCTCGTAATTTCTGCAACGCCCGGCGTTGTAAACGCGAAACGTGCATTTGCGAAATACCGAGAAGTTCTCCCGTTTCTTTTTGGCTCATGTTGCGGTAATACGCACATTCAAGAATCGAACGCTCACGGTCTGTCAGTACAGCAAACGCTTTTTCAAGAATCAGCTTTTGGTCGACCGAGTCATAACCATTTTCCTGGTTACCGACTAAATCAAGTAAAGTGACCGTGCTGCCCTCTTGATCTGCTTCAATCGAGCTATCAACGGATAACGCTTGATAACTTTTACCCATTTCGAGTGTTTCGAGCACTTCCTCCTCTGACACTTCAAGACGCGCAGCGATTTCGTCGATTCGCGGTGAACGTTGTAGTTCAGTCGTCAATTCTTCGACAGCTTTCTTAATCTTAGGACCTAGCTCTTTAATTCGACGCGGAACATGGACGCTCCATGTTTTATCGCGAATGAATCGCTTGATTTCGCCGATGATTGTCGGGACAGCGAACGATTCGAAACTTCGCCCAAACTCTTTATCGAAACGACGAAGCGCGGCAAGCAATCCAATCATCCCGACTTGAACGAGATCATCATGAATCGGACGGCCACGTGAGAATTTACGGGCGAGCGCCTCGACGAGATCCGAGTAACGGGCGAGTAGCGCGGCATGGACTTCTTCATCTTGGTCATCTTGTTGATACAGATCAATCAGTCGAAGGACTTCGTCATCACTGTGATGGCGTTGTTGAGACTTTGCTGGCACTTTGACCCACCTCATCTCTATTCATATATTTTGTCATATGGACAGTGACGCCGTTTGCTTTTTCGATCGTGACTTGATCCATCAATGCCTCAATCATCAAGATCCCTAGTCCCCCCTCATGCAGTGAGTCTAGATCGTGCGAATCCGTAATTGGTTCACTTTGGCGTTTGACGCTATCTTTATCAAATGTCACACCGTTGTCTTTGACGATGATTTCAAGACGATCGTCCGGGTAAACGTTACATGTTAAGCCCATTGATCCGTCTTGCTGGTCTTCATAAGCATGTTGAACAGCATTCGCACATGCTTCAGAAACAGCAATTTTGATGTCTTCGATATCATCATACGTATAGCCCATGCGGTTTGCGACACCTGAAACCGTCAAACGCGCGATGGCCACGTATTCAGGTTTTGCAGGTAGCGTCATTTCAAGTTGTTCGTTTTTCATTGCGTACCACCTCGTACACCACTGTCGATTGTAATGATGCTTGAAAGACCTGTAATTTCAAAAAGACGACGAATACGTTCTGAAACACCAACAAGCGTAAACGATGTACCGTTTTTCTTCGATGCTTTAAGCGCTCCGACGAATACACCGAGACCTGTCGAATCCATGTAATGAATTTCATCCAAGTGAACGACGACATCATTTGCTTCTACAGCGGGAACGAGTTCTTGACGAAGTTTTGGTGCCGTATACGTATCAATCTCTCCTACGATATAGAGATGCGTCTGACCATCTAGTTGCTCTGTTCTAATTGTTAAATCCATCTTCAAGTTCCTCCTCAAGGAAATATGCTATATGATTTCTCTCTGTTTCATCAGTTGATTGTAAATAAAGTGGCTCCTTAAAAAAAGTCACTTAAGTATATTTCCCGCATTAAAACACTTCTAAACCTATTTTTAAAAATTTAGTCAAAAAAAGTCGCATACAAATGTATCGACTCTTCTCGTGCTTCTATGTAGGTGCCTAAAAATCAATCAAGCCTAAGCTGATTGCAACGGCACTATTCACTTTCATCATCGTCTCAGGATCCAGGTGTGTCACCTTATCCGTCAGACGGCGCTTATCGATCGTACGGACCTGCTCAAGTAGGATGACCGAATCACGTTCTAATCCGTGTCGCTCTCGATATACTTCCACATGGGTCGGTAGTTTGGCTTTGTCGATCTGTGCCGTGATCGCAGCCACGATAACAGTAGGGCTGAATCGGTTACCAATATCATTTTGTAGGACAAGGACAGGACGTACTCCTCCTTGTTCCGATCCGACCACAGGTGACAAATTTGCATAAAACACGTCGCCACGTTTGACTATCAAAGCTTACACCCCGCTTACTTGACGTAGGAGCGAGAACTCCGCCTCCGTTTCAATCTGGAACATTTCACCAACGATTGATAAATTGATTGCTGCCATTTCTTCGTAACCACGCTTCAATTCCTCACGTAGCTGACGCTTGCGTTCTTCGGTCGTATGGTTCGACTTCATCCCAATCGTCTCCTTCGCTACATTTCGCTCAACAAACTGCTTTTCCCGTTGTTGGACCAAGATAATGGCACCTCCAGATTCACTGAAACCTTAACGAACGACTCACTTTCTACTTCAATATATCAGTCGAATTCAGAAAATACAATCAAAATTCAAAGAAATAACATTTTTTTGCCATCATATTGATGGTTTTTTAAATTTATTTTCGCGGCACACGTTTTGAAAATTGACAAAGAACTTCATAGTTAATCGTCCCTAACCAGTGGGCTGCTTCATCAATCGGCGCGCCCGTTCCAATTAACGTCACTTCTGTGCCGACAGGGTATTCCTGCGGTAAACGAATCATTAACCGGTCCATACAGACACGACCGACGATTTCACACGATTGACCATCTACGATGAGTGAGTACCCTTGAAAACGTCGCGACCACCCATCGGCGTAGCCGATCGGGACGGTCCCGATCCATTCGTCCGTCGGTGCCGTGTACGTCGCCCCATAACTGATCGTCTGTCCGGGTTCGACGCACTTGACTTGCATCAGCTGACTCTTCAACGAAAATGCCGGCTGAAGGAAATCATAATATGGAATCATCTCGTCAGACGGCATCGCGCCGTAAAGGGCAATCCCGATGCGGACGATATTAAACGGGTCATCCTGACCTGCGAGTCGAATCGCAGCAGCAGAATTCGCAGCATGGATATATCGCACGTGCGGTACGCGTTCGACGAAGCCGAGAAACGTCGTCCGTTGCTGTTCGAACAGACGGCTCGACAGTTCGTCCGCTGTCGCGAAATGTGTATAAATTCCTTCGAGCTCAAGCAAATCAGAATCGAGCTCCATTAAAAGTTCATCCAGTTCTTGCATCGTTTGCAGACCGAGCCGTCCCATCCCACTATCGACCTTAATATGAATCCGAAGCGAATCGATTTCCGTCAGATGTTGTTTTGCTTGCCGTAACCACTCGGCTGAAAATACAGGAACCGCCACATCATAATTCGAAGCGACGGAGACATGCTCCGGCAATAACGTCTCGAGCATGAGAATCGGTGCTTGGATACCTGCTTCGCGCAGCTCGATTGCTTCTTCAAGAAGAGCGACGCCAAGTAAGTCAGCCCCGTTTTCCAATGCAATTTCTGCCACAGTGATCGCACCGTGCCCGTAGCCATCCGCTTTGACGACGGCCATCATCGATTGGTCGCCGATTCTTGCCTTTATCTCGCGTACATTGTGTGCAATCGCAGCACGATCAATTTCAATCCACGTCGGTCGGTACATCGCCATCCCTCTTTTCTAATAAGACTTGTGCTGCCGCATAATGATCCGAATGCGTAATCGATACATGAATCATACCGTCAAACGGCCCCGTCATGATAGGGCGACCTGATGTTTCATTTAGTACTTCAAGATCGCGCCAAGACACTTCTCGCCCAATCCCCGTGCCGAGTGCTTTGACAAACGCTTCTTTTGCAGCGAACCGTCCCGCGAGATATTCAAGTCGGCGTCCGTTCGCCAATGTTTCATACCGCGCTTGTTCACGATCCGTCAAAATACGTGTCAGCATCCGGGGTTGACGTTCGAGTGTCAGACGAACGCGTTCTAATTCAATCAAGTCAAGACCGATACCATAAATCATTCCCTACGCCTCCACAGTTCTATTCTTCGTCCACTTCATATAGAATGAAAGTGAAGCGAGGTGTTGTCATGTTTAGTCGAACGGAAAATCTACAAACGTTCACACGTTCTTATCCGGTCGTTTCGTTGTTCATTTTAATCCAAGTCGCTCTGTTTGTCATCGAGCAGTTGAATCAGTTACTCGGCTTTGGTTTCTCTCCACTCAGTTATGGTTCAGCGATTAATTTATTCATCGCGAATGGCGAATGGTGGCGTGTCGTCACGGCGACATTTTTACACTACGATTTTTGGCACATTGCCTTTAATACGTTTGCGTTGATTATTTTCGCTCCTGCGCTCGAGCGGATGATCGGGCATGTGAAATTTGCCATCTTTTACTTGCTTGTCGGAACGCTCGCTAACGTGTTGACGTATATCACGTTGAGCGATAACTTATTTTATGGACAGGCGGGAGCATCTGGAGCCATCTTAGGTTTGCTTGGCTTTTACGTTTATCTCGGTCGTTTTCGTCGGACGATCATTTCTGTCGAAGATGCACGACTCGTCTACATCTTTAGTGCCATCACGGCCGTCTTTACACTGATCGGCTCGAACGTTTCCGTCTTCGGTCACTTGTATGGTTTCCTCCTCGGATTCCTAGCTGGATTCATCTTCGGAAAAAGCGCTGTTCCGTTCACACGTCCGTTTAATACGGGTCAACGGGCGACGTTCGGTGGTCATGTCGTTCACTCGACAGGATCCGGTCAAACGGGACGCATCGTGTTTTATGTCATCGTTGCCTTTGCCGTTTTCGGTCTACTCGCGCGATTCATCTAATCTACAAAAAAGCGCCTTGTCTGATTCCGTACTACGGAAAACAGACTCGGCGCTTTTTTCTTATTCTTACTTCCGGAAAGATTCCGCAAGATCCTTCACATCGTCAATCAGATTATGAATGGTTTCTTGATTATCTGTGTAGAGGGCACGAATTTCTTCAAAACGTCCTTTTGGATCTTGTTTGACTGCCGAAAGTTGTGTGCCGGCTCCGCCAAACGCACGCTTCGTCGCTTCGATTTGTGCTTGGCGCGTATCTTTATGAAGTAATGAGAGTGTTGCTCCGATTAGTGCGCCACCTACTGTTGCGAGTACAAAATAATTCTTTTTCATCTGGTTCTTCCCCCTGTGTCATTTTAATGTAATGGTGGTACAAGTTGATAACGTTTCATAATTGGAGAAGGCGCAAACGACTTCCCTGCCTCTTCAGCATACTGATCAACCGTCAAGCGTTCAACTGATTTTGCGTAACGTGACGCATCTCCTTCGTCCTTGAATTGAATCAATAACACGAGATCCGTCGCCCGTTCGACGCGGGCAATCCGTAAGGCTTGAAAACTGCCATATTCTGCCCCGAGTACTTTCGGGTCCGACATGACCTGATGGATGAAAAGATCGCCGCTATTTTGATCTGCCGGAATCGACCAGTAAAAAATCGTCCCCTTCTCATCAAAATTACCACGCGTTTCGAGGAGTGTATAGCTGTTCCCGCTTTGAAACGGTGACTTTCCGTCCGTTTCAATCCAGAGTAATGCTTCTCCGTTTCCACCCGCTGCCCGAATTTGAGCATCACGCGAGCGAATTTGGTCGACAAAGTTACCGCTACCGAATGTAATGAATAGTTTAGATGGCATCACAGGCCTCCGCGAGTTCGAAGTCTTTCCCAGTCAACCCGCCGGCATCATGTGTCGTCACGGCGAGCGTCACCTGTTTATAATCAATCATGATCCGCGGGTGATGATTCAAGTGTTCTGCTAAAGAACCGACCTCTTGAACAAAATCAAGTGCCGCCGGAAAAGAATCCAATGTGTAGATGCGTACGATTTCGTCATCGACGACGCTCCAGTCATTCAGACCTTCTAAACGTTCTTCTACCTCATACTCATTCAACCGTTCCATTCCATTCTCCTCCTCTACTATCGTTTTCGTCCTATACCTTATACCCTACTTTCCTTACTTCTTATACCTCTACTCGTTCGATTTCTTCCTTTTGCCTTCGAAGTGAGATAGAGTACAATGTGAAAGAGAACACTATATCCCATTCAGGAAAGGGGCTATCGCTCATGCGCGCTCTTATCGTTATTGATTATACGTTTGATTTCGTCGCCGATGAAGGTAAGCTGACTTGCGGTAAACCGGGTCAACTCATCGAAGGACGCATCGCATCGCTCATGGATGAATTTTCGACGAACGATTATGTCGTCATTGCAAACGACCTTCATGAAGAAGGCGACACATTCCATCCGGAAACCGTCCTCTTCCCGCCTCATAATATTCGGGGAACACACGGACGGGACTTATTCGGACAGGTCGCAGAGATGGCACGTGTTGCGGATCATGTCATCGACAAGACGCGCTATAGCGCCTTTGCTGGGACGGACCTAGATTTACGTCTTCGTGAACGGCATATCACAGAAGTTCACCTCGTCGGCGTTTGTACAGACATCTGCATCTTGCACACTGCTGTCGACGCGTACAATCTCGGCTATAAAATCGTCGTCCATGCTGACGCCGTCGCCAGCTTCAATGCGGCCGGCCACGACTGGGCACTCACACACTTTAAACAATCGATCGGCGCAGAAGTCGTCGGCGAATAAGAAGGGATCTGTCTTCATGTTACAACGTAATCTTGCACTTCATACTGACCTCTATCTTCCGAGATGGATGTATATCTACTGGAAGGAAGGGCGCCATAATGAACGTGCTGTTTTTGACGTCTATTACCGCAGCAATCCATTCGAAGGTGGTTATGTCGTCTTCGCCGGTCTTGAAAATATCATCGAATATATCCAGACACTCCACTTCACAGAAGAAGACATTACGTATCTTCAAACGATGATCGGGTTCCCGGATGAATTCAAGGATGAGTTACGTAACTTTAAATTCAATGGCTCCCTCTCGAGTGTCAAAGAAGGCGAAATCGTCTTCCCGAACGAACCATTAGTCCGGATTGAAGCACGGATTTTTGAGGCGAAGTTACTGCAAACGGCCATCTTGAACATCGCCAATCACGAATCGTTGATTGCGACAAAATACGCACGGATTCGGCAGTCGGCACCAGGCGCGAAATTCCTCGAAGCCGGTTCACGCCGCGCCCAAGGAATCGATGCTGCTTACTTCGGAACACGTGCCTCTTATTTAGCCGGGTTCGACGTGACAAGCCTCGCGTCGGCCGGCCGCGACTTTGGTATCCCATGTGGTGGAACGATGGAGCATGCAGATATCCAGTTTCATGATGATGAGTTGACGGCTTTCCGGACGTTCGCATCGCATTATCCGGATCAGGCGACACTGCTCGTCGATACGTACGATACGCTTAAAAGCGGACTCCCGAACGCGATCACGGTCGCAAAAGAACTCGCAGCAGACGGACATAAGTTACGCGGGATTCGAATCGATTCCGGCGACTTATCCTACCTATCAAAACGCGCCCGGAAGATGCTTGATGAAGCCGGCTTACTCGACGTCGAAATTGTCCTGTCTGGTGATTTAGACGAATATGTCATTCAAGACCTTCGCATCCAAGGGGCACAGGCAAACACCTTCCTCGTCGGAACACGCGGCATCACGGCGTACGAACAACCGGCGCTCGGCATGGTCTATAAACTCGTCGCCCGCGAAATTGACGGCGAACTTGCACCCGTCATCAAAGTTTCGTCTTCAAAAGCGAAGACGACGACACCGCATATCAAGGAGGCGTACCGCATCGTCGACCCGGAAACGAACAAGTTCAAAGGCGACTACATCACGTTACTCGATGAAGATCCGAGTCAACTCGACTTCGTCGATTTGATTGACGTCCGTGACCCGTCGTTCCGGAACCGGATTGAAAACTTTAAGGTTGAACGGTTACTTGCACCGATCTTTAAGGACGGTGAACTCGTGTATACCGTTCCGACGATTGAAGAAAGTCGTCAGTTCCACGAACAGCAAATCGGACGCCTGTGGGAAGAGTACAAACGTCTACGTCTACCTGAAATCTATGCCGTCACGTTCAGCGACCGTCTCTGGAAACTGAAACTCGACATGATTCGGAAAACACGCCTCGCAAGTGGTGTAAAATAACAAAATCAAGCAGCCTCAAGAATCAAGCTTCTTGACGGACGTCTTGAAAGGCTACCTTTTCATCTCCCTCTCATTTTTCTATACGCTAAAAACAGCCCCTTCAACTGAAGTGGGCTGTTTCGTTTGGGTGAGCAGTCATTTTGGCTGTCGCTTGTTCCATTTGTTGACGAAAGTACCACGCAAAACCAAGCGCACCTCCGATGAAGACGATATAGGTAATCCGTTGACCGAACTCAGCAAGAGAATCGGCGTAAAAGATACTAATTAAATGATCACTTCCACTGATAAGAAGCAAACAGGCGATCAGGAGCGCTATGCGGTACGCAAGCGTCGGGCGATCTTTTGGCTCAGCATGCCAATACATGATGATGTGATGGGCAAGTAAGATAATCCCCACGATTCCTAATATTCCTATAAGTGCTTGCGGCATAATAAACGGTCCTCCTGTTTCTGATTTCTAGTTCCATTTAAACATAGTTCGACTCGAAGACGTTACGAAAAGTTTCGCGCAGGCGACAGACTCACGTTATACTGAAGAAAATCACGTACGAACAACAAAAGGAGGAGTTCTTTTTGAAAACCTTTAAATTGTGTACATTACGTATTCTCATGGATGAATCAGGGCGAGATACGACAATCCCCGTTCAGATTAAAGATGGGCTGACGGTGAGTACCGACCAAACCGCCCAGTGGGTCGCTGAAATCGTCGTCACCGACACCGATCAACCGATTTTGAAAGAACTGTTCGAGAAAAAGCTGCGCGCTTTGATTGAAATCACGATTTCACGGCCGGACAATGACCCCGCCGCCATGATCGTCACGCCTTATGAAAGTACGCAATTGAGCGAAGGCGTCTCTTATCTCTTTACCGGTAAGATGGTCATGATGAAAAATGATTTATCCGAATCGATTTTGCGTGAAGTCGTCGAAGACAACTTTACTGGCGAAGAGCTGATTCAAGAATATAAAGACCGACGCTCTAAACGTGGTGCTCATATCACGAGCATCGCGAAAGAAACGTTTAAACAGTACTTACAAGAACATCCGGCAACCGTCGAAGGATGATGTTCAAATTGTGATATGGTCCGCTACATTAATCCGCTCAATCTCATAACGGTCGGAAAAACGAATGTAATTCGCACATGCATTTTTTAACGGCGTCCGGTAACTGAATGTCTCATCAATCGAGGAGAGTGCCGCTTTAATCGTATGCGAATGGCAGACGACTAAGAGGCGTTTTCCTCGATATTTTTCTGTCAGTTCTTCAACCGCACTGAAGACACGCTGTTGAATTTCCGCTTCCGTTTCAAGCCCCGGGACGCGCTCTGCATCATTT
This sequence comes from Exiguobacterium sp. N4-1P, assembly GCF_002214325.1. Taxonomy (NCBI): domain Bacteria; kingdom Bacillati; phylum Bacillota; class Bacilli; order Caryophanales; genus Exiguobacterium; species Exiguobacterium sp. N4-1P. Next base: position 2,685,716 of record NZ_CP022236.1, read on the forward strand.
GCCTGCACTGCTTCGTAAATTCCGGCGACCGGTTCACCGGAAGCCGTTCCAAATTCGCGCTCGACAAGCCGTTCATCCGTTTCCGTCAAGCTTAGACCGATCGATTGACCAATGATTTCAGCAGTTTCGACAGCTCGCGATAGCGGACTTGAAATCAAGACGTCCCACTGTTCTTCTGCCAGGTAGGCAGCACTGAGAGCCGCCTGTTTTCTACCGGTCTCGTTAAGCGGTATATCTTCACGTCCTTGAATCCGCTCGTTTAAGTTCCAGTCCGTTTGACCGTGTCGTACTAAACAAATTTCCGTCATATTGCAGTCTCCTTCTAAAGAAATATGACTGATTGTATCATGTTTCCTAATGAAGCGCCTCTCGTTTCGGTAAGACAAGCACTTGACAACTGAAGGCTTCGATTCGTTCGAGCAAACGTTCAATTTTGAGTGGATTTTCAGTTTGGGCAAAGCTCGCCAGCGAATGTGTGCCATTCGGGAAAGAGAATAATCGAACATCCGCCCCGACATCCGCCCCCTTCTCAACAAAGTGGAGTGCTTGAGCAAACGGGACAATCGGATCCTTTTTTCCGTGCAGCAACATGATCGGCGGCGAGTCGGAACTTAAATGTGTCGCCGGGGAGACACGCATCATCAACTGTCGCCATTCTTCACGTCCACCCCCATAAAACTTGATATGGGCAATCCAGGTTTGAATGAATTTAAACAACAGAAAATTCGTCGGCGGATACAAGGCGATGACTCCACTGATTAAAGGAAGATGCGCCTCCGCCTGTTCGCCGATAAATTCAGTCGGGGCAAGCGCCGTCGTCAACATTAGGGCTCCACCTGCTGAATCACCCCATAAAAGCATGCGACCGCGCGCGATGCGTAATTCATCCGCTTGTTGATTTAAAAAACATAAGGCATCTCGAACATCTTCCAGGTTGTCCGGAAAGTAGCTGCCATCCTCAAATAAACGATAGTCGATGCTGCAAACGGCAATCCCGAGTTCTAAAAACCGGTCGATGATTGGAGCAAAACTAAACACATCATCACGGTTTCCACGAACGAATGCGCCGCCATGAGCATAAATCGCGACCGGAAACGGCCCTTCTCCCGGTGGATAATAGATATCTAACGTCAAGTCCTGCTGATTGACCGTCTTGTATAAAAGATTTCGTGGTGCTAATTGCTTTTCGGTAAGCGGCAAGACCGGCTCCGTCCATCTGAGTAAGGCTCCATAATTATTCCAAATACTCGCACCAGCAGCAGCCGTCGTCAAAATAGCGGCGCCACCCATCAACCATGCTGTTTCACGTTTCACCTCATCACCTCCAAGGCTCATTCCGATTTCACTTCTACTCTTCTCTTACCCGATTTATTTTGAACTAGAACTTCACAACATTCCGACTTGACGCTTTAATTTCCGTCGGATATAGTTAGAAAGTCCAAATCGGAACAATTACGTTTTAATTATCTTGGAGGGTTCATATATGAAAAAAATCATTCCAGCGTTAACCATCGCGACAGTAACTGCCAGTCTGCTCGCCGCATGCGGCTCATCGACTTCAAATTCAGACGAAGACGGTAAATTGCAAATTTATACGTCGACGTTCGCCACGGCAGCCATCGCCAAAGAAATCGGCGGAAAGGACGTCCAGGTCGAATTAATCGTTCCCCCTGGCGCCGACCCGCATTCGTATGAGCCGACTCCGAAGCAACTGACGACGATTGCGAAAGGCGATCTATTTTTACTTACCGGCACAACCCTTGAGCCGTACTCTGAAAAGATTAAGGAAAGTTTAGCCGGTAATTCCATTCGTTTTGTCGAGACAAGTAAAAATATCGACTTACTCGAAGCTTCCGCTTCGCTTCATACGCACGAAGAAGACGCACACGATGACCATGATGATCACGAGGCTGAAGAAGAGTCGCACGATCATGGACAATACGATCCGCATGTTTGGCTCGACCCGAACAACGCCAAGAAAATGGCTGACTCGATTACGACCGCGTTAGCAAAGGAAGCACCTGACCGGAAGGAAACGTTTGATAAAAACCTCGCACTCTTTAACAAACAAGCAGATGAACTCGACCAAAATTTACAAAAAGCTGTTGACTCCGGTTCGAAAAAGGAGCTTCTCGTCACGCATGCCGCATACGGGTACTTGGCGGAACGTTACGGTTTCACGCAACTGCCGATTGCCGGTATTTCACCGTCTGACGAACCGTCCCAAAAACAGCTGGCTGCCATCGTCAAGGAAGCAGAGATGCATGACTTAAACTATATCGCCTTCGAAGAGACGGTGTCGCCAAAGGTCGCCCGTGTCATCCAAAAAGAAATCGGTGCCGAATCGATTACGATTCATAACCTCGAGTCCGTCGCAAAAGATCAACAAGATCAATCGTACTTTGATTTGATGAACGAAAACGTGACGACGCTCAAACAAGCACTGCAGTAAGGTACAGTTGACAAGCATTAAAAGATACGTTAGGGTAATAAACGTGTTTTAAACAACGACTAAACAACTAAATGACTTCTTTTTATCGCGAGAAACGGAGGGACTGGCCCAATGATGTTTCGGCAGCGGACGATTGATTCGTACTGTGCCAAATCCAGCAAGCTATGGCTTGAGAGATAAGAAGAGCGTCTTTTTCAGTAAAGACCTCCTTCTTTCTTGCGAAGGGGTCTTTTTTTGTATGCTGAAGAAATGGAGTGATTCACATGAACGAAACGGTTACGCCGAACAAATGGGCGTTGTTCCCCTTGTTCGTTTTCCTTGTATTATTCATCGGTGCAGGAATCTTCTATAACGACTTTTACAAATTCCCCATCTTGATTGCAGCTTTAATCGCCTTGATTTTTGCTGCTGCGACATCTAAGGGAGACATCAACCAGACCGTCGAGCGGATTGCCCGCGGTGCCGGAAATCCGGACATCATGATCATGGTCTTCATCTTTTTACTCGCTGGCACATTTTCTGGAACAGCGAATGCAATCGGAGCCATTGATGCGACCGTCAACGCTGCACTCAGTTTCCTACCCCAGTCTCTTTTAATGAGTGGATTGTTCATCATTGCCGCTTTCATCTCGATGGCGATGGGAACTTCGACCGGCACAATCGCTGCCCTTGCACCGATCGCACTCGGGATTCATGACGCGACGGGTGTCAATGTCGCACTCGCCGCTGCTGCCGTCGTCGGTGGAGCAATGTTCGGTGATAACTTATCGTTTATCTCAGATACGACAATCGCCGCTGTCCGGACACAAAAAACGAACATGCGTGATAAATTCAGAACGAACTTTTTAATCGTCTTGCCTGCTGCCGTCATCACTGTCATCTTACTCGCTTTCGTGTCAGGTTCCGGAGATGTCGTCGAAGCGAAAGCATTTGAATTTTATAAGCTGATTCCGTATCTTTCCGTCATCGTGTTCGCACTCTTTGGTGTCAACGTCATTCTCGTCTTACTCGGCGGGACGTTATTGACAGGCATCATCGGAATGATCGACGGTAGTTTCGGAGTAAGTGGATTTGTCCTCGCGATGTCTGACGGATTGATGGGGATGGCAGAAATCTCAATCTTAACGTTGCTGATGGGTGGACTCGTCAGCCTGATCACCTATAACGGTGGAATTGCTTATCTCAAAGAAACGCTGACACGAAAGATTTCGAAACGCCGGGGAGCTGAGTTCAGTATGGCTGCCCTCGTCAGTGCAACGAATCTCGCAACAGCAAATAATACGATTTCGATTCTTGTCGCCGGTCCGCTCGCTGCTGAAATCGCGGATACGTATGACATCGACCGGAAGAAGTCAGCCAGTATCCTCGACCTCTTTTCCTGTGGTGTTCAAGGAATCATCCCGTACGGAGCGCAACTTTTGATTGCCGCTGAATTGACGAAAACGGCGTCACCCGAACTGATTCCTTATTTGTTCTATCCATTTTTACTGTTCGTTTGTGGATCACTGGCAATCTTCTTCGGCTTCCCACGCCGGAAGAGTGATGCCGCACAGAAAAACAACATGTCGTAAAACAAACACCCCCCGTCGCTTCGTCTGCGACGGGGGGTTCACTTTATTTCTGTTTTTCTTGACGATTCAAAATGAAATAGGCAATCGCCGGAAGCGGAAATTGAACAAGTCCTGCTCCCCCCCATACCCATGGGTTGCGTCCTGTCTTGCGGGCACCAAGAAAGAGGAACGTGGCTTGAGCACCTAATAGTGCTGCGATGCTTGTCCAGACTCCTTTTGGTACTTTTTTAATCGATTTCACCATGATATTACACCTCTCTTCGTTTATGCATCAGTAGACTTTCTTCTCTTTCCCATTCTATATTCCCTGCTTATGAGCATCAAAACAGATGTTCCGCTAAGTTCATGCTAAACTGAACAGGCAAATCCATATTCTAGTTTCATTGAAGGAGGAGTATATACATGCAATACGCAAAACTTTCAAATGGTATCACGATTCCACAGATCGGGTTCGGTGTCTGGCAAGTCGATGAAGAGACGGAAGCACCGGCTGCCGTCGCAGAAGCACTTCGCGTCGGTTACCGTCATATCGATACGGCTGCCGTCTACAAAAACGAACGTGGTGTCGCAAAAGGAATCAAAGAAAGCGGCGTGAAACGTGAAGAACTCTTCTTGACGTCTAAAGTTTGGAACGATGACATTCGTGCCGGACGGACGAAAGAGGCTTTCGCTGAGTCACTTGAGCGACTAGAAACCGATTATCTCGATCTTTATCTCATTCACTGGCCGGTCGAAGGTTATGTCGAAGCATGGAAAGCCATGGTCGAACTTTACGAAGCAGGTAAAATCAAGGCGATTGGTGTATCGAACTTTAAAGAACATCATCTCGATACACTTGCTGAAGAAGGACTCATGACGCCGATGATCAACCAAGTCGAGCTTCATCCACAACTTCCACAGCATGAATTGCATGAATACTTGCAAGATCACAGCATTCAAGTCGAAGCATGGAGCCCACTCATGCAAGGTAAGTTCCTTGAAATCAATGATTTCAAAGAGATTGCTGAAAAACATGGTAAGAGCCCATCACAAGTCGTTCTACGTTGGCACCTCGATAACGGAATCGTTGCGCTTCCGAAATCAGTCACACCAGAACGGATTGCTGAAAACTTCGATGTGTTTGATTTCCAACTCGATGCAGACGACCTCGAACAAATCGATCGTCTCGCGACAGAAGTCCGCCTCGGACCGGACCCTGACGAAATTGACTTTTAATCCACTGACCGATACACGAAAGACTGCTGACGGGACCTATCCCGTAGCAGTCTTTTTTTTAAGCGTAATAAATAAGAATCGTCTCTTCTGTCGTTTCAGCCTTGCTGAAGTATGCGCGTAAATCAGCAAACTGTTCCCACACGTCGTCGAATTCTCCATGTTGCCCCGCTTCATCATAAATCGTCTCTAGTGACCGACGATCAAAATTTCGCATGACTTCTGCTGAGATGATGATTAACGGAAGAGGGAGAATCCCGACAATTGCTGCTTGTGTTTCGTTGACAATCAACTCTTCACCGACAATCGCTCGACCTAAGTTGTAATGGGTCTCTTGATCGATATAGATATCGATTTGATTCATCAAGTGATAGAGGGCTGCCGTGTCTTCCAGAGCAAATAGCTGTTCATAATCCGGCTGCGTCTCATGGATAAAAAGAATCCAGTCCATGATGATATGCGGGTCGTCACCAAACGAATCCCAAACGGCATCCGCGACACGAACGTAATGTACGTTTTCCATCCTCCCTCTCCTTTCTTCGTTTCTTTAATAGCTATTCCCATTTTTTCGATGCTTTAGTAATTTTTTTAGAATCTGCGTACTAAAAAGCAACGAAAAAAAACGCTCTCACCTTCTGATAGCACGTTGTCTACATGCAAAAAGAACCAGCAAAATGCCGGTTCTTTTTGATTAAATCGCTTTTTCTTTTGATTCGTCCGTTTCCCACGCCTCAAGAGATTCTTTACCTGGTAAGTTCGGAATCGAATTCGCATAAAAGCGCGGATCTTTTCCGGATTTTCGTTGTTCGAGGTAATCATCAAGTGCGAGTTTCGCGATTTTAGATAAGCGGAAAATCGCATACAAGTTGACGACTGCCATCAAGCCCATGAAAATATCAGCAAGCGCCCAGACAAGACCTGCCGTCTGTACGACTGAACCGAAGACAATCATCCCGAGTACGATGACACGGTAAGCCATCATCAGTGTTTTATTGTCATTAATGAAGCTGATGTTCGATTCACCGTAATAATAGTTTCCGATGATTGAACTAAATGCGAACAAGAAGATCGCAAGTGCCATGAACGTCGTCGCAAACACTCCGACCTGAGTCGAGAGTGCGTTTTGCGCGAGTTCGATCCCGGCAACTGCTTTTCCGTTCGCGTCTTTCGTCGCGACATCACTAACGAGGATGATCATCGCTGTTGACGAACAAATGAGTAACGTATCAACAAATACACCGAATGATTGAATCAAACCTTGCTTGACGGGGTGTGACACTTCAGCCGTCGCAGCAGCATTCGGAGCAGAACCCATACCGGCTTCATTCGAGAACAGACCACGACGAATTCCGTTAAGAACTGCAGCACCAATTGCTCCGCCAGCAAGCGTCTTGAACTCTAAAAGTCCCTCTTGGAAAATCAAGCCGAAGACGTTCGGCAACAATTCAAGATTCGTAATCATAATGAAGAGGGCGATTAAAATGTATCCGCCCGCCATGATCGGAACAAGAAATGCAGAGACCGTTGCAATACTACGTACTCCACCGAAAATCACGAGTGATGTTAATAAAACGAGTGCAATCGTGATCCACATCTTATCGATGCCATACTGACTTTGAAGTGACAATGAAATCGTATTCGATTGAACCGAGTTAAAGACAAACCCGAACGAGATTGTAATCAAGATACTGAAGACGATTCCGAGCCACCGTTGGCCAAGCGCTTTTTCCATGTAGTAGGCAGGGCCCCCACGCCATGCCTTCTCATCACGGACTTTATAAATTTGAGCAAGTGTACTTTCGACGAATGCTGACGCTGAACCGATCAAGGCAATCAGCCACATCCAAAAGACGGCACCGGGTCCACCTAGTGCGATGGCTGTCGCAACACCGGCAATGTTCCCGGTCCCGACACGTGCAGCCGTACTGATCGCGAACGCTTGGAATGGTGAGACGCCATCCTTTCCTTTATCTGTTCCCTGGAACAGTAACCGTAACATTTCAGGTAACATCCGGAATTGGACGAATCCCATGCGAATCGTAAAATAAATGCCTAAGCCAACAAGTAAGATGATCAGGACGCTCGACCATAATACATCACTAATATTCGTTACGATATCCATCAGTTGTTTCTCCATACAGGCTCCCCCACTTCTCTCTTATGTAACATTTCTTCACATGTGTTCTATAATACGAAAGTTTTTTTGAAAAATCAAATACAGTTGTATCAGTCAACTTCTGATTACGAGGCATTTCTATCCATTTCCTCACATTAGATGTGAGGTTTTTCGTTTACGAACAAAAAAAGAACGGCCTCACTCAAAAGGAGGGACGGCTACCAATTAAACGGAATCAGGACTTTTTCATGCGTGTCCCAAATACACACTAAGCCATCGTGAAAAAGAAGCATTTACATCGAAATGGCCGATGATTCCGTGGAAGTGGAATCATCGGCCATTTCGATTAACGGAGGACGGAAACGTTTATCCTCAACTCCTATGGGAAAAGGAAACGTGATTCGCGTTTCCGTCAGGAAGAGGTAAGCCGCGGCATGACCGCATGAAATGCGGGCTGCCGCGGCTTACCTTCCGCCCAAGGAAAGTGAGGATGGCAGAAACGTCCGTCACAAGGATGGATGTTCATCTGAATTAGTCACCCCCTCCATCTTTAGACAAACACTTAGAGCCCCTCCACTTTTCGCGGAAGGGCTCTTTTCGATTCTTTAGATGAATAGATTTAAGTTGGCATCGTCTGTCGCACCAAGATAACTTGCGACCCCACCATAATCGATATCATCTAACAATTCTTCTTTTTTAATCCCCATGATGTCCATCGACATCGTACACGCAATCATCCGGACGCCTGCTGCTTGCGCTTTTGCCATCATCGTCTCTAGCGCATCGACTTGTTTGTCCTTCATGACTTTTTTCATCATTTTTTGACCGGCGCCTGCCATGTTCATGTTGGATAATGGAAGATCACCGGCATGTTTCGGCATCATCATCTCCATCATGCGTTCCATCGGTGCTTTGTCGACGGCTGGTGCATCCGGCTTACGAATGACATTCAGTCCCCAGAACGTGAAGAACATCGTGACTTGTTTGCCCATCGCTTGTGCACCTTGTGCGATGACGAATGACGCAAGTGCTTTATCAAGATCACCACTGAAGACGACCATCGTCGCGTCATCTGCTTTTGCGACAGGTGCCGTTGTCACGTGTTGCTCCGTTTGTCCTTGCCCTTTTTCAAGTAAAACTTCGACAATTCCCTGATTCATTTCTGCCGTATGGACGGTATGTCCGAGCTTTGTTGCCCATGCCTGGACGTCCGGTAAGAAACCAGGATCCGATGCTTTAATGAAGACTTGGTCTCCGTCCTGCAGTTGATCAATCTTTGTTTTTAATTCAACGATTGGTCCCGGGCACTGTAATCCACATGTATCGAGCAGCGTGATTTGCTCTGCTTTCACGGCTTGTTTCGGCTCACTTTTAATCGTCGTCACTGCTGTTTCCTCCCGTGCTTGGTTTCGCGCTTCTTGATCGCGATTGACCGTCGCCCATGTTTTATATCCGCCGCTCAAGTTCTTCACGTCGAAGCCGTTTTGTTTAAGGAGCTGACTCGCGACATATCCCCGTAATCCGACTTGGCATGTCACGTAGATTGGCTGATCCTTCGGTAGCTCGTCGAGTGACGTGCGAAGCGTCGGTAATGAGATATTGACCGAGCCCGGAATCGAACCGAGTTCATTTTCAGACGGTTCACGGACATCAAGTAACAATCCGCCGGCTGCGACGATTTGATCAATTTCATGCCAATGGACGTTTTCGCTGTCCCCTAACACGATGTTCGAAGCGATGTATCCTGCCATGTTGACGGGATCTTTCGCTGAGCTATACGGTGGCGCGTATGATAATTCAAGATCTGGCAAGTCGAGGACCGTCAAGCCGCCTTTGATTGCCGTCGCTAAGACATCAATCCGTTTTTCGACACCCGTCATCCCAATCGCTTGCGCGCCGTAAATCGTTCCGTCAATCGGATCAAACAAGAGTTTCATTGAGATTGGACTGGCACCCGGATAATAACCGGCGTGCGAACCGGGATGGAGATGGACTGCTTCGTAGCGGCGACCAGACTGTTTCAACCGTTTTTCGTTATTTCCGGTCGAAGCGACCGTCATATCGAATACTTTTGCGACGGCTGTACCGAGCGCACCTGTATACTTGAGGTCGCGTCCGGCGATGATGTCTGCAACGAGACGCCCTTGACGATTCGCCGGCCACGCGAGTGGAACGTGCATCGCCTCTCCTGTCACGTAATCTTTCACTTCGATGGCGTCACCAATCGCAAAGATCGATGGATCAGATGTCCGTAACGTGTCATCGACTTTGATTGTATTCTTGATTCCCAACTCAAGTTTTGCTTCCGCCGCAAGGTTACTTTCCGGCATGACACCAATCGACAAGATGTTCATTTCCGTTTCAATCGTCTTGCCGCTCGTCAAGACAACACGTCTCCCTGCCTCTTCAAAGCGGGCGACACCATCCGATAAAATCAACTCGACCCCTTTTGCGCGTAGATGTTCATGGACGATGGCTGCCATTTCCGGATCGACCGGTGCCATGACTTGATCCATCATTTCAACCAATGTGACTTTCGCACCACGTTCGACCAAGTTTTCTGCCATTTCGAGTCCAATGAACCCCCCACCGATGACGACGGCACGTGCGGGACGGTTCTCATCGACATATTGACGCATCCGGTCCGTATCCGGAATGTTACGTAACGTAAAGATGTTCGTCGCTTCTTCGATACCAGGAATTGATGGACGCATCGGTTTTGCTCCTGGTGAAAGAATTAAGTTGTCATATGACTCCTCATATTCTTCACCTGTATCGACTTTACGGATTGTGACCGTTTTTTGTTCACGATTGATTTGAATCGCTTCCGACAGATTCCGAACATCCAAGTTAAACCGGGCATGCATCCCCTCAGGTGTTTGGACGAGTAGCTTGTTCCGGTCTTTGATGACATCCCCGATATAGTACGGTAATCCACAGTTCGCGAACGAAATCTCTTTTCCACGTTCTAACAAAATGATTTCCGCCGTTTCATCCAACCGGCGTAATCGTGCTGCAGCGGTCGCTCCACCTGCTACTCCACCAACAATGATTGTTTTCATGTCTGTTTTCCTCCTAAATCGAATCGTACTCTCTATGCTTTACAATATACCCATTAAGGTATGTGGTTTCAAGTAGTTTGCTCTACATTTCACATACTTGTCTTATTTTCAAACTGTTTCTTCTTTAAATGATAACGGACATTAGTTGCAATTCCTCTTAAAATGCTTGAAACTGAGATTACAGTATCTATAAGGGGGATTTAAAATGGACCAGGACCGTAACTCGAACGAAACGAATGAGGACAACAAGGTCACACCGCTTCACCCAGAACGTAATCAAGAAGGAACAAACGAAAACGGGGTAACGGAAGTTCAACAACAACACTTGGAAGCATTCCAAGCGTTCTTAGTCGAAAAAGGCATTCCAATGGAAGCACGTGAAAATGAAACACACGTCTTCTTTATGACACAAGAAAAAACACCAGCTGGCGCTGAGCCGATGATGATGATCGTCTTCAGTAAAACGACGACGGACGTTGAGTTATTCGCTCGTACCGTTACGCACGTTCCAGACGGTGTCGAAGATCTTCCTATCTTAAACGCAATCAATGACTTCAACCAAGAGTTCAAGTACTTCCGCGTCGTCCTCGATAGCGATCGCGACGTAACGATTGCTTCAACAATCGACTTAGATCACGGCTTCAACCCGGCTGCCATCTTCGGCCACTCGGTCATGATGTTCCAAGCCTCTGACGAAGTGTACGCGTATTTAACGAAATTGTATGACCAAATTCAATAATTTATATTTTAAAAAAATGGCTCCGGAGATTTCTCTGGAGCCATTTTTTTGTTTTAAGTTCAATTGACAATGAGAATTATTCTCGTTATAGTGAGAATTGTGAAAACGACATCATTTTGTAGATAATTTTATTTTTCCTGGGGGAATGAGACAGATGAAAAAACGATTTAAAGTAGCGTCACTCTTTATGGTAGCCGGATTACTCGCAGCTTGCGGAACGGATGAAAAAGAAACAACGACAGCTCCAAAAGAAGACAAAACGGAGCAAACGTCTGATAAAAACACGAATGCCGGAATCGCCGCAACGACATTAACGGACGAATTGACACTCTTCAGCTCAATCAAGACAGAACTCGATAAAGCGAAAGAAGGACAAGCCATCGATTGGAAGATGGTCCAGACGAGTTATGAATCGAAGTTAAAAGGTGGCGTCGCAACTGCTGCTCCTGAAATCGAACAAGTCGTCACTTCTGCCCTCGCAGGCGTCGAATCAAAGGATTTGGATGAGAACATTGCCCGTCAGCTTGTCGATAAAGGACTTCAGTCTTACTTCTATAAACTCCAAAAATCAATGCAAGCAACAGCAGAAGAAGCAGTCGCGGCCGGAAAAACAGATGACGCCATGGCGACGTTAGGAGATATCAAAAACATGGCGGAAACTGTCTTCATCCCGACAGCCGAAAAGCGCGATGCGAGTTATGACTTCAAAAACGAAGAAGCCATCGCACAAGCGATCACGTCCGGTCTCGCAGCACAAGAAGACGCCATCTCGGCTGAAAACGTCGCTGACTTTAAAGTCGCAAAACAGTTGACGGATAAGTCGATTTACCGTTCATTCTATCTCGCAGCACTCGGTTATGCACAAAAAATCGAGGATGGCGCTAAATCCGGTGCCGACGAACAAGAGTTACAAATGGAACAAGCAGAAGGCTACGGATTCTTACTCGCAATCGAGGAATCACTTGCCGGTGGCGATGAAGCCGCCGTCGCAAAACTAAAAGAACAATACGACTTCTCAAAAACAAAACCAGCAGACGTCTCTTATGAAGAGATCGAAGGTCTCTTCGCCAAAGCATTGACGAAGAAAGTCGTCGGTTATCATGAAGAAGCAATGGAAGCACTCGAAGCGAAAGATGTCGATACAGCACGTGTCGAAGCGATGGAAGCAAACATGTTCGTCATCGCGATGAAGCCGACCCTCGAAAATCGTCTCGGTAAAGAAGAGGCAGACGCTGTTCTTGCTGACGCTAACACATGGTACGATCTCATCGAAAAAAATGACGCAGAAGCGGAAACGGTGAGCAAAAAAATCGTCGATGCGCTCGATACGTTCAACTAAGCAAGACGATTGGAGGAACTTCCTTTGAACATCGGAATTACGGGTGGCGCTGGCTTCATCGGTGCTGCACTTGCAACTCGTTTGCGTACTAGTGGTCATACCGTATCGATCATCGATGCCTTCACCGATTATTATGCAAGCGACTTGAAACGCGAACGGGCAGCGGAGCTGACACGACTTGGCGTAAACATCTGTGAAGCAGATGTCCACGTCGGACTCGATGCCTGGTGTTCATCCGGTCAATTCGATGCCTTGTTCCATCTTGCTGCTTTACCTGGCGTTCCCGGATCTTTACGTGAGCCGCATCGCTACATCAAAGAAGATATCGATATGACGGTGACCGTCCTTGAAGCGGCAAAACAACATCAGATTCAGCAAGTCTTGTTTGCCTCTTCTTCTTCGGTTTACGGGGAGCAGACAGGTGCGTTGAGCGAACAGCAGGCAACCGGTCAAGTCGTCAGTCCATACGCCGCGGCGAAGTATAGTGCCGAGACGTTCTGTAATGCCTATCAAAACCTGTATGGATTACAGGTTACGATCTTCCGCTTCTTTACGGTCTACGGACCATCCGGACGCCCGGATATGGCGCTTTACCGCTTCATCGAACAAGCGCTTCGTGGTCAAGAACTTGTCGTGTTCGGTGACCCGGTACGCGACTTCACGTACATCGATGACATTACACGCGGGATGGAACAAGCACTTCAAGCGCGCGCAATCGGGACTTATAATTTAGGGGCGAATCGACCGGAGTCGGTCCGAACGATTGCCAGGTCCCTCAGTGAGCGATACGGTGTTCCGGTAACGTTCACCGAGCAAAGAGAAGGAGATGTCTCGATGACATGGAGTAATACGGAAGCTGCACGACAAGCATTCGACTACACGCCCTCCGTTACCTTGAATGAAGGACTCGAGCGGATGATTACATGGCATCTCGGGCGCATGTAATCCGTACAACCGCAAGCGTCCTCTTGACGCTTGCGGTTGTTTTTTTATTAATTCGGTTCGTGCTCGAGTTACCTGTCCTCTATGATTACTTGCGCACCCTTTCACGCTCTTACTGGACGCTACTCGCAAGCTTGTTGTATGCAGGTGCTTTTTATGTCCGCGCTGTCGCCTGGCGCGTGGCTGATCAGCGGCAGGCACCCTTGCCAATCTATTTGACGAGCCTCTATCTCGGCCTTGCCGTCAATCACTTGTCACCCGTCAAACTCGGCGAAGGTGTTCGCCTGCTAACGGCACGTGCCATCGCTAGTCCCTTAAAACGGACAACGGCAATCCTTGTCGCACAGCGCGGCATTGATTTGGTCGTCCTCGGACTCTTCGTCTCGCTCGGCTTGCTCGCGACGAAAACAGCTCTTCCTGCAGGTATCGCGATTGTGCTCGGTGTACTCGCCTTAGTCGTCGTCCGCCCTTTTTTACGGACGATGTACGCATTAATCGGGTATGGCACACTCGCTTGGTGTTTGGAAGCGGGCGCCGTTTACTGCTTATTCTTAGGCGTGAACGCTGTCCTTCCCTTCCCCCTCGTCTTAATCGCGATGAGTGCCGGTGTCTTGTCCGGAATTGCTCAATTCACCCCCGGTGGTCTCGGCACGTATGAGCTCGCCATGGGAACGGTTCTACAGACGGCAGGCGTCGACCATCCTTATGAACTTGCCTTGATGACGCACACGTTCAAATATGCGTTCGCCTTCATCGCACCTTTGTATTTTTTGGTCAGACATCACCGTAGTGTCACATTACTGTTTCGCCAATTCAAGAATCAACAGAAAGGAGGATCTTCATGAAAAGTGCTTCACGTTTTGAAAAAGTCGCAGCCCGTATGTGGAATCTGTTGAATGAAGGAAAACCATTCACCCCGATTTTTACAATCGGTGTCTTCCTCAGCTACTGCCTTTTGTTCCAACAGACACTGAGCGGTGCCGGCTTCGGATTTTTAGTGACGTTGCCTTTATTCGTACTGTACTGGAAATTTGATTTCCCGCTGTTCCTTCGTAATTATTTATGGATGCCCGTCATCGTCTGGTTATTCCTTGAAGGAACGGATACACGGCTCCTGCCCCTATTCGCTTACGGAGCAGGTCTTTATTTCTTCTTCACGATTTTCTTCTGGGGAACGATTTATTACCATTTACGGATTGGAACGGACTGGCTCAACTTCACGCGTTTTTGGAAACTCGTCCTCAAGAACAGTGACTCGACGAGTGGTAACGCGCAAGAACAACTACCGAAAGTCGCACTCTTACTTGCCTACTGGCAAACAGCGTCAATCAATCCGACCTTTGACTGGTCGTACGTCTTGTTCCCTGCCGGATTGTTACTATTTGCTTGGATTCTCCACCATTATCTCTTCGACTGGAAACCGAAACTTCCGACTGAGCCGACAAAAGACGTCAGCTTGCCGACTTCAGACAAAGTCTACGTCTTGATTGTCGACGGGATGCGAAAAGACCGATACATGGCTGCGAACACTCCGTTTCTCGAGCGATTGCGTCAAGAAGGAACGGAATATACGAATATGGAAACCGTCTACCCGGCCCGGACAGTCGTCTGCTTCAGCTCGATGTTCACGGGAGCACGTCCGGAAGATCACGGAATTCATTCCAACATGGTCTGGAATACGACCGGTGTCAAAACGGATACCGTCTTCGACCGGTTGCGTGCCGTCAATAAATCCGGCAAGATTCTCGGGATTGCCCACCTCGTCGATGCGTTCGGTTCGACCGACGTCAGTACCGTGACAGCCGTCATGCATAATGATGTCGCCGACCGCAACATCATCGAACGGGCCAAGCAAATCGTTCACGAAGAAGATCCGGATTTGCTTGCAATCCAATTAATCGGAACGGATCAAACCGGTCATAGTCGCGGGACGCTCTACTCGGAATATATTCAAAAAATCGAGGAAGCCGATGCGCTACTCGCAGAGTTTTGTGAAGAACTCGATCGTCTCGGTAAGTTAGACGATGCGACACTGATCGTCATGGCCGATCATGGTCAAGCCGACGGGATCGGCGGGCATGGTCACCTCGACGAAGGAGAACGTTTCGTCCCATTTTGGATGTATGGCAAACACATTCATGCTGGTCGCAAGGTCGATACACACCGGCATATCCTGTCGCTTGGACCAACGATTACGAAGTTGCTTGGTGCCGATATCCCGCACGACAGTCGTGGCGTATTGTTGACGGAAGCTTTTAAGGAGGAACGCTCATGAAGAAAATCGTCGTCTTCCTTCCGGCTCACAATGAAGAAACCTCTCTCCCACTCGTCTTAAAACGAATCCCGGATGAGATTGACGGAATCCCCGTCGAAACGATTGTCATCGATGATGGATCGACCGATGCTACATCGACCGTCGCAACCCTGAACGGTGCTCAAGTCTACCGGTTCGAACAAAATCGTGGTCTTGGCGCTGCGGTCCGCGAAGGATTGTATCGCGCTTATGACCATGATGCGACCGTCGCCGTGATGATTGATGCGGACAACGAGTACCCGGCCGATCAAATTCCGGACGTCGTTCGACCGATCTTAGCGAACGATGCGGATTATGTCTTCGGATCACGATTCCTCGGGACGATTGACGGAATGCGCCTCTATCGCTATATTGGGAATCACGTCTTTACGTGGCTTCAATGTGTTTTACTGAAACGAAAAATTCATGACGGACAAAGCGGGATGCGTGCTTTCTCACGCGCTGCTTGCAAACACGCGGAAATCATCCACGATTACAACTACGCGCAAGTCTTGACGTTGAATCTCGTCCGTAAAGGATTCCGTCTGAAAGAAGTACCGATTCGTTACCGGGTACGTGAATCAGGAAAATCTTTTATCCGCTTGAACTATATTCAACGTGTGGTCCCTGCCATTTACAAAGAGTGGCGTCGACCAATCGTTGCACTACCGATTGAAGAACGTTTTGAACGAAAGGAGCATCTCGGATGATAAAACGTTTAGTCCTTCCGGTCGTTGTTTTCTTCTGTCTCCTCGCGACTCCTTTATCGGCGTTTGCTTACAGCTATGGTGACCCGGGCAAAGAAGCTTTTGCGGAAGCTTATAAACAATTTGAGGAACAGCTCGATCAAAAAGATTATGCACTTGCGAAGGAAACGATTGACGCGTATGATAAAGAATTTAAACTTTACTTCCCTGAAGCGAAGGAAAAAATTGATGCTGCGTTAGCGGAAGAAGACGCAGAGAATGCCAAACAGGCGTATCGCGTTGCCTTACGTCAAAACATCGAACGTCGTCTTCATTTTGCGGATGAGCAGTTCGAAGACTTCGGACAGGCGAAGCTGTTACTTGCGAAAGCACGCGGCACATATGATGTACTTGCTCCTTATGTCAAAGAAAGCACAGATGCAAAAACGTCCGATGCATTGTATACTGCGTTTGACGATGCACTTACTGCGCTCGGGAACCCCGGACTGTTCGGAGTCGGGAAAAAAGCGAGTGATAAAGAAACATTTGATCAAAACATTGCATTAATCGAAGATACAATTACACCACTATTCGTTTTACCCGGAGAAGAAAAAACCGGTTTATTTGAAGAAGAGGATTCGATTTTCGGACAATCCTTCGGAACAGATGAGATTTGGAAAACGATTGCGATTGGTCTTGTCATCGTTCTAATCGTCATCGTCATCATCGGTCAACGAAAAAAGAAACGTCAACATCACTGATTAGGGAGGAAGGACGATGGATTTTCAAGCGTTTTTAATTACGCTTCGTGAATGTCTCGAAGCTGTCTTGATCGTCGGTTTGATTCTCGGCTATCTCGATCGACTCAACGCACCGCAATATAAAAAATGGGTCTATGCCGGAGTCGGACTTGCGCTGCTCGCGAGCCTCGGTGTCGCCTTTTTATTCCAAGTCGTCTTTACGAGTTTCGCAAGCTTCGGTAGCGACACGTACTTGCGTCTTGGTATTATGATGATCTCCGTCATCTTACTGACACACATGGTGCTCTGGATGGGGAAAGAGGCGAAAGAAAACCAACAGGCCTCGCAGGCAAAAGTCGCGGCGGCGGTCTCGACAGGCAGTGCCATCACGATGATCATCCATTCGTTCCTCGTCATCGTCCGAGAAGGCATCGAGACGGTTTTCTTCTTCGCTGCCATTTCCGGCGGTGAAATCGAGAAAGTCTTGACGAGTTATGGTGCCGTGTCTGGTCTCTTGCTCGCACTCATTTTCGGTTACCTGTTCGTTTCCGGAACGATGAAGATTCCAGTCAAACGTTTCTTCCAAGTGACAGGCATCCTGATTCTGTTTATTGCTGCCGGCATGCTCGTCCAAACGATTGGACGTTTCCAAGACCTTGGATTGCTCGGAAGCCTGTTGACGAACGCCGATGGAACACCGGCAGCCTTGTATAACATCGTCGGGTTTATGCCGGAACACTACATCGACCAAATTCAATATTTGCGCGATACAGGCAATCCGACATTAATCAGCGGACAAATCGGTACGTTTATGGGTGCGATGTTCGGCTACAGCCATAATCCATCACTTGAGCAAGTGATCGCCTGGTGGGGCTACTTCGCGTTTGCCGGTTTCATGCTGATGCGTCAAAATCGAACACCAAAAGCAGCCAAAAAACTTCAGGAGGTTTCTTGACCGTTCGGAGCGATCGTCTACTTGGACGATCGCTTTTTTTCACGCTCTGTTTCGCCATCTCACTATTGCTGGGTGTTCATCTTTATCTGGTCAGCCCGTTTGTCGCAAGCTACGACATCGCCAACTTTACGTTAGCGGTTGGACAGTATGATTTGGCGAATTTGCAGCCACATTTTCCGGGGTACCCGTTTTTCATCTTACTCGCGACAGGTCTCACACGACTCGGGCTTGAACCCGTCCGTGCGCTTGGCATCGTCTCGACGCTTGGCTTCACGAGCGGACTGATTCCGTTATATTTGCTGTTAAAACGTCAGTCGTTTGATACGGCACGTTTACTAGCTGCTTTCACTGTCATCTCGGTTGCTTCACTCGTCGTCATCTCTGCGACCGGGATGTCGGATGGTCTTGCACTTGGTGTCCTCTGTTGGTTCATGTGGAGTGTCGAACGTGCTCGGCACGGTCATTTCCGTCTTTTGCCGTACCTCTTATTCGGACTGTTGATGGCAACACGATTATCCTATGCGCCGTTCGGAATCGTGTTACTCTTTTTACTTTGGCAAACCCGAAAAGACTACTGGCAACTCCTGTCCGAAGTGGCGACGTTACTCCTGGCACAACTTGCCTGGCTGTTACCGGTCGCCTTCTCGGTCGGGGGACCCGCGTCCTTCGCTCAATTGTCACTCAGTTTCGTGACGGGTCACTTTTCGGACTGGGGCGGTACGGCACAAACGGACGAAGCCTCGTTGATTGAACGACTTGGATTGACACTCAACCAAATCGTTTGGCATGGTTTAGGATTTACAAGTTGGCTCGGTCTTGCTTCAGGGCTATTCTTGTTCTGCCAACGAATCCGTCCGCTTCCTCTTTGGTGGAGCGTCACCGGTACTGGTTATTTCCTTTGGGTCTGGTTGGCCCAAAACATTGATAAACCACGCCATGTTTTACCTCTCGTCTTACTGCTCGTCTTCCTGCTTGTTCGCCATCTGTCAGTGCGTTGGCTCGTCCCATTTTTATGTATTCAATTGGTGATGGGAAGTGTCGCCTTGTACCGCCAAGCGACAATTGAACCGGCAACTATCCAGTTGGCGGATGCCATTACCGGTTTACCGGCGTCAGCGACCATCTTTACGGATGAAGAAGACCGCCAGTTTTTGATGGCACGTCCTGACGCTACGATCGTTCCGATTGGATCTGTCAGCAAATGGCGGGCGGAGCCTAAATCAGCGGAAGTTTACCTGACCGGACGATTACTCAAACAGTTGCGGGTGGCAGATGTATCGATTGAAGTGACGGAGGTTTTCTGCTTCACGAGTGACCCCCGGTTTGAACCGGAGGATGCGGAGGCGCGGTTGTACCGGATGATCTTACGATAAGGAGCGGATTGGGATGAATATCATTGGAACCGGCAACACGGCAACGATTCAAAAAGAAACTGCGGCGATTGTTCGAAAGCAGTTTCACGCACACGTTCCGCATGCAGCGGTCCAGCAGGAATTTCAAAATCATCTGTCCATCCAGAACCACTTTCCGATGACACCTCGTGTTTATAATCAAGTTGATCATTCCATTCGAATGGAGTATTTAAAGGGTGAAGCGCTCGGAGATTTGATGAAACGTCATCCCGTTCGGATTCTCCGCTACATGACGATCATGGTCACCTTACACCAGCACCTTCACAGGTTATCCGTCGGCGGGTTACCGCGTCTTCAAGAACGGTATCCCGCTCACACTACACTTGTAGCGGGACATACTTTGTGTCATGGTGATTTTCACCCGTATAATCTGTTGCTTGTTAAAGAAAACGTCTATGTCATCGATTGGATGGATGCCTCCATCGGCAATCCACTGATGGACGTCGCCCGTACTTTTTTGTTGATTCGCTATGGAGGACGAATGTCTTTACGAAATCCGGCAGAATGCATTTCCCGATTCATCCTCAGTCATTTGTATCGTGTCTGTTATTTTAAGCGCATCAGAAAAGTCACCGCATTCGAGGCTTGTTTACGGCTGTGTGCAGCTTCCCGCTTGAAAGAGCAGATTACGCCTGTCGAATCCGTTCTGTTACAGCGTTTTTTAAAGTGATATCCAACGAGTCACAGATCATCGCCACTTAATTAATCTGAAAATAAAAAATCACTCTTTTCCACGCGCTTTCCTCAGGCGAGACACAAGCCAGTTTTCCTGCCTCCATGAGGCAGAAAATCGGGTCTTGTTTGTCTCTGACAGCGCAAGTCGTCTTGCGCTTTTTCCTGTAGGAGTCGCGTGAAGCGAGTGATTTTTTGATTTCAGATTCTTGATGGATGGATTTTAACAGCTTAACAAAACGTCGTTGAGAAGCAGACAAGACGAAGACTCCTGCGGGAAAAGCGGAACAGGTGAGACCCCGTAAGTCGCGCAGACGACGCGGAGGCTCACGTTTCGCCCGCGGAAAGCGAAGTCTTGTCTGCGTATCAACGAATCTTGAAATGAATTCAAAGTACTTCACTCATCATTCAAGTTGCATACGGTCGTTCCATGTAATCAAATTGTCCGCCACTGATTTCAATCGTCTTGACCGGGACGAATCCAAGACGTCGATAGAGACGTTGCGCCCCAGCATTCGTCTGATCGGCATTTAACGTAAACGCGCGTAATCCACGCTTCTCCCCTTCGTCCGCTGCTGCCTGCAACAGTTCAGACCCGATTCCTCTTCCGCCATATGCCGGATCGACCGACAATGTATCGAGATAAAAGACGTTTCCTTCCGTCTCTTGATCAATTTGTATCTCTTGACCTGTCCACGCGAGGAGCTGACGTTTGATCGGTTCATCCAACTGCGCTGCATCCACTCCCGCATATGCGATGACGATGCCGACGACGCGCCCATCGAGCTCCTTGACGAGAATGTTCTCGTGACTTAACCGGTTTCCCGTTTGCGTCACAAACAGCGCAAGCCGTTCCAAAATCAATTCTTTCTCCTGCGTTCCGGTCAGTGTCTCGGCAATTTCATGAATCGCCTGTTCAATCAATGGTGCGATTTGATCGGCGTCTTCCGCAGTCGCTTGTCTAATCATTGGGTAGCCCCCTTCTCGTTATCTCTTTTTATCCTAAAACAAAATCCCTCCTGATGTCAGGAAGGATTTTATTTATTTCAGTTGTGGCGCTGGTCTAACTACTGGTACAGTAACCGGTTCGCGTGTCATGACTGAGACGACGCGTCCCGCGATGGCAACTGCAAGTAACGTATAAAGCGTCAAACTGACTGGCAAGTAGACGAGTGAAATGACAAGAACAATTGCATCGAGACTAAATAAAATCGTCCCGATCGATAAACCTGTCACTTTGCTAAGGCCCATTGATAAAAGGTCGTCACCACCGGTCGCAGCACCACTCTTCAACACAAGACCAAGTCCGTATCCCGTGATGATCCCACTCGCAATGGCGGCGATTAACGTTGCCGGCCAGGCCTGTTCCGGGAAATGGAACAAATCGAGCTGATGCCACATCTCATAAAAGAGCGATAGTGCACCTGCTGAGACAAGTGCCTCACTGACAAAGCGTTTTCCTTTAAAATAAAGTGCTCCAATAAAGAATGGAATGTCGAGCACGATCATCGAAATCGATGGATTGATATCAAAGAAATACCGTCCTAATAAAGATAACCCGATAAATCCGCCTTCTGCTAATCCAAACTGTTCATTCAAAGTATAGTAGCCGAACGCCATAAGTAACGTTCCTGCTAAGATGGTTGCGATTCGTTTCATGTTTTATTGTCCTCTCCCGTATCTTCCATGGGAGAGGTTTTATTGTTGCCGTTTGGGTATTCATCTATTTTCGCTCTCCCTGATTTTTTTAACCATTACTGTCTTGTTTACGTAAGACCAGCGATGCTAAAAATCAGGTAAGCTAAATAGATGATCGGTCCTCTCGGTATCCATCGGTTTCCACCCTTTCATTTAGTTCTCCATCTTATTATAACCCGAACTTCAGAAACTAAAACATTTTTACGGACTTTTAACAAAAACGTTATAAGTCATTACCTCTTTGTTCACAAATTCACAATTCAGACAAAACTATGCTCAATTATGAACAAACTACTTGAAACCGACATTGTGAAGTATTACACTAAGGTTATCAAATCGAATGTGATTAATATCACAATTAAACAAAAAGGGGACTTTACTCATGAAAGTAGCAGTCATCGGTTGTACACATGCAGGAACAGCAGCAGTCAAAGAGCTTACGGCAACGAACGAAAACCTTGAAATCACAGTCTATGAACGAAACGATAACGTCTCATTTCTCTCTTGCGGGATTGCCCTTCACGTCGGTGGTGTCGTTGAGCATGCCGAGTCACTCTTCTACTCTTCACCTGACGAGCTGGCTGACCTCGGAGCAACGATGCGCTTGAAACATGATGTCCTTGAAATCGATAGTACGAACCAAACGATTCTTGCGAAAAATCTTCTGACGGGTGAAACCGTTCACGATACGTACGACAAATTAATCATGACAACAGGTTCATGGCCAATCATTCCGATGTTACCGGGCATTGAACTGAATCAAATCGAACTTTGTAAAAACTACCACCATGCTCAAACCATCATCAAAAAAGCAACGGATGCCGGGCGGATTACAGTTGTCGGTGCCGGCTACATCGGTGCTGAACTCGTTGAAGCGTTTGAAGCATACGGAAAAGAAGTGACGTTCATCGACAGTGCCGACCGGATTTTAAATAAATACCTCGATCGTTCATTCACGGATATCATTGAAAGTGAATTGACAGATCGCGGCATTCAGCTCGAGTTGAACCAGACTGTTCAAAGCTTTACCGGCGTAGACGGAAACGTCACACAAGTCGTCACGGACAAAGGAACGTTCGAGACCGATCTCGTCATTCTCTGTGTCGGTTTCCGTCCGAGTACGGAGCTTTTAAAAGGACAAATCGATATGTTACCGAACGGTGCCATCATCGTCGACGACTATATGCGGACGAGTAATCCGAATATCTTTGCTGCCGGTGACAGCTGTGCCGTCTACTACAATCCGGCCCGGACACATGCCTATATTCCACTCGCGACGAACGCCGTCCGTATGGGAACGCTCGTCGGGAAAAACTTACTTGCTCCGACGATTCGTTACCAAGGGACGCAAGGGACGTCCGGTCTCCGGTTATATGACTTAAATATCGCGTCGACCGGCGTCACGGAAGATGCTGCTCCATTCTTTGGACTAGAGGTCATGAGTACAACCGTCACAGATGCGTATCGACCTGAATTTATGCCGACTGCAGAAGACGTCCAACTCAAACTTGTTTTTGAACAAAACTCTCATCGCGTCGTCGGTGCCCAAATTATTTCGAAGGTCGATTTGACGCAAGCGATGAATACGTTATCGGTCGCGATTCAAAATGAAATGACGCTTGAAGAACTGGCCTTCGTCGACTTCTTCTTCCAACCGCACTACAACAAACCGTGGAACTTACTGAATCAAGCAGCTCTACAAGGGATGAAAGAGCTGACAGCAGAACGCGTCTGATCGCTCATCCACCTTATCTTTAGTAAAAATCGGAGTTCACACCTGTGGACTCCGATTTTTTTATTCGCCCTTCGTTCGCATTCAGTTATTTGTTGCTATAGCCTTATCGAGCAGCCTTTTCGCTCTAATAAAAACTTCACTTGGTTAATAAGTTGACGTTTAAACGTGAAATGACAGGGAACATACTTCTTATGCAAATCAAACCACTACCTAGGAGGAATCAGTTCATGTCACAGTCTAAAAATCCACTTACACAACACTTCAACGATGATTTCCCAAAACAGTATCAGGAGCCACCGGCTGTCCAGGCAAAAATGGAACCCCTTCCGGATTGTGGAGAAGAAAGCTACAAAGGTTCAGGTAAACTAAAAGGTAAGAAAGCGTTGATTACAGGCGGTGATTCAGGAATCGGACGTGCTGCTGCGATTGCTTATGCCCGTGAAGGAGCAGATGTCTTCCTGAACTATCTCCCGGAAGAACAACAAGATGCAGAAGAAGTAAAAGCACTTGTCGAAGCAGCTGGTCAAAAAGCGTACTTACTCGCAGGTGATTTAAGTGACGAATCGTTCTGTCAGCAACTTGTCAAAGAGGCACATGATTCACTTGGCGGACTCGACATCCTTGCACTCGTCGCCGGAAAACAACAAGCTGTCGAGGACATCATGGATCTGTCAACAGAACAACTCCGGAAAACATATGAAATTAATGTCTTCTCGCTGTTTTGGGTCGTTAAAGCCGCTCTCCCACTTCTAAAAGAAGGCGCTTCGATCATCACGACAACTTCTGTTCAAGGATACAATCCGAGTGAGAACTTACTTGATTACGCCTCAACAAAATTTGCCATCAATGGATTCACACGCGGCCTCGCGAAACAAATTGCGCCAAAAGGCATCCGCGTTAATTCGGTCGCACCGGGTCCAATTTGGACACCACTTCAAATCTCGGGTGGTCAACCGAGCGAAAACATTCCGGAATTCGGACAAGAAACACCACTCAAACGAAGTGGTCAACCGGTCGAACTTTCGAGCGTCTATGTCTTCCTCGCGTCTGACGATGCCAGTTATGTCACGGCACAAATTTATGGTGTGACAGGCGGAATTGAACTTGCTTAATTGAATGCCAGAGTAAAAAGCGGTTTTGATGGCGACATCAAAACCGCTTTTTTTGGTATCAGTTGCTTCTCCCCGTCCGATTTAGTCTAATGAAGATATACATACCGTTAGGAGATGATTCATGTGACAGAAAAAGAAAAGATGATTCAAGGTCAGTTGTATTTAGCCGGGGATGCGGAGCTCGTGGCGGACCGGAAACGGGCGCAGATGCTTTGTCATCAATTCAACCAACTGAGCATCGAAGAGCTGCCCGACCGAAAATCTCTCCTGCAACAACTTTTCCGGACGGAACAAACGGATTTTTACATCGAACCGTCTTTTAAATGTGATTATGGCTACAACATCACGCTTGGTGCCCGGTTTTATGCCAATTACGATTGTGTGCTGCTCGACATTTGCCCGATTACGATCGGTGACAACTGTATGCTTGCTCCGGGCGTCCACATCTATACAGCGACGCATCCGTTAGATCCTGTCGAACGAAATAGTGGGTATGAATTCGGCAAACCCGTCGTCATCGGGGATAACGTCTGGATCGGCGGACGAGCTGTCATTAATCCCGGTGTGACGATTGGCGATAATGCGGTCATCGCTTCCGGGAGCGTCGTCGTTAAAGATGTCCCTGCGAATACGGTCGTGGGTGGAAACCCTGCTAAGATCCTTAAAACGATTTGATATGGGAAACAGACTGAACCGGCGGCAAATGAAACTTTTTTTCTTAATTTGGCGTACACTAGAGACAGAACGTCATATTTATGGAAGAAGGAATTCATGATGGATAAAAAACGTTGGGGAGGCCTTGCCGTCGCCGGAGCATTTTTGCTCTCGAAAGGAAAGGTCGTCCTTGCACTCTTAAAATTTTCGAAGTTCGGAGGAACGCTGATTTCGTTCGGTATTTCGCTTCTCTTTTATGCCCAAATTTTTGGTGTTTGGTTTGGTGTTGGTTTGCTTTACCTATTGTTCATTCATGAGATGGGACATTTAGCTGCTGCAAAACGCCTGGGTTTTAAGACGGGACCAGCGATTTTCGTTCCGTTCATGGGGGCCGTCATCGGGATCAAAGATACATTCCGAACG
This sequence comes from Exiguobacterium sp. N4-1P, assembly GCF_002214325.1. Lineage (NCBI taxonomy): Bacteria > Bacillati > Bacillota > Bacilli > Caryophanales > Exiguobacterium > Exiguobacterium sp. N4-1P. Next base: position 2,711,529 of record NZ_CP022236.1, read on the forward strand.
CCGAAACAAGAAGCAATCTTAGCCTACGGGGGTCCGCTCGCCGGACTGCTCTCCCTTATCCCGCTTTTGATTGGATATGCCGTGACAGGAAATGATTTTTGGCTCGTTATCTTCCACTTAGGTGCCCTGCTCAATCTATTCAATTTACTCCCGGTCAGTCCGCTCGATGGCGGACGGATTTTAGCTGGTCTGCCGATCGTCGTCTGGATTGCAGGACTCGCTGCCCTGATTGCCTACGGTCTCACCCATTTCAGCATCATCTTATTGTTGATCGCTTTCCTCGGCGGCAGTGCCGTCTGGAAACGGTACCGTTTTGCGAAACAATACGAAGACAATCAATCCGTCCTGATGTTGTACCGGGCAGCCCGCAACCGTGTTTTACAAGCAAAAGCGGAACAGGAACAACAGCCAATCGCTGAACCGGCTGAGAGCGATCAACTCGACTCAGGTGAGACTACAGTCTCCGCTACATCGAGCTATGATCCGATTGCATGGACTTTACGCCATGACTTGCAAAGTCTGCGGAGTGCAAGTCCGGAAGAAGCAAAACCAGCTGCTGACGAACTCTTACGCTATCAATATGATTCGGCGAATGATTACGATGCCTTGCTGCGTCGACTCGACCAACGCATCGAACCGTTGCTTGAAGCGGAAAAATCGGTTGAGTACCACCAGATGCCGAAAAAACAACAAGCGATTACGTTAGTTGCCTATTTGGCACTCGGAGCGATTCTCTTCCTCGCTTTCGAATACTCAAAAGGCTATTTACCGTTACCCTCTTAACGCGCAAACACTCCGTCACTGTACTGTTGTCGGAGTGTTTTTGTTTTCATACCGATTCGTCACAAGGATAGAACAGTTCCTCTTTGCACATTGCCTGGAGTGATTTCTTGCATCTGCCGACCCAAGCGACTAGTCTGAGTAAAAGCCAACGTACTTACCTTAAAGGAGGCTCTCCTACCGATGAATAAGAATACTGCCCAACTGGGAGATGCACCCATCAATAAATTATTGATTGGATTATCGCTCCCGGCGATGATTGGTATGCTCGTCACTGCGCTCTATAACATCGTCGATACGATTTTTGTCGCCCAAGGAATTGGGACGATTGCTGTCGCTGCCGTCGGAATCGCGTTTCCCGTCCAACTCGTTTTGATGGCGATTGCTAATTCACTTGGAATCGGCGGCGCCGCGATTGCCTCCCAACGACTCGGTCAAAAAAATTTAATCGGAGCCAGTCGCGCATATGCAAATGTTTTGATGGTCGTGTTCGTCGTCAGTATGCTCGCCATCGTCTCCGCCTTCATCTTCGTCGAGCCATTGTTGCGTGTCTTTGGAGCAACCGATGAAATCATGCCATACAGCATCGATTTCTTGCGTGTTTTGCTGTTCGGTTCCCCATTCTTCATGTTGACGATGGCATCAAGTGCGATGTTACGGGCGGAAGGACGCGCGAACTACCAAATGCGTGTCATGTTGACAACTGTCGCCATCAATACGATTTTGACTCCTTTATTCATCTTCGGATTCGATTGGGGCATTAAAGGGGCGGCACTCGGGACCGTCGTCGCTCAAATCGTCGGTTCCATCTTGATTTTCCGGTTCTTCTTTACGAAACAGAAAAAGACAAGTCTCCTATTAGACCGTGAAGCCTTCCGTTTTGAACCAAAGCTTGTTGTCCGGATGTCGCAAATCGGTTCGTCGTCCTTCATCATGCAAGTTTCCCAATCGATTTTGTTCATCACCGTCAACCATATGCTCGTCCGATACGGGGGGACGACGGAACTTGCGACCTTCGCCGTCATCAACAAATTCATGGCGCTCGTCGGGATGCCGATTATGGGAATCGTCCAAGGGATGCAACCAATCGTCGGCTACAACTTTGGTTCGAAACAATTCGACCGCATGTCGCTCGCCATCAAACTTGCGATGCGGTACGGTCTGTCATTATCGATTACACTTTGGTTATTGATTCAACTCTTCCCACGCTTTTGGGTCGGAATGTTCACGAATGATACCGCACTGCTCGATGATGGTTCGACCGCGATGCGGATTCTTTTCGCCGTCTCGTTTGTCTATGGGATTCAGATGATCATTAATGGCATGTATCAATCACTCGCGAAAGCCCGTGTCGCGCTTTTCCTTTCTTTATCACGTCAAACACTTTACACGATTCCACTCGTGTTGATTTTACCGATGTTCTTCGGCGTCAGCGGTGTCTGGTTCGCCTTTCCGATTGCTGACTTGATGGCAGTCCTGACTGCGAGTGTCTTTGCTTATCGCGACCGGGTCATGCTCTTTAAGCCCCAAGAATATACAGACCCAGCACCTGAAGCCGTTCAAGCTAAATAATTATCCTGGCCGTCCCGTTCACATGTCATGTGGGCGGGTTTCTTGAGGAAAAAAAATGCTTGGGCCGAAATACGAACATGCATTCTAAGTCTGAATACGGTATGCTCTAAGAAAAGGAGTGATGATTATGGTACAACCCTATACATTAGCCATCGACTTTGAAACAGCGAATCGAAACAGTCGCAGTATTTGTGCATTCGGTTGGTCTGTCCTCGCGAACGGTCAGGTCGTTACGAGTAATCAAGTCTTGATCAATCCAGAAGAAGAATTCGATGCCGGAAATATTCGGGTCCATGGCATCCGTCCGAGTGACGTTTGGAACGAACCTGCTTTACCGGAAGCGATGGAACAACACGGCTTATATGATTTGATTGCCGGTGCCGAACTGATTGTTGCACACAATGCAGCATTTGACATGGGTGCTCTGCAAAAAGCAATTCAAAAGTATGACTTGTATCAAATCCCCGCATTTCGATATGGCTGCACCGTCAAGCTATCCCGTAAACTTTATCCGTGGCTGCCGAATCATAAATTGAACACGATGGCCGATTTTTTAGGTGTATCGTTTAAACACCACGATGCAAAGGAAGATGCCTACATTTGCGCATTGTTGCTAAACGATATGCTCGACCGGACAAATCTTGATCATCCCGTCACCCTCCACGAATTTTGTGGTGTACGAATGGGACAAGTCGCTTATTAATTCTTATTTCATAGGCGATTTGTTCGGATACAATAAGATGACGCTCATGGTTGCTTTTCGCTTTGGAAGCGATCCACGACGGAAAGCGCTTTAAAACGTCTGCATGCTAAAAGGAGGACTCGACTACATCGTCGAATCCTCCTTTTTTAAGTCCGTTGTTTAGTTTGTTGTTTGTTTAATCGGGAACCAGCCTGGACGGCTAATAATTCCTTGCCACAGTGCATCCGGCATCACGAGTTCTGCTTGTGTTGTTGGATCAAGTTCTGTCCGAATCGACGCGACGTCTCCTGCTTCGACTTTTTCGACCCAGTTCGGTTCCATGATTAATTCACGACCGAGTGCGACGAGTGGCACTTCTGTCAAGGCACGTTCGACTTCTTCTGGTGTGTGGAGTGATCCGACACCGATGACTGGAACTTGTTGTCCCACACGCTCTTGAACGAGTGTGATTGGTGAACGTGTTTCGTTTTCATCACGAATCGAACCAGCAAAGAAGTCCATGACGGAGACGTGCAGGTAGTCTAAGTCTTTTTTAGCGAGCACATCAACGAGCTGCATTGTGTCTTCTAGTGTAATCCCCGGGTTTTCGATTTCTTCTGGTGAGAAGCGATATCCGACGATGAACGATGGGTCTTGTTTTGCGAACGCTTCGACTGCATCGACGACAGCAAGTGGGAATGCCAAACGTTTTTCGAGGTTGCCCCCCCATTTGTCATCACGACGGTTTGAGTGTGGTGAGACGAATTGTTGAATCAGGTACGTATTTGCACCATGAATTTCAACACCATCAAATCCAGCTTCCATCGCACGACGCGTCGCTTGACCGAATGCTTCGATGATGGCTTCGACTTCTTCTGCTTCGAGTGCACGTGGTGTCATGGCACCTTCACGTTCTGGCGCTACAGCACTCGCGCTGACCGTCTGTCCGCCGACGAGTTCTGGTGGTGCCATCCGGCCTGCGTGGAAAATTTGAAGAATGGCTTTTGCGCCTTTGTCTTGGATCGTTGTTGCAAGACGTTTTAAGCTTGGAATGAGTTCATCACGCTCTGCGCCGAATTCATTCGGGAAACCTTGTCCATCCGCTGTGACGTTGGCACAAGCTGTGATGACTGCACCGACGCCGCCTGAACGCGCTGCATAATAAGCGAGTTCCGCTTCCGAAACTTCACCATTCTCTTCTGCCGCATAGTTTGTCATCGGCGCCATCATGACGCGGTTTTTCAGTGTCACTCCGTTTGGAAGTGTAAACGTATCAAACATCTTTTCATTAGCCATTGAAACATATCCTCCTCTGAAATCTTAACTTGAATATCGTCAGTATACGCTCGGACTTTTCAAAATGCCTAATGATGTGCCTAGCCAATCTGCTCGCTTGTTTAGTGGAGCTTCGTTTGACGTTTCCGTCGACCGCCCGGCCACCACCAGTTCCAGTGTCCGAATAACTTCATCAAGGCTGGAACTAACAGCATCCGAACAATCGTCGCATCGATGAAGATCGCGAGCGCAATCCCGACACCGAGTTGCTTAATCGGGCTGACACCCGTGAAGGCAAACGCTCCCGTGACGACGATCATGATCAAGGCAGCCGATGTGATGATTTTACTTGTCTTCGCAAGCCCCATTTCCGTCGCGACGTCATTGTCACCCGTCTCGTCATAATATTCTTCCATCCGTGAAACTAAGAATACTTCATAGTCCATCGATAGACCGAATACGAGCGAGAAGATAAAGACCGGCGTCAAAATGCCAATCGTTTCTGCCGGAAAAACGAGTCCTGATTCAAATAAAATGACGAGCAATCCGAATGTCGCACCGAGACTGAGTAAGTTCATCAAAATCGCTTTAATCGGAATTAAGATCGAGCGAAACGCAATCAATAAAATCAAGAACGTCGCGAGTAACACGACACTGAGCGCAAGCGGCATCTTGTCATAAATCTCATCGTAGATTTCTTGATTGAATGCGGCAGGACCACCAATCGTAAAGCCCATTTCCCGGACTTTCCTGACCCAGTCCTGCGAGGCTTGATCACCGGGGTCACCGGCTAAATTGACGTTCACCCGGGCGACGTCCGCGTCAAACGCAATCCAAGGGGTCAACTGTTGTTTCGCCTGCTCGATTTGAACGGCTTGCTGCAAATCGAGTCCGTTCTGCTCGGCTAAGGTCGCGCCGGAAATTACTTCTTTCACACCGCTATCTGCTTGAAACTGTCGTGTCGCGTCCTCGAGACGACTGAGTCCTGCTTCAGACGAAAAGTCCCCCTCGACTAAGACGACTGCGTCGGTCCCGTCATCCCCAAACGTTTTTTCCCATGACTCAAAAGCAAGCCTTGATGCATAATCTTCCGGCAGGGCACTCGCTTGCGGAATGTTCAACTCCAAGTCACGCAATGGAATCAAGCACGGGACGAGTAATATCAATGAAAATACCGTAATCGCCACAGGACGCTTCATGACGAAGCGCGCCAGATTCCGCCAGCGTCGTTCACCACGATCCGAGCCGGACTTAAAGATCCGTCCTTTTTCTAATCCTGCACCGAACAGTGCGAGTAAAGCAGGGAGTAACGTGATGGCACTAATGACGGCACCCAGTACCGAGACGAGCGTCCCGATTGCGACCGCTTGAAAGACATCGACATCGATGACTAACAGACCAGCGAGCCCGACAAAGACGCAAATCCCAGAAAATAAAATCGAACGACCGGCTGTCGCGACAGAGACTTCTGCTGCCCGCGCAATCGAATACCCCTTGCCCTGTTCCTCTCGAAAACGATTGACGTAAAGCAGTGAAAAATCGATTCCGAGCGCGAGTGAGATCATCGCGACGGCGTTTAGAACGAAAATCGATAACTCTTGTTGTCCCGCGACAAAATAGAGAATCCCGGCACCGAAGATGAACGTAACGAGTCCCATGATGAGCGGTAAGACAGCTGCCAAAGGGGTCCCGAAGACGATAAGTAAGACAAGTAAAGCCGCTGGAACACCAATCAATTCAGCACGAACCAAGTCGTTTTTCGAGGCCGTATTCAAGTCGTCGACGATCAGTGGTTCTCCAGTTAGACGGACAGTTACATCACTCGGAACATCCAGCTTGTTTTCGATGGCTTTTGCCCATGTCCGTTCGATGTCCGGTGTCCCGACCGTAAGATATCCTTTGCCGTCCCGAATCGCTTGTGGATTTTCGGTTGGTCCAACGACCTGTCCGACTCCTTTGATGTCACGAAACAACGTGACATGCCGCGTCATTTCTTTGCGAATCGTTTGTTCATCCCCTTCAAACAAGACGATGATTTGATGGGGGTCTTGCTTAAATTCTTGTTCTAACACCTGCTCCACTTGTTGAAATTCCCCATCACGGGTGAAGCCGTTCCCTTTCAATTGATCGGGTAACTGAAGGGCGAAATACCCAAGGACAATCAGTGCAATCAACCAGACGAGACTGATGCTTTTTCGAAAACGAACAATCTTCTGACCAAGACGTTCCATCTGTCGACTCCTCCTTTTTTCTACTTAGACAGCAAAAACATCCTTCGTACGACCGACAAAGGATGTGTTTACGTCTTGTGAAAAATTTGAACCCACGTGTTTCCGAAATTCGGTGACGTCGAAACGATTGCTAGTCGTCTTGCCTGTTCGTCAAGCAACAGACTTTTTAACAATACGGACGACTGACACCCTTCAAATTTAAACTTTAATTGTTTATCCTCATAGAGGTAAAATCGTGTCGCATCTGTGACAGAAAACAATTGTTTCTGACTATCGACGAGTGAATATTCTTCATAGTCCGAGAACGGGATGACTTGTTCTTCTTGCTTGACCGCATCCCAAATGACGTATCGCGTCTGATCGGGATCGTACGAGATGATCGTCGCCGGCGCAATAAATCGTTCGAACGTCAATTGTTCATTGTATCCACGCTCGACGATGCGCCCTAATAAAGGGGCTTCTTCATAGTCTGAAAAAGTTCCTGCTTCCGTCATCAAATCAAAGCGGACGATATCCGTTTCCGCTGCGTATAAGAACAGTTGATTGCCACTCCACTCATACAGGTTACTAAACCAAGCATCCGCCCAGATATCCGGGCGATTCATATATGTTATCTGACCATTCTTTAAATCAAGTAATCCGAAGACAATCGTTTCTTCGAAGACGATGAACGCACGACTTCCATTCGGTTCGAGGTACCACGTGAATGGAACATAAGCACAGGCTGTTTCCCAAACTATTTTTAAATCCGCATCGCATTTCGTAAATCCTCCTTGCTCTCGAAACAAGACGAATTCCTCTCCTACTCGTTCAAATAACGATACCGATTCATGGAGCAACAGCTCAGCCGCTGGTTTATACATATACATCACTTCCTACCTCCTACGGTATCAACCTTCTTGATTTCTAGCTACTGTCGATGCGCTCACGTTGTATGTCTTGTATACTAGAACCAATCATCAAAAGGAGGATTTTTCATGAAACCATTACAACTTTCTGCTGATACGGCAGTCGAGCTCGCGAAGCGTCTGAATGTACCACTCGAACAATTGATGCATATGCCGCGTCACATCTTAATCCAAAAGTTAGTCGAACTCGAGAGCGAACAAGCGGATGCTGCAACTGAATCAAGTGATGAGGAGACAAACTGAGCTCCACTTCTGACAAGCAGCACTCCAATCCGTACGAAAAAAAGAGGCGCTAGGCCTCTTTTTTTACGCTTGCGGATTATACTCCGACTTGCCGTACCGAAAGACATTGACAATTGCTTTCCCATCACTCGGATATCCATTCGGATGATCGATCGGAAAGAGTGAAAAGAAAACAAAGTAGAAGGAGAAATAAGCGAACTGATACGTAAAGATCGATGCTTCGAACACTCCGGCATAAATCAATCCGTTGACGATTAAAATACCTGCAACGTTCGCTAACGAACCACCCAAGTACACCATGATGTTCGTAAATTTATTTTCATGCCGGAGTGCCTCATACTGGCACCAGCCATCCCAAAAGTAAATTCGATTCAAACGAATCGGTCCGACACGTACCAATGACTTGCCTGACCCAATATTGATCTCCATATTTCCTCCGAACAATCGTGCGAAGAAATAATGCCCCATTTCATGAATTAATGTCACAATCGGTAATAACAGAAAAAACGATAAGAAAAATTTCCAGATATCATCAAATCCAAACATGCTGACGCTCCCTTTCAGAAAACTAATCCTCTAAATACTACTTAATCTATTTTCCCGCATCAGATGAATTAAAACTGGATTATCTAAAAAGAATTAATACGAAAAGATGACAGCCGCAACGCGACTGCCATACTAGGTTACTCTTTTTTTCGACGTTTGTTTGCTGCATATAAGAGACCGATGATCGTCAATGCCGCGCCACCCGCGACCGCATACTTTTTATAGTCTGCTTTTCGCTCGGCCACTACGGTCGTTGTCAGTGCCGGAACTAATAATTCCCGTTCCTCGTGCAGACGAGGCGCATGAATTTTGACTGCCCCGTTTTCGACAAGCACTTCGAACTCACCACTTGGCAATTCAATCGTTACGTCTTCATCTGTCGCATTATGATAGACGCGTTGCCGCTCGACGTAACCTTCATACGTCCGCTTCAGCTCATATGCAATGATGCCTTCCCCTTCTTCTAGGAAGCGGAGATGTTTGCGAATCATCGCTGTATTTTCAAGGCGGAACATCGGATATTGACGACGCATCGCTATCAACCCTTTGACATATTCAACGGAAGAACTGAATGTCTCTGCCCGTTCATAATCAAGCCGATTCACGACTTCTCCCGCATTGAAACTATCACGAATCCCATCCTTCGTCCGGAAGAACTCTTGACCCGCGTGGAGGAACGGAATCCCTTGTCCCGTCAAAATGATCGCATTGGCAAGCATTTGACGCTTACGTCGTACTTCATCCGTATCCTCCGGGCGTGAGACAGAGAGCTTGTCCCAAACTGTTAAGTCGTCATGCGCTTCGACATAGGAGACGACTTGGTTCGGCTCATCCGCAAAGCCTTGCGATGAAACGTTCCCGGCAATCCCGCGCTTGACTTCATTCGTCCGATCGAACGCCCCACTGATAAAGCCGCGGTTCTCCGGTGTTTGGACATCTCCTTTTAACCCGTCACGCAAGCCGTTATTAAAGTGTGCAATCCCCGGCATCTGCAGGGCATTGAAATAGTTCGCTTTTTGGTCGAGCGGTAACGGTGTATCAAGATCCCAGCCTTCACCGATGATTAAAATTGACGGGTCGATTCGATCGAGTGCATGACGAACTTGGTTCATCGTTTCGATATCGTGGAGTCCCATCAAGTCGAACCGGAATCCGTCGAGATGATACTCTTTTGCCCAGTACGTCACGCAATCGATGATGAATTTCCGCATCATGAAACGCTCAGAAGCTGTGTCATTGCCACAGAAACTACCATTCGAAAGCGTTCCGTCTGCCGCTTGACGGTAAAAGTAACCCGGAACGAACTGACCAAGCGGAACCTTTTCTGCTTCATAGGTATGGTTGAAGACGACATCCATGATGACTCGGATTCCACGGTCATGCAGTGCCTGGACCAATTCTTTGAGCTCACGGATGCGTGCTTTCGGATCATCTGCGTTTGATGAATAGGAACCTTCCGGTGCAAAGAAATTGACCGGATCGTATCCCCAATTGTAATTATCCGGATCGTTTGGTGCTGCTTCGTTGACCGAACCGAAATCATAGATAGGAAGTAATTGGACGTGCGTCACACCTAAATCAGCTAAGTAGTCGAGTCCCGTCAATCCACCATTTTTCGTCCGCGTACCTGCTTCCGTCAATCCGCGGAACGTACCTCGTTCGACCACACCACTCGCCGGATGACTTGTCGCGTCGCGAACGTGCAACTCATAAATGACAGCATCTTGTGACGAATGGAACATCGGTCGCTCCTCAATCCAACGGTCCGGTTGTACGTTGGACGGATCGATTAATGCACCACGCTTTCCGTTCGTTCCGACTGCTTTTGCATAAGGGTCGACCGCTTCGACTTTCTGACCGTCGACGATGGCTTGAAATGTATAAAAATAACCTTCATACACAGCACGATCGAGTTCTGCGACGAATGTCCCCCGTTCAGCGGCTGACAGTTCGACTTCCTCTACTTTTCTTGCACGCAGCGTCCGGTACAGACGGATGACCACACGTTCCGCCGTCGGTGCCCACAATCGAACACGAATCGTCGTCTCTTCAAAAGTCGCACCCAAGTCCATTCCTCTATAGGCATAACGCTCATCCATCTCCTTTGGCGTGAGCGTCAACATATCTGCTGTTTGTTTCAAAGCCATGCACCCCTTTCATTTCATGGTATTCATTATAACAAAATTTCAAAGTGGTGGACGCTTCCGCTGTTCCTCTCTAAAATAGAGAATAGAACGAAAGGGGAGATGCCATATGGCAGCAAAAGATAATTCATTTGATATCGTGTCACAAATCAACATCGAGGAAGTCAAAAACGCGATGCAAGTCGCACTGAAGGAAATTACGAACCGCTTTGATTTTAAAGGTTCGAAGAGTGACATGAAACTTGAGAAAGAGGATTTAATCCTCATCTCGGATGACGACTTTAAACTCGATCAAGTCAAAGACGTCTTGACGACGAAGTTGATTAAACGCGAAGTCCCGACAAAGAACTTACAGTATGAAAAAGTCGAACAGGCAGCCGGGAACACAGTCCGTCAACGTGTCATCCTAAAGAGCGGAATCGACCGTGATGATGCGAAAAAAATCAACAATGCCGTCAAAGAATCCAAATTAAAAGTCAAAACGCAAATTCAAGATGACCAAATCCGTGTCACGGCTAAATCGCGTGATGACTTGCAACAAGTCATGCAGATCGTCCGTGAGTTACCATTATCTGTCGACGTCCAGTTCATCAATTTCCGTTAAGCAGCAAAAATCCCTTTCTCCAAGTCGGAGGAAGGGATTTACTTATGCTCATTGCGCTGTATATCCACCATCAAGGACGACGGCTTGACCTGTTACGCCAGCTGCTTTATCACTTGATAAGAAAATTGCATAATCTGCGATTTCTTTCACTTGCAACAAACGCTGTTGTGGGACGAGCGGGTAGATGACTTCTTCTAAGACAGACTCAAGTGGTACGTTCCGCGTTTCAGCGAGTGAAGACAATTGTTTTTGGACGAGTGGTGTATCGACGTAACCCGGGCAAATCGCATTGACCGTAATACCGGATGTCGCACCTTCAAGTGCTGCTACTTTCGTTAAGCCAATCACGCCATGTTTCGCACTGTTGTATGCAGTTTTCCCGGCAAAGCCAATCAAACCATTAATGGATGACATGTTAAGAATCCGTCCGAATCCTTGTTTTTTCATAATCGGGAACACGTATTTCGTATAGAGGAATGGTGCCCGTAACATGATACTTTGCATCAAATCAAACGTCTCTGTCGAGAAGTCTTCGATGGGTGAGACGTGTTGCATGCCGGCGTTATTGATGACGATATCAATTTTTCCGTAATGTGCCATCGTCTGTTCGATACTCGATTTAATCGCCGCTTCACTCGTTACGTCACCCGCGACCGCAAAAGCGTCAAATCCTTTATCCGTCAGTGCTTCTGCTGCATTTTTCGCTGCCTGCTCCTGCAAGTCGACAATCACGACCTTAGCGCCTTCTTGCGCAAATTCTTCAGCGATTTCAAGACCGATTCCACTAGCTGCTCCAGTAATTAACGCTACTTTTCCTTCAAGTTGTTTCATTTCCATCTACTCCTTCTTTACGGTTTCACTTCTTTTACTGTACGCTTGCAAAAACAATAATAAAAATGAATCCTTATTATGCTATATATAACCATTAGGAATAGGAGGAAATACGATGGATTTTCGACAACTCGAATATTTTACTGAAGTCGCCCGGTTTAAAAGTTTCACGCGTGCTGCCGATTATCTTCATGTCACGCAACCGACTTTAAGTAAGATGGTCCGCAGTCTTGAAGAAGAACTCGATATTGCACTATTTGATCGCAGTAAACGACAAATCGTGTTGACAGACGCTGGTGAAACACTCCTTCTTGAAGGTGAAAAAATCTTACGTCAACTTTCTGATCTCCCCTCTCATCTCTATGACGTAATGCACTTAACAAAAGGAACCATTCGAATCGGACTTCCTCCGTTAATCGGTTCACTCTTTTTCCCCCGTCTGCTGCATCAATTTTCAGAACAGTACCCGATGGTGACAATCGATATTGTCGAGGCCGGCGGTCACGCCTTAGAGAAAGCCATCGTCGCGGGTGACGTCGATTTAATTGCGACCGTCTTTCCTGCAGATGAAAACTTGACGGTTTACCCCTTTATGGAAGAAGAGCTGCACCTGTTTTTACCGGAACAGCATCCGCTCGCTTCACGCGCTTCCATCGCGTTAGAAGAAGTTTCACAGATGCCGTTCGTTTTGTTTAATGAAACCTTCTCTCTCCATAACGTCGTTTTAAACGCCTGCCGGGCAGCTGGTTTTGAACCGACTGTCACACATGTCAGTTCGCAGTGGGATTTCCTTTGTCTGCTCGTCGCAGAAGAAAATGCCGTGACACTTCTCCCCCGTTCGCTCGCAAACCGGATTCAAGTCAACGGGGTCAAAACAGTTCCGTTAGAAACTCGCGTACCCTGGCAATTAGGTGTCGCTGTCCCGACCGGACGTTATCAGTCGTATGTCACACGGGAGTGGATTCGTTTCGTCCAAGATTCTTATTCACAAAAAGAATGATATGTATAAAAACCATGTATTTGTAGCATGGTTTTTCTTTCGTTATGATGGGATGTATCGTTACTTCAGAAAGGAAGTTATTTACTATGTCAACGCATGAAACACGTCACGAAGTCGGTCTCAAAAAATTAAGTGAGTTCACAGATGCGAATTCAGCTCAATCCACACATGATAAAATCTCAGAGTCATTAAAAGACATCGCACCTGCCGTCGGCGAATGGATTACAGATTTTGCTTACGGTGAAGTGTATAGTCGCACTGGACTCGGGAACCGTGACCGTGCACTCGTCACAATCTCGACGCTCGTCACACAAGGAACAGAACCGCAACTTGCCTTACACATCAACACGGGGTTAACAGCCGGTCTCTCAGGAAATGAAATCGTCGAAGCCATCATGCACCTCGTGCCCTATACAGGTTTTCCGCGTGTCTTAAATGCCCTTGAAGTCGCAAAAACTGTTTTCGCAGAACGTGGTATCACTGTCGAAACGGACTAAGCGAACGGAGGATGGACAATGCATCTGGCAGGGTATAATCCTATTACAAGGGAGAGATGCTAGATGCAATATGCACTGATTGCCGATTTGCATAGTTCATTTTCAGATACGCGCGCCGTGCTACAGGATATCCGTAAACGTGCTCCACAAGCGACGATTTTTTCGCTCGGCGACGTCCATGAGTGCCATATCGGCAAAAAGAGAGCGCGTCGTCATACTTTTGAGTCCATCTCTGATGTCGTGACGCTTGATTTCGACTATGTTGCGCTACTTGATTTCGAAACATTACTCGGGAACCAAGAAGAACGGATTTTTTCAATCGTCCCAACCGGCGTATCCGGACTGCTTGACCGACTCCGGTCGGTCCCCCGGACAAAGCAAGTGGGTGACGATGTCCTGTTTTTACACGGTGATCAGTTCGAGTGGAGTTATACGTTAATACCGAACACCTCCCAATTCGAACAACGACTATTGTTTTTCGGTCATAGTCATCAACGTGGTTTGTTTCGCGACGGACGCCGGTTGTCGACGCAACTGGACGTTCCGATTTCCATCAAACAAGAACGATATGCTGTCAATGTCGGTCCTGTTCTCGTCGAGCGAGAATGGTTGCTCTACGACACACAGGAAGAATCCATCGTCTACCGCCAAGCATGATAAAAAGACCCTCGGGTTAAAAGCTGGAGTCATCTCCATGCTTTCATCCGAGGGTCTTTTCTGATTACAGGTAACGGACGAGTGAAGCTTTCACTAAATCGACCTGCGTTAATTCATGTTTCTCGACGAATTTATCGACGACACGACGTACTTCTCCTTGACGACGGACGAAGCTTGTCGGGACCGGTGTTTTGCCGACAAGTTGTTCGTATAACGTCGTCAATTGATGATCATCGATGACGGTTGTCATCGAATCGAGGAACAATAAGACGTGGAGACGGTTGAGATAGTCCCATGGCTTGTCTTCCGACCGGAATTCATTCCGGGCCAACCATTTTTTAAGACCAATCGCATCGATTTCACTGAGTGTTTCCTTCGAACGTGGTGCTTTCCAAAGCGCTAAAAGTTCACCTAATTTTTTACGCGTTTGTTTTTTACCCATGAAAAATTCGAAGTTCACTTTCGTTTCGAGTGCATCTCCACTAACGGGTGCGATTAAATCGGCACCTGGTGCGGTCACGACATCAAAGATGAAGTCGACAGACTCTCCAGGCAACCATGTTGCCACTCTCCCGTGAAAATCAGCGATGAACGCAATCGCTTCTTTCATGTCTTCGTTCTTGATTCGTTCTGCTGCCTGCTGCAACCGTTCGTTTGTTTCTTTATTCATATGCTAACCCCATCTTTAATTTAATTTTATTACATTTCTTCTGGAGCGCCGACACCGAGGAGGCGTAGACCTTCCGTCAATACAATCGTAACCGATTTCACGAGTGCAAGGCGAGATTGTTTTGCCGCATCCTCTTCAAGGACACGTACTTGACCATAATATTTGTTAAAGCTTTGTGCGAGATCAAGGACATAACGGCTGATGATGGATGGTTCACGACGCACGAACGCCCGGTCAATGACTGCCGAGAATTGGTTAAGCATCGAGACGACCCCCCAGGCATAATCGTCAGCACTTCCGTCGAAGGCTGCACCATCATAGCCGCCTTTACGGAGTAACGAGTTGGCACGGGCATTTGTGTACTGAACGTATGGACCCGTCTCCCCTTCGAATTTCAACATCTGCTCGAGATCGAACTCGATATTGTTCATGCGTTCGTTTTTAAGGTCATGGAAGATGACTGCGCCGACGCCGACTTGTTGTGCTGTTTGGTCGGCATTCGCAAGGTTCGGATTTTTCTCGGCGATATTTTGTTTTGCGACGTTGATTGCATCTTGAAGGACTTCCTCAAGCAAGACGATCCGCCCTTTACGCGTCGACATCTTTTTGCCATCTTTCATGATCAGACCGAATGGTACATGGTGCATGCCGTCAACATTATCAAAACCAAGCTTTTTCAAAACCGCAAACAACTGTTTGAAATGGAGCGCTTGTTCTCCGCCGACAACATAAAATGCTTGTTCGAAACGATACGTTTCGAGACGATAGACCGCAGCTGCCAAGTCGCGTGTCGCGTAAAGCGTCGCGCCATCTTTTTTCTTGATTAGCGCAGGTGGCATACCTTCTGCTTCAAGATCAACGACCATCGCGCCTTCAGACTCGACGAGCAGTTCTTTTTCTTCTAATAAGTCAATGACATGCTGCATTTTGTCATTATAGAAGGCTTCTCCGTTCAGGCTGTCGAACTGTACACCAAGCATGTCGTAAACACGGCTGAATTCGACGAGTGAGACTTCACGGAACCATTTCCAAAGAACGGTTGCCTGTTCGTCACCTTGCTCGAGTTTTTTGAACCAGGCCCGACCTTCATCTTCAAGTTCCGGCTTACTTTCTGCTTCTTCATGGAACCGGACATAGAGTTTCAATAGTTCTTTGATTGGCTCAGCCCGGACATCTTCTTCTTTACCCCACATGTTGTAAGCCACCATCAATTTACCAAACTGCGTGCCCCAATCACCTAAGTGGTTGATCCCAACGACCTCATATCCTTTTTTACGTGAAATTTGGTTCAACGCATTTCCAATGACCGTCGAACGCAAATGTCCCATCGAGAACGGTTTTGCGATGTTTGGTGAAGAGAAGTCAGTGACAATCGTCTTCCCATTCGACTCACTTGATCCGTAGTCCGCTTTTTCGTTTAAGACACGATTGACGATTTCTTGCGAGACGACCTCACGGTTCAAGAAGACGTTGACATATGGTCCGACTGGTTGAACGTTCGCAAAGAGTGGATTATCGATTTTTTCAGCGACATCTACTGCAATCATGTTGGGTGCTTTGCGGAATGCTTTCGCCAACAAGAAGCAAGGAAATGCGAGATCTCCGTGGTCTTCATGTTTCGGTTGTTCAATCAGTTGCTCAATTTGTTCAAGTGTCAATGCGTCTCCGATGACTCCTTGTAAAACTTCAGCATATTGTTGTTTGTAGCTCATTGTATTACCTCCAACAGTTTATTTTTTCCAATAAAAAACGCCCTTTGCGCAACTCGCAAAGAGACGGAATGACCGCGGTACCACTCTTCTTGGTGTCGTTTTCGACACCCACCTTAATTGGGGATAACGGGGTTCCCCCGGCTACGCCTGATCGTTACGATTCGGATAGCGTCTCTGAAGTGCGTTTCACGATTTCTTTGTCCATTCAGGCTTCCACCGTTTCCTGATTCGCTGGCTGACAAGATAAAACCGTTACTTTCTTCGTCATCGACGATTTGATATCTTTCACATTATACGCAATGACTCGATTTCTCTCAACCTTATTTTTTTGTAAATCACTTATCATAATTTCCACAAATCGGGTATAGATACAGAAGGATCGCCACAGAGAGGGGTCTATTCCGCTATGGTTTACTATCGAAAAGTAGCACGTATGAGCTGGATCACTTTAGCACTTACTGTTGTTTTGCTGTTTCTTGCATCGCTTGCCTTTCCCGTCCATATGAACCCAGCGATATCGCTTGGAAATGCAAGTTATCTTCTCATTTTAGTCCTCCTCTTCCAATTCGATAACATCCGCCGTGGTGGGATTTATTATACATTTCAAGAAGGTATTATTTTATTCATTTTTCTTAATTACGGTTTATTGATTGCCGTCATTTTGAGTCAACTCGGCGTCCTGATTTTCCAATTATTTTCGCATAAAAAAGAAATTCGGATAAAACGATTCATCTACCTGTACCCCGTCAACGTCTTATTCGACATCGTCTATATCTCAGTTCCCGCCTCCGCTTACTTGCTACTTGGAGGTCCGACCGGCCCGGGCTTTACTTATACCGAATCACTTATCCCGTTTATCGGTTATTTGGTGGGTGTCTTTCTTATTTCCTATCTTCAATGTCGATTCGTCAATCGTTTCTTAAACTTAAAGTATGACTGGACCCGCCTCATCCGACTTCAGACACTCGTTTACGGAATCAGTATTTTAAGCGCGCTTCTCGGGATTTGGTTTTATGATGAAAACCCGTTAGTTGCTGCGACTGTCTCGACTTTAATTTTATTCTTATTCAAGCAACTCCTACAACAGCGTGGCGCATCCTTACAAGCTACACACAACGCTAAACGGTTCGACGATGCGAAGGAACGGTTGCTCGTTTCACGCTTTGAACGGGAAGCGATTGAATCCTTACTGATTGATTTACCTCATCTGATTGATTTCTCCGACGGCTGGCTTTCTATTCAGCAGCAACGAAAACAAATCATCTATGACATTCGGACAAAAAAGACAGTTGATGTCTTACCTTTATTTCATACGTTATCAGCGAATGATCTGCGGACTCCGATTCTCTATGGCCTTCGGTTCGACTGGGGAAATGATGTCCAACTCTCGCTTCCCGTCGATCGGCATTCGATGCTCGCGATTCCTTCCATCACAAGTGGAGAAGTCGATGTCTCAATCGTTTTATTTCATCAAATCGCTGATGCTTATGATGAAGCAAAAGCGGATGAAATTTATCGCCTGCTTCGGACATTTTGCCGCGTACTCGAGCGTTCCCAAGAAAACTTTCAATTGTATGCCGAAAGCCGGACGGATGCCTTGACCGATCTCCCGAACAGCCGTGCTTTTTATGAAGAGGGGGCACGCCAGTTTGCTTCCGAACACTTTCCGCTGTCGATCATCCTATTTGATATCGACCACTTTAAATACGTCAATGATACGTACGGACATAAAGTCGGAGATCTCGTCTTACGTGAGCTCGGAAGACGGATTAAATACGTCATCCACCGCAACGATTCCGTCTTCGCGGCACGTTATGGGGGGGAGGAATTCGTTGTTTTGATTGCGGATTGCTTACAAGACCAAGCAATCTCCATTGCTGAAGAAATTCGTCACACCGTTCTCGATCGCCCCTTCATTGTCGACGATCACCATCTCTCTATTACCGTCAGTCTTGGCGTCGATACAGTAGAACATCCTTACCAACGCACATTTGAAGAATCATTACGTCAGGCAGATCACGCACTGTATGTCGGCGGAAAACACAATGGTCGAAATTGTACAGCCCACTACGCTAATCTTTGAAAGGTTGTGTTTTACATGTCTATTACTGAAATTGAGTTATCGCTTCCGATGAATCAACAACGGCGGACATTGCGGATTTATCGTCCCCCTGAGGTCGCGCTTGATGTCGCCCTACCTGTCATCTATATGCATGACGGACAAAATGTCTTCAGTGGTGCGAGTGCTTCCTTCGGTAAAGGATGGGATGTTCATCTCGCCCTCCACGAAGTCGGTCTACAGGCAATGATCGTCGCCATCGATAGCCCGGATGACCCGATGGACCGGTACGATGAATATGCGCCTTGGACGGATGACGCGTTATTGATGCGAACCGCATATCCGTCACACCGGACGACGATCGGTGGAAACGGGAAAGCTTATATGGAATGGATTATCTATGACTTGAAACCGTACATCGATTCGCACTATGCGACGATTCCGACTGATACAACGATGATTGGCAGCTCGATGGGCGGCGTGATTTCCTTATATGGCCTATTTGCTTATCCGGAAGTCATCACGCGTGCCGCCGCCTTATCGACAGCCGGATGGGCGAACTTCTCTTCTTTACTTGAGTTCATCGAGCGAAGTCTCCCACTGTCTGACGCGCACCGTTGCTACATGGATATCGGGACAAAAGAAGTCAGCGGTCCGATGACGGAAGAAGATTATTTGCACACGAATGATGTCATCTCGGCGGCAGTACGTCAAAAAGTCGAGCAGATGCAATACACCGTCATCGCAGACGGTATTCACCATGAGACAGCGTGGGCGAAACGTATGCCGGACGTGCTCCGATTTCTCTTTTCATAAGAATTAAGTGTTAACGCATTTGAATCATCTGCGTGACACGTCTTTTTCAGTGGTACAACCTAAAAAGGATGATGTACGCTCTAACGAGCACACATCATCCTTTTTCATCTTATTTCACGAGCTCTTCAGTCAGTTCTTTTTCATAACGATTCCGCGGATGTTCCCGGCATTCGTCGGAACATGAACGCATTACTTTCGGTTCACATTCTTCACAGCAGAAATGCTGACGATTACATTCCGGGTTCGCACAATTAACATAACGTGTTTCTGCCTTACCACAGTAGTAACACTCGGATACGACAGTCGGATTGACTTCATTGACAGGTACTTGAACGCGTTCATCGAACACGTACAGCTCCCCTTCCCAGTCTTCTCCACGCGTGACTTCATCTTTTCCGTACATGACGACGCCACCTTTCAGATGGAAGATGTCGTCGCTGTTTTGACGTTTACGGAAATAAGCCGTGAACTTCTCACAACGTACGCCACCCGTACAATACGTCAAGACTTTTTTCCCTTCGAACAAATGCTCATTTTCATCGAGCCACTGTGGAAACTCACGTGACGCCGCAACGTCGACCTTGACGGCATTTTTGAAATGACCGAGATCGTATTCGTAGTTGTTTCGGACGTCTAAGATGACGACGTCTTCATTTTGCATCATCTCTTTCCACTCAGCAGGCTCAAGATAGGCTGCATTTTCTTTCGGGACATTAAACTCATCTTCAAAACGCCATGTGACGAGCTCTTTTTTGTAACGCACGAAGATTTTTTTGAAGGTATGCTCTTCGACTTCATCGATTTTAAATTCGATGTCGCTAAAGCGCGGATCCGCTAGTAAATCTTGCATGTACTGTTCTGTTTGTTCGACCGTTCCAGAAAGTGTTCCGTTGATACCTTCTGGTGCAATCAAGATTCTTCCTTTGATTCCGAGTTCCTTGCAGTATGCCAGGTGCTCTTTTGTTACTTGTTCCGCATTTTCAATCGGAACATACTTATAAAATAATAGTACGCGATAAGGTTTCATAATCCTCATTGGCCCCCATGTCAGTTTTTTGCAGTAAAACGAACGTTGGCGAACGAAGCGTCATAGCTAATAGCTAGCTGGGAACGCCTGCAAAACGCACCCATTTAAGTATAATACCAACTCCGATTCAATTGTACAATCGACAAATCCATGACACTTACATCGTAATTCAATTCCCTTTCTGATGCGGAAAGAGGTAAAATAGAAATCAGCAGTTTATTTTGTAAGGAGGATTCCGAATGCTCCAAACTATCCGTCAATGGATCGAGCACATGATTATATTTCTACAAGATCTTCCGGGTGGAGCTTCGACTGGATTGATTGCACCCTTCTTAGAATCACTATTCCCATTCCTCCCACTCGTCCTGATCATCTCCGCGAACGCGGCGACCTATGGTTTTTGGATGGGAGTGCTCGTATCTTGGGTCGGCAGCATGTTAGGTTCACTCGTCGTGTTTGCTTGTATCCGCTATTTATTTCGCCGTCCAGTCACCCGGTGGCTTGAAAATCATAAGGCAGCACAACACTGGATTGAACGCGTTCGTCACATGAGTCCGATTTCGCTCGGCTTTTTCTTTTCGCTCCCGTTCATGCCGGCCTTTATCATTACATCCATCTCGGCGATGATTCAGTTATCACTCCGTACGTATTTAATCGCAGCTGGCGCCGGACGCCTGATTGTCGTCATTTTGTTTTCTTTGATCGGCAAAGAGTGGTCCAGTTTTTTAGAAAGACCTGTTCGTCTACTGTTCCTTTTCTTGATCCTACTTACGATTTGGGGAATCAGTCGCGGTATGGAAGAATGGATTAAACGCCGGGCACTCGCACGTCGTACGAAAAACTTACGTGAACTAGAAAATGTAATTGAAGGTAAGAACAAATAAACAACTCTCTCAAAAACACATGACTTACCCAAGTGTTTAATTTATTTCACTATCCGGATGGAAGATCGCTTACATGTGATGTTCCATCTTTTTTTGGTTATGCCACCCTTCTTTATGAATCAGATGTTATTTTAGTTCATGATAGAATGATATTTGAACTACGCCTAAATCGACTTACGATTAAGACTAGGTCTTTTGAATCATTTTCATTCGCTATAATTATATAAAAATACTGTTCACACATTAGACATTATTGATGACGCTTACATTTAATTGGTAAGACCAATATTAGAATAATGTTCACGTTTCGACTCAATAAAATAGGATGGATTTTCCAACTTCTTCATTCCTATAATGAATCTATATTTACGATTCATCGACTCCCTAAGACGGGTATTCCTCTCGTCAGCAAGTCCGAGCATCGTCTCTCTTGCACCCTCGTTCAATGTCACCGGTATCATTGAGCGTACGTAATTTTTGTACCGGAATCGATGGAGCGGCATCTGTCACTCCATCAACAGAATAATCCCCTTAACGGCTCCTTCAACCCCCTTGAAGGAGCCGTTCCCTTTTACTTTCCGCTCCGCCCTTGCGATACTTAACGTACTATGAATTGTGAAGGGATGGACCTGCATGGAATTTTATTATTTTTTACCGCTTGGATTTTTTATTGGCATTATCTCTGGCTTCTTCGGAATCGGGGGCGGAATCATTTTGACGCCCCTCTTGTTGATTCTTGGATTTACCCCGAGTATCGCCATCGCGACAAGCCTCATGTTGACACTTGGTTCAACCGTTTCCGGAACACTCTCTCATCTTCGTCTAAAAAACGTTGTTTGGCGTGATAGTCTCGTCATCGGTGGTGTCGGGATTATCGGTTCGACGATTGCAACGCCCCTCGTCCTTCGACTCGAAGAAGTCAACGGGGCACACCTCGTCATCTCGATTGTTTACATTGCTTTATTACTCTATTTCGCGAATAAGTTCCTTCGTCCAAAGTCGACGAACGGTTCGCAAGACGGATGGCGTAATCGTTACGTCGCTCTCGCCTTTACCGGTCTGTTCGCTGGTTTCGTATCGTCGCTACTCGGTGTCAGCGGGGGCTTCATCATCACGCCACTACTCGTCGGAATCGTCGGTTATGAACTGAAACGAGCGGTCGGGACAAGTATCGCCTCTGCCTTATTGATTGTCCTATCTGGACTCGTCAATTATACAGTGGCGAGTACGGATGTCGATTTGCTCGTCGGTGTCATGTTAATTATCGGCGCCTTACTCGGTGCACCGATTGGCGCCAAACAATTGGGACACTTCGAAAGTCCGTTCGTCAAAAAGTATTTAGGGATCTTTTACTTAACGGTCGCGACAAGCGTGCTGCTTGAAGTGTTAGGCTTTAATACAGCTTCGTTAATCGTCTTAGTGACCCTTAGCGTCGTCTTCTTAGTGACGTTACTTGTATACAGCCGTAAACGTTCAACATCCTCTTAACTGTTTCTCATACTAATAGCCGTCTCCCGTTAAAAAGGGGACGGCTATTTTTCTCTATTTCTTGTTAAGCAACTTTTCGAATCGTACCGGCTTCGTACTCTTTTGTATGATCAATGACGATTTTCGATAATAATAACATCCCGATTAAATTCGGAATCATCATCAGACCGTTCGCAATATCAGCGACCAGCCACAACAATTCTAAATTTGCGATTGCTCCATAACAGGCTGCTAATGCAAAGATGACTTGGTAGAGGCGATTGAATTTCGTCGCACCACTTAAATATTCAAGACATTTCTCACCATAGACATACCACCCGATAATCGTCGAATACCCAAAGAAGAAGACCGAGAAGGCAACCGTCCATTGACCCAGTGGTCCAAGTACACTGGCAAATGCGGCCGATGTAAGTGCCGCTCCTGTCAATGAGCCGTCATGTGTGACACCTGATAACGTCCCTCCCGTCGGATCCCAAAATCCAGTCGTCATTAAAACGAGTGCCGTCATCGTACAAACGATCAACGTCACGATAAACGTACTCGTCATCGAAATCAATCCTTGTTCTGCAGGTCGTTCACTTTTAGCAGACCCGGCAATTAAAGCAGCTGTTCCCAGTCCGGCTTCGTTCGTAAAAATACCACGTGCGACACCAACCTGCATGGCAACCATGATGGACACACCCGCAAATGCGCCGACTGGTGCCAGCGGCTGAAACGCATATTGTACAATCAACCCTAACGCGGGAATGATTTGGTTCGCTTGAAGAACTAAAATAATGAGTGCCGCCACGATGTAGAGCAAACTCATCACCGGTACAAAAATCGTCGAGATTGAACTCACACGCTCAAGCCCACCACGAATCGAGAAATAGACCGCGACGGCTAGTACAACTCCAAAAGCAAGTAACGGGATGTGGAACGTCTGCTTCAATACCGTCGACATCGCATTCGCCTGGACCGTATTTCCGACGCCAAAAGAAGCAATCAGACCAAACAAGGCAAACGCAACCGCTAACGGCTTAAAACTTTTTCCAAGACCTTTCTCGATGTAGTACATCGGTCCACTGACAATTTCACCACGATCGTTTCGCTGACGAAATAAAATCGCTAACAGACTCTCGGCATACTTCGTCGCCATCCCGACGAGACCAATCACCCACATCCAAAAGATTGCACCTGGCCCCCCCATCGTCAAAGCGACGGCAATTCCGGCGATGTTCCCATTCCCGATTGTCGCAGCCAGTGACGTCATCAGCATTTGAAAGCTACTGATTTCCCCTTCACCATGCCCCGTTTTCGTCAATGCGAGTTGAAACGCTTGTTTTAACCGGCGAAACTGTAATCCTCGAAGACGAACCGTAAAATATAAGCCCGTCCCGACCAATAACACCATGCTCGGGATTCCCCAAATCCATGATGAAATCATGTGTAACACTTCCATCGCACTCCAAATCCTCTCTATCTCTATCTCAGTTGACTCTGCCGCTCACCTTAGCATATTTTTGTTTATTCCTACAATATAAATCGATTGTTTTTGTGGTTATACACAAACGGTTGTATACTAAACATAAGGAATACGATAGAGAAAGAAGGAACTTCATTTATGTTAGAAGCAACGTACCATTCCCTCGATGATTTAGCAGAAGCGATCGGCCTCGCACTCAATGCACCGATAACGATTGAAGACCGCAATCATCGTCTGCTCGCCTACAGTACGCATACGACTGATACAGACCCTGCCCGTGTCGCTACCATCATCGGCCGCCGTGTCCCTGAATCCGTCATCGATCAACTTTGGAAAGATGAGGTCATCCAAAGCTTAGCGGCTCAAGATGATCCACTCGTCATCACTGCCCGGACGAGCGTTGGTTTGAACGACCGCGTCGCCATTGCCATTAAACAAGATATGGAGATTCTCGGTTACATTTGGTCAATCGCTCGCAACACTCCCTTCACGGCTTCAGAGCTAGGCGATTTAAAGAAAGGTGCCATGCTTGCACAACGACAGTTGCTTGCAATCGACATGCAAAAAAAACGGCAAGAAGAACAGACGGAGCAATTCTTTTTTGAGTTACTCCATGAAGAGTTACCCGAAAGTGAAATCCTAAAGACGTTCTCAAAACTTCATCTCGCTCCGCCGGGAATCAGTCGCTTAATGGTCATCCGTTTCCCGGAAGCCATTACGCCGCGTCTAGCCGATCGCCTCCGTTATTTATTGACGATTCAACAGACGGTACGTCCCCTGCTGTATGCATACGACACGACAGATTTTATTTTGTGGATCAGCACAAACGATCGTGACATTCAGCATGAACGCATTCAGTTCGATGCTTTCATCCAGTCATTCCGCCAACTACTCGCCGAACGGTTTTCTTATACAGAATTTGTTGTATCGAGCAGTGAAGTTTTCACCGGCGTGCAGTCGATTCCAGAACGTTACGAAGAAGCAGGTATCGTCTTACGTCTCAAAGACGCCTATCCTTTCGAACTTCAAAATGTGACGCGATACGAGCGACTCGGACTATTCCAGTTATTACCTATCTTTTCAGAACGCCTACGGAGACGGACGGTTCGACTGGAAGAAATCGAACGTCTTCGCGCTTACGACTTGAAACACACAGCTTCTTTATGCGAAACGCTCGAGTGGTTTTTGCATTACGATGGAAACGTCAAACAAGTTGCCGCCCACCTTCACGTCCATCCGAATACGATCTTATACCGCATGCGGCGCATCGAAGAAGAAGCCGGCATTCGGATGGAATCATTACCTGAACGTTCGTTACTTTATCTTTACTTGAAAGCCGACCGTTACCTTTTGTGATTTCTCACAAACAATCCTCTTATTTTTTGAAAACACCGATAAAGTCGTACGCTTTCATTTCTCGTATACTGAGGGAGAAGTAAGTAGTTAAAGGGTTATTGGTTGTTCATTTGCGAAAGGGGATCGCTCTTATGATCATTGGAGTATTAAAAGAAATTAAAAACAACGAAAACCGTGTTGCGTTAACACCTGCCGGGGTAGCAGCGTTAACGATTCATGGACATCAAGTCATCGTCGAAACATCTGCTGGTATGGGGAGCGGCTTTACAAACGAAGAGTATATCGAAGTTGGTGCACAAATCATCGAAACAGCGGCAGAAGTTTGGGCGACTGCTGAGCTTGCATTGAAGGTCAAAGAACCCATCGCTTCAGAATATCAATACTTCCGTCCCGACTTAACCTTGTTCACTTATCTACACCTTGCAGCGGAGCCAGAACTCACACGGGCACTTGTTGACTCGAAGATTACGGCAATCGCTTATGAAACGGTCGAAAAAAATCGGACATTGCCACTTCTGACACCAATGAGTGAAGTCGCTGGTCGGATGGCTTCACAAATCGGTGCACAGTTCCTTGAAAAACCGCATGGTGGAATGGGGATTCTACTTGCAGGCGTCCCTGGTGTTCGCCGCGGAAAAGTTACTGTCATCGGTGGTGGTGTCGTTGGGACGAACGCAGCAAAACTCGCAGTCGGTCTTGGTGCTGACGTGACGATCATCGACGTCAGTCCTGAGCGCCTTCGTCAACTTGATGATATTTTCGGTAACTCAATCAACACGTTGATTTCGAATCCGTATACGATTGCAGAAGCCGTCGCTGAAAGTGACCTCGTTATTGGTGCCGTCTTGATTCCAGGAGCGAAAGCACCGAAGCTCGTGACAGCAGAGATGGTTGAACGAATGAAACCAGGTGCTGTCATCGTCGATGTCGCGATTGACCAAGGCGGAATTTTCGAAACCGTTGACCGTATTTCGACACATGATGATCCAACGTATGAAAAATTCGGTGTTGTTCACTATGCCGTCGCGAATATGCCGGGTGCTGTTCCACGGACGTCGACACTCGCGCTTACGAACGCAACACTTCCTTACGTCCTCGAACTCGCGAACAAAGGCACACACCGTGCACTTGCTGAAAATACTTCGCTTGAAAAAGGTCTCAACGTCGCGCAAGGATTCGTGACGTACGAAGCAGTCGCGCGCGACCTCGGTTACACGTATAAATCCGTTGAAGATGTATTGCACCTTCACGCTTAATAGAAAACAGCAAAAAAGCAGCAGGTTTCTTCTTTATAGAAGAAATCCGCTGCTTTTTTGTTTTTACCTGAATCGCGCGACGTCTTACCGGTGAAGCAAGTAGCAACATTTATTAAAGCGCAAACGCAACGAGTGCACCGATTGAAAGCGGGATGAAAACATTATCTAAATCGCGATAGGACACGGCTTCAATCAAAGCAGCAATATTCGCAAGCAAAAAACCGTAACTGATTGCAATCCAAGCCGGTAATGCATATATAAGAAATGTGGAAGTCAGGACGAGGAACGAGAATAAAAACATCGCGATGCTTCCTTCAAATGATCGTTTAATCGCCCCACGTGTATAGAACGTCTTTCCGTAGCGTCGACCTACTAAAGCAGCCATTCCGTCGCCCCACGCGAGCACCATGCTGCCGGCGACGAGTGCCATTGGTTCTCGTTCAAAAAAGAGTCCGACTAGAATCAGTAAAGAAATCGGGTAGTAGACCGTCCCGTAAGATATGCGTTCCACTTGATTCATTTGACCCGTCCCGCGTTTTAAGGTCAGCAGATTAACGACCGTGAAAAATAATAACGGGACGATTGCGACATACCAATGATCGATCCAGGCAAGCGCCAGAAAGACCCAATGCCCGACTGCGATATGAATCCATTTCCGAACCGTTTCCGGCTCTGCTCCCACGCGTCGACCAATCGCTTCCAATAAGAACAAGATGAGTCCAATGATGACGATTGTTCCAACAGCAGCAACCCATTCCATATGAATCCTCCTTCTTTTGCTCCATTCTATTGTACTTTGTCTGATTGCCGTTTGCTCTTTCGAACCTTCATTTGATAACATAGGGTCAAATGACGTCCTAGAGAGGAAGTATTCTGAATGTATGATGCTCAAGCCGTGCAAACGTTATCTAACTGCCTATCACATTTGAAAGAAGGAAAAGGGATCGGCACACTCGTTTCCGAGGATGAATCGGATCTTCCGAAAGTCATCCATCGCCTCAAACAATTTGATGCGACGAAAAATGGTTTATCGATTAACGAAATCGTCCATCTCGCGAATGCCTTAATTGGAGAACATATGTCTGCGACGACGATTCAAAACTGGACGAAGCGTGAAGTACGGGACATCATCGGTGTTCCGCATCGCGGGAAAAAATACTCGATCAATCAGGCAGCCATCATCTACTTACTTGATGACTTAAAGCATCTCTTTTCTTTAGAAGAAACACGTGAATTATTGACGATCGTTTTTAAGAACCCCAATATCGATGAAGATGATTTAATCAGTCCGCTCGACTTTTATCTCGTCTATACACAGCATGCAGAGACGAGTGGACCAATCGAACTGACGGAGAAGCGTCTGAGACGCTCTTTAGAGCGTATCCATGCCTATCGACCTGAGACGGTCCACGTCTTACAGCTCTGTCTGTACGCCCGTCGTATTTCGCACCTGACGCACGAAGCAAAACAGCGCCTCCAGCAAGTTTTACAATCTTGAAGTAAAAAGATGCCCTCCAGAATAAACTGAAGGACATCTTTTTTTATACAGCTGTAAGTGGTTTATAGTTGACGGAGTTCGTCAAGCTTTTTAAGACGGACAGCAGTTCATACATTGAGAGTTTGTCAGCATCTTTTACGAGACGATATTCATCGCCGTCTTGCAGCAATTCTGCGACGACTTCGCCTGCCGCACTTCGGACTGAGAATTTCCCTTTTGTCAGGTCGAAGGAAATGACATACGTGCCTCGTTCGTACACGTTATATTCACATTTCTTCGAGAAGAGTGAAAACTTCTCACGCATTTGACCTACCTCTTGACCATCATGGTTCATCACGACCCATTTCTTACATGTCGGGATGAACTTTCCAAACGCTACCCCTCTACCTTCACCATTCATTACTTGAACACGACCTGTCTCGTCGTGTTGAACCGCACCAATCATTTGGTGTGCTTCATCATAAATCGCGGCATGACCTTGCGAAAAAACGCAACCCTGCACATAGACAACTTTGCGCAACAGAAATTCTCCTCTCACTGCTAAAAAGTGCTGGTATTTCGTCCCCAGTATATTTAGACATCCTGAATAGTTTAACTTTCTTTATCTCTATGATATTTCGTTAACGAAAATGATTATTGCACCGTTTGAACAAATTGACAACCCCCTTTTGTCGACAATCATTCGACAACATCAGCGAAAGCCAATTTCTCGTGCAAACTCAAGCAATTCTTCTCGATCAATCAAGCGCACCCGATTCGGTTCTGCCAAGCGACATGCGGCGTCCGTATACGTCGAATTCGTCACGACCCATCCTTCATCCATGTCGTAAAAAGGTACTGCCGCGGCGACTTGTTGAACCGCCTCTAATCCAACCGGTCCACCATAACGTTTTGCTTGAATCGCTATTCTATACCCTTGTGCGTCTTCAATCAATAAATCCGCCCCAAAATCTCTTGAGGCCGGCGTCAGTTCAACGCGATAGCCGGCACCTTCAAATAGTTCGACGAGCCACTCTTCAAACTCCCTGCCTTCCATGCGATCAATTCGATTCGCAAGTGAAGGGGTAAAGAAGGAAAGTAATAAAAAAACGATACATCCTACTATACTGATTCCGACAATTAAAAGTTCCCAGGAACTCGAAAAAAAATAAGTTCCGGCGACTCCGAGCACCGCGAACAGTAGTGCGATTATTCTGCGTTTCGTACGTATTTGCATGACTTGATTCTCCTTCACTCTGAGTTGACTCGAATTCAATCGGTTTCTTTAAAATTAATATACTAAATTCTCTTTCGGTTCGCTTCCTCGAAAGGAACGAACAACGCAGATGGAGAATAAGTGTTGAGAGAAGATTACGTTTTTTAATAATCATCATGCACCGGACTTTATTTTTTGAAAGGAGGTCGCTTATGACTGAACACTCATCCACATCCGCAGAAGCACTTATCCGTGCGACCTTACGTGCCGTCTCAGAACCGCTCGCTTTAGTGGATCGGATGGGCCGAATTAACTTTGTGAATGATACCTTTCACGCCCAATTCCCTACCGACTCCAATGACAAGTCACTGTTTTCACTTTTCTCACTCGACGAACAGTCTCTTCCATTATCTGATTCGGTCCACTTCCGGGTAATCCCTTACGAACTCATCGTCTCACCGATTGCGCAGACTTCCCTTTTCGTCGTTTCCGTTAAATCGCTCGCGATCGACCGCTTGCTCGAATCGACATTAGATGCTGCCCTACTCGTCACAGACGCAGACTTCCATATTACCGCGTTTAATGAAACAGCAGGTACCTTGTTCGGTTACGAAGAACACGAGCTGATCGGAAGATGTCCTGATGACTTACACGATCACGCAGAGTTTGATGAGCGGAAGCGACACTTGGAGCAGTTGAATTTAAAAGACTTATCTCCAGCCGATGTCTTATTGTTGCACGGGCGTGATGCGGAAAACGAATGGGTGTATCACCGTAAAGACGGCTCGACCTTCTATGGTCGATTGTATATGACCCGTCTAGCAGACGGACAATTTTTCTTGTTCATCGTTGATATGAGTGCCCAAAAACAAATTGAGTCACACCTGACGAAAAGTGAACGTCGTTTCCGTCTGTTTTCCGAATCAATCGTCGAAGCGGTCATCTTCCACGACCGTGGTACCATTCTCGACGCGAACCGAGCAGCTGAAGTGATTTTCCGTACAAAACTTGAACAAATCAAGGGACGCAATGCCCTGGATTTCATCCATCCTGACTTTCATGAAGAGGTCAGCCGGCGTATCGAACTCCACCGTAATGATCCGTACGAGGTCATCGGACAACGGGCAGACGGGACACCTGTCGAAATTGAAATTTTCCCGCGCGAAATCATGTACGAAAAAACACGGATGCGTGTCGCCGTCATTCGGGATATCAGTGAGCGTAAAAAAATCGAGAGCATGTTGGAACGTGAAAAAAATGCCATCATGCGTCAACGCGATATCACCCAATCGATTCTGCAAGCTTCAAACGAAGGGTTTTTACTGACAGAAGAAGATGGCAGCTTCATCTTCATGAACGTCAAAGCCCGAAAACTGCTCGATGTTCCAGGGATTGCACCAAGCAAGATTCAAGAGCGGATCAGTATGATTCCGAATCTCGATCTCGCGACCCGCTATGAGATGCTACAACAAGTCGAAGAACTCCTTGCCGGCAAGCATTCTGAACTGTCATTTCGGTTTACACTACAACGTCCGAATGAATCCAATCATCTTTACTTCGAGTTTTATGCGACTTCAATTAAGAAGGAACGTAGTCGCATCTCCCGTCATGGTTTTTTGTTCGTCTTCCGCGACCGGACAGAAGAGCAAAAAATGGACCAGGTCAAAGATGAACTCATCAGTACCGTATCGCATGAGCTCCGAACACCCCTCTCATCGATTCTCGGTTATTTGGAGTTGTTGCGCTATCGTAAGCTCACACCTGAAAAAATACAACGCTATGTCGAAATCATGCATGAAGAAGCCAAGCGGTTAACGACGCTCCTCAATGAATTTTTAGATATTCAACGGATGGAAGGCGGCAAACAACCGTACGATTTTAAATCATTCTCTTTACGTCAACTGCTCCTCGATACAACGGACGCTTTTGGTGAAACGGCCGAAACCCATCGCATCGTGCTTGATGTAAAGGAAGATCCTGTCATGATCGTCGCTGATGAAAATAAAATTAAACAAGTCGTTTTGAACTTACTCTCGAATGCAATCAAATATTCACCATCCGCCGACCACGTAACGGTCAGTCTACACACACAAGGCGAGCAAGCCATCATTACTGTGACTGATCACGGTCTCGGAATTCCTCAAAATGCATTCGATAAGCTTTTCACGAAATTTTACCGTGTCGATAATTCAGCCGTCCGTAAGATTGGCGGAACCGGCCTCGGTCTTGCGATCTGTAAAGAAATCATCGAATCACATGGTGGGGCGATTTCCGTCGAGTCGGAGCTCCATCAAGGGTCGACTTTCACGGTTGTACTCGATTTAGATTCAAGAAAGGATTATGCAAAATGAAACGGACTTATTTCATGACAGGATTCCCCGGATTCCTTGCTACCAAATTAATTGAACGTCTCGCTCTTGTGCCGGAACAAATTGACCGGTTTTATTTGCTTCATCTACCGAGCGAACGAACAAGTGCCTTAGCAAAAAAGGAATCGTTACTCGAACACACGCGTCTTGAAGAAGCACAACTCGTTTTATTAGAAGGTGATATCACAACACCCGGATTAGGATTGAACACAGAGACGAAGCAACGACTGTCGACTGAAGTGACGCATCTCTTTCACCTGGCAGCACTGTATGACTTGGCGACGACATTTGATATCGCTTTTCGAATTAACGTCATCGGAACATCGAACGTGACGCAGTTTGCTCATACGTTGCATTATCTTGAACGCTACATCTACTTCAGCACCGCCTATGTCTCCGGGCTCCGGACCGGGACGGTTCTTGAACAAAACCTCAAACATGCCGCATCATTCAAAAATGCGTACGAAGAAACGAAGTACCTGGCAGAAGTTCGCTTTCATGAAGAAGTCGGTTCACTTCCTTACACGATCATTCGTCCAGGTATCGTCGTCGGTCACTCCGAGACAGGGGAGACACCAAAGTGGGATGGGGTTTATTTCGTCTTGAACGCCCTGCGCCTGCTCAAGCAATTCGCCCCCCTTCCTTATGCAGGTAGAGTCAATGCACTCGTCAATCTCGTTCCGTATGATTATGTCATCGCTGCGACGACCTATTTAAGCCATGTACCAAGCGGCGTCCGTCAAACGTATCACCTGACGGATCCATTCCCACACGGCGCACGGACGATTTATGAGCTGTTACATGATACCTACTATGGTGCTTCTCCACGAGGTGTCGTCCCGTTTCGCCTCGTGACGTCCCTGTTGACCCCGCGTATCGCTACGCGCTTACAGATGCAGCGGCAGACGCTTGATTACTTTGTTCACCCTGTTCACTACGATACGACGAACACACTTCGTGATTTAGACGGAACTGGTATTGTGTGTCCTGATCTTGCTGAGTTTCTTCCACGACTTGTCGATTACTATAAAATTCAACATCCCGAAATGGAGAAAACACAATGAATTCTCTTGTTACCGGTATGAATGATACAGTCGCACCTGTACTTGCAGACGTCTTACGCATGCATCAGTATGAAGTTACAGCTTGGGATCGATCGGTTGTCTCGACGACTGATCCCGCAATCATGGAAGCTTTTATTGATCAGGTCCAACCTGATCTACTCTTACACATCGGAATGGGTTCTGCTGAATTTGCAGAATCATTGGCACGGCTATCTTTTGAGCGTAACATTCCCTTTCTCTTTACGAGCACGGCTTCTGTCTACGCAAATCATCAACAGGGACCGCATGATCCATCTGTACTTCCGGAAGCAGACGATGACTACGGTTTTTATAAACGAACATGCGAACGACTTATCCAAGCAGTCAATCCTGACGCCTACATCGTCCGGATCGGCTGGCAAATCGGTCAGGTTGCCGGATCAAATAATATGATTGATTATTTAGAACGACATGCCTCAACGGGTCCCATTCCGGCAAGTAAAAACTGGTATCCCGCTTGCTCTTTTTTAGAAGATACGGCGCAAACGCTCTATACAATCTTGACGACTCAAACACCTGGCCTTTATCTTGCCAATGGAAATTCGACCCATTCCTTCTTTGAAATCGCTACAGCATTAAATGTATACCACGGTTCGAAATGGAAAATCGAAGAAGATAATACAATCCAGCGTGATGATCGAATGAAGGATACTCGGGTGACCATTGCCCCAATCTCAGATCGATTATCATTTATGTAAGAAAAGTGCCTCGCCATTCGATGCGTTATCGAACGGTGAGGCACTTTTTAGGAGACATCTGCTACTGACAGCCAATCAACCAATCAGCATATTTTCTTTCGGATAACGAATCAAGCGATTGTGTTGCGTCGCGACCGTGAAGAGAATCGTCAAGGAACCGACACGTCCAAGCAACATCATGAACATGATTAGTCCTTTTCCAAAATCATTCAACTCTGATGTCACATTTAACGAAAGTCCGACCGTCCCGAATGCGGAAACCGTTTCGAAGAAGAGCCCTGTAAACGAGATATTCGGTTGCGACAGTGCCAAGAGCGTTGTGATGACACCGATGAATAAAATGCTGAAAATAGCAATCGCATAAGCTTTTGATACGGCCTGCGCCTGGACGGTCCGACGCATCAGGACCGTTTCTCGTTGTCCCCGTAGATACGTCCAGACGTTCTTTAAGATGACGGCTGCTGTCGTGACTTTAATGCCTGATCCCGTCGACGCCGATCCCGCTCCGATATACATCAAAACCATCATCAAACCGATCGAAAGTGGCACCATCGTCGTCAAATCAATCGTCTGGAACCCTGCCGTCCGGGTCGTCACGACTTGGAAGAAAACGATATGTAGTGCTTGAAAGAACGAATAATTTTGAAGGGAACCGAGATGTGAGACCCACTCATACACCATCATCGCGACCGTCCCGATACCGTTGATGACGAGTAATGATAAAATCATTAATTTCGAGTGTAATGAAATTTTCTTGAAGCTGCGGTTAGCCGAAACATCAGCGATGACCGTGAAGCCCAATCCCCCAATCATCAATAGAGCAGAAATCGTAAAAATGAATGTCGTATCTTGTTGGAAGGACGTCAAACTGTCTCCCCATAACGCAAAACCGGCATTATTAAAGGCGGAGACCGCATGAAACAGACCATAATACAGTGATTTTGAGAGCGTATATTTGTATTGAATGAACAGATCGAGAGCAAGTAAGATCATCCCAATCAACTCCAGGATGACGGTCGTCAAGAGAATGTTCCGGACGAGTCGAATCGTTCCTCCCGGACTATCTAAGTTGAACATCTCTTGAATGATGATCCGCTGACGAATCCCGATTTTTCGACCTGTGACACTAAGTAGAACAAGTGCAATCGTCATGAATCCGAGACCACCGATTTGAATTAAAATCATTAAAATCAGTTGCCCCCACAAATTATAGGACTCTGCAATGTTAATCGGCGAAAGCCCCGTCACCGTCGCAGCCGATGTCGCGACGAACAGACAATCAATTAATGCAACGTGGCTATCGCTTTGTTGAAACCAGGGGATCCACAACAATAATCCTCCGAGCAAAATCGTCAATGTGAATCCAGTCGCGATGAAACGGGCTGGTTTATCAAATAATTGATGATACGTTCGTTCTCCAAAATCTCCAAATTTCGCTAAACGTGTATGTCTTTTATGCGAAAACATGCGTTGACTCCTCCTAGATGAGATTACTCAATTGCATTTATCATACTCTCTCGAAAACATTAGTTCTATCGAAATTTGCAATCAACTAAACGTTTTCGTTTTTTTTTGGTAAAATAGATAAAAGCAGACGTGTTAACTTTAAAGGAGGTTGAGGGAAACAGTGGACCCTAGGACGGCTGACCATTCGATTGAGGATGTCTCGCGAAGGCTAGAACGACAATCACAATGGATGCCCGCACAGTTATATTATCAGTTCGAGGAATTATTATCGTTACATCTGGAACAACCGATTCTAAATGAATTGTATAATGTATTAAAAAAATACGACGTATTAACCGATATAGAGCGTGACGAACGAAACGAAAGCATTCAATTGCTAATCGACGAAAACGGCGCTTAATTCTCGGTTTTTGGATTTCCGAGCAGAAGATGCCTCTTCTGCTCTTTTTATTTTTTCGTTCACGACCCTAACAACATGTGGAAAGGTGGCACAATTAACAATGGATATCGTGTCGATAATCGGTATTATTCTTGGACTCATCACACTCGTCGGAGGAATGATTCTAAAAGGTGCTCCTCCAATCGCCTTACTGAACCCTGCGGCACTCGTCATCATCTTCGCAGGTACAGCAGCAGCCATCATGATTTCCTTCCCGAAGGAACGGCTCAAATTGATTCCAGCCCTGTTCAAAGTCATCTTCTTCGAACAAAATTTAATGACCAAACAAAATCTCATGCTTCAATTTTTGACACTATCGACGCAAGCGCGTAAAGAAGGTCTCTTATCGCTCGAAACAGCGATTGAAGAAGTCGACAACGCGTTCATGAAACGTGGTGTCATGATGGTCATCGATGGTCAACCTTCTGAATATGTGGAAGATGTCATGACACGCGACCTCGAAAACATGACAGAACGCCATCATGCGAACGCGAACATTTTCACACAAGCTGGTACATATGCTCCGACCCTCGGTGTTTTAGGGGCCGTCATCGGTCTAGTCGCCGCCCTATCCGATCTGTCGGATATCGAGAAGCTCGGACACGCAATCTCGGGTGCCTTCATCGCCACATTATTCGGGATTTTCACCGGCTATGTTTTATGGTTTCCATTCGCGACGAAACTCAAACAAAAATCAGCAAATGAAATTCAACTCTATGAAATGATCATTGAAGGAATTCTTTCGATTCAAAACGGGGAATCTCCAAAAAACTTGGAGGATAAGCTACTCGTGTATCTGACGCCGAAGGAGCGTGAAACTTATGAAGCGGAAAAAGAAGCCGCATGATGAACACATCTCGGAAGGTTGGCTGATTCCGTATGCCGATCTTTTGACTCTGTTACTTGCGCTTTTCATCGTCCTTTTTGCTTCGAGTAACGTCGATGCCGTCAAACTAAAAGCGATGTCTCAATCATTCAGTTCCGTCTTCAACGGTGGCTCCGGCATGATTACCAATAGCTCGCTCGCGACTTCACAAGAAGAAGAGGACGAAAAAAAGACGGATGCTCGGACGAAAGCACAAAGTTTTGAAATCTCAGAGCTCGAAAAAATTAAAGCCCAAGCGTCCGACTATATCAAAAAAGAAAAGCTCGAAAAAGATATTAAAGTCGAAATCACGAATGAAGGTCTCGTCTTCACGATTCGAGATCGCGCTCTATTTTCTCCTGCGCAAGCTGAAGTCAAAGGCGAAGCCATCCAAATTGCTCAAGGGATGAGTAACTTACTCGTCAAATCTGGACAACGTCAAATTCAAGTGTCTGGTCATACAGATAACATCCCCATTCGTACGGCACAATACCCGTCGAACTGGGAACTCAGTACGGAACGCGCCATCAGTTTCATGCGTGCGTTGCAAAAAAATCCAAAGTTAGAACCAAAACGGTTCACCGTCACCGGATACGGCGAATACCAACCCATCGCTTCGAATCAAACAGAAAGTGGACGGAGTCAAAATCGGCGCGTCGAAGTCCTCGTCCGTCCGTTACTTGATATCAAAGCAGCGAATTTGCTAGATGAAACAACGGTCAAACCGTAAGAAACAACTAATTTCGAAGATGAAGATATACACGAAGGGATTGCCATCTAACATCGATGCGCAATCCCTTTAGACTGTAAAAACCTTTTTATGAAGCGTGAACATGCTGCAGGAATAATGTCAATTTTCTCGCCTTGTCTTCAAAGAAGCAATTCACATTGCACTAAGTGAGGAACAAAAAAAGTGAGTCCCAAACACAGACAAGCTGCGTGAAGACCCACTTAACTCGAACATTCATTTTTAGTAATATGGACGAATCATGATGTAGACGATGACACCCGTCAGACTGACATACAGCCAGAGCGGCATCGTAAAACGTGTCCATTTTTTATGTTTCTCGAAATTTTGATTGAGCGCATGTGCGAGCGACATCAAGACGAGCGGCACGATAACCGCTGCCAAAATGATATGCGAAATCAAAATAAAGAAATAGACCGGGCGAACGAATCCTTCGCCGCCAAACTTCGTCGACTCACTCACGGCGTGATACGTCACGTAAGAAACTAAAAAGAGTGTCGTCGTCGTCATGGCACCACCGATGAAACGACGGTGATTGATCCGGTTTCCACGACGAATCGAAATCCATGCTCCAAGTAGGAGCATGAACGTAAAACTGTTAAAAATCGCATTGAAAAACGGTAACAACGTCCAATCAAAGCCATCACTCACCTGAAGCGGTGGCGCGAAAAAAAGTAAGGCGACAAGTAAGTTGATGACGAGCGTCAAAATAATGACGACCGGCACAAAATTACGCCGTTTAGCAGGTTCTTGCATGAATCATTCTCCTTGTTTCCAGTCAAAGTATCGTTTCAACCATTTCGGCAATGGACCATCAAAGAGACGCTCACGCCAGTAAAGATCAGCCGCACGTTGCACAGCCGCACCACGAATCGGATACGGGTGGACGACACGTGACAATTGACCGACTTTATCTTTACGAGCCATCGCATAAACGACTTCTTGCATCCACTCGCCAGCTTGCTCCCCAATCGCATGAGCACCAATTAGTTTACCACGTTTGTTCGCAATCAATTTGACGCGACCTTCTGTCCGACCATTGATGACGAAACGATCGACTTCATCGAGGCCTGTTTGATAA
The DNA here is from genome assembly GCF_002214325.1 of Exiguobacterium sp. N4-1P. NCBI lineage: Bacteria > Bacillati > Bacillota > Bacilli > Caryophanales > Exiguobacterium > Exiguobacterium sp. N4-1P. Next base: position 2,749,695 of record NZ_CP022236.1, read on the forward strand.
ACCTTGATTTCGTCATATTTTTCGCGTGCTTCTTCTTCGGTCAATCCAAGATGGAACAGCTCAGGCGTCGTGAATGTGACCCACGGGACGGCACGGTAATCGGGCTTCGTCCGTAAACCGAACAAGGCGTTCGTAACGACCGTCTTACCTTCAAGACCCGCGACGTGTGTGAATGGTAACGATTGAATCGTATCACCGACAGCAAAGATGTGCCGTTGACTCGTCCGAAGTGATGCGTCGACTTGCACGTACCCTTTTTGCACATCAACACCGGCGCGATCGAGGCGTAAGGCTTCAATCCGCGGTTTACGTCCGACAGCGACGAGTACGGCATCCGTTTCGATGACACGTGATTCTCCATCCGTTTCGACCGTGACTTCAATCCCACCTGACGCTTTTCGAACTTGCGTCACCGTCGTGTTCAGATGCAACACAAGCTCTTGCTCAATTTGGCGTTGCAAGACTTCAACCATGCCTTTATCTTCTTTCGGCATCAGTGATTTTGCACCTTCAATGACCGTCACTTCTGTTCCAAGATGCGCGTAGGCTTGCGACAGCTCCATCCCGATTGCGCCGCCCCCGATGACGAGCAGACGTTCTGGACGCTCCGTCTGTTCAAAAATCGTTTCGTTCGTCAAATACGGAACCGTATCAAGACCATCGATTGGCGGAATGATTGGTTGCGAGCCTGTCGAGATTGCAAATTTTTCCCCGACAACAAGTTGTCCTGCTACCTCGACTTCGTTTGCACTGAGGAAACTCGCTTCACCGATATAGACATCTACGCCTAAGTCTTCGAACCGTTTTGTTCCGTCATGTGATTGAATGATGTTTCGTGCCCGGTCGACGCTCGCTTTCGTTTTCGAGTAGACCGCGTCACCATTTAATGTGACATTATATTTTTCAGCAGTCTGCTTCATGACATAGACATCGTGTGCTGCTTCAATCAACGCTTTTGACGGGACACACCCGTAGTGTAAACAATCTCCACCGAGATGCGTATGACGTTCAATCAAAGCGACGTGCGCACCAAGACTTGCAGCACCAGCTGCAATAGTCATGCCTGCTGCTCCACCACCGATAACAACGAGTTGATAACTTTTCATTGTGACTCCTCCTTCTGATAACGGTTAACGATATCTTCCATCCGCTTTCGATTGACGCCCCAGTCGGAGTAACCGACGCGTGAGGCAGACCGGAAATGAACAAGATGAGTCGACTGATCAAAATAAAATTCGACATCATCCTTAAAGTGGAAAAACTTACTCGAGAAGACAGCATGGATATAGTCTGGTGTTTCTTTCACGATTTTAACTCGATCGAGACTTTGCAAAATCCGCATGACTTGGAATTTCGAATCTTTCATCGTACCTTTGAACGGTAATGGGTCCATCTTTAACGCTTGTTGATCCGTTTGTGTCGATACTGCGTTCGGTTTTCCATTTAGCAGACTTAATGCTCCATTTGAGACGCCAAGTGCCATGTCTGATTCCTCCGTTTCATTTCTTGAAAAAAATAAATACTATTCCCATTTTACTTTACCAGTTCGATTTCGAAAGCGCTTCTCATTCGACTCCCCTGTTATGCTTTCGTCACCGGAAGCAAGATTGTCGCGATAGCACCACCTTCTGGTTGATTATCGATAAATAGTTTTCCTTCATGTGCTTCAACGAGTTCACGGCAAATCGATAGACCCAGCCCGGTCCCACCTTTTCCTTTTTGGACTTGATAAAATTTCTCTGTGACATGACGTAAATGTTCTTTCGGGATTCCTGGTCCTTCGTCACTAAAGGATAAAAAGAGCACACGTTCTGAACGGACGAGACGGATTGTAATTTCGCCACCTACGGGCGAAAAACGAATCGCATTATCTAAGAGGTTCAAGAAGACTTGTTTCAGTCGATTCTCGTCGTAGAGACCGATGACTTGTGCTGGTAACTTCCGCACGATGGTGACTTCTTTTTCTTCGACCTTTTGACGCAGTTGAGCCGTGACGGCTTCGATGATTTCCGTCAAGTTGACTTCCTGACGGTATAAGACGAGGCGACTCGTCTCAAGCTTCGAAAAGTCGAGTAACTGTTCAACGAGTGAAATCAGTCGTTCCGTCTCCGAGTGGATGATGCCCATACCGAGCGAGGCTTCTTCCGGTAGACGCTCTTTCTCTGCGAGCAATGTTTCACTCCATCCTTTGATTGAAGTCAGCGGTGTCCGTAACTCATGTGATATCCCAGAAATAAATTCATCTTTCAACGTTTCTTGTTGCTTGATCTGTTGTCCCATGTAGTTGATCGTCCGCGCGAGTTCTCCCAGTTCGAACGTATAGGCCTCATTCACTTTAACGTCGTAATGTTGCTTTGCAATTTGATCTGACGCCCCGATGACTTCTTGAATCGGTCGGACGATCGAGGAGACGAGTCGGGAAGAATAAATATAGGCGAGCCCCCAAATGAGGATTCCGAGCAAAAGGATTGCTAAACAAATCTCCATAACCCGTTGATCGATTTGATTGAGTGACGTCGTATAACGTAACGCCCCTGTCGTCTGTCCGAAAGAGACGACGGGTTCTGTCACTTCAAGCAGATGTTCATCCGTTGCAGCATCATCATAACGCTTCGTTATTGTTTCCCCAGCTTGGAGTTGTGTAATCTCTTCGTTCACTAATTTTCGTTTTGAGATGAAGCCAGTCGACGAATAGCGGGGGACGCCCTTCGCATCCAGCACCTCAATCTCAGCATCTTCATACGCATAGGAATCGAGGACGTCATGAATCGTCGCATCTGAATCCATGTAGTCATATGCCAAGCCACTATTTGCGAATAAGACAGCGCTCGCATTCGCATGCCGCTTCAAGACGTCTGTCGCCGTCACATAATAATAGTTATAGGTCACAAACGATAAAATCCCGATGACGAGCAGAACGGTCACCGTAATAATCGTCATGAACCGCATCAATATCTGTCGTTTCATTTTTCGTTACGCCACTTGTAGCCATGCCCCCACAACGTTTCGATAAACTGTGGTTCAGCCGGGTTTTCTTCAATTTTTTGACGAAGACGACGAATGTTGACATCGACGGTTTTTCGATCGCCGAAATAGTTTTCTCCCCAGACGGCATCAAGCAATTCATCCCGTGACATGACTTGATCTTCATTTTTAATGAAATGACAAAGTAAATCGTACTCTGTCGGCGTCACTTCGACATCGACGCCTCCTTTTTGGACACGTTTCGCGCCAAGATCAATCCGGAATGGTCCTGAAATCAGCTCGCGTGGTTGCTTCCGACGACGTAACGTTTCGACGCGTCGTAACAACGATTGAATCCGGGCCAGTAATTCGGCCGGGCTAAACGGCTTCGCGATGTAATCGTCCGCCCCGACACTGAGCCCCATGACTTTATCTTCCTCACGTGTCCGCGCTGTCAACATGATGATCCCGACGACTTCATCTTGCGCCCGTGCTTGCTCACATACAGCAAATCCATCGACTTCAGGCATCATGATATCGAGTAACATAATATCGAATGTCTCTTGTTTAAATTGTTCTAACGCTTCTCGTCCATTTTCCGCTTCACTCACTTCATACCCTGCCCGTTTTAAATTAATGACGATGAAACTTCGAATCGCGTGTTCATCCTCAGCCACTAATATTTTTGTCATGTTCGCTTCCTCCTACTTCGACTCTATTCGACGAGCGTTACGTTCGCTGCGTACTCTTCATATGATTTTGTGACATTCACGACATAAACGTAGTCAATGCCTTCTTTGATTTTCTTTTTTTGCGGACTGGCAATGTACTGATTTTTCGGAATCACTTCGATTTCGAAATCGATTCCGTTCGTCTCCTGATTGATGAAGCGGATCCGATTATCTTTTTTATCAATCGTCTCTCGCGTCGCCCAGCGCGCCGGGAAGCGCATGACGAAATTGTATTCTAAATCGATGTATTGTTCTTCTCGGAGTTCAAATCCCGATTCGAGAAAAGGCGACACGTCCAAGCCGTTCCATGTGTAATAGGCCGTGATACGCGGTTTGTCCTCACCAATCGGACCACTGCTGTTTTTTGGTGTGTACTGGTGTGCAAACTCTACGATTCCATCTTTATCGACGTCTTTCGGATACGTATACATCGGTTCGATGATTTCTGTTTGATTGCCGAATGTATGCTGCACAAGCCGACCTTCGTCCAGTTGAAACAGCGCCACATGCATCGCGGCATCACGTGTAAAAGAAATGAGCAATCCTCTTTTTTTAGACACATCAATCGAATCAACTTCAAACAAATCATGATCCGCGAACAAGTCACCCTCTTTTGTCGTCAAAGACATCGCCTGGCGATCAGATGGATTTAACACATCCTTGTAGTACATCACTTTTGCCGGTCGCCCTTTTTTCAAAAGAAGCATATCTTGTTGCTGATCTTGATTTAAGTCAGCAATCGTGACTCGATCGTATGTATCTACCTTCGTAATGTCTGCCGTTGGTTGAAGGAGATTTTTTAAGAGATAAACCGTGTTCGTCTCAAGGTTCGATATACCAATCACTAATTGATTAGACGTTTTCATCGGATTCAACACAACATGCAGTTGGTCGATTGCCTTTCCTTCTGCAATCGGTCGTCGTACCTTTAATGACCAACTCTCTTGTTTACGCTCGTGAACCAATAAATGAATTTGGAAGTCTCCGTTCACTTCAGTCCGATAAAAGGTGACCGCTTCTTGATGACCGTCCTGATTCAGGTCGATCAATTCATATAACCGTGATATCGACTGGTTTCGGGGGGCGATGATTTCTGCTCGTTCCGGGAGGTCGTGCTCAATTTTTTCCTTTAATGCAGTCTCCCATTTCGGTAGGGCCGGATGCTGTAGTAAGGTCGCAGGGTGCGGCAGGCTCAGGCCACATCCTGCTAAATATAGGGTCGATAAAATAATGGCAACATATCTCATAGTGGTTGAATCCTTTCCATTCGTGCTCTAATCAAACTGTATCATACTCTTCCTAAGGAGAGTATATTGTCGAATAGGAGGCAACTTGATACGATAGAACAGATAATTGAAAGGGGCTTACACTGAATGGCTTACGAAATGATTGTGCTCGATCTTGATGATACATTGTTGACGAGCGACCATACGATTTCCAAAAAAACGAAACAGGCACTACTCGACGTACAACGTCGCGGAAAAAAAGTCGTCCTCGCGAGCGGACGACCTACTTATGCGATGACTGATTTAGCGAAGGAACTTGAACTTGAACGTTACGGAAGTTTCATCCTTAGTTTCAACGGTGCATCCATCATCAACTGTCAGACAAACGAATCACTGTTTTCGAGTACACTCAGCCCGGAAACGGTTCATGGGCTTTACGATTTAAGTCGTCGTGAAGGCATCTATATCCATACGTACGTCGGTCACGAAATTTTTACGGAGACACCGAACGAGTATACGACGCTTGAAGGTCAATTGACGGGGATGGACGTCATCACGGTACCGAACTTTAAAGCTTCCGTAACAGAGCCAGTCGTCAAATGTCTGATGCTTGCTGAAGAACAACGCTTAGCGGAAGTCGAACAACAACTTCAAGTCGAACTTGCGGGTCAACTCGCAGTCGCACGTTCTAAACCCTTCTTCCTTGAGTTCACAGAAGCTGGTGTGACGAAAGGTACGAGTTTGGAACTTCTCGCTCGTCACCTTGGTATTAAACAAGCAGACGTCATCGCCTGTGGGGACGGCAACAACGACTTATCGATGATTGAATGGGCAGGCCTCGGTGTTGCGATGGCAAATGCTGCCGATACCGTCAAAGAGCGCGCTCAGTATATGACGGCTTCAAACGATGAAGACGGCATCGCACTCGTCATCGAACAATTCATGATGGATTGAGTTTTCAGATGACGATGTGATAACTACAAAAAAGCCGAATGCCTTCCCGCACTCAAAAGGGGGAAATCATTCGCTTTTTTAGTGAACCTCCTACCCAAAACAGAATTCCCTGTTCGTTTATCAACCGTCTAATCCTGGTTAGGATATTTTCCGTTTCATGAGATACACCAATCAATCGGTTGGCGCCCTTGTTCTTCAAGCCACTGATTGACACGCGAATAAGGCCGACTCCCAAAAAAACCACGGTTCGCCGATAACGGACTCGGATGGACCGACTCCACTATCAGATGACGCGAGGTATCAATTAATACTTTCTTACTTTTTGCATGATTTCCCCAAAGAATAAACGCAATCGGTTCCTCCTGTGCACTGAGTACTTCGATTACTCGGTCAGTAAAGGGCTCCCAGCCCTTTTTAGCATGGGATCCGGCCTTCCCATCTTCGACCGTCAACGATGTATTCAAGAGGAACACCCCTTGATCCGACCACTTTTCGAGATTTCCAGTCGTTGGTTGCGTGCATCCTAAATCGGTTACAAGTTCTTTATACATGTTTCGTAACGACGGTGGAATCTTGACCCCGTCGTTCACGGAAAAGCTTAATCCGTTCGCTTGATTAGGTCCATGATAAGGATCCTGTCCTAAAATGACGCATCGAACGGCTGACGGTGCGACCGCATCAAACGCATGAAAAATCCGATCCTTCTCCGGATAAACCGTTGTCTCTTGATAGGCCGATTGAACGAACGACCAAAGTTGTTGAAAATATTCTTTTTCTTTTTCTTCTTTTAAAATCGTTTGCCAAGCAGGATGCATACAACTTCACTCCTTTTTCGGTCTTAGGACCCTGTTTGTTTAGATGGGTTCTGCTATGATGGAAAATGAGGTGGATTAACAATGATTCAAACAACAGAACTATTCGGGTTACCGTTCGTCAATGCCACACCATCGACATGGTATACCCATATTAAAACAGTCTTACACGACAATGAAAAAGCTTTTCTTGTGACGGCAAATCCTGAGCTCGTTCTCCGCTCTTTACGTGATCCGGAATACAACGTCATCTTGAAAAAAGCGACGTTCATCACACCAGACGGCATCGGTGTGACTGCCGCCAGTAAACGTCTAGGCAACCCGTTGCAGGCGACGCTTCCTGGAATTGAAACAGCACGGGAATTGTTGCGAACGGCTGACAATTTACACAAACGTGTCTTCTTACTCGGAGGTCGCCCGGAAGTCATGAAATCGTTGATTAAACAATTATCGATCCGTTTTCCGAATATCCAGTTCGTCGGGACATTTCATGGATTCGGTAAGGATCAGGAAGCTGCCGACGCCATTCGCTCTGCACAGGCTGATTTAATCCTTGTCGCGCTCGGAGCACCCAAGCAGGAGCAATGGATTGCTTCCGTTTATGATCTCGTCGATCGCGGCATCTTCATCGGGGTCGGTGGTGCCTTCGATGTTTGGTCCGGTCATAGCAAACGAGCCCCTAAAGTGTTCCGCAAACTAAAACTAGAATGGCTTTACCGTATTTCGACACACCCTCGCGGTTTCGAGAAACTGAAGGACCTCGTTTTGTTTGCATTGCTTGTTCTACGTAAAAAATCACACATCTAATCAAAAAAATCCCTTCGTCCAGTCATTCGGACGAAGGGATTTTTTTAACTTACGCGTTGACCGTTGAGAACGCACGACCTAGTTCTTTCGCTTTTGCGATTGCTTCTTCTTTGATTTCTTCTGCTTTTTCTGGGTTCATCGCCATACCTTCGATGAAGAGCGCGTCGTATTCAGTCACACCTGTGAATGCGAGTGCTTGACGGAGATAATCGTCACCGAAGTTCAAACCAGAACCTGTGTAAACGCCGCCTGTTGCTTGGATGTGGAGTGCTTTTTTACCTTCCATCAATCCTTTTGGACCTTCAGCTGTGTAGGCAAATGTTTTTCCAGCAAGAAGAACGCTGTCGATGTACATTTTGAGACGTGCCGGGAATGAGAAGTTCCACATTGGTGTAACGAAAACATATTCGTCAGCTGCCATGAACTGCTCGAGGTGTTTCGTCATTGTCCCGACTTTAGCGATTTCGACTTCTGAAAGCTCTTCACCTGTCGCGAATTTGCCCCATGCACTTAATACGTCTGTATCGATTTCTTGGACGTCTTCGCTGTAGAGGTTAAGTACTTCTACTTCTGCATTCGGGTTTGCTGCTTTATAGCTTTCAAGGAACGCTTCACCTGTTTGAAGGCTGAACGAATGTTCCGTAGATTTTGGGTTTACAGTTACATAAAGTAATTTAGTCATTTTTATTTCCCCTTTTTATTTAAAGTAATTTCTGTAACTAAACATACCAACATCATTTTCATTTGTCAATTCGTTTGATTTCAAAGTATTAACTCTATGAAAAGACAAACAAAAAAGATGAAATCTCACCTTTCGGTGACATTCCATCTAGATTGAATGGATCGGCTGGCATTACGCTTTTTCAGAATGCGTATAATTATCTGCCCGGTACCCGACTCGTTTAAGTTGATCAATCAATTGTTCTTTTTCGCTAACCGTCAAGTCGCTGAATAAGTCCATCAAAAATGCTTCATGTTTCGGGAACGTTTCTTCCATCAACGCTTGACCTGCCTCAGTCAACGTACCGAATGTGACGCGACGGTCTGTCGGGCAAGATTTGCGTGCTAGTAGTCCACGATTTTCAAGTTTATCTACTACGTAAGTGACACTTCCACTCGTCAATAAAATCTTGTCGCCGATTTGCTGGAGCGGTGTATCGCCTTTATGATACAACAACTCAAGCACACCAAATTCTGAAGGATTCAATTGATGGGTCTTGATGTCTGCTTTTACTTGTTCCGTCACAGCATGCATCGTTCGCGATAAGACTACGAGCAATTTTAGTGCTAGTTTCGAATCTGTCGCTTCCATTTTACGTTCGCCCCTCTTTATCTTGATTCGCAAATAATCATAGTCCTCTTTTTTACATTGGTCAATTGCGGTCAAAATCCTCATGCCTTCTTCCTCTTGAAATTGTTCTTGCCGTGGAACGCGTTCCATAGTCTATCGTCATGGTATACACTACTAAGGAGGTCTTCTATATGTCGCTTCATACACGACTAAAACGTCTCTACAAATGGAACGTCGCCTTCGAACTTGCGATTGAGCAGCTCGGGACGCCGACCGGTTATTACCTTTGCAAACATACCTTGATTGAACAATATCCCCATTTAACACCGGCTGAAAAAATGAAGCTTCTCGAAAGAATTACGGAGCAAATCGAACGCTCTGATTCGTCGTCCGGACCGATCACGAAGCAACACTGGATTCAACTCGAACAACAACTATCTAGCTAAGGATAGGAGGGATTTTGAATGACGAACATTCGTGACTTGGCTCACGAAGCAAACGTTTCCGTGACGACGGTTTCACGCGTCCTCAACGATCATCCTTATGTCGCTGAAGAAAAACGGCGTGCCGTCAAAGAAGCCATTTTAAAGCTCGGCTACATCAGAAATCAGACAGCTGTCCATCTCTCGACTGGACGAACGAAAACGATTGGCGTCATGTTACCGTTCGTCGACCATCCCTATCATGCCGCGATTCTTCAAGGAATCGCTAAAAGTGCCTTCGAGGACGCCTATCGCTTTTTAACGTGGCAAACGAACTATTTCGAAGAACATGAACGAACTGTTTTACGCGCGCTTGCGCAACGTGAAGTCGATGGCTTAATCATCGTCTCACACAGTCTTGCCGTCTCTGAAATTCTTTCGTACGAACAATACGGTCCAATTGTCTTTTGCGAGTTGCATGAATATGTCTCATCCGTCTATATCAATCATTACACTGCGTTTTGTAAAGGCTTGACGGCACTCCAGCAACTCGGTCACCACCAGATCGGTATTTGCCTTGGACGGGCTGATAGTACGAATAGCCGCGCCCGCAAGCAAGCCTATCACGACCTCGTCGAACCTAATTCGAATGATTGGGTGTATGAGCAAACGTTGACGATTGAAGATGGTACCCGCGTCGCCGAACATTGGCTCAGTCAGAAACAGCGCCCTTCCGCTATCATGACGACGAGTGACCACGTCGCTGCCGGACTGATCATCGCGCTCAGAAAACGAGGGTACCGTATCCCGGAGGACCTATCTGTTATCGGATTCGATGGCAGTGACCTCGCAGAAGTGCTCGATTTGACAACGATTGCGATTCCGTATGCGTTAATTGGTCAACAAGCTTTTTCGCTCGTAACGCGTGATGTCACGAATCAACCGTTACAAATCGAAATCCCGGCAACCCTTCGGATGGGGAATACTGCGGCACAGCTTCCCTTTGCCGATTGAGAATGAGAACTAAAACACCCGCTTCTTGTCTCGCACTGAACTGAACCCTAAATGGTGGACACTTGATAAAAGACCCCATTCGGGGTTTTTTGTGTTCAGAGATATCGATATACTGTATCTATTCAATTCATACGGGAGGACTATTTATGAACAGACGTACCTTTAATCCAGATCAAATCAGACAACTTGAAGCGAATCCCCACGTAGCCTCGGTATCGGATCGCACCATCCAATACAAGGGAGAATTCAAGATTTACGCAATAGCGAACGAAGACAATGGAAACTACAAAAGATGACTCCGGCACAATACCGAAGCCATCTCATAGCAGCTTAAACAATAAAGGTGCTTTTATTAAATTGTCCAAACTATAGGGCGCAGTTCAGCACAAGAGCGGGTGTTTGTCTTGTTCTTATAAAGTTCCTGCCGCGACGTAACGCGATCCCCAATACCCACCGCGGAATGATTCTTTGACGACTTGACCATAATACGAGTTAGCATTGATCATCGTCGAACCATCGACTGCAATACCGACGTGCTGGATGCCACTGCCATGCGTGAAGAACACGAGATCCCCGGCTGCTGGTGCCGTCCGTTTCGTTGCTGCATATTGTGAGGCTGCCGTACGTGGTAAAGATTTACCGAGCGCACGGTAAACGTAACTTGTGAATCCAGAACAATCAAAGCTCGTCGGACCCGTTGCACCAAAGACATATGGACGTCCTTTTAACCCTTCAGCGACAGATACAATCGTCGCACCTGTTTTTGAGAGTCCCGCTGTTGCTTTTTTATTGTAGCTCTTCGTGTACATCGCAGCGATGTACGCTGTCTTACCTTGATAACGCAACCGATACCAGTTGTTTGAGGTTTTGCTCGTGACAGTGACTGACTGGCCGAGCTTCAGCTGACCGAGTTTCTTCCCACTGACCGTGGCTTTCGAACGGATATTCAACACATCGACTGAAACGACTACTTTTTTTACCGATGCTGCTTTGGTTGCTTGTGGGACGGAACTCCAACTGCTAACGACTAATGTCACGAGTATAAATAAACGGATCCAGAGCGATACTTTCATCTTTTACTAATCCCCTTTTAAGTAAAGTTGACGGTTATGTAAAACGAATTAAATTGTCAGATAATTTCTGTTTTTATCCTATCATTTTGATTCCATCGCTCGTGTTACAGTTTATTGACAGGAATGCCTTCCTGTAATACTTTTGTAACAAAATAAAAAAAACAGGTTATAGAACGGCTTTATGAAGCCATTCTATAATTCCTGTTTCAGAGAGGTTTTTGTTTGAAATCAATTAATCGATTGACTTCTTTTTCCGAAAACGTGCTAAGAACTCATAGACAATCGGGACGATGAGAAGTGTGAGTAACGTCGAACTCGTTAACCCACCAATGACCGTGACCCCAAGTCCTTTCGAAATCAACGCGCCGCCTTCTAGACCGAGGGCGAGTGGTGATAAGGCACCAATTGTTGCGAGTGCCGTCATCAAGATAGGACGAAGTCGTGTGCCTGCTGCATCGAGCAGGGCCTCACGTGTCGCTAGACCTTCATTTTCCTTATGAATGACACGGTCAATCAAGACGATTGCATTCGTGACAACGATTCCGATCAACATCAAGGCTCCGATTAGTGAGGAAACCGAGATCGTTTCGCCAGTAATCAATAGGGCGAGTAAACCACCGATGATTGCGAACGGAAGTGAGAACAAGATGACGAGCGGCGTCAATGCTCCACCGAAAGTCACGACAAGAACGAGATAGACGATCGCGACTGCTGCTGCCATCGCAAGACCAAGTTGTGTGAACGATTCTTGAATCTGCTCCGTCACCCCACCGACTTTGTAAGAAACACCTGTCGGAAGGTCAATTGTTTTGACAGCATCGTCAATTGCTTGTGATGCTTCCGTCGCTTTATCTGTTTTCAGTTCTGCCGTCACGGTTGCGACGAGTTTCCCGTCTCGTTCATTTAACGAGTCCGGTGTCGTGCCTTTTTTGACAGAGACGAAATCAGATAACTTTTTAACACCGAGCGGCGTCGTGATATCGGCTTCTTCTAAATCATCAATCGAGTCGTACGTCGTTTGTTCGTTTGGTACGATGACGTCCAATTCTTTCCCGTCTACTTTTATAGTAGAAAGTGGTTTTTCGACGCCTTGCACGTTAGCGATTCCTTGCGCGAGTTGGGCTGTCGACACACCGAACTCGGCAGCTTTTTGTTGGTCGACTTCAAACGTGTACTGCGTATATGAATCTTTTAAGTCGGTCGTTACCTTCCGAACGTATTTTGATTCACCTTCGATTGCTTTAACGAACTTCGGTGTGATCGTTTCTAGATCTTCGATTGAATTCGCGAAGACTGAATACGAAACACCAGATGAACCGGCACCACCACTGAAGTCTTGTTCTTTCCATTCTCCAGTCGGGATGGCTTCATTCAAGTCTTTCACTGCCTGTTGTTTCACGTCTGCGAATTCCTCTGTATCTGGATCATACTGGGCGATGAAGACCGCTTGTTTCGTATTTCCCGGATTAAGTGGATTTTCGCCTCCTACCGTGAACTGGAGATTGTCGATATTCTTTTGTTTATCAAAATAAGCTTCAGCTTGATCCGCTGCCTCAAGCGAGTCATCAAGCGTTTGACCTGGTTCCGGATTATACGTCACATAAAACGTTTTTTCACTCTCTTGATTCAAGAAGTTGACCCCAATCGCCGGTACGAGAGCAAAGCTTCCGACAAGCATTAAGACTGCAAGACCGAAGACGATTAATTTATGGTTCAAGGACCAGTTCAACACGCCACGGTACCAGCTCGCTAATTTCCCGCCATCTTCTTTTTCCGGTTTCGGTGCTTTCCCACGTTTGAACAGTGAGTCAGCAAACATCGGTACGACTGTTACGGCAACAATCAGCGATGCGAATAATGCAAAGACAACTGTCAGTGCGAACGGCAGGAACAGTTCACCAACAAATCCTGTTACGAACCCGAGTGGTAAGAAAACAGCAATCGTCACGATTGTTGATGATGCGACCGGAATGAACACTTCACGTGTTGCATCGATGATTAAGGCTTTACCTTTAAGTTTTTCGCCGGGATCCGTTAAGCGACGATAAATATTTTCGATGACGACGATCGAATCATCGACGACACGACCGATTGCGACCGTCATCGCACCAAGTGTCATGATGTTCAACGAGATATCCATCTGTTTCAAGACAAGAATCGCCATCAGTAACGACAACGGAATCGAAATGACTGCAATGATTGTCGATTTAAAGTTGCGTAAAAATAAAAGGATGATGATGATCGCAAATAATGCACCAATCAAGGCTTTACTGATCATCGTTGAGACAGACTCTTCAATCGGTTTTCCTTGGTCGAGTGTGACTGACGTTTTGACCGATCCGTTTTCTTTTTCAAAATCTTGAATCGTTTCTTTGACGGCAGTGACGACATCGACGGTATTCGCATCCTGTGATTTCGTCACTTGAATTCCGATTGAACGTTCACCGTTCGACCGCGAAATCGATTCTTCGATTCCTTTATCTTCTACTTTTGCGAGCTCAGACAATTTAACAGTCGGGACTTGTGTTGGTGTTGGCGCTTGTCCTTCTGTTGGTGCTTGTCCTTCTGTTGGCGCTTGTGGCGTCGTCGGAGCTTGTGAAGGAGCTGCCGGTGTATCGCTTGCTGCCTGTTGCGGCGTATAAGGCAAACGAAGATTTTTTAATTCCGTGACCGTCGTAGCTTTTCCATCAAGCACAACAGCTTGCTCTTTGTCACCAAGCTCGTATAAGCCGAGTGCTAAACGCGAATCATTCGCTTGAATCAGTTGCTTGACGTTATCTTCTGTCAATCCATATTGCTGTAGCTTTTCATCATCGAATCGAATTTCAATCCGACGAATCTCTTGCCCAGCGATTTGAACCGTTTGAGCGCCTTCGATCCCTTCAAGTTTCGGTTGAAGTTCTGTCTCGACGAGCTTCGTCAACTCGGAGAGTGAACGTTTTTCGTCTGATACTGCGAAACCGACAACGGGGAAAGCATCGAATGAAATCCGTGAGACATTTGGTTCTTGCGCGCCTTCTGGTAATTCAACATTCGCTAATGCTTCTTTGACTTGTTGTTCTGCTTCATCCATATCCGTACTGAAGCTGTAGTCGATTTGTAGATTTGAGGCGTTTTGGAAAGATGTCGATCGGACCGTCTCGACGCCTCCTAGATTTTCGACCTTACTTTCGAGTTCTCGACTGACTTCATCAAGGACTTGTTCAGGCGTCGCCCCTGGATAAATCGTCGTTACCGAAACAGTCGGTGTCGTAATGTCTGGTAGCGTTTCGAGTTTCATCGTCGTTCCTGCATAAATCCCAGCGACGGTGATGATGATCGTCAGCAACCAAAGAGCAAATTTATTATTCACTGAAAATTGAATGATACGCTTCATGGTAATTATTCGCCTTCTCTCTGTTTTTTATTTCATATTTACTCTTTATCTGAAGCTTGGTCGATTTCGCGCGCCCGTTTTAATAGACGCTCGACCAATTGTTGACGCTCTGCTTTTGACGGCTGAGCGAACTTAAAGTGCTCCGACATTTTCAACCCATCTAATACGAATCGAATCATCATCGCTTCGACCGGATCAGCGCTCTCCATCAATTGATTAAAGAACTGATTAACTTGCTTTTTTCGTTCTTCGACAAACGCTTCATTTTCTTTCAAGAACGATAACAAAAACAAGACCGTATCGATATCCAAGTGAAACTCTTCCTCGTGATTCGCTTGTAACGTGACAAACGCTTCCATCTGACCTAAACCTTGATCCAGATATTCTTGATACTGCTTAAACTGACGGGATTCTTGTTCTTCAATCACACCCATCAGCAACTCTTCTTTAGAAGCGAAATGATACAATAAGCCACCCTTAGAAACATTCGCTTGTTTCGCGACTTCTTCTAACGTCAATTGCGGAAACCCACGGCTCATCATGACTTGAACAGTCGCGTCAGTGATTCGCCGTCTCGTTTCTAACGCTTTCGCACTAACCATACGTTACCTCCTTTCTTTTACTATACCGTCCAGACGGTTTATTTCTTCACTATACGAATTTTCATTTGATAATGCAACCGTCAATGCATGTTTCACGTGAAACGTTTTCAATTTTTACGAAAAAAGACACATTCTCGTCTGAACCGTAACGGAATATGCCTAAAGTCGTTCGATTTACGCTTCGCGTGCACTCTCACTTAATGCCGCTCGCATTATTTTCTTCAATTCATGCGTACGTAACACTTGAACCCCACGATCAGTTGGTCCACCCTCCGCCGCGACATCATCAATCAATGCCTCAGTCGGTCGATCGTCTTGAAGCAAAAGTTCGGCCGACCCTTTCATTGCTTGGGCGATGATCCGTCGCGCTTGTTGTGCTTCAAATCCGGCTTCCGTCAAAACAGGAGTCATCGCACCTACGATTTCATAGAAGAAAGCCGGACTGCAGCCAGCAGCAGCCATTAAGAACGGCATAGTCGTTTCATCCGTTTCTACTACCTCGCCGACGCGTAGAAAAAGTTCCGTCGCCAATTGTTTTTGTTCCATCGCTACTTGATGACCAAACCAAAGCCCTGTCATCCCTGTCCGAAAAGCGACCGGTGTATTCGGCATCGCACAGACTGCACCGCAACCTGATATCTGTTCAATTTCATCCGGTGTGATATGTGCTGCGACAGAAACAAGCAGTTGATTCGTCCACTCATGACGCTCTACGTATTCCAGTACGCCGTCAGGTTGCATGGCTAAGACGACGATATCGAATGACTCGATATTCTCTTCTTCAATGATTTGAACACCATGTTCATTAGCGAGCTCTGATAAACGCTTACGATCTGCACGATTCGTCATCGTAATTGATTCGGGCGCAATTCCTGAATCAATCCATCCTTTGACCAACGATTCACTCATCGATCCTGCACCAACCATTAAAATGTTCATAACGTTCCTCCCACAACAAAAAAGGACCTGTTGTGCCAGGTCCTTTTCGTATTTTCCTTTTTAATTATACACGAAGTTCCAAGTCTTCGACAGCGACGACACGAAGCCCTTTTTCGTTCAATTTCTTCACGATTTTATTTTTTGTTTTCTCATCACAATCAAGCGGAAGGGTAATGAGAACACGACGCATGACACTACTTTTGGCATCAAGTGTCATGAGACTAGCAACCGTCGAGTATTTGTTGACGATTTTTGCGATTTTTTCAAGAGCACCTTTTTGTTCACTCAGTGCGATCGTCAACACGTAACTTCCTGAATCACGATTCCATGCCTCTTCCAACATCCCAAGCATTTTCCCGTGCGGTAAAATACCAAAGAATTGACCGTCATCATTTAGTACAGCGATGTATGGTAATTCTTTGATCGAAAAGAAGACTTCAAAGAAATTGCTTGCTGTATAGATGAATTTTGATGTGTTCTTAATGAGTGTCATGACATTGTCATCTAAACTGCCACCATTCATCCCATGGCGATAAATATGCATTTTATAGATATTTCCTTTAAATTCTTGACCTGACTGGTCGAGTACAGGTACGCAACGATATCCTGTATCTTCTAACGTCTTTAACGCTTCACGAAGCGTTGCCGTCTCTGAAATCTTGATACATTGGTGTTTTGGTATACATAAACTTTGCACGAGCATACAAAACGTCCTCCTCTATTTCACTTTGTGTTGTAACCTACTTCTTTATCCTTTGTACTTATTCGTTCTGTTATACATTTTTCCTGCTTCTCTTCTATTCCCTACTATTACAATAACAAAAACACAGATAAAACCCATTGAATACAAAGAAAATAGTCTTGAAAAATCTTTATCCAGATTATTTATTAATTTATCAACCCTATTAACTTTAAGTTTTATTAAGTTTTCGTAAACGCGGTACATAGTTGTATTCTTTTACAATAACGTCTGATACAATCGAACTCGTGAAGTTACTTCACTATTCTATTCTTGTTCTTAATATGGAGGCAGAAGAAATGTTTAGTAAAAAACAAGATCCATTCGCAGTGAAATTATCCGAGATTGCCGGACACTTGCAACAGACGTCTCAGTTTTTCGTTGATTTTAAAATCAATGGTATTGCGGACGTTAAAGAATTCGCGCATAAAGTCAAAGACTTTGAAACGGCTGGTGACGACTTGATGCACCAATTGATCATCGACTTGAACAATGCATTCATCACACCGATTGATCGCGAAGACTTGCTTGCACTCGCGAACTCACTGGATGATGTACTCGATGGATTTGAAGAATGTTCCGCGATTTTTGAGATTTATAACATCGTCCGTGCCGACGAACATATGATTAAATTCGTCGATGAGATTCATATCGCCGTCAACGAACTCGCTTTAGCGATGGACCTTCTTGTCGCACGTAAGCTTCAACCGATGCGTGAACATGTCATCAAAGTAAAAGAACAAGAAACGATTTGTGACGACTTACGTCGTAAATCAATCAAAGCATTGTTCGCGACTGAAACTGATCCAATTAAAATCATTCAATATAAAGAAATCTATGAATCGCTCGAATCAATCGCCGATTACTGCCAGGACGCAGCAAACGTCATTGAAACGATCATCATGAAAAACGCATAAGTGAGGAGCTAACGAGATGGATAGTCTGTTTATCATCACCGCTATAATCGTGATTCTCGCACTTGGCTTCGATTTCATTAATGGTTTCCACGATACGGCGAACTCGATCGCGACTTCAGTGTCGACTCGTGCATTGAAACCACGTCACGCCATTATCCTTGCTGCGACGATGAACTTTTTAGGGGCAATCACATTTACTGGAGTCGCTAAGACGATTTCCGGGGACATTGTTGACCCGTCAACACTAGAACACGGAAGTTATGTCGTCATCGCTGCTCTCCTCTCTGCGATTGCTTGGAATCTATTGACGTGGTACTTCGGTATTCCGTCCAGTTCTTCGCATACGTTGATTGGTTCGATTGCCGGTGCTGCGGTTGCTTCAGTCGGATTCGGCGGTATTGAAACAAAAGGCTTCTTAAAAATCGTCCAAGCCTTATTGATTTCGCCAATCCTTGCTTTTACACTCGGTTTTCTCGTCTACGGCATTTTTAAAGTAGTTTTCAAAAAAGGGAACTTGGCGAAGACGAATCGTCGCTTCCGTCATATGCAGATTGCGACTGCAGCCCTTCAATCATATACACACGGAACGAATGATGCGCAAAAAGCGATGGGGATCATCACCCTCGCCCTGATTTCTTCTGGTTTTCAGACCGATCATGATGTGGCCCTTTGGGTAAAACTCTCTTGTGCCATCGCGATGGGACTCGGGACGTCTGTCGGTGGATGGCGGATCATCAAAACAGTTGGTGGTCAAATCATGAAAATTCGTCCTGTCAACGGCGTAGCGGCTGACTTGACGTCTGCTGCCATCATCTTTGGTGCGACGGCGATTCACCTTCCTGTATCAACAACGCATGTGATTTCCTCTGCCATCATGGGTGTCGGAACATCGCATCGTAAAAAAGGCGTTAAATGGGGTACGGCTAAACGAATGCTGATCACATGGGTCATCACATTACCGATTTCGATGGCATTCGCCGCTCTGATTTATACGATTCTTGATTTTCTTTTCATTAAATAGTCTCGTCCCCCACTCGTTCATTTGAGGTGGGGGTTTTACTTACACTTCATAAGTTGCCGCAGTTGTCGCTCTGGTCATAATTCGCTATGATGAGAAAAAGAAGTAGCGCTATTTTATTAGGAGGAATTCCAAATGACAAAACGTAAAGCATTAACGATTGCTGGTTCTGACACGAGTGGCGGAGCCGGTATCCAAGCAGACTTAAAAACGTTCCAAGAACTTGAAGTCTACGGCATGAACGCGCTGACAGTCATCGTCGCGCAAGATCCTGATCAGGCTTGGCACCATGCGGTTTATCCAATCGATGCAGAACTCGTCCGGACACAAATCCATACAGTCCTCGGAGGAATCGGTGTCGATGCAATGAAAACGGGGATGCTTCCGACTGTCGAAATCATCGAAGTCATTGCTGAAAAAATTAAAGCATCAGGCGTTAACAACGTCGTCATCGATCCGGTCATGGTCTGTAAGGGTGAAGATGAAGTACTCAACCCGGATACAGCGAATGCCTTACGTGACATTTTGACACCGCTCGCGACAGTCGTCACACCGAACGTTTTCGAAGCGGGACAATTGTCTGGTCTTGGAAAAACACCTTCGACGATTGACGAGATGAAACTTGCAGCAGCACGGATTCATGAAAAAGGTGCACAATATGTCCTCGTTAAAGGTGGCAGCAAGATTGATCACCCTCGAGCAGTTGACGTGCTTTATGATGGGAAAGAGTTTATCCTAATTGAGGATGAACGCATTGAGACACCATATACGCACGGGGCAGGATGTACGTATTCTGCAGCGATTACAGCAGAACTCGCTAAAGGCGCTTCGGTCGAAGAAGCTGTCCGAACTGCCAAATCGTTTATCACAGCAGCGATTCGTAACTCATTCCGTTTGAATGAATATGTCGGTCCGACTGATCATGCTGCACATCGTACAGTTAAGTCTTAACACGTTCAGGAAGTCCGCGCAGTGATTCGCGGGCTTCTTTCTGTATTCGAAGGGAGAGATACTATTGCAAACACTTGATTTAAAGGTCGTTCAACAGTACATTGACGATCATGCGAACACACCACTTTACGTCCATGTCGAAACAACGAACGGTGCGTATGCGACGCACCAAGACCCGACGTTCCACAGTGCGGGGATGTTTTTCCGCAATGCGGAAATCACATACGAACGCGGCTTGATCACAGGAAACGGTCCATACCGGATTGGTCTTAAACTTGCCCACGGATGGCTATACGGTGAAGGATTAACCGATTATGAATTCGCGGGAGAGCAACTCTTGATCGCAGGACATGATGTCGAAGGCCGCCTCGCGATTGCTTTTGAGCTCAGTCCGACACCATTCGCTCAAGGCGCAGAGGAGGTAGAATGATGGCTTACAATGAACACGATCACCTGCTCGTCATCTTCCCTCACCCGGACGATGAAGCATTCAGCTCGGCCGGGACAATCATCGAGCATGCAACGAACCGCGGACCTGTTACGTACGCCTGTTTGACGCTCGGTGAAATGGGACGCAACATGGGACGTCCCGTCTTTACGAACCGGGAACAACTCGCGACGATCCGCAAACGTGAATTAATCGCAGCAGCTGAAAAAATGCAGATTACCGATCTTCAAATGTGGGGATTACGGGATAAGACGGTCGAATTCGAAGATGAAGCAGCACTCGCTGAACGGATTGGACAGTTGATTCAAAAAACACGTCCGACTCGCGTGATTTCATTTTATCCGGGCTATGCCGTCCATCCGGACCACGAAGCAACAGCACGTGCTGTCGTTCGTGCCCTTCGCGCAATCGACGAAGCCGATCGTCCTGAATTTCTTGCCGTCGCTTTTGCGAACAACACAAAAGACGAACTTGGCGAAGGTACGTTCATTCATGATGTCAGTGCATATACGGATCAAAAAGTTGCTGCACTTGAAGCCCACGCTTCTCAAACAGGTGGACTGATGAAGGTCATTTCGGAAGACTCGAACATCCGGGACCTACTTGTCAAAGAACGCTATTACCACTATCCATTATAATGAAGAACCTCGAAACGACTCCGACGTCGTTCGAGGTTTTTTTCGTAGAACAAAAGATTCACACGACTCAAGACGCTGACTCTGCGCGCTTTTCCCTGCAGGCGTCACAGGAGGCTGAATCTTTTGAAACCCGCAACGATTGACGCGAGAAAGAGTCGACTTTTTTTCTCCCGTCTGCTAGTGTGAATAGTTGAGACTGTGTCTCCGGAGTTCGTAACCTCCTCCGTCACAAAAACTAGGAATGGAAGTGTAAACTATGAAAAATGAACGTGCTCTTGTCGTCTTCAGCGGCGGCCAAGACTCGACGACTTGTCTGTTTCAGGCACTCGCGAACTATTCCGAAGTCGAAGTCGTTACCTTCAACTACGGACAGCGTCATGCCGAGGAACTCGAAGTCGCGCGAACGATTGCAGCAGAACTTGGTGTCAAACACCATGAGCTCGATCTCTCACTCCTCAGTCAACTCACAAGCAATTCATTGACCGATCACACTCAAACAATCACGACGAACGAAGATGGACTTCCTTCTACATTCGTAGATGGCCGAAACCATCTGTTCTTATCTTTCGCAGCCGTCCTTGCTAAGGGACGTGGCATCCGCCATATCATCACGGGTGTATGCGAAACTGATTTCTCCGGATACCCGGATTGTCGTGACTCCTTCATCAAGTCACTTAACGTGACACTCAACCTCGCGATGGATTATCCATTCGTCATTCACACGCCACTGATGTGGCTCGATAAAAAAGAAACATGGGCGCTAGCCGATTCGCTAGATGCTTTTGATTTCGTCCGTGAACGGACACTGACGTGTTACAACGGCATTATCGGAGATGGTTGCGGCGACTGCCCAGCTTGTGAATTACGGAAAAAAGGCTTAGACGCCTACATCGAGGAGGGAACTACCCATGAAATTCAACTATGAAGCACCTGAAACTGTCGAGCGCCCGACCGGCGACTCGCTCATCTATACAAAATCACGCGTCATGATCGTCAAAAAATTGACGTTTGATGCTGCCCATCACCTGTATGACTACGATGGAAAATGCCGTGCTTTGCATGGGCATACGTATCACGTCGATCTCGGAATCAGTGGATTCCTGGACCACCGCGGGATGACACTTGACTTTGGTGACCTGAAAAAGATCTTCAAAGAACATCTCGAACCGTTGCTCGACCACCGTTATTTAAACGAATCGCTTCCCTATATGAATACGACGGCTGAAAACATGTCGGCCTGGATTTTTGAAACGCTCGGACAGCATTTACCGGACGAACGCGGTCTTCGTGTCGAATTCGTCAAGTTATATGAGACACCGACTGCATTCGCTGAAGTCCGTCGCGAATGGATGAATGAAGCATGAGTCAACTGAAAAAAATACCAAAGATTCCTGTGCTTGAAATTTTTGGTCCAACGTTTCAAGGAGAAGGTCGTTCGATCGGACAAAAAACAATGTTCGTCCGGACAGGCGGATGCGACTATTCATGTGCCTGGTGTGATTCTGCCTTTACCTGGGACGGATCAGAAAAACCGGACCTTCTGACGGCAGAAGATATCCTGACGCGTCTCGATGCGCTCGGCTCGTATGGGCACGTGACGATTTCCGGGGGGAATCCATTGCTCCACGCATCGATCGGTACGCTCGTCGACGCCTTGAAGGTACGTGGCATCACGATGTCCGTCGAAACACAAGGTTCGTATTGGCAAAACTGGTTACTCGATATCGAAGACGTCACCATCAGTCCGAAGCCGCCATCAAGCGGCATGACGGTCGATTACGATCGGCTCGACGTCTTCTTCAAACGTCTCCCTGAACTGCAACGTGCTGTCAAAATCGTCATCTTCGACGAAGCGGACCTCGACTTCGCAGCAGCGATTTCTGAACGATATGCGTTAAAAACACTGTATCTATCACTCGGTAATCCGGATCCGGCGGAAGAAGGTACGATTGCTCCGCGGATGTTGTCCGACTTAAAAACTTTATGGGAACGCGTCGCACAAGATGAACGATTTAATCATGCCCGTGTTCTACCACAACTGCACGCCCTCGTTTTCGCGAACGATCGTGGCGTTTAAAAAGGAGTTCTATTCATGCGCCCAGAAGATTTAAACGACTTATCTCTACTCGGTCAAAAGGCCGTCCCTTATATTTTTGAATATCAACCGGAAGTCCTTGAGGCGTTCCCGAACCGTCACCCGGAGAACGACTACTTCGTTAAGTTCAATGCGCCGGAATTCACGAGCCTTTGCCCAATCACGAATCAACCGGACTTTGCGACCATCTATATTTCGTACATTCCTGACGAAAAACTCGTCGAGTCGAAATCATTGAAGCTTTACCTCTTCAGCTATCGTAATCACGGGGATTTCCATGAGAACTGCATCAATGTCATCGGAAAAGACCTCGTCAAATTGATGGAGCCGCGCTACCTTGAAGTCTGGGGGAAATTTACACCACGCGGTGGCATCTCGATTGATCCGTATTATAACTACGGAAAACCCGGTACAAAATACGAAAGAATGGCAGAACACCGTTTGTTCAACCATGATCTTTATCCAGAAACGGTCGATAACCGTTAATCCGAAAACCATCAAAAAAAGCCAAATTCCTGACGTGATCATTTCACGAGAATTTGGCTTTTCTTCTATCTAATCGACTGTGTATGAACGTCAGCTCGATGGTAAATCCACGATTTTTTCTCGTTCTGCCTGAGCATGAATCGCTTCTGCTGACCAAATATGTCGTAAGAGGTGCTCATAAGGAACGCCCAGCGCCTTCGCTAAGCGATCAATCATCGAAACGGACGGATGCGCGATACTTGACTCAATCCGTTGAATCATCTCAAACGTTGTTTCCGTCATAAGCGCAAGCTTTTCTTGGTCGATGTTCTGTCGCTCACGTAATGTTTGGATACGCTCTCCATAATTCGCAAGTGGATTCATCGCTTGATTCATGAGTTTTCAGTCTCCTTTATCGTCTCCCAGCTACTCCTACCCGATGCTACTTTTAGTTTATTCCCGCTTTTCATTTTCAAAACACATTTTAGTTTAATGTTTTTCACTATATGAAATATAATTTCAAATTATTCATTAAAAAAGACTAGCTTTTTAAAAGGTTATCGCTTACAATTTTAAATGCAAACGGTTGCATTAATCGCTTACATATTTGCACAATAAAGAGAAAATAGTCTGTCTGAGGAGTGAGAAAACATGCGTAAAACAATTTCATTCGACTTTTGGCAAAAGCTCGGAAAAGCTTTAATGGTTGTCATTGCAGTTATGCCAGCTGCCGGAATAATGATTTCAATCGGAAAATTAATCGGGATGTACGGTGGCGATATCACCATTGTTCAAACGATTGCAAGAATTGTTGAAGATCTCGGTTGGGCCATCATTACGAATCTCCACGTCCTCTTCGCCGTCGCGATCGGTGGTTCATGGGCTAAAGAACGTGCCGGTGGTGCCTTTGCCGCATTACTCGCGTTCATTTTAGTCAACCGCGTAACGGGTGCAATCTTCGGTGTCAATTCAACGATGCTCGCTGATCCGAAAGCAACGGTTAGTTCGTTACTCGGATCTGACTTGATCGTAAAAGATTATTTCACTTCTGTACTCGGTGCACCCGCTCTTAATATGGGCGTTTTCGTCGGAATCATTTCTGGTTTCCTCGGTGCCGTTCTCTTTAATAAATTCTATAACTTCAGCAAATTACCAGATGCACTGGCCTTTTTCAACGGCAAACGGTTCGTCCCATTCGTCGTCATCGGTGGTTCCGTCGTCGCAGCATTTGTTTTATCGCTCGTCTGGCCGTTCGTCCAAGGCCTCCTAAACGATTTCGGTCGTTGGATTGCGACGTCACGTGATACAGCCCCAATCATCGCCCCATTCGTTTACGGAACGCTCGAACGTCTCCTACTGCCATTCGGTCTTCACCATATGTTGACTGTGCCGATGAACTATACGGAACTCGGCGGAACGTATAAAATTCTGACGGGTGCTGCACAAGGCTCGACAGTAGCAGGGCAAGATCCACTTTGGCTCGCCTGGGTGACCGATCTCGTCAACTTAAAGCAAGCCGGTAACACACAAGGCTATAACGACTTACTCAACAGCGTCGTTCCTGCCCGCTTCAAAGAAGGACAGGTCGTCACGTCACTTGCTTCTTTGATTGGTGTCGCAGTCGCGATGTATATGTCGGTCGACGAAGATAAAAAGAAAGCATACAAACCCGTCTTCCTGTCTGCCGGTCTCGCTGTGTTCTTGACAGGTGTCACGGAGCCAATCGAATTCATGTTCATGTTCATCGCACCTGTCCTGTACGTCGTCTACGCTGTCTTGACGGGTGTCGCGTTCGCACTTGCTGACGTCATGCACCTTCGGATCCATGCATTCGGGGCAATTGAACTCTTGACCCGGATTCCATTGATCGCGAAAGCTGGTCTGATCGGTGATTTGTTACGTTTCATCGGAGTCTGCGTGTTCTTCTTCTTCCTCAACTTCTTTACGTTCCGCTTTGTCATCAAGAAGTTTAACTACGCGACACCAGGTCGTAACGGAAACTACCTCGATGACATCGTCGTCAAAGAGGACGGGACAAGTGAAGTCGCTGCAACTGTCGTCGCTGACGGTTCGCAAGCAGCACGCATCATCGAACTGCTCGGTGGTCAACAAAACATCGAAGACGTCGATGCCTGCATGACACGTTTACGCGTCACGGTCAAAGATCCAAGCCTCGTCGCAAAAGAACAAGACTGGAAAGCGAATGGCGCACTTGGTCTTATCCTAAAAAATAACGGCGTGCAAGCCATCTATGGTCCGAAAGCGGATGTCTTGAAGTCTGATATCCAAGATCGGATCGGCGCATAAACCAGACGAATTAGGGTAAATAAAAAAAGGTGGAGCTCATCCGTGAGTTTCACCTTTCTTTATTCAGAATCAACACTCAGGAGGAACGACAGATGCGCCTACTCACACTCAATTGCCATTCCTGGCAAGAAGAACACCAGCTTGAAAAAATCAATCAAATCGTCGCTCAAATCATCCAACAGGATTATGATGTCGTCGCCTTACAAGAAGTAAGCCAATTAATGGATACACCAATCGTTTATGGTGCAATCCGTGAAGATAATTTCGCCTACATGATTCAACAAGCACTTAAAGAACGTGGGCATGACTATGAATTCGTTTGGGACTTCTCGCACATCGGATACGATGCGTACGAAGAGGGACTCGCCCTCTTGACGAAACATCCGATTTTGAAATCCGATTCGTACTATGTCAGCCGAAGCCAAGATACGATGGACTGGAAGTCACGCAAAATCGTCCGCGCGACGATTGATGTCGATGGAACCCAAATTACGTTCAACTCTTGTCATCTCGGTTGGTGGGAAGATGCCGACGAACCGTTCAGCGAGCAGTTCAATCATTTGATTGCTCGGATGGATCCACTCGAATGGACCTTCTTCTTAGGTGACTTCAACAATGATGCCTTCGAACGGGAGACCGGTTACGATTATATGGTTGAACGGGGTCTCCATGACCTGTTCCTTCTAGCGGAAGAGACGGTTGGTGTCGAAACCGTCGAAGGTAAGATTGACGGTTGGGAAGAGAACCACCATGGCTTACGGATTGATTTAGTGCTCTCGAATCGCAAAATTGATGTCGCGCGTGTCGGTGTGACGTTTGACGGAGTACTGGCGCCAATCGTTTCCGATCACTTTGGTGTCGAAGTCGATATCGCGATTCAAAAAGATCCAATTTGACTGTTGACAACGCTTTCTTTTTTGCTTTATGATAAAGCCAACAAGCAAATAGTGCGGATTGTGACAGTACGGCTGGCAAGACCGATGCAACACCTAGAACGTTTAGGTGTTGTTCGGTCTTGCCTTTTTTTGTGGGCTGACCAGTCGCACACCTTTCCTAAAAGGAGGAATTCAAATGGATTACAAAAAAACAGCTGCGCAGGTCCTTACCCTTGTCGGTGGTCGTGAAAATATCATCACAGCAGCGCATTGTGCGACACGTCTCCGTCTCGTTCTTCATGACGAATCGAAGGTCGATCAAGCGGCACTCGAAGATCTTGACGGCGTCAGTGGTGCTTTCTCGAGTTCAGGTCAATATCAAATCATTTTTGGGACCGGGACCGTCAACAAAGTATTCGCGGAGTTCGCTCCCCTCGCTGGTGTCAACGTCAATGGTGAAGAATCAGTCGACGTGAAGAAAGCAGCTTCCCAAAAATTAAATCCGTTCGCGCGCCTTGCCCGGTCGCTTTCAAATGTCTTCGTACCATTGATTCCGGCAATCGTCGCCGCCGGTCTGTTGATGGGCTTACTCGGAATGATTAAAGCCTTCGGTTGGGTCGACGGGGCTTCACCGATCGTCCAACTGCTTGACATGTTCTCGTCTTCCGCTTTCATCATCTTACCGATTTTGATCGGTTTCTCTGCCGCGCGTGAGTTCGGTGCCAATCCATATCTCGGTGCGGTCATCGGTGGAATCATGACGCACCCTTCTCTGCTCAACCCTTGGACACTCGGAAACAGTGAACCGGAAGTGATGCACTTCCTTGGGATGAACATCGAACTGATTGGTTATCAGGGGACGGTCTTCCCTGTCCTCTTAACGGTTTGGGTCATGGCGAAAATTGAGCAGCAAGTCCGTAAACGGACACCGGAAACACTTGATTTGTTAGTCACACCGTTCGTGACGATTCTCGTCACAGGATTCCTTGCCCTCATCGTCATCGGACCACTTGGTACATTGCTCGGTAAAGGGATTTCATTCGTACTCGTCTTCTTCTATGAACAATTCTC
Organism: Exiguobacterium sp. N4-1P; assembly: GCF_002214325.1. Classification (NCBI taxonomy): domain Bacteria; kingdom Bacillati; phylum Bacillota; class Bacilli; order Caryophanales; genus Exiguobacterium; species Exiguobacterium sp. N4-1P. The sequence goes on from NZ_CP022236.1 coordinate 2,777,430, forward strand.
GGTCGTCGCCGGTCTCTTGTTCGGTGGTCTCTACTCAACGATTGTCATCACAGGAATGCACCATAGTTTCCATGCGATTGAAGCGGGACTGCTTGCTGATAAGAGCATCGGGAAAAACTTCCTGTTACCCATCTGGTCGATGGCGAACGTCGCGCAAGGCGGAGCCGGTCTTGCTGTCTACTTCATGACGAAAAACGTTAAATTAAAAACGCTCGCTTTACCCTCTGCCTTCTCGGCATTTCTCGGTATTACGGAACCGATTATCTACGGAGTGAATCTTCGACTCGGTAAACCGTTCATCGGTGGTGCGATCGGTGGCGCAATCGGCGGTGGCTACGTCGTCTTGACGCAAGTCGCTGCAAACGCTTATGGTTTGACGGGCATACCGATGATTGCAATCGTCGCTCCACTTGGTGCTTCGAACTTAATCAACTACCTTGTCGGTTTTGCGATTGCTGTCGCGACAGCGTTCATCGCGACTGTCATCCTCATGCGTCTTGATGCACGAAAACAAAAACAAACCGATTTAGCCGCTTAAGTAAAAAAGACATGCGACCCTCACGAGTATACTCGTCGGGTCGCATTTGTCGGTTTTGTTCTGAGCACTGTTACCCGTATAATAAAGGGAGAAGGGAGGAGTCAGGCTGATTATTCATAAAGTACTCAACAACAATGCCATCGTCACAAAAGAACAAGGACAAGAACGCATCATCATGGGACCGGGGATCGCTTTCGGTAAAAAGAAAAAAGATCCCGTCGATCCCTCGAAAATCGAAAAGATGTTCATTCCCTCGTTCGAAAATGCTGAACTGTTTAAAGAAATCTTAACGACGACCCCATTAGAAATCATTGATTTGTCCGAACAAATCATTTCTTATGCGGAAGGCGAACTTCAGACACCTTTTCATGATTATATCCATGTCAGTCTGACGGATCACCTCGCCCATGCCGTTCGCTTAGCACGTGAAAATCTTGTCGTCCACAATCGGCTCGCGGAAGAAATTCGCTTGTTATATACAGCCGAGTACAAAATCGGAGCATGGGCGGTTGCGCAAATCGAACAGACACTTGCTGTTGTATTACCAAAGGAGGAAGCCGCGAACATCGCACTTCACCTCTTTAACGCCCGCCAACAGCATCCGAATATGGCGACGGCACTACAAACTGCTACTCTGTTGAACGAATTACGTGAACAAATCGAGAGTTTCTTTGGTCAAACGATCGAAACGACTTCCATGACGTATTACCGATTCTTCACACATATGAAACTTGTCCTCGCCCGGATTGAGCAGGGACAGACACTCCACGATATGGATGATGTCATTTTATCTGCTGTCAAAACACGTTACGCGGATGCGTTTCGTTGTGCAGAAAGTATGGCCGCTTGGCTCGAACAGGAATTAAAAACGACCGTCCCCGACTCTGAAGTTGGCTATATGGCACTTCATGTCGAACGGATTCGACCGGATTTAGAAAGGAGCGAACTATGATGAAAATTTTTAGTCTTGGAGAAGCATTAATCGATTTGATTCCACTCGATGACAGCAATACGACGTTCCAAAAAAATCCCGGCGGTGCTCCCGCCAATGTCGCCGTCGGACTTGCCCGCCTTGGCGCCGACAGTTATTTTCTCGGTGCTGTCGGGGATGACTCGATGGGGCATTTCTTGAAAGATACACTCCACCACTATGGGGTCAAGACGGATCACATCGTTCTTGACGCAACGAATAAAACGGGGCTTGTCCTCGTCACAAATGCTAAAAACGGCGAACGGTCCTTTGAATTCATCAACACGTATCGTGCCGATATGAGCTTTCATGAACAAGATGTTCCGGACGCACTGGCGGAAGCCGATTTACTTCACATCGGTTCGATTTCCTTAATCTCCGGTGATGCCGTCGCAGCAACACGTCGTGCCATCGCGCTCGCAAAAGAGCATCAGGTCCCGATTTCTTACGACCCGAACCTCCGCGAATCGTTATGGTCGAATCTCGATGTCGCCCGGATGACGATTCAGTCCGTCCTGCCTGACGCGCAAATCGTTAAGTTAGCAGAAGAGGAATTGACCTTCTTGACCGGCCAAACGAACCTGGATGAAGGGGCAGCCGAACTGCTTGCTGAATATCCGATTCAGTTGCTCGCCGTCACACGGGGCAGCGAGGGATCCTTACTCTATACGAATCGTGCGATGGCAGAGATCAACGCGATTTCGGTGGATGCCGTCGATACGACCGGAGCAGGTGACGCCTTTATGTCTGGTTTGCTACACCAGTGTGCGACGCGGTCCTTTGCATTCGATTGGGATGAAGATGAACTGCAGGACATCGGGCGGTTTGCCGCGATTTCCGGCGGGCTTGCCGCGTCCGTCAAAGGGGCGATGGCTGCTTTACCGACACTCGACGAGGTATCACGTCGTCTCGACTAAAACGTAAAAAACCTTTCCGTCTAGCTTCGTAAAATGGCTAGACGGAAAGGCTTTTTTAATTCGATGAAAGGAATGACTCAATTGCTTCAATCGCCTCATCCTGTTGTACTTTTGGTATTAATGGACTCGTGTTGTCGCCCTTTTGTGCGCCGTACATCCCGAAATTCGCGTGATTGCCCTCTTCGATGAAATGGAATGTCGCGTCCGATCGAAGATTTTTTTTACTTGCTTCGATGTCCGCTACAGGTAAGACGCCATCCCGTCCGCCATAGACCGTCAAGGACGGTGTATCGATGGCATCAATCGGATAGGACGCGAGAAATATGATTCCTTTAATCTTCGAATTATCCTCAAGTACCGTCGAAGCGGCACTTCCACCTAACGAATGTCCCATCACATACCATCGTTTGATTTTCGGATGTGCATCGATAATCGGTAAGGCCGCGTTTGCGTCGAGTAATGCGATATTAAATGGTAATTTCGGGATGACGACGAAATGTCCGTTCTTCGCTAACTGACTCCCGATATAACTGTAGGCACCCGGATCGACCTTCGCCCCTTGATAAAACACAAATCCGACTTCACTCTCCGGATCACCAAACTGATAATCCTGTCCGATCTGTTGTTCAACATATGTGTTTGCTTCTTTTGACGGATCATAATCAAATTGCGCCCAGACCATGAAGGCTCCGATGACAAGCCCGATGAGTATGATGAAACCGATGCTGATTCGCTTGAGCCACTTTTTCATATTCATTCCTCCCTCTTAACTCCTACCCCATCTCATGTGAAAAATCACATATGAAAATTATTTTCTAAATTTTCAGTCAATGTAAGCGTATCTATCGCTTTTTCAATAATTGGTTTAAGATGAAAAAAGTATCGTTTCTTTTGAAAGGGGAATCATTTGTTTTGCCACGTACCGTAGTCTCCACGATTCAGTGGTTTTTGTTTATTATCTGTACTAACATCGCCCCGCCACTCGCCATTGCCGCATCGTTTGAACTATCGAGCGCGGACACATTGGCTTTCCTATCTCGTTGTCTGTTCGTTTTTGCGATTTTAAGCTTATTCCAAGTGTTCCTCGGTCACCGTCTACCGATCATGGAAGGACCGGCCGGGATTTGGTGGGGTGTCTTCGCCCTCTACTCCTCAATCGGCATTACATTGTACGGGAGTTACTCGAACACACTCCAATCACTTGGTTTTCTCCTCATCTTAAGTGGCATCATCTGTATCATTTTGACAGTAACGGGTATTTTACGACGACTCGTTCCCTTGTTCACGCCACAAGTCATCGGCGTTTATATGCTCCTGTTGTCTGCCCAACTGTCGGGCTCCGTCATGAAAGGGCTACTCAACCTGGAAAACGGTAAGATTCAAGTGTTACCTGCCGTCATTTCCGTATTGACCGTCATCATCTCACTTTATCTCGAACGTAGCGATCGTTTGCGTCAGTATGCCTTACTCATCACGCTGCTCGTCGGTTGGAGCATGTTTGCCTTGATCGGACGCGCCGAGATGCCGAGCTTCGATGGTCCATTCTTTACTCTTCCTGATTTATTCCCGTTCGGCGGAATTCATCTGGACTGGACCCTTCTCCCGACAGCCTTAATCATTTCTTTACTGTTGATGACGAACGTGCTCGCGAACATCAAAGTCATCGAGCGCATCATCAGTGCGAAACGTGGCGAACACGTCAAAGGACAAGTCGGAACAGCCGGTGTCACGGCCGGTGTCGGACAGATTTTTGCCGGGATGTTCGGTACGGTCGGTCCCGTCGCGATTTCCGGAACAGCCGGATTCATCGCTTCGACGGATAACACGGATCGTAAATCGTTTGCGATTGCGAACGTCATTTGCTTATTTTTAAGTATCGTCACGCCATTCGTCGGTTTGATTGCAAAAATTCCTGTTGCCGTCGGTTATGCGATGGTTGCCCCGATTGTTGCCGGGATGGCTATCATCGGCGTCACGGAAGCAGCACGCGACTTAAATCGGCAAACGGCAATGATTACGGTCGGGTTACCGGTCCTCGTCGGAATCGGTGCCTTGCTCTTACCAAAAGGTGCGACAGCCGATCTCCCTCCACTCGTCACGACACTGATGTCGAACGGACTGGTGCTCGGGACGCTTGTTGCCCTGTTCGCAGAATCATTACGCCATATTCGGACAAATGACTAACAAAAAGACAGGTAACTCGGAAAAAGAATCCGAGTTCCTGCCTTTTTTTGTGGATTCGAGCTTAGCGAATACCACGCATATATTTTTGGAGCCTTGGTGCAAAAGCAAACAAGAGAAGTCCGAGTGCAATCGCGACGACACCTGTAATTCCGAAGTACGCGACTTCTGTTTCTTTCCCGTAATATTTAACGATCTGTGCATTGACGGCTTGTCCCGTTGCATTCGTTAAGAACCAAAGACTCATTGTCTGTGCCGAGAAAGCCGCTGGTGCCAGTTTCGTCGTTGCCGATAAACCGACTGGTGATAGTAACAACTCACCAATCACGACGAGGAAGAAACTGAGTGCGAGCCAGAGCGGACTAACGATTGTGTCTGTACCAAACAATAGTCCAGGCAACATCATGACGATGAACGAAAGTCCTGCGAAAATCAGACCGAACGAGAATTTTTGCATCGTCGTCGGCTGACGATCACCGAGTCGGACCCAAAAGCTTGCAAAGACTGGTGCAAGCACGATGATGAACAATGGATTCAATGACTGGAAGAACGCAGGCTGAATCTCAAAGCCTAAGAAAGATAAGTCTGTCCGTTCATCTGCAAAGATTGATAAGACATATGACCCTTGCTCTTGAATCGCCCAGAAAACAGCTGCTGCGATAAAGAGTGGGATGTAGGCGAATAAACGCGAACGCTCATCATCTGTAATTTTCGGACTGCGTAACATGAATGTGAAATACGCAATCGGAATCAAGATTCCGAGGAACGTCACCATCAACGTAAAGCGGTCGATCGTTAGTAAACCTGTCAATGCGGCAATCGTTCCGAGAACTGCTAGCGCAATGACGACAACTGTCGCAATTTTAAAGAAACGTTTCCGTTCCTCGCCTTCTAGCGGATTCAAGACGTATGTTCCGGCTTGACCTAAATTCTTTTTCTTCGTCAATATGAACACAACAAGACCGGCGAACATCCCGACCGCAGCGAGTGCGAAACCAGCATGGTATCCTGCCGTATCTGAAACTTTACCGACGACGAGTGGTGCTAAAAATGCACCGGCATTGATTCCCATATAGAAGATACTGAATCCAGCATCACGGCGGTTATCCGTTTTGCTGTACAAATCTCCGACGATGTTCGATACGTTCGGTTTTAAGAATCCCGTCCCGATGACGATTAAGCCCATCGAGATGAATAATGCCGTGATTCCGGCTGGTAGAGCTAACACGATATGTCCAAGCATGATGAGAATACCACCATAAAAGACGGTCCGTGATGTCCCTAACAGACGGTCGGAGACCCATCCTCCGATGATTCCCGACATATAGACAAGTGAACCATATACGGCCATGATGGAAGCGGCAGTCGTTTTATCAATTCCGAGTCCACCGTTCGCAACAGAGTCGTACATGTAGAATATAAGGATGGCGCGCATCCCGTAGTAGGAGAATCGTTCCCAGAACTCTGTGAAGAAGAGTGTGAACAATCCTTTCGGGTTTCCGAAGAACCCTTTTTGCGGAACAGTCTTGTAGACCTGATCGCGATCAAAATCTGCCATAATGAAGGCTCCTTTCGTCTACCATTGTATTCGTGCATAATCTAAAACCTTTTTTCCCGCTTTCCCCAAATGATAAGCGTCTCGTAATCGATTAAAAGATTTACACGTTTTTAACTGAATTGTCTCACTTCTTTTTATATAGGAGACAGCACCTTATCATTCAACCGTAAATCATTTGACTAGTCAAATATTAATTTTAAGCAAAAAAAAAGAGCGTAACGGAATCCGTTCGCTCATTTTTGCATGTCTTTTGATTCAAAGATGGTAATACCCGGGGGCGCATGGAGTGTTTGCTCCATCATCGCTTTCGCTACTTTACTCGCTTCGATTGGGGCATAAGGACTCCGTTTTAATAACGGGCGAAGAACCGTCGAGACACGAGCCGCCGCCTGTTCGCCAAACCGGAACTCTTCTCGCTCCCCTAACAAGAGCGATGGACGGAAAATCAATAAAGCTTCGTAGCCAAGAACCCGTAGTCCGTTCTCTGTGTCTCCTTTGACACGATTGTAGAACGTTTTTGCATTCGGATGTGCGCCGAGCGCTGAAATGAGCGCGAAGCGTGTCGCCCCTAAATCGAGCAATTCACGTCCGACTTCAATCGGATACGTGTAGTCGACCTGACGAAATGCTGCTTGTGACCCCGCTTGTTTAATCGTCGTTCCGAGCGCGCAGTAGACGTGATCCACCGTCGGCAATTCGATTTCCGTCACGCGATCAAAGTCAATCACCCATTCTTCCAGCTTTTGATGAAACCGGTTCATGGGTCGACGAACGAGCACATGAACTTCCTCATACGCATCATTCGCTAATAATTGATCGACTAACTCTTGTCCAACTAAACCGCTCGCTCCTAAAATGGCTGCTTTCATCTTGTCTCCTCCTCTCAATCTTGCAATCGCCCAATCGGTAAAAAGTAAGAACGATTTCCGGTGATTCGTTCGCCTGCTCGGACAGCAATCGCACTTGCCCGACCACCGAGGACGAACACGCCAAACATATAGGCCACTTCCACTCCATTACTAAGTACATGCGTCGGCAATTCTTGATACTGCTGATAAACCGATGCTTGGTCACTAAAGGAACGCTGTTCATTCGATAACAGGATACGACCATCTGCTTGATAGATTGTTACCGTATCACCTTCTCTGCCAAAAACCGGTTTCTCGACAAAGGCGTGTCGCTGTTCAAGAAATACATCTGGTTCAAGATACGTTGGTAAAAAATAACGTTCTATGATTTGATGATCCCGTCCTGTTAAATAAGCGTGGTCTGCTTCATGCAGTGCCCAAATCACTGCAAGAACGGACTTTGCCTGCATCAGAAACGCCGATGGTGGATTGATGATCTCGAGCAATCCTTGTTCGACGAGTTGTAACAATAAGACACCGAGTTCACGTCCCGTGTCATCGCGATCGAGAAGCGCCATTTCAATCGGAAAGGTCTGACGGTATAAAATATCAATCCGTCGTCCGTCCTGGTCGTACAATCCATCTTCCGGTCGAATTTCAAGGGCGTTAAGCGGGCAATACGCTGCCCCGTCCACGAACCCTTGCAAGTATTCTGTCGTCAGACGATCCTCGATATTGTCCCCATGTGACGTAAAGACGATATGCGGGCGTTGCTTCGTTCGATGTGTCGCTGCTGCAACGGCGCGACGGACGCTTGTCGCTAATTTCGCCGCTTCATCCGGGTTCACTGCCATCATGTGGCGTTTTTGCGCAATCCGGTCATTGACGTCAAACGATTCTTTAATGAACGTCGGCGTATCGGCATTCCACTCCATGACGGAAATCCGATCGTCCGTCACGATGAAGTCGAGCCGACTGATGATTGATAAGGGGCGCATCGTCTCTAGACGGAGAAAGGGAAGTGCTTGTTTTGGATACCCGAGCTCGAGTAACGCATCGTCTTCCATCGTTCGTAGAATCGGTGCGACTTTCTCAAAAATCAGATACACGTCTCGGGCAGCTACCCGCAAGCGCTCCAGCGTCCGTGACGAAACCGTTAAAACATCAGTCAACGCATAGATTTCACCATCCAACTCATCCCAAAACGACTCAATGTCACCATATAAATCCTCTCGTTCACTCATCCGCCAAAGAAACCAGACGACGATCCCGTCCCGAATCCTTTTGTCTTCGCATTATAACTTTTGACTGCGTTCGACTTCGGCGTATAGCCTTTCGTCCGCATCGCACTATGCATCAGGGCACGGGATGCAAAATAACTGCCTCCCCAGTAATAAAAACCAGAATGGGTCGATGTTGCATCATCACAATACCAGACGCCTTCTTCATTATCATATTCATAATCGTCACAATCCGGATCATCCGGACGTTCGGCTTGCGCATCGTCTGCACCGCAACCACTGAGTGTCGTTCCAATCAAAAGCGTCGCCGCAAGTGATGCTTGTTTCATCCATCTCACGATTCATACCCCTTTCTTAACAATTTGTTATTCTAAGTATACGCTTTTTCTCTTAAAAAAGTTTCCTTGTCGTACCGGAACTTTTTTCTGATCGTCCGAGTAGAACATATCATGCCGTTACAAGGAGGAATCACGATGTCACTTGCTTATTATGTCGAAGATCAAGATGAATATAAGTCGATTTATCAATACAGTCGTTTCGCAATCGAACCGGATGAAATCATCGCTCATCAATTATGTGAATTTCATATCATCGAAGGCCAACTGTATGAATTACGCTCCAACGAAATGGAGGGCGAGTACGATCAGCTGATCGTCGATCACGTCGAAGCCTCTCCGCTCGATGCAGATGACCGGATTTATCCGCCTCATCAAATTCACATCGAGTTTCGCCGGTACATGCCAAGCAGTACATCACCACTTATCAAAACGATGACCGTCCCGAACCACGTCCAAGCGATGCGCTATTTAATTAAGGATAAGGTGACTGTGCCAGAGCATGGAACCTTTGAACGTGACAGCTGCGAAATCGACATCGACCGGAATTGTTATGTCATTTATCTCGGTCAGGTTGTCCGTTAAAAGGATGAATTAAGTAGAGTTCGTTTTCAAAAAGCGTTTTTTTTGGCATACTATAAGATAAGAACGAATTAATCGAGGTGAACACACATGAGCGAACAACCAAAAAAATTATCACTTCAAGAAGCGATGATTGAACAATTGAAAGCAAAAAAACAATCACAAACAAAACGTCCGACTGGTCTTCGTGGAACGGAAACGAAACAAATGACGAGCCAGAAGACGAAAAAGACGAACAACCAGAAAAAACGTACAGGTGTCTAATCACAGCGTTGAATTCATGAAATAAGGGAGTAGTTATGAGTATTTTAACGGTATCAAACTTAAGCCATGGCTTTGGTGATCGTGCGATTTTCGAAGATGTCTCGTTCCGCCTGTTAAAGGGTGAACACATCGGCCTCGTCGGAGCAAACGGTGAAGGAAAATCAACCTTCATGAACATCATCACTTCTCAGCTCGAACCGGATGAAGGGAAAGTCGAATGGGCGAAACACGTTCGTGTCGGTTATCTCGATCAACATGCCGTCCTTGCGAAAGGTTTATCGATTCGTGATGCGCTAAAAGGGGCATTCCAATACTTGTTCGATATCGAACAAGAAATCAATGACCTGTATGCGAAGATGGGTGAAGTCGAGCCCGAAGAACTCGAAAAGATGCTTGAGGAAGTCGGTGTCTTACAAGACATTTTAACGAATAATGATTTTTATACGATCGACGCAAAAGTCGAAGAAATCGCCCGCGGACTTGGGCTCGATGAAATCGGCTTAGACCGTGATGTCCATGAATTGAGTGGCGGTCAGCGTACAAAAATCTTACTTGCGAAGCTCTTACTTGAAAAACCAGATATCTTGTTACTCGATGAGCCGACCAACTATCTTGATGTGCAACACATCGAATGGTTGAAACGTTACCTCAACGACTACGAGAACGCGTTCATTTTGATTTCGCATGATATTCCATTCTTAAACAGCGTCATCAACTTGATTTACCATATGGAAAATCAAGGCTTGAGCCGTTACGTGGGTGACTATGATAATTTCTTGACGGTCCATGAAGCGAAAAAGAAACAGCTGGAGTCTGCCTTTAAGCGCCAACAGCAAGAAATTTCTGAACTTAAAGATTTCGTCGCCCGTAACAAGGCGCGTGTCTCGACACGAAACATGGCGATGTCTCGTCAGAAAAAACTCGACAAGATGGATGTCATCGAGCTTGCACAAGAACGTCCGCAACCGGAATTCCATTTCCAGACGGCTCGGACACCAAGCAAGCTGATGTTCGAAGCAAAAGGTCTTGTCATCGGCTACGACGAACCCCTCTCGCGTCCGCTCGATTTAACAATCGAACGGGGGCAGAAAATCGCATTGCATGGTGCGAACGGAATCGGGAAGTCAACGTTACTGAAAAGTTTACTCGGTGAAATCCCCGCTGTTTCAGGGATGGTCGATCGCGGTGAAAACTTGCACATCGGCTATTTCGAACAAGAAATCAAAGAGAAAAATTCGAACACGTGTATCGAAGAAATTTGGGGGACGTTCCCATCCTTGACGCAACAACAAGTCCGGGCGATGCTCGCGAAATGTGGTTTGATGACAAAACACATCGAATCTAAAATCGAAGTGCTCAGCGGTGGAGAAAAGGCGAAAGTCCGTCTCTGTAAGCTGATGAACACGGAATCAAACATTCTGGTTCTCGATGAGCCGACGAACCACTTGGACGTCGAAGCGAAAGAGGAATTGAAACGGGCCTTGCAAGAATATAAAGGAACGGTCCTCTTGATTTCACACGAACCTGAATTTTATGAAGCAGTCGCAACTGACTTATGGAATTGTGAATCATGGACGACAAAAGTCTTTTGATTGATTCCCTCTTATTCTTTTAAGAACGATGATTTGAGCCGCCCTGTTGATTGGGGCGGCTCTTTTTGTTTTTTGTCGAAAAAGAGAATGGCAGTAATGCGGATTTTGTCAGGTCCCTTGGATGAACGGCGCAGTGGTACGTGATTCAAAGCTTCTTCCTTTCCGTTGCTTTCCTCGGACGAGGCGCAAGCCGTTGCTTCTTGTCCCGTAAGGACAAGAAGCAGGGTCTCGCCTGCCTCTGACAGCGCGTTAAAACGCGCCTTATCCCGTAGGAGTCAACGGAAAAGCGAAGCTTTTTTAAGATTTCCCTAAGAAGCACGACATGTAACGCGAATATCTTGAAGCGCATGCCGACTTGGATCGCTTCCGTAGCGAACAGCGGGCGTCCGCGACCCTGCAACGCAGTGAAGCGGCGTGGACGCTCGCCGCTCGGAGACGAGACAAGGTGGAGACGCGCGGCACACTACGCACCTCTTTATCTCAGTATGCTGCAATTCGAAACGGGGCATCTCTGACCTGGAGTCAACAAAAAAAGAAAGCTTTTTTTTAGTTCTCCCTAAGAAGCACGACATGTAACGCGAATATCTTGAAGCGCATGCCGACTTGGATCGCTTCCGCAGCGAACAGCGGGCGTCCGCGACCCTGCAACGCAGTGAAGCGGCGTGAACGCCCGCCGCTCGGAGACGAGACAAGGCGGAAACGCGCGTCACACTACGCACCTCTTTATATCAGTATGCTGCAATTCGAAACGGAACATCTCTGACTTGGAGTCAACGAAAAAGAAAGCTTTTTTAAGCTCCCCCTAAGAAGGGCGACATGTAACGCGAATATCTTGAAGCGCATGCCGACTTGAATCGCTTCCGTAGCGAAAAGCGGCGTGGACGCTCGCCGCTCGGAGACGAGACAAGGCGGAAACGCGCGGCAGACTACAAGCTAGTCGATTTCAAGCACACCTCCATCCCGGCTCTCAAACGGCGGGGCGCAAAACGTTCTTTTCCTACTTTATTTTTTGTTCATAGACTTAACGATTGCTTTGCTTCCTAACTTGTATCACACTATGAAACATACGAAACTTTTTAAAGGAGCGAATGAGATGGAAACAATCACGAACAAAGCTAGTCTTTCTTTAATTGCCATACCGAGCGGAGGGAACGAAGCGCTATTTTGCCGTCTGTATTCTCCGGCAAGTACAGGTCCTGCTCCGTTAATCGTCCTCTTCCACGGGTTTCCCGGGAAACAATTGAACATGGACTGGGCGGTCCGTCTCCAAGAAATCGGCTACCATGTCCTCGTGACCTCTTATCGCGGCAGCATCGGCAGCCCGGGTGCGTTCCGTTTTCGTCATGTCCTGGAAGATGCGACAGCGATCATGGAGCACGTCGCTTCTCCGACCTTTACAGAACAGCATGATGTGCTCGGCGACCAAATTACGATTGTCGGTCACAGCATGGGTGGATTTGCTGGTCTACACGCGTTTGCTGCTGTTCCGCACATCAAACACTACATCGGAATTTCTCCGTTCAACTTCGGTCTAATCGGTCAACTGATCCTCGACTACCCGGAACACGAGGACGCCTTACGCGGTGTTCTCAGCCGCGGTGCGTCTTTCCTTACAGCGACTGACGGTGACACGTTACTCGAGGAGTTAAAAGCTAACCATGCGAGTTGGAACCTTCTTGCGCTCAAGGAAGAACTAAAGAACCGCTCGGCATTGCTCGTCACATCTGAACGGGATGAAACATCTGTCAAAGCGCTCCACCACGACCTCCTTCAAAACGCCGGTTATTTCGAAGAACTGGTCGTCGACAGTGATCACAACTACATCGAAAATCGGGAAGACGCTTTTGTCGCGTGGACGAAGTGGCTCGAGCAACAATGAATAAAACCGGAATCCTCTTAAGACGTCGAGGATTCCGGTTTTATTTGTACTTTTGTTTTAGGACGCAGGCGCATCCGGTAAAGAATCAATGTGATAAATGTCAGTGTCGAAGCCACGTACCAGATTGTCGTAAACAACGTTCCCGTATCTGTCCCGATGAAGAGACCATGGAGCGTCATCAATCCCCAAGCCGGTAAGACAAGCCAGTGCGTTAATTTCCATAAGGTTTTTCCGAGCGTCTCTTTTAGGAAGTCCGACGTGATCAGGACAAAACCGAAGAGATAAAGACTGATTGTCCCAAAGGCATTCCACAGTGGTTCGTAAGAAGCGTTGCCCGGTATCAAAATCTCGAGGATGGATAGCGGTGCATACGTATCCACGACAATCAACGTCGCGTGGAGGACAATCGCGAGCAGTCCGGCCCATCCGCCATAGAGGTGGACGTTATGAAGTCGTGCTTTTTGTTTTCGGAGATTCGGAAACGAGCCTAGTAATCCAGCTAATACGGATAATGTCATCAAAAAGTGACCCGCTAGCCCACTGAGACGAATCATCGTCCAGGTCGAAAACATCCATTTCAACCAGTCCATAGTGCACATCCTCCTTTCTTCTCAGATATGATTTCACCTGACGCGTCGAGTAACAATAATCGTCCATTCGGAAACCATCTGAATAACTTCTCTTGCCGTTCCTGTTCTGTCATCTGAAAAGCAAGTTTCGTCATTACTTCTGCTTCATACAGCTGTGGAGCAGAAGCCGTCACTTGAATGAGCGGTGTCTCAATCGGTCGCCCCGTTTTACCGTCAAGTAAGTGATGATTCATCCGTTCGCCGACATGCCAGGAGCGATAAATTCGATTCGAGGTTGCGATTGCCCCTTGTCGAAGGTTGATTTCCGCGATTTCTTCGTCTGTATGCGGATGTGTAATGCCAATCTTCCATGGTGTTTCGTCTGACCAGACGACGACATCACCGCCAGCTTCAATCAATCCGCGTCGTCGTTCTTTCCGAAGCCGTTGCGCCACCATCATTGCGGCTGCGCCTTTCCCGATTCCACCTAAGTCAATTGCTCCTCCACCGACACGTGTCACTTCAAGTCCTTCGAGAATAAAGGGTGTAATCTCTGGGGGACCAACCCGTTCCGACTCAGTCGCATAGTGAAACGGAAAGGAATCCCGGTATCCGTTTGCCTGTTGTTGTTCAAGAAGAAACGGAGAAAAATAGTGCTCCGTCTGTTCAAAATAACGAATCGAACGCTTTAGTAACCGAGCGAGTGGTAACGAAATCGATAAGGTTTCACCGATTCGAAGGCGATTCAACCGATTCACTTCACTCGCTTCAGCAAACCGTGACCACTCTCGATCAACATAGCTGAAAAATCGTTCAATCTCCTGCCACTCTTCTTCAGGAATCTGATTTTCCGTCACGAATCGAATCGTATTATGCATCGAATAGAGTTGTCGTTCCATCACTTGACCTCCTATTTCGAGTGACTCGAGCGTCCGTCGCTATTTCCGCTCGGCTGGCTGAATCCGGAAGAATCCTCTCCTGACCATCCCTCATCATCATCATCATAATAATATCCGCCATCATCGTCTGACTCCTCGTCACCATAAGAATCCCCTTGCATCGGTTGACTCGGGAAATTCGTTTCATTCGAATACGTATCCCCTGTACTGACCGGTGTCGTCGATTGTCCATCTGAGCTGACACTTAATTGACCAATCGCTAGACCGATAAACACCGTACTACTTAAACCGACCATCCATTTTGCAAACGGCTTTGGTTTCATCTTCCTTCATCCTCTCTCGTTTGTTGTTATCTTTACTGTAGCGCTAAAAACTGATAACTAGCTGACGGCAACTATGGGATAATAAGAAAAAATGAACGCGGGGGGAAAATTCATGCGTGTATTGATTGCAGAAGACGATCAGCGGCTCGCAAAAATGCTTCGACTCCATCTCGAACGTGCCGGCTACCAAGTCGATGTCGCACACGATGGTGTCGATGCACTCAATCAATGCCAGACATTTCGTTACGATTTGCTTGTTCTCGATTGGATGATGCCTCATAAAAGTGGGGTTGAGGTCGCAGCTGAACTTAGAAAAAATCGTTTTGAAGGTGGTATTTTAATGTTGACGGCACGTGATACAGAAATCGACCTCGTCCATGGTCTCGATAGTGGTGCCGACGACTATCTCGTCAAACCGTTTCAATCGAATGAATTGCTTGCCCGTCTCCGCGCATTAAGTCGTCGACAAAAAAAGGCCTTCGTCGATACGGTATCTTTTCAAGGACTTGAACTCGATGTTTCATCGCAAATGATTTCCTATAATCATCATCCACTTGAATTGACACGTCGTGAATTTGAATTTCTATCACTCTTATTACGTCGACCGGAACAAGTGATGGGTCGCGAACTGATCATCGAAGTCGTCTGGGGAATTGGTGCCGACGTTACGGACAACGCTCTCGATGCCTTGGTCCGTCTCGTCCGCAAAAAATTAGAGGCGGTTGGCGCTCCACCACTCATCAAGACCGTCCGCGGTTTCGGGTATCGTCTTGGTGACCACCATGCTTGAAGTGATCCGAAAACGGCTGACCCTTTTATTCAGTGGGACCTTCTTACTGTTATTAATCCTCATACTCGTTGGCGTCTATTTTACGACGGCACGGTTACTCGACCAGACAGAGCTCAATCAATTAAAAAACATCTCGAACCGTGACGTCTTCGAACGAATCGAACATGGTGAAGATCGCTTGACACCTAATCCGATTTATTTTCAAGTGCTGGACGAAACGGGTGAAGAACAGTATTCGAGTCTTCCGGATGATTTAACGGAAGAGACCGTTCAGCGTTTCGTATCCTCTGCTCAAGAAACTGAAAAAGTGACTGTCGAGGATTACCATTTTTTATTGTACAAACGCGACACGAACGAAGGCTCCATCGTTCTTTTAAAAGAAACGTCCGCTACACGCGATACACTCCAACGTTTAATCGCTGTCTTATCTGGAATCGCCGTCTTATCGACGTTGATTTTGATGGGACTCAGTTATGTTCTCGCCGGTCGAGCCGTCCAGCCCGTCCAACAAGCTTTCGACCGGCAACGTCGCTTCACGTCGGACGCCTCCCATGAACTGCGCACACCGCTGACGATTTTATATAGCGGAATCGAATTGCTTGAAGCTGAACCGCTCAGTCGTGAGGGACAGACGATTCTCGACGATTTGAAAGCCGAGACGACTTCGATGCAATTACTCGTCGCGGACTTGCTGTTGCTTGCCCGCGGGGGTCAATCCATGACCCTGCAATCCGTTGATTTCAGTACGCTCGTCTCAAAGACCGCTGAACGGTTCGCCCATACATTATCCAACCGGACACTGCGAATCGAGATTGAACCGAACCTCTTAATTAAAGGGGACGCTAACCAATTGACGCGCTTATTAATGGTCTTTCTAGAAAATGCTTCCGTCTACAGTGACGGACCAATCAAGGTCCGCTTGTCAAAAGCCCCTGGCGAAGTTCAGCTGACAATCGCTGATGAGGGAATCGGTATCCCGAAAAGTGATCAGGCAAAAATCTTCGAACGCTTCTATCGCGGGGACCACGCTCGCCACGGAACAGGGACCGGTCTCGGCCTCGCAATCGCTAGCTCGATTGCTGATGCCCATAACGCGAGCATCGAGGTCGACTCCAGTCCAAATGAAGGAACACGGTTTACGATTCATTTCCCTCATTAAATAAAGCCGTCAGCTAACTATCAGGTAGCAGGGGTAAAGTAATGAATAGTCATACACTCATTACTTAAGGAGGATTTATCATGCTATTCGGTGTTCCGCTCCACCCCTTACTCGTCCATGCTCCAATCGGTCTGTTACTGTTCGCTACACTACTATTATTCTTTAGTTTAAAATGGGTTCAATTGAAATTGTTTGCTCTGATTACCCTATTCACCGGTCTCCTCGCAGGGGTCGCTGCGTATCTATCCGGAGATGAGACAAAAGACTATGCCCGTTCGACGTTCAATGCGACACGGGCTGCGATTGAAGATCATGAACACTTTGCGCTTTACAGTCTGATTGCTTTCGGTATTTCCTTTGTATTGTTGATTTTCAATTATCGATCAAATAAAAAAATGCTTCTTATCTTCAGTCTAATCGTCGCTGTGATTGGTAGTGGATTACTTGCTTATGCCGGTCATCTCGGCGGACAGATGGTCTATAAATAACACAGACCAGTAAAGCGTCTCTTCAACGATAAAAAATCCCATTTCCGATGAATGGAAACGGGATTTTTCTGTAGATTGATTTGCTCACTTCCGGTGTGTCCGTCCTGGGCGACGATTATTCGACCGGCGTGTATTGCCACGGCCTTCCGTTGTCGGCTTTTTCGTGCCTTTACTCTGGTCATGCTGTGCCCGAATCATTTCATCTGACAATTCGACGACGATTGGTGTAACTTCGACCCCAAGTTCGCGTTCCATGTCACGGAAACTCCGACCGTCTTTCGGTGTGACGATCGAAATCGCGACGCCGTCGTTCCCGGCACGTCCCGTCCGCCCAATCCGGTGGACATAGCTTTCTGCATCGTCCGGCAAGTCATAGTTGAAGACGTGTGTGACACCTGTGACATCCAGTCCGCGTGACGCAACATCGGTCGCAATCAAGAATGGTGTTTTCCCTTGATAGAACTTCGACATCGCCTTTTCACGTTTTCCTTGCGTCAATCCACCGTGTAACTCGTCCGTCGGATACCCTTGCATTTGCAATTCTTCGTTTAATTTCGTTACGCGACGTTGCGTCCGACAGAAAATGATTGCGGCATACGGGCGCATTTCGTCGAGCATCGTCCGAAGTGTCGCTTGCTTACGACGATCCGTCGTTTCGACGACGAATTGTTCAATCGCATCGACCGTTACTTTTTCAGCTTCGACTTGAATTTCAATCGGGTCACGAAGGTACGTTTTCGCGAGTTGCTCGACTTTTGGTGGCATCGTCGCAGATAACATGACGAATTGACGATCGACCGGTGCTGCTGCGATGATATCTTCGATTTCCGGTAAGAAACCAATTTGAAGCATCTGATCGGCTTCATCTAAGACGAGTGTCTTCAGCGCGCTCAAATCGAGTGTTCCCCGTCCGACATGGTCTAAAATTCGTCCAGGTGTCCCGATGATGATTTGCGGCATCCGTCCGAGACGTTGGATTTGTTTAAAGACATCTTGTCCGCCGTATACAGCAAGTGCCCGAATGTCTTCCATATTCCGAATCAACTTATGTGTTTCGTCGGCAATCTGACGCGCAAGTTCACGTGTCGGTGCGACGATCAATGCTTGAACCGTTTTACTCTCTAAATCGATTTGCTCGAGAATCGGTAACAAGAAGGCAAGTGTCTTCCCTGTACCTGTTTGTGCTTTTCCTATTAAATCACGTCCCGCAAGCAAATGCGGAATAGCTTGTTCTTGAATCGGTGTCGGTTGTTTGATGCCTTGCTTTTGTAGTTTTTTTATCCACAATTCTTGAATGTTTAATGTTTCGAATGTTGACATAGTATCCTCCTAAAAATTATCCACAGAAAAAAGCTGTGGATAACCTGCTTCGCATAGACAAAAACAGTTATCCACAGCCGTGCTTTTACTAGTATACACAATTTACGCGTTTGTTGCTTCCTGTTTTAGCTTTCGATCGAGTACAAACGTACCAAACGGAATGAAGGATGCGATAAAGGCGATACCTGCTTTGACAAACGACCAGCGGTATTTAAATTTAACGACGACAAGCCATAACGCATACATGACAAACAACACACCGTGCATGGCTCCAACGACCGAGACCGCCTCAGGAATTCCTGCCATATATTTTAACGGCATCGCAATCAGCAACAATACTAAAAATGAAATTCCCTCTACAATCGCAATTAACCGAAATTGACCTAACGTAGTTCTTAACATCCCGTCACTCCTTTTCGTGATTCTTTCTTTTAGTATACGGGACGTCGACGTCTCTGTGACCCGTGTCACAGGATTGTCAGATTTCGAGTGGACGAAGACGTGCTTCAATCTGCTCACGTTGTGGTTCTAAAAATGGTGGTAGTGCGAGTGTCTCGCCTAACTCCTCAATCGATTCATCTGTCGCAAATCCCGGTGTATCCGTCGAAAGCTCGAATAAAATATGGTTCGGTTCCCGGAAGTACAAGGCTTGAAAGTAATGGCGATCAACTTTTCCGGAGTTCGGAAGACGGTAGTGGTTTAAACGCTCGACCCATAGATCATATTCCGCACTGTTCGGTACGCGGAACGCGACATGGTGGACACCGCCGCGACCAAGACGTTCTCGATCGAGATCCGGTCGCGCTTCGAGGTGGACTTCGGCTCCGATTCCTCCTTGACCCGTTGCATACACTTCAATATCCGCAAACTCACCCGCAAGCGACGGATAACTGCCGATTTTTTTAAAACCGAGGACTTCCGTCAAAACGAGCGCTGTTGGTCCCGGGTCGTTAACGGTCAATGTCACGGCACCTAAGCCGACGATTGCATGTTCTGCTGGAATCTCGTCGTGTTTCCAAGGTACGCCACCCGGGACGCCTTGTTCCCCATCTTCTGCGACGAGAATCAGACGTGTCCCTTCTTGGTCACGAAAGGCAAGCGTTTGTCGCCCTGCCCGTTCGATGATTGAATCATGATCAATCTCTTTTTGCTCAAATCGCTGTGCCCAAAACTTGAGTGCTGCCGTTGTCTTAACGCGAAGTGATGTTGAAGAAATACTCGATGCACCAGGTACACCTGTTCCGAGATGCGGAATGTCGAAGAACGTCAGATCAGTCCCCGGATTTCCTTCCGCGTCCCCATAAAATAAATGATACGACGTCGTGTCGTCTTGGTTCACTGTTTTCTTAATTAAGCGCATTCCAAGGACTTGCGTGTAAAATTGATAGTTCCGTTCCGCCATCCCGGTCAAAATTGAAACATGATGAATACCGAGTAATTCCATCTTTGCCACTCCCTTTTGAATTTGATTATATGCAAAGCATAGCGCACAGATATCTTAAATTCAAGATATTAAGACAATAAAAAAACCGCTCTTCCGAAGAAGAGCGATTGAATAGTTGAAATTAAAGTTTTACGACGTTAGCAGCTTGTGCTCCACGTGCGCCTTCAGTGATTTCGAATTCAACTTCTTGACCTTCGTCAAGTGATTTGAAACCTTCACCAGTGATTGCTGAGAAATGTACGAATACGTCTTCTCCGCCTTCAACTTCGATGAAACCGAAACCTTTTTCTGCGTTAAACCATTTTACTTTACCTGTGTTCATGGGAACAACCTCCAAAAATAAATTACTTAATACATATGACGATGCATATGAAAGAAATTCATTATTGTCCCGAAATACATGGAGCGACGAAAAGATTGTTCGTGACGCAATGTGAATCAGTAGTGACAATAACAATATTAAGCTAACGTCAGTATAGTATGGATGCGCTTTAAAAGTCAAGTTGTCTGACCAATATTTTTTCCAATTGATTCCACTTTTCAAAAGAAAAACAGACCTGGTTTCCCAGATCTGTTTTGTTCTTAACGGTGGATCCAGACAGCTCCAGCAGAGTTATCTTTCGCTTCACCGATGACTTGAATTTTAAGACCATTGTTCGGAAGAAGTTTCCCTGCATCCGGGATCAATTGGTTGATATACGATTTAGAATCATCGAATTTCGTTACACCTGAGAGACCTTTGTAGTCGTAAAGACCACGTGTTGGTGAATCGATCAACCAAGAAGGTGCTTTATCGTAGCTGAATGCAGCATCCGCAACTTGGTAACGTGTGCTACCTGATACGACTGGCTTGCCTTTAAGCGTACCGACGATTGCTTCAGGGTGTGAATCGACGACACCGAGGAATCCTTCACCCGGGTGAACACCGACCCAGTTATCTGTGAAGCTAGAATCTGCGTACCAAACGACGAGACCTGTGTTGTATTTCACGCCACGCGCATGCTCAAGTGCTTTATCTGAGCCTGCGTAGTTACGCCATTCGAGGTAGTACGCATTGTCAGCATAGCTGAAGCCGTCAGACGCGATGAACCCGTCGAGTTTAAACTTCGGTGTACCTTCTGCATCATCTTCGAAGACGACTTTACCGTCGACTGTCAATTTCGCGTTATCAAGTGCGAAACCGTCGAGTGCAAGACCAGCATCACCTGTGTAATCAAATTTAAGCGTTACTTTTTTGCCTGCAAATTCGCTGAGGTCGTATGATTTATCGACCCATGCACCTTTTGAAGACTCAGCACGTTGATCACCATCAGTATCTTCGTCACCGATGACGTCGATGACTTTTTCTACTCCACCAGCTGTTGCTGTAACTGTCAAGAAGTCATAATCGAACTCGACATCAAAGTACGCTTTGTAATCAAATTTAGCAGCTTTAGCAGCTGTCAAATCGAATTCTGGTGACGTCATTGACGTATGAAGATCGTTTCCTTTTGTGCTGTAATAGTATTTTTTACCGAACGCCGGTGCAATTCCTTTGACCGGTTTTTTCGGTAAGTCTACTTTGATGATTCCTGGGTTTTTCGATTTTGTAACACTTTGATCGATATAAGAAGCAGTTCCTGCTTTTGATAACGAATCAAAATCGATTGTCTCGATATTCGCCCAGTTTCCACCCATCACGTTTTGGAAGAATTCTTTATTTTGTGGTGAGAAACTTGTTGGTTCTGTTCCGGCAACTTTCCCGTTCCAGCTACCGCCACTCATGATTGACCATGATGCGACCGGCTCGCCTTGACCTGTGTACTGTGTATCGTACTCATCTGGAAGACCTAAGTCATGACCGAATTCGTGTGCGAAAACACCGACCGCGCCGTCTTCAGGTTGAACCGTGTAATCGTAGGCAGCCATTTTACCGCCCCAATAGTTTACTTTCGCTACCGAGTCAGCAACAGGATATACGTTGCCGAGTGTCCAACGGTGTGACCAGATTGCGTCATCTCCGAGCGTTCCGCCCCCAGCTTCCTGTCCAGTTCCTGCATGGATGATCATCAAGTGATCGACGAGACCGTCCGGCTCGTTTAAGTTGCCGTCTCCATCCATATCGTATTGATCGAATTGATCGTACTCTGCTAAGTTGATGCCTGATTTTACTGCAGCATTTAACGAATCTTTGACGAGACCACGTGGGCCCTTAGCGCCTGGAAGGTTATCGTTTCCGCCCGCTGGATTATCCGAACCGTAGTCTTTGGCTGTACCTGGAACTGTTAACCAGTTCGAGACCTTACCATCAACCGTATAGCTTCCGCCTGATTGTTCTTCATAATACTGTTTAAACGTCTTGACCTTGTCTCCGTTAAAGAGTTCGAACTCTTTATTACCAAACATTAAATCTTG
The DNA here is from genome assembly GCF_002214325.1 of Exiguobacterium sp. N4-1P. NCBI lineage: Bacteria > Bacillati > Bacillota > Bacilli > Caryophanales > Exiguobacterium > Exiguobacterium sp. N4-1P. The sequence continues at coordinate 2,799,721 of NZ_CP022236.1, forward strand.
ATAATGCTTTTGGTTGAAGTCATTCGAATACATGTATCCATCTTCTTGCACAACATTGTTATGTTTAAAGTCACTGTACTCAACGAGTAGAACAAGGACTTTATCTGTCCGTGTATCACCGTTGTATTTTGCTTGTTTGGCTTTGTCGACTTTGACAAACCCATCTTTTTTACCTTTTTTATAATTATCGTGCTTCTTGTTCAACTGTTTTGCGAGTTGATCTTTTTGTTTCGTCAAAAAGTCTTTTGTTTTTTGATCGAATTCTTTCGCTTTTTCTGACTCATGTTCAGCTGCTGGTTTACCGTTCGACTTTTTATCCAAATACTTTTGGACAGCCTTTTGTTTCTCGGCTGCAGATGATGCTTTTGAGACGACCCCACGATCCTGCAATACTTTTAAGAGACGTTCCTGATCGACTGTGTTCAAGTCCATCGGCGCTCCTACTGCTGCTTTTTCAGCAGCATCAACAGATTTTACCTTCCCACCAGGTAAAACCGGACTAACTGCGAATGCAGCTGCCGTGATTCCAGATAAAACGGCTAAGCTAAGCTGTTTCTTTTTCCCCACGTGAACTTACCCCCTATGTAGTAGTGAAAAGCACACTTTTAATATACTTTTCTGAATATTCAAATCATATGTTATTTTAGTTCGTTAATCAATTAGTTTTTGTATAATTAGGACTTTATAACTATACCTATTTTTGGAATTTAGTTTAATATTCTTACATCGTGCCGATATTAATAAGATAGACCATTACATAGTACTAGAAAAATTCTTTGCTGCACGCTTTGATTAAGAAGAGGAGGAGTTCCATGCAACCTTTAAAACGTTTTGAGCGACAAGTCTTAACAAACTATTTAATCGGCTCATTCGTTGCCGTTTTCGGTGTCGGCAGTTTGTTCATCTTCGAAACACTGACCTTCAGTCCACAAGAGCGGATACTCTTGCTTGGTATCATGGCAGGATCTGTCACCCTGATGTTCAGCTTGGAATATACAATCTATCGCCGACACGTTCGGTCCCTTTATATAGTATTTCAATCAAAACAGCCCACTGCTGACGAATTGACAATTGCTTTTCAGACGACGCATCGCTTCCCGGTTTTGACGATGCAACGCATTCTCGGTCCACACTTTCTCGGATTATCACTTCCTTCTTCTACCTTGACAGCTTTCGCCATATACCGTGGTTGGCTCGACATGCCCTACTATTTGATTGGTCTCGCTTGTTTCGGAGCGATTCTCGTCGCGATTCTTCATGCTCTGATTGAATTTTTCCTCACTTACCGGGTCACGGAACCGATGTTGCTCGAGTTGACGAAACGATCTCAGGCGGCAGGTTACGGCGACATCGTCTTAAAGAAACAACATATGGTCAGCTTGCGCCAAAAAATGTTGATTAGTACACTCGTCATCGGTGTATTTCCAATCTTACTGTTCGTCCTCGCTTCTGCCGTTCAGTTAACGGAAAACGAAAGTCTTCAGTCTTATTGGAGTTGGGCGACGTTAATTTTGATTGTTATCCTCTGCCTTGCGACATTTTGCAGTCTTCTACTATATGAAAACATTAAAAAACCGATTCTTGCTTTGCAAGAAGGAGTTGCTCAAATCGAGTCGGGTCAATTGAATACGATTTCCAATCCCTACTCCGATGAATTCGCACACTTGATTGGCGGATTTAATTTGATGGTTGAAGGAATCGAAGGACGCGATTTAGAAAATGAACGCCTTTTAAATAGTTTATTTACGTTGTTTGCCGCGACTTTAGATGCTCGCGATCCTTATACGGCCGGGCATTCTTTACGGGTAGCGGAATATTCCGTTGAAATCGCCCGTGCCGCTGACTTACCTGATGAACAAATCGAGTTATTACGAAAGTCTGCTCTTCTTCACGATATCGGTAAAATCGGTATCCGAGATGCCGTTCTTTTGAAGGAAGGACGGTTAACGGAAGAAGAATTCGATGAAATCAAACGCCATCCGGTAATCGGTGTCCATATTTTATCGCAAGTTGATTTACCAGAGACGTTACAACCGATTCTTCCCGGGGTAAAGTACCATCACGAGCGTTATGATGGCAAAGGCTATCCGGAAGGCTTGACCGGCGACGCGATTCCGCTTTTCGGACGAATCATGGCAATTGCCGACGCCTATGATGCCATGACTTCCGATCGCCCCTATCGAAAGGGGATGCCTGCTGAACGAGCATTGTCGATTCTTGAAGAAGGAAGCGGCACGCAGTGGGACGCAACTTTTACTAAACTCTTCTTAGACTTAAAACGACGGAACTTGACTACTGCTTCTTGATTTCTGACGAAAGGAGTCTCAAATGCATCCTAAAATTGTTGAACGTCACGAGCTTTATGTAATCGGACTCAGCATGACGTGCGAAGAAAATGAACTCCATACATTGATGCCTGAACTATGGCGTGAATTTTCACGTCGGGCGCATGAAATTCCGGCAGTCGTACCGGACAGTTTTCCGTTAGATGTTTCGCTTGCCCATCGCGGAACGACCTATACGCAATGCGTCGGCTTACCTGTCTCTTCACTCGAACGGGTTCCTAAGGGAATGAAAGGATACCATCTCCCTCCCGCTCGCTATGTCTTTTGGAGACATGAAGGACCAGACATCGAAATTTGGAAGTCGTTTGAAAAAATTCAACGTTTTGCACACAAACAAGGGATTGAACTTGATCCGCTTGATTTTAAAATCGATGAGACCCGTGAAGGTACGCATCACTTATATCAACGAATTCTCTAAGGACTACTCAAACGAGTAGTCTTTTCCGCGTGTGGACAAACTCTTATGAAGCGTGAACTTGCGATACCGAGATGCAATCCGTTCGCGTTTCCCTCATGGTATTACCTAAAAAGCGTCACGTTTCGTTGACTGCTACGAGAAAAGACGCTTCATCTACCGATAGTTCGTTGTCTACAGTTTGAGGACTACTCATAGAATTTAAGGCCAGGAAGCCCACTTCTTCAGTGATGGAAGTGCTAGAAGAGTATTTCTTCACTCGATTTGTCTCAATGACTAAATTGTTCAGTACGGGTACTAAATACCTATTTTCAGAAAATTCTATTTAATCCGAATGCCTTATTCTCGTTCTCTATTTTGTTTGGCATAGTTAGACTCAACCCAAACAAGGAGGCGATTTATTTTGAAAAAGTTTCTCGCTACATCGCTTGTCGCAAGTGTACTTGTCGTTCCTACAGTCGTAGGCGCAGAAGGTCTTCAATCTGGTAAGTTGACGAAAGCATCGTCCGAGCCAGCTGCATCAATCGTTAAAGAGTATGTCGAAGGTAAAGGTGACTTCTCTGTACAAGATGTTCAAAAAGATGGATCATCTCACATCGTACGTCTCCAACAAGAAGTGGATGGCGTCCCGGTCTTCGGTAGTGTCGTCGTCGGTAACGTTGCGAAAGACGGTACTTTAAAAGCAATCGTCAATGATGCAGTCAAGGTCAAAGGGAAACCAGGTCTTGATAAGAAAATTGCAATCTCTGAAAAGAAAGCCTTAAAGTTGTATAAAAAATCAATCAAAGCAACAGAATTCGAAGTGGCTCCAACGAGTGAACTCGTTGTCTATCCAGTCAAAGACGATGCTGTCTATGCTTATAAAATCACATCGACTGTCTTAGCTGGCGACGAGCCGTCACGCTGGACATACTTCATCGATGCAAACTCTGGTAAGGTCATCAACAAATATGACCAACTGGCACATGCGAAACCAGTTACGACAATCACCGGAACAACGACAGTCGGTTCAGGTACGACGGTTCTTGGAACAAGTGCTACATTCAACACAACGAAGAATGGTTCTTACTACTACCTTCAAGATTCAACACGCGGTAAAGGCATCTCGACGTACGATGCAAAAAACCGGACATCACTTCCAGGATCACTTTGGGCGGATGCCGACAACGTTCTCAATGCTACTTATGACCGTGCCGCTGTCAGCGCACAAGTCAATGCAGTGAAAACATATGACTTCTACAAAAACACATATGGCCGCAACAGTTACGATAATGCGGGTGCAGCACTCAATTCAACGGTTCACTATTCTTCACGCTACAACAATGCGTTCTGGGATGGATCAAAAATGGTCTACGGTGACGGAGACGGTTCGACATTCACATACCTTTCTGGCGCACTTGATGTAGTCGCTCACGAATTGACGCACGCTGTCACTGAATACACAGCAGGACTCGTTTACCAAAACGAATCGGGTGCGATCAATGAGGCTGTTTCGGATATCATGGGAACAGTTGCAGAGTACTCAGTCGGATCAAACTTCGACTGGCTCGTCGGTGAAGACATCTACACACCAGGTGTAAGTGGCGATGCTCTTCGTTCAATGTCTAACCCTGCCGCTTACGGAGATCCAGACCACTACTCAAAACGTTACACAGGTACGGCTGATAACGGTGGCGTTCACACGAACTCTGGTATCGTCAACAAAGCCGCTTACCTCTTAGGTAACGGTGGTACACATTACGGTGTCACTGTACCAGGCGTCGGCGTACCGAAACTTGGTGCCATCTACTACCGTGCCCTTAACGTCTACTTGACTCCGACTTCGAACTTCAGCTACCTCCGCGCAGCAGTCGTTCAATCGGCGAAAGACCTTTACGGTTCTTCAAGTGCTGAAGCAGCCGCTGCAGCAAAATCATTTGATGCAGTTGGCGTCTACTAAGAAAACCTCCTCCCAAGGATTTTCTCTTTCCTCTCGAGTCGATGACTCGGGAGGTTTTTTTATTATGGATTCAACGTAAAAAAAGCACGTTCACTCGACGGAATGAACGTGCTTCAGATTTGAGATAAAATGAAAGACAGGACTGTGCATCTTTATGAGATGACGATCCTGTCTTTTTTGTCGTTGCGTTCAAATCCAGCTCGCCATGTCCGGCTTTTGACTAGAGAACCTGACTAGCTCCAGTCTCAATCGATTCATTTCCCAGGATCACGTGCGAGACGCAAGCGCGTCGAACCGTTATCCGGGAATGCCTTGAGCTGTAATTTCTCACCTTCATACCATGTGCCGTAATCCGTCTTGACGACCGGATCACCAAGTGCTGTTAAACCTGACGCTGAGACATTCATCCAGTCAATTGCTTCGACCACTCCATCCGATACGACGAGCAAGTACCCGGCGTTCGAGAAATGGTACGTATTGACGGCATCTTTTTGTGTGTTGCCCAGCTTGCCATACTTCGCCTCAAACGTTTCAAGCGGTTTCCCGAGGTATTGTTCCGGCTTGTCAATCGGCTGATTCGCGACGACTTGTCCGAGTGTCGAAAGGAGTTTCTCATCCTTTAGACTAGACGGAGCCTCCATCTGAACATCCGTTTCCGGGATGTAGCCTTCGACCGCATCACTTAACTTCAGATGTACCATGCCGTCTTTTGCGTCGAGGACTTCATAAACATCCCCTAAGTCCGCCTTATAGATGACACTGGTCCGATTTGCATCTTGATAGACATCTGCAAACGGTCGTTTGATCCATGCCGCTGAACTAATCTCAGGTGCTGCTTCTTTTTTCGATTTCTTCGGCTCTTTTTTCTTCTCTTGATCGGCCGAATCTTTTTCTTTATCCTTTGATGTTTCTTCGGCAGAAGCATCTGTTTTCGGTGTTTCGACCGTCGACGTCGCTTGCGAAGGATCGTTATGCGCGACCATATAGCCCCATCCGCCGACGATCAAAGCCGTCGCCAATAGACCGCCGAATGCAATCCCACGCCGGTTGCGCTTTTGTTTTCGACGCATGTGACGCGATTGCCGTGCCTGATCGTGCTCTTGTTCCTGTTGACTCATATTTGGTTCCTCCTGAATTGACCGAGTGATGTTTTATTCACTATACCATCTAATCCAGAACCAAATTGTTTAAATTTCGATGACAGTTCTGCCTTGATGTGTCCCTTCAAGCAACGACTTGACGACTGCCGGAACATCACTCAACGCTTTCATTTGGACCATCTCGGCAATCGATAAATGCCAGTCGTTCGCGAGATGATTCCATAAACGCTCACGCTCTGTGATTGGTAACTGAACAGCATCGATTCCAATCAAACGAACACCACGTAAGATGAACGGATAGACGGTCATCGTCAGTTCAGCACCACCGACGTTACCGCACGTCGTGACGAGTCCACCGTATTGCACGTAACGGATGACTGAAGCAAGTAGCGGACCACCGACCGTGTCGATAATACCGGCATACAGTCCTTTTTTCAAAGGTCGCGTTGTTTCTTCCAGAAGTGACTGGCGTGAGATGACTTCCGCGACACCTGCTTGCTTCAAGCGGTCATGCTCGGCTTCTTTCCCGGTCACGGCATGGACTGTAAACCCGAGTTTCACGAGGAGTGCGACCGCAACGCTGCCGACGCCGCCCGTCGCTCCCGTTACGAGGACCGGACCACCTTGCGGTGCTGCACGTTGAACGAGTTCATCAATCGACTGGGCAGCTGTCAGACCGGCTGTTCCGTAACTCATCGCTTCAAGCGTCGTGATGCCGTTCGGTAGCGGCGTAATCCAGTCCGCCGGCACGCGGATATACTCCTGGAAACCACCCGATGTATTCATTCCGAAATCAAAGCCGTTGACGACGACCGCTTGTCCTTCGCTGAAGCGTTCATCAGATGACGTCACGACATGACCTGCCGCATCGACGCCTGGTGTATGTGGGTAATTTTTCGTCACCCCGCGATTTCCCGTGACGGATAACGCATCTTTGTAGTTGATGCACGAATAGGCGACACGAATCAACACATCACCTGCTGGTAAGTCGTCGACTTGTTTTTGTTCGAGTGCCCCGACGAATTGTCCTTCTTCCTCACGTACGACGAATGCTTTAAATGAATTTTTCATATCAATTCCTCCTTCAATATTTACTATTCCCCTAGCCTATACCCGAACCAAAGCAGTGGTCTACCTTTTTTTAAGGAATAACAAGATGTTATGCATAAAAAACCGCGATGCCGAAGCAATCGCGGTTTTTTGGCATCTGACGGAAAAAGTCTTTTCCGCAGGTAGTCAAAAGTGACAGGTAAACATGTCATCGGTCCGTGGTCATAGGTGTGCCGTGGCCGTTGTGATTCCCTTGTGGAAGCGTTTGAGAGTCAGAAATGCCATCCTTGATCAGGAGTCTCACCTGATCAAGGCTTACATATAACGGTGACCGTCAAAATCAATTTCCGTTCGGTAATTCGCGGCATTGATCGCATTCGAGATTCGGTGAGCAGCCCGCTCCATCTCTTGTGCCTTGATCCGGTATGCCTCAGGATCGTACAAAGCATGCCGGATGACCGTCGTTCCTTCAAATCCATACTGGAATTCGCGTTTCGGACGTGCGGCGAGTTCTTGGAACTGTGTCGCTTTTGCCCGTAATTGAGTCGCCAGTTCAATCGCTTCGACGAGCGGAATTGCTCCTTCTGTCGTCTCGATGGTCGTTGACAAGTTTGCTGCATAGACCAGCCGATCGAGTGTCCGCATATCACGCCGGACTGCATCCATCGACGACTCGACATCGAGTAACGTCCGTTCTTGACCAGTCGGTAGGGCCTCTCCTTTTTCAAGGTCGATGAATGCAATACGCTCCATCTCTTCGACTAGTTGCTCCAACTGTTTCCGTAAGATACTTTTTAGTTTCACCGCGTCTGCTAAGTACATTCTTCAGTCCCCCGTTTCCTGACCTTCTGTTCCATGATACGTCGGGACTTTCTAAAAGGTTTCATCGGAATCGGTTGAGATAATTTGAAAAATCATGTTTGATGTCTGTCAGCGCAGTCGATGACACTTGAATTGATTGTTTTGAATCATACCGGATTACCTCATATAGATGCTGCAGTTCGGTTGACGGATGAAAACCGATCCGTCCGAACCACTCGCTGAACGACTCCGTCTCCCGGCGTTTCAGCCGTGCCGGCAACTGACGATTGAACAAAACGACCTGTTGCCGAACTTGTTCGACAGGCAATGGCGGGAACGTTTCCTCTGAATCCACCTTAGTCTGTCGGTATTGCTGCGGTGGCGTTACTTCGTCTTCGAATACATCTTTTGGGCGACCGCGCCGTTTTCGGAAGCGACGGACGAGCAGGACAAGCAACAGGACAGCCGCTGCACTAAACCCGAGTAAGAAGTAAGGAAAGCCTCCGTCCTCTTCGACTCCCACACCTTTTTCAGCATGTTTAACTCCGAGTGAAATGAACTTAAATTTATCTTTAGGTTCCCCTCCCCCGTCACTCTTCTCATCCGTATCGTAACCATAAATCACACCCTCAGGTTTCGGTTCTTTCTTCCAAAGTAACTTCAGCCACCACCAGTCGAGCGGCTTGCTTTCACAATCTTCTCTGCACTGTTGCGCCGTCGCCGTCGCCGGAAAAACTTCGACATCACGCAGTGCCTGATACCCGGTCTCGGCTAACGGTTTCATGATCCCAAGTGCTAACAAAACTATACCCATCATCAACAGTAATCGACTTCGAAATCGCATGCTCCCACCTCTTTAATGTCATTTTTATCCATTATATAATGATTCGAGCCTAATTAACGGAATTTTTTGATTTTAATTAAAAAGGGCTTGAAGAACAGACGGGATGGGAAAAGGAATGTAGTGATTTTTAGAGAGGAGTTCAACCATGGTCATATTAGAAGCTACACACGATCCCTATCAAAACGGGCGATTGATTGCTGAATATACGGAAAGTAACACGAATCTTGCGGCCGTCACCCGTGCTGAACAATTGATGACCGAAAGCCCGTTCGTCGCACCGCGTCGTGCGCCGCATCCGAGCCGCTACTTACGTTCGTTAATCTCACCACTTTTTTTAACGGACCGCGCCAAACATATCTTGCCCCTGACGAAAGCATTCGTCAGTGAACAGGATGAGCCCCGCCCGAGCTGGTTTGGTCGACTGACCTATGAATTCGAACAACTGGCCTGTCAGGTCGAAAAAGTCGATGTCCGGACGTATGGGGCGATCGGGGACGGAAAGACCGACGACACGCTTGCCTTCAAGGAAGCACTTGCGGACGGACATCGGCAAGTCCACGTCCCTGCCGGCACGTACATCGTCCGCGGGATCCGGCTCCCGAACTTTACGATTTTGACGGGTGACGGGAAAGGCCGGACGATTATAAAATTGCATGATGCTGCCCCGAAAGGACGCCGGTTAATCACGAACCAAAATTACTTACTCGGTAATCATCATCTGCTCGTCGAAAAAATGACCCTCGACTGGAACATCGAGCGGATCGGTGATGCTAAAAAGAGCAGCACATGGGGCAACCATTCGAGTTGTCTGACTTACGCCCATGTGACGTACGGCTGGGTCTTCGACGTCGAGGCAGTCGATCCCGGGCTCCATTGTTTCGACATTTCGACACCTTACTACAATTACAACGGGGACGGCGCACGGGCGAATTTAAGTAGTTCCTTCATTTGGTTCGACGGCTTGACGGGATCCGGATTCGGCGACGATGGCATCACGACGCATCATAGCGATCACTTATTCATCTCGAACTGCTTCATGCATGACCCGAGCGGGCGAGCCCACGCCGTCGGCTTTTCGAATTCGAACGGAATCGAAATCGATGATGGATCGCGCGATGTCTGGTTGTTCAACAATGCGACGTCCCGTTGTTTCGGCGGACTCGAAATCAAGGCACATGCGACATCGTCCGCTGCTTCGACCGTCAAAATCGTCGGGCACCTCTCCATCGATGACCACCGTTCCTTCAATTTCCGCCATATCGGTCACCATCAAGCAACGGACCCGACGTCACAAACTGCCTATAACATCATTGCGACACGGCTCGTCGCGCAGACGCCTCAATATACACCGCTTTATGCAAACTCAAAACCGCGGGCACTCGTCGTCTCGGCATATCGGAACGTCGTCATTCATGACTTCACCGTCCTCGGTGACCCGAACTATGATTACCAGGAACAGCCGGTGATCGGTATCCAGTACAAAGCGGAAAACGTCACCTTGAGCCAAGTCAAGATGACGGGATTCCGTCAGGCTAAAACGGACATTCAAGTCTTCGGTGGTGAAAACGGTGCAGATGACGTCCGGCTCATCGATGTCCGGATTGAAGATTCTGCACGCCACGGGATTACGATTGGACCCCACATTGAACGCGTCCGTCTGACGAACGTCGCGATCAAAGGGGACGGGACGGTCGGCTTGAATGCTAAATCCGAACCGGAACTCGAACGCTTCATCGCAACCGGTTATCAAGTACCTGTCCGGACCCATCCGTCCGCATAAAAAAAGCTCTGCCTGACCTCGGTCAGTGCAGAGCTTTTTTTCATTGGGCGCGGAGATACGCGAGGACACGTGTATCGATTGTACGGTCCTGATGCTCACGCATCTCGAAATTCTCCGTATGCAGGTACGTCCGGAAAGCTTCTTCGAACGATCCCCGGTAACCGAGTTCGAGTAATTTATCCATCACTTCCGATTCAAGCGCCTCATCGATCGGCTTGATTTCTTCCGGTTTACTTGGTTGCAGGTAAAGGGTGTGCAGTTGATAAATCCGCTCGAGCTCTTGAATCGGACTCGGGTGATCGTCGACACGCAAATCGATGTAGCGGTCATTGAAACCACCATATCCACCGTTTTCCTTGACGACGAGGAGCGCAGCCGACTGCATTCCGCGTGAGTCACCGCCTGCTGCTTGTCCGGCAGCGAGGGCACGTAACAACCGTTCACCGAGCGGTCCATCCGTCGCCTCGAACACACGGGCCATCTCCTTGACCGTGTTGCCGTCGACTAAGATATTCCCTTGCGCGGCAAAGTGTTTACCGGCAATTCCGCCTGCCCAGTCGTTACAGGCGTCTCCCGTGAAAGTTGCGCTCCGACCAGTTGCGTCAACGATTCCGACTTGCCGCTCTGCCCGTCCTTCGTCCGCGTCCGTCAACAATTTTAAGACTTCTTCCGCCGACTTCCCTTCAGAAATCATCCGTAATCCTTCCGGACCGTATGTCGTATTCGCGAATGATTGGGTCGCGATTGCTCCGACACCTGCTTTTGCAAACGGGACGGCGCTGCCGACCGCAAGAAACTTCGATTGAACAGCGACTCCCCATGCTTGTTCTTTTTCACAATAGCCAACGATTGAATATGTCATGTTGAAATCCCCCTTATGAACTTATAACTAACGTTCGTCTTAGAAGTTCCCGATTCCTGCACGAAAAAAACCTTCCGCACCCATTGCACGGAAGGTCGGTGTTCATTGAATGCCTAAGGTGACGGCGAGAAGCAAGGCGACGCAGGCAAGTGTCACCCAAATCGCAAACAACTTCCAAACGAAACGTAACCATTTTTCATACGGAATGCCGGCGATTGCAAGGAATGCCATCAAATGGGCACTCGTCGGGAAAATCATATTCGTCAACCCATCTCCATACTGGAAGGCGAGGACTGCGACTTGTCGTTCAATCCCTAATAGATCGGCGAGCGGAGCCATGATGGGCATCGTCGTCGCTGCTTGTCCACTCCCGGATGGAATGAAGAAGTTCGTAATCAACTGGACGATGTACATGCCGATGACGGCAAGCGACGTCGGTAAATGTCCGACGGCGTTCGATAAACCGTAGATGACTGTGTCGATGACACGACCGTCTTCCAAGATGACGACGATTGCACGTGCGAAGCCGACGATTAAGGCACCGAACGTCACTGCTTTCGCCCCGTCAATCAAACTTTCGAACGTCCGATTGATACCGAGCGTCGCGATTCCGGCAAGCATACCGATGATGAGGAACGATGCCGTCAACTCCGTTAAGTACCAGCCCCACTCAAAGATTCCAATGACATTCAGTGTGATGCCACCAATCAAAACGATGAGGACGAACGCATGTTTCTTCGAAAACCGTGAAAATGTTGTCGTTACTTCTTCTTTCCGATGTTTCTCTAAGTCATAGACTAAGCTGCGCTCCGGATTTTTTTTAACCTTTTGGGCATAGTTCATGACATATAAAATCGTCACGAATAAAAAAGCCAAGTAGATTGCAGTCCGGTAACCAATCCCACTGAACAATGGAACTTCGGCAATCGACTGTGCAACACCAACCGTAAACGGATTAAGCATTCCGCCGGCAAATCCAACCGCTGCCCCGAGACTGACGATCGCTGCGCCCGTCATCGCATCGTAACCGAGTGCCCGGGCGAGCATGATACCGATCGGGACGAAAATAATCGTCTCTTCTGCCATGCCGATCGTCGCTCCAGCAATCGAAAAGACAAACATCGTCATCGGAATCATGATATGTCCCTTTTGACCAAATCGATTAATCAATTGATTGATTCCGGATTCGATTGCTCCCGTCTCCCGGATAATACCGAAGACACCACCGACGAGAAAGATATAGAAGATGATGCCAGCACCCGCTTCCATGCCTTTTGGTATCGCTTCAAACAACCCAAACAAATTAACGGGTGCCGACTCGACCGCCCGGTATGTACCATCGATGACGACCGTTTGTCCATCTTGTTTCTCACGATCAAATTGACCTGCTGGTAACGTATACGTCAAGATAACTGAAATCAGTAAAATCCCCATGATAATGGCATATGTATGAGGCATTTTAAAGAAAGAGCGTGAAGACGAATCTTCCTGGACTTTACGTTCGTTCATTTAGCTGCCTCCTCTCAAGTCTGAATCTAGCTACTCTTAAGATAATGCCCTATTTTTGGAAAAAGTAACAGGCATTCGAGGTGTTTTAATTTTTTTGTAACAAAAAAGAGAACTTTCGTTCGATTTAAACATAAAAAAAAAGCCTGACATTGCCAGACTTTTCTCCTACTTATTATGCAGTGAACATTTGAACATCAAGTGGTTTAGCGAGAACAGTTTGTGCAAATGCAACGAACTGTCCGAAATGTGCACTCGTGTTGTGTGATTCAATTGCTGCTTGATCTTCCCATTTCTCAATCATCATGAAGACATTTTCGTCTTCTGTGCTTTGGAACAGGTCATAGCTGACGTTTCCTGCTTCTAAGCGTGAACCTTCGATCAATGCTTTAGTAGCCTCCAAAAAATCAGTACGTTTTGCTGGTTGAACTTCTAATTTTGCTTCGATTGCGATCATGTAAATTCCTCCTTCAACTTTCGTTAACTTACATAGTTTAGCACCTCGATTATGCAAGTGCTATAAAGATGCTTAGAAGATTAATTTAATTCGATTTCGGGTAAAAAAATGTATCTTTTTTTGACACCAGAGAGGAGCACACACGATGAGTATCGAGCTTTTTCGTTTCGAGGACGATGGTGTGATTCCAAATAATCCACGTTACCCGGTTTTGATTTATCGTCATGTCTTCGAAGACCCTTCTGCCATCGAAAAAACCTTCCGTGCGAACAATTGGCAAAACAGCTGGGTCGACGGTATTTTTGATTTCCATCATTACCATAGTGTCGCTCATGAAGTCATCGGTATTCTCGAGGGACACGCCAGCATTCAGATTGGAGGACCGCTCGGGAAAACGTTTACGCTGACTGCTGGGGATGTCATCGTCTTACCTGCCGGAACCGGACATAAAGCGCTTGATACGAGTCGCCGCTTCAAAGTCATCGGTGCCTATCCGAATGGTCAAGACTACGATACGTTGACAGGTGAATCCTGCGAACGACCGGGTAATCTCGAGCGGATTGAACGCGTCGAGCGTCCATCGACCGACCCCGTTTATGGCCAGTCAGGTCCTTTGTTTGAGCATTGGTAAACAAACGATTGACGTTTTTTTCTTATCCATCCGTGGTAAAGCCTATTATTGTGAATTTTGGAGGAGGAAGCGAGAATGAATGGGACAGAACGGACGATTCTACTTGCCGCGTTAAAACAACAGACGGTAGCATTTCCCGATGCAACACACGTTCGGGCATTCGGTCAAGGAACGTGGCACATGGGTGAAGAACCGACAAAACGACAAGCGGAAATCGAAGCTTTGAACGTCGGACTCGACAGTGGAATGGAATTAATTGATACCGCAGAAATGTACGGTGAAGGGGCATCGGAACAATTAATCGGCGAAGCAATCGAAGGACGACGTGAAGAAGTGTTTCTCGTCTCGAAGGTTTATCCTCATAATGCTAGCGGAGACAAGTTACGCGAAGCATGTGAACGTTCGTTACGTAACCTGAAGACGGATTATCTCGATCTTTACTTACTCCACTGGCGCGGTGACATCCCGCTTCAAGAGACGATCGATGGTCTCGAGCAGTTGAAGGCAGAAGGAAAAATTCGCCGCTGGGGTGTCTCGAACTTCGATGTCGCAGATATGAAAGAGTTACTTGCGTTAGAAAACGGCGATCAATGTGCCGTTAACCAAGTACTTTATCACCTTGGCTCACGCGGGATTGAATACGAATTGATGCCGCTTTTAAAAGAGCACGGCATTCCAGTCATGGCGTACTGCCCATTAGCAGAAGGCGGGAGTCTCCGGGAGAAGCTACTTGATCACCCGACCGTTGAACGCCTTGCTGAAACACATGGTGTCGACCCGGCACAAATCCTACTCGCCTTCGTCGTGCGGAGTGGTGATGTCATCGCCATTCCGAAAGCCGGTCAGGCGAAGCACGTCGAAGAAAATGGTCGTGCCGCACTCTTACAACTAACTGATGAAGAATTCGCAGCACTTGATGAAGCATTCCCTGCTCCAACTAAAAAAGAATCGCTCGATATCGTCTAAGGAGGAATTTGCTTATGGATACGAAAGTCAAACTCGGAAAATCAGATCTCATGGTTCACCCGATCGGTCTCGGAACAAATGCCGTCGGGGGGCATAACCTTTACCCGAATCTCGATGAACAAGCAGGACGCGATTTAGTCCGTGTCGCCTTGATGAACGGCATCAACTTTTTAGATACGGCCTTTATTTACGGACCAGAACGTTCAGAAGAACTTGTTGGTGAAACGTGGAGCGAGACGGTCGAACGCAAAGACGTCATCCTCGCAACGAAAGGCGCGCACAAAATCGTCGACGACGAGGTCGTCATCGATAACTCACCCGAGTTTTTGAAACAGTCGGTCGAAGAGAGCCTGAAGCGTTTAAAAACGGATTACATCGACTTGTTCTACATCCACTTCCCAGATGAAGCGACACCAAAAGATCAAGCAGTCGCTGCACTTGCCGAATTAAAGGAACAAGGAAAAATCCGAGCGATCGGTGTCTCGAACTTCTCACTCGAACAATTAAAAGAAGCCAATAAAGACGGGCACGTCGACGTATATCAAGGCGAGTACAACTTGTTCAAGCGGGATGCAGAAAAAGAAATCCTGCCTTATATCCGCGAACACGGGATTTCATTTGTTCCGTACTTCCCGCTCGCTGCCGGATTACTTGCCGGAAAATATGATGAAAATACGAAGTTCGATGATTTACGTGCGAAGGATCCCCTTTTCCAAGAAGATGTCTTCAAAGACAACTTAGCAAAAGTCGAGCTACTTCGCCCGATTGCAAAAGAAAAAGAGGTTGACGTCGCGCATGTCGTCCTCGCTTGGTACCTTGCGCAAGATGGCATCGATGCCATCATTCCTGGTGCAAAACGTGCCGACCAAGTAACAGATACGCTCCGAACGATTGAAGTCGAGCTGACGGATGCAGACATTAAAAAAATCGATCAAATCTTTAGTTAACGCCATGCAAACCCTCGGTCGCAAGATGACCGGGGGCTTGTTCATGAGCAAATAGCGCGAAAATCAAAAAGACAACACGTATGATAACAACAGAGGAGGCGATTTTGAAATGAAACATCATTTTCACTTAACAGCAGACTGGCCGGGAAACCGAAATGACATCGGCGACATCGAGACCGGTGACTTAAAAACGAAGATTTCGATTCCGGAAGCGATGGACGGTCCTGGCGTCGGAACGAATCCGGACGAAATGTTACTTGGCGCAGCCGCGACCTGCTACATCATCACGCTTGCCGCGATGCTCGAGCGCAGCAACATCAAAAAAGTATCGCTGACGATGGAGTCTGAAGGCATCGTCGATGTGACGAACGGGGTCTTTACGTATGATCAAATCATTCATCGTCCCACGTTGATTTTACCTGCCGATACGACAGAGGCAATGGTCAAGATGGCACGTCGCCTCGCGGAAAAAGCGGAAGGTTCGTGCATGATTACCCGTGCGCTTGCAGGAAATGTAAAAGTCTCGCTTGAAGCGATGATTGAAGTCGAAGCTTAATCGATGACTTTCTCCATATAAAAATAGATTTTTATACTTCGCTCAATTTTGGCAACGTGCTTTCCTACGGGATTCGCGTTGCCCTTTTTCATTAGAAAATCTTTCTCTAAATAAAGAGCGGTCTGAACCTGTCTAAAAAAGATTCTTCCTTTTTTCGTGCTTTCCTCGGGCGAGGCGCAAGCCGAGGCTCCTTATTCTGACGAATAATGAACCTGGTCTCGCTTGCCTCTGTCAGCGCGAAAACGCGCTTCTTCCCGTAGGAGTCACGAAAAGGTAATCTTTTTTTACATCATCGTTTCAGTAAAATTAAGAAAAGAAAAAAGTCTCCAATTATTTTGAACAATTGCCGAGTAATTTTCATTTGGAATTAGATTGTTGCTGCACGATTTCCAATTACTTCGTATACTGAATTTAGTTTGGAATTTATTGGAGGTAGTCAAGATGTCTTCGTTTCAGGAACAATTACAGAATCAACACTCTACAACAGATTCTTCTACAAAAAGCTCACCTATTCAAACAGCAGATTATACAACAGAGCTCTTAACTCATTTAAATGAGCTTTTTTATAAATCGATTGTCGATCTTCAACAAAATCAGTTGACTGAAGAAATGATCGAAACTACAAACCGTTGGCTATCCGCATTAAATGAACCAAGCTTGACGGTTCCATTACAACGACAGTTAACAGCGTCTTCAACACCGCTCCCACTTCAATATGAAAAATCATTAAGAGCTTGGGATTTAATCGCACCCGGTCAGGAAAATCAAGAAAAGTTATTACACCATTTGATTGATGAGTTGACTACTGCTCAATCAGCGGACTGGATGGTGAGTTTCACTCGACATTCTGGTATTCAAGCGTTAGTCCCAGCATTTCAAGAAGCGGAACGATTAAACAAACCAATTCGTGTTCTCACTTCGTTTTATATGAACATCACTGAAGCGAAAGCACTTCGTACACTGATGCAATTCCGTAATATTGAGATCAAAATTTACGAACCGATCAAAAAGAATCAAGCATTCCATCCGAAGGCATATTTATTTACACGAGAAACTGATTTACATAGTGCCATTATTGGTTCCTCTAATTTATCAAAATCAGCACTTACAAATGGCCTTGAATGGAATGTCCGAATTCCTCATTCTCCGCTTACTTCTCTTGTCTCTCAAGCACAGACGTTGTTTACTAATTTATGGACGAGCGACGAAGCAATCACATGTACAACAGAAATTTTAGAACAGTATGAACAACATCATTTAAATACGCCAAAGATCAAACAGTTTGTTGTAAACGACCGTGTTGCTGAAGACTCTGTGGACTATGACACGATCCACCCTAATGAGATGCAGCTCCCGGCCTTAGAACAGCTTCACCGGTTGCGCTTAAAAAAACAAACTAAAGCCATGGTGATCGCTGCGACAGGAACAGGTAAAACATATTTAGCTGCTTTTGATGTAAAACAATTTGAAGCTAAACGTGTACTCTTTATTGCGCATCGCGGGAAGTTACTGACCCAGGCAGAACAAACATTTAAAAAGATCTTTACCGATTCAGGGTCTACTTTCGGTCGCTACCAAGCAGATCAAAAAGAAATGGATAAGCAATTTACCTTTGCTACCGTTCAAACTTTTTCCAAAGAAATTCATTTAGCACAATTTCCCCCTTCAACATTCGACTATATTATTATCGATGAGTTTCATCATGCAGCATCAGAATCGTATCAAAAGGTTCTGAATCACTTTACACCGAAGTTTTTACTCGGTATCACAGCAACTCCAGAACGAATGGACGGACTAAATATCTTTAAATTAGTCGATCATAACATCGCGTATGAAATTCGTCTCTATGATGCACTGGCTCAAGATTTATTAACTCCGTTTCATTACTTCGGGATTCAAGATGATGAAGAAATCGACTATGAAATGATTCCCCAAAAAAATGGACTTTATATTGAGAAAGATTTAGTTCAAGCACTTGAACGGTCTTCCCGAACGGAATATATCCTCGAGATGATCAATAAGTTCGGCAATAGTGGTTCTACCCAAGTCGGTCTTGGATTTTGTGTCAATATCAATCATGCTGAATTTATGGCTTCTGAATTTAATAAGCACCACATCGAAGCATTGGCGCTCACAAGTAATCAAAGTGAAGTAGAGCGAGAACAAGCCATTCAGCGGTTAGAAGACGAACATGATCCATTATCTTTCATCTTCACAGTCGATTTATTTAATGAAGGGGTCGATATTCCTAAAATTAACTTGATGCTTTTCTTACGTCCGACGGAATCACCAACAATTTTCATTCAACAGCTTGGGCGTGGATTACGGAAGCATGATTCGAAAGAATATGTAACGATTTTAGACTTTATCGGGAACAGTCAACGTGCTTTTGTAGCCCCACTCGTTTTATCCGGACAACAATCGTTCCATTCCATTGATCGTTATCATGTAGCAAACGCTGTCCAAAATCACTTCCCGATCCTACCAGAAGGATCACTTGCGATTCTCGATCGTGTAACCGAAAACTTTATTATCGAGCAAATGAAGAAAATTGAGTTTTCTACAAGTAAACAGCTACGTGAAAGTTATCAGCGCCTTACGACAATGATTGGTGATACACCATCACTCAATGACTTAGTGACACACCGTGATGCTCCCGCCATTGAAGCAATCATTCAACAATGGAAAAGTGTACTACGATTAAAGCAACTTGAGAAAGTCGCAACGGATGAAGAACTCTCCCTTTTACTTAATCCGGATGCACGAAAAGTCATTGAACATATCGAAAGTTGGTTCCCAATCCGTGAGCCCTTTAGTTTATTGATGATGCAGTTACTTTTAAATCAAGAAACGATTTCGGTCGATGACGTTATTCAGGCAGCTGCAAACCGCTTTGCGATTCCAACTTCTGCATTGTCCCATCGTTCGTCTCTTATTCAGCATTTATTCAAACGATGGTCGACACCACTTAAAAATGACCGTCTACCGTTACTTGTTGTATTAGACGATGGACGATTCCAGCTTTCAACGCAAATGACAGAAGCGTTATCATCCAATGAACACTTAGCTTCATACTTAAATGAATTGATTCAGGCTGGACTGCATGCTTTTGAACAACTATCGGGAGGTGAAGTCTGGTTAGCAAGTGATCAATCATTGATTTCACGAATGACGTATAGCCGCTCTGTCATACAGCGTTTACTTGAGTCACCACATCAAGAAGGAAGGTGTCGCGCAAGCAGGGGAAGATTATGTACTGTTCGTTAACCTACACAAAAACGAATCAATTGAAGATCAACTGAATTACCAAGATTACTTCATTGATAAAAATCATTTCCATTGGCAATCTCAAAGCATTGCGACTGCACATGGAAAAGCAGGAGAACTCTATCGTCACCATCAGGAGCGTGGCATTAAAGTTCACCTATTTATTCGTAAAGCAGAAAAAGAACAAGGCCGTTCATTACCCTTTACGTATTTTGGTGAGTTGATTCATAAAAGTAGTCATGGTTCTAAACCAATCAACGTAGAGTGGATCTTAAAAGAGCCTTTGACGGCGGAAGAATTTATTTCGTGGAAAAAACTTTCATAATTTTTTCAACAGCCGGAATATCTGCCGGCGCCCACTCTAACTGTTGTAAATCTTGAACGCGTAACCATCTAAGTTCCGCATGTTCTAACGCTTTAGGTGTACCTGCAACAATTTCCGCATAATATGTCGACAGCTCAACAATGATTTTTTCGTATTCATAAAGTGTTGTTTCAATATGTTCTTTCACTTGAATCGTACAATTTAATTCTTCGTTGATTTCACGGGAGAGCGACTGTTCTGGTCGTTCTCCTTGTTCGATTTTCCCGCCAGGAAACTCCCACAAGTTCGGTAACGACATCGCTTCACTTCGTAAGGCACAGAGTACTTCATTGCTTGAATTAAATATTACAGCACCGACAACTTGGATTGTTTTTTTCAAAATAACGTCCACCCTTTCTTTAAATCTTGTCTACAGCATTCAATATAAGTATAGAAGATGATTGATTTTATACCTGAGTTAAAAGAAGATCATCTTCGTAATTACGAAGGCGGTCTTTTTTCGAAGCAGAACCTTCGTTTCCACTCGACTCCTATGGGAAAAGAAAACATGACCGGTCATGTTTTCGTCAGAGCTGAACAAGACCCGAATCGGGACAAGCATTGGACCGCTTCGCGGCTTGTTGCTCGCCCATGGAAAGCGAGTGGAAAGAGATGGTTCGTTGAAGAACGTTCACTTAAGAACGTTCACTTAAATTATCTCCACCTGGATCATCTTGAATTATCCACAGAAACCGACGAAGGACATGTTAAATATCTATCGATTTGAATTATCCACATGTGGACAACTTTTCCTATGCTATAATTTGACTACTTATCCACAATTAGAAATGAGGAATTCACGTGCCACGCGAAATCTATCCTGTCGTCGTCAAAGCGACGGCTATCGAACAAATCAAAAATGGTCAGCCTTTACTTTATAAAGAACTGTTCCAAAAAAGTAACCACCTCAAAGAAGCCGGTGCGCTACTTCGACTTACTACAGAAGATAAAGAATACCTTGCGACCGGCTATTTTGGCAAGCAAGAAAAAGGACTCGGCTGGTTGCTCTCGACGGACGAGATTCAAGAAATCGATGACGTCTTCTTTAAAGAAAAAATCGAGGTTGCTCTCGACCGGCGCGATGCTTTTTTTGAGAACGAACTCATCGATACGTTCCGTGTCTTCAATGGTTCAGGTGACGGCATCGGTGGTTTGACAATCGATTGTTTTGATCACCACTACTTGATCACGTTCGAAAATGAAGGCATCTATTCATTTAAGCAGGAAATCGTCTCTGCCCTTGAGTCGTTAATCCACTTTAAGAGCATCTACGAAAAACGTGCCTTCCAAGTCGATGGTCAGCCCGTCAAAGGCGATGATTTCTTAGCCGGTGAACGGGGAGATTTCCCGGAAGTCCTCGAGGAGAACAGTCTTCCGCTTCTCTATCACCTGGACGCCGGCATGCGGACGGGTCTCGACATTAACCAACGCGACCTTCGTGCCATCGTCAAACAACATGCGACAGGACAAAATGTCTTGAACCTGTTTTCCGATACAGGGACGTTGACAGCCGCTGCGCTGCTTGGTGGAGCGCTTGAGACGACGAGCGTCGATTTCTCGACCCGGAGCCGGAACAAGACGATTGAACAACTTGAACTGCATCAGCTTGATCCAGCGGCGCAAACAATCCTCGTCCAAGATGCGTTTGATTACATCGATCAAGCTGATAAGAAAACACGTTTTGATTTTGTCATCGTCCATCCACCGGCACTCGTCAAAACACAAGCACGCCACTTCCGTGCCGAAGTCGATTTACCCGCTTTAATCCAACAAACGATTCACATGACGCATCGCGGTGGACTGTTGTTGATTACGACGGATTGTCAGCTATTTGATCAACAGCGCTTCATGAAAATGGTCGAACAAGCTTTCAAGAAACTTCGTCAAACGTACGAAATCGTTTGGGAAAGTTCCTCGCTTGAAGACTTTCCGGAGCATCCTTCGATGAAAGAAGCGGAACGTAAAGCCGTTCTTGTCCGCCGTAAATAAGCTCAAAACAAATAATTCTGCTAATCTTCTATCGATTAGCAGAATTATTTTTTGTATTAAAAGGAAAAATAAACCAAACGCCGAATCTTTTAGGTTAGTCGACATTCTGATTACACATCATATACGCTGACCTTTCCGAAATGCGAGTGTTGGTCGAAGGTTTTATACGCTTCGTTTAACGCTTCCACTTGGCGCGGGACACGCGAATCGATTCGAAGTTCAATCGTTCCGTCTGCGACTAAACCGGCGACTTCCGTAAGGTGTTCTTGTTGGCGGCGCATCTCATCTGCTTTTCCTTTTAACAACGGCAATGCGACGAATAAGGCTTCAAGCGTCAATGCCTTACTATGCATTTGCGTCAAATCTTGTGTCGTCCGTGTCGCGATTGAGATGATTTTCCCGCGTTCCTTCGCTAAGACGAACGACTCTTGTAAATGATCACCGCCCACCGTATCGATGACGACGTCGAAACCGTCAGGCGCAACACGTTCGAGTAGCGCTTCACTCGTTTCGTCGTGATACCGATGGACTTGTATCCCATGTCCTTCTAGCCAGTTCGCTTTTTCATCATTCGCGGCACTCGCCGTCACGTCGCACCCGTAATGTTTTGCAAGCTGAACGACGAGATGACCAACCCCACCTGTTCCACCGACGACATACAGTCGCATCCCGTGTTGAACCATAGCCCGTTCTTTTAAAGCCTCCATCGCCGTTAAACCAATCACGGGCAGGCATCCGGCAATTTCCGAACGCAGTGCTGCTGGTTTTAAGATGGCCATGCTTTCCGGGACAAGCATCTCTTCCCCGAGTGCACCGGATCGTTCGCCTAATCCGCCTCCGAAGGCGATGACGTGATCGCCGACAGAAAAAGTCGTCACACTCGATCCAATTTCGATGACTTCCCCCGTTACATCGCCCTGGAGAATTCCAGTTGTCGGAGCTGCAGCCACATGACCGAAAAACATCTTCGTATCAAGTGGATTTAAGCTCGTCCCCGTAACACGAACGCGTAAATCGTAATCCCCCGTTTCAGCGAGTGTGACGTCTTTTTCTGTTAACGTAGCGTCTGTCCCATACTGATCGACAACAAATGCTTTCATCTGTACTCCCCCTTTTTTCTTTCCCATTTTAGCATGGTTCAGAATACTCGAATATTATCGCTTCATGATATGATGAACGTAACTCAACTCAGAAAGGACGTTTTTTCATTGAAACAAGATTTGATTCGTCGATTGACTACATATGCAAAAATCGACACACAATCCAGCTATGAAAGCACGACCGTCCCGACGACGGAAGGACAGTGGACACTCGCTCGTCTTCTCGTTGAAGAATTAACAGAAATCGGCATGACGGATGTCACGGTCGACGCCAATGGTTACGTCATGGCGACACTCCCTGCGAATACAGACGCCGACATTCCGACGATCGGTTTTCTCGCCCATCTCGATACGGCGACGGATTTTACAGGAACGAACGTCAATCCGCAGCTCGTCGATGCATATGACGGAGGACCGATTGTCTTAAATGACGCGATTCCCGTCGTACTGTCACCGAACGATTTCCCATCCTTGACGAACTACGTCGGGCATACCTTGATGACGACGGATGGGACGACATTACTCGGCGCCGACAATAAAGCCGGGATTGCCGAAATCATGACGGCGATGGCTTACTTGATTGCCCATCCGGAAGTGAAACACGGACGGATTCGTGTCGCCTTCACGCCTGACGAAGAAATCGGTCGCGGACCGCATCATTTTGATGTCGAAGCATTTGATGCCCAGTTTGCTTATACCGTCGACGGTGGACCACTCGGTGAACTCGAATATGAGAGTTTCAACGCGGCAGGTGCTAAAATCACGTTCCATGGAACGAACGTTCATCCAGGTACAGCAAAAGATAAGATGGTCAATTCACAAAAACACGCGATGGCCTTCCAAAACCGCTTACCGGGTGATGAAGCGCCCGAGTTCACGGAAGGGTTCGAGGGTTTCTATCATTTAATTTCCTTTGATGGATCCGTCGAAAAGACGATCGTCCATTACATCGTCCGTGACTTCGATCGCCATAACTTCGAGGCACGAAAACACTTCTTAACGGCGCTCGTCGAGGAATGGAACAAAAAGTACGGCGCCGGTAGTGTCGAAATGGAATTAAATGATCAATACTACAACATGCGGGAGAAAATCGAACCGCACATGCACATCATTGACATCGCGCATGCTGCAATGGAGTCGCGTGGTATCACACCAATCATCAAGCCGATCCGTGGCGGAACGGACGGTTCGCAGCTGTCCTACATGGGATTACCGACACCGAACATCTTCACAGGTGGCGAAAATTATCACGGGAAATTCGAATTCATTTCTGTCGACAACATGGTGAAGGCGACAGAAGTCATCGTCGCCATCGCAAACGGGTTCGCTGAAAAAAAATAAGTACCTTCACACGTGCGGCCCTGCTGAATCAGCAGGGCCGCTTGCTTATTATTCGGAAGATGCTTTTCGTTTCAAGTGATAAATGTAACCGAGTAAAAGAACGATGATGGAAAGCGAAACGATCATTAACATTTTCGATGTGTCTCCAAGGAACGAATTCGGATGTTGTTCGACGTCAGGAACCGTTTTTTTCATCTGTTCCACTTGTTTTTCACTAATTGTAAAATCATCCTGCCACGTCCAGTTTTTTTCTTTCCCGACCACTTTAACATCGAGTTGATATGCTCCCGGCTTCAAAATTCCCATTGATGTAAGTGGGAACGTCATGTATGTCGTCGGAGCGAATTGAGCCGTCATTTCTTTACGAACGATGACCTTTCCACCTTTTTTGACGACAGCTTCCACCTGAAATTTTTCACTGATGCCAGGTGCTTGGTTCGCGAGGGTGACGAGGACGCTCGGACGAGACAGGTAGGAAGTTGCTTTTACTCCCTCGAACAGCAAATCCGGTTCAATCTCCCGGATTGATGATCGAACCTTTACACCAATGACGTACGCTTGGCGACTTTGAACACCGACTTCTGCGGATGCCTCTTCTGGTTTGTCCTGTTTCTTGATTTCAATACCTGCGAGCAGGACCCCTTCAATCGCTCGTTTCGGCAAATTCAGCTTCAACGAAACGATTTTCGACTCCCCTGCTTTAATTGTAATCGGCTTTTCCGAGACGCGAGCTAACTCAGATAGGGACACTTCCGCGAGCGTCAATGGTTCTTTCTCTTCATATACAATCAATCCGTTCCCGTTCGTCGTCGCATTTCGGAGCGAGACAAGATAGGACTGATCGTCTGATCCGTGATTATAAATCCGAATTTTCATATCGGTTCGTTGTTCCGGAGGTATCCTTAAATCGAAATACGTGACACCGGAATCCACTTGAAATTCATTCGGTATCGCTTCAACCGAAAAATTGACGTTACTCTCGGCACTGACGACTACTCCGGTCATGAATAGATAGATGACTCCACTGAATCCAACAAGATACTCTATACCACGTTTAATCAACCCATCCCCTCCTTAATCAAGGAATCGAATCCGTTAATACCCAGTCGATTGTCGCGACGTGCGTTCCTTTGATTTGCTGATTCAATGGAACATTCAATGTAATGTTGTCATTCGACCAAAGTGATCCGTCCGTCTCAGGTGATACATCAGTACCCAACCAAGATAGTAACCAAGAGTAAGGCGATCCAGCTGTCGACGTTAAAATATCTACTGCTTCACCACCCGCAAGCAATTCAATCGCGCTTGTCACGGGTGCCGTCGCCCCGACGTTATAGGTAGGTGTATTCACGATGCCTTCCGCTATCGATAATGATGCTCCAGGCAACGTGTTTTCCCCTCCACTCGTGAACGTATTCAGCTTGGCAGTAACCGTCCATTCAGACAACACGACACGCCGGTCTGTCACTTGTAAAAAGGGTTTTTCGTCAGTCGATTCAAAAATAGCATCACTTCCAAGAATTTCATGTGTCCCAAAGTTAAAATTTGGTGCATAATCTAATGTCAACGGTCCTGTATTACCGGTCGGTGTGTTTTCACCCTTACCTGGGTCAGGTGTGTACGAATCATCGGGATTGGCTGGATCCAGAATGTCAGGTGCTTTATTCGTCTCAAAAGTGATGGTCGCGGTTGAACTTCCTGACGACGTTTCTGCAAATACGAGGGACGGTCCACCTAGTAGTAGTGCACTAGCAAACAATGAAGTAACGGTTGACTGTTTTTTCATTCAAATCTCCCCTTCTCATGGTGCATTAACTAATGTCCATTGAATTTGCGTCTGATACGTAGTAGCTCGTGGTCGTTTCCCTGTCAAATCGAGAATGATTCCTTCACTTGGTCCATACGTCAAAATTGTTGATGTCGCTCCCATTTTCCCGGATGCAATTTCGCTATCAATGGTTTGTAACGTTTGATTTGTCGCACCGACTTTAAAGAGCAGCACGTCATCTAGTACATCACCTCCCTCGCTCGAGAGTGGTGCCGTCAACCTAGCGCGAAGTTTCCAATCATAATTCAAAGCATTTTGATGCGAGATTTCAATCGTCATCGCTGTTTTTCGATTGATTACACCTTCTCGCCCTCTAATTTCCTGTGTTCCAAAATCGAGAACTTCAGGTACTTTAAGGTTAAATACGGGACCGATTGTTAAAGTCGCCATTCCAAAACCACTATTTAAAACATCCAAATCGACTACACTACTCGTCAATGAACTTTCAAATGTATACACTGAATTTGTTCCGACCGGAAGTGGATTGACTTTGAAACTTAACGTAAAGATATCTTTTGATAAAAGTGAGAGTGCAAGCAAAGAACCGACTTCTGCATAAATTTGATTACCGTTTTGTTGAATCGAACTGGCCGGTACATTTGCAACCTTCGCGCCCAGCAATCCTGTATAGGAATAACTCAAACTGATTGTCCCTGCCTGAATCGATTGCATCACTTCCTGTGGGAGTTGAAAAATCACGTATTTGCTTCCTAATCCTAAACTCAAAACGGATTGCATATCCGCAGTCAACGTAATTTTCCTTTGCGCTGCTTCATAGGCGGCGGTCAGGTTGACCGATCCTACCAACGCGACATCGAGTGCTCCTCTTTGTTCTGCTTTTTCCGCTCCTTCGTCGACAGGTATTTCCTTATCCTCTAATGCAGGATTTTGTGACTTTGATGCAGTTGATGATTCATCCTCGGATTCTAGTGATTCTTTCTCTTCAGGTACTTGAGGATCTAGTGTCAGGGGTATGTCAGTCTCGGGTGTTGGGGACTCTTCCTCTTCTGGTGCTTGAGGTTCTGGTGTCGGGGGTATCTCAGTCTCGGGTGTTGGGGACTCTTCCTCTTCTGGTGCTTGAGGTTCTGGTGTCGG
Source organism: Exiguobacterium sp. N4-1P (assembly GCF_002214325.1). Lineage (NCBI taxonomy): Bacteria > Bacillati > Bacillota > Bacilli > Caryophanales > Exiguobacterium > Exiguobacterium sp. N4-1P. Next base: position 2,826,904 of record NZ_CP022236.1, read on the forward strand.
GGGTATCTCAGTCTCGGGTGTTGGGGACTCTTCCTCTTCTGGTGCTTGAGGTTCTGGTGTCAGGGGTATTTCACTCTCGGGTGTTGAAGATGCTTCCGGTGACGCAGGCTCTGCGTGATCAAGTTCGTCGTTTTCTGGTGGCACGACCGCTTGATCCTCACCTTTTGCCCTATCGTCTTCTTCCTTTTTTGCTTCTTCGTTGGATTCATTTTCTGCTTCATTCAAGGTGTTTTCACAATAATCGACTACATCGATTGCATTTTGGTCAGGTGGCGGTTGTGCTTCGAGAATGCTTACACATTCTTTTAACGTCGGATTACCTTTAATCGTAATCGAAGTTGCATTCGCTAAAGCGTGTGTGCCTGACAAGAAAATAATAAGCACTAATATTGTTGGGATAGATTGGATTGGAGATTTTTTTATCAACCACTACCTCCCCCTCCTAACGACCGATTACGATTAACTCATTCACGACTTACTTCAACAATTACCTTATAAACACTAAAATAAACCAATTATTTTACAATTTAAAAGATGTATCTTTCTTATTTTTTTCCTGAAATATGTTTATATGCTTGATATAACTCATTTATTCTCTCGTATCACTTTATCAAAATTATAATTTACTGTTTAAAATCTTCAAAAAAATACACCTTCCCATCGGAAGGTGTATTCCATTACTTATTCCTTCTCTGTTTCCTGATCCGGAAGCGGCAACTGCACCATGCTGCCCGATCCACTCACAAGTGGTGACTTTCCGTCCCACTTCTTGACAGCTTCATATTGAATCATTTCGGCAGTCAACGTTTTTTGAAGTTCCTTCTGTGCTTTCGCCAAACCTTGCGCTTCAATCAAACGCGCATCTGCTTCCCCTTGTGCCTCGACACGAAGTCGTTCTGCTTCAGCTTTGGCAATCGCGAGATCCGTTTTCTTCTTATCTAGCTCTTGTGAAGCTTTAACACGAGAATCGATGGCTTCTTGTGTTTTTTCATCTGGTTTCGGAGCACCGAGTGCAACGTCCTCAATGATGAAACCGATTTTTTTAACGTCTTCTGCAAATTGCGTTTGGATGCTCGTTGAAACATTTCCTGACTCTTCACCGAACAATTCGAGTACCGTTACTTTCGAAATTTGCTCTCGTGACGCATCATATAAACGTTGTTTCAAATAGCCATCTGCGATTTCATCGATATCGATCGGTCCGAACTTATTGAATACTTTCGTGACTTGATCGGGAGAGACTGCAAAACTGTACGTAAAGTCGACAACAATGTTCTTCCCGTCTTTTGTCGCGAGTGTCATATTGTCGAGCGACTTCGTTTGTGTCCGAATCGGATACTCCGTCACACGTGTGATCGGTGAAACGACGTGCCACCCTTGCGAAAGTGTTTCGTCCTGGACACCGCTTGACGGTTTGTAGACGACACCGACTTGCCCCGGTTCAATCTGTTCGACGATGAACGGTGTCATGGCAAGGAGTGCAACGACGATGACACCGGCGATGATCATCGCTGGGTTAATTCTTTTCTTTGGTTTGATTTCTCTCATTATGAGTCCCCTTTGTCAATTTTGTCTTGGATATATTTATACAGTTCGATTCCTAACAAGGCGATGAGTGCGAAAAACAGTAAGGTAAACAATGTTGCCATGATTTCTCATCCCTCCTTCATCCTGCCTCTTTAACTTATACGGTTGATTTCAGAAAATGTTTCATGACCATGGTTGCTTATTTTTAGAATCTGTCTTAACATGTAAAGAACTTTGTCCTTGAAACGAGCCGTATCATTTTGTGGTACACTCGTAACAGCACATCACACACTAGAAACGAGGGTTCATCTCTATATGATTACAGTACAAAACGTCGGCCTCCGCTTTGCGGACCGCAAATTATTCGAAGACGTCAACATCAAGTTCACACCAGGTAACTGTTACGGTCTGATTGGTGCGAACGGCGCCGGTAAATCGACTTTCCTCAAAATTCTTGCAGGAGACATCGAAGCACAACAAGGCGATGTCATCATCACACCGGGTGAGCGTCTTGGCGTACTCCGTCAGAACCACTATGAATATGAAGAGTTCCAAGTCATCGAAACCGTCATGATGGGACACAAACGTCTGTATGAAGTCATGAAAGAAAAAGATGCAATTTATATGAAAGAAAACTTCTCGGATGAAGACGGCATGCGTGCCGCTGAACTCGAAGGAGAATTCGCAGAAATGAATGGTTGGGAAGCTGAGTCTGAAGCTGCGATGCTCCTTCAAGGTCTCGGAATCAAAGAAAGCCTTCACACAAAAACAATGGCTGAATTAACAGGTGGAGAAAAAGTTAAAGTCTTGCTCGCGCAAGCGTTGTTCGGTAAGCCGGATATTCTGTTACTCGATGAGCCGACCAATGGTCTTGATTTGAAAGCTGTCAAATGGCTCGAAGAATTCCTGATCGGGTTTGAGAACACGGTCATCGTTATTTCCCACGACCGTCACTTCCTCAACAACGTCTGTACGCACATGGCCGATCTCGACTACGGGAAAATTCAACTCTATATCGGGAACTATGATTTCTGGTATGAGTCAAGCCAACTCGCTTCACGGATGGCTGGCGACCAAAACAAGAAAAAAGAAGAAAAAATTAAAGAACTTCAAGCCTTCATCGCGCGTTTCAGCTCGAATGCTTCAAAAGCGAAACAAGCGACGTCACGGAAGAAGTTGCTCGATAAAATCACACTTGACGACATCCGTCCGTCATCACGCCGCTATCCGTTCGTCGGTTTCTCACCGGAACGTGAAATCGGAAACGATTTGTTGACGGTTGAAGGTCTCTCGAAGACAATCGATGGCGTCAAAGTCCTCGACAACGTCCGTTTCTCATTAAATAAAACAGACAAAGTGGCATTCATCAGCCAAAGCGATATCGCCATCACAACACTGTTTAAAATTTTGATGGGTGAAATGGAAGCAGACAGCGGGACATTCAAATGGGGTGTTACGACGTCACAATCGTACTTGCCAAAAGACAACTCGGAGTTCTTCGAAGGGTCTGACAAAACGATTCTCGATTGGTTGCGCCAATACTCACCAGCTGATGAAAGTGACACATTCCTCCGTGGTTTCCTCGGTCGGATGCTCTTCTCCGGAGAAGAAGTCATGAAAAAAGCGTCAGTCCTCTCTGGGGGAGAAAAAGTCCGTTGTATGTTATCGAAAGCGATGCTCAGTGGTTCAAACGTCCTCGTCCTTGACGATCCGACGAATCACTTAGACCTCGAATCAATCACAGCACTCAACGATGGCTTGATTGCTTACAAAGGTGCGATGCTCTTCAGCTCGCATGACCATCAGTTCGTCGAAACGATTGCGAACCGGATCATCGAACTCACACCAAACGGAATCGTCGATAAAGAAACGACGTACGATGAGTACCTCAACAACGATTCAATCCAACAACAATTGACTGCGTTATACGCACATTGATTTGTCGACTGTCCTCGTTAATCGGGGGCAGTTTTTTGTAAATACGTTTATATTTTTTTGTTAAGTATCATCTTCCTTACTTAAAAAGGTACGCCTATTCTCGCAGTAATCGAGAGTAAGCGTACCTTTTTATTCTTGGATTTGCTTCACTTCTTTTTCGAGCCGCTCGAGAAATCCTTTGACGATTTTCTCGTTTTCACGTTCTCCGCCTAACGATAAGAGACTGCGACCGACGAAGTTGACGCCTTCATTTTTCCCCGTGTAAATCAAACGGCAGCTCGTCGCATCAATTCGCTTCAGCGCAAACGACATCTCAAGGCGAAACATCTTCGCTAACGTAAAACCAATCGTATTTTGTTTATAGTCCGGTTCATTCGTATAAGCGAGATCGGTCACGATGTAGGTTTCAAGACGATTCCCTTGCATGTAGGTTTGCCGGTACGTCGATCCGACGACGCCCGGCTTACGTTCAATCACCTCATGCTGGACGACACCCGGAATGAGTCGTTGCAGTCGATCGTGATCAAACAGATGCCACGCCTGTTCGATTGGAATCGCAAGTACTTTTTCTTCACGCCACGTCACCATGACACCACCTCCTTTTAGTTTAAAAATACCCTGATGTCCGTCGTTCTAACGCTCGACTCCGGCACAATCAGGGTATTTTTCTTACTTCAAGTGGTTTTTGATGTTCACTTCACGGTTTGACGTTCTAACGCATGACCAAGGAATGTTGCGAGTTCCAGCATCCCGAACTTCCCAGCTGCCGCTTCAGCGTCCGAATTGTAATTCGTATTCGTATTGACGTCGTACGTATAAATCGTCCCGTCTGCATCCTTGATGAACTCAATCCCGGCGACCGCGATTTTATTTTCTTGCAGGAACGCTTCATACTGGGCGATGATCGGGTCATCGAACCCGTCGACAATTTGGAATTTCATCGGTGTCTCTGCCGCCTCTTCTCCGACCGGGCAGAACAAATCATCGATGACACAAGCATCCGCGGGGCAGAGCTCGAATCCTTCCGACGTATCGACACGGACCGCATAGACGAACTTACCACCGACGAATTCACAACGCGTAATGTAGGGTTCAGGTGCTTGAATGTACTCTTGAATCAACGTGATGCCGTCGACCGGCTCATCGAATGTCGGTCCGTCAAGATACGTCTCGAGTGCTTCAATCGAGTGGAACAATTGAACGCCGAGTCCTTTACCGGCACGATTGTGTTTCGTGATGAACGACGATACTCCGATGTTTTGAGCGGCTTGGACGATTTGATCACGTCCGACGGCTGCCGTCGTTTTCGGAACACGGATACCTGCTTTTCGTAAGGCGGTGTATTGGTTGACCTTACTGACCTCGAGTCGTAACGCACGAGTTCCGTTGAAAACGGTCCGGTCATGTTCTTCGAGCCAAGCGAGGACCCCTTCCGTCAATTCTGGTGCATAGCGGTGCCCGCGCGTATGGGACGAGGCACTCATCCGGCTGTAAAAAACGCCTTCCGGTGGTGTTTCATCGAGTGGGACGACCCCTTCGTTGAGGTGCCACTGTTCATACGGTAAGTTGAGTTCCTCGAGTCGCTTGATTAAATGATCCGTCCATTCCTGATTTTCGTGTAAGATATGAATTTTCGTCATTTTAGTTGACCTACCTTTCGTTTCGCTTCGACGCGTGGCATGACCTCGCGGGCAAAGCGTTCCATTTCTTCGAGTTGCGGAGAAAATTGAAGCAAGAGCAATGTCACGCCGACTGCTTCAAATTCAAGAATCCGTTCTGCGATTTGATCCGGCGTCCCAATCAAGTTCGGACGCAGTCCCCGGTTTGAGACCGAATAGTCATTTCGTTTGACCTGTTGTTCGAGTTGCGATTTACTGACGAAGTCGTCATATCCGGCATATCCGGCACCGTCTTCCTTGACGTTCGTAATCCGGCGCCATTCTTCGAGCGCCGCTTCTTCCGTCTCGCGACAGATGATATAGGCCGCCAGTCCGAAACTCGCAAGCGGCTGTTTCCCGGTCACCGCGCGGCGGGTTTTCATATCCGTAATTTTCGTCGCGACTTCATCGACCGTTCCTCCATGCATGACATAGGCATCACAGTGATTGACGATCGTCTGTTTCCCCGTCTCACTCTCACCACCAGCGTAGAGCTTGATTTCGGGACGCTGAACGGGTTTCGGGTGAAGCTCTGCCCGTTCCAGCTGATAGTAGTCCCCATCAAAACTATAGGGTGATGCGTCCGCCCATAATCCTTTCATGACCGTCACGAATTCTTCCGTCCGGGCATATCGTTCGTCATGGGCTGTAAATATCCCATTGTACTGACGGGCTTCTTCCTCCCACCAGGCCGAGACGACGTTGAGCGTGAAGCGTCCATTACTCAGCTGATCGATGTTCGCCGCCATCTTTGCTGTCGTCGCCGGATTATGAAAACCGGGCCGGACGGCTGTCATGATTTCCAACCGTTCCGTTGTCGCCGCGATGGCCGCTGCCGTCGTCCACGCCTCAAGACTCGGTTCGGCTATTCCTTTAATGTCGTTTAAGTTCAATTCTGCAATCAATGTCGTAGAAAAGCCAATCCGTTCTGCCGTCTGTGCGACTTGTTTCGCATAATCGAATGTCGCTGGCATTTGTTCATCCTCGACGTTTCGTAACCAACCTCCGAAGATTGGTAACCAAAATCCGTATTCCATCCCCTGTGCCCCCTTTTTGCATAAAAAAATCGCTCTTTTCGTTTAGAAAAGAGCGACGAATGTCTACTGTCGGCTCTTATCTTCAAAGGAATAAATTCCTCTTGGAAGTAGCACCTTCCGCTCATGCGGGGTTGCTGAAGTGTCGTCGGGCCAGTCCCTCGACTTCTCGTGATAAGAATAATTGAAATTAGCGTACATCTTTTAGCAGAGTAAAGCAACCTTTAAACCTTCTTTTCCTATCGGAATTAAAAAACATTTGGAAAATCACTCTGTTTCTTGATACTTCTTTGTCTAGAAGCTAAAAACAGGAATTGCACATCGGTTTAAGATGGCAATCCCTGCTTTGTATGGTGCTGTTCAAAATCAATTCATTCTGGTGATACGAACGGTGAGTCATTGTGATTTGCATCCATCATGGCTGTCCGGTGACCAGTCGTCGAAACTTCTTCCCCACGCACGCGATCGTAGAACTTCGCGATTGTGACGCTGAAGTACGGGCCAATCCAGAGGAAACCGATTCCGATCGTAACAATTCCGAGCAAGAACCAACCGATGAACGAAAGGACGAGGAAAAACGCCTCTTTTTTGTGTCCATCCATCATTTGGCGTGAACGCGTAATGGCATCAAGGATGCCAATCGATGGTTCGTCCCGAATGATGTAATACGTCAACATGTAAGAGAATGACTTAATGATTCCTGGAATGATGAAAAGTAAGAACCATAGCCCTAAGAAAAAGGTTTGGACGATTGACACTCCAATGGCTTTCAAGAACATTTTGTACGGCTCAAACAAATCGGCGACTTTCGTCTGCTCGTCTCGGGCGACAGATAGGGCGAGCCATGACCATCCCATTGCAACCGGTAAGGTCAACACCGTCAAGAGCATACCAATCAAGTCGATAAATTGGAAATCCTCTTCGGGTGAGGACGCAAATCCGTTCGGAACGCCTTGAATGATTAAGAACAACAACATCATTAATGCCATGAAGCCCCATCGTCCCTGCAACGACTCGCGCGCTGCTAATTTTAATTGTTTTGACATCGAAAGATCCTCCTCAAAAATAAGTGCTACCTTTCTTTACGGTTTATTTTTGAGGAGGTTTCACTTTTTAACGCTCGTCTTTTAGTAAACGTTGGACCATTGCTTTTTCAAGTTGTTGCTGGCACGCCGTATACAAAGAGCGTCGTCCATCGAGTCGTTCAATCGCAAACGGAATATCGTGCTTTTTTGCTTGCACGAGAACATGTGCCGCTGCTGCGTGAGAAACCCGACTTTTGACGACGACGATCGCGTCCGTCTTTTTCGCGAGACAGGCGATTTTTTTCGCGGCTTGGGCGTCACCGCCAAGATGGATTAATTCGACTCCCGTCTCCGCAAAGAAGTCGCGGTAGACGGCGCGCTGTTGCTCATTACCGACGATGACGAGACGCATGCCGTCGTAGGAAGCAAAATCGAGTGCCGTTTTATCGACGAATTCGATTGGTTGACCGGGTAACGTCGTCGTATCGAGGCGTTCGAGCTGATGGGCTTTTTTCTCCCGGAGGCGCCGCTCTTTTTTGACTTTCTTCGCCTTCGGTTTCCGTTGCATCATCTTGTCGTAGCGTCCTGTTTTCGCCTGTTTATTTGCAGGTGACGCAGTGGCGGACTCGGGCGAACCATTCGATACGTCGCGTGCCGGTAATTCCGTCATGGTCGGTACTTCATAATGAAATGCGTGTTTCCAAACAATCGTCAATGTCTCCGGATGACCTTTCCACATGACGAGGTCGACGAGTTGACCTGCTTTCAGTTGGAAGAACCGCATGTCTTCGAGTGGTGTCGTGTAATAGAACGGTTTTCCCGTCTCATCTTGCAGTGGACCGTCAATCGTCGCTTCGATGATGCCATGGTTCTTGACGATACACTTTTCAAAAACGATTCGCTCTGCAAGTGGTTTTACTTGATCCGTCGCGACGACGGCTAAGATTTCAAGCGACGTCCGGCGCTCATCTTGATGTAGGACTTGGACACGGACTTCCATCCCATGCTCCAGGTTCCAGTCACGGATTTCTGTTTCTGAGACATGACTGTTTGGCCATTCCCGTAACGAGCCGCCCTTTAATTGCCGTTCGAACGTATAGGAATACCGTTGTTCGACAGTCCGTTCAACTTCTTCCTTCCGTTCCTGGATCATTTTGATCGGGAGGCTAGATGGTGTTTCCGGACATTCTACTAGTTTCGTCGTTGTTTGACGTGGCGCGTAGTACTGCGACAGCTGGACCCATTCATCGATTCCGTTGATTTCTTCAAGTAACAAACCCCAGTCGTCTGCTGTCTCGACGATGTTCAGTTTGCTTGTAACTAACTCCTTCGCTCGTTCGATTACGTGATGCATCATGTTAAAAACCCCTTTACTATTTTTTTAAACTATAGCAAGGTCAAGATGCTTCACCCGTGTAAAAAAACAACCGGGTATTTTTTTATTACGGGTTACGATTTAACTTCGACTGCGGAGTCGCCACTTCGGTATTTTTCGACGACGACAATCAAGACGGTAATGATGACGAGTAAGAACCAAGACGATAATTTGCCAAAATCGACAAGTGCCCAGCCCTCTTGCTGATGCGGATAGACCCAGCCCTTAAAAAAGGTGACGATGTTTTCCGCCAGCCAAATGAACCAGGCAATTAGTAAAAATGATAAGACAAGCGGGAGACGGTAAACCGTATCCTCTAGTCGGAAGTAGACCCACGATTTAAAGAAGACGACGATGACGAGTCCCATCAAGAACCACCGTAAATCGAGCATCCAGTGGTGCGTAAAAAAGTTTAAGTAAATCAAACTCCCGACAGCAAGTGCGAGGGTCGGACGTGGAAAGGACGTAAACCGAAGATCAAGTCGCCGAAACGCCTGACAGATGTAACTCGCGACACTGGCATACATGAAACCTGCGTAGAGCGGAACACCAAACACTTTCGAAACAGCGTCTTCCGGATAACTCCACGAGCCGACGTGGACTTTAAACAGCTCAAGTCCTAATCCGATGACGTGAAAAATAAGAATCAGCTTGAACTCTTCTTTCGTTTCATAACGAGTCACGAGTAAGGCGACTTGGACGAACAGACACCACAGTAACAGGATGTCATAACGGGCAATCGGTTCACTCGGCAAATAACGTGATAAGGCGAGTGCAGCAAAGATGGCTACTGGAAAGATACAACAGAGCGCTTCAAGATATGTAAAACGGATGAGATGGCGGATCAATCGCATCGACGTCCCTCCTCTTCTTTCTTTAAGTATACGAGACGTTCGCCGTACCTCCCTCCTTCTCAAGTTGGACATTCGACAATTTGTTGCTTCTGCTTTAGTCCACGAACGTGATACAGTTAACGAATACGTATCTTATTGAATCGAGGTGACACGCAACGATGTTCAAACGTTTCCATACGTCCTGGTTGCTGCGCGCAACGTTGAAGTGGTTCTTATTTTTAAGCGGTCTCTTTTTACTCGCCGTCGGTTCCTCCATCATGATCACCGCTAACCTCGGTGTCTCGACTTGGGATGTCCTGCATCTCGGTCTTCAAAACAAAACACCTTTGTCAGTCGGGACGGTCATTCTTCTCGTCGGTCTGCTGCTCGTCCTCGTCAAATACTTACTCGACCGGATTCGACCGCAAGTCGGGACACTCGTCAATGCAATTTTCGTCGGTGTCTTCATGAACCTCGTACTTGGTTCTCATTTGCTTCCGTCGTTTTCAGCTGTCTGGCTAAACGCTGTATGGCTCATCTTCGGTATTTTCATCATCGGCATGGGGGCAGGACTTTACGTCGCCGTCGGATACGGCGCCGGTCCACGTGACGGATTGACCTTGACGTTAGCGGATCGTTTCGGAACCTCAATCCGGATGATGCGGACAATCATGGAGATAACGGCATGTGGTCTCGGTTGGTTACTCGGTGGCCCCGTCTTTTTCGGGACCATCCTCTCGATCTTTTTGATTGGACCGTTTCTTCAATTTTGGTTAGTCTATTTCCGCCGGATGATTGCCGCAATCGATGCTGGGGTCGTTCGACCGAACGAACAAAAAATCAGCTGAGCCGCCTGACTCGATATCGTTTCGAAAGAAATGGTATCTTTTTTTGTGGATGAAGCAGATTAGTTGCACCTGTAAAAAATACACGTTATATTCGTTTACATATCAATCTTTGATACGTCAAAGGTTTCTTGGGACGAAGGGAAGGATGTGATGATTTGAGTATTTCTTGTACGGAAAAAGGACGCCTCATTTATGCGCTCGTCTCGGTCAATAAGACGATTGCGCAAAAATTTGATTTATGTACAGATGGCTTCAGTCAGACTCGGATGGACTTACTAGCCCAACTCGAGGTCGGAAAGACAATTAGTCAAAAAGAATTGCAGCAACGCGTCAATGTCGACAACGCTGCCGTGACGCGACATTTAAAACATCTCGAAACGAACGGAATGATTCAACGTGTCCGTTCTGAGAGCGATAACCGTGTCATCCTCGTCTCATTAACTGCAGAGGGTGCCACGCGTATCACACAATTGCGCCAGCAAAAAGATGACTTCTTGGAAAGTCTGTTAACCGGCTTTACTGAAGAAGAACAAGATCAACTCGCACAAATGATTCAGCGCATTGAAGATAACGCGTTAACATTACCTAAAACTACTGCACGATAAAAAAGGAGAGCTTACTCATGACAACACAAACATCTACTGACTTTATGGAAATCGTAAAAGGCCGTCGTTCAATCCGCAACTACGACACGGACGTAAAAATCTCAAAAGAAGAAATGACACAAATTCTTGAAGAAGCAACACTCGCACCGTCTTCAGTCAACATGCAACCATGGCGTTTCCTCGTCATCGACAGCGAAGAAGGAAAAGCGACGCTCGCTCCACTCGCGAAGTTCAACCAAGTCCAAGTCGAGACATCATCTGCTGTCATCGCTGTCTTCGGTGACATGAACGCCATCGATCAACTCGAAAACATTTACGATACGGCCGTCGCACAAGGACTTATGCCGCAAGAAGTCCGCGATCGTCAAGTTCCGGCAATCAAAGGTATGTATGAAAACGTTCCTGCTAGTGCACTTAAAGACAGCATCTTGATCGACTCAGGTCTTGCTTCCATGCAATTGATGCTCGTCGCTCGCGCACACGGTTACGATACGAACCCGATCGGTGGATACGAAAAAGATCAAATCGCTGAAGCTTTCGGCATGGATAAAGATCGTTATGTACCAGTCATGCTCCTTTCAATCGGGAAAGCTGTTGATGCAGGATACCCATCAGTCCGTCTTCCAATCAACGATATCGCAGACTGGAAATAAGTTCGATTCGCTTCATCAAAAAATAGAGAACACAACAAGGGAGATTGAATACTATGACAACTCAAACAACTACTGACTTTATGGAAATCGTAAAAGGCCGTCGCTCAATCCGCAACTACGACACGGACGTAAAAATCTCAAAAGAAGAAATGACACAAATTCTTGAAGAAGCAACACTCGCACCGTCTTCCGTCAACATGCAACCATGGCGTTTCCTCGTCATCGACAGCGAAGAAGGAAAAGCGACACTCGCTCCACTCGCGAAGTTCAACCAAGTCCAAGTCGAGACATCATCTGCTGTCATCGCTGTGTTCGGCGACATGAATGCGGTTGATAGCATCGATACAATCTACGACATGGCTGTTGAAAAAGGGCTTATGCCGCAAGAAGTCCGCGATCGCCAAGTACCAGCAATTAAAGGATTCTACAGCCCAGAAGATACAGACACACTTCGTGACAGCATCTTGATCGACTCCGGTCTTGTTTCCATGCAATTGATGCTCGTCGCTCGTGCGCACGGTTACGATACGAACCCAATCGGTGGGTACGAAAAAGATCAAATCGCTGAAGCTTTCGGCATGGATAAAGATCGTTACCTCCCTGTCATGCTCCTTTCAATCGGGAAAGCCGTTGACGCAGGATATCCATCAGTCCGTCTTCCAATCAACGACATCACAGATTGGAAATAAGCAATCCGCACGACGAAGAGAGCACCTCGTTTTAACGGGGTGCTCCGACTGTAGACAAAGTTCTATCGGGAGATAAAAGCGTCTTTTTTCGTTGCTTTCCTCGGGCGAGGCGGAAGCCGTTGCTCCTTGATCCTCACGGACAATGAGCAGGGTCTTGCCTGCCTCTGAACGTGCGTTAAAAACGCACTTTTCCCCGTAGGAGTCCACAGAAAAATGACGCTTTTTAGGTAACGTCGTGACGCAAAGCCGGGATGGCAGACGGTTTAGAGCGCAATCCGTCTCGAATCGCTTAGAACCGCGAAAAGCAATCGGTCGCGACCCTGCAGCTTTGCTGTAGCGGCGCGGAAGATTGCCGCTTTGAAGACGAGGCGTGACAGGGAAGCGCAAACGGATTGCCTCTCGATATAACATGTTCACGCTTCATAAGCGTTTGTCTACACGCTGAGCACCTCGTTTTACGGGGTGCTTTTTTTGCTATATTCCTGTCCCTCCTCTGCATTTAAGTTCAATTCGGCTCAATCCTTTTGTATACTGAACGAAAAAGGAGCGGATGCAGGTGTATGACGTAACGATCATCGGCGCAGGTGTCGCCGGAATTTTTCTGGCACACGAACTCGTACAGGACGGACAATCCGTCTTAGTGATTGACGCCGGAAAACCGTTAGCCGAAAGAACCGTGACAGACGCTTACCTCGGCTTTGGCGGACTCGGTAAATCAGAAGGAAAATACAATTATTCAACAGAGTTCGGGGGCGAACTGGAACAAAAGTTAGGTCCGGAAGCGACACTTCGCTTAATGCAACAAGTCGATGCTGTCCTGTGTCAGTACGGAGCACTGGAGGTCCCTTTGTATTCCACTCATAATGCGTCATTTGCGGCGCGTGCTGAAGACGCTGGTTTACATACAATCGAGACGTTCGTCCGTCATCTCGGAACTTCACTTACGAAACAGGTACTCGCCCGACTGGAGGACATGTTGATGCAGACGGTCACGTTCCGCTTTTCGACGCAAGTCGAACAGATACAGAAGCAAGCGGATACTACATTCACACTCAAAACAGCGTCAGAGACGTTCTCGAGCCGACGAGTCGTGCTTGCGACCGGACGTTCCGGAACGGACTGGATGCGCCAGCAGCTAAAGCAGCTCGGTCTGGTGCAAACGAAAACACGACTCGACCTCGGGATTCGGATTGAAATGGATGAAACGCCTTTTCGGACTGTATTACAGGACACGTTCGAAACGAAACTGGCATACGCATCTGACGCTGGAACGGCCGTCACCTACTGCATGAATCCGACCGGTCGGATCATCCGCAAATATCAAGAAGGTCTCGTCATGCCGGACGGACAAAATTTCCGCGAACAGACGACGGGAACGGCAAATTTAAACTTCACGTTGTTTTTACCACGCTATTTCGATACGTTGACCGCAGCGAATCAATTTGCGACTTCAGTCATCGGACAAATCAACCAGGGGTCGGACCGGATTGTCGTCCAACGTCTCGGTGACTTGCTTGCCGGTGTAGCTTCTACAGCAACCGGAATCGCTCACAATCAAGTCGTCCCGACGCTCGAAGCAACACCAGGAAACCTGCTCGACGAGGTCCCGGACACCGATCTCACCGTGTTACTCGGATTTTTCGAGCGGCTCGAACGTTTGCTCGAAACTCCGCTCTCCCCTGATACATTGCTTTACGGAATGGACGGGAAGTTTTACGCTCCGGTCCTCGCGACCTCCCGCGACTTCGAAACAGACATCACGGGACTGTATGCAATCGGGGATTGTTCCGGCGCGACCCATTCGCTTTCGCAAGCAGCGGCGAGCGGTCTCCACCTCGGACAAGTCTTACAGCAAAAAACAGCCGTTTCGGGAGAGTAAAGCTCTCTCAAAACGGCTGTTTTTCATTCAGTTCTTATTTTTTAAACGCTTCATATACTTTCAGTTGTTTCCCTTTGACCTTCGTCGTCTTCATCGCGCGTAAGACGAGTGGTCCTTTACCGTTCAGAATCTCGACATACGTTACCGTATCTTGAATCGTGATGATCCCGATATCCTGAGCAGTCATCCCTTCGATTTTCGCAATCGTTCCGACAAAATCAACGGCCCGAAGTTTCTTTTTCTTCCCGCCATTGAAATAGAGCTTCATGATGTCAGCGTTCAGTTGTTGTGTTTTTGATGTGCGGACATCCGTCGTCTTGATTTTCTCTTCGAACGCATCTGCCGTCCGAATCAATTCACGTTCCGTCGGTGCTTGACGTTTTTCGATTGCTTCGCCACGGTACTGTTCGACTTCACGAAGACGGCGCATATCCGCTTCCGTCACGAGGCTGATTGCTTTCCCCATTGCGCCCGCACGCCCTGTCCGACCCGTACGGTGCACATAACTTTCTTTTTCGACCGGCATGTCGTACTGGATGACGTGGGTGATGTTTTCGATGTCAATTCCACGTGCTGCGACGTCTGTCGCGACCAAGTAACGGAATTCGCCTGCACGGAATGCCTTCATGACCGCAAGGCGCTCGTCCTGTTCCATCCCGCCGTGAATTTTCTCGACCGGATACTCCATCGCCGTCAGTCCTTGGGCGACAAAATCGACATGTTCTTTCGTCCGGCAGAAAATCATACAACGGTCCGGATTTTCGACGACCGTGACGTCTTTCAGGATTGCGAATTTCGTCTTATCGGTTACAGAAATATAACTGTGATCGATTTGAGCGATTTCGGTTGCATTTGTCGTGATTTCGACCTCTTTCGGCGACTGCATGTAACGTTCGCTCAGCTTGTGAATGTCTTGCGGGAACGTCGCTGAGAACAACATCGTCGTCCGTTGTGTCGGCAGTTGTTTTAAAATCGTATCGACTTGCTCGAGGAAGCCCATGTTCAGCATCTCATCCGCTTCATCCAGGACAAGGTATTTGACCTTTTCAAGCGAAAGTGTCCCTCGCTCGAGGTGATCGAGCACACGACCTGGTGTTCCGACGACGATATGGGTCTTCTGTTTTAATTCCGTGACCTGACCACGGAACGGCTGTTTCCCGAAAACGGCTGTCGCTTTAATCCGCTTGTAACGCCCGATGTTCATCACGTCTTCTGTGACTTGCAGCGCCAGTTCACGCGTCGGTGTCAAAATTAGCGCTTGTGGTTTATTTTCTTCCCACTCGACGAGTTCACAGAGTGGAATGCCGAACGATGCCGTTTTCCCGCTTCCTGTGCGTGATTTGACGATGATATCTTTTTCAGACAAGGCGACCGGAATGACGGCTTGTTGGACATCCGTCGGCGTATGGTAACCAAGTTGTTCAATCGCTTCTAAAATTGGTGAACTGAGTTGAAAATCAGTGAATGGTTTTTTTGGCATGTGAATCCCTCATTTATTATATAGTTTCGAATTGACCGTACATCTCATGACCTCTCATTATGCGCTACTTTCCGCAGGACGTCAAAAGAGCTTCCCGTCAGAGTGACAGGAAGCTCCACTTGCTTATTTTGCTGCGACTTTATCTTTTTTGATTTGTTTACTACGTAACTGTCCACATGCTGCATCGATGTCTGTCCCGTGCTCGAGACGAACACCACAGTTGAGACCGTTCTTTTTCAACGTATCGTAGAATGTCGAGATATCTTCTGACGTACTCCGTTGATATTGACCATGCTCATCAACCGGGTTGTACGGAATCAAGTTGACATACGTCAAGTGACGTTTGTCTTCGAATAATTTCGCAAGTTCGATTGCTTGTGCTTTTTGGTCATTGACTCCACGAAGTAAGATGTACTCGATCGTAATTTTACGATTCGTCGTCTTCACGTAATAATCGATGGCAGGCATCAATTTTTCGAGTGGAATCGCACGGTTGATTTTCATGATTTGTGTGCGCAACTCGTTGTTTGGTGCGTGCAATGAAATCGCCAAGTTCACTTGAAGTTTTAAATCTGCGAATTTGTAGATTTTATCAGCAAGACCACTTGTCGAAACAGTGATGTGACGTGCACCGATCGCAAGACCGTTGTGATCTTTGATGACGTTCAAGAAGTCGACCATGTTGTCGAAGTTATCAAACGGCTCACCGATACCCATGACGACGACGTGGCTGACACGTTCTTCTTTACCGACAGCATCGAGGTGATGTTGGACGTTCATGATTTGTTCGACGATTTCACCAGCTGACAAATCGCGGCTCTTCTTAATCAATCCACTCGCGCAGAAGCTGCAGCCGATGTTACAACCGACTTGTGTCGTCACACAGACAGAGAGTCCGTATTTGTGACGCATGAGGACTGTTTCAATCAAACTGCCGTCATACAACTTGAAGAGGAACTTGATTGTTCCGTCCGCTGATTCTTGTTTAACTGATTCTGTCATCGAGCCAATCGCAAAACTCTGATCTAACAACTCAAGGCAATCCTTGTTGACATTCGTCATTTCAGCGAAAGTAGTGACACGTTTACGATAAAGCCAATCCCAAACCTGCTTCGCACGGAACGGCTTGTGACCTTGATGCGATAACCAGTCTGTCATCTGCTCAATTGTTAATCCATAAATGGATGGTTTATTCATTAGTGAGACCTCATTTCTTTTTCCAGAACTATAACATTCCTTTATCTTAGTAAAAATCGGGCACTTACGCAACGTTCAAATCCTAAATGTTCACTTTCTGTAGATTTCGAAAGGCTGTTTCGCTTTGTTTTGTCAAAAAAATGCCTCAAATCGATAAATTCCGTTTTCGAAAACTGATAAAAGCAAAACTACTGAACATCAGACAGATTAGCACAAGTAGAAGGATGTGCAACAGTAAATGTTCTGTCCCCGCCAGCAATCGTCCCGTATCAAACAAACTGAAGATCGATCCATAACGCATCCAGTCCGTTTTTTCACTTAAGCCCGCTCCAATTGTCAAGACAATCGAGAAGACGAGGACACCGGCAGCGACGGAAAAGGCACGACGCTCATCGTCAAAGAGTGTCGTGATAAACAACGTGAAACCAGCAACCGCATACAGCAAAAACAAGGCATTGACTTGCAGTCGCAATAAAGTCATACCATCAATCGAGATACCAGACATCGTCCAGTCCGCCATCAGTAAAACGAGTCCATTCAATAGAATGAGACAGGTACTCGCAATCAGCATGACGATGAGCGCTGCTGCCGTATATTGAATCCGCGTGATCGGGGCTGCGAGATATAAAATCAATTCGCCATTGTCGATCGGACGGGCAAGTAACCGTGCCGCGAGGGACAACATATAAAACGTCGCAATGACTTGAAAAATCAAGCCGTAATAATTGCCGGCTAAGAGATCGAGCAGATTATTGAACGTCACCTTGTCATATTGGAATGCCTGTAACAATTCTTTTGGGAGAGCTTCGAGTTTTGCCTCGAGCAGACCGGTCTTCATCATCGATGGATACAAGGCGGCGAGCAACAATAAGTACAAACTGGTACCAAGTGAATAGGCAACGATCGGTTTGACGTTCTGCTTGAGTAAAGACCAGACGACCACGCTCATGATTCGTCACCCTCCCCGTAATAGTGCAAAAAGACATGCTCCAAATCATCAGCCGCCGTCTGAATCGAACGAATATCGTATGCAGTCAGAAGACGGAGAACTTGATTCAGTGTCAATTGGTCACTTGTCAAAAAGGAGACACGTTGTTGTTTTTGCGTCGCCCCGACTTGAATCTCAAATTGTTCCGCCTGTGCAGCAAGACCGAATTCGACCGTATACTGTTTCCGGCTCGACCGGATCAGTTCATGGATATCGGATTCAACGATGATTCGTCCGTCTTTTATCAACGCTGCCCGTTCGCACGACTTCTCCATCTCCGGGAAGTGGTGCGAACTCATCAAGATTGCTTTTCCGAGGCGACGTTCTTCCTCTAACCACGTCAGAAATCGTTCCTGCATCAGCGGATCAAGTCCACTCGTCGGCTCATCAAGGAGATAGACCGGTGCGTCCTTCATGAAACATCCGACGAGTGCGAGTTTTTGTTTTGTACCTTTAGACATCTTCCGCACCTTCGTTTTCGGATCGAACGGAAAGCGCTCAAGTAAATCCGCTTGACGCTTCCGGTCCCCACCATGCAATTGTTGCATCAACTGTAAGATGTGGTCTCCCGTAAAGTCTCCCGGCAAACTGATTTCTCCCGGCAGATAACCGACGAGTCGTTTCACTTCTTTTGTTTCAACCCAGCAATCAAATCCACCAATCGTCGCATGACCGGAGTCAGCAGCAATCAAGCCCATCAATTGACGAAGTGCCGTTGATTTCCCTGCCCCATTCGGACCAATGAAACCAAAGACCATTCCTGGCTCGACAGAAAAACTGACATCGAATATTCCTTTACCCGACGCGAACGCTTTCGTGACATGTTCGAGATGAATCACTTCAACCGCCTCATTTCTTTTTTAGGAAATGGCTACAGTTAGTTATACCCGTTCTGTCATCGTGTCGGACGTAGCGAATCGATAAATCACAAACCGTTCATCATGATTTTTTTCGAATAAATCGCGTAACCGGACTTCCTCGATTTGTTCGAACGCCGTCTGGTTCTCTAAAAAATACCGGTATTCATCTGCCGGATAATAAAGAATCAAATCGATGGTCCGGGGCGCCTGCTCGACCGACTGTAAGATGTGGTTGACGACCTTGATAAAAATTTGAACGGAAAAAGGGTTAAAAAAATAAAACTTTGTCGCTTCTACCGGAATCGGATAACTTTCTGCATAGACATGTTCAAATTGAAGACTCCCGCGCCGTTTTTTAACTCTTTTTAAGTAATTCATCTGATTCGTCAGTGCATCCTCATAAAACTGACCGTTCATCTCGATTCCGATGACAGAACAGTCAAACCGATCGTGGAGATAAAAGTTCAAGCGTCCCTTCCCGCACCCAAAATCAATCACCGTATCCTCAGGATGAAACGGATAGACCGCGCATAGCTCATCCAGGGCTGCATATGGGGTCGGTTCATAACGGTTATAGTGACTGAAGGCATTGTAGAGGTGCTGGACATCAATCGTTTTAATGTGGAGCCGCGTTTCATATTCTTGTTCATTCATAGTTCAACTTCCTTCTTTCAAGCATTGTTTTCTCCATCGTACTATACTAAAGAGGTACGTAATTCGATAAAAGGGGATGTTTTTATGATCGTCGTAACGAACCGGATTAAAGTCAAAAAAGGGATGGCTGCTGCACTAGCACCTCGCTTCACACGCCCGAGTGGTCTCGACTCGATGGACGGATTCATTCGTGTCGAAGTTCTATTAACGCAAAATATCGAAGAACATGACGAAATGAACGTTAACATGTACTGGGAAGACATGAAGCACTTCGAAGCATGGCGGAACAGTGATGACTTCAAGGAATCGCATAAGCGTCCTGCGCAGCAAGAAGGCGAGGCACAGGAGTCACCGATGCTCGGCAGTGAAATCATCACCTATGAAGTCGCTTCTGTAAAAGAAAGTACACGTTAATCGATACGACTTAAATCCCCGAATCCTTAAATCGATTCGGGGATTTAATTTTTCAAACGTTATTTTGCAATTAACCTCGCACAATATTTAACAAGGGTTAAATTGTATATCGTTCCATTTATTGTTATTATATGTCCAATACTAGAGAGAGAGGACATATTATGATTGATTCCTTAACGATTTTTGAACAAGTCATTCGAGATTTGCCTGTCGACCGGTCGTTGACACGAGAAGATATTTGTACAGAAGATTTTTTATTGCAAACGGAACATGAGTTATCGGTCTATTATTCCCCAATCGGTGACTACATCAATCCTTTCGCAAAAGTCATTATCGTCGGAATTACGCCAGGACTTGAACAGATGCGAATCGCGTTCGAAGAGATGGCCGATGCCTTACACCATGGTGTTTCGTTAGAGGAAGCGGCAAAAATCGCCAATTATTCAGCTAGCTTTTCCGGTGTGATGCGTCGAAATCTCGTAACGATGCTGGACGAACTTGATTTTGCAACAATGCTGTCGATTCCGACGACCGCTACTTTATTTAATGAACACCAGGAATTACTCCATGCGACCTCCATCTTAAAACATCCTGTTTTCTATCGCGGGAAAAACTACAGTGGTCATCAACCGAAGATAGATCGTATCCCTTTACTCCGACACTATGCGTATGAACACTTCGCAGCAGAATTGAATCAATTAAACGAACCTGCCCTGATTATTCCGCTCGGCCGAATCGTTGAAGCGACGGTTCGGACCTTACTTCATCAAGGACGGATTCGAAAACATTTTCTTTTATCGGGTTTTCCTCATCCCTCTGGTGCCAATGGCCATCGTAAACGTCAATTCGAAGACAACCGTTCCTACCTCAACCAACAATTGATTCACTACTTCACGCGTTCGGATTAAATCAAAAAAAGAGTCCCTGTCGTACCAGCTTCGCGCTGAGACGTCAGGGACTTCTTATCGACCGATATGCACAGATGTGAACACGAATTTGTCATACCGGTGCCGCGAAAATGAATATTCAAATGGTTTTCCGTTCCCTAAAAAAACGACTTGTTCCACTTCGATGACAGGATCGGTTTCGAGATTTCCAAGATATTTTTGATCCCATTCATTCGGTTTATCTGCACGGATCATTTTGTGCGAGCTCGTAATCGTATAACCAAGTTCTTCTTGAATATAGCGGTAAATCGATTGATCGAGAATCGCCTTCGTTAAACCTGTAATCAAGGAGGAAGGCATAAATGTATGCTCAATCACGTAAGCCTCTCCTTCGACGTAGCGGACACGTCTAATTTCATAGACCGGATCCGTTTGCTCAATCATCAAATGTCGTGCGACTTCCTTCTCCGGAAAGCGCACCTCAAATTGAAGTACTTCGCTTTTAACAGCCCGTTCCCCAAGCAATTTGGTCAATCCTTGCGATTCTTTGTTCAGAACGTTAATACGTCCTTGTGAAAAATTCGATGGTAAAATAAACGTCCCTTGTCCCCGTTGTCGGTAAATAATTCCTTCTAAGACGAGAATCTCAAGTGCTCTCTTCATCGTCATCCGGCTGACTTCGAATTCTTCTGCTAAGTTGATTTCGTCCGGCATCGCCTGATCGACATCATATCCCCCATTTAGGATTCGTTTGCGAAGTTCATCAGCAATTTTCTCATATTTCGGTTGTTTCTTTATAGACATGACTTCACCCCATGTATAGACATATAAAAATAATATAACAAAAAAAGATGATCAGGACTAGACATCCTAATCATCTTTTCAGTTATTTCGTAAATCCTTGCTCTTCAATCAATTGTTTGAACCAATGGCCGCTTTTCTTGACCGTTCGTTTTTGGGTCGCGAGATCGAGTCCGACAAAACCGTAACGGTTTTTATAGGCATTGCTCCAAGACCAGTTATCCATGAACGTCCATAAGTGATAACCTTTGACGTTTGATCCTTCCTTCAGCGCACGATGCATCCATTGCAAGTGAGAGGCGATGAAATCGATGCGATAATCGTCCTGAACACTGCCGTCCTCGTCCCGGTAACGTTCCTCCCCTTCTACACCCATTCCATTTTCAGAAACAAAACACTTGATGTTCCCGTAATTCTCTCGCAGGTTCGTCAAAATATCGTAAATTCCCTTTTCGTAGATTTCCCAGCCACGATATGGATTCATTTTTCTTCCCGGCATCTCGTAATAATCGAACAGATGCTCCGGCATGAAAGGTGCATCTGGATGCGGAAGGTGCTCTTTTACTTTGATGCGTCGTGGTTGATAGTAATTAATTCCGAGTAAATCAACGGTATTTTTCGCGATGAGTTCCAGGTCACCTTGAACGACCTCGGGCAAAGCACCTTGTTGTTCCAATAAATCGACCAATTCGGCCGGGAACGTTCCGAGTACGGAAGGATCCAAGAAGGAACGATTGAACAATACGTCGGCTACTTGGGCCGCTTTCACATCCCCAGCATTTTGGCTTCGAGGATAAGATGGCGTTAAATTCAAGATGATGCCAATTTCACCCGTCTGCTCTGTTTCTTTATAGGCCTGTATTGCAAGTGCACTCGATAAAATCGAATGATAGGCCACTTGAACGGCACGCTTGAAATCAACAACGTTCGGGTAGTGGAAGTCGTATAAATAGCCACCTTCTACCGGGACGATTGGCTCATTATGCGTAAACCATTTACTGACACGATCTCCGAATAGTGAAAAGCACGTTTTAGCATATTCTGTATAGGCGGTGACGACGGCACGACTTTCCCAGCCACCGATGTTTTGCAGTGCAAGCGG
This sequence comes from Exiguobacterium sp. N4-1P, assembly GCF_002214325.1. NCBI lineage: Bacteria > Bacillati > Bacillota > Bacilli > Caryophanales > Exiguobacterium > Exiguobacterium sp. N4-1P. The sequence goes on from NZ_CP022236.1 coordinate 2,849,351, forward strand.
CATATCAAAGTGATATAGATTTACGAACGGTTCGATGTCCGCTGCAATCAATTCGTCAATCACACGATTATAGAAATCAATGGCAATCGGATTCATTTCCCCCTGCCCCTCAGGAAAAAGACGTGACCAGGAAATCGAGATTCGAAACGAGTTGTGTCCGAGTTCTTTCATCAACGCAATATCTTCTTCATAACGATAATAAAAATCAGAGGCTACCGTTGCATTTACACCATCGAAAAAGCGATTCGGTTCTTGTTCGTACCAATGATCCCAAATGTTCGGTCCTTTTCCCCCCTCAAATGCTGCCCCTTCCGTTTGTGTCGCTGAAGCTGCTGTTCCCCACCAAAAATCTGCAGGGAACGTATACTTTTGTTCTTTTGCCGTCGTAACTTCCGTTTGATTCATCTCATCCACGTCCTATCTCTATTTTTGAATTCAACCTACATGTTGATTTTCATCTCCGGCAACATTCGCTTCTTCTCGTTCTTTTTTCATATTCAAGCGGTCAATGAAGACTAGGAATGGGAACCACACTGCCATGATAATGGCGAAGTTGACGAGTTGTAACAATCCGCCCGCCAGTGAATTCGTTGCCATCATGCCACTGATAAACATCGGCACCGTCCAAGGCACAGCAACTCCTGTTGGCGGCGGAACGATTCCTGTCGACATCGCAAAATAAGTAACGGTTACGGTAATCAACGGTGCAAAAATCCAGGGAATCATGATGAGGGGGTTCATGACGATTGGTAACCCGAAAATGATTGGTTCATTGACGTTAAAGATTCCGGGTCCGATCGATAACTTACCGATTTGCTTCAACTGTTTTGAGCGCATGAAAAGGAGGATTGCGACGACGACAGCCAGTGTCGAACCGGAACCACCAATTCCAACTGTATAAATTTCAATGAATTGTTTACTGATGATATTCGGGAGTTCTCCATTCGCCGTATAGGCGTTTAAGTTTTCAAGTGACAAAGTGTTCCAGATCGGATCCATGACCGAATTGACGATAACTTGACCATGCAGGCCGAAAAACCAAAACAATTGAACAAAAAAGATGGCGATTAATGTCGGAACCAAACCGTTCCCAAGATTCACGAGTGGTTTTTGAACTAAATTAAAGATTAAATCGTGGAGATTCGTGTCTAAAAGCGAGGTGATAGCGATGTTAATGCCAAGGAAAATGGAAAGTGTTAAAAGTGCAGGCACAAGAGCTGAAAATGACTTAGCCACAGCAGTCGGCACACCAGCCGGCATTTTAATCGTCCAGTTTTTTTGAACGACAAATCGATAAATTTCTCCTGCTAAGAACCCTGTCATCATTGCAAGGAACATGCCTTTTGCACCGAGACGGTCAAGTGGAATGACATTTCCGACAGGATCAGCAACATTTTCGACTGCTACAAAGAAAGGTGTTAAAAGTAAAAAAGAAACAAGGGCGATTACACCACCAAAAACAGCTTCTACATCATAGCTTTTCGAAAGATAATATCCGATACCGAAGACGACGAATAGTGACATGATTCCCATCGTCGCCGAGGGGGCGTTTCCTAATGAAGTTTTAAAAGCATCCAATACTCCAGGCGACATAAATTTATCTAAGAATGGTAAATTCGCAATAACAACGATTAATGAACCGAACATCGTAATCGGAAAAGCGAGCATGAACGCGTCACGTAACGTCTGAAGATAGCGGCTATTGTTTAAATATGCCGCAATCGGCATCAGAAAACGACTCAACAAATCGAACCACTTACTATTACCAGCCATTTCAATCCCTCCTCTTATTTTTGAGAAAATTTATGTTCCATCATTTCAACTAATCCTGACGTCAAATCAAGCATCGTTTGTGTCGACATCAAATGATCTTCTGCATGCAAAAGCAGTAAAGACAATGTCGTCGGCTCACCGCTCGCTTCTTTTTGGACTTGACCGAAATGAATCTGGTGCGCTTCTTGCAACTGTTCTCGGGCATCTGTTAATAACCGCTCAAATGCCTCAAATGATTCTTCCTTGTACACTTCGATTGCTTCACGAATCGTACTTCGCGCATTTCCACTATGCAAAATCATCATGAATGCTACTTGTTCCATCGTCTGTTCATTTGTTTTCATTTCTTCACCCCATCAACTTAACGGCTTGTTCATAGGCCGCTTTTCCGTCGGCCATTCCGTACGCCATCATATCGATGACTTCGACTGGTTTATCTGTCGCTTGTTGAAATTTTGATAATAAAAAGCGCATTTGTGGACCAATCAATACAACATCTGCTCCATCCATTTCTTTTAAAGCTTGGTCTTGACCGACTGCCCAAATTGTCGCCTCTTCACCAAGTGATTGGGCATGTTCCTGCATCTTAGTGACTAGAATACTCGTCGACATTCCTGAACTACACGCCAACATGATTTTTTTCATTTCAACCATTCCTTCCGCGTTTTGGAATCGCTTACAACTTTGATTATACGGATTTTAACATCCATGTCTATACTTGATTTTTATTTTGTTGATTTTTATTTTGTTTATTTTTATTTTTAAAAAGTGTAGTGTTGTAATCGAAAACAACTTGGAGGAGGAACAATCATGGAAGAACTGATTTGTTTTGAGCCGATTTTACAGGAGCGGATATGGGGTGGATGTAAGCTTGGTGCATATGGATTTGATACGTTAGGCAAACAAAACATCGGTGAAGCTTGGACCTTGGCTGATCACCAAAACGGGCAAACCAAGGTGAATGCCGGACGTTTTTCCGGTGATGCACTACGGGATTTATGGTCAAATCACCCTGAAATCTTTGGGATGGACACAACGGAAGCTTTCCCTTTACTCATTAAGTGGATTGACGCTGCGGATGATTTATCCGTTCAAGTCCATCCTGACGATCATGATGCCTGTCGCCTAGAAGGACAGCCTTACGGGAAAAATGAATGCTGGTATATCGTCGATTGTCCGGCAGACGCCACCATTATTTATGGGCATGACTTCAAAACAAAAGCTGATTTGTTGCGCGCTGTCCGTGAAGACGATTTAACTTCCGGCTTAATTGATTTGCCTGTTTCACCCGGCGATTTTTTTTACGTTCCAGCAGGTACTGTTCATGCTTTAACCGAAGGGTGTCTTGTCATCGAAATCCAGCAGAACTCTGATACCACGTACCGGTTGTACGATTACGATCGAATTGACCATTCGACCAACAAACCGCGTCAACTCCACCTTAAAGAAGCACTCGAAGTCATTCAATTTCCTCATTTCCAGTACGAGGAGCCTTATGTACCGACCTCTTTTTGTTCAAGACTACTGACAACCAACGCCTATTTTTTTGTCGAGGAATGGGCCATCCATGACATGATTACGATTGCACCACGAACTTCCTTCCAAGTCATCACTATCATCAGTGGCACGCTGATCATCAACCAATTGCGTTATACCGCCGGAGACACGGTTCTGATTCCGGCAAAAGTAACTTGTACCGTTTCTGGAAAGGGGAAACTTCTATTGACTGGTCCAAATCCAACACCGAAACAACGACTTCACATCGGAATTGATCTTGGTGGGACTCACACGCGTGTTGCCGCAATCAATCAGCACCATGTCGTAAAACAATATCGATTTTTGACAGAGGCGGCTGCTGGCCCGGACTATACAATTAATCATTTAAGACAAGCCATCCAAAAGCTACTTGAAGAATTTGAAGTCGAACGAATTGGTATCGCAGCGCCTGGTCCGCTTGATGCAGCAACGGGTCGGCTATTGTCACCTCCGAACCTGCCGGGTTGGGACGATGTAAATTTGGTTCGCCCGTTAGAAGAGTTCTTCAACATCCCGGTTTCCCTTGAAAATGATGCAAATGCCGCCGCGCTCGGCGAAGCATTGTTCGGGGCAGGACAAGACTATACATCCATCTATTACATGACAGTCAGTACAGGAATCGGTGGTGGATATGTCTATCAAAAGACGTTGATTCGAGGCGCACACGGATATGCTGGTGAAATCGGAAATACGATCATCGATGCTTCTGGACCGGAACATCACGTCTTGAACAAAGGCTCACTCGAAGGATTAGCAAGCGGTACGGCTCTTCAGACGCGGGCTGATTCATTAAATGAATCTTCTATTGCACAACTTCTTGGCAATACACAGGAAAGGCTTCGTTTCGTAAATCATTTAGCAACAGGCGTAGCGAACATCATTCACACACTTGATCCGGAAGCCGTCATCATCGGTGGCGGTGTTACGGCTTCCGCCGATTTATTTTGGGAAGAGCTCTTACAAGCCGTCAATGCCCGTCTCTACCCGACGTTACGTCAAAAAACAATCATTCGCTTAGCTGCATTGGAAGGAAATGCCGGTGTCATCGGTGCTGCCCATTTAAATCGGATGAACGCCGAATAACTTCATTGTTCCTTTTGAACAGACTTTACTACTTTTTTTAAAAACAGACTTGAAACTTTTTTCTGAAATATGATAAGGTTTTCTTATTAAAAGAATATGACTATTCTATCGATGAGGTAGAGGCGCGGTCTTAATGAGTATTTGATCTGAGGATGACAACGAGGACGATCAAGGAAAGGTAATGCTGCCGAAGTATCGTCAAGTGTCTGACTTGATGGTACTGGTCGAATTGGGAAATACCCGTTCGATTGCCATACGTGTTTTGTATGGAGCGCTCCAATTCGGCTAAGAAAGACGCATCCAGCAAGGGTGTCGGCTTTGTTGCCGGTGCCCTTGCTTTTTTATATGCAATGGGTCTCATCTTCTAAAAAAAGAGGAGGAACCACACAATGGTCAATTATTCAGATTCAATCGTTGCGCTCATTCCAGCTGTCATTGCAATCGCACTTGCAATCGTGACGCGCAAAGTCGTTATTTCACTTGGTGTCGGTATTTTGATTGGTGCTTTATTGCTGCATAGCTTTAATCCAATCGATACGGTCGTCTATCTCGGCAAAAACATCTTTAGTCTATTTTGGGCGGATGGGGCGTTAAATGAATGGAACGTCTTATTACTCATCTTCTTACTATTACTCGGTGTTCTATCGACGCTTATCCAAACATCGGGCGGTGCACATGCCTTCGGTGAATGGGCAACAACACACGTCAAGACAGCGCGCGGCGCTCGCCTCGCAGCATTTGGTTTAGGTATTTTAATCTTCATCGATGATTACTTCAACAGTCTTGCTGTCGGGAATGTCAGTCGTCCGTTAACGGACCGTCGTGGCGTCTCGCGGGCAAAACTTGCGTATATTATTGACTCGACGGCTGCTCCAGTCTGTGTCATCAGCCCGCTTTCAAGTTGGGGAGCGTTCATCATCTCGATCATCGCTGGTATCTTAACGACACATTCGATTACGGAGTATTCCGCATTCAGTGCTTTCATGATGATCGTGCCACTCAACTTCTATGCGATTTTCGCTCTATTGCTGACGCTTTACATCGCGTACACAGGGATTGCGGTCGGACCGATGCGGACGCATGAACTTCGTGCATTAAAAGGTGAACTTTTCGATGCAAGTAAAGGAACACCGATGGGGATGGCAGAGGAAGTCAAAGAACACGAAGGTGGAAAAGTACGTGACCTCGTCGTTCCGATTATCGTTCTCGTCATTGCAACAGTTTCCGCATTACTCTTTACCGGTGCTCAGGCACTCGCTGCTGACAATCGTGCATTTACGTTGATTGGTGCATTTGAAGCGACAGACGTAACACGTTCACTCGTTGCTGGTGTCGTCATCAGTTTAGTCGTTGCTTTCCTGATGTTGATTGGTCGGAAAATCCCGGCGCGCGAATACGGACACAGCATCTGGGCTGGGATGAAATCCATGTGGCCTGCTGTCGTCATCTTATTATTCGCTTGGACAATCATCGCTGTTATCGGTGACATGAAAACAGGTGAGTACTTAGCAAGCTTCGTCAGTAAGTCGATTTCTGCTTCGTACCTCCCCTTCTTATTGTTCTTGATTGCAAGCTTAATGGCATTCTCGACAGGTACAAGTTGGGGAACATTCGGTATCATGCTGCCGATCGGTGCTGACCTCATCATGGCGGTCGAACCGAATCTCTTACTTCCGACGCTCGCTGCCGTTCTTGCCGGATCCGTCTTCGGAGACCACTGTTCACCAATTTCCGATACGACGATTCTCAGTTCGACAGGTGCCGGTTCGCATCATATCGATCACGTCACGACACAACTTCCGTATGCGTTGGTTGGTGCAGCGACATCGGCAGTCGGCTACCTTGTGCTCGGTTTAACCGATTCATCAATCATCGGCTTCATCGGTGCACTTATCGCCTTCTTACTCGCACTCGTCGTCCTGAATGTCGTCTCGAAACGCGGCAAAGTACCAACTGAACTTCGCGCTGAATAATAAAAAAATAACGCTCAGCTTAGCCGAGACGAGAAAAAAAGAAGGGATTGCCATCTACGATGATGTGCAATCCCTTCTTTTAAGTTGTAGACAACATGGTATGAAGAAATAAAAAGCGTCTTGTTTCGTTGCTTTCCTCGGGCGAGGCGCAAGCCGTTGCTCCTTGATCCTCACGGACAACGAGCAGGGTCTTGCCTGCCTCTGAAAGTGCGTTAAAAACGCACTTTTCCCCGTAGGAGTCAACGAAACGTGATGCTTTTTAGGTAATACCGTGAGAGAAATACAGGAAAGCACGAACGAATTGCAATTCGATATCGCATGTTCACGCTTCATAAGCGTTTGTCTACACGCTGAAGCGATCATTCTTACACCATCAAGGCACACACTTCATTTGCAAACGCAACTGGATCTTCGATTGGCAAGCCTTCCATGAGCAACGCTTGTTGGTACATTAATTTCGTATAGCGTTCAAATTTCGTACGGTCTTCTTTAAAGGCCGTTTCAATGGCTTGGAAGACGTCATGCGACGTGTTCAACTCTAAAATTTTCACGGCTGAAACATCTTGGTTGTTCGGCATCGATTTAAGAATTTTCTCCATTTCAATCGAAACGGCACCATCCGTCGCGAAGCAGACCGGATGTGATTTTAAGCGTGAAGAAGCTTTGACTTCTTTGACTTGCCCAGCAAGCACTTCTTGCATCGCTGTAAACATCTCGACTTGTGTTTCGGTCGTTTCTGCTTGATCCGCTTGCTCGATTCCAAGATCACTGCTCGTAACCGATTTAAATTCTTTTCCTTCATAGTTGAGCAACATTTGAATCGCGAACTCATCGATTTCTTCCGTAAAGTACAGAATGTCGAACCCTTTGTCTTTGACAAGCTCCGACTGTGGCAACTTATCTAAACGGTCCGTACTTTCCCCTGAAGCATAGTAAATGTATTTTTGATCTTCCGGCATCGCCGCGACGTATTCAGCGAGCGTGACCAGCTTCTTCTCTTTTGCCGAGTGGAACAGGACAAGATCTTTGACCGTCTCTTTATGCATGCCGTAATCATTGTAGATTCCAAACTTCAATTGACGACCAAAGGCTTGATAAAAGGCTTCATACTTCTCGCGATCGTCACGAAGCAGTCCTTCAAGTTGCGTCTTAATCTTACTTTGAATGTTTTTTGCAATCAATTTGAGTTGGCGGTCGTGCTGCAACAACTCACGTGAAATATTGAGTGACAAGTCTTCCGAGTCGACCATCCCTTTGACGAAGCTAAAGTGGTCCGGCAAGAGGTCACTGCATTTTTCCATGATCAAGACGCCGTTCGCATACAGTTCAAGACCTTTCTCGAACTCTTTCGAATAATAGTCGAAGGACGGTTGCTCCGGAATGAATAAAATCGATTGATAACGGACGGCACCATCTGCACTGATATGGATGTGCTTGACTGGTGTATCAAATCCATATCGTTTTTCTTGATAGAAGTTCGTGTAATCCTCGTCCGTCAACTCCCGTTTATTTTTCCGCCAAATCGGCACCATGCTGTTGATTGTCTTGACGACCTTCACTTCTTCCATCTCGTCCGATCCTTCAATCGGTTGACGTTCCGTCTCTTCCATCTCAATCGGATAGCGGATGAAGTCGGAATACTTTTTGACGATCGTCCGCAAACGATGCGTATCTAAATACTCATCATAATTTTCATCTTCTTCGTTCGCTTTGATGTGCAGCGTGATTTCCGTCCCGACTGTAGCTTTTTCGACTTCTTCAATCGTATAACCGTCGACACCGTGCGACTCCCACTTGTACGCTGTTTCGCTACCGAATGGTTTCGTGATGACCGTGACCACATCCGCGACCATGAATGCCGAATAAAAGCCGACACCGAACTGTCCGATGATGTCGTGTCCGTCTTGCGCGGCATTCTCCGCCTTAAAGGCAAGTGACCCACTCTTCGCGATTGTTCCGAGATTCGCTTCGAGCTCCTCTTTTGTCATCCCGATTCCCGTATCACGAATGACGAGCTGTCGTGTCGTTTGATTCGGTTCAATCGTAATCTTATAGGCATCCTTTTCGAACGTCAGCGTCTCGTCCGTCAATGCTTTGTAATAAATCTTGTCTATCGCGTCACTAGCGTTCGAAATCAACTCACGTAAAAAGATTTCCTTATGTGTATAGATGGAATGAATCATCATTTCGAGTAAACGTTTCGACTCTGCCTTGAACTGTTTCGTTTCCATTTCCGATGCCCCCTAGTTCTTTTTTAGCACTCTAACAACAAGAGTGCTAATACAAATCTATTATTACGGATTGGAAAAATAGTGTCAATCCCCTTCTTCGAGTCGGCTGCGGATATATTTTCCGATTTTACGTAAGCTTTCCGCCGACCCGTATGTGCCATGACTGACACCATGGCAGTCCGGCCGATTCCCGAGTCCGATGAACTGCTCACTCGGTTTAAAGTGAAGACCGATGATTGGAACGGAAAATTGTTCCGAAGACCCGAGTTCGACGACGGCATCCGGATACCCCGGGACCGGCTCGGGTGCTTGCCATGTAGCCGTCTGATCGATTGTCCGGTAACGTTCCGTATGTTCCCGTCCGAGAAGAATAATTCCGCGTAACGAAAAAAGACGAATCAATTTCAAAAGGAACGTCTGACCAAATACGGTTTCTTCCAGTTCATGTCGCTGAGCAATCGTTCCCATGTAACGTTTCGTCGGAAATGGAAAAAAATCCGCATGGATGACCGGCTCTCCGGTTCCGTAAAAAGAAGCTTCGAATCCATTTAGAAAACCTTCCAATTTTCCTCCCCCCTCCCGTCCGAACCACGATTTATAAATGTCCGGCTGTTTGAAATAACGATTATAGGAATCAATCATTTGATTAAATCGTTGGTCCGTCCGGTACTCCGTAAGCGGCGCATCGACTTCTCTTAGGACGAATGGTCCTGTCGTCTCATAGCGTAACGTGCCATCCCGGTTCAAAAACTGGCCTGCCGACGGATTCGTCGCAATCGTAAGCCAGCTACGCTCGCTTACGTCACCAAACCATAAGACCGGTGTCGTCCGGTCAATCAACTCATCCTTAAATACATCATTCTCTAACTCGATTTGGTACAGAATCGCTTCATCGAGTAATTTTTTTGCATATTCACGTTGTTCGGATGTCAGCGTTCTCATTCCTTTCCTGTCAGGTTTTCACTTTTTATCTGTTCCCGTTCTCGCAAGAGGCTAGACAGTTCGATTGGTTTATCCTCCAAGGTCGAGGGAATCATTCATAAGGTGAACAACATTCGGAGCAAGAGTACTTAGAAGGAGGAAATTACACATGGGTCGATTAGAGAATAAAGTAGCAGTCATTACAGGTTCAGCTACAGGAATTGGCCAAGCAACGGCACTCGTCTTTGCCGAACAAGGGGCGAAAGTCGTCTGTGCTGACGTCAATCTTGAAAAAGCACAGGAGACGGTCGAAAAAATCAAACAGGCTGGTGGACAAGCGGAAGCGATTCACGTCGACGTCACGCAAGTCGATAGTGTCGAACAGCTCGCGACACAGCTGAAAGACACGTACGGAACGATTGACGTTCTGTTCAACAATGCCGGGATTGATCAGCAAGGCGGAAAAGTCCATGAATATCCGATTGAACTGTTTGACCAAATCATCGCGGTCGACTTACGTGGTACATTCTTGACGAGTAAATTCTTGATTCCTTTAATGCTTGAGAAGGGCGGATCGATCATCAATACGTCATCGATGTCAGGTCGCGCTGCCGACTTAAACCGCTCAGGTTACAATGCAGCAAAAGGTGGAATCACGAACTTTACACGGGCGATGGCAATCGATTATGCGCGTGAGGGCATTCGTGTCAACTCGCTCTCACCAGGTACGATCGAAACACCACTCATCGACACGCTCGTCGGTGGAAAAGACGAAGACCAAGGAAAACAATTCCGTGATGCCAATGCATGGATCACACCAATGGGTCGTCTCGGGAAACCACGTGAGATGGCAACGGTTGCCCTCTTCCTCGCTTCCGACGACAGCTCTTACGTGACAGGTGAAGACATCACAGCAGACGGCGGGATCATGGCCTACACATGGCCTGGCGAGATGTTGATTGATGATAAATGGAAGACGGATGCTGAATAACGATCCATTTGACGCATGAAACATCGCAACATCTAAATAAAGAGGAGGACGATTTCGAATCGTCCTCCTCTTTTTCGTATGTCCTTCGACTTATTAAATCAACAATCTGCGCCTTTTGACCACAGTCCTTTGACGCATCCTCTTAAAAACGGACCATTTGATTCTAAGAAATACCGCGATTTTAAATTTTCTCCTCGCTTGTTTATCTCTCGGATAGCTTTTTTTCGGGGAATACTCTAGTGAATGTAAATCAAGGAGGAATCAGCATGACGCAACAACAACAAATCGAATCACTGCAACACTGCCTGCAAATTCCGAGTGTCAATCCGCTCGACGGGGAACGAGACGTCGCGACTTTTGTCTATGACTACTTGACCACTCACGAAATCGAAACCGAATGGATTGAGGTCGCGCCAAAACGAATCTGTCTCGTCGCGACCCTTCCGGCAAGCGAGGTAGCCACCGAACCAAAAACAATCGGTTTCTCGGGTCATCTTGATACCGTACCTGTCCAAACGACCGGTTGGACAAAACAACCTTTTGGTGGTGAAATCAGCGACGGACGGATTTACGGTCGCGGGGCATCCGATATGAAGTCTGGTGTGATGGCAATGGTCAATGCGATGATTGAGTTAAAGGACTGTGCGGACCGCCCGAATCATCTCAAACTACTTATTACATCTGATGAAGAAAATGGTATGACAGGCGCGAAGTATTTGACGGAACGTGGTGACGCCGACGATTTAGATGCGCTGTTGATCACGGAGCCGACAAGCGGAATGATTGGGTATGCTCAAAAAGGTGTCGTCGGAATCGAAGTGACGTGCGTCGGTAAAGGGGCTCATAGTTCCGCGCCGCAACTCGGAAAAAATGCCATCGATGATCTGTATCGTGTCATTCAGGAAGTGAAGTCGGACCGTTTCACGATCACCGACAATCGCCACCCGCAACTCGGTCCTGTCGTCGCCTCGATCACGTCGATCCAAGGCGGAGAAGGTCCGAATGTCATCCCGAGTAACGCTTCCTTTTACATGGATATCCGGACGATTCCCGGATTCGGACGCCCCGAGATTTTAGAAGCTTTTGCGCAGATCGAACAACAGCTACGTAAGGAAGATCCGACGTTCGTGATGACCGTGCGTGTCATCAAAGAGATTCCTTCATGTGAGACGGATGCGAATGCACCGTTCCTCGAAACGGTTGCACGACATATGGAAACCATCACGGGTCATCCGGCGCGGCGCGTTGCGATTCCGGGTGGGACGGACGGAGCCATGTTCAGCCAAGCCAACCGGACCTTCCCGATTGCCGTCGCTTCGTTCCACGACTTCCGTCTCGCCCATCAAGTCGATGAATCGATTCCCTTGTCGGAGTATTTCCAGACGATTGCGTTATGTAAGCAACTCGCACTTGAACCCCTAGCCTGAACGAAAAAAACCGCTCAAGCCTTCTCTTTCGAAGACTCGAGCGGTTTTTACGTATAGACTCCGATACTCGCAAGCGCTTGTCCGAGATAACTCTGATCACTTTGCAACGCTATTGTCTGTTGACCCTTCCATCCGATTTCAATCGTGACGTGACCGAGACGATGATAGGTCAACGTCATGTGAAAATCTGCTTGCGTATAGGTCGCAGATCCACGAAGTTGCTCATGGACCGTTAAAAAATCATGCGCAAAGGAATCATACTCAGCGAACGACATATTTAATCGATGACTGGTCTGGTTGTCCGATTGCGATAGGACGACATCGATTTCCAGTATTTCTTCCAGACGATTGACCCGTAAAATACGCCATTCGACCTTCCCTTCATAACCAATAAAGTAAATACTATGGACCTTCATCACGCTCACCTCGATTCTTATTGAGTGGATCGACATAAAATCGGGAAAAGAAGAACTAAAATCATAAATATCAATAGGTGTTTTCAGAAAGGAGCCGCCATATGACTTACAAACAAAAAACGCAACCCAACACAAACAGTGTGACTGAATTTTTAAATCAAATCGAATCCCCTGCAAGGCGCGCAGATTGTCAGGTATTACTTCAGCTATTTGAAAAAACGACGAACGCTCCACCTGTCATGTGGGGAGAATCAATGATCGGATTTGGTCACTATCATTATAAATACGCCTCCGGACATGAAGGAGATGCCTTTCTCGTCGGTTTTTCACCTCGCAAAGCAAACATTAGTCTTTATTTCGCTCCCGGGGCTGATCGTGAGGCATTGCTCGCCAAGTTAGGTAAACACAAAAGTGGAAAGGCATGCGTCTATATCAATACGGTAGCAGATGTCGATCTGACTGTCATCGAATCCCTTATCGTCGAGTCTATGACTTTTTTACGTACTACGTATCCTGATTAAGAAAAACAATCCGCTCTTCTTTCTTAAGCAATTGAAAGAAGAGCGGATTGTTTAGTGACCGCTATCGATTGTATCGATGTGACGGATGTGCTTAAGATTGACCCCGATGATGACGACAGAGAGTAAGACAAATCCGCTCCCGACGTAAAACGGCAAGTTTGCGTTAAAGATTTCAGCCAATTTACCGGCCATGAATGGCGCGATGGCTGCCCCAAGGAAACGTAAAAAGCTGTATGCAGCAGATGCGGTCGAACGTTCGACCGGTGCCGCGTCCATGACGGCTGTCGTAATGAGTGTGTTGTTATTACCAAGTACCGCCCCGGCAAGAATCACACAGACGATGACGACAGCTGGTGTTTCCGTAAAGATCCCCATCAATAGTAAGAGAACGGCGAACAGTAACAGCATCAATACCATCGCTTTAATCGTTCCAAGCCATTGTTTTAACTTCGGCGCTGTCAAGACAGACGTGATTGCGAGCAACATCCCCCAACCCAGGAAGACGAAACCGAGACCTTGTGCCGGCAGTTTCATGACGAACGGCGCATAGGCCATGATTGTAAAGAAACCGACGTTATAAAGTGCTGCAACAATCCCAAGTGTCAAGAGCGACCGGTGTTTCATCGCTTGGAAAGGTGCGAGCAAGGAAATCTTTTGCCGTGGTGCCGTCGTTGTTGCGACCGGTTTCGGCATCAAGAACAACAGGACAAGGAAGGCGATGACCATGATTGTCGCGACACCCATGAAAGGTGCGCGCCATGTGATCGAACCGAGTGTCCCTCCGAGAAGCGGCCCAATTGAAATCCCGAGACCGACAGCTGCTTCATATAAGATGATTGCTTTTGCTGTCCCGCCTGACGAAAGGGAGACGATGGCCGCAAGTGCCGTTGCGACGAACAAGGCATTCCCAAGCCCCCAGCCGCCACGTAAGGCGACAAGCGTCCAAATGCTATCGGCTTGCGCTGCAAATCCAGCGACGAGCGCGATGACGGCAATTCCTAACATCAATGTTCCCTTTTGACCGATCCGTGATGAAATCGCACCTGTGATCAGCATCGCGAATGCCATGACGGCATTATAACTTGTAAATAAGAGCGTGACTTCACTTTTTGAGGCTTCTAAATTATCGGCGATCGTTGGTAAAACCGGGTTGACGAGCCCCATCCCCATGAATGCCGTGATACTCGCAAAAAATACTGCCCACACGGCAATCGGTTGGTGGAATAATCCATGCTTGCTTTCTTCTAACACCGTTTCCGGCGCAAGCGTCGTTGTTTTATTGGCAAGTGCCATATTGTCCCTTCTTTCTCTTATAAGAACCGTTTAAAGGAGTGACGGATGACGTCGCCCCGACTGATGATTCCGACAAGCTTTCCTTGTTTTAAAATCGGTAATTTTTTAATCCGTTTCGAACCGAGCGTCGCTGCGATTTCTTCCATCTCCGTTTCAACATCTGCCGTGACGACTTTCCGGCGTGCCATCTCCATGACCGGACGGTTCAGAATGTGACGCACCCGCGCGTCATAATCTTCTTCATCCCCTTTGATGACATTTACATATAAAAACGTATCGACGATGATGTCTTTGTGCTTTCCAATCGCCCGCATGATGTCACCATCACTGATGTACCCAACGACTTCGCTCTCGTCATTGATGACGGGAACACCGCTGATTCCGGATTGGATGAAACGTTCGACGACATGGCGGATGACGTCTGTTTCGTGGACTGTGATCACTTCTTGTTTCATCGATTCATAAGCTTTCATCGGAATTCTCCTTTTGTGTGTGTTCTGAATAAATAAGTTGTATGATGCAATTAAATAACAAAAATGATTGTATAATACAACTAAAGGTCTGTCAAGTTTCTGAACTCTCATTGACAGGGGCTAAGTCGTTGCGTAATGATGGGAAACATGAAGCACTTAGGAAAAGAGGGGATTAACATGTCTGATCAGGCACTCGAAGTGATTGAACTAGAACTTGCGATTCTGATTCGTCGTTTGACGACAGCGACGGCCGATAACCGAAATTTGGATCGCGCGTCGTATTTGTTACTGCGTCAACTGTCCGAGTCTGGTCCAGTCGGGGTGAAGACATTGGCACGCGAATTGCAACTTGACGTCTCTACCGTCAGCCGGCAAGCGGCAGCGCTCGATCAAAAGAAATTGGTCGAAAAAGTACGCGATGAAGCAGATGGCCGTGCCTTCTTCTATCACATCACTTCATTCGGACAGGAAGAATTGACGATTTACCGGACGGCACGCCTCGCGAGCATCGAACGCTTACTGACAGACTGGTCAGGCGATGATACGGAAGCATTTGGACGCCTGCTCCAACAATTTAATCGTGAACTACGGGAACGTTAATTAAAAAGCTTCATCTCTTCTTTTTTAGGAGATGAAGCTTTTTCTATGACGGTTTGTCAAATTAAGTGCAACACTTCTTCCGTGAAGACCTCGTATGCAGTTTTCCAGTTGAGACATTTTCGCGGTCTCCCATTGATCCAGGCGAGCGCTTGAGCGAGTTCAGAACGACTGAGTAAGATGAACATAGCTCATAACGAATCCTCCGTTGAATTTTGTGTGGTAACTCTATTCTACACGAGGCCGTTATGGGTTTTTTTTGTGTTTTCAGCTAGGTGTTGCACTTAATATTACAATTCGTCCTATGCAATAAAAAACGTCTCACACCGCATTGGCATGAGACGTCTTATTTTTATTTCTTCGCGAAGAGATCGGCTGTCTTAAGTGCCATCCGAACCGCTTTACGGTTCAATGTACCTTCTTGATGTTTAACCATCTTCGTCTGCTTGTTGAGTTTACCTTGTAATGTTTTAATCTTTTTATCTTTATCTTTATCGCGTTTTTGGATCGCAGCGATTTTTTTCTCTTCTTCCGGGAAGAATGATTCAAAACGAGCGATTGCTTCTTCCATGCTGATTCCTGTGATCGGTTTAACCGCTGGGAGAAGTTCTGTTTTCGCCATTTCACGGTCAAACGGCACGTTCTCTGGGTAGTTCGTGTCTTGGTAGATGTGCTCCAATTCGTTTGTGTTCAAGAAATCGACGAAGTTGTCGAAGTTTTTCGCTTGAATCCGAGCCGGGCTTTGGAAGTCAGCTGTTTCGACGATGTCTGAAAGACGTGTGTCTGCCGTGATATCGTTCGCCCAGATGTGCGTCAATTGGTGGTAATCCGTCAATTCACGCATCCGTGCATCTTTCGGAATCAAAATACTTGGTGTTCCAGCGAGCGTCGCTGTGATGTTTCCGTGGAGACGCGCACCAAAGCTCAAGTCAGCTTCTTTGAGGAAGTCGAACCAAGTTTGAGCGTTCAAGAAGAAACGAACACGGTCGTTCATATATGTCGGGTCAGACATTTTAACCGGGTAGTTCGTGACAGAAAGGTCCGCGATCGGATGCGTTCCTGTGTACGTCAATTTCAATTCTTTCATCCATTGCGGGATGAAGTAGTGATTTGGATACTCTTCCATTCCACGTGTGATGAAATCAAGGACGTTTTTCGGCGAAAGACGTGACGAGTTAACACTGATCATCGAATCTTTCGTGATGTTTGTCTCACGGATGTGAAGATCACGACCAAACGCATACATCGATGGGCAACCGATGACTTTGTGATCGATTCCTTCACGGAAACCGAGGCGTGTCAGGTATTTCGATGTGATTTCACCACGAAGTCCGATGATGCTTGAACGTTCGAGGACTGCGCTGACGAATGCTTTAACATCCTCGTCGAACGGGAATCCGCCTTTTAAGTCCGGCTCGAATGGTGCGCGTAGACCAACACCGATGACGACGACCGGAATTTTCAATTTCTTAATCAAACGTGTGTACTTACGAAGTGATGGTGCGAACTCTTGACGGAATGCATCCGCAAGTGGAATGACGTAAAGATCGAAGTTTTCGTTGATCTCGTCTGCACGCTCTTCATCGTAGTAGTAATAGTCAGGTGTGATCGTCGTTCCTTCTGTCATCAATGTACGGAAGATACTGTACTGATAGATCAAGTTCCCGACGTTCCCTCCGATTGAGTTTTCTTTCATCATGTACTCAGCGTCGAACTGCTCAAACGGTGTCATACCGGCGCGAATGATAATACGTTTCATGTAAATTAAATCCCCTCTCACATCTGTTGTTCAGTTTTATATCCAAATGGTACTACACAATATATTGATGGTTTTTTCAATCTTACTAAGAATAGATGAATTCTAGTAAGGAAGTCAATGCTATGTCCGCGAGATTCAGCTAAAGTTCAGCTAGAACGTTTGTGCTCTCCAGTCTACTCTCTCCGCTTAATTTTACCAGTATAGTAAACAGCGTACTAATTCCTTATTCGGAAACTCCACTCCGCAATCGTTCATATATCTTTAAATTCGTATGAATCATCCGTAACGTCGGGTACACCGCTGGCTCCGCTCCTTCTATTAAACTGCCAAACAGATGGTCTGCTTCGACCATGCCTTGTTTTTCCATGTCCCGTTGCAACGACGACTTCATATCCGGTGCCATTTGGTGAATCCGTTTTTCCTGCTCCTGTTCGATATGTTGCACGAACGTTGCCCCTTGACTTTCCATGGCTTGTTTTGCTTCTTGTAAGACATTCCGGATGACACGATCCCCGGCTGCGTCGTCGCGAATCGGACCGATCGGTGCCCGAAATAGCGAAGTCACTCCGGAAAAAGTCGTAATGAAGAGATACTTTTGCCACATATCTTGCATGATGTGGTCTGATGCTTTAATCGATGCTTTCGTCCCTGCAAGTGCTTCCTTCACCTCAAACAAGCGATCCGTCCAGTCCCCTGTTCTTGGACCAAACACGAGTTGATGGGCAGGACTCGTCTGAATGACGCGTCCATTCGTGTCAAGCGTCGATTCAATGAAGCATAAGCCTCCGAGGACACGCGTCTCGCCAAATTTAGCGACGAGTTGTTCGATATGCCGCATCCCGTTCAAGACAGGTAACACATATGTATCAGGTCCGACGAACCCTTCGAGATCCCCGATGACATGCTCCAGGTGGTACGCTTTCGTCGACACGATGACTAGGTCAAACGTCTCTTTTGTTCCGACTTGGATTAAACGCGGCGTCAACGACACGTCTCCGTGCGGACTGTCAATCTCAAGACCTGTTCGCTCTAACTCCTTTGCCCGACGCTCACGGACAAGAAACGTCACGTCTTCCCCTTTTTCTGCTAGGCGTCCCCCGAAGTACCCTCCGACAGCTCCTGCACCCACGACTAAAATCTTCATCATATATCCTCCTTTGTCTTAAAGATCAACATGTTTTTCTCAGAAAATTGTTTTCTACATCCTATCATACTGAAGGTAATGCGAATGTAAACCAAACGAAATAAAGCGTTTTCATTAAAGCGCTTGCATTTTATATTCAGTCGTTTATACTACTTGTATACAAGTATACTCATAAAACAAAGCAGGTGATTTTTATGTCTGATTTTTTATACCCGATTAAATGGTTATCAAAAGCATCAACTGGAGATCGTGTCGCCCACGAACTCCGGATGCGTATCATTTCCGGAAAGATTGAGCAAGGGACCGTCCTTTCTGAAAATAAATTAGCGACGGATTTTTCCGTCAGTCGCTCGCCCGTTCGCGACGCTCTAAAAGTTCTCGCTGCTGAACGGATCATCCGGCTTGAGCGGATGGGTGCCGTCGTCGTTGGTTTGTCGGAAAAAGACATCCGCGAGATTTATGACGTCCGCCTGTTAATCGAAACGTTCGTCTTCGAACGAATCGTCCGGATGGACCGTCAAGAACTCGTCCGTGAACTGAGCAAGATTCTTGAGATGATGAAAGTCGCGATCAAGTTTAATGATGCCGACGAATTTTCGTATCAAGATGTTTTGTTCCACGAGACGATCATCCGGTCGATTGATCACAGTTATGTCAGCATGATTTGGCAAAACTTAAAACCGGTCATGGAAAGCTTCATCCTTTTATCGATGCGGACTCGCTTCGAAGGACAGATGGAGGATTTCGACCGGATCATCGCCAACCACGCACTTTATATCGAAGCCATCGAAACAGGAGACCGTGAACGGATGGTCACGTCTCTCCACCAGAATTTCGACGATGTCCAAGAAGTCGAAGATTTATGGCAATCGCAACAGATGATGACGAAAGGAGTCGAACCACATGACTGAATACATGCTAGGAATCGATATCGGGACGACGAGCACGAAAGCCGTCCTCTTTACGACAAAAGGAGAAGTCGTCGGCCAGACGAACGTCGGTTATCCGCTCCATACACCAAACCGTTCGACTGCTGAACAGGATCCGGAAGAAATTTTCCACGCCGTCCTCGAAACAATCCGGCTGCTGACGAGGCAGTATCCGGACCAAAAACCGAAATTCGTCGCTTTCAGTAGTGCAATGCACAGCTTGATTGCCATCGATGAGGAGGACCAGCCTTTGACTGCCTGCATCACCTGGGCGGACAGTCGGAGCGAAGCCTGGTCGAACCGGATTAAGGAAGAGTACGGAAATGATGTCTACCACCGGACCGGTACACCGATTCACCCGATGTCCCCTCTCGCGAAAATCTGTTGGCTCGTCGAAGACCGGCCGGAGATTGCCGAGCGGACGAAAAAATACATCGGAATCAAGGAATTCGTCTTCCAGCGTCTGTTCGGACGTTACGTGATTGATCATTCGCTCGCATCGGCGACAGGATTGTTCAATATCCACGACATGAAGTGGGACTCGAAAGCCTTAGAGATCGCCGGCATCGATGCTTCAAAATTGTCGGAACCTGTCTCGACGACGACACAGTATTCGGACATTAATCCTGAATATGCAAAACAAATCGGACTTGATCCGGCAACACCTTTCATGATCGGTGCCAGTGACGGGGTCCTGTCAAACCTCGGTGTCAACGCCATCCGTAAGGGCGAGATTGCCATCACGATCGGGACGAGCGGTGCGATCCGGACTATCATTGACCGGCCGCAGACGGACGAAAAGGGACGGACATTCTGTTACGCACTGACTGAAAAGCACTGGGTCATCGGTGGTCCGGTCAACAATGGCGGGATGGTCTTACGCTGGATTCGTGATGAGCTCGCATCGGCTGAAGTCGAAACAGCGAAACGACTCGGGATTGATCCGTATGCGGTGTTGACGAAAATCGCTGAACGGGTCCGTCCGGGTTCAGACGGACTGTTGTTCCATCCGTATCTATCGGGCGAACGGGCACCTCTTTGGAATCCGGACGTCAGTGGCTCATTCTTCGGATTGACGTTGTCACATAAAAAAGAACATATGATTCGTGCCGCGTTAGAGGGTGTCATCTACAACCTGTACACTGTCTTCCTGGCATTGATTGAATGTATGGATGGTCCTGTCACACGGATTCAAGCAACCGGGGGGTTCGCGCGATCTGAAGTGTGGCGTCAGATGATGGCCGACATCTTTGAGTCGGAAGTCGTCATTCCAGAAAGTTTTGAAAGTTCATGTCTCGGGGCTTGTATTCTCGGATTGTATGCGACTGGGGAAGTCGATTCATTCGAAGTAGCTGCTGAGATGATTGGGGAAACACATCGTCATGTACCGAATGAAGAAGCGATGCACGAATACCGTCAATTGCTACCGATCTTCATCAGCTTGGCACGGACGCTTTCAGCCGACCATCGGCGGATCGCAGAGTATCAACGTAGCTTGATTCAGCAAGAAAACTAATTTATCTTTTGGGGGAAGTCACATGCCGTTAGTCATCGTTGCCATTGGGATCATCACATTACTCGTTTTAATCATGGGGTTGAAATTAAACACGTTTGTTTCATTAATCATCGTCTCGTTCGTCGTCGCTATACTACTTGGAATGCCGCTCGACCAAATCGTCACGACGATTGAAGCCGGTCTCGGCGGAACACTCGGTCACCTTGCGCTGATCTTCGGACTCGGTGCAATGCTCGGGAAATTAATTGCTGACGCCGGTGGTGCACAGCGGATCGCGATGACACTCGTCGCGAAATTCGGGGAAAAGAACATTCAATGGGCAGTCGTCGTCGCTTCATTCATCATCGGGATCGCGTTATTCTTCGAAGTCGGACTTGTTCTATTAATTCCAATCGTCTTTGCGATTTCACGTCAGCTTCGCGTCTCGATTCTCTATCTCGGGATTCCGATGGTCGCAGCACTTTCTGTTACACACGGCTTTTTACCACCTCACCCCGGTCCAACTGTCATCGCGGGTGAATACGGGGCAGATTTAGGGCAAGTCTTACTTTACGGTTTCTTAGTCGCTGTTCCGACGGTCATCATCGCCGGACCGCTCTTTACGAAAGTCGCAAAACGTCTTGTGCCGGAATCATTCAAAAAAACAGGTAACATCGCCTCACTCGGCGAACAAAAAGAATTTGATTTAAGTGAAACACCTGGATTCGGAATCAGTGTGTTCACAGCAATGCTACCTGTACTCTTGATGTCGATCGCCACGATTTTGACATTGCTACAAAAAACGCTCGGCTGGGACGGCAATGCGGTTCTTTCTGCCATCCAGTTCATCGGGAATGCTTCCACAGCAATGTTGATTTCGTTACTCGTCGCAGTCTATACGATGGGACTTGCACGTAATATCCCAATCAAGACCGTCATGGATTCATGTACGACAGCGATCACACAAATCGGAATGATGTTACTCATCATCGGTGGCGGCGGTGCCTTCAAACAAGTCTTAATCGATGGAGGCGTCGGTAAATATGTCGCTGAACTCTTTGCTGACACAACACTTTCACCGATTTTACTCGCGTGGTTGATTGCCGCGATCTTACGGATTTCACTCGGTTCGGCGACGGTCGCCTCACTGACGACAGCCGGACTCGTCATCCCGCTCCTCGGTCAATCAGATGTCAATCTCGCCCTCGTCGTACTTGCGACTGGTGCTGGTAGCTTAATCGCTTCGCACGTCAACGATGCCGGGTTCTGGATGTTCAAAGAGTACTTTGGTTTAACTATGAAAGAAACTTTCGCGACGTGGACGCTGCTTGAGACAATCATTTCCGTCTTCGGACTTGGATTCGTCCTCCTCCTCAGTCTCGTCGTCTAAAAAAAGGAGTCGTTACACTATGCTAAATTCAATCGGAGTCATCGGCCTTGGTGTCATGGGACGCAACATCGCCATGAACATGGCGAGCCATGATGAAAACGTCGCTATCTATAACTACACGCCAGACTTAACGGAACAACTCATCGCGAACCGCGAAGGGTTACCGCTTCATCCGTACTATGACGTCGAAGCCTTCGTCCGCTCACTCGAGCGTCCACGCAAGATTTTCGTCATGGTCACGGCGGGAAGTGCCATCGATTCCGTCATCGATTCGCTTATTCCGCACCTTGAGACGGGCGATATCATCATGGACGGTGGGAACTCCCACTTCCTCGATACGGAACGTCGCTTCGACCAACTAAACGAGCACGGCATCGAGTACATCGGTGTCGGTGTCTCAGGTGGTGAAGTCGGGGCCCGGACCGGTCCTGCCATCATGCCGGGCGGAACAAAAGAAGCGTACGATCAAGTTGCGCCGATTTTGACAAAAATTGCAGCACAAGTGAACGGCGACCCATGTTGTGTCTACATCGGACCTAAAGGGGCCGGACACTTCGTCAAGATGGTCCATAACGGAATCGAGTACGCTGACATGCAGTTGATTGCAGAAGCTTACAGCTTCCTCCGTGTCCGTCTCGGACTCGATGTCGAAGAAATTGCGGACATCTTCTCCTCATGGAACGACGGCGAGTTAAAAAGTTATCTGATTGAAATCACGGCTGAGATTTTACGGAAAAAAGATGACGAGACGTGTCTTCCCTTGATCGACGTCATTCTCGATCAAGCCGGTCAAAAAGGAACGGGCAAATGGACGAGCTTGCAGTCCATTGATAATGGGATCGCTTCCTCTATCATTACGGAGGCACTCTTCGCCCGTTATCTCTCTGCCGTCAAAGAAGAACGTGTCGCTGCCGCCTCTGTCCTCGGTGGACCGGAAGCCCGTGCAGCGCTCGACAAAGACGTTTGGATCGAACGCATCCGCCAAGCACTCTACATGGGTAAAATCGCGGCTTACGCACAAGGCTTCACCCAGTACCGGACTTCATCCGAACTGTATGACTGGAACTTACGTCCTGAAGAGATTGCCTTGATTTTCCGTGGCGGTTGTATCATCCGCGCTGAGTTCCTCAATGTCATCAGCGAGGCTTTTGCAACGGACGCATCACTCGACAACTTAATGCTCGCACCGTACTTCGCAGACAAGGTACAGGCGTATCAAACGTCGCTCCGCCAAGTCGTCGCAGAAGGTGCGCTCACAGGTCTTGCGTCACCGTGTCTCAGCACGTCACTGACGTATTACGACAGTTACCGGACAGCGAATTCAAATGCCAACATCCTGCAAGCACAACGTGATTATTTCGGAGCCCATACGTATGCCCGGACCGATCGCGAAGGAATGTTCCATACTGAATGGCAATGACTTATACAGCTCTATCTCCCTGTTTCATTCAGGGAGATAGAGCTCTTTTTTTGTTCACAATTCATTTCTTGAAATAAGAATTTACAGGTTAAACCTTGACAAAAGAGACGCTTTATATGAAATTAGTATTAGATTAGAATTATTCTAGTGTGATAAGTACAGTTATTCTTAACGACTAGAACAGATTCTTAAATAGAACCCAACAGGAGGATTTTTATCATGTCTTTAATCGGAAGTGAAGTAAAACCATTTAGTGCATCAGCATTCCACAACGGAGAGTTCGTCGATCTTACAGACGCTAACCTTCGTGGAAAATGGAGTGTCGTTTGTTTCTACCCAGCAGACTTTACATTCGTTTGCCCGACTGAGCTCGAAGATCTTCAAAACCAATACGCAGCACTCAAAGCGCTTGACGTTGAAGTGTACTCCGTTTCAACAGATACGCACTTTACACATAAAGCTTGGCACGAAACTTCAGAAACAATCGGTAAAATCGAGTACGTCATGATTGGTGACCCGTCACACGTCATCTCACGTAACTTCGAAGTCTTAAACGAACAAGATGGACTTGCTGATCGCGGGACGTTCATCATCGATCCGGACGGCGTCATCCAGACTGTTGAAATCAACGCTGGTGGAATCGGCCGTGATGCAAGTACACTCGTCAACAAAATCAAAGCAGCACAATACGTGCGCAACAACCCAGGTGAAGTTTGCCCGGCGAAATGGGAAGAGGGTTCTGCAACACTCACACCTAGCCTTGACCTCGTAGGGAAAATTTAAGGAGCGGATTTGAGATGGCTTTAGCAGCAGATATTAAAGCACAACTCGCTCAATACCTCGATTTGTTAGAAGGAGACATCGTCCTCGCCGTCAGCGCCGGGACGGACTCCGTCTCACTCGAGATGAGCGAACTCGTCGAAGAAATCGCGAGTATGTCACCACGCATCAGCATCGAACAGGCGACGCTCGCCCGGACACCGAGCTTCAGCGTCAACCGCGCTGGTGAAGTAAGTGGAATTACGTTCGCCGGGATTCCGCTCGGTCACGAGTTCACGTCACTCGTCTTGGCTTTGCTCCAAGTCAGTGGTCGTGCGCCGAAGATCGATGCGCCTGTCATCGAACAAATTAAAGGCATCAAAGAGACGTATCACTTCGAGTCGTACATCAGCCTCAGCTGTCACAACTGCCCGGATGTCGTCCAAGCCTTGAACGTCATGAGCGTCCTCAACCCGAACATCAGTCACACGATGATTGACGGTGGAGCGTTCAAAGAAGAAGTCGAGCAAAAAGAAATCATGGCTGTCCCGACGGTCTTCGTCAACGGCGAAGCATTCGGGAACGGACGGATGTCACTCGAAGAGATTCTTGCGAAGCTCGGTACGGGTACAGATGCAGCCGATTTCGCTGACAAAGATCCGTACGACGTCCTCGTCGTCGGTGGCGGTCCTGCCGGTTCAAGTGCCGCGATTTACGCAGCACGTAAAGGCATCCGGACCGGGATTGTCGCAGAACGTTTCGGCGGACAAGTCATGGATACGATGAGCATCGAAAACTTCATCAGCATGAAGTACACGGAAGGTCCGAAACTCGTCGCGAGTCTTGAAGAGCACGTCAAGGAGTATGGCATCGATGTCATGAACCTGCAACGGGCTACTCGCCTTGAGAAAAAAGACCTCGTTGAGCTGGAACTTGAGAATGGTGCGGTCCTCAAAACGAAAACGTTGATTTTGTCGACAGGTGCACGCTGGCGTAACGTCGGTGTCCCAGGCGAACTTGAGTTCAAGAACAAAGGTGTCGCGTACTGCCCACACTGTGATGGTCCACTCTTCGAAGGAAAACGCGTTGCGGTCATCGGCGGCGGTAATTCTGGTGTTGAAGCGGCCATCGACCTCGCAGGTCTCGTCAAACACGTCACGGTCCTTGAGTTCGCACCTGAACTGAAGGCAGATGCAGTTTTACAGCAACGTCTCGCAAGTCTTCCGAACGTCACGGTCGTCGCAAACGCCCAGACGAAGGAAATCACGGGGACGGATAAAGTAAACGGCATCACCTATGTCGAGCGTGAAACAGGGGTTGAACAACACGTTGAGCTGGAAGGCGTCTTCGTCCAAATCGGTCTCGTGCCGAACACGGACTGGCTCGGTGATACGGTGGAACGCAACAAATTCGGTGAAATCCTCGTCGACCGTCATGGTGCGACGAATGTCCCTGGTGTGTTCGCAGCAGGTGACTGTACCGATAGTGTATATAAACAAATCATCATCTCGATGGGCTCAGGCGCGACAGCTGCACTTGGTGCCTTCGATCATATGATTCGCAATTAATCGTTTAAACGTCTTGCTTCGGCAAGGCGTTTTTTTAATTTAAATACTATGTTTTCATCGATGTACGATTCTTATTTCCATTGCTTTCCTCGGGCATTGCTCCTTGCCTAGCGGACAATGAGTAGGGTCTCGCCTGCCTCTGGCAAGTCGCGTTAATAACGCACTTCAGACTGTAGACAAAGTGATATCGGGAGATCAAGCGTCTTTTTTTCGTTGCTTTCCTCGGGCGAGGCGCAAGCCGTTGCTCCTTGGTCCTAGCGGACAATGAGCAGGGTCTTGCCTGCCTCTGAAAATGCGTTAAAAACGCACTTTTCCCCGCAGGAGTCAACGAAACGTGACACTTTTTAGGTAATACCGTGAGGGAAATCCAGGCATGCAGACGGCTTAGAGCGCAATCCGTCTCGAATCGCTTTTAAAGCGAAAAGCAATCGATCGCGACCCTGCAGCTTTGCTGTAGCGGCGTGACCGAATGCCGCTTTGAAGACGAGGCGAGACAGGGGAGCGCGAACAGATTGCCTCTCGTTATCGCATGTTCACGCTTCATAAGCGTTTGTCTACACGCTGAGTGCGTTAATAACGCACTGTTCCCGTAGGAATCAATGGAAAATGAATCTTTTCCGAGACCATTTGGCTGAAGCACTATGTGAAACACAGATCTTTTAACGCGTATCCTGAATGGTATTGCTCCAACGCGAAAAACAAGCAGAAGCGAATTTGAACGAATACATACGCCGTCTTCCCTCTTCAGTATAAAAAGCAACGGTTCAACTGACCCCTATAAATTGTTCGATATTGACACTTTTAGCTAGTCCAGTATTTTGATAGATTTAAGCTATTCAAAATCTATCATAAAGAAGGTCTGACTCATGCAAAACGCAACACCGTATTCAAGCACTCGTACCCGGCAACTCGTCATCACGTCGATGTCGATTGCACTTGTTTTTGTCGCAACATTCTTTATTAATATTAAATTGCCAATCGCAGCGAACGGCGGACTTGTCCATATGGGGACGGCCATGTTGTTCATTATCGCCCTCTTGTTCGGACCGCGAACTGCCATGATCGCCGGAGCAGTCGGAATGGGACTCTTCGATATCGTATCAGGCTGGACACTTTGGGCTCCGTTCTCGTTCGTCGGACGTGGTCTGCAAGGTTTCGTTGTCGGTTATATTGCCTGGACATATGGTCGTAAAGCAACGAATGTCAGCGTCAACGTACTCGCAATGATTGCTTCTGTTCCATTTATGCTTGGCGTTTACTATATCTGTGAAGGGATTCTTTATAGTAACTGGATCGCTCCTGTTGCTTCAATCCCAGGTAACCTCGTTCAAAACGTCGTCGGAATCCTCGTTGCGATTCCGGTCAGCGCAGCTTTAAAGAAAACAGCATTTTTCCGCCAGCGCGGATAATCCATATGAAAAGCCCTGTCTCCTAACGATTAGGAAACAGGGCTTTTTCATTTTGTCGTTTTTAATGAATCAGTTGTGCGGCTGTTAGTTTAAGTGTTTCGGTTGTTTCCGCATGGATTTCGTCAAACAGATCCGGGTGCGCAACAAGCGATGT
Organism: Exiguobacterium sp. N4-1P; assembly: GCF_002214325.1. Classification (NCBI taxonomy): domain Bacteria; kingdom Bacillati; phylum Bacillota; class Bacilli; order Caryophanales; genus Exiguobacterium; species Exiguobacterium sp. N4-1P. The sequence continues at coordinate 2,876,613 of NZ_CP022236.1, forward strand.
TCCGTATGACGGAATCATCTCCTTGATTTTAGCTGTCCAACCGTCGATTTGATCCGGGAAACATTTTTCGAGCACTTCGAGCATGACCGGTACAGCGGTCGAAGCTCCCGGTGACGCACCGAGTAAGGCCGCAACGGACCCATCCGCCGCACTGACGACTTCCGTTCCGAACTGGAGCGTCCCTTTTCCTTGTGGTGTATCTTTGATGACCTGAACGCGTTGTCCCGCGACGACGACATCCCAGTCTTCAGTTTTTGCGTTCGGAATGAATTCACGTAGCTCGTTCATCCGTTGTTCTGTCGAAAGCAGCACTTGTTCAATCAAATATTTCGTTAAGCCCATTTCTTTTGCTCCGGCAGCAAGCATCGTCAAGACATTGTTCGGTTTGACGGACGCGAGCAAATCGAGATTCGAACCGGTCTTAAGGAATTTCGGTGAGAACCCGGCAAACGGTCCGAATAACAGTGATTTCTGCCCGTCGATGTATCGTGTATCCAAATGCGGGACCGACATCGGAGGTGCTCCGACTTTCGCTTTCCCGTACACTTTTGCATGGTGCCGTTCCGCGATGTCCGGATTTTTACAGACGAGGAACAGACCGCTGACCGGGAATCCGCCGATTTGTTTTGATTCGGGAATCCCTGTTTTTTGGAGCAATGGCAGACTGCCGCCACCGCCGCCGATAAAGAGGAACTTCGCCGTATGATGTTCAATCCGGTTGTCCTGTTCGTTTTTGACTTTGACTTCCCAGCCGCCGTCGACTCGTTTCAAGTCTTCGACGCCGTGCCCATAATTGATTTCAACGCCCTGTCCTGCGAGGTGCGTGAATAAAATCCGTGTCAGCGCACCGAAGTTGACGTCTGTCCCCGAATCAATTTTTGTTGCAGCGATCGGTTCCGGTGACGTCCGCCCTTCCATGATGAGCGGAATCCATTGCTTCAGCTGCTCCGGATCATCGGAAAGTTCCATCCCTTTAAAGAGTGGATTCGCTGATAGCGCTTCCAATCGTTTTTTCAGAAACTCGACGTTTTCCGCTCCTTCGACCATACTCATATGCGGAATCGGCATAATGAATTCTTCTGGATTCGGTAAGACGTTTTCTTTGACGAGATACGACCAAAACTGGCGTGACAGTTGGAATTGTTCATTTACTTTCACGGCCTTACTGATATCGATCGTTCCATCTGCATTCTCTGTCGTATAGTTGAGCTCACATAACGCGGCATGACCCGTGCCCGCATTGTTCCACTCATTCGAACTTTCTTCCCCTGCGTTCGGTAACTTCTCGAACACTTTAATTGTCATGTCAGGCGCGAGCTCTTTTAATAAGACCCCTAGCGTCGCACTCATGACTCCTGCACCAATCAATATTACGTCTGTTTGTTTAGGCATACTGCTCATGATATCCTTCCTATCCCCGTTGATATTATGGACCTGCCATGAAAAATAGAGCGCTCTCATGACGACAACTTACCTTTCCATTATAACCCTATCACAGGTCGTTCATATATTAAAATATTGGGTGTTTCCGACTTAAAATAGATGCACTTTCCCTGAATCGCACGCGCACATCCTGAGACATACTTTCAGAGAAAGCGGATATATATTCTAGTAGAAGAAAAAGGGGGAATGATTCATGGCGACACGCTGGATTTTTGGCAATCAGCTGAACCACACGTTACCGCTTCTGCAGGAAGCGGATCCGAAACACGATGTCATCCTGATGGTCGAAGCAACGTCCCGCTCGACCTGGAAAACGTACCACAAACAAAAACTGGTGCTGATTTTTTCAGCGATGCGTCATTTCGCAGACGAACTCCGGGATAAAGGGTTTACGGTCGATTACCGGGAAGCGGATTCGTTTGACGAAGCATGGAAGCAGCACCAGCAACAATACAAACCGACGCACCTGCTCTATACAGCCATCACAGACGAACCGATGCGCCGTGCCATGAAAAAATTCCAGGAAGGTCTTCCGAAGACAATCACCGTCGATGTCTGTTCCGACGTTCCGCTCTTTTTGCTGACACAGGACGAAGCCGTCGCCATGCTCGGGGACAAACCGTGGAAGATGGACCGGTTCTATCGTCAACTCCGAAAAGACCGCCTCCTGTTAATGAACGGAACCAAACCGCTCGGCGGAAAATGGTCGTTTGACGCCGATAACCGAAAACCGGCGAAGGACGGCGTCGATTTTAAAGCACCGATCCGGTTCCGGCCGGATCAGATTACGCGTGATGTCATCAACAAAGTCGAGACGACGTTTGCCGATCATCCGGGGCAGCTCGATACGTTCCACTGGCCGGTCACACGACAGGAAGCACAGCGGGCACTCGCCCGTTTCATCGACGAACGGCTTGAGACATTCGGAACCTATCAGGACGCGATGCTGACAGGAGAGGATACGTTATCACACTCTCTCCTTTCCTCGTCGATCAATATCGGATTGCTGTCACCGGACGAAGTCATCAAAGCCGTTGCGGCAGCGCTCGAAGAACAGGAGGCGCCGCTCAATGCCGTCGAAGGGTTCATCCGCCAGATTCTCGGGTGGCGTGAGTACATGCGGGCCGTCTATCTGAGTGAGATGCCCGGTTATGAACAGGTCAATGTCCTCAAACACGATCGTGACTTGCCGGACTTCTTCTGGGACGGTCAGACGACGATGACCTGCGTCGCCGAGTCGCTCCGCCCTGTCATCGAAACGGCGCACAATCATCATATCCAGCGGCTGATGGTGCTCGGAAACTTTGCCAATCTGTTTGAGATTTCGCCGCAACAAACGGCGGACTGGTTTAATGAAATGTACATCGACGCCTATGACTGGGTTGTCCTTCCGAATGTACTCGGCATGGCCTTGCATGCCGACGGTGGTCTCCTCTCGACGAAACCGTACATCGCGTCGGCGAACTACATCCATAAGATGAGCGACTACTGCGGGAACTGTCCCTTTAATCAGAAGGAGGCCCTAAGTGACGAGGCCTGTCCGTTCAATGCCTTGTACTGGGACTTCATCGCGAGGCACGAGGAACGCTTCTCCGGCAATCAACGGATAACGATGATGTACCGGCAGTGGGCTAAGCGGGACAAAGCGGATCAGCAGGCCATCCGTAAAAAAGCGACGGCATTGAAGAAACAGTTGGCGGACGGACAGTTTCATCGCTGAGTCTGCCACTGCGACAGACTCGACAAAGACCCGACTCCCTGTCTTCTTCGGCAGGCAATCGGGTCTTTGTCTTTCAGCTCAGGAGCGCGGGTGAAAAAAAGTGAGCGCGCCTTTGTCAGACGCTGCTCTGTTTTTTCATCACGCACTGTGCCGTTCTGCTTTTTGATGTTTTTTCGTCCGCAACTGATACAGGACAAACAATCCGATGAACCAGACCGGTGTCAGGAGTAAGGCCGGACGGGTTTCATCCGCGACGAGCATGACGACGAGGATCAGTCCGAACAATCCGAGGACGAGGTAGTTGACGAACGGTGTCCACGGTGCCTTGAACGTTGACGCCGCATGCAGTTCCGGTTGTGTTTTCTTATATTTCAAGTGACAGACGAGAATTACACCCCAGACCCAGATGAAACAGATCGCACTGATTGTCGTGACGATGCTGAAGGCCTGTCCCGGGATCAATTTACTGAGTAACGCTCCGCCCGACACGACGAGTGTTGAGATGAACAAGGCGTTCGCCGGAACATGGTTTTTATTGAGCTTCGAAAAATTAGCCGGTGCCTGTTTTTGATTTCCGAGATTATAGAGAATCCGGCTTGTCGAGAACATTCCGCTGTTACAGGCTGAGGCAGCAGACGTCAAGACAACGAAGTTGATGACGCCGGCAGCAAGCGGGATTCCAATCAAGCTGAACGTTTTAACGAACGGACTTTCCGTCGCATTTAGTCCCGTCCACGGATTGATCATCAGGAGAACCAGTAACGCCCCGACGTAGAAGAAGAGAATCCGTAACGGAATCTTGTTGATGGCAGATGGAATGTTCTTTTTCGGATCGGCTGTTTCCGCTGCTGAGACCCCGATTAATTCAACTCCGACATAGGCGAAGACGACCATCTGGAAGGACAACAGGAAGCCGGTCACACCGTTCGGGAACATTCCGCCGTGTTGCCACAAATTACTGACGGTTACAGGACCTGAATCGGTTTGGAAACCGATGATCAGTAAGACGATCCCGACACCAATTAAACCTAAAATCGTAATGACCTTAATCAAGGCGAACCAAAATTCAAGTTCCCCAAACAGTTTGACTGTCAGTAAATTAAAGCCGAGTAAAATCAGGAGCGAGATCACAGCCGGAATCCACTGCGGAATATCGAACCAGTATTTCACGTACACGCCGACCGCAATGACGTCCGCCATCGCCGTCATGATCCAGCAGAACCAATACGTCCAGCCGGTCACGAACGCGGCACGTGGACCGAGATAATCTTCTGCGATATCCGTTAATGATCCGTATCCGGCTTTTGACAATAACAATTCTCCCAGTGCCCGCATGACGAAGAAAATCGCAATCCCGACGAGTAAATACGCAAAGACGATCGATGGTCCCGCGAGTTGAATCGCTTTCCCAGATCCTAAAAACAATCCTGTCCCAATCGTTCCCCCAATCGCAATCAACTGGACGTGCCGATTCGATAAATCCCGTTTCAATCCTTCTTGTTGTTCCAAACCTGAACTCCTCCTTGAATGCTTTCTCTAGTTCCCCCGGTCGGACTGTTCTGTCAGTCCAACAAAAAAAAGAGACTGGACGGGTGTCCAATCTCAAAAAAATCATCAGAATAGCAAATAATCATCCCTTGACTGGCGACGCCAATTCAAAGAATCAAGATTTAGTACTCTTCTGTCCTTTTGCCTGAGATTGTGAACCCTTCGGCGCCGTATATACGGTCTCTCCAGAAGCTGCTCCTGCCATAGTGTGACCCATGACAATCATAGCTTTCTCTTTTATTCGGTTGCTGAGGTGACATAATCACCTGAATTGTTTTTAATTCTAGTAATCCTTAAATCGTTTGTCAATGCTTTTGTTCCGTTGTTTTATTTCTTCTTTCACAGATTGAAAGTTAAAATGTATTTGTAAGTAGTTATTTCACAACTAAATTCACTTCTTTTGACCACTCACCTTGAAATCTTCTAGAAATTTTCATCCCATATATTTTTCCGGATAAATATATATCGTAAGACTGGTCTTTTAAAACCTTAACTTTATAATCTTTGTCAGTTTGTGTTGTAAAAGGCGGTATCATAATAGTATAGTAGCTATTTTCATCCCATGAAGACGGAGTTATCACTTGTCCACCAGTAAAATGAGAAGTTTTAAGACCGCTCAATCGTTTACCTGAAGAATTACGTACACTTATTGTTGTATCAATTAAATCTGGCAATTTCATTGAAAATTTCGGCGTAGAGTGATTAATGTCTAATGAGTACATATTTCCTGACAGTACTATATTAGATTTACAACTAGGATTTTCTCCCGGATAATCCGTATAACCACTTTCATATAGCTTACCGACTTGCCAGTTATAATACTTTCCTGTAAAAGCGTCAAATTCAAAGTTACCTTTCTCATCAATGCGTCCTGATGCTGCCGGTTCTTCACCTACAATGCTATTTAAGAAAAAATAACATCCATTTAAATCACTATTGCTAATGTTCCCTTTCACTCGGACCACTAAATCACCGAGATCCTTTAATAATTGGCAGCTTACACTTGTCTCATCATTTTCATCTAGATAACATGTATTACTTCCGAGACCGCCGTTAAGCTTATCTTCTCCCTTGTCCCCAATTAATTTGTCGTCTCCGTCATTTCCTTTAATCTCATCATTTCCTTTACCGCCTTTAATCGTATCGTTCCCTTTACCTCCCTCGATAACATTAGAATGATCATTTCCAGTTAACGAATCGTTTCCTACACCACCAACTATATTTTCAATATCCGATTTTACTAAATCTTTTTCCCCCTTTTCTCCATCATCTTTTTTTCCATCCAAATCAACTCGTACGGTTGCTTTACGTTTTGCATATGTAACTGTGTCCTTACCACTCCCACCAACCATCATGTCCGATCCACTTTCACCATCGATAGTGTCGTTTCCTGTGCCACCATAAATTACATCATTTCCGCTTCCAGCAAGTATGGTGTCGTTTCCTGTACCACCATCGATGGTGTCAGCTCCACCTAATCCTTTAATCGTATCATTTCCACCTAAGCCGCATATTACATCATTTTTCTTTGAACCGATGAGAATATCTTTATTTTTAGTTCCTACGATGGTACATTTTTTCCCATCAACCGTTTTAAATGTCTTAGCACTGACTGACTCCATATTTTGAATAGAGAGTACTAAAAAAATCAGTAATAGAACAGCTGATACATTTTTTATTAATTTCATTTCGTTATTCCTCACTTTTTCATGATTTAAGCTTACCGCAACTAGTGACCCTACCGGCTCAATGCATATCATACCGTTGAAGTTCTCTGATTGTCGCCTCCATATCTATACAACCATTAGGAAAAAGTTGTAAATGATCTCGTCTTTGTGCTATCGTCATTGTTTTTCCGATTCTTAATACTTTAGGTGGAGATAGAGATAAATTTTTATTTTTTGAATTAGTTAATAAATCGTTCATTACTTGATCCCGATACGTCTTCAAATTCAAATTTTGTTTTGATTTACTTTTCATTTTTGCTTTTAGAATAGTCTGCTCTAACTGCAGATAATAGTTAAGTTTTTTTTCTTTCCCCCACCAAAACCCCCAAAATCCACCTCTCGCGTTTGCTACGTAACCCCACTTCCCATCGAGCACGTCTTGTAAATCGCGATAAAATCCTTGCCAAGAGAACGCTGTCCATTCCGCGACCGGAAGCGTTTTATACGAATTGATATCATTGTCTAGCCGCTTCAGATGTTGAAGGTAGTCTGCTAAAACCGCATTCTCCGGAATCTTCCGATCATCATGTTCTAAAATCTTAATCATTTCTTGGCGGGTGAACAGTTGATAACCTGCTTTACGTACTACGATGATTTGACTGCTCGATGATTTTGTAATAAATCGGTAAGGGGATATAGTCTCGTGTTACGACATTCGTTTTTATTTCTTCCAAGTAACGCTCGAGTTGTCCGGAATGCTCCGAAGTGAATGTCTTATCTTCAATTAAAATTGCATATTTTTCATTAATGATGGCTAATACATCCAACCCTTTGGATTGACGAATGATACGGACCTGATGAACTGTCTCATCCAGGGTGTAATCGTGCAGTGAAAAAATTTTATGTATGAATCGTGTCGCACCACGATGTAACTCCTGATTGACTGAATGCAGACCGGCTTCCCCCCACTTCAACAGCCAACATAAAAAAGCATCTTGTGACAGTTCGCTCGTGGCATAATCAAATAAATTAGGCTTCATCAGTAGAGACCTCCTTTTCCTTTTATTAATCATATCCAAAAAATGGATTAAAAGAATCATTATTAATTCATTCTTTTAAAGAATGAATTAAGTTTCTATTCATGCTATTTACTTATAGTTCTTATAAGATATATCTATTTTACTTCCCCTTCGAACTCGACTACATTTAACGAATTGATAACAAAGTGAAGTAGTTCGAATCCCTGTCTCTACAGGGAATTGTCTTAAGAAAAGAAGGGGTACATTATGTCTACACAAGCAAGTCATGCACGAAAAGGGTATTTGATGATGGCTGTTCTCTGGTTCGCGTATGCGACGTTCGCCATGAACTGGGTCGCCGGATCCTCCCTGACTCCGCAAATCACGGCTCATTTCTTCGGGGACCGGACGGTTGATCCACTGATTTCACAGCTCGTCAATTACTCGATCACGACCGCACGCGTCTTTGCGAACATCCTGGCGGCACTCATCCTGATGAAACTGGGACCGAAAAAAGCACCGATGCTCGCCCTGTTGTTTCTGATGATGGCGATCGTCGCCATTTATCTGCCGAACTACTGGGCCTATACGGCAGCACGAATGGTCATGGGTCTCGGCTGTTCGATGGTCATCGTCTACATGAATCCGGTCGTCACCCGCTACATCAGTGATCCGACGGAAAAACTGCGAATCAATGCGCTCAATACCGTCTCGTATAACGTTGGTGCGTTCGTTGTTTCATTACTGTTTACGTTTTTTGCGACCCAGTTCACGAACAACTGGCAACTGACATTGACGATTTTTGCTGCGTTGACAGCAGTCCTGTTCCTTGCCTGGTTGATGTTCAGTGAAGAATTCGACTTAAATGCAGCAAGCGATCAAAACGAAGCCGTGACAGCTTACGGCTACCGCGATGCCATCAAAGACAGCTTCTTATGGAAGTATGCGATTGCATTCGGCGGTTTCTTGACGCTCTACATTTTGTCACTCGTCGGTCTCAAACCGGTGTTCGATACGTACACCGAACTGAACGGTTCACTCGTCAACCTGCTTGTCTCCGGTGCCGGCATCATCGGAACTTTTGTTGGTCTGAAAATCGGCAGTCGCGGAACACCGCGAAAACCGATTCTCCTGACCAGCGGACTCATCATGATTGGCAGTTTCATCGTTACGGTTGCGTTCGGCAACATCTCGCCACTCGTTTCGTAAATCTTTGCCTTCATTTCCGGTTTTGCGATGTACATCCAGTATCCGATTTTCATGAACTTGGCACACGAGATGAAAGGGATGACACCGCAAAAAATCACCGTCCTCTTCGGTCTGTTTTGGGCAATCGCTTATGCGACGCAGACGATTTTCACCATCATTTGGAGCTATGCCCTCGGTCATATGGGCTATACCGTCTCGATGGTCGTCTTTTTCGTCAGCTGTTCGACTTATCTGTTTTCAGCTTTTTCTTACCTGAAACAAAACCGAAGCAGACGCAACCCGCTTCCAAAAAAACGGCGTAACATTGCAAAAACCCATCGTGTTTCCTGACGAAAATACGATGGGTTTTTAGTTACAATAACGCGTATGATGTGATGTTGCCGCGTTGCTTACGTAACGCAAACAGCATCGGAATTAAACCTTCATGATACGGAATGAACGTCCCTGCTTGAATCCGGGCGATGATTTCCTCCTCCGTCGCCCAGGCGACAGCTTGCACTTCTTCCTGTTGTAAGACGAGTGTCGACAAATCGATATCTGCCTCAATTAAGTAAACATCATCGAACCCTTCATCAAAATGCGACGTCAAATGTGGGCGCATGCCCTCAAAATCGTAACGCAGGCCAATCTCTTCAAACAGCTCCCGTGCTGCCGCCTGCTGGCTCGTGTCTCCCGCGACCGCACTTCCCCCGACGGTCAAGTCCCACAAGTTGGACCAGCCTTCTTTGAAAGGTTGCCGTTGCTGAATCAACATTTCGCCGCTTGAGTTAAACAGACAGACGTGCACGACTAGATGATAATCGCCGTCTTGTAACTTCTTTCCCCGTGTCCATGTCCGTCCTGTTTTCTCGCGGTCCGCGGTATAGATATCCCATTGTTCCATTTACTTCTTCCCCCCTGCCCAATTGTCCGCAAACAGCGTCGAGACCGTTTTGTCTGCTTTCGCCCGGTCGAGTCCGAGCACGACACTTAAAAAGAGTGTCTCCGCCGTCTCGTCGAACAGTGTCAGTTCGTACTGTTTGCTGAGACGAACCCACCGTCTTTTGCCTTGACCTATTTTGTTTCCTTGATACGTGACACTAAACGTCATCGTCGCCCAGTTGATGTCGATCTGCAGGTCCCGGCTGTCAATCCGGTAATCCGCAAACATCAAAAACCCTGTTTTTTGAATGGTTGCAACGACACGTCCGTCCACTTCCACAAGGATATGCGGCAGCATACTGAACGTCTGTTTCGTCACGCGGCCGACCTCGGCTGTTTCTTGCACGAGTTGCCAGTTTTTCTGCATTTGCAACAACTGCCCGGTCACTTTATATGCGACTTGACCTGACCCATCTTGAATCGTAAAACGACGGTTCAAATCCATCGTCTGGTTCATCAAAAGTGCTTTCATCGGTTCCTCCCTGAGTTCGGTTTATGAACTGGCCTCTTCGTCCTCTTTGACACAGTCAATTGCGACGACCAGCGCAATCAACACCTTCTCGACATCCGGGTCAAAGACTTGAATCTCGTAACTGTCACCAAACGTGAACCATTTTTTATCGACACTTCCGACGACTTCCCCATGACGTTTGATTTGAAAATCCATGTCCCACCAATCGCCGTCGATTTCTAAATCTGCCGCGTCAATCGTGTAACGGTCTTTAAAGAATGTAAATGATTTTTCGATCGTCAGTGTTTCGCCATCGACCTCAACAAAAAATTTCGGCAACAGGCTGAATACTTTCTTCGTGATGACGGCGACTTCTTCCCCGTCGACGCTCGAAATCGAAAAGGTCTTCGGAATTTGCATGAAGCTTCCTTCGACGAGATAGACATCCTGTTCCTGCTGATCTTGAATCGAAAAACGTCCCCGTAAACTGAATACTTTCTGTTTCATGTAAAGTGTGTGCATGGCTCTTCATCCTTTCGAAATTCAGAAGTTTTATTATTCTACGCACCACACTAGTATTTAGTTTCAACACAATACGAATATTTCACATAGTTAGTTAGGTTTGTTAGCGTCTCGTGAGTGGTATCGGATTAAGACTACAGTTCGCTTAGGAGGTCCACTCATGCCCATCCATACCGTCATCTTGATTACCTTACTTCTGCTCGTTGCGCTCGTCTTCATCGTCCCGCTTATTGTCGTTCTCTACTTATGGGCGACCGATTCACGTCAAAAAGAACATGCCGTCCTCCGAAATTTTCCCGTCCTCGGTAAAATGCGTTATATCTTAGAAAAGATGGGTCCGGAACTTCGGCAATACCTGTTCTTGAACAACAATGAAGGAAAACCATTTTCCCGAAACGATTACAAATCAGCCGTCATCGCCGGTAAATACAATTCACGGATTCTCGGTTTTGGATCAGAACGTGACTTCGATGAAGCCGGTTTTTATATCCAGAATGCCCTCTTTCCGACGAACCGCGATGAACTCCGGGTCGCGAACGATAACAAAGTTCCAACCTACTTATATGAACTCGATCAAGATAATTTATTCACCCGGAAAGAACATCTCGTCGAAAAACAAGTCGCGCCCTTTTTATTACAGGACAACGACGCCCCGATCATCGGTGAAGCGACGTGCCGCCAGCCGTTTCAAGTCCGCGGACTGATTGGGCAATCAGCGATGAGCTTCGGAGCACTTGGAGACCGGGCGATCACTGCGCTGTCGATTGGCCTCGGACGTGCCCAAGGCGCCTGGATGAACACGGGCGAAGGTGGTCTGTCCGACCACCATTTAAAAGGCGACGTCGATATCATCTGCCAAATCGGTCCCGGACTGTTTGGCGTCCGGACGGAAGACGGTGACTTTTCATTCGAAGAATTTGAACAGAAAAGTCGAATTCCTCAAGTCAAAGCATTCGAATTAAAACTTGCCCAAGGTGCAAAAACGCGTGGTGGTCACCTCGAAGGTGAAAAGGTCACACCGGAGATCGCCAAAGTCCGGAAAGTCAAAGCCGGTGTCGGCATCGATAGCCCGAACCGCTTTAATGAGTTCAAGACGAACGCCGAGATGCTAACGTTCGTCGAGAAGTTACGCGACATCGGTGGGAAGCCGGTCGGTATCAAAATCGTCGTCGGGAAAGTCGATGACATCAAGGATCTTGTCGCCTATATGGCGGAGTCCGGCAAACATCCCGATTTCATTACGATTGACGGCGGCGAAGGCGGGACCGGGGCGTCGTTCCAGGAGCTCGCCGACGCGGCGGGTCTTCCGATCAAATCGGCGCTCCCCTATGTCCATCAGCTCCTCGTCGCATACGGGATTCGTGACCGGATTAAACTGTTTGCGTCCGGTAAGTTGATCAGTGCCGATAAGATTGCCGTCGCCTTAGGGCTCGGTGCTGATTTCGTCAACATCGCCCGCGGCCTGATGTTCAACGTCGGTTGCATTCAGGCACAAGTCTGTCACACAAACCATTGTCCGGTCGGTGTCGCGACGACGGATCCGAAACTGCAAAAGGCCCTCATCGTCGACGAGAAGAGCTTCCGGGTGACGAACTACATCATCTCGCTTCGGGAAGGGCTCTATAATTTGACGGCAGCGGCCGGACTTGAAAGCCCGACGCAGCTAACGGCTGAACACATCATCTACAAGGATCAACATGGTCATGTCACGAAAGCAACGGCGCTGAACTACAATCCATTGAAATGATTGACGTGTGCAAGCAGCTGACTCCTACGATCTGTGGAGTCAGCTGCTTGCACTTTTTCTGCAATACGCTTAAAGTATATAGTTGATGAAATTTTAATTGAGCAAAACGAATTACCTTAAGGAAAGGGTTTTATATACGATGAAAAACAACTTTTGGCAGGACCTGCCACGACCATTTTTTGTACTTGCACCAATGGAAGATGTCACCGACGTCGTCTTCCGTCACGTCGTCGCGAAAGCAGCGCGGCCGGATGTCTTCTTCACTGAATTTACGAACACCGAGAGTTACTGTCATCCGAAAGGCAAACAGAGTGTCCGCGGACGCCTCGAGTTCACGGAAGATGAACAGCCGATGGTCGCCCACATTTGGGGCGACAAGCCGGAATATTTCCGTGAGATGAGTATCGGGATGGCGGAAATGGGCTTTAAAGGCATCGATATCAACATGGGTTGCCCGGTCCAGAACGTCGCCGTCAACGGAAAAGGATCAGGCTTGATCAACCGTCCCGACGTTGCGGCCGAACTGATTCAAGCAGCGAAAGCCGGCGGTCTGCCGGTCAGCGTCAAGACGCGTCTCGGCTATTCGAAAATCGAGGAGTGGCACGACTGGTTACGCCACATTCTCGAGCAGGATATCGCCAATCTGTCGATTCATTTGCGGACGCGTAAAGAAATGAGTGCCGTCCCGGCGCACTTCGAACTGATTCCGGAAATCAAGAAACTCCGCGATGAAATCGCGCCGCAAACGCTCCTGACGATCAACGGAGACATCAACGACCGGCAGCATGGTCTGGAACTCGTCGAGCAGTACGGTGTCGACGGTGTCATGATCGGTCGCGGGATTTTCCATAACCCGTTTGCGTTCGAAGTCGAAAAGAAAGAGCACTCGAGCGAAGAGTTACTAGGCTTGTTACGTCTGCAACTCGACCTGCATGATCAGTACTCATCTGAATTCGAACCCCGTCTCTTCAAACCGCTCCGCCGGTTCTTCAAGATTTATGTCCGCGGTTTCCGCGGGGCGAGCGAATTGCGCGCCCGTTTGATGGAAACGAATTCAACGGACGACGTCCGGGCGCTGCTCGACGAATTCGTCGAACAGGAAGGCATTCACGCCGTCAATTCGTTTTCGATTTAATGTAATCATGTGAAAGAGCAAGGCCACGCGCCTTGCTCTTTTTGTCGTCAGTTCGCTACCGCTTCCAGTCGAATCTTTAAACAGGTGAATTCAAATGGTGTGTCGCAGGTCACCCGTTCAAGCCGCCGCTTTCCGACACGCCGGTCGAGCAAGGCAAAGCCGCGGATAAAGGCATGGGGATGCGTCAACGCTTCTTCAATTGATAGTGTCGGGTACAACAGAAAATCCTGTTGGACGGCATAATTGGCATGCCATCCCTCTTGTTCCAACTCCCGTTCGATTTGCTGGTCTAATTCACTTGATGCCTTATACCAGTCTGATTGAAAGATTTCCAACGTAATCTGTTCCGGCTTTTCCGGCAAGCGGTTCTTCACCAACGCATAACGACGATCTGACTCTAATGTAAAACGTAAATCTTCGGCCTTAAAAAAGGGTTTTCCATCCAGTGTCATCCAGACTCGAGCTTCGCCGTCATGAAAATGACGATCGACTGTTGCATAGAGATTTATACGTGTCTGAAGCGATGGTGCGACAAACGACAACATCTGTTTTTTTATTTTTGAGAATTGCATCGGGTCCTCCTTTTACACACATCAAACACCAGGCAACAACTGACTGCCTGGTGTTTAGTTTACCCGTTCTTCATATCGAACGACTCCGTCAACGTGAAAGTAATTTGCTTCACATCAAGACCCCCGAGCGTAAAGTAGAGCTTGAAGTAATTATGCGGATTAAAGACGAAAACGTCTTTCGTTTGCGTCACCCATTCGCCGTTCGTCCCGTTGAATGTAAAGGTCGCGACCGGCATATTGTTCGCAAACAGCGTCACCGGCATCTGCGCCAGCTCACCGGCAAACGAACGTACTTCTAGCGAAACATGATACATACCTGTCTCTTCTGCAGTCACAGCAAAAACATGACTGTTCCCAGTTGACGTAACAAGTTCATCGAAGACCAGTGGCACACCACTGATGAGTGGTTGATGCGTCATGGCTTGTTCGTTTGTATCCATTGTTTCTTCTGGTAATCCTATCACTTCAACTGTCGCTTCTTGACCAAGCGCCCGTTCCATGACCGGTGAGCGGAGAATGAAGCGGCAAATGTTTGATGCACTCCGGAGTAGCTCCGCCCGTGTCAATGTGCCGTCAGTGATTGATGTTAATGTATCATCCTCAAACGGATTGGCACCCGATTCACCGACGACCATGTATAAATCGTTTTGCGAACGGACCATCGCTGCCGTTTGTTGACGGTTCGCGTCCGTTCCTTCAGCATTGATCTTCGCCCACCAGTCGGTCATGACGACACCTTCAAAGCCCCACTCGTCACGCAGAATCCGGGTGTTCTGATCATAGAGTCCAGCTGTCCAAAGGCCATTGACGGCACCATACGTCGTCATAATCGCATAGGCTTGCCCGCGTTTGACAGCATGCTCAAATCCTTTGAGATAAATCTCCCGTAAGGCCCGTTCCGAGACAATCGAATCGAGATCATGGCGATGGAATTCCTGGTTGTTGGCGCTTAAATGTTTAAGTGTTCCCGTCACGCCGACCCGGTGCATCCCGTCCAGTTCAGCGACCGCCATCATCCCCGTCAGGTGCGGATCTTCCGAGAAGTACTCGAAGTTTCGCCCGTTGAGCGGATGACGGTGAATGTTCATCCCCGGTCCGAGCAAAGTATCGACGCCATTTTTCCGAAGTTCAAGTCCTGTCATCTCAAATAAGTCAGCCACGAGCTCGACGTTAAAGGTCGAGGCGACAAGCGTCCCGTTCGGAAGCGAAAAGGCTTTTGTTCCGATATCCATCCGGATGCCGGACGGACCGTCGGCACAGCAGGCTGCTGGGATCCCGAACGCCGTCAGCCGGTCGGTCACGCCGCCAAACGCCGCCGCTGTTCCCGGTGTGACACGCGGTGAATTCATCCCTTCACCGCGGACGATCGCGGCGAGATCCTCATCCGTTAACTGATCGAGGAACACGTCGAGTGATGTGTTGCCTTCGTAAACGTCCTGCAATGTCAGTCCTTGATCGTCCGAGTAGATCCGCTCTACGGGACGTTCCGCTAAGCGACGGGCTTCCGGATCAATCGTCCGCAATGGTGTCGCTTCGTACGACACGTCGTAACCGGTCTCCGTCTGTTGCGGCTTCAAGCGGTCGAATGCCGTGACCGGTGCCATGTTTTCGCTTAACGTCTCGATCACCTGTAACTGCCCGATCGTTTGCGTGGCCACGTGCGCCGCCGTCCGGACATCTGTTCCGACGTACAGATGATATACTCCCGCTTCGATGACGTAAGACGATTTATGACCGGTCTGACCGGAGTCATCGTAGCTCGCGTATTCCGTCAGTGGAACCGTTAACGTCAGCGTTTCACTTTGACCCGCTTCAAGGAGTTGGGTCTTCGCGAACGTCACAAGTCCGCGGGCCGGATTGCCGAGCTTCCCTTGTGGTTTCTCAAGATAGACCTGGACGACTTCTTTTCCGCTGTGCTCTCCTGTATTCGTGACGGTGACGGTTAACGTCACCTGTTGCTCCGTCATATCGATCGTATCCGTCGCGACGTCAAACGTCGTATACGATAAGCCGAATCCGAACGGATAGAGAACGTCGTCTTTCGCAAACGTCTCGAAGTAACGGTACCCGACATAGATATCTTCTTTGTAAATCGCCCGGTCTTCGTGACCGAAGTACGGTGTCGACGGATACGCATCAAGTGAACGGGTAATCGTATCCGGCAGTTTCCCGGATGGTGTGACTGCGCCCGTCAACAGATCGACTAAGGCATTGCCGCCTTCCATCCCGCCTTGCCATCCGTACAGAATCGCACTCGGATTGAAATCGACTGCCCACTGCATATCGATGACGTTCCCGACGTTCAGTAAAACAACCGTCTTCGGGAAGGTCTGCGAGACTTTTTCGATCAACGTCAACTCGACGTCCGTCAGCAGATAACTGCCCGGGTCCGCCGTGTTATCCCGGTCTTCACCGGCTGTCCGGCCGATCATGACGATGGCGACATCTGACTGTTCCGCTGCGGCTGCGACCAACTCATCGCTAACCGGCATTTCTTCCTGTGACCATGTTTCTGCCGCCCAACCTTCCCCTTTATCAAAGGGGTGATCTTCGAGCCATGCTTCATAGACGTCGAGTAACGACTGGTTCAGTGTCAAATCCGGATGACGTTGCAGGGCTTCGAGCGGACTGACTACGTATGAGACGTTGACCATTCCACCTGATCCTGTTCCACTTTTATAATAATTGAACTGATTGCGTCCAAAAACAGAAATCGTTGTCCCGGTAGCAAGTGGTAACGTCTGATTATCATTTTTTAACAGGACCGCGCCTTCTGCGGCCGTCTTTCGTGCAAGTGCTGTATAAGCGTCCCAATCTAGCGTGTATGTCGTCATCTGCTCATCCCCCTATGGTGTTTGTATCAGATTTTATCTCAGCAAACCGTTTCTGAAGACCGTTCGCGATTTCCGTGATGCAGTCTTCCGCTTGCGGGTATTGCCCGAGTTTTTCAATGAAGGCATGATCCATGCCGTTGTACTGAATCCGTTTTGTTTTGACGCCGGCCCGCGCGAGTTTCCGTCCGTACGCTTCGCCTTCAAGACGGAGGTAATCGTACTCTGCCGTGATGATTAACGTTTCCGGTAATTCTGCCAGCTTGTCACTGAAGAGTGGTGAGACGTGCGGATCCTGTACGTCCGTCGTCCCTTGCAGGTACAAGCGGTTTAACAAGCCATCCGTGTCTTCAAGTGCTGTGACAATCCCTTCAAGTAACTCACGATTTTCGTTCATCTCGTACGCGTCAAGACGCCACTCGAAGTCGTCCGTCGGCAAGGCGGCAAGATTAACGACCGGATAGAGCAGGACTTGGTACTGGATCATCTCTGTCTGTTGTTCGCGGTCAAGCAGGGCACAGACGGTCGCCAGGTTGCCGCCGGCACTGTCGCCGGCGACGGCTAGCTGCTCGCTGTTGATGCCGAGCTCATGCGCCTGTTCGTAGACCCATCTGACGGCCGCGAAACAATCGTTCAGACCGCTCGGGAAAGGATGTTCCGGTGCGAGCCGGTAATCGACGGAAATGACGACGACGTGCGCCCTTTCTGCCAGCAACTTACACGGGTGCTCGACCGGTTCAAGCGTCCCGCCGAAAAAGCCGCCGCCGTGAAAGTAGAGAACAGCCGGTAACGGTTCCGTCGACCGGGGACGATAGATTCGTGCCGGAATCGGTTGCTCGGCACTCGGTATCGTGATGTTTTCCGTCGTGATGTCTGTCGTCGTCAGATCAGTATTGATCCAACCCATCCCGGCCCGTGCCGCTTCGAGTGAAAATGGTGCTGCCGGTTGACTGTCTTGTTGTTGCTGCATCACGTCAATGACCCGTGGATCGAGCACACCTGTTTCTTGGCGGTCCGGCACCGGTTTGATGACGACTTCAACGCCATCTTGCAGTTTACCAGTCGTTTTTTCCGCTAACCGATCGACCAATTGCTGATAATCCTGTCCCATGCATCTTCCTCCTTTAACTCCATCATTTGCTTGCTTATCAGAGATCATTCATTTGTAAAAATAAGTATCGAAACCGCTTTCGTAAATATTCAAAAAATTTTCAGGATCCCTTTATCAATAAAAAGATACCGCTTACAAAACCAATCATACGCATCTTTATCCGATTAATCAATCATTCTGGATGATTCAAAAAAAGCCACTTATCTTTCGCGCGCTTTCCTTACCGGAATGACGTAAAATGAGTGGCTTTTTGACTTAACTTAAAATATTTTCTTCGGAAACAAGCTTAAAGCCGTCAATAATCGTATCTTCCTCGACTTCAATCAACAGACACTGTTTACCGTTGTAGTTGACCTGTTTGATGTACTTCAAGTCTTGCGGACTGACCGTGATGTTTGCGACTTTCGTATTGATTTTAATCGACTTCGCTTCATAGTTCGGGACGATGTTGCTCGCCTTCATTTCGTATGCCGTATCATCGATGACCGTCTTAAAGGCCCGCTCGACCTGTTCCGTGTCGACGTCTTCGATGCCGCTCGCTTTTAAGACCCGTTCGACTTCTTTGACGTCAAGCATCGGAATCTCTTCCGGCTCGTCTTCTTTTTCATCCTCAAGCACAAGCAGGTGATTGACTTCCTCATAGACGCCGGCAAGCGTTTTGGAATCGACTTCTTCGCCGATGACGAGTTTGACGATTTCTTCAAAGACCGCTTTATCTTCTTCCGCCGTCACGATATGGTCCCCGTTCAGGACATTTTCGATGAAGGCAAGGTCCGGTTTATTCGGCTTGCTTGCTGTGTAAAGGACACGGTTGACGTCCGCCGCATTATCGGTAAAGCACGGGAATAAAAAACCGCCGATCGGTGACGCGAGTTTAATGACCGGATTGATCAGCAGGTTCGATTTGAATTCGAGATCAACGTAGTCGAAGACGAGCGACTGTTTCGGCAGTTCCGTCTGATTGAGACTGCTGAGAATGAACGGTGTCGTATAGACTTCATCGTTCTTATCAACTTCCGTCTCGTCTGCCTGCCGTTTCGTCGTCTTGTAATACTGCCCACGGATGAACGTGACGACGATATCGTTTTCGTACTGCACGTCCTGCACCATCTTCAGCGCAATCTGTTGCATCTGCTCCGTCCAGTCTTCCGTTTCTTCCGTGTACAATCCTTCATACAGCGACTGTTGCGTATGTCCGGTCGCGCCTTCTTCCGGCTGCTGGAACTTGACCTCAAACAGCTTGATGTCGAGCTTACCGGTTAAAACTTTCTTGAAGTTCGCGAGGAATAGTTCCTGTTGCTCGAGTTCGAGAAAAGCGAACGGTCGGCTTTCTTCATAGAAAATTTCACTCGTTTCCTTGCGGATATATACATTATAAATTTCGTTGATTTTAAGTAGTTCCGAGTCGACCTTAAAATGGCGACGGATATCACTGATGTCTTGTTTGTTCACGGTACAGCTTCAGCTCCTTGGCGTTTGAATTCCTGATGGCTCTTAAAAAAAGAGTGCCTCCTGTCCGAATCGAACAGAGGTACCCCTTTACTATACAAGATTTGAATCAAATTCGCTGACAGAGTTCAATTCTTCGCCCGGGAACTGAATAAATAATGTCTAATTAGATAACCGACCAGAAAAATCAGCAACGCGATGGAAAAGTAGACGATGAAATTCAGCGCGACCGGCAGAAAAATCGAGACGACATAAATAATCATCACCGTGACGGCATAAAACAGTAAAAACTGGCTGATGGCTTTCAATGGATTTCTCCTTTGACGGAATTCGTATCAATCCTGTTCGAAGGCTCTAAAACTGTAAGAGTTCGTAATTGGTTCATGGATCACCAATTCGTAGCCGAGACCTCGTTCATCCGCTTGCTCGACAATGGACTCAATCTGAACCGTATTAAGGTGGCGTTGGACGAAGACGAGTGAAATGGCTACCGCGAACGCTAAACCAGTTAAAAGAACGATAGATGTAATAGATGAATGTAATCTTTTTTTCATGGTCTCAGCCCCTTTTTCAATTAATACGTTTTATTTCATCGAAAGTTCCTAGTTTTATTATTATGGCAGTTTTATAAATCTACTTTCTTTGTGTCTTCATATTGTCCATGTCAATACCATTTAATTTTTGTAATTTTTACATGATTTCAACCCTTTTAAAAAAATTCAATGGCATACTGAAAAGTGTAAGAGGATTCTCTCATCATAACCTACATAAGAGGAGGCAGTTCATGTTCCAGAAACTCAAGTTACTCGCCGTATCCGTTGTCTTGTTCCTCACTGCATTTCAGTTCGACCTTTCACCCGTCTCGGCACTCCCGTCCGGACTTCCTTCAAAAGCAACCGCTCAGTCTGAATTAAATGCATTAACGGTCAAGACCGAGGGCACGATGACCGGTTACTCCCGTGATCTCTTCCCGCATTGGAGCAGCCAAGGTGGTGGATGTGACACACGCCAAGTCGTCTTAAAACGTGATGCGGATTCTTACGTCGGCAACTGTCCGGTCACATCCGGCTCATGGTACAGTTATTATGACGGGCTGACGTTCACGAACCCGTCCGATCTCGACATCGACCACGTCGTGCCGCTCGCTGAAGCATGGCGTTCTGGGGCAAGCAGCTGGACGACGACGACCCGTCAAGCATTCGCAAACGATCTGACAGGTCCGCAACTGATTGCGGTTTCTGCAAGCTCGAACCGTTCAAAAGGAGACCAAGATCCATCAACATGGCAACCGACACGCTCGGGTGCAAGCTGTGGTTACTCGAAGATGTGGATCCATACAAAAAGTCGCTGGGGCTTAAGTCTCCAAGCAGCCGAAAAAACAGCATTACAAACGATGTTAAACACATGTTATTACTAAAAGAAGCACACATTCCCCATAAATCAAGTTATCCGGAAGGACTGATTCGATGGAAACGAAAACCTCTACTTTCACCGCCACGCATGGTGTGATGACAAATGAAGTCGGCGTCATCAGCGGCGAGCTGGAATTACGGACGACATGCCAGGAGGACGGCATGCTGGAGCTTGCGATTTTATATGCCGGGGCAACAGACGTCTATACCTTACCAGGGAAAGATTATCAGTTATATGATGCCCGCGATCATGACGTGGTACACCGGATGTTAGCAACTGTGCTTGAACGTACTTAAGAAGAGAAAAAGCAGCCATGGCGAAGGTTCTCGTCTTGGCTGCTTTTAAATGTTTTATCGTCCGATGCGACGAAAGGCAACAATCACACCGACTGAACTCATTAAGAATGCAAACAGAATATACGCATCGCTTTTCGTATAGTCTCCACTCGTTTCGTCACTGTCTGCATTGTTACTCGCTTCATTATTTAAGGGTTGATTGTTATTTGGATTTTCTCCATCAGCATTTTGAGGCGGTCCTTGTCCTTGTCCTTGTCCGCCCCCCATATTTTCATTGAGGTACGTCTTTTTCTCTTCAATCGTCATCGTCTCAAAATCATCTGGTAAGGCGATTGGCAGATTTCCAGATTGAATCTGTTCGACAAATTGATTAAATTCTTCATCTGTCATCGAGTTAATGTCGGGTCTTGGCCCCATATTCCCTCCTGGTTGTGCTGGTGCACCTTCTTCATTCGTAGTTTGTTTATTATTGTCTGGGGTTTGATTTGCAGCTGAATTGTTTTCAGCTACCTCGTCAGCGTCAACCACGAGTTCACCCGATAATTGAGCTAATATTGATTCACTGCGTTGTTTAGCAAACTCTGGGAGACTGTTTTCACCACTGACACCTTCTAAAAATTCTTCCGTTGTAAAGAATTTAGAAGGATCGCTGTCGACGTAGGGTTCTAATAAGATACCGAGCTTCGACGTAATAGACTCCACGTTTTCTTCAGTTAAAATTTCAGTCGCAATTTCTTCTAGATACTCCTCGTATTGCTTCGATAAGGTTTCGTCACTTAATAGTACGTTCAACAAAGGACGTTCAGATAAAGTTGTACCAGAAACGGGCTGATCTATGCTGAAGTTGATCGTGTCTTCACTTAATAATTCTCCAGCCTGCGTTCCGCCACCTTGATTCCCTCCACCTGCTTGAGGAGTTACCGGTTCTGCATCTGTATCAGACTCTTGCGTGGGCGGAACTTGTTCCGGTCTAGTTTCAGGAGCTGTTACTTCTTCACCTTGTGTGTCTGCACCATTTTGTGTAGCTTCTTCGCCCGGTCCGCCTTGACCACCGGGTCCACCCTGACCGCCCCCACCCATGTTAAATCCACCAAACGACATATTATAATCCCAAGGTAAAATCGAAAATTCACCGTCTGCATCTTCGTAGAGATAATAATTATGCTTCAGTTGGCCTTGATAACTATCTAAGCTGACTAAGGACGTGTTCAGGGCAAAATAGCGGAGCATCTCATCCGTATTCAGGTAATCCTCATACCCCTCCCCTTCATTGATGGCTTTCAGCATCGAGATCAATTCAGATTCGTCTACACTTTCTTCATTCATTTCAACTTCGATACCTTCATAATCTTCAAGTGAATCACTTATATAAACCAAATCACTACCTGTACCGTCCGGCTTATACAAGTACCCTTCCGTCGTATTATAATTTTGGGCGATAAACGTCTCGTCAATTGCTTCTACACCGAGCATCAGTCCATAGTATTCACCATTCACCATGACCTTCATGTAGGCATGCTCCGGTGTCTCTATTCCCATTTGCTCCATCAATTCATAAGAAACAAACTCTTTCATTTGTGTGGTATCACTAAAGTTGTTATTTAAATTGAGTTTGGATAGACCATAATAACTTTGATTGGAATCGTAATAGTTAAAATCTACTTTTAAGCTATACCGATCTGAATCTTCATCACGAGCAACTGATGTTAATGAGGAGTTTCCTTTTGTACGGATGGCTACATTCGAAACTTCTTCTCCATTAATCGTGATAGAAGCTTCTTTATACTCCTCCTCAAGCGGATTTTCAATCAAATCCTCCCATTCATCGTCATCCATTGAAATCTCAATAGTAGAAACTTCATCTTTATTAAACAAGGTTTCGTCATACGAATACGCAGAATCTACTTTTTGTAGTTGAAACTCTTGAACCGTATAAAGGCTCCCCACTGTAAAGAAAATCGCAACAAGCATCAACGTGATAATCCATCTTTTTTTTATTAACATTTTCACCCCTCCATTACGTAAATCTTAAGTGATCTGTTTAGTTGAAACAGCGGTGGCAGCAAGAGTTTTCTTGCTGCCACTTGAGGTTCTCTCTTTTAATTAGGCAGTAAAGTTCCCGTCGTAACTGATCATGACCGCTGATTGAACACCTTTCATATCTGAAAGTGTGTTTAAAAATTCCATATCGTCTTCTTTAACACGAATTTCGTAAGTTACCTCAAACTGATTACCGGGTAACACAGACTTTGATTTGACTGTATGTTTCTTCGCATAATTCTTGACGACGTGATCTACTAATTCAATGACTGAATTTTCGTTATATTTGATAACAAGTAAATACGGATTCTCGATTTTGATTTTATTCACGAACAAAATTAAAACTAGACCAATGGCGATAGAACCTAATACTGCCAGAGGAACGAATCCTGCTCCACATAAAATCCCGACTACGATTGCCCAGAAAAGATAAACAATGTCCATCGGATCTTTAATCGGTGTCCGGAAACGGACGATCGATAGCGCACCAACCATACCAAGAGACAACAAGACATTTGACGAAATCCCCATGATAATGAGTGAAGTCGCCATCGTCATGATAATCAGCGAGATGTTGAACGTATGAGAATAAATCACGCCGGCAAATGTCTTTTTATATACCGTGTAAATCAATAAACCTAAAATAAACGCTGCCACTAAACCGATCAAAGAATCAACAATTGAAAAGCTCGTTGTTTTCTCTAAAATATTGGACTTGAAAATATCATCAAAAGTTACATTTTCCATTTCTATTCCTCCAAATGACTAATCTTTTATACGTTAGTCTTTTTTATTATCCGTACATTCGACTCATTTGATATTTTGAATACGTTCCTTTTCGTCTGTTACCAATCTGAAGAAGTTTTTTTATGACATCCGGTAGAAATTCGTCATACTTAATTTCTAAAATGACGACATCCGGATTCGTTTCAATCATCGGCAAATCAAAATTGAGAACGTCATTATTTCGAAAACTGGTTTTGATATCACTGTCAAACGTGACCCGGACATTCCCGTAATGATAAATGAACACTTCACGTTCATAATCCACTACGGTCATTGGTTTGATGTGATACATCTTCATTTCAATATAGAGTTCACGAATCAACATTCGTTCATCATGTTCCATCCAAGAAATCTCGCCATTTCGCATGTCTTCATACTCTTCAATGCGAATGCGACATTTTTGCTTGTACGTGAGATTATTACGCTTACTTTTCTTCTCCAAATGGAGAAGACTGATACGATGGTCATACAACCGCACACGAAATTTATCACGGTCGTAGTAGCCTTCTTTTTTTTGCGTTAGCACTTTATTATCGATGTTATCGAAATACACGCTTCGAATATGATATTTGCCTTCCTCGTTTGCATGAGGATCGACCTCCATAACGTGCTTCAATCGATGGCGAAGCAGGTAACAATCCATTTTTGATAGCTCGTGCTTAAGCTCCGTCCGCCCTTGTACACCATTCAACGTCTTTGCCTGCATAGCGTTCAACTCCCTTTTAATAACTTCCTCATGCCTTGATTATTAAAGATGAACCTTAAAAATTGCTTAAAGTTTTACGCGATTTGAACAAAAAAAAAAGGAAATCACAAATGCGTGATTTCCTTTTTAGGCAATTTAATTTGAAAAATACTTCCTTTTGATTCACCAGTATCGACTACTTTAATTGTGCCGCCATGACTAACGACAATCCAGTGGGCGATTGCTAAACCTAGACCGGTCCCACCGGTATCTCGTGTCCTCGCTTTATCTTCTCTAAAGAATCTTTCAAAAATTCGTTTTCTATTTTCCGGACTTATTCCAATGCCTGTATCACTTATTTCTATGATTATCTTATGTCCTTCCAGATATGTTTTCACCCCGATACTTCCATTTTCCGCGGTAAACTTTAATGCATTATCCAACAGGATGACGAACAGTTGATGCATCCTGCTCTTATCTGCTTCAATTTCTATCGGAGTATTTACATGAAGCCACATCGTTTTATCTTGCATTTCAGCAATTTCAAGATAGGGCTGACAGACACGTCGTACAAAATCATCTAAGTGGAACGTTTCTGTACTTAACAGGGTTTCCAATGAATCTGCACGGGCAAGCGTTAGCAAGTCGGTCGTCAGCTTCGACATGCGTCTTGTTTCAGATAAACTGAGTGCAATGCTCTCAAAAGAGTCTACAATTTTTTCATTAGGCTGGACCAATAACAATTCAAGCTTATTTTGAATGATCGTCAACGGGGTTCTTAACTCATGCGAAGCATTCTCCACAAATTCAGCCTGGCGATCCCAGGACTTAATGATTGGTTGCATTGTTTTTTTGGATAGTAAATAACTAATCGTAAGAGAAAGAACAATGCTTACAATTGAACAAATCAGTAAAATCCATCTGAAGTTTTCGGTTAGACTTTCTTCAGCATCTGTATTAATTAACAGTTGGGTGTAGGAAAAATCATCACTCTCATCATTCTCGTAAGACAAAGACCGAAAAGTATATTCATCCTTTAAGCGAACCTTCGTGACTTCATTCAAGGACTCTTCGTTAAAGCTTTGGTCTTCAAAATAATTTTGATAGAACTGCGTACCAATCTGATCTTCATTTACATTTTCGCCCTTACTATTCCACCGTAAGACAATGATTCGTGGATTTAACGGGGGCGCCAGCTGGTCCGGTTGTCCACGGTCAGCCGGCAGATTTTCTTGCTGATCTAAGTCTTCACGTTGTATTTTTTGTTTGAAATTATATAACTCCTCATCCGCTTTTTTATAAAGCGTACTTTGAACGAGTGTAAAAATAATCACGCTGAATATCGCAAAAATCAGCGTAAATGCAATAAAGTTCAACGACATAAACGTAAATTGCTGCTTGCTTATTATCTTGTTTTTATTCATGCGTCCTGACCTTCCTCGGATAACATATAACCTAATCCACGAAATGTCTTAATGTAACGATCGTAATCATATGCCTTTAATATTTTACGAAGATGACTTGTATAGACTTCGACGACTGTATTCGTCGTATCTGATTGAAAGCCCCAAATCCGGTCAAATATTTGTTCTTTCGTCACGATCGTTTCTTTGTTGTTAATGAGATACTCAAGTAGTTCAAATTGCTTTCGATTCAACTTAATCGACTCTCCGTTTAAAGTGGCAGTTTTAGTTTTTACATTCAGAATAAGCTCTTTAAACGAAATATTATTTTCTTTGAAATGCCCAATTGTCCTTCGAACGATTGCCTCTAACCGTAACAATAATTCTTCCCGGTGAAAGGGTTTCACTAAATAATCATCTGCACCTAGACGAAGACCCTGTATTTTATCATCAATCGCATCTTTAGCTGTTAAAATAATTACGGGTGTCGTGATGTCCTTTGACCGTAATGCCTGTAATACTTCGTATCCGTTCATAAGCGGCAACATCAAGTCTAAAATAATAATGTCATGGATGTTTTGCTCAGCTAAATAAAGCCCTTCTTCTCCGTCAAAGGCTTGAGAAGTTTCATATAATGTATTCGTAGACTCGACAATTGTATTGGACAGCATCACATCATCTTCAATAATTAGTATTTTCATAAGATCCTCACTTTTCAATTTAAACTTTATTCTGCACCACTGAGATTAGAGAAGAAACAATCTATTTCGCACGTGTAAAGTTTACCGTAATAAAGATTGTATCAGACTAAAGATTAGACGGTATCATGATCCGATTAGAGTCGCTAAGTATGCTGATTTTAACTAAACCTTACATCCTTTATTTGATGTGTCTAACACCTTCTTAAAGGTTTGCAATTTTTTCATCTAGCGTAACACAATGAAATGCCATACAAATCAATTGCTTATTTTAATTTTGTAGACACAGAAAAAGGAGTTGTTTATTTGCACCCATATACCAAAAAAAGACCATCTGAAACGCTGCTTAACGTTTCAGATAGTCTCTCTTTTCAATTCTATTCACTTATGATACGGCTCATTCCGATTAATCCGATATGCCCGGTAAATCTGTTCACAGAGAATCATCTTCATCAATTGATGTGGAAACGTCATCTTCGAGAAGGAAATCGTATCGTTCGCCCGTTGTATGACTTCCGGTGCGAGACCAAGCGATCCACCGATGACGAAGGCGATTTTACTTTTGCCGTACGTCGCCAGTCGGTCGAGTTCTGTTGCAAACTGTTCGCTCGTCCGTTGCTTTCCTTCGATAGCAAGTGCGTAGACATGAACGTCCGGTCCAATCTTCGCTAAAATCCGTTCGCCCTCTTTTTTCTTCACTTGCTGCATCTCCGCGTCACTTAGTTGTTCCGGTGCTTTTTCGTCTGGCACCTCGATTTCTTGAATCGAACAATAGGCGCCAAGCCGTTTCGTATATTCGGCAATCCCTTGTTTCAAGTACTTCTCTTTCAGCTTTCCGACCGTGATAATGGTAATTTGCATCATTTTTCTCGCTTTCTGACAGAAAATTCAGGAGTTATCCACAGAGTTATCCACATGTCCACATGTTGATAATTATTTTTTGCTTGACACAAGATATGTTGCGGGCTGATCACAGTACTCACAAGTGACGGTTTTTTCTGAATTCACTTCTTCCAAAATCGGGTATTCTTCCGTTTCATCGACGACTTCGTCCAGTGCTAACTCGACGTGTTCCAAACAGACATATTTATCCACAGGTATTCTCCTCCTTTTTAGTTATCCACAGTTATCCGCTACCAGTATAACAAAAATCGGCTTCTTCAACCGCTTAAAAGTTATCCACATGCGTGGTATTCTCGCTTCTTTTCGTTCCATGATTAAGCTGCTGCTCATCGTGTCGGCTGCACGCGACTCCTACAGGAAAAAGCACGGCTCGTCCGTGCTGTCAGAGGAAAACGAGACCCTGGCATCTGCCGTCAGGCAAGAAACCAACGGCTCGTTCCTCGCCTGAGGAAAGCGCGTGACAGCACATCACGATGACTCTTTCTCTTTCTTTCATACGCCCATTCATATCCCCAAACAAAAAAACTACCCGTACATGTACGAGTAGTTAATCTGAATCTGTTATTGCACCGTCGCCGCTTGTGCCGACAACTTCACATCAAGGGACTGTTTATCCCCATTCCGGTAGAACGTCACTTTGACGGTCTGTCCGACTTTCGCATCACGGTACAGGACACTCTTGAGATCTGCGAATGAATTAATCTTTGTCCCGTCGATTTCGACGATGACGTCATTTGCTTTCATCCCTGCTTTTTCTGCTCCACTGTTGTTTGTCAGACCGACGACGACGATTCCTTTCGTCACGTCACTCGGCAGTTTCAGGCGGTCCTCACGGTAGCCGCTCGGGAACTCCTGGACGTCCCGAATCTGAATCCCGAGTTGCGGGCGAATGACTTCACCGTTCTGTTCGAGGTCACGCATGATTGGTAAGGCTTCGTTGATCGGAATCGCAAAACCGACACCTTCGACGCTTGCTTCCGCAATCTTCATCGAGTTGATCCCGATCAATTGACCGGACGTATTGATCAGTGCTCCGCCCGAGTTCCCGGGGTTAATCGCCGCGTCCGTCTGGATGACTTCCGTGTTGAAGTCCTGCTGGCCGTCCTTGTTCGTATCGACCGGCACCGTCCGTTCCTGGGCACTGATGACACCACGTGTGACCGAGTTTGCGAAGATCCCGAGCGGGTTGCCGATCGCGAGGACCGTTTCACCGGCACGTAACGTATCGGAGTCACCGATTTTCGCGACCTGTGTCACTTTTGCTGCATCGATGGATAAGACGGCTAAATCATACGTCGGATCTTCGCCGAGGACTTTCGCTTCGAGCGCCGTTCCGTCTGATAACGTGACCGACAAGCTGCTTGCCCCTTCAACGACGTGATAGTTCGTCACGACATAGGCTTTATTGCCATCTTTTTTATAGATGACGCCGGATCCTGCTCCTGTCTCTTGATCCGCACCGCGGAATGAACTTTGTAAGTTCGTCACACTGACGACGGCTTCTTTCGTTTTACTGACGGCACCGACGATATCATTCTCGGCTTCCGTCGCTGTCGTCGCTGCCTGTTCCGTCGTCACCGTCGCGGCTGGTGTCGGACTCGTCATTTGATCACGGGCAAATGGCCAGGCGATCAAGGCAATCAGTAAGGCGCCGATGACGCCGCCGATTAAGCCGACAAAAAATGCTTTACCACCGCCACCACGCTTACGTGGAGGTTCGTCTGTTTCTTCATATGGTTCACGATAAGGACTGACCGGTTCTTCTTCAGTCGGTCGGCGCGGTGGAAATCCGCTCTCCTCATCGGTCGATTGATTGATCTGTTCCGATTCATTCCGTGGTTCTTCAGGTCGATCCATCGGCACATGCCTCCTTCTTAAACTCTCTTTACACAAGTATACCCCCATCACCTGGCAAGTTAGCCAAATGTGGGGGTCTTTTGAGCATATTCAGTAATTTCCCATAATCAGAGCTTCAGGAGTGGTGTCGGAATGACGGGATCGGTATCAAGCAGATGAATCTTGCTGAGGTCGACATCCCGGCTCGCCAGTGTCTGGGAGACACTCATCCGGGCCAGTTCCTTCATGTTGTTGTCCTTGCTCAAATGGGCCATATGGATCCGTTTCGTCCGCTCGTCGAGCACCTCGCTCATCGCGACCGCCGCGTCTTCGTTCGAGACGTGACCGTAGTCGCCAAGGATTCGGCGTTTAACGCTCCACGGGTAGTGTCCCATCTGGAGCATCCCGATATCATGATTCGCTTCGAAGATGTAGGCATCGGCACCACGAATCGTCCCTTTCATCCGGTCCGAGACGTAGCCGGTATCCGTGATATGGGCGAGTCGTTTCCCTTCATGGGCGAACTGGAAGAACATCGGATCGGCTGCGTCATGGCTGACGTTAAACGATTCGACTTCGATATCGCCGAACTGTTTCACTTCGCCGACTTCCCAGAGGAACTTCAAGGCGGGATCAATCTTCCCAATCTTCGCTTCCATCGCGTCCCATGTCTTTTGGTTCGCATAGAGCGGGATGTTGTACTTGCGGGCTAAGATGCCGACCCCTTTAATATGATCCGAGTGTTCATGGGTGACGAACAGCCCATCGATGCCTTCCGGTGACCGGTGAATCTGGTCGAACAATGCAAGCATCGCTTTTCCTGTCAATCCGGCATCGACGAGCAGCCGGCTTTGTTCACTTTCGATGTAGAGGGCATTTCCCGTCGAGCCGCTCGCAAGAACGCTATAGTGTAGGCTCATCGTGTATTCCTCATTTCTCTGAAACTGTATCGAGGCGTTCGATCGTCTGAACACCCCCGTCAATCGCGTTGACGAAATAAAGTTCTTCCCCGTCGAGTTCGATCTGCCACGTCGGCGGTAAAATCTGGACCGATTTTGTCCCTTCCGTCACGAGACAGAAATAGCCAAGCTTATGGCCTGTCATTTTTTTCGAGGCCGGGAAAAGACCTTGCTCCGACAATTGGATGACGGCTTCGCTCGCTGACAACAACGTCACGTCCTGTGCTTGGCGGACGACTTCGTTCAAGTGACGTTGCTTATAGCTGACGATTTCCTTGTCATCGTTCAGCTGCAGGACGAGCAGGGACGGACCAATCATCGCCTCATCATCCCGTGATTGCTCCGGTGTCGAATACAGCGGTTGTCCTTTATACGTCTGCACGAACGTCATTTCATTTTGTTTATTATCAAACTTCCAAAACGTGTAGTCTGAACCGTGATTAACGGACGACTGGACGAATGAAGTCGCCGAGTCGCGCATCGCTTTTGCGTCGAGCGGTGACGGCTTCGACAACCGAACAGACCATTCGACCTGATTTTTGACTGATGTGATTGCATCTTTAATCGGTGAGCTCTCTTTTGGTGCCAGTGAGCTCGAATCGACTTCTGCCGTCAAATAACCGATGTCGCGAGACGCGGTCTGCAGTTGTTTTTCGTCAATCTTCCGATCTTTCAAAATCGTCTTTCCGGACGCCGTCGTCGCGACGATCCGTGGTTCAATCATCCGATCCATCAATTGAACGACCAGGTAGACGTTCAGGATGAGGAAAGTCAGAATCAACAACGTCTTTGCTTTACTCCAATCCATTCAACATTACCCCTCATTTCCAATTGCTTGATCGACTGTGCTCCATTCTCCATCCCGTTTGACGAACCATGCCGGTTCAAACAGGGCGTAGCGACTCGTCGCGATTTTGTATGTCATGCTGTAGCCGACTCGAATTCCGGTGATGTCCTGCATAAGGTCTGCTTGCTCCAGCTCTTTCACCGTCTGTTCAATCGTCGGTAACGTCGTTTCCTTTAACAAAAGTTTCCGGTCTGCCCGTAACATGCTCCGGCTGATCGACCGGATTTGATTTTCTTCGAACGTCATCTTGATCGTCGCTAAATCAAATTCTGGTTGTTCGAGCAACGGGCCAATTTCGCCGAAGACCGGATAACGATTCAAATAGAGACGGAAGATTGCCGTTTGTTGCTCTTCTTGACTACTCATTTGATCGAAGTAATAACGGAAGCCACTGCGTTGTGTGACTTGGTCGAGCCAGCCCCCATGAATATTGATGTAGCTGACGAGCGTACTGTAATCGACTGCCGTACTTTGTGTATTCGGTGACAGCGTGTTGAAACGATAGGCATTGTAATCCCGGTCATACGTCGAGACGCTGACCCCATCCGTCAACACGTCGAGTCCGTCTCGTCCCTTGATTTGCTGCACATTCGTATTCGCTGTGAAGAACGCACTGCGAATCCGGTCGAGTGGTTTCGGGTCCTGTCCGACTTCGTCATAGACAAACACTTCTTCAAGACGAGGGGTCGCTGTTGCGACGTACGTGTAGTCACCGCCTTTAAGCTCGACCTTCGTCATCGGTTTTTTCTTATCGTAGGCAAAGAGGCGTTTTAAGACTGTCTCGTCGCCGACCAATTGAAAGTCTTTAAAGCGACCAGTCGCTGACTCGAGCCGAAGAATCGGTCCGTCATAATCGAGCAGATAGAGCCGTTTAATCGGTTCAGCCATCGCAATCTCTTTTTCACCGAGTAGTTCTTCAAGCATCGCTGCCGTGACCGGTGTCGGGAAAATCATCTCGACACTCCGTTTGCTGAGCGGGATGTTTGAGGCTTTATCCGTCAAGACGAGGACACCGATATCAAACGAAGCACCAATCCGGTTCAAAATCGTCCGCCCGATGATTTGTGTCTGATAGGCTTCCACACCATTCGAATAGACGACGAGTTCCGGATTAACGAGCTGATTACTTTCAACCGTCTTTGAAGCATCAATCTCATTAAACGATACTTGTTCCTGCTCAATCGATTCACTACTTGGATGATATGTCCAAAGCATTGCCGTCTGAAAAATAGAACCACATACAAGTAGAATCAGCAGGGTCGTTTTCAGTCGTTGCTTCATCATCCGGCATCCACCTCTTCAATCACTTCATAAGGAAGGGTAAAGTAAATCGTCGTACCACGTCCCCATTCACTTTCTGCCCAAATGTCGCCGCCATGTGCCGAAACGACATCTTTCGCGATCGAGAGACCGAGACCTGTCCCACCAATCTTCCGTGCCCGTGCCTTATCGACACGATAGAAACGTTCGAAGATTTTTTGCAGGTTCGCTTTCGGAATCCCGACTCCCTCATCCTTGATGCTGATGACGATCCGTTTCGCCCGTAACATCGTCCGGACGGTAATCGTTCCGCCTTCCGGTGAATACTTGATCGCATTCGTCAAAATGTTATCGGCAACTTGAATCAACTTATCCTGGTCCCCACGAATATAAACTTTCCGTTTCATGATTTTCCGGCGGAAGCGAATCCGCTCCGGTTTTGTCATGTCATGACGATCGAGAATTTCATTAATGAACTGGATATAGTCGAAGCGCACTTTATTCATCTTATATTCCTTACTATCCATTTTCGACAGTTGCAGGAGGTCTGTGACGAGACGAATCATCCGCTCCGTCTCATTTTGTGTCGTCTCAAGGAAGCGTGGTGCAAGTTCTTCGTCTTGATAGGCCCCTTCTGCGAGTGCTTCGAGATAACTCCGCATCGTCGTCAATGGAGTCCGGAGTTCGTGACTGACGTTCGCGACGAACTCGCGGCGGTCCTGTTCGACTTGCTCTTGTTCCGTGACGTCATGCAAGACGATGATCATTCCGGTAATCGGTCCACTGTGTTTCTTGACGGGCGAGAAGAACGCCCGGACGAGGAACAGTTCATCCTCACTACTGAAATCAAGCAAGCGTGGTGGCATTGTTCCGTCTTCCGGAATCATGAAGTCATCCCCGAGTGCGAGTAAATCCTTCAGATTCGTTCCGACCATGCCTGCCTCTTCGACGCCGACGATGTCTTTTGCTTGATCATTCATCAAGATGACACGGAGCGTCCGGTCCGTAGCGATCACACCGTCCGTCATGTTTTCGAGGACGCTCGTCAACTTCCGTCGTTCCGCTTCCGTCGTCGCGTTTGCTTCGAGCAACTCGTCGGTCAATTCGTTGAACGACCGGGCCAGCTGTCCGATTTCGTCATCGGAATAGACTTTTACTTTCCGGGAGAAGTTCCCCCGGCGCATCTCAATCGCTTGCCGACGCATGTCGGAAATCGGTCGCGTGATCGTTCGAGATAACAGCACCCCGAGAATCGACGTGATGACAAGTGCAATCACTGTTCCCGTCGCTAGAATGCGGGTGACCTGTTGCATCTGTGAATAGATCGACTCCATCGATGCCCGGACATAAATCATCCCGATCGTCGAACCATCACCTTCTGACGTGACAGGTACGGCGAAGATTCGGATTTTATCTTCATTCGGATCAAGGACGGTATCGATTCGGGTCGAACTCGTCGCCTGTGCTTTTTTGATTAACGAGTTTGTCGCCCGTTGCCCAACCGCCGACTGGTTGTCCTCATCCGACGTCGCTTGAATGACAGAATCCTGGTCGATGATTTGGACTTCGAGAATGTCGTTCCTTGAAGTGGAGCCACTACTAAACTCAGACAGCAGCTGCCCAAGAGACTCAGACAACTGCCGTTTAGAGGCTTCATCATCGCCTGCCTTATCAAATTCCTTCCCGACATTGTAAGCTACAAGTCCGGCTCGGTCCTCGACAGATTTTGAGAAGTTTGTAATGTACTGCTTTTCAAGGGAACGAACGAAATAGACTCCAATGACTTGCATCGCGACTAAAATCAGTAACGCGTAAATGACGACAAGTTTCCACTGGATGGATTTAAAGAAGTTCGTTCCTTTTAACATAGTTATTCATTCTCCCCATCTTGGAGATAATAACCGACACCACGACGTGTCATGATATAAATGGGTGTACTCGGGTTGTCTTCGACTTTCTCACGTAGACGGCGTACCGTCACATCGACCGTCCGAACGTCGCCGAAGTAATCATAGCCCCAGACTGTCTGAAGAAGATGTTCGCGCGTCATGACTTGTCCGATGTTCTTCGCTAAATAATGCAACAGTTCGAATTCACGTTGTGTGAGTTCGATTTTTTCTTCACGCTTCGTGACCGTATGCGAATTCAAATGAATCGTCAACTCACCAATCGTAATATCATCAGGGTCATCACTGACTGGTTTTTCATCACGTCCTCGTTTTCGCATGTTCGCTTTGACACGTGCGAGTAGCTCGCGTGAACTAAACGGTTTCGTTACGTAATCATCCGCACCGAGTTCCAGTCCGAGTACTTTATCGATTTCTGAGTCTTTTGCCGTCAACATGATGATTGGTGTCTCAAGTGTTTTTCGGACTTCACGACAGACTTCCATCCCATCCATTAAAGGCAGCATGATGTCGAGCAAAATCAAGTCTGGTTTGAATTCCTCGACCTTCTCAAGTGCTTCAACGCCATCATTGGCAACAGCGACGCTGTAACCTTCTTTTTCAAGTTTAAATTTTAATATATCCGCAATCGGTTGTTCGTCGTCGACGACGAGTATTCTACGTTCCGTCAATGGGTGTTCCCCCTTAAAAAATTTCTATTCAATCTATTTTACCTGTTTTTTCGGCATATAGAAAGGTGGCGACGGAAACTACCGACGCCACACCTCTACCATTCAACCGATTTCATGTGGAACGTTCCACGTGAAACATTACTTTTAGTATACGCTCTTATCCTTTTGTTTGTGAATTATTTCGCTTATCAAAAGATATAAAAAAACAGGTGCGGCACCGATTGATGCCACGCCTGTTTGTATTCGACTTATGCTTCTTCGTAAAGATCACGAAGGACGACTGTCTGCTCGCGACCTGGTCCGACCGAGAACGTGACGAGTGAAATGTTCGTCAAATCTGCGATCCGTTTTACGTAGTTTTGCGCATTGATTGGAAGGTCTTCAAACTTACGAATCCCTGTAATATCTTCTTTCCAACCCGGTAACTCTTCGTAGACCGGGACACACGCTTCAAGATCACGGAAGCTTGCTGGGTACTCATCGATTTGTTTTCCGTTGAATTCGTACGATGTACAAATCTTCAACGTTTCAATCCCGGTCAAGACATCGATCGAGTTCAAGGACAGGTCTGTCAAACCACTCGTCCGACGTGAATGACGAACGACAACCGAGTCGAACCAACCGACGCGACGCGGACGACCTGTCGTCGTACCATATTCGCGACCGACTTCACGGATGTGATGACCGATTTCATCGAACAATTCCGTTGGGAACGGACCATCACCAACACGTGACGTATAGGCCTTACAGACACCGACGACGTGGTCGATACGAGCAGGACCGACACCGACACCTGACGCGACGCCACCCGCTGAAGCATTTGATGATGTGACGAACGGATACGTTCCGTGGTCGAGATCGAGCAAGACACCTTGCGCTCCTTCGAACAACACTTTTTCCCCTTTATCGAGGCTATCGTTGACGACGACTGATGTATCGCAGACATACTTCGCGAATTCTTGACCATACGCGTAGTATTCTTCAAAGATATCATCAAAGGCAATCGGCTCTGCGTCGTACATTTTCGTAAACATCCGGTTCTTCTGTTCAAGCACGATTTGAAGTTTTTCAGCGAACGTTTCTTTATCGAGTAAGTCTGCCATCCGAATCCCGATCCGTGCTGCTTTATCCATGTAGCACGGTCCGATTCCTTTCAGCGTCGTTCCGACTTTCGCGTCGCCTTTTGCTTCTTCTTCGAGCTGATCTTGCAATTGATGGTATGGCAAGATAACATGAGCACGATTTGAAATTAATAAGTTATCCGTAGAAACACCACGATCGTGCAGATACTTTAATTCCTTGACGAGCGATTTCGGATTGACGACTAGGCCATTTCCGATGACACATTTCTTGTCTGAGTAAAAGATCCCTGAAGGAATCAAGTGTAACTTATACGTCTCATTATTGAATACGATTGTATGTCCTGCATTGTCCCCACCTTGATAACGAGCGACGACATCGGCTTTTTTCGAAAGGAAATCGGTAATTTTACCTTTCCCTTCGTCGCCCCACTGTGTTCCGACTACTACTACTGATGACATATTCTCATCCACCTCCACGTACGATTCAAAACCACGACTAAGTGTAACGCGGAAAAAAACAGAAGTCAATCAAATACCGAACAATTAATTAATGTATTTCTGTTTCGTTCGTTTAATTACTCCTTTCTGCTTCCTTTTTTCCTTTACTTTCAAGATATCGAAACATAATGATTCTTCCCGATGACTTCGTTTGTCCAAATCGTTATGCTTCCTTTATGTGCTTTACTCTCGTCTTGTTTATCAAAATCGGGGGCTAGGCTACAGACAAGCTCATATCGAAACCTTTTACATACGCCCGCCGCGCTTTTCCTCTCCGAATCGACTTCTGAGCGGCAATCCCTTGCGCCGCTTCGCTTCGCTGCAGGGTCGCGCCTGATTGCTGTTCGTTCGAAAGCGATTCAATTCGGAACGCGCGACTCAACAAATCGATCCCCAATGATCCATACGACCCGCTACACAAGCCAACCGTTTCGCTTTTCGTGACTCCTACGGGAAAAAGTGCAAGATTTCTTGCACTGTCAGAGGCAGGCAAGACCCTGCTCCGTGTTCGTCAGAACAAAGGGGCAACGGCTTGCGCCTCGCCCGAGGAAAGCACGAGAAGAAAGAAACGGTTGTCAGCTCACCTCGTTCATAAAACACGCTACCCACATGCTTCGCTTTTCGTGACTCCTACGGGAAAAAGCACAAGACGTCTTGTGCTGTCAGAGGCAGGCAAGACCCTGCTCCGTGTTCGTCAGAACGAAGGAGCAACGGCTTGCGCCTCGCCCGAGGAAAGCACGAGAAGAAAGAAACGGTTGTCAGAAAGCAGAAAGCAAAAAGCAAAAAGCCTCGTTCACAACATTGAATTTATCTTGTCCACACGTGAACTAAACTAACACCTCAGTCATGATTTTCTACAAACAAAAACACCCCGACCTGGTTAGATCGAGGTGTTGCTTGTTACGCCGGTGGAGCATACGAATTACTCGGCTCAAGATCGACGAATTTATTAAATTCTTTCCGGAAAGCGAGTTTAACCGTACCGGTCGGACCATTCCGCTGTTTCGCGATGATGATCTCGATCGTATTCGCATCTTCCGTTTCTTTGTTGTAGTAATCGTCCCGGTATAAGAAAGCGACGATATCCGCATCTTGCTCAATCGCCCCTGATTCCCGGATATCCGACATCATCGGTCGTTTATCCTGACGACTCTCCACACCACGCGAGAGCTGCGATAAGGCGATGACGGGCACTTCGAGTTCACGTGCGAGCGACTTTAAGGAACGGGAAATCTCTGAGACTTCCTGTTGACGGTTGTCGCTTGAGCGACCGTTCCCTTGAATCAACTGCAAGTAATCAATCATGATCATGCCGAGACCGTGCTCTTGCTTTAAGCGACGACACTTCGCCCGGATATCATTGACACGAATCCCTGGCGTATCATCGATGTAAATCCCTGCTTGCGACAAACTACTCATCGCGAGCGACAGTTTACCCCAATCTTCATCTTCGAGTTGCCCCGTCCGGAGACGTTGCGCATCGACGTTGCCTTCTGCACAGAGCATCCGCATGACGAGTTGTTCCGCACCCATCTCAAGACTAAAGATGGCAACATTCTCGTCGGCACGGGTGGCGACGTTTTGCGAGATGTTCAAGGCGAATGCCGTCTTCCCGACAGACGGACGGGCGGCGACGATGATTAAATCGTTACGCTGGAACCCGGCCGTCACTTGATCGAGGTCGCGGAAGCCGGTCGGAATCCCGGTCGTTTCACCGCTTTGCTTATGCAATTTATCAATCGTCGCATACGCGCTCGTCAAGACGTCAGAAATCGGGATAAAGCTTGCGCTCCCCTTGCCTTGCGATACTTCAAGAATCTTCCGTTCTGCCTCATTCAGCAGGACGTCGACTTCATTTTGTCGTTCGTACCCGTCTGTGACGATTTCATTCGCTGTCCGGATTAAACGGCGAAGCGTTGATTTTTGGTCGACGACATTGACGTAATAATTGATATTCGCCGCTGTCGGGACACCTTCCGCAAGCTCACCGAGATAGGCAAGCCCGCCGATTTCTTCTAAGACACCGAGCGTACTCAGTTCCGCCGTGACTGTGACAAGATCGATTGCTTCGCCACGGTCCGACAACACGAGCATCGCTTCAAAAATCCGTTGGTGTGCCGCCCGATAAAAATCGTGTGGCAATAATCGTTCGGACGCACTGATCAATCGATCAGCATCAATCATGATCGCCCCAAGGACGGCTTGTTCCGCCTCGATACTTTGGGGTGGCGTATTTTGCATTACATCACTCATCACCGATCCCCTTTTCTAATCACGCTTCTTTGACCTGAACGTTTAGCGTCGCTGTGACTTCATTGTGCAGTTTTAACGGCACTTTCGTGAATCCGAGGGCTTTGATCGGGTGCTCGAGCTCGATTTTACGTTTGTCGATTTTGTAACCCATGCTCTTCAATGCTTCTGCAATTTGTTTACTCGTGACTGAACCGAAGACACGGCCGCCTTCGCCCGCTTTCGTCGAAACGACAATCGTTTCTTTTTCAATCTTCTCTTTTAACGCTTCTGCATCAAGCAATGCTTGTTTCGCTTGCTCTGCTGCTTTACGTTCATGTGCTTCATGTTGTTTTAAGTTCCCTGTTGTCGCGGGACGCGCTAATTTCTTTTTGAATAACACATTGTTCGCGTATGCATCTGCGACTTCTTTCACGTCTCCTGCTTTACCTTGTCCTTTAACGTCTTGCAATAAAATAACTTTCATTCGATTTCCTCTCCTTTTGTTTCATCTTCTAGATAACGATCGATTGCTTGTCTTAATTCATCCGCGACCGTGATGATCGATTCCGCCATCTGCGTCGCCGCATTCGTTAAGTGACCACCGCCACCTAGCGTCTCCATGATTAACTGGACATTGACCTCACCGAGCGACCGGGCACTGATTGCCGTCCGGCCATCTTGGAGCTCAGCGATGACGAAGGCGGCACGGATTCCTTGTAAGGATAACAGTTGATCCGCCGTTTGGGCGATCAAGACTTGATCATGGATGACCCCCGGCTCCGCTGTCGCGATCGCCATACCTGCTTTATAGATTTCCGTCCGCTCGAGAATATGCGACTGTTCGACATACGTCTCGAGGTTTTGACTAAGGAACTCTTGGACGAGGACCGTGTCTGCGCCTTGCGAACGCAAGTAGGAGGCCGCATCAAACGTCCGCGAGCCTGTCCGGATCGTAAAGCCTTTCGTGTCGACGATGATTCCTGCAAGTAACGCCGTCGCTTCAAGCATTGACAGCTTTTCGTTCGTCGGTTGGTATTCAATCAACTCTGTGACGAGTTCTGACGTCGAAGATGCATATGGCTCAAGATAGACGAGCACTGGCTCCTCGATGAAATCTTCTCCGCGACGATGATGATCGATGACGACCATTCGTTCGAACTGATCCAGTAATGCCGGAACGACGACAAGCGACGGTTTATGCGTGTCGACGATAATCAATAACGCTTGATCGTCGACGAGTTGCTCAGCTTGGAACGAATTGATGAAACGCGACTCCAGTTTCTCGTCTTCACTGATTTCCGACATCATCCGTCGAATCCCTTGACCGATTTCTGCATCCGGTAATACGATATGCGCTTCCTTATCGTTCATCTCGGCAAGCTTGAGAATACCAATCGATGCTCCAAGTGAATCCATGTCAGGGTTTCGGTGACCCATGACGAGGATTCGACTTGATTCCTGCATCAAGTCACGCAACGAATTGGCGATGACCCGTGCCCGGACACGCGTCCGTTTTTCCGTCGGATTCGTTTTCCCACCATAAAAGCGGACTTTCCCGTCACGTTTGATGACGACCTGGTCGCCCCCGCGTCCGAGTGCTAAGTCAAGACTCGACTGCGCCATCTGACCGAGAACAGGTATGGCGTCACTGCCACAGCCAATTCCGATCGACAGCGTTAATTGCACCCCACGTTGACTCGTCTCGTCTCGGACAATGTCTAAGATGGAAAACTTCGTCCGCTCAAGAATCCGTAGATTCTCTTCTGTCGTCACGACAAAGTACCGGTCTGAGGCGGTACGTTTTATATAGGTGCCGTGATCCGCCGCCCAATGATTCAATAACTGGGTGACCCGACTATTTAATTCACTTCTTAATTGATCTTCAATCCCCTGCGTCATCTCATCATAGTTATCGAGATAAATGACGCCGATGACGGTTTGATTGTCGACGAGTTGTTGTTCAACTTGCGCCTCTTCTGTCATATCAAATAGATAGAACGTCCGATTTTCACGATTCGAGAAGACACGATAGACGGACTCACCAATCTCAAGTGTCGCTTGATCTTCATCCGTCGCCATCA
Source organism: Exiguobacterium sp. N4-1P (assembly GCF_002214325.1). Classification (NCBI taxonomy): domain Bacteria; kingdom Bacillati; phylum Bacillota; class Bacilli; order Caryophanales; genus Exiguobacterium; species Exiguobacterium sp. N4-1P. The sequence goes on from NZ_CP022236.1 coordinate 2,917,555, forward strand.
TTTCAACGAACAAGGGATCGAGATCGAGTAACAGATGCCCCATTGCCAAGTCGTCGAAGATTTCACGCATCGGATCATTGAACCATGTGACGTGCGTTTCCTCATCATATAGTAAGATTCCAATCGGCATATTCGTCAAAGCATCTTGCCCTGTATCCTCGACTTGAATCGATATTCTTTCGACATATGCTTCCCAGGACTTTCGTGCCCGCTGCTCTTCTAATAGATGAAGGACAAAAAGAACAGTCGTCACGAACGCACCAATTGCTGCGATGATTGGATTACTAATTGCGACGACGAGAAGTAGACCGACGATTAATAGATACGGAACGAAGCGAACAACCCGCCGTTCCCGTTCTGATGATACTTGTTGACCTGACTCCATCGCGTCCTCCTTAAATACTTCTAATTAAAAATTCGTTAACTTGTTTATTATAACCGAAAAATAGGACCGGTTGAAAGCGAAGCGAAAAAAAGCGCCCTTCCTTCGAAAAGGAAAAGCGCTTCACCGTAATCAGTCAGCTACGTATGGGATTAAAGCCATTTGACGTGAACGTTTGATTGCGATTGTAAGTGGACGTTGGTATTTCGCTGAAGTACCAGTCACACGACGTGGAAGAATCTTACCGCGTTCCGAAATGAAACGTTTGAGAAGTTCTACGTCTTTATAATCGATATGAGTGATGTGGTTCGACGTGAAGTAACATACTTTACGACGACGTTTTCCACCTGGACGACGTGCCATGTGATTAACCTCCTTTTTAGAGTAAATTTTTCAGTCCAACGTTCCCATTAGAATGGGAGATCGTCGTCTGAAAGATCGATCGAACTTCCACCGCTGAACGGATCAGCGCCGAAGCCCGAGTTCGATGAAGATGAAGCGGGTGCTGGCGAGGAAGAGTTGTTCTGCTGTTGCTGTGAACCCCATCCTGCAGCATTCCCGTTTCCACCTGTATTTGAATTCGAAGAATAGCTGTCACTATCTGAAGAACGGCTTGCATTGCGTGATTCTAGGAATCGAACACTATCCGCGACGACTTCAGCACGATATCGACGTTGACCCTCTTTATCGTCATAACTGCTAATCTGTAGGCGACCCTCGACACCTGCGAGACTACCTTTTTTCAAATACTGAGCAACGTTCTCTGCTTGCTTGCGCCATACGACGCAATCGATGAAATCAGCTTCTCGCTTCCCATCTTGTCCCGTAAATGGACGGTCACATGCGAGTGTGAATCGCGTTACCGCAATCCCGCTCTGCGTATAACGCATTTCAGGGTCACGAGTTAACCGACCGACTAAAACGACGCGGTTAATCATCAGAATCACTCTCCTGTTTCAGCTTATTTCTCGTCTTTTGTGATCATTAAGCGAACGATATCGTCACTGATCTTCATGAGACGGTCAAGTTCTTTAGTAGCTGCTGGTTCAGCAGTCACGTTAAGAAGAACATAGAATCCTTCACGCATATCATTGATTTCGTAAGCGAAACGACGTTTACCCATTTCAGTTGTTTTTTCAACTGTACCACCGTTGTCAGTGAGGACTTTGTTGAAACGCTCAACTAGAGCTTTTCGTGCTTCCTCATCAACTTCCGGACGGATGATGTAAAGTACTTCGTATTTACGCATATCTGTCACCTCCTCTTGGACTGGCGGCTCGATTCATCGAGCAAGGAGCAATAATTCATTACTCACATTTGTTAATACTATCAAAGTATTTTGGTTTATGCAATAACGATTCGTTCGCTCCGCTTAAACGTTGAAGCGGAATGTGACAACATCGCCATCTTGGAAGACATATTCTTTACCTTCAGAACGGTAACGTCCTTGTTCTTTGACTGTCGCCATGTTTCCAGCTGCTGCTAAGTCATCGTATGCGACAACTTCAGCACGGATGAATCCACGTTCGAAGTCAGAGTGGATGACACCGGCACATTGTGGTGCTTTCATCCCTTTTTTGAACGTCCAGGCACGAACTTCTTTTTCGCCCGCTGTGAAGTATGTCGCGAGACCGAGCGTGTTATAGGCTGCATGGATCAATTGATCGAGACCTGACTCTTCGATTCCGAGGTCAACGAGGAACTCTTGACGTTCTTCCGGTTCGAGTTCAGCGATTTCTTCTTCAATCCGGGCACAGATGATGATGACTTCCGCGCCTTCTTTTGCTGCAAACTCACGGACGAGACGAACGTTTTCGTTACTGTCTGCATCCGCGACTTCATCTTCACCGACGTTTGCGACATAAAGCATCGGTTTCATCGTCAACAATTGGAAGTGTTTCACGATTGCCGCTTGATCTTCGTTTAATTCCGCAAGACGTGCTGGTTTTTCGTCTTCGAGCAATGCGAGGACGATCTCAAGTGCTTCGAGTTCGCCTGCTGCGTTTTTATCACGTGACTTAACTTGTTTTTGGACACGTTGGATCCGTTTTTCAACCAATTCGAGATCGGCCAAAATCAACTCGAGGTTGATTGTTTCGATATCATCGATCGGTGATACTTTACCTGAGACGTGTGTGATGTTTTCGTCGACGAAACAACGGACGACCTGACAAATCGCATCGACTTCACGAATGTTTGCTAAGAATTTATTTCCTAATCCTTCACCCTTTGACGCGCCTTTAACGATTCCGGCGATATCCGTGAATTCGAATGCTGTCGGGATGGTCTTCTTCGGGTTGACGAGTTCTGTCAATTTACGAAGACGTGCATCGGGTACTTCGACGACACCTACGTTCGGATCGATTGTTGCGAACGGATAGTTCGCCGCCTCGACACCTGCTTGAGTAATTGCGTTAAAAAGTGTTGATTTTCCTACGTTTGGTAAGCCAACGATTCCTGCTGTTAATCCCACTTGGAATTCCTCCTTTTCGGTATTTCCTAGGAAATCCGTGCTAGCGGCCGCAGTGGGTAGATTGATTACACCACGTCAGCACATCTTTCACAATTATAGATAGTTCAATTTTTTTAAGCAAGGAGATGGGAATTCTTTTTTAAAGAGTTTGCTAATTCACCTAGCCGCTTAATCAAAACTTAGACTTCTCCTTAACCTTTTTTCCCCCATTAGCGTTCTGCTTTGTAATTAAAAAAGACCGAAGCACCTATTAAGCGCTTCGGTCGTATTTGATAAAACTCATTCTGGTAAGACTTTTTTTAACCGCTTATCAAAATCGCGCCGTGGCATTAAGATGCTTGCCCCACAACCTTGACATTTGATGCGGATGTCCATGCCGACACGAATGATTTGCCACCGGTTCGTTCCGCATGGATGTTGTTTCTTCATTTCGACATAATCATGGAGATTGTACGTTTTTGGCATCATTGATTTGTTCACCATTCCCTTGATCTGTAGTGTTCATCATGACCATATGCGGGTACGGAATCTGGATTCCTTCCGCTTCGAGACCTTGTTTGAATTCTTTACGCATCAAACGGCCCGCTTGAAAATGTTGCATCGGTGGTACTTCTGCCATCATGCGGTACGCAACGCCAGAAGAATCAAGCATTTGGACACCGAGTATTTGAATCGGTTCAACGAACATATCGGCATATTTCTTCGTCGTCGCTTCCGAGATGTCGTTCAGAATCGTCTCGACCCGATCGAGATCCTCTTCATACGGAACTTGGACATCGACTAAGGCAAAACTGTTATCGACCGAGAAGTTCGTCACTTGCAGGATTTGCCCGTTCGGAACGATATGAATCTCGCCCGTCAGACCTTTCAGCTTCGTCGTCCGAATACCAAGCTCGATGACAATCCCTTCAATCACGCCGACGCGGACATAATCACCGACTTTGAACTGTCGTTCGAAGATGATGAAGGCACCTGTGATGATATCTTGAACCAGGTTTTTCGCACCAAACGAAATGGCGAGACCGGCAATCCCTGCACTGGCGACGAGCCCTGTGATGTTGATTCCGAATTGACTGAGCACGGTCAGTAACATGACAATTCCGAGGACGTAGCGAATCGCATTTTGTAACAATTTGAGTAACGTCTCGTTTTGTCGTTGCGCTAAATAATCATGCTCGTTGATTTTTCGAATCGTAAACAAACGGGCGACTGCTCCCGTCATGATCCGTGTCAGGATATAAAATCCGGCAATGATGATTAACGCAATTGTCACCTTGAGTCCAAACCGAATCCACATTTCTGTGTCCGTCACTTGCGCAATCAACTTATCGACCTGGGCGACTGATTCTTTCACATCTTGATTGGTAGCCATTCTCTTCATCCTTTCATTTCTCTCTATTACGACAGTATACGTGATTTTAAATCAGTTTCAACTTAAAGAACCGATTTCGACGTTAGTTTTCTTGAAAAACCGGGAAAGGAAAATCATTACAGAACACCTTCACTCTCGCCAATACACCATGACGTAGACACCTAGAGAAGAAAGGATGATCTAGAGATGAACTTCCGCTTTCATTCACATGAGCCAAAGCCCTATTCTTTCTTTTTAGAGCATACAGAGCCGTTTGCGAAAGAACGATTAGCTGAACAATTACACGAGCAAGTCGCTGCGACGAAAGAAACACGTCCTGTCGTTCTCGTTTGTATCGGTTCCGATCGTTCGACGGGGGATTCCCTCGGTCCACTCGTCGGTACATTCCTCGAAAAATCCCGTCCCGCTCATATGCATGTGTATGGCACATTAGCCAAACCGGTTCATGCCTTAAATTTAGCTGAAACACTTCACTCGATTCAAACGACCCATTACAAACCACTCGTCATCGCCATCGATGCTTGTCTCGGACGCTTATCGAGCGTCGGTCATGTCTTTTTCTCGGAAGGTCCTCTCGCACCCGGAGCCGGTGTCCAAAAAGAATTGCCTGCTGTTGGCGACTTCAACATCAAAGCCGTCGTCAACGTCAGTGGATTCATGGAAATGATGATTTTGCAAAATACCCGACTCCATCTCGTCTATGAATTAGCTGAACTTGTTGCCGACAGCTTCGCCTTACTCGATGCGAAAATGGCAGCGGAAACAAAACGAACGACGATTTCCTTTACGCCCCGTTCGATCTAAACAGCACACACTACAATTAAAATAAGGACAAGCGAATCCTTACGACTCGCTTGTCCTTATTTTTTTGTCATTCTTCTTCCGGCAACAAAATCTCAAGTATCCGATTTAAATCCTCTTCGTCCATAAAATCGATTTCTAGTTTCCCTGCCTGCTTCGTCATCTTGATTCGAACACTGGCCCCGATCCGCTCCCGTAACGCGTCTTCAATAAAATGAAGTTCAGTCGTCTGTTCAGAAACATGCCGCTTTTGCTTACGTTCGCGGAGCTCTTGCTCAAGACGACGGACATTCCAATTCTCCGTGATGACGCGTTCCGCCATCCGCTCGATTTTTTGCGGGTTTTTTAAAGCGAGCAAGGCACGTGCATGCCCCATCGATAAACGTTCTTCCATGACTGCTTGTTGGACGAGTGGCGGTAACTGCAACAAGCGTAGACTGTTCGTGATGTGCGAACGGCTTTTTCCGACACGGCTCGCAAGTTCTGCTTGCGTCACCTCAAACTCTTCCAACATTTCGGCATACGCCATCGCTTCTTCAATCGCACTTAAATCAGCGCGCTGAATGTTTTCAATCAAGGCAAGCTCCATCATCCGCGTATCATTGGCCTCGATGATTAAGACGGGTACATGAACGAATCCGACTTGTTTTGCTGCCTGATACCGGCGTTCCCCGGCGACGATTTCGTAAAATCCATCACGTGGTCGAACGACGATCGGTTGAATCATCCCGTGCTGCCGTAAAGAATGTGCTAATTCTTGTAATGCTTTTTCATTAAACTGTTTGCGCGGCTGACCTGGATTCGGTCGAATCGCCCGCAGGGGTATCTCATTCACATAAATCTCTCCTAAACGTAGCGGAAGGCACGACCGCAGTTTACGGACGTGCCTTCACGATGCGAATTCGCACCTCGACATATTCTTCACAATCTACTTCTTCTTTTTCGACGGTCAATCCTGTCCGCTCAATCATGTCGACTGAATCACGTAGTGTATTCAACGCGATCCGTGTATCCCGTGCAAAACTTTTATGTCGCTTCTTCGGCTTTTTCGGTGTCAGTAGACGCTCGACACGCTGTTCCGTTTCTTTGACATTCCATTCGCGTTCCATGATTTCCGCTAAGACTGAGATTTGAAGATCTGCATCCTTTAAAGGCAACAAGGCGCGCGCGTGACGTTCCGTGATTGTCCGTTGCTTCAATGCCTCGCGAATTTCAGCTGGCAAACGCAACAGACGTAACTTGTTCGCAATCGTCGACTGACTGCGTCCTAGTTTACGTGCTAAGACTTCTTGCGTAATGTGTTGCATCGCAAGCAATCGTTCATATGCTTCTGCTTCTTCGATTGGAGTCAGTTCTTCCCGTTGTAGATTCTCAATCAATGCGAGTGCAGCTGTCGTTTCATCGGTCATTTCCTTGATAATTGCGGGAATCGTTTCCCACCCAAGTGATTGAACCGCTCGAAAACGACGCTCACCTGCGATGATTTCATAACCTAGCCCCTGTTTTCGTACTACGATTGGCTGTAGTAACCCATGTTCTTCAATCGTCATCGCCAATTCTTCAATCCGCTCCCCATCAAAAATCGTTCGGGGTTGGAATTGATTGGCAACAAGCTCTGTCAGCTTTAGCTCCTGAAGCGTGTCTCGGGGATCAAGCTCAAGCGGGACAGGCTGTCCCCCTTTACCAAGCAGTTTAGCAATTGCATTTTTCACGTTCGCGCACCTCACCTTTATCAGTCATCGTTTCACGTGAAACGGTGTTTAACTCAGTGGATCTTTAGCCGGTGTTCCCGCCTTACGCGGATATTTCCCGGGTGTTAATCGTTTTTTATCTACAATAACGATATTACGCTCACTTTCCTCACCTGGCAATTGGAACTGGAAACTTTCCCGTAAATTACCACCAAGTACTTTGAGTGCCGTTGCGCCTTCTTCTAACTCTTGCCCTAACTTCGCTGCCTTCAAGGCAACAAACTGTCCGCCGACTTTCGCGAGTGGCAAACAGTATTCTGCAAGGACTGACATGCGGGCGACGGCGCGTGCCGTCACGACATCAAAATGTTCCCGGAACTGTTTGTTTTTACCGAACTCTTCGGCCCGACCATGATGGAACGCGACACCTTCAAGTTCAAGTTCTGTCGCGAGCATGTTCAAGAAGCCGATTCGTTTATTCAGTGAATCGATGATCGTGACTTTTAAGTGCGGGAACATGATTTTAATCGGGAGGCTCGGGAAACCGGCACCGGCTCCGACATCACAAACGGTTTCGACTTCTGTGAAATCAAAGTAGAAAGCCGCTGTGATCGAATCATAAAAGTGTTTCAAGTAAACATCTTCTTTATCCGTGATCGCCGTCAGGTTCATTTTTTCATTCCATTCGACGAGCAGTTCATAGTAGCGTTTGAACTGGTGTAATTGTTGTTCTGAGACGTCGAGACCTTGCTCGGCTAAAGCCGTTACGAATTGCTGTTCGTTCATGTTATCACTCCGCAGTCAATGCGTATTGGCCTTGCTCGATATAAATTAGCAAAATCGAGATATCTGACGGGTTAACCCCAGAAATCCGTGATGCTTGTCCAATCGAGAGCGGACGCACTTGGTTTAGTTTCTGTTTTGCTTCAATCGCGAGACCATTGATGACATCGTAATCGAGTCGATCCGGAATTCGTTTTTGTTCCATCCGCATCATACGTTCGACTTGGTCGAGTTGTTTGTCGATATAACCTGCGTACTTGACTTGGATTTCGACTTGCTCGGCCGCTTCCGCTGACAATGCGACAGGTGGCTCTGTCATGTCTGCAATCATTGCGTACGTGATTTCCGGACGTTTCAATAACGTAATTGCGTGCAACGCTTCTTTCAACGGTGAGACACCGATTGCCGTCAGTTTTTCGTTGACGTCTGGTGTCGCTTTGATGACGACTTTTTCAAGACGTTTCATTTCGCGACTGATTTCGTCTTTTTTCAGTTCGAGTTTCGCATGACGCGTGTCATTGATCAGACCGAGTTCATGCCCGATTTCAGATAAGCGAAGATCGGCATTGTCATGACGGAGTAAGAGACGGTATTCAGCACGTGACGTCAAGAGGCGATACGGTTCGTTCGTCCCTTTTGTGACGAGATCATCAATCATGACACCGATATACCCTTGCGAACGCGACAAAATCAATGGCTCTTTGCCTTGAACTTTAAGCGACGCATTGATTCCAGCCATGATGCCTTGTCCGGCAGCTTCTTCGTAGCCGCTCGTACCGTTAATTTGTCCTGCTGTGAATAACCCTTCGACCCGTTTCGTTTCAAGTGTCGGCCACAGTTGTGTCGGAATGACCGCATCGTATTCGATTGCATAGCCGGGACGCATCATTTCTGATTTTTCAAGACCGGGAATCGAACGTAAGATATCATGTTGGACATCTTCCGGTAAGCTTGTTGATAACCCTTGGACATAGACTTCTTCCGTATCGCGACCTTCCGGCTCGAGGAAGATTTGGTGACGCGGTTTATCATTGAACCGGACGACTTTGTCCTCGATTGAAGGACAGTAGCGTGGGCCTGTTCCTTTAATCATGCCTGAGAACATCGGTGAACGGTGTAAGTTCGCGTCAATCAATTGGTGTGTATACTCTGTCGTATACGTTAACCAACATGGAATCTGCTCCGTGATCATCTGAGTCGTTTCATGGCTGAACGGTAAAGCGACCGCATCCCCTGGTTGGATTTCGGTTTTTGAATAATCAATTGTTTTTCCATCGATTCGGGGTGGTGTCCCTGTTTTGAAGCGCGCGAGCTCGAACCCGAGTTCCTCGAGATGCTTCGATAGGTTGACGGACGGCATCTGATTGTTCGGACCACTCTCGTATGAGAGTTCGCCGATGATGATTTTCCCACGCATGAACGTTCCTGTCGTAATGACGACAGCATTCGCCCGGTACTCTGCTCCCGTATTCGTCACGACACCGACACAGCGTCCATCTTCAATCAATAGACGTTCGACGAGTGCTTGACGTAACAAGAGGTTCGGTTCATCCTCAAGGGCTTTTTTCATTCGATTTTGATACTCAAATTTATCTGCCTGCGCCCGGAGTGCACGGACGGCCGGACCTTTTGATGTATTGAGCATTTTCATTTGGATGTAAGTCGCGTCGATCGCCCGTGCCATCTCGCCACCTAATGCATCAATTTCCCGGACGACAATCCCTTTTGCGGGACCACCAATCGACGGGTTACAGTACATGAATCCGACCATGTCGGGATTCATCGTTAACATCACCGTTTTCGAACCCATTCGCGCTGATGCGAGTGACGCTTCGATTCCAGCATGTCCGGCTCCGACGACGATGACGTCGAATTCACCTGCTTGATAAGCCATAATTTCGGTTCCTCCTTTTATGAATCAACAACCTGACAGTGCAATTATTTCCCTAAACAAAACTGGGAGAAAAGTTTATCGAGTAGACTATCTTGCGCCGTATCCCCATTGATTTCGCCAAGCGTATCCCATGCCCGGCGTAAATCGATTTGGACCATGTCGATCGGCATCGCTGCTTCTGCCGCCCCGAGCGCATCTTCAATCATCTGACTCGCTTGTTTAATCAATTGAATATGACGTGCATTCGAGACGTACGTCATGTCTTGGCTTTCAACACCTTGTTCGAAGAAGAGGGCTGCGATTGCTGCTTCGAGGTCGTTGACGCCTGCTTCTTCAAGCAAGGATGTCGTGACGACCGGGCGTCCTGCAGCCAGTTCTTCAACACGTGTTAAGTCGATTTGTTGCGCAAGGTCACTCTTGTTGACGATGATGATCGCGTTCATATCGCGAATCGCTTCAAACAACAAAATATCTTCTTGCGTCAATTCGTCATTCCCGTTTAAGACGAGTAAAATCAAATCCGCCGAATTGAGTGCCTGGCGTGATTTTTCGACACCCATTCGTTCGACGATATCTTCCGTTTCCCGAATCCCTGCCGTATCGATCAACTTGAGCGGTACACCGCGGACATTCACATATTCCTCAATCGTATCACGGGTCGTCCCTGCGATATCCGTGACGATTGCTTTTGCTTCTTGCACCAATGTGTTGAGCAAAGATGATTTCCCGACGTTCGGTCGCCCGATGATTGCTGTCGACAGGCCTTCACGTAGAATTTTTCCTTGGCGCGCCGTCCGGAGCAGTTCCGTCAGGATGCGGCGGACTTCCCCAGCATCTTTTTGGACGATTTGTTGCGTCATTTCTTCCGCATCGTATTCCGGGTAGTCGATGTTGACTTCAATCGAAGCGATCGTCTGTAACAGCTGTTCGCGCAATTCTTGGACAAGCTTCGAGAGCCGCCCTTCGATTTGACCGATTGCAACCGTCATCGCCCGGTCCGTTTTCGCACGGATTAAGTCCATCACGGCTTCAGCTTGTGATAAGTCGATGCGCCCGTTCAAAAAGGCGCGTTTCGTGAATTCACCTGGTTCTGCTAGACGAACATCAGGTTGTGCCAGAATGAGTTCGAGTACACGATTGACCGCGACGACTCCACCATGGCAATTCAATTCGACGACATCTTCGCGCGTAAACGTCTTCGGCGCCCGCATGACACTGACCATTACTTCATCGACGACCTGCTCCGTCTCGTGGTCGACTAATTTCCCGTAATGAATCGTGTGGGTTGGTACTTCCGTTAACTGATTCGCACCTCGGTACACTCGGTTTGCCGTTGCTACTGCTTGCGGACCTGATAAGCGGACGATTGCAATCGCCCCTTCGCCCATCGGTGTCGAAATCGCGGCTATCGTATCAAATTCCATCATTCGTCATTCACACCTCGTTTTCTTCTATCGTTTCTATGATTAATTGATGAGTTAGTTATAAATGGGTATAACGTGACAACTATACACGAAAATGACTCAAAGAAAAAGAGCGACACTCTGTAAAAACGGAGTATCGCCCTCATTTGTGATTAACGTTTCTTTTTCGGCTTTTTCGGAGCAGGAGCTGCTTCGGCCGCTTCTTTTTCACGTTTTGAAGCAATCGTTGCTTCAGTCTGTAATTTGATCTTCTCACGCATCGGCTTCATGATCACGATCGTCACGATGATCGAGAAGATATAACCAACGACCCAGTAAAGTGACAAGGCAGAGGGTAACGTCACACCCATGACGAAGATCATGACCGGGAAGATGTACAACATGATTTTCATCTGCGGATTATCTTCTTGCCCTGCCATCGAGAGTTTCTGTTGCAGGTACGTAAAGACCGCTGAAAGAATCGGTAAGATAAAATATGGATCTGGCTTTCCAAGATCGAACCAAAGGAACGTATGCTTGAAAATATCCGGCGTGTAAATGATTGCGTTATAGAAGGCAATCAGGATTGGCATTTGAATTAAGATCGGTAAACAACCTGCAAGTGGATTGACGTTATGCTCCTGATAAAGCTTCATCATTTCCTGTTGCAATTTCTGTTGTGTTTCCTGATCTTTTGAACTGTATTTCTCACGCAGTTTCATCATTTCTGGCTGGATGACTTGCATACCACCCATACTCTTCGTCTGTTTAATCATCAACGGTAAAATGACGAGACGAACAATCAATGTCGTAATCACGATTGCAATCCCGTAATCCCCGTTAAAGTATTCTGCAATTTTTCCAATCAACCAAGCCATCGGCCAAACAAAATAATGTTTCCAGAAACCTTCTGTGTCAGCAGTAATCGGTTCACCTGTTCCGTATGTTCCAGGTGTACAACCCGATAGAACAACCGCGAGTACTGACATCAGTCCAAGTGTCAACCAAATCTTAGTTCTCTTGTTCATAATTCCTCCTAATGATGTTTACCCTTTGTCGGTCAGACTCCTTCTATAGATAGAATCAGGAAAGACCGTTACAAATCAAACAGAATATATTACGTATTTATTTAACTTGCCGCTTCCAGACGCCGGAACGCTTTAATACATGCCGCAAACTATCTGCGACTTCTTGCGCAGTCATCTTCGCAGCTGGATTGCGGGCGATGATTACAAGATCATAATCTGGTGCAATCGAAGCTTCATGTAACAAAAATGCTTCACGAAGGTACCGTTTTACCTGATTACGTACGACAGCATTTCCGATTTTCTTACTCACTGATAAACCAATCCGAAAATGAGCTTGCTGGTCTTTTTTTAGTGCGTATACGACAAATTGCCGATTGGCGACAGAGGCTCCTCGAGTAAACACCGCTTGGAACTCCTTGTCTTTCTTGACGCGGTATTCCTTCTTCACCTTGATCACACTCCATCCTGACATCACGAAAATTCGTCGTCTTTCATCATATCATAGAATAATCCTGCTTCGCGAGAGGGGGTTGTGACAAAAGCACGAACACCCTTAAAAAAAGCAAAAAAAAGATCACCTCAGGCATCGCCAGAAGTGATCTCATCATCGCTCGATTATACAGTCAAGGCTTTGCGGCCTTTAAGACGGCGAGCAGCCAAGATCCGGCGGCCACTCTTCGTTGCCATGCGCGCACGGAATCCGTGAACTTTTTTGCGCTTACGGTTGTTTGGGTTGAAAGTTGGTTTCATTTTAGTCTGCACCTCCTTTAAAAATTACTCTATTAAAAAACATCGTTTTCTACTTTAAGGCAGTCTTGTACATTATATAAATCAAAAGGGACCTTGTCAATGAAAGTTCGTAAGAATTATCTCGTTCGATTCTATACGATTCGTTACGATAGGAATCTGGATGAGGGTTCGTATTACAAGATAGGAATCCGATCTGCATGAACACTAGGAAATTCCCCAAGTTAAAACTATCCACAGACTTATCCACACTATCCACACTTTCCGTGGATAACTCTTCACTTTGTCTACAATAGTATTTTTTAAAATCAACGTCAAGGTTTGATTTTCGACTCGATTCTCCAACTATTTTTGATTTTGTGTATAACTATTTTTTTACGCTTCCTCTTTCAAAAAGTTATACACACGTTATCCACACCTTATCCACACTATCCACAGCCTGTGGGTAACTACCTGTGTATATCTTTATTTACTTGTGGATAAATCACTCTAGGCATTGCCAGGGCTCATTTCATTTGATACACTAATTGTGCATAACAACGATACGAACCAAATTGAATTTTCAAGTTATACACACCCTGTGGATAACTTTATACACAGTTTTACTTGCCTGTGGATAACTTTATACACAGTTTTTATGTTGTGGGGATAAGTCGAGTTTCTTCATTAACTTTGTCCTGTGCATAAACCTGTGTATAGTTTTTTATATCATGATAGAAAAAGGGGGGTATTTATGAAAAACGCTGCCGAACTTTGGCATAATGTATTGTCTGTGATCGAGGAAGAAGAACGGACACCTAAGGCAAGTTATGACATGTGGTTAAAATCCACTGAAGGCGTCACGCTGAATGGAACGACACTGATCATCTCAGCACCAGCTGCATTTACCGTTACTTGGCTGGAACGTCAATACTTATCGTTACTCGAAGATACGGTTGAAGAAGTGACAGGGAGTCGACTTGATATTCAATTTATCGAGGAAGGCCAAGCAAAGAAGATGCTCGATCGTCAAAATGAGGAAGCGTCTGAGACGGTACCACCGTCTAAAACACCAAATCGTGCACAATCGTCACGAAAACCAACCGATGAGCTGGTCATGAGTGAACTCGGTCAATTGAATACAAAATACACGTTCGATACGTTTGTCATTGGATCAGGTAACCGTTTTGCCCATGCCGCTTCCTTGGCTGTAGCAGAAGCACCTGCGAAAGCCTATAATCCTTTATTCATCTATGGAGGAGTCGGACTTGGTAAAACCCATTTGATGCACGCGATTGGCCAGTACGTCCAAGATCAAAACCTTGGGACGCGGATCGCCTATGTCTCCTCGGAACGTTTTACAAATGACTTCATTAACTCGATTCGGGACAATAAAACCGTTGAGTTTCGGAACAAATACCGGAATATCGATGTTCTATTAATAGATGACATTCAATTTCTCGCAGGAAAAGAGCAGACGCAAGAGGAGTTTTTCCACACATTCAATGCCCTGCACAATGATCAAAAACAAATCATCATCTCGAGTGATCGACCACCAAAAGAAATTCCGACACTTGAAGATCGGCTTCGCTCTAGGTTCGAGTGGGGATTGATAACAGACATCACACCTCCTGACCTTGAGACACGGATTGCGATTTTGCGAAAAAAAGCCAATGCCGAGCAACTTGATGTTTCTAATGAAGTCATGCTCTATATCGCGAGTCAAATCGACACGAACATCCGCGAGCTCGAAGGGGCACTGACGCGTGTCATCGCTTATGCGAACCTGGTCGGACGGACGATTGATCCGAATGTTGCAGCAGAAGCGTTGCATAACATCATGCCGGTCACGGAGCCGCGAAAAGTCACGATCCGCGACATCCAGGAGTCCGTCAGTAAACACTTCAACTTACCGTTTGACGACTTAAAGGCTAAAAAACGAACAAAATCGATTGCCTTTCCACGCCAGATTGCGATGTACCTCTCGCGAGAGATGACGGAAAGCTCTTTACCGAAGATTGGTGAGGAATTTGGTGGACGGGATCACACGACAGTCATCCATGCACATGAGAAAATCAGTATGCTCGTTAAATCGGATGGAGAAACAGGAAAAGTCATCGAACAAATTAAGCATGAATTGAAACATTCCTGAACCTGTGGATAAGCTGTGGATAAAAGAGGCTAGTTATCCACAAGTTATCCACACGCAGTTTGGCTCTATACCAAGTTATCCACCGACTTATCCACACTATCCACAGCCCCTAATACTATTATTAAAAAAATATATTATTATGTTATGATGATGTAACGCCCATTTTGAGAGGAGCTTAACGACAATATGCATATTACAATTCAACGCGATACTTTAATCCAAGCCATCCAGGACGTAGCGAAAGCTGTCTCATCAAGAACAACGATTCCAATCTTAACGGGAATCAAACTTGAAGCGCATGGTGACGGAATGACGTTAACAGGAAGCGATACCGAGATTTCAATTGAACGGACAATCTATGCGGAAGAGAATGGTACTTCTTATGTAACCGTCCACCGCGCCGGTAGTGTCGTCCTCAATGCCCGTTTCTTTGGTGATATCGTTAAAAAGTTACCAACAGACGAAGTCATCATCGAAGTCTCTCCAAACTTCATGACACGGATTCAATCCGGGACAGCTGAATTTCATCTGAACGGTCTTGATTCAGACGAGTTTCCGCGTCTTCCACAAGTCGATGGGGGACAACAGTTCCGTTTACCCGCAGATCTATTACGTTCAATGATCCGTCAGACGAGTTTTGCCGTCGCGGTTCAAGAAACACGTCCTGTTTTGACAGGGGTTAACTTCTCAGCAGATAAAGGCATTTTGACATGCGTATCGACGGATAGTCATCGCCTTGCACTACGCCGGGCACAGTTTGAGACAGAGAACGAGATTTCGTTCCAAAATGTCATCGTGCCGGGTAAGAGCTTAAACGAATTATCGAAACTGTTAGGTGATGGTCATGTCGATGTCACGATCACGAACCAGCAAATCCTCTTCAAAATGAAACATGTCCTATTCTTCTCTCGCTTACTCGACGGGAACTATCCGGATACGTCGCGTTTAATTCCGGAAGAGTACCGGACGGCTGTCCGTATGAATGCAAAGGAATTGCTTCAGGCAATCGACCGGGCATCACTTCTTGCACGTGAAGACCGCAACAACGTCATCAAGTTCGCAGCAGAAGGTACGACAGCTGTCGAAATTTCATCGCACTCACCAGAAGTTGGGAAAGTTTCGGAACAAGTGAGCATCTTGTCGCTTGAAGGCGAAGAGCTGAAGATTTCTTTCAACTCGAAATACATGATGGATGCCTTAAAAGCACTTGATGCGACGGATATTGAAATTCAATTCACGGGATCGATTCGACCATTCATTCTCCATCCGGTCGACCAAGATAACGTCTTGCAATTGATTTTACCTGTCCGTACGGCTTGATTCCCTCCCCGAGAAACCGACTTGGTTTCTTGGGTTTTTTTTGTAATCCGTATATATGTTCGTTCATTTTGCTAAATCACGAGTTTTTTAGTACAATAAAGAGTATGTCATTTATAATATGTAGGTAGGAGGAGTCAATCCATGAATCAAATCAAAATCACGTCGGAATATGTCACATTAGGTCAGTTCTTGAAGCTGTCTGATATTATCTCGAGCGGAGGACAAGCAAAACCATTTCTAGCGGAGGTACCTATTCTCGTCAACGGTGAGGTCGATCAGCGACGTGGTCGTAAGTTGCGGGATGGAGATGTTATTGACGTAGAAGACTACGGTCAATTCGTCATCAAGAACGAGGCGAACTAACGTGCGACTAGATTCGGTACGACTCAGTCATTATCGCAACTATGAGTCGCTGGAATTGTTCTTTTCTGAAAAGACGAACGTCTTAATCGGGGAAAATGCTCAAGGCAAGACGAACTTGCTCGAAGCGATCCACGTATTGGCGCTCGCGAAATCGCACCGGACGACACACGATAAGGAACTGATCCAGTGGGATGCGGAAGCAGCGCGCGTCGAAGGACGTGTCATGAAGCGGATGGGTCCCCATTCGCAGGAAATCCAGATTTCGAGTCGTGGGAAGAAGGCGAAGCTCAATCATCTCGAACAGCGGCGCCTCAGTGATTATATCGGGGCGCTCAATATCGTGTTGTTCGCACCAGAGGATTTGCACATCGTCAAAGGCAGTCCACAAGTACGGCGTCGCTTTTTAGATATGGAGATTGGTCAAGTCAGTCCGGTCTACCTGCATGAATTAAGTCAATACCTGAAAGTGTTGAAACAACGAAATGCGTTGTTAAAGCAGTTGTCAATTAAAGGGGGGGACGAGACGTTCCTCGACATTTTGACGGAACAGATGATTACGCTTGCCGTTAAAATCGTTCAACGCCGTCATCATTTCATTGCCCAGCTCGAAAAGTGGGCGCGACCGATTCATGATGGAATCAGTCGTGGACAGGAAGAACTCGTTCTACGCTATCGATCCGATACATTTAGTGATGATTCGCTGGATGTCGAAGGAATGACTGCTTCTTATACGCAGAAGTTTGGTAAAATAAAAGAAAATGAAATTAGACGAGGCGTGACGTTATTTGGTCCACACCGTGATGACTTCGAAATGGAGGTCAATGGACGAAATGTCCAGACATACGGTTCACAAGGACAGCAACGGACGGCTGCGCTCTCGTTGAAGCTAGCAGAGATTGAGTTGATTCATGAGGAGGTCGGGGAATACCCGCTACTTCTTCTAGACGATGTGTTATCGGAACTCGATGATCATCGTCAAACCCATTTACTCGATACGATGCAACAAAAGGTTCAGACGATCCTGACGACGACGAGTGTCGAGGGAATCGCACATGAAACGATTAGACAAGCGAAGTTGTTCCACGTGAAACAAGGAGCAGTTATTTTGGAAGAGACATCCTATAAAGAAACAGTAGGTGAGAAAACCGATGAGTAATCATGAAGATATGGAATTGGAACAAGGGTACGGTGCCGATCAGATTCAGGTACTTGAAGGTCTTGAAGCCGTTCGAAAACGTCCAGGTATGTATATTGGATCAACCGCGTCGAAAGGGCTCCACCATTTAGTTTGGGAAATCGTCGATAACTCGATTGATGAAGCACTGGCTGGATACTGTGACACGATTAAAGTCACGATTGAACCAGGGAACTCGATTCTAGTTGAGGATAACGGTCGGGGGATTCCGATTGATATTCAAGAAAAAATGGGACGTCCTGCAGTCGAAGTCATTTTAACGGTCCTCCATGCCGGCGGTAAGTTTGGTGGCGGAGGCTACAAAGTATCAGGTGGTCTTCACGGTGTCGGGGCTTCGGTCGTCAATGCGTTGTCGACGAAGCTTGAAGTATTCGTTAAGCGGAACGAGAAGCTCTATTATCAATCGTATCATCGTGGTGTTCCAACACAAGATCTCGAAATCATCGGGACTTCAGAAGAGACAGGGACAATGATTCGTTTCTTCCCGGACAGTGAAATCTTCCAGGAAACACTCGAATACGATTACGATTTACTTGCGACACGTTTACGTGAACTCGCTTTCTTGAATAAAGGTCTGAACATCGTCATTACGGACGATCGTGCAGAAGAACCGATTACGCGGCACTTCCATTACGAAGGTGGAATCAAGTCGTACGTTGAACACTTGAACCGCTCGAAAGAAGTTGTTCACCCGGAACCGGTCTACGTCCACGGAACGAAGGATGGCATCGAAGTCGAAGTTGCGCTTCAATACAACGATGGCTTTGCAGCCAACATCTATTCGTTTACGAACAACATTCCGACGCATGAAGGTGGTACGCATGAAACGGGCTTTAAGACGGCGTTGACGCGTGTCATCAATGACTATGCGAAGAAGTTCGGTTTGATGAAAGAAGCAGACGGTACGTTGTCTGGGGAAGACGTCCGTGAAGGAATGACGGCAATCGTCTCGATCAAACACCCGAACCCCCAATTCGAAGGACAAACGAAAACGAAGCTCGGTAACTCGGATGCTCGAACAGCGACCGATACGTTATTCTCTTCCATCTTTGAACAGTTCATGATGGAAAACCCGTCGAATGCTCGTGCAATCGTCGAAAAAGGAATGATGGCCTCGCGTGCCCGGATGGCAGCGAAACGCGCGCGTGAATTGACACGTCGTAAAGGTGTCCTTGAAGTAAGTTCACTTCCTGGTAAATTGGCCGACTGTTCATCGCGGGATGCAACGATTTCAGAAATTTATATCGTTGAGGGTGACTCAGCGGGTGGTTCTGCGAAATCAGGTCGTGACCGTCACTTCCAAGCGATTTTACCGATCCGTGGTAAAATTTTGAACGTTGAAAAAGCCCGTCTCGATAAAATTCTCGGCAGTAACGAGATCCGGACGATCATTACCGCACTCGGAACGAGTATCGGTTCAGAATTCAACATCGAAAAAGCACGGTATCATAAAGTCATCATCATGACCGATGCCGACGTCGATGGTGCCCACATCCGGACACTCCTGTTGACGTTCTTCTACCGTTATATGCGTCCGCTCGTCGAGCATGGTTATGTCTATATCGCACAACCGCCGCTATACGGAATCAAGCAAGGGAAAAACATCACGTATGTGCATAACGAACGTGAGCTGAACGAGGCCTTAGCCGCACTTCCAGAAAACGCGCGTTACGACATTCAGCGTTATAAAGGTCTCGGTGAGATGGATCCAGAGCAACTTTGGGAAACGACGATGGATCCGAGTGGTCGTCAAATGCTTCGGGTTGAACTTCAAGATGCCATCGAAGCGGATGAAGTATTCGATATCTTGATGGGAGATCAGGTAGAACCACGTCGTGACTTTATCCAGTCGCACGCGCATTACGTGAAGAACTTGGATATTTAACGTTGAATAGAGAGGGTGGCCAGACGAATGTCCGATCAACAAGGAATCATTAAAGATATAAATATTAGTCAAGAAATGCGTACATCCTTCATGGATTACGCGATGAGCGTCATCGTCGCACGTGCACTTCCTGACGTACGTGACGGTCTGAAGCCAGGACATCGTCGTATTCTTTATGCGATGAACGATCTCGGTATCCGCGCAGATAAGCCACATAAAAAATCTGCCCGTATCGTCGGTGAAGTTATCGGTAAGTACCACCCACACGGTGATTCTGCTGTTTACGACACGATGGTTCGGATGGCACAGGACTTCAGCTACCGGTATGAGCTCGTGGATGGACACGGAAACTTCGGTTCTGTCGACGGCGACTCTGCCGCTGCGATGCGATATACGGAAGCCCGTATGTCAAAAATCGCGATGGAAATCGTTCGCGATATCAATAAAAATACCGTTGATTTCAAAGATAACTATGATGGATCAGAGCGCGAACCAGAAGTCTTACCGTCGCGTTTTCCAAACTTGCTCGTCAATGGATCAAGCGGGATTGCGGTCGGGATGGCAACAAACATTCCGCCGCACCAATTAGGTGAAGTCATCGATGGCGTACTTGCGCTAACGCATAACCCGGAGATTACGATTTCCGAGTTGATGCAACACATTCCAGGTCCTGATTTCCCGACAGCCGGTGAAATCTTAGGTCGGAGCGGGATTCGCCGTGCCTATGAAACGGGACGTGGGTCAATCATCGTTCGTGCGAAAGCAGAAATCGAACAAGCTAAAAAAGACCGCGAACGGATCATCGTGACGGAACTGCCATATCAAGTCAACAAGGCGCGTCTCGTAGAAAAAATCGCCGATCTCGTCCGTGAGAAGAAAATTGAAGGCATTACGGACTTACGTGACGAATCCGATCGTCGTGGTATGCGGATCGTCATGGAAATTCGTCGTGATGCGAACGCAAGTGTCATCCTAAATAACTTATATAAACAGACATCGATGCAAACGACGTTTGGTGTCAACATGCTTGCGATCGTGGGTGGTCGTCCGAAAACGCTGACACTCAAAGAGATGCTCTATCATTACCTCGAGCACCAAAAAGAAATCGTCCGTCGCCGGACACAGTTCGACCTTGAGAAGGCGGAAGCACGGGAACATCTTCTTGCGGGTCTTCGCATCGCACTCGATCACTTGGATGAAGTCATCAAAATCATCCGAGCGAACCGAACGGCTGATGCGGCACGCGAACAGTTGATGGATCGGTTTGCTTTGTCTGAGAAACAATCGCAAGCGATTCTTGATATGCGTCTTCAACGTCTAACAGGACTCGAACGTGAGAAAATCGATGCTGAATATGATGAAATCATGCAGCTGATCACGGAACTCAAAAAAATTCTCGAAAGCGATGAAGAATTGCTTGAATTGATTCGGACGGAACTCGAAGAAGTGAAAGAACGCTTCAACGACAAACGCCGGACTGAAATTCGGATGGACCACATCGAATTCGAAGATGAAGATTTGATTCCTGAAAAAGATATCATCATCACATTGACGAGCAGTGGATACATTAAACGTCTCACGACGGATTCGTATCGTGCACAACGTCGTGGTGGTCGTGGTGTCCAAGGAATCGGTACGAATGATGCGGATTATGTAACACGTCTCTTATCGTGTTCGACGCATGATACGATCCTGTTCTTTACAAACCGCGGGAAAGTCTACCGCATCCGTGGGTATGAAGTACCTGAGATGAGCCGGACTTCAAAAGGTGTGCCGATCATCAACCTGATTCAGATTGAACGCGGTGAAAAGGTCGAGACGATGATTCCAGTTAACTTTAAACGATACCTGGAAGAGCAAAATGTCGTCGAAGAATCCATCATCGAAGCGACAATCGAATCGGATGACGACGTAGCACCGGAAGAAGAAGCGGAAGAGATACTTGATGCAGAAGAAGTCATGCAGGATGAGCAAAAATCATTAATCTTCATGACACGTAAAGGACGCGTTAAACGTTCGCCACTCTCTGCTTATGCCCGGATTAATAAAAACGGTCTGATTGCGATTCGTCTGTTCGAAGACGACGAATTGACATCTGTCCGTCTCGCATCGACAGACGATGAAGTCTTTACCGTTTCAAACCGTGGTAAGGCGATTCGTTTCCCGATCACAAACGTTCGTTCAATGGGACGTGGTGCGCGTGGTGTCAAAGCGATGAAACTAGCAGAAGAAGATATCGTCATCGGCATGGAGCTTGCGCGTGACGAACAAGATGTCCTCGTCATCACGGAAAAAGGATTCGGGAAGCGGACACCAATGACTGAGTTCCGAAGCCAGACGCGTGGTGGTAAAGGATTGATTGCAAGTAAAGTGAACGACCGGATTGGTCAAATCGCTGCCCTACGGATTGTTGACGTCGATGACGACATCATGATCATGACAGAAGGCGGAATCGTCATCCGGACCGATTCACAAAATATTTCACGTGTCGGACGTAACACACAAGGTGTCAAAGTCATCCGGATTGAAGAAGGTGACCGTGTCGCTACCGTCGCGAAACTGAAAAAAGAAGAAAACGAAGAAGCGATCGTTGATGAGCTGTCGACTGTCGTGGATGAAGAAAACGTTTCTCCGGTTGTTGAAGCAGAAACAGTAATCGAAGAAACAGAAGAATAACATCAGTATGGAATAAAGAGGTACAGCAGAGTCGGACGGTAGATGTCCCTACTCTGCTGTTTTTCTACAAATAAAACTGATGAGAGAAAGGGACGAGGTAAGATGCGTATCGCAAGCGAGCGACTCATCATCGGCGACCGGGTAACGGAGTCAGTCTTTTTACATACCGATATACCGATTGTCGAAGCTGGAAAAAAACTAGGGACAGACGAACTAAGACGCCTGAAACGGTTTTTGATTAAGGAAATCGATATTGAGGAACGACCAGAAGGTCTAGTCGAAGAAAGTCAACAAGAGATGGTTCGTCTTCAAGAAGTAAGCGAAAATCCATTCGAAGAACTTGTTGATTCCTATAATCAAGTCTTCACCTCATGGGAACAAGGTTTCACCCCGAATACATATGAAGCTTTGAAATGGGTTAAAAACTCGATGCCAGACACAGTTCGTCGGGAAGACATTTTACCGTTTTTCCTTGAACGGGGAACGGAAGCATATACAGTTCGCCATGCGGTTTATCGAGGGGCACTCGCTCAGCTGTTAGCGGAAGCAGTCAGAAAAGAACGAAAGATGATTCAAGACTTATGGACAGCCTCTTACTTTGCAGACTATGGACTCGCACGCATCATGGAGTGGCGACATACAAAACGATATGAAGCAATGCAACAAGAGATTTTCCATCGACATCCGGCGATGGCTTATCAAGCCTTACAAAACGATACGGTCATTTCAGATACGGTCAAACGTTTAATCGTCCAACACCATGAACGTCTAGACGGATCCGGTTACCCATTAAAAGCCACGGGTGATAAAATCATGGATCATACACGTCTTTTCATCGTAGCAGATGTTTTTGCGGCAATGACAAGCTGGCGTCCATACCGAGAGGCTTATACGGCATACGATGCATACGTTCACCTAAAAGCGCGGCCGATGCAGTACGATTCGAAGTACGTTACATTACTCGGACAACTTCTATTGCCGATTGGAATCGGAGATCGTGTTTTGATGAGTAACGGAAAAATTGCAACTGTCGTGCGGAAGAATGTCATCTTTGATCGTCCTGTCATCGTCTATGATGAGCAGAACCAGCAAGTCGTGAAAGACTTAATGGAAGACCGGCAGTTGAACATTATGCAGCTGATGGATTAAAGCAGACTTACTATATAGAAGAAACGCGTAGTTTAATCAGTCTGTAGATCAACTTTTATGAAGAGGGAAACATTTAGGTGGATCTGCTAGGAATAGGTTAGTTTTCTGTTTGAGCCGTATGTGACAGGTGTCCTAAAAAAGGTGAATGCTAAAAGTCGAAAGGTACGGCTCAAAAACAGGAAGACGTGGCAAAAGCCACTTATACCAACAAAAAATGAAAGTCTAGTCAAAAGTTATAAAACAATTTTTTATGAAATTAAAATTAATTATCAAAAATGCTTGCACAATAATAAATCGCATGGTATATTATTTCATGTCCTAAAGAGGACGCACGCTTGAAACGAACGAAAAAACTTCTTTTAAAAAGTTGTTGACTTATCGTTCCAGACTTGGTATTCTAATTGAGTCGCCAAAACAGGCGCGGACGAACTTTGAAAACTGAACGATGAGGCAAAAAACGTATCTTCGGATACAAACAATGAATGAAGCGCAAGCTTCGTCAACGTGACTTTTAGTCACAAAAACGAGCAAGTCAAACACTTTATGGAGATGATATGCTCCCCAAAAAGTAGACAGTTGAAATAAGAAAAACTGTTTACTTTTGAAAGGAGCTTTTTTCTATGTCCAAATTCAAGCGTTCCGCTAGTGAGAAACTATATGCCATCCAAACTTATGAAGAAGGAGTGTCCACGTTGTGGGAAGTCGCAAGACTCTTCGGGGTCACACAATCGACCCTACTCAGATGGAGACAGATGTATCGTCAAGGCGGTATCTCAGCTTTGGAGAAACGGTCGGTATGCACGAAGTATTCCAATGAGTTTAAAGAGCGAGCCGTACGCGACGTGCTAGAAAAAGGTGAGCCCGTCATGGACGTCATCATAAAATTAAACATCTCCAGTGCAAGCGTACTCAGACGTTGGATTTCAAACTATAATGGTCGTAGTGAAGACACACTACTAAAGGAGCGATTCGCTATGACCAGAGGAAGAATCACGACATTCGAAGAACGCGTTAGTATAGTCAGCGACTGTCTTAAAAATGGAAAGAAGTATAAAGAAACTGCGAAGACCCACCGGGTCTCCTACCAACAAATCTACAAGTGGGTTCAAAAGTATGAAAAGAATGGGATTGACGGACTGATGGATAGCCGTGGACGTACGAAACCGTTTGAGGAACTGACGGACGTGGAACGCCTCTCCATCGAGATGAAAAAGATTGAGCAAGAGAACGAGCTTCTTCGAATGGAAAATGAGTTCTTAAAAAAGCTAGAGGAGTTCGAAAGGGGGAGAGGTTAGACCAAGTCCGAAATTTGGATAAGTACAAGGCTATACAATCGTTGGCGGACCAGTTCGGCTATTCGATTGTCGCCCTCTGTCGTTTTGCGGACGTATCCCGTGCTGCCTATTATAAATGGTTAAATCGTGTACCGACGGTACGCGAAGAAGAGAACATCATGATCATTGAAGAGCTGACATCTATTCATGAGTCGGTAGATGGAGTCTATGGATGTGAACGAATGGTCTTGAATCTAGATCGCCAATTTAACAGAACGGTTAATCATAAACGGGTTCGTCGCTTGATGCGAATCGCCGGCATTCGTTGCGTCATTCGTCGAACACGACCGAAATATATGAGAACTATACCCGGACAAACGGCAGAAAATCTTCTGAATCGTGAATTCCATGCGGAAAAACCGAATCAGAAATGGTTAACAGATATCACGGAATTCAAATACGGCACCTCAAAAAAGGCTTATTTAAGTGCAATTCTCGATTTGTATGATGGATCAATTCGTTCATTTGTGCTAAGTCGTTCGAATAACAGTCAGCTCGTCTTTGATACGCTAAAACTCGCCTTGGATGATGATCCTGGTAGTTTCCCTCTTCTTCATAGTGACCGTGGGTTTCAATATACGTCAAATGCCTTTCATCATATGACTCAACAAGCTGGGATCACACAAAGCATGTCCCGTGCCGGTAAATGCATCGATAATGGTCCAATCGAATCTTTTTGGGGAGCGCTAAAGTGTGAAAGCTACTATCTTCATACATTCGAGGAGTTCGATGAACTCCACGATGCAATCCGACGCTACATTCGATTTTATAATGAGCTGCGGTATCAAAAACGATTAAACGGCTTAAGTCCGCTGGAATTCAGGGCTCAAGCCGTTTAAAAAATTTATATTATTTGACCTGTCTACTTGACGGGGAGCAGTTCATTTTTTTTTAAAGCGATGTTGCTGTTTTGTTTTATCCCTTTAAGATAGTAGCTGCTTTCTTTTCTGCTGTTTCTTCATCCGACCAATCCATCTCAGACAGCATACTCGCTTGAACCTTTTCGATCTGTTCACGTGTATAGCCGAGTTGCGCCATTGCGATGATGGCATAAGCTATCGCTTGATTATTATTCATGACCATTCCTCCATCTCACCTATATTGTCAGTTTTATCCTGCTCCTTTATAGTACTTGATTTTAAAAGGGAATAAGATGTATTTTTAGCGACTTCGGAAATCCTGTTCGGGTACTTTAAAGTGACGTGTCACAATCTTTCTCACTTTTTCTAAGTCGCGGTCTTCCGTCGAAATCATCTCGTCATACCATGCGTTCTCAAGTACTTGCTCTGTCTCTTTGCTGACGACCTCTGTTTTAAGGATATGATGTAACGGGCTACTGGCTTCCTCAAGACCCTGGAAGTGTTGACTGATCGGTTCTTCTCCAGGAATAACCAATGTATAGGCAATCGTCTCGTGTTCGTCGAAGTCACGGTCATTGGCTTTCGCGAACGGTTCGAAGAAGTCTGTCGACCCATGGACGAGCATCATCGGTTCGTCAAACGTTGATAGGTCTTGCTGCGTGTCCTGCTTGGCGATGCTCGTCAAGTAAGCTCCGACATTCTCCGGTGTGTGCTGCATGATCCGCTCGAGTCGTTCGGCTAATGGCATCCTTTGATCTGTAATTTGTGCAACGTTCTCTATATGTTCGATCATCTTGAGAGGCGATGCTTCCCGTTCAAGTACTTGTTCGTGCTCGAGCGAAGTATGGATTTCGCGGATGAAGTGACCAGATGTCTGATGGACTTCGTACAACAAGTCTTCTTTATCGCGTAAGTCTTTCCCTTGTGTCCAACTGGCGAGGTACGATAACGAAAACTCATCTGTCGGAAAATCAAAATGAGCTGCAACCGTGTAGGCGACCATCTCCGCTTGGAATTCCTTCTCGTGCGGATTCAACTCGATTCCACGCTCTTCGTTTCGTTCTGTGTTATGCAGATTCGCATGCGCGAGTTCATGGATCATGACGGTGACATTCTCGATGTCCGAGTTCCGTGGATTCAGGGCAATCGCGTTTAAATCTGGATAGAAGCATCCCTTCGCTGTACCAAGCTCATTCAACGGTTTATCAAGTAACGTCACGTCTTGTGTCTCAGCAATCCCGTTCAACGCACGGCGAAATGATTCTGCTTCACGAATTGAACCGTTCCGATGATACGAAGCAAACAGCTCGGAGACTTCGAGACCCTTCTCACGAGCATCGGTCTGCGTGTACTCAAAGACATGACCGATCTTGTAATACATTGCTTTGCGTATCGGAAGAGCACCTTCCTTCGCACGTTTTTGCTCTGTCTTCGTCGCGTCCTTCCATGAAACCCAATCCTTTTCTCGTTTAATGAAGGTGACAGGGGAGGGCACGAAAATCTTGATGCCTTTCTCTCCTTTTTGGACCTGGACACCTTGCTTTTCCCAATACGCATAAGAACCGACAGCATGTGCGCCTTGGAACTGTTCCTCTATCAGTAACATGTTCCGAGTCGAGTAGCGATGGAACCGGCTCATGAAGTTGAGATGTTCCTTGATGCTCTCCTGACTGACGAAGTGAGAAGCGAGCTGCGTCTCCATCTTGTCGGTCAACGCTTGTACTTCCTTCTGATAATCCTCACGTGTTTTCTTCTTATATGCCATGTGTCTCACGCTCCTTCAGACGAAACGGATGAATCAGCAGCACCTTCAAAGTCGTTCAACTCTTCTAAAACCATCGGGTCGGTAGCAAGTCGATCCAGTAGTAGATGACGACGATCACGTGATACCGGTAGCAACAACAGAGGCTCTTCTTGCAGGATCGCAAGGAACGAATATTCGTCATATGAGACAGGGATGTCGTATCGCGCTTGATGAATCAAGACTGTGACGTGGGTCGGTTGCAGTTCGAGAAACGTTGCGAGTGTGAAAGCTTCTAGTCGTCTCATTTGTGGGTCATCCTTTCCTCATCGGAATGCTTATGCTGCTTTCGTTGTTCGATCCGTGATTTGACGGCCGTCTCCGCTGTCTCAAGGAACGAAGGACGGTATTCGGTCGTCGGGATGATATCCTCGATACTCTCCGTCTGCATCAAGGCTTGTACCAGTTCGATCAATACCTGTGTCTGGAGGTCCGTCTGGTGGACGCTCTTTCGTAACGGAGAGAGACTTTTTGTGATTTGTTCTTCCCAGAACGTGGTCAACTCTTGTTCGATCTGTTTTGATACGGAACGATTGATATAGTTCAAATCCCATTGCTTCTTGATCATCTCTTGATAGTCGCGGATGATGTGATCGATTGCCGGACCGATTCCTGACAGTCGTTCTCTCTCACGATACTCCTCTAAAAATTCAGCGGTTACGGCACTCAGCCGGATCCGGACTTGCTTCGTCTCTTCCATCCCATTTCACCTTACCTTTCATGTTGGACTTCCTGTTCGAGTTGTTCAAAAGCATGCTGGTTCTTGATGTGGTCCCACTCATCATTCATGTGTCGTCCGATCCGATAAAGCGTCTCTTGCATGATCCGTTCACGTCGAAACGCTGACCGGATTCTTTGTTTGGGTGAGGATGCAGCTTTCTTCGCAAGCTTCTGAGGTGGCTTGGACGACTCACGCATCTCGGACAGGACGGCATTTCCCATCCGTGTGTAGAGATCCTGTTCTTTCGTCTTTCGATAAGCCGATGCTTGGGATGCCGATCCATAACTTCGCTCGTAGAATGCGACCTCGGTATCGAGTTGTTGTTTAAACTCGCTGTGCTCTTTCTCGAAGTAGGTCGCAAGATACGTGTCGGTAAATTGATTGAGTGAAGGACGCAGTTCGTGCATGCCGTTCATGTTGTAATACCACTGCCGCTTGTCGTCCGGTAATTGTTTCTGAATCGTTTTGTACTGCCGAACGAGTTCCGGATGCAGGATTCGATTCGAAGCGGACGTCGTCGAACGATTTCGTTTGTGGGCTAGGACTTCTTCCCGGAT
This sequence comes from Exiguobacterium sp. N4-1P, assembly GCF_002214325.1. Lineage (NCBI taxonomy): Bacteria > Bacillati > Bacillota > Bacilli > Caryophanales > Exiguobacterium > Exiguobacterium sp. N4-1P. Next base: position 2,946,121 of record NZ_CP022236.1, read on the forward strand.
GAAGGTATTCAGTTTCTCTTGTTCACGTGTTCGATCGGCAAGGGTATGGACGACTTGTGCCTTCATCTTCTCGATCGTTTTCGGTTTGCGCTTGCCCCGTTCGCGCGGATGAACCGTCTCGACCGTCGCAACATGGACATGAATGTTATCCGTGTTGTAATGGATCGCAGCAGTCCATGTCGCATGCAGCATCTGTTCCTTTTCGATCATCAAATTGGTGGCATTCCTTGTCGCCTGCATCAAACGTTGCTCATCGATGTAGTGATTTTCTTTGACACCGACTTCTTGTAACCAGGTTTCGTCGAAAGAGATGACATCTTGCCACAGGATGCTGCCGTTCTCTTGTGCCCGTCGAAAGACTTCACGCAATTGCTCTCGTTCAATCGCACTCAATCGGTCTTGCGTCGCTGTGAACAGACCGCTCGATTTCAGTTCATCCTCCATATAATCGTGATAGTTCTCAAACTGTTGCGACCGTGCTTTCGTCTCCGGTCGATCGATGTAACTGAGGTACGTCGTATAGCGACGCGCACGTCGGATTGTTTGAGGGAGTTTGAACTTCGACTTGATGATGACACCAGGAACGTTAGTCATCCTGCATCACCTCACGAAAGAGTTTGGTCAATTGTTCAAGTTCTGTTGCACTCCGCTTTAGGTGTAACGTGTTCGCTTCGAGTTGTCGTTCGAGGCGCGCAACCTGTGTCGACTGGATGCCGTCTACGCACCAAGTAGTCAGTAATCCTTTCAATAATTCTTGTCGGGAACACATCTGTTTCTCCGCCTGCTCGTCGAGTTGTTTGACGAATACGGAGTCGATGTCGCGAATCAAGAGATCCATCTCTTTACCTCCTTCCTTTAGGAAAGTAAGTCTCGGCTTTCTAAAAAAATGAAATTCTTTCCGAACAATTCGACCGTTCTTCCTGTCATTAGAAGTGAGAAAGGTAATACTACCCAGACGAAGAACGGAGGGAACTACATGCAGTCAATCATCGAACATAGTTATACACTCGGAGAAGCCTTGATCGTCTCCTTGATCATCGAACTCCTGAAAAACATGTATTCGAGAACGCGCACACGTGAATCTGATTCACCAAATATGAGTGACGTCCATTAATCGAATAAAGATCAGATAAGAGTGAATTAAGAAAAATTTCCATTTGTTGAAACCTCGCTCTCCCAAATCATGTATAAGGATGAAAGGGGGAATTGAGGATGACGGTTTGGACACTCGCTTTGTTCGGATTAGCCTGTAGCTTCGGTTCGTTTTATGTCATGTTTAAAGTATTTGAGACGTTTAAAAATTAATCATGGAGCGAATTCAACGAGCTGCGATGCTCGTTTTTTTATTCAATCAAACAGAAAAAATGAGTTGTCTCCAATCAAAACTTAGAAACCGTAGAAACAGAGATGGACCTAAAACCGTGAAAAAAGAGCATAAGGGGAAACTGCTATCACGAAGCGTGCTAGCCTAGGCGGAGCCTAGTGTTTCCCTGATATCATCAAAATCGCAAAAAGGTCACACCGCGTGCCACTAAAAACGGTATTTTGGCACGGCGTGTGCCACCTTACCATTTCAGTTCACGTGCTTTAATGCGTAGTTGATCTTGTCTTTTTTCTTCTTGCGTGAGTTGTTTTTTCAATTCCGTTTGTCGTAACAGTGCGTCCTCTTTATCCTGCTTCAGATTGAAAATCTCGTCCTCACGTTCGACTTGTTCATCGAGTGTCAGGTCGGGTAAGGTGGCTTGTTTCGTCTCGATATCCTGTTCGATTTTCTGGATGAGAGAAGCTTGCTCCATCTGTTCGCGCTTCATTTTCTTGATCCGTTTTTGACTTTGCACGTGCTCGTCAGCGAGAAAAAGTTGTGCATAATCGTTCGCTTGTTGAGTAGAAAGTGATGTCCTTAAGACACGTCGCTGATCCATATAAAGTGATTCGACGAGCGCCTCTTCTCTCTTTGTAGCACTCAGCTTCTCGAGTGACTGTTGAGATTCAATGACATATAAGCGAAGGGCTAGCTGATCAAAGTCGCGCGGTACATCTTCGATTTCGAAGACATAGTGCTCGTCCTGGTGGTAGACGATGTGGACGCGCTTCTCATCCGTCGGTTGTTCCTTGTAAGCGACGTGCGCGACAAGTTTCGTCGCGTAGTCTTGGGGTTGATCGAACTGGAGGCGGACACGCATCTGTTTCCGCTCCTCATCATGCGACCAGTCAAGAAGCGTGACGGTCTGACCATTCGTCAATCGTTGTTCTTCACCAATCGGCGTCGCATTGATCGGTTGTTCTTCAGCAAAGAAGAGTGAAGAGAAACCGAAAAACAGAAAGCCGATTAAGAAAAACATCCCTGTTCCGAGATACAAGCGAGACCAGTCACGGGTCAACGTCTTTCGTTTTCCTGTCTGCATTTAAACACCCCCTGACGACTTGAGACTCTTCATTTGGTCGACGATGTAACGACTATCTTGGTTCGTAAACGTCAGTTCGACCAGCTCATCGGATGTCTCTTCATAACCGTTTGAATCGATTGTTAACGTCCGTTTGAAGCGGACAAGGCAATGTTTCGGATCGTCACGGTTCAGAAAGACTTCGATCTCAGAAACGGAAGCAGTGAACTTGTCATCGCTTCCGCTACTCGCGAACACCGTCCGTTTGAGGGACTCCGACATATACTGACCGGCTTGACGTTTGCGTGTCGGATAGGTTCCGTCTTCCCATGTGAAGGCGAACGTGATGAAGCGTTCTGCGGTCTTAGAAATGGTCGAGTTCTGTTCTTGCTCTTGTTTGTCAGTCGAGATGGGTGGATCTGACACCGTCGTTTTTGGTAACACATTCTTCTCAGCTTTCTCTTCGATTCGATGCGGTCTATCTGATGCCATTGAACGATATTGATAGACATTGGCACTGATCGATAGCAGCAGACAGAACAACACGAGCCACAGGAGATGACGACTCGTCAATGCCATGGTGCATCCCTCCTTATAGCGAAAACAGTGGTGCCGGATCGATGTGTCCAGACCAGTCGCTGGTTTTGAATTCGATATGCAGATGGTTGCCCGTCGATCGACCGGTCGATCCACATATCCCGATTGCTTGACCGGCTTCAATCTTCTGACCCGTCTTGACTTGGCGCGCGGAAAGGTGGGCGTAGGCAGTGATCCATTCTCCTTGTTTGATCTGGATGAGCTGCCCATAAGGTCCGCGTAAGCCGCTATACGTGACGGTACCGGAGCGGACGGCGTGGACGGTATCGGTATCGTGACAACTGAAGTCGATGCCCGTATGAACGTCCGTCTTTCCGAAAACGACCCGTGATCCGAATCCCGACGTCATCTGAAGCGGGATGTCGAGGGGCGCATGAAGCTTCCCTTTGATCGGTCCCGTCTTGCCTTCTGCCAGTACCGTCGGCGTCAGATACCGGAGGACGGCATCGACATATTCGATGTCACCGTAACAGGCTTGATGCTCGATCGCGCTCGGACGATGACATTGATAGATGCCACTTTTCTTGACGCGTTGGTACATCATCTGTGAAAAAGAGATTGCAAGTTTTTTCGTATAGCGTCCACCTTTTTCTTGGACGTAATCAATGAAGCCGCTCCCGAAGTTGTAACTCTGGAGCGTCAACTTGACGTCTTGGTTCGCTTGTCGGAAGACGGATGCGAAGTGTTTCACCCCATAACGAATGCTCTCATCGGGAGAGGTGATGCAGCCGATCAGTCCGCACTTTGATTCACTGGCTTGCATCGGATCATTCCCACGTCCACCGCTTTCCTGCATCATCAAGGCGAGGACGACGTTCGTCTGTGCCTCGAGTTGTTGCTTCTTTAATTCGCGTGCGATTGTCTCGCGATATTGTAAGACGTCATCACTGACTTGTAGACTCGCGTCCGAATAAGCAATCGGTGTCTCGGTCGCCTGATCGTTCTCGATCTCGGTCAACGCATCGAGAATGCCTGCGACGATGATAATCAGAAGCAACAATAGTAGCGCGATACCAAGCGCAATCAAACGATATTTCAAGGTCAAGAGTCGCCACTTCATCCGGACGGCGACGCATGCCGATTGCCGGACCGTACTCCACATCAGGCACCACCTCCGAACAAGGTCAGCTCCTCGGGTGAGACATCGACATCGAAGATCAACGTCTTCACACCGGAGATACTAAGGACAATTCGACCAGTTTCGAGCGACGGAATCAACCGCGTCTCACTCTCGGTCAGTTGTCCGTCGAAGACGGTCTGGATCGTCGGGATGCTCTCGGCATCCTGCTCGCCGATGAACTTATACTGCGTCAGCTGGAACAGGGTCTTGACGTTCTCGGCGTTCTCCGACTTCGAACCGGTCGGAACAAAGTCCGTAATCAAATGGGAAGCGAAGAAGATGCCGCCGAAGTATTTCCGCGCTTCGCGCATGAACTGTTGCAGGTATAGAATCGCCGGTTGCGCAATATCGCGCGTGTTGATTAAGTGATGAGCCTCATCGATGACGATCAGATACTTGAAGGCATCCTCAATCAACAACTCGCCCTGGTTGTAGCTCCGAAGTTGCCCGGCACCGTTGAGGATCATCCCGTCCCAGAGCATGTTCATCAGGTTGAAGACCTGTGCCTGAAAGATTTCGTCCTTTAAGTTCGTCAGGTTGCGTAAGGGAAACGAGACAATCGCTTCCTCATCGAACCGCTCGATCGAGGAATGTCCGTCAAAGATGTTGCCGTAGTTATGGACGAGGTTCGTGATTGCGAGTTCGATGTTCTCGAGCCGTCTGACACGGTTCGTGCTGATGGTCTCGCGGATCGATGTCCGCATTGCGTCCGTATACAATTCGGAGCGAACCAGCGCTAAGAAGTCGGAGAAAACAGGATAGGTGTTCGCTGGATGCGTCGTGATTGGGGCGTCACCGTCCTCATTCCAGAGTCCCTTTTCCAGATAGAGCTGACGGAGCAGAATCTCGAACTCGTTCGCTTCTTCCTGTGAGGCTGCCGGATTGATGTAATGATAGAAGACAGCAATCTTCGACAGGTGTTGCATGAACGAGAGGGCTTCGTCTGCGGCTCCATCGGCATGTGTCACCGTCTTATAGACATGGAGTGGGTTGATTCGTCCAGCGGAACCGTCGAGTGCGATCTCTTTTCCGCCGAGTTGCCGCACGAGGTCGGAGAACTCCCCTGTCACGTCCAAAATCCGGACGTGATTGCCTTTGATCGCTTGATCGAGGACCGTCTTCTTGAGCAGTGTCGACTTCCCGGAACCCATCTTCCCAATCATCAAGGCGTTATAAAACTTCCGTTGCTTATCCTTATGGAACAGATCGAAGATGACACTCCCGTTCGTGTCGGTCGTCCCGTAGTAGGTCCCAGTCGGATCCTGTAGCGACGTGAAGTGGAACGGATAACCACCCGCGATCGAGAGCGATGGAATCTCTTTCCCACGACGGCGGTTTGGTAGCTTTTGCTGTTGCTCATAGCTGAGGAAGAGGCTCTGCCATTCCCACTCCTGTTCGTTGAGGAAGACAGTAGCACGGAAGTTCCGCGCTTCCAGTTCCTCCATCACGTCCTGGACTTGTCGTTCGAGTGCGTTGAGTGTCTTCGCTTTGACGTAGAGTCGGAGGTGCAGATACTTCATCGTTTCGCCCTGCGTGATCTGTTCGTAGAGTTCGTTCAGTTCCTTATACGTCTCGCGCGCATCAATCCGGTCGACATTATCTTTCGCATTCTCGAAGCGCGTATTCTGCTCGGCCATCGACTTGTTGATTGTCCGGATCATCTCTCGCTTGTCCGCCGTCCCGATGTCGAGCGTCGTCAGGACACCGGGCAGGTTAAGGATTGGCTCGAGCCAAAAATCATAGACGGTCGACTGATACTTATAGACATGGAGGCAGGCGAGATAACCGTCACCGGTCCGGACATAGTTCGGTTCGAAGCGGAGTCCGCCTTGCGGCTGGATCGCTTGGACGAATGTCGGATTGTAGCCGTCCTGTTGTTTAATTGTCTCAGGATCCTGCTTTCGTAGAAAACGTGTACGCCACATGACGTCATCACTCCTTTCCGTCCTGGGTCGGTTTCGTATTCGGGTTGTGCAGTTGGAACAATACATGGATTTTCTGCTCGATCGTCAGTTCGACCATCGGGTTGCTACGTCGAAGGAGTTTCGTCAATTGATGCTTCCGTTCCCGGAGCATTGCCTCGTCCGGCGCATAAAAAAAGAGGAGATAATCGCGATTCGTGCGATGCTCCTCAAGGTAGATCAGTTCTTGTTTCTTCTTTTGAAGAAACGGACGATAGGCGGCAATCTGATTCTGCCGCAGCTGTCGCTCGATTCGTTGTTTCTGTTTTTCTAGATTAAGCGGTGTATTGAGCGGGATCACCTTCAATGGATGGATATATGCCTGTAAGAGATAGGCGAGGGAGAAGATATCATGGTCCTTCTCCGTCTCAGATAGTCCGTAAATATCCTTTGAAGTCAGTTGAATGATGTCGCAAAACGTCCCGTCCTGCATCTCGAGAACATCGAGCGCCGTTGAGTCGATAATCGGCAAAATGGAGGCGACAGACGGCGGGATGCGGACACGCTTCTCCTTGCGTGTTGGTGGTGTCGTCAACTGAACCTCGTCGAGCCATGCGATATCGGTCATGGGACTTGTTTTCAATCGTGTATCTTCCGATAAACTCATCTGATCACGCTCCTTTCGAAGATTCATTCCGGTCGGCCAACGCCATATAGGTGTCTTTCTTCTTGATCAGTGCGTAATAGAGCACGTGGACCATCCGCTTTTCCGGATTCGTTGTCGGTCGGATGACGAGAAAGAGTCCGAAGCCGACGAGGAAGCACGTGAATGGGAGATGCAAGACGTACGGAATGAACGGCAGGGCGATCAACCGGACGATGATCAAGGCGACGAGAAACAGTAAATCATAGAGGTAGAGCATCTTATTGATTTTCAGTTCGGTCGTGACTTCTTTCGGAATCCGGTATTGGCGCTGTTGCATATTCTCACTCCTTTTTCGGATCTGGACGCGGAATATCTGTCGAGTACATCCGGGACGATTCCTGCGTCACGCGCGTCTGGGCTTGTTCGACATGCTTGAGTTCTTTTTGTGTCGTGGTCTCGAGTGTCTGATAGATTGATTTTCGCTGACGTTGCGTTCCGGATGATGTCTCCTGCGATGATTCACTGATGGATGGTGATCCACTGGAAGAGTTAGATGATGTGACGTTCGGTAACACATTCTCTGTTGTTTCCACAGAATGAGCGGACGCACTAGTAGTCGTTTTGTCGAATGGTGTCGAATTCGCTGAAGAAGTAACAGAATTGCGATTTACTTCGGAAGTCTGTGGAGACTGTGTGACCTGATGAGATGTCGTAGGCATTTCAGGCGCTTCGAGCTCCTCAGGTAAAGTAACCTGTTGTTCATTCGACGACATATTGGACATCTTCGGTTGCGTAGCAGGTATTGTCGATTGCGAAGTCGATGGCACAGGTTTTGCTTGTGAGTCAGAGTCTGGACGATGTGGAATGGATTCCGGTGATGCTGCCGCAGTCTGAGCCTCTTGCGCCGTACCATGCATTGACATCTCAACTGACTCGATTTGTTGATTCTCTGGTTCTGCTGGACGAGATGTCCGCTCTTGTGCTTGTGATGGATTCTGAACAATTTCAGGCGAACGATCTGGACGACTCGCGGGTGTACCGCCATTCGGTGGCGGATTCGGTGGCAATTTCGTACTCGCTGCTTCCGATACAGAAGGAGTGGAAGGGTGTGATGCCATCTTCATCGTCTGACCGGCGACACGAGCGCCCGCTTTCGCTGTTCCTTTCCCGACAGCATACGCACCGAGTGCGACACCCCAACCACGCTTCAGACCGGCATCAATCCCGAAGAGACGTTCGACCATGTTTGGTCCATCAATCAAAGCGGCAGAGAAGGCAATCAACGCAATCAAATAAGCGAGTCCGTCCAGTGTATCGGCCAGGTATGCCGTTCCAATCGTATAGAGTTTGATCGAAACGAAGATCAGAATGATGACGAGAAAGGTGTTCAAGATGCTTTGAATGACCTTCTTCGTCTTTTGTCCGCTGTGTAGATCAGCAGGTGCTATCAAAATCGCCAAGACATAATTAAAAGCCAACTCGAACGAGAGTCGAGCCAGCTTATAGGCAATCGAGAAGAGAGTAAAGCCCATCACTCCAAGTGTGACGAGGATTGTCAGCCAGTTCGGGTGATACCGATAGTAATATTGATTGTTCCATTCAACGCCACTTTGATCTAATTCAATTTCAGTCATTTCTTTCCCATTCCAAGCTAGCTTGTTTTGTGAAATGTCTTCACCTTCTTTACTCAATCGGTACTCATCGCTATCAAATACATCATTGATGTCTATATTCTTAATTTGACTTGCTGGAATGGAGTTCGTTTTTTTAATTTTCGTATCTTCGAAAGCGGTTTTATCATACTCGACTAAATCATGTACATTTTTTTGAAGCACTGATTGTGATAAAGTATGATCCTGATTTTCATACATGCCATCTTGATTGAAGCTTGTAATGGCAGTGTCCGTAAATTCACTTGTTTTTACCATCGTAGGAGACAGTAACCCTAAAACTAACAGCGTGATGAACAGATTAATTAAAAAGCCTTCTCGATCAAATTTTTTCTGAAAAATCATCAAGTAACCGGTAAATAAAAAGCTACCAGCTAAAATAACATATAAAAATGGTTGAATCGTCTGAACGAATTCAACCACTTGAGGATTATTAAAGAATGTTTTTAGGAGAAGTATGTCATTCGTAATCTGTTCAAGACCATCGATGATGAAGGAGAGACCTCTAACGAAAAGCCAACCAACAGAACGAAGCGCATCGCTTACCAAATCACTGATGCTTAATAAGTCTTGAAATTCTTCTAGTTTGGATGCTACATCTCCATTAGCCATGATGGCCCTCCTTTCTCTGCCTATTTAATCAATGAAAGAAGTTACTTCATCTTCGAGCGTGTTATCACTTAACGTCGTAAGGTCTAGAGAACTGACGAATTTACCATCCTGCAACTTATAAAGGCGACCACCCTTTAATTCCCCATGATCATCTGTTGCACGATCTTCTAAGTCTTTCCCGTTAGGTTGAAAAGGATTAAACAATTTTACTTGTACTTCCTCCTTTTCGGCGACTTCTTTCACTTTATCTACATAAGACTCAAATTCTGCTTTGCTGTCGCTATCGACAAGTATGAACTCATTTTTATTACTGTCTTTCAACTGATCTATTTCTTTTACAGAGACTTGTTTAAAAGACTTCGCTTCACTCTTTTCACTACAACCGACTAAAAGTAACGCAGAGGAAATCAATAGTCCGGAGAGTACTCGTTTCGTTTGCATGCCTCCACCCCTTTTCCTATGATGACACTTGTTCCGGACCTGTCAGGTCATCATTGCTGACGTGGACCCGGAAATCGAATGTGTCTATAAGCGTAACAGTTTTTCGGTCGCCTGAGTCTGGGTCTTCTTCCTCAAATACGACTAAAAAGCCATCTTGGGTCTGGATGTTTAAAACTTCACCACGACGGAGGCGCTTCTTGTTCTCCTTGATGATGGTCGCGATGACCCGGAGTTCGCGCTGGACGCGTTCGGTGCGTGTCAGTTCTGTCATATGATGCCCTCCTTAGACGCCATGACGAAGTTTTTCAAGTCGTTTACTGATGATCGTCTTCAAAAAGTGGCGCTGGTTGTCCGTCACAGGAATCGTTTTATCCGTAATGCCTTGCTCGAACACAGTGATAGATAGGGTGTCGTATTCTGTCGTCTCGAAGATGGAGCGCAGGATTTTCGGTTGCAGAACCTCACAGACACGCCATTCTGTTGCATCAGATGTCTCCTCTTTCGTCTCAATGCTCTTCGATGCCACTGAGGGACCGAGTTGGAACGGGATTCGGAGCGTATTCAGGTCGAGATGGGCATGCGCGCATGGAATCACGAGATCGTTGATGGAACGTTCTGTATTAAAGTCATCCGCTAAGTATTCATAGCGGTATTTCATCGCCGTCCGTCCAGTCAGGAAGAGGGGATAGGACTGGATCCGTTTCTTTTGTTTATCTTGTCGTTTGATGACACGGATGATCAGCATCTCGCCTTCCTTCAATCCCATCACTTCTGTTGCCGTCAGCAAGCGTCGGCCATCAACGCTTTCCGTCTTCGATTTCGAGAGTGAGAAGGTCTGTCCGGAACGCGACTTCGTGACGATTGTCTGCTCGCCGAGTTTCTTCGAAATTAGTTCTGCTGTTGATTCATCTGCTGTCAGTAGGTAATGCGTGTTTCCGCAGTTCCCGTCGATTGTCTTCCAATCCTCTCCGTAAAGGTTCTCGAGTTGCGCGTAGGACTGGATGACGAGGTTGAAACGAATGTTCCGACCGAGACAGACGGTGATGATGTTCGCCATCCCTTCAATCGCTGGCATGTTCCCAAATTCGTCGAGCAGGAAGATAACCTGGCGTTCACAACGTCCGCTCGTCGCTTGCGAGGCGACACGAGCGAGTGAGGTATAGACTTGTTTGACGTACAGTGAGGCGATGACGTTTAACGTCGGATCGTAGTCCGGGACGATCAGGAAAACGGCAACTGGACGCGGATGTTGGCGGATCTCACGGATGTCGATCGGAGCATCGGTCGTACCGTCGAAGATCCCATTCACCTCGTCCTTCCAACCCGATAGTGCCACGGTGTACTTTTGCCCTTCACTTTCTACTGTGATGGAAGATCCGACATCGAGTGTTTCTTCATGATGCAGCACGAAACTCCCATCGTCGTCCGTCGTCAAGGCGAGCTGTTTTCCGCTCGGAAAGCAGAAGGACAGTCGTGACAAGGGGAGGGCACGTCCACGAATCCAGCGGTTGAAGCCAATCAGCTTCATGTCGAGTGAGTTTTGTGCCGTCAATCGTGCCGTCGCATCAAGAGTGAAGATCCCAAGTTTGGCATTCGTGTTCGCCAGGATACTGGCGCGCGTCTGGCCACCGGAGAAATGAAGCGTCGCATACTGCATGCGTGCCGGATGATTCTCTGGGAACGACGCGAAGAAGGCGTCGAGCGCCGATTGTTCCTGTCCCATGTCATCCGTGACTATCCGAGATCCGAGATCGGACAGCATCAGGGCGACGTTATACATCGTGATTTTCTCCGGTTCGTGTTTCCCCTGTTCACAAAGTCCAAGAATCAAGGCGGTACAGAGGTCCGTCGAGGAATTGCTCCAAAATGGATCCTTCGCTTTCGGATCATGGTAGAGCATGTAGGCGACCGAACGCGCATACTGTTGGGCGAGGGAGTAGTTCTCGTCCAGGTAAGCGTCGATCGTCAGCTGCAACAGGTTATAGGACATCGATTGAGACGGGTTCATCAGATTCAGGACCTCGACTTGATACCCACGTGCCTCGAGTGTTTCTTTGGAGGCAGCGAACAGTTCGCCTTTCGGATCATTGATGATTAAACTCGCTTGCCGTTCGGCACGGCTGTAGAGATCGATCGTCGAGAAGACGAACGTCTCGCCTTTCCCGGATCGGGTCGTCCCGATGACGAGATTGTTGACGTCACTGTCATCGATGTAGAGGCGATCACGATAGCGACCGACCGGGACGCCACCGGATCCGGTGTACGTCTCTTTGCGGTCTGGAACGTCCCGATACTGCTGTTTCAGCTCTCGGAACGTCGTAAAGCGAGCACTTCCTTTCTGGGCTGCCTTAAGATCGCGGAAGTTGAGCCAATACTTCCATAAGAGAAACCCTCCCAGGAGGAAGCAGGCACCGAAAAGCGCGAACGCGAGGGAGGTCGACCATGCGAGCGTCGTCCACCAACTCGGATCGTATTGAAGTGGGGAACCGGTCGTCAACTTCCCGTCCTGAAAGAGATTTTGGATTGTCTGCTGCAGGAACTGAAACACCACATTGAGTACTAAGAACAATACAATGGGTAAAGCGATCAAAAAGGCAAGGCATCGCCACAGCCAAGTGGATGTAGCGAGGGAACGAAGTGAGAAGTTCATCATTATTTCATTCACCACACTTTCATTACAGAAGAGAAGAAGCTTGTCTTTGCTTCGCTTCGAGCGACTCATTGAGCTTCTCGAGCTCTTTTTTGTCCGTTTTCTCCGATAACTGTCGTTTTTGATCTTCGAGTGCTTGAATCTCTTCATCCAGTTGGACAAGTGTTACCACTTGCTGTTTCAGTTGTTCGTCTTGGATCATCTTGACGCTTTCTTGTGCCTTCGTCACATCTTTCAACGCGATGTAGGCACGTGTCTTCGCCTCCTTGCGCACGGTCGTCATCTCGACGTCCGGGATTGAGACCGCACGTTTATAGTCTTTCTCTAGGATGGCGAGATCGAAGGCACCTTCATCCGTCGGATGGACCGCTTGGAAGGCTTGCAGTGTCTCTTGACGGTCTGTTGCGAATGGCTTCGACTGCATGATGATCGTCTCGACATCGATCGGATTGTTCGTCACAGCAACCGCCTGATCGTAGTCTTGATTTTCGACGTACTGGGTAATCAGGAACTGTTGTTGTTCGTTACTCAATGACTTTTGTTTTTCCAGACGCTGCATGAGTGCATCGGTCTTGCCATTTAACGCTTCTTCATAAAGTGGTTGCCAATCCCCTGACGATGCTGCACGGACATTGCTTGGTGAGTCGGGCTGTGTCAGTTGAACGATGGATAGCGCACCGAGGAGCAAAAGACACACACCACTGACGCTATAGACGAGACGACGTTGCCCGCGACGTAAGCGGGAGACATGTGTCGTATCCGGATGTTGCTGAATTGCCGACGCCGTCATCGTCTTGTAGGATTCCGGTGTCAAACGTTCTAGGTTCTCGAGTAATAGAATCTTTTTCGTCGCATCCTCCTTTCGGATCCGGATACGCGGGATTCGATCCTTCAGCTGCAGATAAAGGTTCGGATAGGTCAGATCACCAAACTGGAACGTTCCTTTGTAGACGAGCTGGTCGGCATCATCAAAGATCCGGAACTCGCTCGCAAACCGTTCGTTCGCTTGTTGAGCTTCTTGATGGACTTGAGTCGATAATAAAAGCGCTTCCTCATATGGGAGACGCTCATAGTTCGGAAAGGCATCTTTCGGTACATCCGTGAAACGGACGAAGAGCATACATTCTCCTCCTTTAAAACGAGACATCGAAACGAAAGCAATAAAAAAAGCCATCCACTTTGGAATGACGGTCTGTGTGATCACTTCTTCAATTAAAATTTGATATTATCGTTGACCATCTCAGCCAGCGTAAAGGCACCCATGACGATGATCAGACCGACGGCACCACCGACGAGCCAACCGACTGCTTTCGATCGTCCACGATCTCCCCCGAAGATGAAGTAAAAGCCACCAACTGCGAAAGCAATGGCTGCTGCGATGACAGCGAGTCCTTGAAAGAACTGGAGTAAGCTGAGTCCTGTCTCATTCAATCCCATCTGTTTTCCTCCTTTCAATCCCGTGACGCGGATGCAGTCGATGTGAAGTTCAGTTTTGAGTCGAGTGCTTCTAAGATTAGTTCTTGGTTCTCTTGGATGACGAGTTGATGCTGGGCGTCGAGCCACTCTTCATAGTCTTTTCCTTGAATCCGGAGCAACTTCTCGGCAAAGGTCTTGTTCTGCTTCTGTTCACGTGTCGGCATGGCGTACACTCCTTCCTTGAGGTCGATGCGCAGCAGCACATCCTTAAGGACAGTCGAAGTGAAGCAAGGCGGTGGGTTTAGAGCACGTTCCCCCACGAACTCTGATATCCAAATACCGGAACATCTGTCTAGGGTTTTTCGCTGACCCTCAACGAATACGTGACCTGTAGGCGAGTTTTAGGCGACTCTCGCCGAACCATTTCTGCGTATATCCCGCTCATCCGGTCACATATGAGGGACACGCCGGTATGTGATTGGAGTGACTGTCCTTAGCGATATGCTGCTACGGTCATCATTTCCTCGATGATTGTTCATTTCACTTCGTAAGTGGATACGTATTCATTCGTCGTCATTATTGAATCAATCTGCGACGCGAGACGTGGATCAACTCGTCATCCGGATGCTTTCGTTTGGCGATGACTTGATTCTCTCCGACGACGGTCCGGATCCGATAATAGAGTTGCGCAATCTCTTTTGTCTCCTTACTCTCTTGCTCGATTGCAATTCGACCATGTAGTTGATAAGTCTTGCCATCAAATGTGCGGACAGAATCCGCGAGTGGGAGCTCCGCTAGATCGAAACGTTCCTGCTTCAGGTGCGACCAATTTCGTTTCTTCTCCATCCTCAAGTCGAATTCATCCCAAGGGATGGATCCTAGTGTCTGTTCACAGGCTGTCGCAAGGATTTGGACATCTAGGATAGAAGGAAGTGAACGACTTCGCTCATAGGAACTGATGGCTGCTTGTGAAATCTCTCCATATGTCTTTTCAGCTAACTGTACCTGACTCCAACCATGTTCTAGACGTTCTCGTCGTAACCACTCTCCGAATCGGTACATATACATGCTCCTTTCCTTCGAGAACTAAAGTATGACAATGTTTTCCTAGTGATAGTTAGAATATAGCAGATTATTCTGTCAATTCAACAACTATTTCAATATGTCAGTATGATTACTAATGTCGAATTATGTCAGACATAACAGCTTCAACGGTTTCTCTATATATTTCACTCATTATTTTGTACTCCGCAACAAAACTGTAATTGTACTTTATGGATGATTTTGAAATTAAGCTTTTATTGTTTTCCTAATTTTCATCATTTCTTTATTTTTTCTTCTACTTTTTAATTTTATTAATATATTTTATTTTATCATTAAACACAAAAAAACCCCCGAATGGAGGTCTTTTATAAAGTTTCTATAATTTCAGGGTTCAGTTCAATTTTAAGATGCAGATTTCGTAGGATCATTAAATTGAGAAACTACTGTAGATGCCATTTTACTAAATTCATTAAACTCTCTTGTCAGTTCAATTAAATCCGTTAAAACAATTTGTTTTAAAGCTTGATTCGAATGAGATACTATGAGCTCAATAAAAGGTTGTATTGTTTTGCTTAAATATCTTTCTCTCGCTTCTAAAAGTTCAATCCGATTTAACTGAAGAAGTCTTATAGTATGACTTCCTTTCTGTGTTCTACCAACTAAAAAGCTTCCTGCAAAAAAAATATGTTTATCAATATCATCAACGTATGGATCTAAAATAGGAAGATTAACATCATAATAACTTCCTTTGTTATTATTACACACTTGACATCCTATAGTTAGATTTTCCCATTTGAACCACATGTCGCTATCATGTGTTTTGGGAATAACATGCTCGATATCACCAAATCCAGTAGCTAAAAATTTACTCTCGCAATATGCACATTTTTTAAAAGTTTCTTTTTTTAACTGATCTTTTATGTCTTTATGACTATATTTACTTTTTATATATGATCGTATTTTTTTCCCTTTTGCCTTTTCTTTAAGTTGATGTAATTTTAATTCGTCTGTCCAAATTTGATAATTATCAGATAAAATTTTAGGCTCATCTAATTTAATTAATGTTATCATTATCATTCTCCAAAAGAAGGTTTAATAGGTCTGGTAGTTTATTAATAAGTCCTTTTTCATGTAATGTTTTTTTTAATTTATTATAATCCTCTAATGTCAAAGAAGATGAAGTTTTGTTTTCAAGTTGATTTATTGTACTTTTTAACTCTTTTTCCATCCAAATTGGCATTGTAACTGAAACACCTAAAACTTCTTTTAGTATCTCGAATGCATCTCCGGAATTAGTATCAAAATCTAATTCGTGACTATTAATCATATTTTCATTATTGTATTTAAGCGCATAAACTTTACAATCATTCACTGAATTAATTACAAAAGGACTATGTGTACTTATTACAAATTGTGCATTAGGAAACGTTTCAAGAAGTTTGGGAAGAATTTCTCTTTGCATAGATGGATGAAGATGATTTTCTAATTCATCAATTAAGACGACATAATTATCACTCTCAAAATCAACTATAAAAACTTGCCAAATTATATCTATCAAAGCACCTATTCCTCCAGAAACAGCA
This sequence comes from Exiguobacterium sp. N4-1P, assembly GCF_002214325.1. Classification (NCBI taxonomy): domain Bacteria; kingdom Bacillati; phylum Bacillota; class Bacilli; order Caryophanales; genus Exiguobacterium; species Exiguobacterium sp. N4-1P. The sequence goes on from NZ_CP022236.1 coordinate 2,962,185, forward strand.
TCTAAAAGATAGTTTCCTGACTCTGTCTCTAATACTACTTCTCCTGAACCAATATATAAACTTTTAAACTTTATATGATCGGGTAACATTTTTCTAAGAATTTGATTAAATCTATTAAACATATTTTTAAAATCCAAATTTCCTTCTACAAAACTATTACTTTCACTAAACAAAGCTAAGGATATTATAGATTTCTTCATAGTAATAATAGGAGATTCTGCGTCAGCATAATTTAATGCTCTTCTCTTGATGCTCTCAAAATAGTCTTTAATTAGTTCATTAGTATCCGATGCATGAATTGGAACAGATTCAATCTTTTCATAAGTATAAGTGTGCCTATGCGAAGGAATATTTAGACCGGGAATTCTTAAATGAGCTCCTCTAACATACTCCATGACAGAATTTGAGAACGATTGTTCCTCCTCTATAGATTTATCTTTTTTATTTTTTAGATTATAATAGTCGATTGGCTCATATTTTGATGTGAAGTTATATGAACTGTCTTCAATTTTAACTGGAACATAATATGAAAAGACACCTTCATCTAGTTCTATTTTCCCTATTTTTGCATGATTATCAGTTATATGAGCATAAGGTTCATGAATTTCTTCATCAAAATCATCTAAAAAGCCACTACCTAAAAGTATCTCTCTTTCCCGGTTGTTTAATTCGATGAGTCGAACTTCTAGATTGCCATCATAGGGAATATAACGATTACGATAATAGTTAGATTTAAGACTGTTTAGCTCTTCGAGCTCTTTTATTTTAATTTTTTTTAAACTATTTTTATAAATTTCTTCTGTAAGACCAGCTCTAAATGAGGATACTTCCTTTTCATTATTACTTCGAACAGGATTAGATACTTCTGCGTATCCCCATCCCATATCAGAAGAAAGCATTCTAAATAATGTACTTTTCCCTGCACCATTAGATCCAGTTATTATAGTCACTTTTGGATGAAAATCAATTTTAACTGTATTGAATTGATTCCATTTATTTATACTTAGGTTTTTAAGCATTATTAATCTCCTTAATTATTATCTTGTTATTTATATAATACCTGTTATTTATACAATACCTTTAGTAACATAAAAAGTAAAATTTACATTTTTTTAGTTCTATAACAATGCTATTTTATTCTTTCCTTAATAAAAATAAAAGTGAATTTTGATATCAATATTTTTGTATTTATTTCGTTAAATATGTTTGTAAATCCGTAATCGTTCAAAACTGCAATATCCACAAAATCTAATTCCGAATAGCTAGATTTTATGATTAAGATGAGACTATCAAATTAGATGATCCGAAAAAGAATGTTTACTGTCCTCCTTCGAAAGGGAAGAAACCGATGGAAGCACTGGACCGATTGAAGAATGATTTAGCGAACAGTGCCGACTGGAATGTGACGATCGCGGTCAGTAAGAAAGACCTGGAGAAGCTCGTTGTCGCCTATGAAGCCTTGAAACAGGAAGGAGACGAAAAAAAGAAATAAGATGAACGCGCTCCAATCCGGAGGGCGTTTTGTTTATCGATGTGTGAAGACTTGATACATCCGGTAGATTTCACTTTGCAATAGTTCGTGTCAGTGATGACGTCGAGCATGTCGTGTGGCGCAATGACAGAAGCGTTTTTTCTTCTCTGGTACGAGGAAGGTATAGGTTGTCTTCCGAAGATTGGGCTAAGTGCCTTCGATTTCTGCAATCGATTGGTTCGATATGACCGGAGAAAGATGGACCATGCTCGAACGAGCGAAGAATTGACCAGTCGGGACGCTTTCTAGTGTGAACGGGTGAGTTGTTGGATTTACATAAGTGATCCTCCTATGGGTGTGAAAATTAGCTTCAGTAAACGGAAAAAATTTCCAGTTGGAACGTCGAAAATATAACTTGACAAGCGAGGATAATAAGAAAATCCGACACTTACATGCCGGGTTATTTCAGATAAGCAGTGGGTTATCTCTCATAAAATATGAATGGAACTAGGGTCTTTGAATATCGGGTTGGGTTTGTTGAAATTCAGTCCGTGAATAACGAAATGTTGTCGTTTCGAGAATTCACGCATATAGTCTTTACTGACGATGACGTGGTCGATGAGTGGAATCCCGATCAAGTATCCGGCGTCGGTCATGCGGTCTGTCGCCTGGACGTCTACCTCGCTAGGCTCGGTCATTCCGGAAGGATGGTTATGCGCTAAGGCATAGTACGCAGCTTTACACATGATTAAAATTTTGAAAATTTCACGTGATGCATCAAGGAAGAATTGAGCTGACCGACGTGAGCAATGTGAACACCGATCACCTCATTTTTTAGTTGAGGGCGATGACGAGGAAGAGGAAGTGCTCCCGGTCTTTGTCGTCGATCAATTTCTTAGCGACTGTGGCGAGCGTCTTAGGGTTACGAACCGGGTCATAGCTCAATTGCTCATCGAGTACCTCTTCGACCTTGTACATACGAATGGAACGATAGGTCTTCTTCAGGGATACGGATTGCTCCAGTGTCTTCGGTTTTTTCATGATGATTCTTCTTTAGAGGGCGTCTTACAATGAGCGGAAGTACGTTTCGATTTCGCTCCGCTGGATGTTGCCGTTCATGAAGTTCAAGAGTGCGAAGCGGAGTCGATCGAGTACCAGGTAGGCGGGGCCAGCGACGGTCAGCTCGACAAGTACTTGTCGATCCGACGTTCCCTTGTCGATGACCTTGAGAGGTGGTCACCGACGCCTAACGGTTGTCCTGTGACGACGTCGATCGATATGGGACCATGAATGTCGATGTCATAGACAGTATCGACTTGCTGGCGTTGTTCTTCTTCGAGTTCGAATGGTTCCGTGGGAGTGCTCCTCTCATTGGTGTCTCCTATATTATAAGACATGCGGATTGAAGCACTACCTCCATATTCACAACAAGGTATCGTGAATCCCTCCCTCAATCGAATCATACAGGTCTGAGTTGTCGAAATGGCGCAGGTTACGCGCAATCGTTTTGAGGTCGTCTTTCGAGTAGTGGATGGTGATGCCTTTTTCTTATTCGACCTCGCTGATGATATTCTCGATTTGCATTTCAATGACGGACCAACTGTTCTCTTCGACGAACTTTCCTTTGAGATGAAGAGCTTCTGCTTTAGCGTCGAGGGATGGGATGTTTTCGAGGTGACTGATAATTATTTGTAAGAAGTTTATTTGATTTTCTTCGACATAAAATAAAGGCATGTTGTTATTCCCCTTTCGGATTTAAGGACCTAACCAGCGATTGACGATGACAGCGTTACAGAGCCGGCAGATGCACTCGCCCAAGATGACTTCAATGATCTCCAGCATGACACTTTCCTCCTTCGTCAAAAATAGGATGGTCGTATTCGAACCGACTTCTTTCGCGTTGTTACGAATGCTCTTACCAAGCTACCTTTCTTCACTCTATCAATCACAGTTATATGCGTTCAAGACCATGCACTTCGACGTCGTTGTGTGCTTCGGAGGTCAGGATTGTTTCGATTTCGGTTAAGGCATAAGACAGGTATGTCGGCATAGATCATCCGCTGCTCGAGTAACGTCTTCGGACATTTGACGACGCTCCCGTATTTCTCGAAGGTATGGACGATGGCAGCGTCAAAGATGCGTGGAAGTTCGAGCGAGACGAGTTTTGAAATGAAACGATTGATAATATTCTTCACGTTGCATAATGTGTTCTTCCTATTGGGTGACGAGGCAGCGGGTCGATATCAGATTTCAAAGTTGTGATTGAAGTTAGCGATTTCGCGGACGAACTCATGATGGTACTCGACATATACCTGGTTGACCGTCGCCTGAAAAATATCGTAGCTGAGTCCTTTCTGCACGTCTTCCTTCGCAACGACGACGAGGAGGTAAAGTAAACGAAATGTAGCTCGAGAAGATCAGAGACGATGAGACCTCGAAAGAATGCAGGGTACCGATATTCGTTAACATGAGTCCGTTTTCAGCGTGTACAACTATGAAAATATATATATGTACAACCATACATAAGTACATGTACACGAAATTTCAGGCAAAGAAAATAGTTCTCAAGGCGCTAGTATGATGCTTTCTCGTCGCTCAATCGCTTCAAGGTTTTAGAGCATCTTCTTGAGTTGCGGAAGCCGATATTTATACCCTTTAATCGCGTGCTCCAACTTCTCGAGGCTCTTGTTCAGTTCCGCGATCCGACTGTCGATCTGCTTCATGCGAAGTGCCCCTTTCAGGTCGTCGACAGGAACTTGACGGGACGTATTCCTTGTCCGCGAGCAATCGGTCAAGTTCTCGTTTCTTTGCTGGTAAGGCAAGGATGGCATGGGGAGCGTTCGTTTCAAGAAGTCGGATGGAGATACGAATGACGTCAATTTTCTTCATGATATGTGTCACCTTTCGGAAAGAGTAAAGCGTCTGCTTTACTCTTTATAAGATTAAAGATGTGATTTCAATTAAGCGAGTAGCTAGCTGATTCATAGTCGAGTCCTCTTGATGGATGTCGAAGTTCGTGAGGACAACGAACATTTCGTCGGTTGTTAAGTGGTGTTGTGTAATCCTACAAAGGACACTCTAAGTGCTATTAATCACCTGAATAATCACAATTTTATTTCCAATTATAAAATTTATCTTCCCTTCACCACGTTTAATCATAAAAACTATTTAATCCTCGTAAAATTATCGATACGTCGGTTTTGGACACATTTTCGTATGGATCAAATCGGGTTATGTATCTGAGTGATTATACTCTATCCAATATTTAGGAATTAAAATATTTATTTCAAACACCTTAATTACAATAAAAAAATTATGTAAATCATACAACCAGGTGAAAGTATGTTCGCATCTCAGTATCTAGATGCGTGAAATAGTAATTGGCTTAATACCAATAATAAAATGTCGTGAAATTATCATTTCACGCAATGATGTGAAAAATAGCAAAAAAAAGAGAGCGATCTGAAATTCGAGGAAGAATCTACTAATCGTCGATTTACAATTAAAATAAGGGAATAAGTCGTTTTTTCGTTCAGTTGCATCGAGTCAGGTGGTTGGTCATTGAATTGATTGTCGATGCAACTGAGAGCGAAATTAAAAATAGGTGTTTATAGATGCAAATCTAACGTGTATGAACGATTGGCGTCAAAAAAGGAAGAAAGAAACCAATTATAGGAGTTCCAGGCGTTAGCGAAATCGTACAAGTAATTGATCAAGCGTGATACTAACTAAAGATGGATTAGCGATTTCTTAAGAAGCACGAGATCAATTTTAAAAAATAGGGTATATCTCTTCATGTCGTTTTTGATCTTGGTCTCAAGCACTCTTCAGATAAGAATGAAAATGTATCTATGATCATTTTGTAGATAATGAAGGAGACTTTTTTCGTGTTGTTATTTTTGGAATTATAGTAAATGAAATAAAAAAATCCATTTTTTTAAGAATGCATTTCCTTGTTTTCTAGATAACTGCTTATTCTCTAATGTTTTTGATGACTTTACCTTGGAGTCAATCAATCCCGTTCATCAAGAAATGACGGATGCGCCGACCGTGAATAAAATCAATCGCATTGATTACATCGAGAAGGCAATGAAGTATATCTAAGATGCGATCCCCTTCACAACAAGCGTCTATGTTCAGACGCTCGACTCGGAATCGAAATCACTCCAGTAAATCGCGAAGTACTATACGAAATACATCGAGGTGTTGGAGTTCGAAGTCGGCAAGCTGCAGTGCGAGCAAGCGCGATGCGATTCAAGAAGCTTGGTAACTATATGAAAAGACAGGTCAAACCTGTCTTTTTTAGTTTAGTGGATCAATAGCGGCGAACAGTCTGAACGAGCAAGCTCCAATTTTTTTCAGCATGGCGTCGATCTGTGCCATCACCTTCTGATATTGTTTCAGGTACAGATATTCGGTTGTCTTGGAGACGACCATATGGAACACCCTTCGTCACTTAACATCTTGAAGGTGTTAAATTACTAACCGTTTGGATCGATTTGGAACATTGTTGTTGTCGAAATAATATTTTCCAGGCATATATCGTCAAGTGTTGATAGTTCAAGTTACGATCTTTCGTTGATGCTATAGAGTTCCGTGATATCCTTCGTTTTATACTAATTGTCTTGATCGTTTCTTTGATCATAGCGCCTAATAGTTGAATCACAAATCCTTCAGCCATTTTGCGTGTATATGTACTCGAATATAACTATATATATGTACTCATTCATACTTGAGTACATAAATTTATGTATGGTTGTACACATCATAAATTTATTATTCGTAGCGGATATATTTCGAATGCTCTTTAATCATTGCAATGAAGATATCGTCTCTTCATAAATCAACTTCTCACTCACCATCTAAAAGAACTGATTGTGAAATTGCCTCTCGTTCCTCACAAAGTTTCGTTCTTCTTTAACACCTCGTCAGATCGTGATCTCCCATCACACTCGAAATGACGAGTCCCATCGAGAGATCGATAAGATACTATTTCATAGTAGGCAATGATGTAAATCTTCCCGTACCGATGGTTAAATCTATTCGTCATAGTATCTCCCATCAGTAATGTCTGTTTATTCAAGATAGCGTCTAATAGTTCTTTCTATCACCTAATCGATGTTATTGATGATGAAATTCAAGTTATCGTAGTTTTCCATTCCTCCTTTAATTGATGTATTACGATTTCCTCATTTTGTGTGGATGATTTTTATTCACCATACTAATCACAGTTATTCGACGACAATAAAAAGAAGAGACCTCAAGTCCCTTCCCTTCAATCCGAGTCCTCACGGTCATCGATGAATCCTTCCAGTTGGAATTCATACGAGATGGATTCATGATCGACATAGCTCCGCATCATGAATTCCGTCTTCCGGAGATTCAAGTTATGCACTAAGCGGTACGACAGATGATTCGTCCCAACGAATCCAAAATTTCGGATCATCTGCAAGAGCCCCTTTTTGTTATCCTCCGTCAGAAACGGTGTGTAAGCCGACGCTTCACTGAACGTCATGTCGAAAATATTGCGCGGCACGAAGTTCGGCGGCTTGATCCGTCGTGGTTCGCGGAAGCCATCCACGTTAATAATGCGGTCATCGATGAAATGCGGCAAGCTGAATTCGCTGTGTGGATTCACATGCACATCATCGACCCCGAACGATTTCACTTGATACTCGATTCTTTCTTCCTCCAGTTCCAACATAAGACGATACGGAGCAAAGGTGACCTTTCCTTCTACGCAGATGAATCCTCGCTCTTGCAGCAAACGGATCAGGTCGTCTCCTTCATGCAACATCTCGACGAGTCCCTGTTCTTTTAATTCGGTGTAGCGGACGACGCGCGGTGCTCTGACTGATTGCTTCCTCAATGACGTTACCTCCTTGTCAACCTTTACTACCACTCATGCCACCGTTTCTCCTGCCTAAACACGAGAAAACGCCACCCTCGTTTGAAGGTGACGTTGTATGATCAATCAATGATCGCGGTCGTCGGCGAAATGCGGCATGCTGAACTCATAGTCCTCTCCCCCACCGAATTGTATCTGGAACACGCGGAGATTATACTCCGTCCCGACGACTTCACCATCTTCGTGATGGCATTGATGTTCTTGCTCGTCAATCGTGCGAATCCGAACGTGAACAACTTCTTCCGCTGTCTGTGAGGTGTGGACGCCGGTTCCACCGTTCACGCGATTCTTGATCTCGGTCAAGGTAATCGGACGCGACGTCTATTTTTGTTGGCGTGTCTTGTGCTGTGCCTCCATCTTCATCCACTCCAGTCCATCAATTAATCACCGCGTTTCTTAGTATCTCTTCTATTATACGTGGCAAGCGGTAGCGGATTTCATCAGCTTAAAAAAGAACGACCGAAGTCGCGCTCAATATTCATCGACTCGTCCTTTGTACCAGAGTTGACCGTAGAGCGGTTCGTCGGTATAGCGGGCGTTAAACTTGAATTTCTTCCCGCCAAGCGTCTAGTAAATGTGCAGGAAACAGCGTTTCTTCCAAATCCATGACCATTTACCGATTTGATGAATCTTGACTTTGCCGCGGGTCTTGAGTGCTTCGTGTTGTTCATGATGATTCCTTCTTTTGGTGTGATTCAAATTACCAATCACAGTTAACAAGACGAATCATGGAACGGTCAAAAAGTCTATCCGAGTGTCGAGAAGATCAAAGGAAGTACGACGAGAAGATAGATCATCGAACAACTTTTATAGTTTCGATACACTATTTCATCAACAAATGTCCTTTTTATCGCGTTTTTGGCAAGTACGGAAATAGGAAGGATGAACACGATGACGGATGATTCGTTCAGCGTCGTCATCGATTTCTCTAGCAATACCAAAGTTTCGTTTTCGACGTCACACCGAATAACCGCACATTCGTTTTGATTTTGTGACACAATGACGTACATGAGGAGAGCATACATCAAAAAGGACGTCGCCCCTCCTTATAACTCCAATCATTTTCAAAAATAGATATCATGTAAAAAAATTTTCGGATGGCGCCGCATAGAATACAGGGAAGAAAAGGGCGTGCGTTTCTGGATCATTATCAGACACCTTTTCCCGACTGCTCGGACATCTGAGCGGAATATTCATAAAGTTTGCGAAGTATATTGACTTTGAAACCTCTAATGGTTTCGATGAGGAAGTATCGGGGGTGACAAGCCATTTTGGTCACGCGGCGGTCTTTTATTTCGAGTTCCCAGTTCGGCATTTGCATTCGCTTCGAAATGTGAATCGCACCTGATCGGCTGACGAACAAGCAGCGAACACCACTAAACGGATTCGTTAAAGCCGCGGAGCCACTTTGCTACAAATCGGGATTCTTCGATTTCGTCACAATCATACATCTCTTACACTGTGAATCGCATTTCGAGCCATTCGCGGTCACAGTTCTCATATATGCTCGAAATATCTCTTGTGGAGGCGCTACCGGTTCAGCTGGCCGGTAGCAAATTCCACCATCATGTCACCTTTCGTGCAGATTCCTTTTCTATATACACTGTTCGGGGAATCATATGCAAGCGGTAACTCACGTTGAGGATGTTCGGTCTCACCGGGTATGTCGTTTTTTTATGACGCCAGCAATACCAACGAAACACAGTAAGGATTACCCCTCGTTTACTAGATGTAGTTCATCAGTGAGTCGAACTTCGGTCGCAAACCTGTCATAATTTAATCTATGATGTACACATGGAGGGATTCTTCAGGGGAACGATTAAAGGATTCAATTAATACGCCTCGAATGGAGTATTTGTTTTACTTTGAAACGAATCAATTCGTCCGTACGATGACAGCTTGGCACAGCGTGATTCCGCTGTTTGACGCATTCCGATATTTGTTCGGAAGACGTTTATCGACATCACAAAAATTATCGTATGTAGTAGAATAAAACACATGTATTATCATCGGCATCAGGTAGGTCACCTGCTGCTACTCCAATTCAACGCACTATTTTAAAATTATGCTTGTCAGTAAGGTCAGTTATGCTTGTTACTAGGCATGTTGCAGCCCCATAATTGAATGAGTGAAGGCGTACGAAAGTGCCCTTCCGCTTCATCAACGTTGGCGTATGCTTATGAAAATCAAAAAAATTAAAATTGTTGTTAAAAAAATCTCCTATTTTTCCTATATATTTTAATGTCACCATCGTTTCACGAGAAGGAGACCTGCTCAGTTCGTCTTGATCATACGACTGCAGCGAAGCCATTCAACGCAATAACAATCATCATTTTTTCCTGAACGTGCAGAAATCGAGCGAAAACGAGCGAATTCCTGCAAAATTCTATCAAAATGGGTGCAATATCGCACTCTAATCGGCTGTAAACGGACGAGACGTCGTCTGAGTGCCGCTGAGCCAACATGCATAAAAACAACCAGACCCATCAAAGTTAGCGCGGTGCCGACGCCATTCTCGACGTGGTACCCGTTGCGAAGAGCAGAATTGCGGATCACGAATCTGGGGTATAAATTAGGAACGAATGTTCTTTATTTTTCGAAACCTAGAGGAGTGATTCACAATGACGCGATACGTCAACCGCGGAAACTTGAAATGGGTATTATTTCTCATGCCTGAACACGAGGCGATGCTCAAACAGTATCACCGGGAAGTACATCAACTGGATGTCCCGAATTACGACGAGCTATTGGATCCACAAATCGAAAATGTGTTGAATGATGCAATCTTTAACGGAGGGCTCCTCCGTATTGTCACGCATCACACCGAAATCGAATATAAGTTCAACGCATATGTTGAGAAACTCAATTATGAAAAAGACACTATTTTACTACGAAAAAGTAATTTCCAAGAAGAAATCGTACGCTTCGATCAGCTGATTGGTGCCTCGACAGTCTTCTAAGTATATGCCTGATGTGCACGACCATCTCCTCGAAGCGAGTGGAGTCGTCCGATGCCAATACGTTACGAAAGTGTCCGATTTAGACATAAAACTGTCGAAAAAGGACATAAACTGAGCGAATTTGCTTGTTTTAACAGTCGTATTAGGGGTAATATACTTATGAAGGATACGTGGTACTATCCGGACCCGCCTGGGGGCACACTTGTCTTTATGTTTTTACAAAGGACAAGCTGAGAAATAATACACAGGAGCATCCCACTGGAGAATGTCCAGTCGTACCGTACGATTAATTTTCGGGAGTGACCCTTTTTCGAGGGTCACTCTTTTTTGTAGACTTCATTCTAAGGAGATTAATCGTGATGAAACGACTAAAAAATCGTCCTGACTTCTTTGATCAGGTTACTTTATTTGGTCTACTCGAAATGTATGAAGAACATTTCGCAAACAAGACCTTTATTTACGAGACTGACAATAAAGTCTCTCCGCTTCAGATTCATTTCAAGTATGCGCAGTTCCCTCACTTGATTGGATTGCATTATTTTAACTTAGGGACAAACCTTGAGATCAACACCATGATCAAATCAGGCGAGCTGACGATCGCTTCTCTTAAAGAGAAGAACCCGCAAACGTATGAAGAAATGGAGTACCGCATCATGTTCTTCAGTCTAATGGTGGAATTGATGACCAATCCAAAAATCGGTGAAAAAACAAGAGGACCAGCTAAGGTCATGTTCTATTGTTACGACACCCGGTACAACTGGGTGTATTATCTTGGCGTCAGCAACGTCGGCTCCGAAGATCCGGCTGTTTTTTATCCGATGACCTTCATAGAGGACCAGGGTCCGAAAGCGAAGAAAGCGGATCGTATTCAGGCACCTTACAAATCGATGCGGATTCTTGATTCGAACGGACAAGAGATTCACAGCGTATCGTTCAAAAAATAAAACGAGACAAAACGATCTTCGGATCGTTCTTTTTTTGTTCTCTTTCACACGACCACGATACAATTTGCGAAAAAAGGGTATAGTCAGAGCCAACCTCAAGCATATGAACCTGCTGAAGATACCGTTACCAGCTGTTTTATAAATATCATGAAGTACAAGATCTGGATCATCTCGATTATGCGAAAGATCAAACCGAACTGTTTTACCAGTTCGGAGAACATCATCCATGTATGACACCGGGCACACTGCGTTATTTGAGCGGTATTGGCAAAAGGAAGGAGAACCCAAATGAAACGCATCATCCACATGATCAACCTGTTTGAATACTATGAATTGCCGTCTCACTTCCGTCCTGTCGTCCTCTAGCAAATGTATAGCGTTCCATCCAGTTCGACAGCGATGACATGAAAAAGAGTTTAGAAGTCTTCCTCGATCGTTTCCTTATGAAAGCACCACTTCTAGTGATTGATGTCGAGGAGTAAACCTTCGAGGTGCGGTTCGAAGATGCCGAATTTTCATTTCTATTCGAAGACGAACGGCACGATTCAATGCATCGTACGCCTATGAATCAGCGGATCAGTGGTTCTTGACCGGCGTCTATACCGATTGTTATTTCTTTGACTATTTCGGACACGTCGCCCGCATCGCTCGAGCAAGATATTACACAAGCGTTCTGATTCGTCTTGAAGAAGTTCATCCATGTCATGAGTACTGATCTGAGTACGAAAGGAACGCTCGTCAAGTATGGACGGGATCATCATCTACTTTATTTCACGAAGGATGGATTCCCGTATCAGACAGTTCAACAAACCTGGCAAGTGATATCATGATGCTCGAAGGAAAGATTGATCGGTTCATCAAAAAATGTGTCGTGACCCATCAGGAAGACTAGTGCGATACGGAACTCCATTTCCATCGGCAATATCCTTATGGTCTCTTGTTACTCCGTCGTCACGGCGTCGAATATTCCTGTGACGCGAAGTCCGAGGTCTACGAACGGGAGACATTCCACTATTACTTTAACCAGCAAGTGACCGAGCAAAGTGATCGAAATCACTTCTTCCGGATCGACGAGGAGTAAATCCGAGAAGTCCCCCCCACTTCGCTCCAAGTTACTTTTTGAACACATTCAAAGTAAACAAATACTCGCACGTAAACATTCATACTCCATACAAACATATAATCATACATGTACATATATACTCACGTATGTTTGTACACATCAATAGAGCGCGCGATAGCTACTGTATACAATCAATAACAGACCCTATCCGATCTATATAAATCTACACCTGTCACAACTCGCCAAGATTGATTTTTTTAGGTACGATGAACGAGTCAAAACTGTAAAGGGGATATTAGCATGCCTGAGACGAACAATCAAAAAGGTCGTGAACAATATCAAAACGAATATATGCAATCACGGGTCGTCATGGATCTGATGAACAAGGAAATTCGTCGCCTGAAGAAAAAAATCAAGAAGATGCAGGACAAGATCAAAGTATATGAAACAACTCAGTCGAACATCAAAATGTTGCCCGTCGCGGAACTCTTGATCGAACCAATTAAAAAACATGTCGGGCAACGATTATTCCCAACGAGTGAATGGCAGCATTTCTGGTATTTGGTCCCCGGTGATATTAAATATATCGAGAACTTCTGGATCGGTGACAATAGCGTACATTGCCTCATCGTCTATCAAAATGATTCGTCTTCACCCGACCTATCGTATCTCGGTCACCCGACCGTTAAGAAAATTGAAGAAGGTAGCGTCGCCATCGGATATCGAGAAGACCGCCATCACCATGACCTTCCGGAAGAGTACGATGAAATCACGGATATCGTCCTCGACCTTTATTCGAAGGAAAACTATGAGTTGTTCCTGGAACGATTCCCGACCGAAGGAAAACTATTTACATGATGTCGTAAGTACATGTACTCGCGTATGGTTGTACTCAAGTATATTTTCATGGTTGTGCACACCAATAACACTGTCAGTAAGCAAGTTTTATTATAAGAAAAGAGAGAGAATCGATGCGCTACCAGTCCAAACCACGACCGGTCCTAGCGTTTTGCTTTGGTGTCGACACGTGGTCAATAAGGTTTTCGCGAGCGGAGGACACGTTCACACGTGCCTTATGCATCATCTGAATGACGCCGCCCGTCTATTGTCCGGAAGGGGATTTCATAATTTATTCTGAAAGACATATTTCGCATCAATCAAAGCAAGATTTTAAGAAGTTCCATGATGCGGTACCGGACGAGGAAAGTAGTTTCCGGTAAATGGCAAGTTCGTGATTTTGTATAGCTAAGGATTACGTGACAATCAACGAGCTGCAATTATCAAATAAAGGAATAGCGTTTCAAAGAGATCGTCAAGAAAGTCGTTCGACAAGGTCTCGATGTTCGCAATACGAACAAAGACATAAGAGCAGAAAGAATCTTCGCTCTTATGTCTTTGTTCAGAAACGCTTACTTTTCAGAAAACATGTAATGAAATCCGTTTTCTGACTGGATAGCTGTAAACTCCTTGCTCATTCTAGTTAAAATCTGTAGTCGTTCTTGAATCAGTGCAACGATTTCTTCATCTGTTAAGTCGAGATCTAGAAAAACACCGTATGCAAAAATATCCGCGTTAAACAAATCCAAAGCGCTAAAGTCACCAGTGCGACGTTGAAGTTGCTTTCCGAGTTCACGGATTTTTCCATCAACATCGCGTTGCTGTGCTAAAGTAATTCGGTCACTCCAATATCTGAGTTTGGGCATGCGTTATTCCTCCTTTCCTCTAGGATCACAGGTTGTCCTGCGATCTTATAACTCATCTCATCCGTTGGATGAAGAAATTGAAACAATCTCCTCAATTATTTTTTCATCTCAGTATTATATTTTTAATCTCTTCTGTTTTTTTATTTCAGATGTCCTTTTACGATCATGATTGTTTACTTATCTCCGTTCTCTTTTGAAAATATGAACCAAAGATAGCCAGCTCAATAAGCTTCTTATCATTCTACAGCTATAGAAAAAGCCATAAGAGCAGGAGGAATTTTCGCTCTTATGGCTGTGTTCAAAAACGCTTAGTTCTTAGAGAACATGTAATGATACGTGAGTACCATTTTTAAACCGATGTTTTGTCGAGTTCTTTGTGACTCTTTTTAGATTTTCTGCGATATCAAATTTATTTTTTTATTATTTTAATTGTATTTACGTTTGGTATACGTATGCGCATCGTATTTAGAAGACGTTATGAATCGAGCGTTGTATCGAAAACGTCAGGAAACAAATGAACGTGTCTTCGAAGACGCTAAAGAAAAGCATGGTATGCGTTAGACCTGTTCGTTACTGTGGAGTAAAAAAACGACGCTTCAAGCGATATTTTCTTTCATTGCCTTGAATCTTAAAAAGCTCGCGAATTGGTCTTGAGATTCCTGGGATCCATGTCTTATTCGTATTTTAGTCACTATTACGTACAACAAACCCTCATTTCAACTGCGAAATGAGGGTTTGTTTACAATCTGAAGAGCTGCTATATCGGTAGATCTTCGTTTATTGTCCAGCTTTATCGAGAGCTTCTTCGATAACTTTTGCCATTGAAATTTCTTTGTCGAAAGCAATTTGACGAAGGCGTCTGTGTAATTCCCTTGGTACTTGTACCGTATGACGTTGCGTTGTTTGCGGTAAAAGTGGACTACGTTTACCAGTACGTGATGTATTTTTTAATAAGTCTTCGTTCATCCGTTTGCTCATGAGGTAACCTCCTCTTCAGAGTTAAATTGATTAATGCGACCGATCAGTTCAAGAGCGAACTCGCGGTATTGTTTAAGAGCATCTTTGTCCCATCGATCGCCATCTTCGTCGAGTAGACCGTGTTCTCCCCAAGACTTGATACGCTCGCGGTATAGGATTGTCGAATCGAACATTGCATCTCCAAATTGCTCCGCTGCTTGTTTCATGACTCGTGTGTCACTACTTGCCCCCTTCGTGAAGATGACAGATAGAATACCAGCGATTTGAAGATCTTCATTGAAATACGTGATTGTTTCAGCAAGATACGGCAAGAACTTTTGCGCTGCCCGGAGAGACGTACCATGAGTCTGCAAGGAAATCACGAGAAAATCTGAAGCTACGAACGCATTGTTTGCGTTATCCGATAACGTCGGTGGAATATCGATGAAAATGAAATCGTACTCCTCACGTAACGGTTCAATCAATGCATGAAGGACACTTGCACGTGCCTTGAGTCCCCTGAATTTATTCAAATACAGTTGCAATCCGACTAGGTCAAAATCAGATGCAATCAAGTCGAGATTTTCACGGACATTGTATAAGGCAAGCTTCAAGTCTCCCGCTTGAAACGCTTCGAACACGGTCATATTCTCGTCTAGATTCAAATCAGGCATTAAGAACGCTGTCGCATCGGCTTGAGGATCGAAGTCAACGACGAGAGTTTTAAACCCCATCTTTGCAACTTCGTGAGCGACACCGACTGTCGTTGTCGACTTTCCAGATCCACCCTTGAAGTTCGAAATATTGATGACGATGGCTTGTTTCGACATGAAAAGAAACCTCCCTATGAAAAAATATTTTCATTCATAATACGATGAGTTATACACTGTGATTAAGTATTTAGCCTGTATGGTTGTACACATTACTTATTAAGAATACCAGTTCAAGGAGAACGACAGCAAGGTGAAAAATAGAGTACCGAGATATTACGAAAGAAATCAGGCATAATCCCGTCGGATTATCAGTTAAATCTTAGAAAAACGTACATCAATTATGTGTAGTATAACCAATAGATCGAATCATTTTATAACGAGTTTCTTCTATATAAAAACTAAAATTAAAAATAAACTATCGTTCTTCGGTATGGTTGTACTCATTTACTTATGTATGGTTAAATACATATACACACACATATATGTACTTACGTATAGTTAAACACTTTCATTCATGTACTTTCCGCTGTCTTGTACTCATATATAGATGTGTACATATACATTTCTACACATGTTTTCAACTTATACTTTTTAAGTTAAAAACGATGTCTCATGATATGCTAATTACAATGACTTAAGGAGGAGATGCATTATGGATTCTACATCATCCACACAGCATAGACAGCTCGTTGTTTCTCAAGCAGCGAAGACATTGCTCGAAAATGATGTCACTGAACAACTTGCATCCATTGATATCGCTGACGTAGAAACATATGTCAATCAACTTTATGAAGAATACTATGAATATCAAAATGAAGAAGACGTTTATACTAAGCTCCGTTACTATTCGTTCAAAAAACTAAAACGTCGCTGGGTCCGCTCAGCAATTCGAAATTATCTTGAAAACAAGGGACCAATGAAAGAGCTGCGGGGACTCCACAAAATGTACCACGAATTTTGGAATATTGCAGGGAAAGAAGGCTTCCAGCGAAAGTTTTCTGTTGCTAGCGTTGAACAATTAATGCAAGAACACATACGTGAACTAGAAGAATGGGCTGAAAACAATAATCTCTTAATCCATACGTATCCACATTGGGGACAAAAGACTAAGAATCAACGAACAACGACCATGCGAACTGATATCCTCATGGTTATTGGTGAAGTGGCTAAGGAATTAAAACGTGCACAACCAAAAGCGCATGTAGCGACGTCTACCTCGATCACCGTACCGTTCTTCGGTCTATCAGATCGTATGAAGAACACGACCGAGAAGTTTAACCAAGGGGAAGGAACTTTGACGGACCTTTCACTAGACTTGCATGATTACTCAGCCGTCGTACCTAAATACAAGCAGGGTGTACCAAATAACCTCTCCGTCCTCGTTAGCAACGAGTTCCTTGCCGAACTAGATGGAAAGGTGCCTGATCTTGATTCACGTGATTTTGAAGCGTTCAACGAAATTCTTTCTTATCGCGATCTGACTTTCCAAACGAATCGAAAGATTGTGTTCCCTATCTCAAAGTTGGTCAAGAAGATTTATGGGAATGACAGTGGGAAGAGCTATACCCTTACAACGCAGCGTCTCGTTAAGTTAGGTTACTACCGGGTCGCGGTACGTAATGAGGATGGTGACCTTTCCATCTTCGGTCTATTTTCGTCCGTCAAAATCAGTGGAGCATCTGCTATCCAGCGCGACACGCAAATCACTGTGACTGTCTCGGAAGAGGTCTATGACGATCTGCTCAAGCAACAGATTATTAGCATCTACGGAGAGCAAATCGAACGATTGAAGGGCACGTTCGCCTATCATCTGTCGTTCGTCCTACAAAAAGAACGCCTCAACTCTTTCCAACTCAAGGAGGAGATCCCGGCGAAGCGGCACTGGCGACAGTTCACGCACTCTATCCGGTTCAATAAAAGTCGGAAAGCAGAAAACTTAAAGGAACTCGAAACGAATCTTGATCGAATTAAAGAACTCGATTTTATTATTCAAGACTGGCATCGTTCAGGAGATTACTACTTTCTTTACTTCCATCCCTTAGAACGTTGGGAACTTGATGATCGCAGCAATGTTCTTTCACTGTAAAAATAGAAACATTAAAATAGGTATAGAACAACTCAATCTAGTCGTATTATTGCCAATAGTACATGGGCAGTAACGTATCGACTGAACGTCAATAAGGAGGGGATTATGCAATCGTTAATACAAGCAGGACTAATTTTTTTAATTATACTTTTAATTCTTAGAATGAAAAAAAAGGGGACATTAAAACTTACAAGAAAAAAGGTGTTCGTTGGAATATTAATTGGTCTATTAGTTATAAATCTTGTAGTAACTATTGTATTTTGCAATAGGTTTGTGGTTCTTACGCAATGTTAGTGAGGTAATGTTTTCAATACTATGGGAATAGAGTTAAAAAGGACTGATTCCTATGTACGAGATCGAAGAACTGGATCCGCGTATTCGCATAATGACGATGGAAAAGAATGATCACGAGACACACCTTATGGCGCATCTCGTTTCTTGCACTAGCCACTGTCCGGACTGCCGTACACGTTGTGACAGAAGGCACGGTTTCACTTGGAGAAGGATTCGTGATCTGTTCAGAATACAGCAATGTATCCGACTCATGCTTCGAGTTCCGAAATGGTTTTGCGATAACCCGAACTGTGAACGCATCATTTTTACTGAACGCCTCGAGTGGGCGGTACCTTATTCTCGGCGGACCAACCGGACCGATCATGTATTGACGACGTTGATGCTTGCCATGAATGCTAAGGAAGCGGCACGTGTTTGCCCGACGATTGATTGGTATACGGATCAGTCACGATACGCTTCTCAAGATTTTGAGACGTGTCCCTGTTCCTTCGGAACAGCCCGATATCATTAGGATTGATGACTTCGCCTTCAAAAAAGGACATCGTTATGGAACAATCATCTGCAATGCACAAACCCATCGTCCAATCGAATTATTCTGTTCACGGAATCCTGAAGAGTTGATTGAATGGATGGATCGATTGATTGAAAAACCTGTTCGAGCTTCTTCAGACAGATTCCCGGGGTATCAGGAAACACTTCAGAAAAAAGGCGTCGTCGTAGTGAGTGATCGTTTCCATCTGATTCACAATCTGTGGGAGTTGCTCGTTACTATTTGTAGACGTGTGCTACCTAGTCGCTTACCTATCCATAAGAGCCAGTCTGTTGTAGAGGACGGGAATTCCTCTACAACAGATTTTCCTTCCATTGATTCTAATCGCCAAATACTTGTCTCTTCTGTTCAATCCATGCATCGAAAGGGCATGTCCCTGAATGCAATCGCTCGTTCTCTTCACCTGAATTGGCGAACTGTCAAGAAGTATAATGAGCTTAATTATCACCCCTCGTCACTACGACCGAAACGTTCCCACTCAATTGATCGCTATATGGATTATTTAAGAGAGTACGTCATGAACCATTTGACATTGAAGGAAATCAATCGACTACTCAGAGGTCTAGGGTATAAGGGATCTTACGGGGCTATCCGTTATCGGGCTCGAGATATTCGTAGGGGGCTGCTTCTAGAAAATCCGCTCTTTTTATCGCGTAAAGATGCTTGTCGATTACTCTGGCAATGGCCGAAAAAGAATGAGAAAGACATCGCAGATGTTTCAGATTTGTTATGCGAATATCCGGATCTTTCAATCCCATTCTGCTTCATCCAAGGATTCCGAGAAGCAATACGTGTGCGAGATAGTGATGAACTACTTCGTTTGATTATGAACCCGAAAGTCACGGCACATCCGAGACTCGCTCGCTTTGTGCGTCGCCTCAAGAAAGACCTTCCGGTCATTTTGGCAGCCTGTCAGTACGAAGAAAACAATGGCTACGTGGAAGGCAATGTCAATCGATTGAAAATGATCAAACGCCTCATGTATGGGCGGGCTAACTTCGATCTACTCCGTATTCGAGTGCTCTGTCGCAATCCAGATCCGGAGTATTAATATTGTAAGAAAATGATAATGTTTAGTTGGGAATATGCTCGTCAACATTCACTAACATTGCGTAAGAACCACTCCTATTCTGCATTACACAACTATCCTCTCATAAAAAATAAATGAATACTTAAAGTCATTAAGTACAGTTCACAAGAAAGAAATAACTTATATAAAAAATTCAAAATTTAAGTAATTTAAAAAACGCTTTTATATTTTTTTAAGATTTAGTCTTATGAAAATTATATAAGCGTTTTTTGTATGAATAAAGGTCATACGATCTACCTTGTACATTAACTAATCAGTTTAAAATGTACCTTCATATCGAATTTTGTCGAAAAACGACCATTTTTTAATTTTGGTAATATTGTTTCGTCCTAGATTTGCATATTTCTAATAATACATAAGTAGTTTGGTCGTTTTGAACCGTACTGAAACGACATTTATAGTATTTTGGTCGCGAAATACCGTACCGAAACGACATTTAAGTATTTTGGTCAAAAATTTCCGTACCAGAATGACCTTTAACGAAAATTATCACTTTTTTAAAATTTATTTTTGAGCACTATTTTCTTTAAATGGTCGCTTCTTACCGTACCGAAGTTACACTTTTATATGTTTTGGACGAAATATCCCGTACTGGAACAACACTTTATTAGGTTTGGTCGTTCTTTACCGTACCGAAACGACATTTACTTAGTTTAATATCATGAAAAATTATGATTCTAGGTGCCATGAGTGGCGCTACGAAGGGATTATTGATGTTTTGGTCGTTTTAGACCGTACTGAAATAACACTTTTTTTGTAGCTGAAAATGGCTTCATATCAACGTTTTTAATAGGTTGGTCGTCATTTACCGTACCAGAAACGCGTTTTGACAGTTCTTTTATGGAAATGGATACTAGTTGTAGTAATTCATAGTAGAGGAGGTGTAGGTATGTCAATGAATCAAGAAAATCGACATGTATTAGTCGCAAACAAATTACTCATTGCAATGAGCGGATTAACTCGTTGGACAAAGCGACAAGAAGGTTTTTTGTATGAGCAACATCACTATAATATCCCTAAGCCTTTCTTGGATTTGAAATGGACGAAGTCTCGTATTCGACATCTTTTGACTCTTCTATCTCATTGCGATGATCAAGGTATTATTTCGCTTGTTGAGAATGATATGTTAGCTAACTATGCTCGAACTTCAGTTCGTTCATTACATAATAACCTACGCCTTTTTGAATCAGTTGGACTCATTCGTTACTCCGTTCATTTCTCTGGCGTTGTGACAATTGAACTCATTGACTATCTTGAAAACTATCGTGATCTTTTTGAAGAAGCCGATACACATCGCTCTAAGACAGGCTATACTTCACTTTGGTGTGGAATGGTTCGACAACTAATGGACATTGATCATGTCAATATTCTACGAGTAGCATTACGTGCACTCGTACAAGTAGAACGAGATATCCATGTTCAGTCGCAAGACAAAGCGACACTCACGTATGATGAGGTTCGTGGGTTCTTACCACGCTATTGTGGTCATCGTCTCGCAGTGAAGGGTATGCTTGATCAACTGTCGCGCTTCTTCAACGTTCATCTTGTTGAAAATACAAAAGACTTCCTATCTGCTTTAAAAGAAAATGCTGCACTTAAACGCCGGATGCATACCGTTACTCGTCCGCTTATGTTCCACGTGAAACTAGAAGCTCAAGTGGATAGTAAAAAAATCCGGGAAACTGAACGTGCAAGCACACTCATTAGCTGGTTTGATCTTCGCGAAGTAGCGCGTGACTATATCGATTTTGATCGACTTGAAGTATCTTCTTCTTCTCTTCAGTCGCTTAGTGACACTTATGGCTTCACAGCATGCGATGAAGTACTGCGCGCAATTCGCAATGACTTCCATCAATACGGTGAGCTTCTTCAAGAATCAGACATTTATCAGCTGTTTTTTGAATCACCTATACTGTACCTCAATGAGCGTTTACGTAGACATACAGAAAAATTGGCTATCGCATGATAGTCTATTTGTTATGTTCTTTTATGAAAAAAATCAATGAAAACCATTAGTTTTTCATTGATTTAAATTAAAATGAGATTACATGACCAGATTTTTTTCAATAGTTTTATATTTTTACTTAAGAAGACAGCATTATACCATTTAGGAAAAAAAACAAATTTATTGAACAAATAAAAAAGTAAAATTGTTAATTAAACAATAAATTTCGAAGTAACTCAAAAATTATTCTATCTAAAAAAAATATAACTGAACTAATGCAAATTATTCTACTCGTTTCTCAGCTGTTAAAATATCTGATATTTGTTGATATAAAAGGGTTTTTAGCTGCTTTGTTTTTTCTAATTTCTTTAATTCTTATTTAATCTCTTTAATTTTTTTTAATGTATATAATGATAATAATCTGTCTTTGTATTTAATTTATGGCACATTAAGATCATTTGAAGAAAATCGATTCAAATGCTATTTACATCAAAATGAGATAATGTATACAAAAGATGTATTGATATATATTTCTCCAGTAGAAGACTGATAAAATTACTTGTAGTAAAAGATAGGAGGTACGACTTTAGAGTCATATAAAAGAATATAGTCATGAACTAATTGAAGTGTGTGTAGTGAGAAAGTAGTTTACTTTATATAAATTAAATGTTGTGCGAAGGTCGACTATTAAAAATCGTTCAAGACATAGGAGGAAAAAATAAATTTGAAAAAATTAAAAGTTTTACTTCTGAGTATCTTACTCTATATATGTTATTTGATGCCGCCATTAATTTTTTGGTTGTTTACAAGTAAACAAGTTTCTCTATTCCATAGAGGTGTTACAAGTACCTCTACTTTCATTCAAAAGTACAGTTTAAATACTCAAAATACTCTTCTAATTTTATTTATAGTACTTTCGATTTTTTTACTATTTTTCGGAGTATATCTGACTTTATTAATTTCTTATAATTTATTTTATTTAAAAACTTCCAAACATACAGTTGGAATCTTTGGAATCTTTGAATTTTTTACTGCGTTTCTTGCTTTGTTCGCAACAGCAATTTATGGTTATGTAATATCATTTGGAATTGAAATAACAAAAATAGAAATGACAAATTGGTGGGGCATCTTATTCTCATCAATGATTGATTTTATAAAATCACTAGGTATTTTTTATGGAATAATATTTGTATTCATTCGTAGCTTTGAAAACATTAATAAAAGATTTACTAATGAAGAGTTTATCCTTCGAGCATTTTTAAATCTAAAATTGGGCCATGATAAATTGGGAAATCCTTATTTCTCTGAAAATAAAATTAAACTGGTAAAAAAAATTGAAAATATCATAAAAACTATTAACACAAATGATAAGAATATCAAGCTAAAAATAAAAAATAATAGTGATTATTAAATATGAATTGAGCTCTAGAGTTTGAACCGAACC
This sequence comes from Exiguobacterium sp. N4-1P, assembly GCF_002214325.1. Lineage (NCBI taxonomy): Bacteria > Bacillati > Bacillota > Bacilli > Caryophanales > Exiguobacterium > Exiguobacterium sp. N4-1P. The sequence goes on from NZ_CP022236.1 coordinate 2,985,313, forward strand.
TCGAATGGGGTCTTTTATCAATTGTCCACCATTCAGGGTTCGGTTCAACGCCCTGCGAGTGATTCTGAGGGGTTCTATTCGTTATTCCGTCAGTTGACAATATTATAGCTTAGAAACGGGCGTACGGACTCCTAACGCTCTAAACCAGAGCCGTATCCCTTTTCTTTCTATTTGGCAGCAAGCGATTTGATCGCAATGTCTCTCCCGATCTCTTCGTACTCATTTCGTGGCGTGGCTTCTTTCTGCATGTTCATCTTCTGACCGACGTATTCTTTCGCATATCACAAAGCGTGTTCCATCAACTTTTTCGTTACTTGTGGATTCCCGTCCTTATCCCGTTGAGCCGCTACCATGTCTCGAATCTTGTCGATCACTCGCTTGAAGACCTCGACTCCCAAGGTGAACATCTCACCTAATTGGCTATCTTTCTGACGCTTCAAAGCGCTATTCTCCATTTGTCTATTATCCTTCTCCAGCGTCTGGACTCGTTGCTCAGAGATTCGCAATGCCCGTTGCATCCGTCCCGCGACTTCCGCTCGCTTTTTTAGTTCTAAAAACGTATCGTTCGACATCGATACTTTGTTCAATAGGTTCGGCTTCAGATCGAGATTCACCGATTCGCTCAAAGAGTTGTTTTTGATGTTCCTCGATGTCTTTCTTTGTGGCATCCAAAAGTCGGTTCATGTCCTGTGTGTCCATGATGAGACGTTCCTGTTGTTCTGTCATATCGAATTTGAAAGTCTACACTTTTTCTTGTATCAAAGAGAAGGTTTGCTTGGCTTCTGTTCGGATATCCTCAATCTGTTGTTTGGCTTTCTTCTTGATGCTCATGATTTCTACGGACGCTCGACTTTTCTCTTGGTAGATCTCACGACTAATCATCGATTTATTGAACTTGAGTGTTTCTATTTCTTTCCCAATACTCTCGACTTCTTTTTCAAATTCTTTTTTTGCCTTGTACTGGTGAATATCAAGTTTCTCTTTCGTTTTCTCTCCCGATCAGCGCACAATATCGAATCCTTTTGCCCGCAGCCTTTCCGGAATCTTGTCATGGATCTCGTTCAATGTCGCCTTATTCATTATCGTCCGTTTTCTTTGTCGATGCGCATGAAGTGAAGGTGTATGTGAGGCGTCGATTCGTCGGGGGGATTTTCGAACTGAGGACATTCTCTTTTCCGAATCGATCAACGAAATAATCATGATACGTTTTGAAGTAATCGTGCATTTGTTCGTTCGATATTTTCTTTGCTGTAGATTCTGGAATGGTGATGATATTCGGATAAGTGATGACCGATTTTTTGAACTCGTTTGTTTTCAGACTTGAATTGATCGACCCGTTCTTTTGCTCGTTGATAGAGATTTAATTCACTTTGTACGAGGTCCTAATTGAGGTGGGGGCGGTTTCGATCTATCATGTCATTTTTGATTTGTCCTTCTCGTTCTTGTTCTCTTTCCTTGCCTTTGATGTCAGACATTTGGTTCTTTTGAGCGTTCCAGGCGAATTCGATCGACATAGTTTTTTCCTCCTTATCCAAACAAAGACCGAGAGAAGCGAGAGGGGAAGTTGTCGGCGTTGATTTTATATGAACATAGCCCGCTATACTCTTGCAAAGCAAGAGACGGTCTCTACGAGGTAAAAAGAGAATGGTTGCGCCACTAAAGACAGATGTCGTTTCATGTTTTGGACACGAAAAAAGGTGACGCTTAAGCATCACCTTTAGAATCTTATTACCATGCTTATTAATTTCTACATTAAAATCTTAAAAAAGGTCTACATACACATTTAAAAAATTATATAGAAAAAACGTTAAAAGTATAAAAAACTCTATAAATCTAAAGATTTTGCAATCATTTTTGTATTTTGCAATAGGTTTGTGCAGTGAATTGCAGAAAAAAGTACAGAACTTTGCCAGTAGGCTTCAATTTCGTGATAATGCGTGTGTAACTCGATAACTGTCACCCGTGAATGTCAGAATATGCGCATGATGGATAACGCGATCTACAAGTGCTGACGTCAATCTTGGATCTGCGAAAACACGATTCCATTGACTGAATTCTAGATTCGATGTGATGATGATACTTTTCTTTTCGTACCAGTCTGTTATGAGATGAAAGAGGAGCTCTGCGGACTCTTTGGATAATGGAAGATAGCCCATTTCATCTAATACGATAAGATCCGCAGATTCGAGACGTGAGTGGAAGCTACTCAGCTTTCCATCACGCCATGCTTTTGTGAGTTGCTCTACGAGCACCGAAACACGAAAGAAACGCACCTCTTTTCCTTTGCGGCAGGCTTCCCGTCCTAGACCAATCGCAAGATGTGTCTTACCAGTGCCGGGGGCACCTGTGAGTACCACATTTTGTTGATGATCGATGAAAGAGAGTGACATCAATTCCTCTTTCTTCAGGTGACGGGGGAAGTAAATATTGTCATGCCAGCGATAGTCTTCAAGCGATTTATTATTAATGAACTTCGCTTTTTTTATGAGCCGTTCTGCCTTTGCTTCTTCACGAAGTCTCATCTCCGTCTCGAAGAGTATCGTGAGAAACTTCTCGGACGATTCCATCGGAATCGATTCATAAATTTCAGCGACGTAAGCTAATCGGAGGGACTTGCACATCTCTTTTAAACTCACGGTTGCACCTCACTTTGCCATGGACGGTTCAGACTGTCATATTTACTCCAGTCGACATCGTAGGGATGCTCTTCGATGTCGGAATACGCATCACTCTGACTCAGTAACTCATACAATCGTTCATCGATCTCGTTGAGCGAATGCATGACTAATTTAGAGCGTAACCATCCCAGACGTTCTCTACGGATTATCAAATTGTGGATGTTCAGATACTCCCGAATTCGTCCGGGGAGGTACTCTGCGTGGCGCGAATGACCATAACTACATGGTTTTTTGTACCACTCATTGAGGATACTTTCCCATGGCAATACACGTTTCGTCATCATGTATGGTCGCTTTTCTTCATACAGTATTTCTCCGTGACGAGAAATGATTTTCATGTGGTCCCATTTCAGGATTGCTCTCACTTGTCCATGTCGAGAACCTGATGGAACGAGGATCTTCGTTTGATCGATAGTCACTTCTCCATACTTGTTCACTTTCAACAGTTCCTCCCTGAATACTGGAAATTCTTCTTCCGGCAGTCGAAGAAGGTGCTTTTGCTCCGCCGCGACTAGATCCTTGATGCGTACCTTCTTTTCGTAATGGATACGTTCCATATCATCCCTGAGGGATGAAGCGAGGTTTCGGTTCAATGATTCGAAGTCATTCATTACGGGAGAAGGGACGAGGAAGTTGTAACGGACATACCCTACCTTGTTTTCGACGCTCCCTTTCTCATTCCCACTGTAGGGATTACAGCTTTGTACTTCGAAACCATAGTGCGCCACGAATTGTTGGAAGGCGTCCGTATAGATGGCTTCTTCCTTTGTCGTACGTACTTTAGCGACGGCTGCCGGAAGATTATCGATACGTAATTGCTGCGGCACGCCTCCAATCTCCTCGAACAGTCTCTTCAGCCCGGTCAGGAAGCATTCCTAGTTCTCTGCGGGTAACGCCACCGCAGCTGTCCGATTGCTATACGGCATGGATAGGATCAGGCCATGCACATCGACCGCATGACTGTCTTTCACGACTTCCATGACACCGAAATCTACCTGCGCCTCTCCGGGAGGATGGGCCAAACGCTCGTACCGACTATCGTTTTCTACATCGCGACCTAGGCGCCATTCTTTGATGAATTGACAGACGGTCCGGTAGGACCCTTCAAATCCATATGTACATAATGTCTCATATAGTTTTTTATTGGTTCGTCGTTGTTTCTTTTTCATCATCGCATCTTCCTGTAGCCAGTCCTCGATCATTTCGCCCCAACGGGTGCCGTACATCATGCCACGCTTTGAAGAATGACTTTCTTTTGGTAGAAAAGACTCATCGGCATATTTTTTAGCAGTTCACCAGTTTAGGTTAAGATCTTTCGCGATCTTATTGATGGAATAGGATTTATGGTTCCTTAAAAATTTGATACAATTAATTTCGGACATTGTTAGTATTCCTTTCATCTCCTTAACGTTCTTGTTTCGCAACTTAAACGTTAGGATGAATTTGTGGGTGCTGGCAAGTCCTTTTCTTTTTTCGCAAAAGGAGTGCAGAACTGTGTACGTTTCCGTCGCACAAGTCTGCACTCCTATTCTGCATTACACAATCATTTTTTGATCTTCTAATTTCTTTTTCTTTAAATGTACTTTGAATATATTTTCTAAGTACTTTTCAGGATGAGGCATAGGGAAAGGTTTACCTTTACTTTTTTGTTCATGCTTATTATATCTAGCGTTTATTTTATTCCAATCATCAGGATAAAAAGATTTGAATGCTCTTTTTAATTCTTCAATACTTGGTTGTTTTTCGTATTCAGAAAGAATTTTTTCGATCTTCTCTTGTTTTTTTAAAAAGATTTGTTGAGCCATTTCCGTTCTCCTTTAGATTTAATGTTTTACAAAAAGATAAAATTATCTTTTTAACTGCCCTGTTTTAAGTTGTTTCTTTAACGAAGATAGAGTAAGTTTTTCAACCTTTGCTCTTAGTGTGGGAGAAGAATAATTTGATTTTATTCTTTTTCCGCAACCGACACATTCGTATGTGTAGCGTCCAAAAAAAGTTTTAGATTCAGTTAATTCTGTACCACATACCCCATCATATTCTAAATCATCTTGATTACAAAAAGGTCCAGAAATATCGTTGACATATACATTGGAAATCATTGGAGAATTGTCATTACCATAAAGATCCGAAGAAACTGTAGATTCAGTTTCAAAGAAAAAACTCACTTCTGAAGTTTCTCTAAAAACTAAGTTCCCTTTAATATTGCCGCCATAAAAAGACCCGCCTAAACTTTCTGTTTCTTGCTTTGAATCATTGTACTTAACTATCGCATTTCTTATACTTCTCAAAGTTAAAAGAACTATAAAAACCACAAAAGATAAAAGTAAAATAAACTGAACATCTTCCGAAAGAGAGAAACCTTTAAAACTTATCGGCTTAGTTTTACCATCAGCAATTAAATTCATATACGCTATCGAAAATGTAATTAAACCTGTAAAAATAACAGGACCTATACCACTAAAAAATGAAGTTTTCCAAAAATTATTCTCTTTACTTTTACTCATCTAAACAACCCTTTCGTAAAATCAATCTATATCAAATTCATCAATATTTTTGCCATTGTATTTTAATTTTTCGAGTTCTGTTAACTGGATTACTCCAGCACAACTTCAGATTAATCAGCAATCCAGTTCGCCATGATTTTGTAAAAGTATTCGCTCTTATCCTTCTCCATGTAATGTTCTAATTCATTTGCTTTGTACTTCAACATGTACTCTTTAAAGAGACCACTACAAGAAATGACTTGCTTACCCTTCAAAGAATTGTAGAAGGTCTAGAATATTGCTAGACTGACGCCCATGTCATTACTTTTAGCAGAGTACTTCGCAATCTCGGCGACCGCATTTCCGGTCTGTTTTTCCTTGATGAGTTAGATATGAACTTGAGTAATTGTGTAGTCACCAGTAACCCTACGTCACCTTTCTTTGTTTTATATTCTCTAATTTAATAAGACCAATTTTTATAATCCTTTTCATAACACTTTTCTTTATTGATATTCCACAGCTGACTTCTCTATTATAAATCAATGAAAAATTTTAAAATACTAGTTCATCCTCATTATTATAAAAACTAGTTTTGGATTTTTTGATAAAAAAGTGTTCGCCAGCGTACACTTTTCAGACTAAAGACAAAGTGCAGTTTTTTCTCTTAAATAAGAAAGAGTACGCTTTTTTTATTCACCTCGAATCGTTTTCCGAAGACTATCTCGTCCGAAAAATCGATGCAGTCATCGATGTCGACTTCATCTATCGTGCCGTTGAGAAATTGCATAGCGAAAACACCGGCAGACCAAGCATCGACCTCGTCCTGTTAATCAAGATGGCGCTTCTTCAATATGTATTCGGTATTCTTTCCATGCGACGTACCATCAAAGAGATTGAGACTAACATGGCGTACCGTACCGTTGGTTTTTAGGTCTTGGGCTGGCAGAAGGTACCCCATTTCTCTACATTCGGGAAGAAAGACGTCCGTCGCTTTCAGGGGACGGACGTCTTTGAGAGTATTTTTTTATCGCGTCCTCACCCAAGGAGTCGAAGTCGGGTTCGTGTGCCCCTTCGGTCATCTTTATCGACTCAACCCACATCAAGGCGAACGCAAACAAAGAAACTTCAAGAAGAAGCTCGTTCGACGCGCTGCCCAACAGTAAAAAGACGAATTAGTTCAAGAGGATCGGATCTTACATGGAAAAAAGCCCTTCATCCCAAAAACGAAGAGTGTTAAAGAACGTCAGATAAAGGAGAGTACGACAGATCCGGAGAGTGGCTATTACGTGAAGGAGGAACGTTAGAAGCAATTCGCTTATTCGTGTCATACCATCTGAATCGGCATGTTTTTATCCTAGGAATGATTGTAACACCTGGCAATGTCCACGACAGTGTCGTCTTCCCTTGTACACGCCCCAGAGGCGTGAAAGGAATGTTAAAAACAAAAGACTTTTACTATGACGAACATTATGACTGTTATTTATGCGAAAACAATCAAGTTCTCCATTATCGGACGACGACACGGGATAAATATTGGGAGTATGTCTCTGATCCTCGTATTTGCGAGACATGTCCACGCCTTTCGCGGTGTACGCAGAGTCGTGATCACAGAAAAATCATTCTCGGTCATCTCTGGCAAGAAGCGATGGACTAAGTAGAGCATCTCAGACAAACAGATGTGAATCGAGCGTTGTATCGAAAATATCAGGAAACAATTGAACGTGTCTTATTCATATGTTAGTCACCATTACATACAACAAATCCTCATTTCAATTACGAAATGAGGGTTTGTCTACAATCTGAAAAAAACCGAATGGTTTTTTTTATCAATCTTCCGCTATTCAGGGCTCAGTTCACTATGAGCAAAAATTTTAATTTCTAAAGATTGATGATTAAGGTAATGCGATTTCTACCAACTGACTTTGTTTATTTTTTACTCGATTGACGTAAGAATTATATCTAACATGTGGGACATATACATCACGTTCGGAGAGTTGTGAAAGAACATACAAGATTTTCTTTAAGTGACCAGCACCTTCTTGTATTTTTAGATGTGTCACTCTACCTGTCCCATCTATTTTGTTAATAAATAGCTCGATTTTACCGCCTTCTGAAATAAGTTCTCTGCTTACAAGTGCAGTTTGAGAAATGAGTTCTTCATACTGATGATGAAGACCGGGTCCATTTAAAGCAGAAAGATCAAGCATAATAGTAAATGTATCTTGTGCACTTGGCTGATAAATTTTAGCTTGTAGACTACCTCGCTTAGCAGTTGCAAACCAATCGATTTGTCGCGAAGGTTCAATAGTATAGGGATGTGATGAAATTTGCTGCGAGCGATCTTTGATTGGAGAATGATTGGTAGCTCGATCTCCTAAATTAAATAAAGTACGGATTTTCCTTGGATTTTTAACCTCAATCGATGGATATACAGTCCAGTTTAAGAGAGGAGGTACTGAGACTACGATATTACCTATGCCTAAAGGTAATTTCACCATAATTGCAAATTCATCGAGGAGGAAAGGTCCTCGTTGATGACCGACAATATCAAAGTTTAACGTATCAGGAAGTTCACTCAATTGGAAAATTGTATCGTTTTCATTATTAAATGTTACAGAATACGCATTACTATGTGGTTTACGAATTTGAATAACCTTGCTCATATCATTCATAAGAATTCTATTCTCAATTTTCATAGAAAATGTGCTGCGTTCTTCTTTAAAAAGAATTTGATCTTCCTGAGAAAATGTAACTTTGAATTTTGATTGTAACTTTTTCCGATACAACTCAATGTAAATCGATAAGGATAAAAGTATAGCAAAAATATAAGAAATCCAAGATGTATAAGGAAAAAATAAAAAGATTAAAATAAAAGTGATGTGTATGGGAATTAGTTTCCTCTCTAAGTAGAAAGGAATATCTGATGTAGTATGCACATAATCACATCCCTACTTCTACCGGTACGTGAACTTGACCTAAAATTTCCAGTAGTATTTCTTGTTTTGTAGTTTTGATTTCACCTTCTATTGACAAAGTAAGTCTATGAGCTAAAACAAAAGGTGCCAAATGTTTGATATCTTCGGGAATAACAAAATCGCGATTTTTTAAGTAAGCATAACTACGTGCTGCTTTAGCCAAGGCGATAGTAGCACGAGGACTAACTCCAGTTTCTACATATCGATGAGAACGCGTTGCACCCGCTAAATCAACAATATATTGCAAAATATCTTTAGAAATAATAATGTTTGAAATTGATTTTTTTTGCTCAATCAATTCATTGAACGAGATAGAAAGATTAGTTGAACGTCGTGTACTTGTCATAATTTCTTCAAGTAATTGTACTTCATAATGTGATTCAGGATATCCCATGTTTAAACACATCATAAAACGATCCAGTTGAGCATCAGGGAGAGGAAAAGTTCCGGATGATTCAATTGGGTTCTGAGTTGCGATAACAAAGAATGGAGAAGGTAAGAGATATGTTTCTCTTCCGATAGTTACTTGTCGCTCTTCCATCGCTTCAAGTAACGCAGATTGTGTACGTGGAACTGCGCGATTGATTTCATCAATTAATACAATATTTGAAAAAATGGGTCCTTGCTTGTTCTCAAATTCCTGTGTTTTGAGATTAAAGAAGTCAGTACCAATGATATCAGATGGAAGTAAATCAGCAGTAAACTGAATCCGTGAAAACTTTCCATGGAAACTATCAGATATAGTTTTGGCTAACATCGTTTTACCTGTTCCTGGTACATCTTCTAATAAAATATGTCCATCAGCTAGCAATGCTGTAAAGCATAGTTCAACTACTTCTGGTTTCCCAAGATAGATAGTATTGATTTCTTTAAGTAGTTCTTGAATATGCATAGGTTTATCCCCCTAAAAATTCTTTCATTTCTTTAGTTAATAAATTAATGTCATCCGAATTTAATTTGTCGAGAGTAACTTCTCCGTAACGATGTTCTTCGTATACAAAATGATTTGTTGGAGAAAAGTGAATACGATTAAACCATTCTGAGAGTGTTTCATGTTCTTTTCTTTTTAGCTTGGAAGATAGTGATTCATTAAATGTAAAAATTAATTTGCGTAAACTAGAATTGAAATCAATTAATTGATTTTCTTCAGTATGTAATGGTTTCACTGTATGCATGGCAAGTTGAAGATCATCTACACTTTTTGAAAAACTAACAGAAGTATTCTGTCTTTTTTTACGTTTATTACGTCGATAGAAGTAAATTAAAATGATAGAAACAACTAAGGCTATAGGGATAGTAAAGGACTTAGTTGTTTTAACTAAACTTTTCGTATTTGTCCAAAGACTACTTTTAGAAGTATCTGCACCCGGGCTGCCTCCGCTTCCACCTTTTTGATTAGAAGTTCTTAGGTCATAGCCATCACCCTCAGGTCTTTTAACAGATACTCCAGTCGATTTTCGCTCAAAAAAGTCGAACGTGTCATATTTTTTTTCTGGAGCCTTAATATATGTTACGTAAGTATAAGCCGATGTAAATTTTATAATTACAACTACTATTAGAATAGTTAGTGTAAATATATACATTTTTTTAGCATTCATTGATGGATACCTCAAGTATATTAGTAAATACCAAAAAAGAGCATAGAGTATGCTCTTTTTTGATATTTACGGATTTTTGATTAGATGAAACATCCGCAGTTCTCAAATTTGTAACCGCCACAGTCAGTACCTGTACCACGATCGCGGTCATAAGAATATGTAGCATTGCTACCTACACCACCACAACCACTTTTATTGCGGCATTTGAAATCACGAAAAGTGCTTGAACATACAACAATGTATTGTGGACCATTATCCACTAATTTTTGGAAGAACTTAGTCATTTTTCTCACCTCCTTTCAAGTAAAGATATTAAATCTGAAAATTAGGATTAAGTGAAATATCAGAAAATTTTTTGTTCGCATCTACCTTAAAGTAACAAGGTGTTGAATAAAGAATTTCTCCCATATCATAAGTAGAGATTTTTTCGAATAAAGATACTTCTTCAAATTTAGAATGTAATTTTTGATATTTTGTATTGGGTTCAGTAGTTAGAATTAATAATTTTTTCTCAATATTGTTATTATGATCTAGTAGTTCACAGGCCTCTTTTAAGGACTTCTCACAAGCATTGCAAGTACTAGATACCCATACATAATATTGATCTGGAAGAATACTTTTTGAAACTGATTCTGGAAATACAGAAGAAACGTTTTTTCCAACTATATCCAACGGTATCATATCAGATAAGGAAAGGACAATAGGTAAATTTTCCTTAGAACGTTTAGATAATTTAGAAAAATTAAAAAGTATTGCGATATAAATAATTAAAATGATCAGAAAGAGAACAAGCATAGTACCTCCGAAACCTTATATTGGATTTCAACAATTAATATTGGCTATATATTGGATTATGAGTTAATATTTAACTGTTGTCAATATTCAAATTATTTAGGAGGTAATATGTTTTTTTTGTTATTCCGCTATTTCGATAAGAATATCATTAAACTGATATTCGGAAATATTCTTTTAGGAATATTTCCGGTTGCAGGTGTATATCTTTTTACAAAGATTGTTGAGATTGTAACTGAGCATCAGTCTCTGGACTCTTTTATCCTGTATTCATTTTTATTAATTTTAAGCATTGTAAGCGGTCCAGTTATAAATGATTATATGAAGATTGTTCTTTTACATCTTAATAAGAACATAAAAAAGAATTTTGTTGAAACATTGAATACCTATTATTCACAGCAAGATTTTTTATACTTACAATCACCAAAATTTCAAAATAAAGTATCGATCATAGAAGGATTTGATCAAGAAATTTCAGGCTTATATCAGACTTTCTTTTCTATTATTAGAAATTTGATTACATTATCAGGAACTCTTTTGTTAGTGTTAAGTTTAAATATTTTCATTGTATTATCTGTGTTGATTGCGAGTATCTTGTCGATTGCAGTAAACCGTTACATAGGTAAGCTTCAATTTGAACAAACGATCGAATTGTTAAATGATACAAGAATGAATGATAAGTTATTGTCTGAAATGAAGTTCTCAAAAAACCAACCACAAATTTACTTGAATAACAGCTTTAAAAAGTTATTTAAAATATGGGTTGTACATTATGAAAAAATTACATCTATAAAAGCTCAACAATTAAAGAAACTTAGTCATTTTAACATTTCTACTGAAATGATTATGACAAGCAGTTTTATTTTTATTTGCTTCTTTATTTGGAAATCTGCTACGTTTTCTGCAGCTAAAATTGTATTGATTCTTCAAAGCATGAATAACTTTCAGTCCTCAATTTCACAGTTAGGTGATAATTACGTGGAATTAAGAGAGTTTAAGAATAGAACTAGGTATATTGAAGAGTTTATTACTCATTTAAAATTAGAAAGTACAGATATCTCTTCGAAAAAAGAGTCATTACCTGAAGACACTATTTTAGAAGAAAATATACATACATTTAGCTTGCAGCGTTTAAATTATGCTTTTCCTAATAAAGAAATATTGAAAGTTGAAGAACCACTTACGATTAAGAGTGGAGAAATATTTACGCTACAGGGAGCAAATGGGGAAGGCAAAAGTACTCTTTTAAACTGTCTGACTGGGATTTATGATTCTAATATTCAAGTTAGTCTCAACAATAACTATTTATTAGACAAAGAGACTTTAAAAAGTTTTATGCAGAAAAAAGCTTCAGTGCTACATCAATGGAATATAAAAATGGTCGGAGATTTTCTACACAATTTATTAAGTAGTCACGATTCTGTGTTACATAGCGACTTTAAACTGGTAAATAGTTTTTACCAACAATTTGAAAGTGATTTTTCAAAAATTCTTGATTTAGAATTTGAGGATGGTATTGATCTCTCTGGTGGTCAGTGGCAACTCTTATTTTTAACCAGAACTTTATTGAAAGAGTGTGATGTCTATATTTTTGATGAACCTTCTAATCATCTAGATGACCAGAAAATTAAAATGCTTATTCAAGATCTCAATTTATTAAAACAACGAGGAAAAATTGTGTTTTTAATTTCACATGATCCAAGGCTAAAAGAAATAACTCCTCATTGTTATGAATTGAGGAACAAAAGAATAAAATTACTAACTAAAAGTGAGGTGTCCGTATTTTGATTGATTTCTATTTTTCTACTTTAATCAAAATAATATTTATAACATTGTTTTTCTCAGCAGGACTGAGTAAAATTTCTAAAAAAAATTATTATGCGACCATTTTGGGAGATATCAATCCCATGGTAAAATCGATTGGGTTTAAAAATCTTTCACAAATCGCTGTTTTATTTGGAATAATTGAATGTATATTACCAATCATTCTTTTGTTCTATATAGAAGCAAATTTTTTAATTCTATCTTTGTTAACGCTTTATACGTTATACATTATTTTATTCGCTAAAGAAAAATGCGAATGTGGTGGTGTTATGGATATGATCAATATTCCTAAATCTTTATTGTTAATTAGGAATATAATTTTGATGGGCATAAGTTATTCTCTTTTTCATTTAGAAACGTATAGTTCTACTGGCTTTAACTTAGTCATTTTAGAATTAGGATTTACTCTTATACTTACGACATACGCGTTAAAATACGCAAAACAAATTTTAAACTAATAATCATAATCATAATCATGTTAGGAGAAAAAATAATGAAAAATACAGTCTTATACTTAATCTTTGCTACAGTATTGCTTATCCAATCAGGAATTATTTACTTTTTAATGAAAACACTACAAAATTTAGTCAAACTTTCGAAAGAGAATCTTACTTATAAAAATCAAGCTTTAAATGATATGGAATTAGGCGATATTACTTTTAAAAATTCTAATAAAAAAACGATTAAACTGAGTGAACTAAATACCGTGAAAGAAGATTTATCATTTATTTTTCTGTCAGAAACATGTGTAACGTGCAAAGAAATTTTTAATCAACGCCATTTACTTCACGTTAATGTAAAAATTGTCTTCCCATCGAACTACAGTGGCGACATGGATAATAATGTCTTACTTAGTGACGATGCTTATAGAGCTTTTGATGTTAAGACTACACCACAATTATTAATTCTTAATAAAGAATTAAAAGTTAGACAAACACAAATAATTTATGGGGTAGAAGAACTAAAAAATATGCAGGAAATAAGCTGATTATCTTGCAGTAGGAATTAGAAGGGATAATTTTAAGTAATGCCTTTTGAAACGACTAATTATTAAAGTCGTTTCTTTTTTGTATACTCTCTATATTTTATTTAAAAATATGTGTATCTGTGGTGAACTGCTTTTATTAAATGTAGTTAAAGTAATAGAAAACTCTTAACTGTCTTGAATCCAGAATTCTAACGGACCCAATCCAGTTAAAAGACCTGAGCATTATTCTTCATGATAGAAACGAATAAATTGCTGAAACCATGATAGAACTTGTCGAAAACCTTAAATTTATATAGATAGTAATTAATTAATGCTCGTTAGATCATTTCTATCGAATCGGTATCAATATATTTATCGATACGGACGATTTTGGATAGTGCCTCGCAGCAGAATATGCGATGTATATTGAAATCCGCACGAATGATGTAAATTTTTTACGCATACATAGATATCATTTATAGACATTGCTCTAATGTCCAGCAAGGTAGTGACTATCTCATCTTGAATGTAAGTAATTAGATGATAATCACCTATGGTATAACGCCATTCATCAGGCACAAGTTGGCAGAATCACCTCGAGTGTCATCGTTCCTCTGAGCCAGGCTGTTGGAACAACTGGCATATCCATCGAGGTGGGTATCAAATTCTTTTAGTGACAGGTGGCGAAGGATGGTATCAGGAAGAAGGGAAAGAAGCCCGTTTTCTAACGTCTGGAGATGTGGTCGTCACACAAGACGGAGTAAAGGACTGGCATGGAGCTTCTAAAAATAGTTGGTTCCAGCATATTGCAATCACAGCTGGTTCACCAGAATGGTTGGAAGTGGTATCCGATAGTCATTACGGTAGACTAAAATAAGTGTATTTACTGATTGCTTAACTTAAAATATGTTTAATTTGTGAGACTGTATAAAATACTTGTTTGTACTAATTCAATGAATGAATCTGTAAAACCTGCGTTTGCATTTCGATGTCGAAATACAAACGCAGGTTCTATTTGTCTTATTTACGTAAAAAACGCTATTTAAAGCATATTGATAAAAAGATGAGTTAATAGACTTTAAATTATGTAATAGACCAACTAAATACACATTTGTGAAAGACTAATCATTTTTGTATACATAATGGTCGTTTTTCATACAGTATTTCTTATCCTTATAAAAAAATCCTAAAATACAACATTAAAAGTTTGTATTTCAGGATTAGAAAAATTTTCTTATTATATTGGATCATATTATGAATATGGCAAATGAGTTGCATCAGTTACAACTGATTCCATGAAACTATCTAAAAACTCTTCTGTAATTCCTCGAATTCGTCTTCTTTGACATAAAGAATAAAGTTCTTCGACTGCAGAATATGAGAAAAATCTTGTATTTAAATCTCTGAACTGTGGTCGATTAGCTTCACGGACTACTTTCCCACGTTCTTCGTCTGGAGCAACTATTACATAACGAGTATCTCGATATGGTGGGATATGATCGTAAAAATTCTTCATGCGAGTCAACCCGCTTGTTACACCCGTACTATGTTCAACCTCCATAACAGCTGGCATTAATCTCCCATTCTTAAACCAAATACAATCAATTAGGTGAGCTGATCTAACGGCACCTGCGTGAGGAAAAATCATATTTTCGGTATCAAGTGATTTTACTACACTCGACATTTCAGAAATTCTGCGATTATTATACAAGATTCCTCTATCATTTTGAGCTATCCATGTTCTAAAACCTAACTGTTCACCAATTCTAATCAATGCCACTTGAATTTGTGAATGACGACGTTGTATATCAATGTCATCTATTTCAAATTGGCTCTGGGTATTAGTAATATCAATAGGATCATAATAAATTGCATTACTAGGAACTTCAGAGATAATGACAGCAGTTTCAGTTTCTGCAAGTTGACCAAGAGGATGCGGATTATCAGGCATCCATACTAAATGTTTATGTCCTTTTTTGACTTTAGCTGAATTTCTACCTACATTATCAACTCTACCTGGTTTACAATGATAAAACTGAGGAGTGTGTGCTATAAGAGATTCTAAAACAGATCGAGTGTTGTAACTTGCTCCAAGAATTCTATCGAAGTTTATTGGATTGTTTGGAGTAAATGCATTAGCAACCCTTTGAATCATTTGAGAAGAAATAGTTACAGGTGCTGAAGTACTTGAAGATTGACCTTTAGCTGGATTGTAACGCTTAATGCTAATTGGTCCTTCAGGTAAAGTGACATCAACAATTTCAATTACACCTCTTGTCGCACTGTGTATATAGTTATACTGTTGGTTCCTTGGTAATTGCGATATCATTGTTACCAAGTTCCTTGCGGTAATCTGATTCATGATTGTCCTCCAAAAAATCCAGTATTGTTTTAGCAAGTCCAAGAGATGCTAAATAAGGCACACCATTACCTACAGTTTTAAAAGCGTTAGACAGAGTAATGTCTTGTGGCAACTCAAAGTCTTTAGGCAGAGACTGAATTGCTAGTGCCTCTGCTATCGATAACCTTCTAGCTTTGTAGGGATGAAGATGCACTTCATTATTTCCGTATGCAGCTGTAGGTGAATATCTCCAACGATGGAGTCTTTTATAAGATTTTTTAGAATCGTCGCCTTCATCGATAACTTTAAATTTAGCCAAACCGGAACGTGGTTGGAAGTACTGATGTGAATTTGGGTGATTTAATACATCGTTTAGATTAAACCAATGCTCGACAGTTAGTTCGCTAGGTATGCCTTTTGGACAAATAGATTCAGAATTTTCCTTGAACTCGTTAGTAGAAGGAAAAGGGATACTTTCTATTTGATCCATAGTATATTTCATGTGTTTTTTCCAAGGAAATTGACTTTCAGGAATATTGTTATCATTCAAATTTTTAGAGTAACCGTTAGAGTCCAAGAAATCCTTATGAAAACCGATTAAAATTATACGTTCTCTTTGTTGCGGAACTCCATATTCTAATGAATTAATCAATCTTTCTGTAGTTACATAACCACTGGAATGAAGTTTTGCTTTCATCTCTTCATAAAAAGCACGATGTTTTTTAGTCCTCCATAAACCTTTGACATTCTCAAATAAGAAAAATGACGGTTGCTCCTTACAGATTAAATCAATATATGTTCCTGTCAGCTTGCCATTTTCACCTTCACCGCCTCGATTCTTACCACCTACAGAGAAATCGGGACACGGTGGTCCACCAATAAAACCAGTAATATTCCCGTATTCTTTTTGTTCAAGAACTGCACGGTTTAATCCTTCTAAGTTATCCGGATTAAGTAAATCAGTAATATCTCCTTCGTGATAACCATAATGAGGAGTTGGAAGTTTTAATGATTGTCTTGAATATTTATAACACTCCATAAAAGGTTTATGGATTTCGTTTACATAAACAATATCAAAGCCACCCATTTCAAAACCTAAATCTAAAAATCCACTTCCAGAAAAAAATGAAAAAATTTTGTGATTCATAAAAAAACAACCTCTCTATTAATTAGCTAAACCGAATATATGTTTCTAATTCATCATAGTTTACTAATCTTTAAAAGTAAATTTTTCACTGATTAGATGATTATTCCTCTAATCCGAACTTATCCGCATATATGCCTTGAGGTGCGAATTCTAAACGAATATTTTCGTTGTTTGATTCACCTTCAAAGGTCCAAAAATTTGAAACATCAATGAACTCTAATTCCAGTAATAAATGCTTTTCTTTTATTTTTTGAACAACATCTTCAGTCATTTCATAAACCGAGGAACCATGCGCTTCTAAATTTCCAGAAGCGACTTTGATATTGTTTTTAAACAATGTATAGTGCATTAATTGCTTATGCATGTCACAACATCCTTTTCTAATAATATTTATACATATACTTTTGCGTTATTTAATTAATTAGAGTAGAAATGATTAAAGATATTCTTCTTTGAAAATAAATAAACTTTGAAATATACTATTTTACTTTTTTAAACAAACATGAATGAACGATTAATTCTAGATATCTCGACGATGTCCGATTTCAAGAATCAAGATCACGACTTTTTCGTCCTGAATGTCAGCAATCAGACGATAGTCGCCAATGCGATAGCGCCATTCACCCGAGCGATTCGAGACCAATCCTTTACCATGAAGACGCGGATCATCCGTCCCGACCAGATTCTTCTTGATCCAGGACATGATGATCCGCGCTTGTTGGGGATCCATCTTCTTGAGAGACTTTTGAGCTCCTCGCTCAAACTCTACCGTATATGCTGTCATTCTGAATCAAGTTCCTTCATCATATCATCGAAAGAGATAGCTTCTGAGTTTTTACGGTGTGCTGCCATGGAATCATGATAGAGTTGTAAATCGATTTCGTCTTCGATACGGTCGAGGACAGCATCGCGAACAAGCGTAGAAATCGTGATGTTCTTTGCTTTCGCATATTCCTTGATGAGTCGTGTATCCTGATCATCCAGACGTACGGAAATGGTACTCATGATTATCAGCTCCTTTGTAATACATTGTAATACAAACTAAGCTTTTAGTACATAGAATTGAGGATAATGATTCAGAAAAATATTCTTTGCAAGATGAAGTTCAGCGGCTAAACATCATGAATGAGTACGATTAGATGAAAAAGTAGATTGAAATCATGTTCAAATGGACCAGAGCGGGACCGCTCTGTCTGATGAAAGGGATCGAAAGCCGTCCTGTTTCCGTACTCTAGCTCGCTCCTCGTCGGCGCAAGGGCCATCAAAAAAAGCCGCTGCCGTTCCTCGTCTTCCTCCGCGTTTTGGCTCAAAGCAAGCTTTTCGCTCGCGGGCTCCGGAAGCCTTCGTCCCGGTGCGCTATTCGCTTTTTTTGATCTTTCCCTGCGGTCACCCTTGCCCCGTCTCGCGACGCTCGCTGCGTTCCCGTCAACAGGACGGCACCGTGTCGGACTGCATCTCACTCGCGAAAGGAGCTTTTCCATGAAACTGACCAAACTCGTTGAAATCACACGTATCCGCCAAGAGGTCCGGGAACCGGACGTCCCCCTCGAGACGACGCATATCACGTCACCAGAGGACGCTTTCCTTGTCGCCAGACGCTTCATCCAGGACGATGACCGTGAGGTATTCCTTGTCATCCTACTGAACACGAAGAACCGGGTCATCGCCGTTCACCGGGCGCATGTCGGGAGCATCAATTCGAGCATTATCCACCCTCGTGAAATTTTCAAGTCCGCTATCCTCAACAATGCGACGTCGCTCATTGTCAGCCATCAGCATCCGAGCGGCGACCCGAAGCCGTCCCTCGAGGACATCGAGGTGACGGAACGCTTGCAGGAAGTCGGACGCATCATCGGTATCAAATTGCTTGACCATATCGTCGTCGGGGCAGGAGACGATTATGTCAGCTTAAAAGCCCAAGGATTGCTTTAAATTTACCCTTCAGCGTAGACAGGTGGGACACTCCCGTCCTGTCCGCGCGTAAAGCATGGACGAAAAACGAATCCGTTTTTCTTTGAAAGATGTACAAGCAGATACGGAATGGATTTGTACCAAATCCAAGTGAGGAAAGAAGCCCGCAGTGGACGAATCCACTGCGGGCTAGAGAGGCTTCGAATCGTCTGATGTCGATTCGTGAGAGGTGCTGGTTGTTGAGGAAGCGGTCATAGAAGAAGTAGTGGAATTGCTGTCGGTGTACGTATGTACATCTTTTATCTTTGAGTGGATTATCCTCTGTTCGTTTCGATTTAGTTTGTATGTGTTAGTAGTGACAAGAGAAGAACTTTCGGGCTCATGCGTGAGGCTGTAGGCTGCGTAGCAGCAACATCCTCATCGCACCGCTGCCTTCCTGCCGGATCGATAACGAGAGTTGCGACTCACTAGCGTGAGGCATCTCTACGTTCCTGATCCTTGCGACGGAAGGCACGGAGCGTGATAAGACCAGAAAATAAGTTTAGGAGTCTCAAACTGATTTAATCTGCAAGTACCAATTATGATGGGATTCCTATTCTAAATGATTCGCCGTATTTTAAAGAATGAAGTGGAAATAGTCCTAGATTCGTCCTTAACTCCTTCGTTGGTTCAACTATCGTCGTGCTTATCTCGATTAAACGGATTCGTAAGATATCCTTCACGATTATATGCTGTGTTCAAGCAAACCAAAGAGGAGTGACGAAAATGAATACAACTTTGGAAAACGAAGAGTCTAGAAAATGGATGGACATGGTGGAGCACTCGCAAAAAGTGACTATCATTGATGCACAAGTTCGATTGGTACGAGAAGTAGATGGTTCGATCGAGCATGTGACCTGGTTCGTTGATGTCGATATACTGCTCGCTTTTATTCAGCAACACTATTTGGAACAGGCCCGTTAAAGGTCTGTTTTTTTATATGTTTCTTGTTAAAAGATGCGACCTATCAAGAAAAAATGATAGGTGGGAAATATACCCATTATTCTCCTGGTATTCACGGTATACTGAAGATAACTTACAAATCAGAAATGGAGCGATGCAAGATGAAGAGAAAATGGATGGGCGCCAGTCTGGTACTCGCAAGTGTGGGCTTATTGGTAGGACCGTTACAGAGTGCGGAGGCCGCGACTCCGAAAATTAAGGTCCATTACATCGATGTTGGACAAGGTGATGCGATCTACATCAAGATGCCGAGTGGTGAGGATATCGTCATGGATGGTGGTAACAAAGGGAAAGGCGATGCACTCGTCGCCTATCTGAAGAAGCAGAAGGTTGGTGACATCGAGATGCTGATCTCAACGCATCCGGATGCCGACCATATTGGTGGACTCGATGAGGTACTTGACTCATTCAAGGTCAAGAGTGTCTATGCCCCGAAGGTCAAACACACGACGCAAGCCTATAAGGATTTCCTGCTGGCCGTCAAACGCGAGAAGCTGACGATCAAGACAGCGAAAGCAGGAGTCTCGCTTCCGGTCAAAGGCGTCAAGGCGCAGTTCGTCGGACCGGTGAAGGATTATGCGAACAGTGATTTGAACAATTGGAGCGCCGTGTTGCACGTTGCGTATAAGAAGAATACGTTCCTGTTCACAGGCGACGCGGAACTGAAATCGGAGCAAGACATGATCGCGAAGAAGAAGACGTTGCGTGCGGACGTCCTCAAGGTCGGGCATCATGGGGCGAAGACATCAACAAGTGCGACGTTCCTCAAGTACGTCAAACCGAAATATGCCGTCATTAGCGTTGGGAAGAACGCTTACGGACATCCGACGAACGAAGTCGTGACAAACCTGAAGCGGGCGAAGGCGACGATGCTACGGACGGATAAGAATGGGACAATCGTCTTTGAAGGGAACGGATCGTCCTACACGATCAAGAAGTCAAAATGAGTAAGCGTAAAGGGATCATCGATCGAATTGAAGGAAAGTGGGTCGTCGTCGAGTTCGACGACGGGATGCGGGACATCCTTATTTCTCGCTTTCCCATGACGGTTGAATCCGGTGATGTCATCTGGATCGATGAGTACGGTCATATCGAAAAGGATGACCAAGAGCGGCAACGACTGTCAGACGAAATCGATGAGTTGATGGAAGAACTATGGGAAGACTAAAAAGGAAATGAGCTGAAGCAGATGAATAAGTTAGGACAAGCGGTCGTGATCGTTGGGCTAGGGTTATCACTCGTTGGATGCGGTACACAAGAAACGATAGAAGATCCACCTAAAAAAGCAGCGAATCCGACTGAAAAGGTCGAGGTAGCGGAAACGAAAAAAGAGGATGTTTATTTCAAGGACGATACTCTAAAAATCGACATGGCGACAGTCAAGATCCTCTCGACAGAAGTGCTTGAGCCAAGTAAAGAATACTTCCGCGAGAAGCCACAACTCGTCTTCACATACGAGACGACAAATGATAGTAAGGAACCATTGAATGGAATGACCACGTGGATTGCCTGTTTCGAAGCGACACAAGAAGGAACCGATACGATCAATAAGTTAGAGGTAGGCATGACACCACAAGAAGAGAAGTATGCCTCTTATTTAGAACATCAGCTTGATGACATCAAACCAGGGGGTACCGCGAAGGGAGTCATGGCTTACGATATCGATGATCCAAAAGCGGTCGTCACATTGAAAGCAACTCAAGGAATGGCGGGAAAAGAGCTTGGTGAAAAAAAGATTGAATTGAAATAAGCAGATGAATAAAGGGAATCCCATTGAATGAAGGAAGGTTGATGAATATGGAACAAACACTCACAGAGGCACAAGCACTTATTCTAGAAATGGAAGAAAATTTTAAACCGTATATGATCGTAGGTGTTAAACAACGATTGGATATGGAAGAGATAGTATCCACATTTGAAGCGTATCTTCAAACACGGAAGTTGGATCGCTCTGGGCATCGGATTATTTCAAAATTCAGCTTTGAACAGTTTATTTTACAGCAGAAATATTTCAAGTAAGCAAAAACAGCAACATCGCTTTTTTTTTTAAAGCGATGTTGCTGTTTTGTTTTATCCCTTTAAGATAGTAGCTGCTTTCTTTTCTGCTGTTTCTTCATCCGACCAATCCATCTCAGACAGCATACTCGCTTGAACCTTTTCGATCTGGAAGGACCTACATCGGATCCGTGAGGAGAGCGATCAACTCTGTCAGGAACGAGGGTTATCCGTCATCGTGAAAAAGGACGCTCCGGTTCGCTATACATTGGCGGAGAAAGCCCTTCTCGAGAAGGGCAAGACCTCTTGGAAGGACGAGATCCGGACGAAGATCGAGGAAGCCAAGCAAGAAACGACGGACTACGAAGCATTCAAAGGCTATCTGTTTGAAAAACATGAGATTGAAGTACGAGAACGGGGAAACACGACGACGTATTACGATCATGCGAATAAAAAACGAGTACGAGACAACAAACTCGGGGCAGATTATGAGAGGGAGGTCATCAAGGATGGGTTTGAAAGACCAATTGAAGGCGAAAGAACAAACGATGGTGAAGTCAGAGGATACACCGGAGTATCACGTGGAGAACAAACAGGAAGCACCACTCCATCGGACGCAAGAACCCTTGATTCAGAACGAACAGGAGCTTCTGATGCGTCTGAGAGCCGTCGAGGGCTATCTATCGACCGTCCTGCAGGAGGTCGTTCAGAAAGAGATGACGTTCCAACAGGAAATCGAGAACCTCGTTCAGATCAGCAAGGACACCGAAGAAGTGACGCATTTGATTATGAAGAATTCAACCGAAAGCTTGAGCAGTCGAAGCAAGGAACTCGAAAAGCATACCAGCAGCATAAACGGACAACTTCAGGCATTGATCGAAACCTACTCGAGCCAACTCACCAAGAACCAACAAGTCCTTCACGAGCAGCTGAAGAACATACAGAGTACACACCTCGACCAGTTGAACAGCAGCCACAAACTGATCAGCGACCAACTCAAGCAAACGAGCGAGAAGGCCAACAGCAGCATCATCGCGCAACAAAGCCAGTTGAAACAAATTCTTCAAGACAACACGCAGAAGATCGAGACAGAAATGAGCAGTCTCAAGAGCAGGCACGAACAACAGCTAAACGAAATATCAAAAAATCTTTCGAACAAGATCTCGAGCGTTAGATGGAAAATCATCAAGACAGAATGGTTGGATGCGGCAAAACAAGGACTAATGACGGCAATCTTCCTCGTGCCGATCTATCTTATTATTCGTTTCATTGCTTCACTAGCAAATATAGAATTACCATAAAATGTATAGAATAGTCGTTTGTAATTGATTATGCTTGAGCAAAGGAGTGATAGCATGTTCGAGACGATTACAGACCGTAAAGCCAACATGGTCATATCAATGATTGTTATTATCGGGACTATTATCTTCGCTGTAAGTGAATCGTTTATTGTGCTTTATTTAACAGTTTTTGCTCTTTATGTAGCTACTTTCAAGTACTCTTCTGAAATTTCTCTTCCAAAAAAAATAATAGTAAACACGATTGGTTTACTATTATTAATCGCTTTGGTTTATGCAGTACAAATATTAATTTATTAACATAAAAAAAGTAAAAGTTTGTGAAAAGGGGCGGATTTGCCCCTTTTTTTCGTGTTTGGCTCTGCAGCAAGCGTATCGTTGCGAGGAATTGTCATTTCACGCAATCTTGCGTTTAAAACTGAAATATGACCCAAAAATAATCTTTACAAGAAACATTTTATATTGTGAATTAAAAGTACAAATTTAAGAACAAGTGTACTTCTTTTTATCAAGAAAGGAGTGACAACATGACACGACACAAAGGATCAAAAATCAGTAAAGCAGGTCGCATTTTACAAGATCCCTGTTCTACTAAAAAACAAAAATCCAATGCAGCAAAAGAATTAAATAAACACAAGAGATCAAAACACTAATACAAAAGAGAAAGTTCAAATAACCCTTCGGCTTTCTTTTTTATATTAAATTTTTTCTAGATCACTACCGCACTTCGTTTTCGGCGTTTACGCCTTCACTTCGTTTGCTGGCGTACTGCGTCACATTGAATGGACTCGCTTCGCTCCCTCCTTCAACGTTCCTCGCACGACATGTTCTCCAGTCGTTGATCTTCATCTTTCCTGCATTTTCTTTTCCTTTTTTTAATCTAAAAGACTTGATGCACTAGAAGAGCAAGTACATACTGCGGTAGGAAGGCGAGGAAAACGGCTGGATGGGCAGACTAACCCCTTGAAAATAAAAGGATTAAATCTGCCCAACGTTTCTGCGTCCAGTGTAGGACGAGGTATCCGTATGTCTAGGCGTTCCAAGACTGCAGGGGAATCACGCCCCCACGATATGACTCGCTGCGCATCATCGCGCACACAAGGCGTTTCCACGCCCTACCTTGCTGCCTTTCGGCGACTCGTCATATAATCCACTCTGACGTGGCCAGAAGCCACATCAGGTCGTGTCACAGCAATCATACAGCCGCCTACTAGGAAATTCCCCACCGTTTGTCGTGGGACTGCCTACGGTCTCGTACCATATGACCCCGTCTGAACCTCTCAACGATTTTTACCCTATCCTTATGAGGACTTAGGCTATGTACAGGGCTTTACGTCCTTCCCCTGCTAACGTCGCATCACCTACTGGAACTGCGGTAATGACCGATCTATTTTACTGCGTCGGCTAGATGAACCTACTCGTTTGAAGAGCGAGTGCAAACCTCTTTTTATGTAAAGCAAAACAAAAAGGACATCATTCAGTAGCAAGTTTCTTAAACTCGCTACTGAATGATGTCCTTTTTCTGTACTAAAACCTTGAATGTTTCAGGTTTACTTAGTATGATAAGTTCATCTTAGTTGAAGCCACGTGTTGTGTGTCTTCAACGATTCAATAACGAGTGTTCGTGCACTCGCTATTCAAAAGCGTCACTTCGTTGATCATCTACTCGTTTGGCGACAAGTAGATAGGAGAAGTGGCGTTTTTTGTGTTTTCGTCCGTAATTTGTTACTGCTTATTTTACTCTTCTATTTTTTTTCTGACAACACCTTATTTTACTCTTTTATTCTTTAAATCCCTCGAATTATTTACTATATGAAATTTAAACATTCTATATCCAATAGAAGATTTATGAAAAAAATATAATTTAATTAGCTATTAAAAACTTCTTTTTTTCAAAAAAGGCTCTTTATTCCAAGATAACTTGCTTATCCTTAATTATTATACTATATTTTGGTGGCATAAAAATTAATTTTGGGGGTATTTGGAATGTCTGCATTAAAAAAGGTTATTGCATGTTTAGCTTTACTAGGATTTTTAGTCGGCGGATTGGGTAGTCCAACATATGCTGCGGGTTCATTAGATTCTTATAAATATTCAGATTACTTCGACTCAGTTTCTTGGATTACGCGTGATGGTGTTGTTTCTTTGAGCATACATCCAGATAAAAAATCACCCTTAATCACTTCTAATGGCAACATAAAAATGGCACATGCAGGTCATGCATTTTCACTTTTAAAAGCTAAATGGTCAAGTAGTTCAAAATGGAAGAATACAAGTGCCATGAGCGCCCAATTCCATTGTCATGTTCTTGGTGCTGGAAAAGCAAAAACTCCTTGGAATTTAGAACCACACAGAACTACTACTAGTCTACCTGCAACAATGGCTAAGGCTTGTAACCCTAAATAAAAACAAATAAAAAAAGCGACTGAATTGATCAGTCGCTTTTTTTATTTGTTTTTTAAGGACAACGGAATGGATACAATTGCTAATATCCCGCTAATTATAGTTGTATAAAAAGGAACACTACTTCCAGATAAATTTAATTCATCAGTTAAATAACCTGAATTGAATAATAGAATCACTACTATTGCTGCCAGAACTAGTGAATTAAACGCAATGTATATCGATCCAGATATTTTTGCTTTTAAAAATACTAAATAAAGAACGTTAAATAAAATCAGAATGGTAATTAAATAAAATACAGCATTAAGTAAAGTAAACGTACTTTCCAAAAAAACACACCTCTCTCTTAAATATATGAAAAATATAACATTTTTCGTAAGAGAAAAAATACATCAGATTAAATTTCTATTTTTTTTCCGAAGAAAGGGGCTCGGGGAAACCCCCGACAAGCTGTATGTGCGACACAAAGTGGCTAGCAAATACGAAGCTTGCCAACCCCTCTATGAATAGAATAAGATGGACGAGTAAAAGGATTTTACTCGTCCATCTTTCGAGGCATAATTCGTACGTATTCAGAGGGGGCGGTTGTTGTGAAGGCGAACCGAAAAGAGAACCGACAGGTCAATTTTCGAGTGAGTGAATCCGAATTTGAGAAACTTTCTGAGATAGCAGAAAGTTTTCAAATGAGTGTGCCGGCTTATGTCAAAAAGCAGGCACAAGGATCGAGAATGCGACCACCGAAGATTGATCGAGAGGGCGCATTTGAGATTGCCCGGCAATTGCGTGCCATTGGGAACAACGTAAATCAGATGACCAAACACGCAAATGAGGGCAAATCAGTACCGAAAGAAGAACTGGAAAACATACAGAAGGAGTTGAATCAGATATGGCAACAATTCAACTCGGCAATACAAAAGTAGCCAACAAACTCATTTCTTACGCCGAGAAACGAGCAGAAGAACGATCAGGGGTCGATTGTCCGCCAGAGTATGCTAAGTCTCAGATGAAGGCGACGAGAGAATTATGGGGCAAACCGGACGGGATTCAAGCCCACCATGTCATTCAATCCTTTAAGCCAGGGGAAGTGACAGCCAAACAAGCGAACGAGATCGGACAAGAACTCGCTCGAGCCATCTCTAAAGGGCATGAAGCCGTCATCTACACGCATACGGACAAGGAGCATATTCATAATCACATCATCATCAATGCCGTGAATTTCGAGAGTGGCAGCAAGTATCAGTCCACGAAGAAGGACCTACATCGGATCCGTGAGGAGAGCGATCAACTCTGTCAGGAACGAGGGTTATCCGTCATCGTGAAAAAGGACGCTCCGGTTCGCTATACATTGGCGGAGAAAGCCCTTCTCGAGAAGGGCAATCATCTGCTAGAACAAGGCCTCGACCGATTAGTATCACTCAGCTCCGCATGTCACCATGCTTCCACCCGTGACCTATCTACCTCATCGTCTCTGAGGGGTCTTTCTTGATTACTCAAAGGGAAATCTCATCTTGGAGGGGGCTTCATGCTTAGATGCTTTCAGCATTTATCCCGTCCGCACGTAGCTACCCAGCGATGCTCCTGGCGGAACAACTGGTACACCAGCGGTGCGTCCATCCCGGTCCTCTCGTACTAAGGACAGCTCTCCTCAAATTTCCTGCGCCCACGACGGATAGGGACCGAACTGTCTCACGACGTTCTGAACCCAGCTCGCGTACCGCTTTAATGGGCGAACAGCCCAACCCTTGGGACCTACTCCAGCCCCAGGATGCGATGAGCCGACATCGAGGTGCCAAACCTCCCCGTCGATGTGGACTCTTGGGGGAGATCAGCCTGTTATCCCCAGGGTAGCTTTTATCCGTTGAGCGATGGCCCTTCCATGCGGAACCACCGGATCACTAAGCCCGACTTTCGTCCCTGCTCGACTTGTAGGTCTCGCAGTCAAGCTCCCTTCTGCCTTTGCGCTCTACGAATGATTTCCAACCATTCTGAGGGAACCTTTGGGCGCCTCCGTTACTGTTTAGGAGGCGACCGCCCCAGTCAAACTACCCGCCTGACACGGTCCTCCAGCCGGATTACGGCTGCGAGTTAGAGACTCTATGCATGAAGGGCGGTATCCCAAGGGTGACTCCTCCGAAGCTGGCGCTCCGGTCTCGACGTCTCCCGCCTATCCTGTACATCATGCACAAAGCCTCAATATCAGGCTGTAGTAAAGCTCCATGGGGTCTTTCCGTCCTGTCGCGGGTAACCTGCATCTTCACAGGTACTATGATTTCACCGGGTCTCTCGTTGAGACAGTGCCCAAATCGTTACGCCTTTCGTGCGGGTCGGAACTTACCCGACAAGGAATTTCGCTACCTTAGGACCGTTATAGTTACGGCCGCCGTTTACTGGGGCTTCGGTTCAAAGCTTCGCTTGCGCTAACCCATCCCCTTAACCTTCCAGCACCGGGCAGGCGTCAGCCCCTATACGTCATCTTGCGATTTAGCAGAGACCTGTGTTTTTGCTAAACAGTCGTTTGGGCCTATTCACTGCGGCTCTACTCATGTAGAGCGTCCCTTCTCCCGAAGTTACGGGACCATTTTGCCGAGTTCCTTAACGAGAGTTATCCCGCGCGTCTTAGAATTCTCATCCCGCCTACCTGTGTCGGTTTACGGTACTGGCACCTTCCACCTCACTAGAGGCTTTTCTTGGCAGTGTGAAATCGTGACCTTCGTCCCTAGGGGACTCCGCGTCGTTCCTCGATCTTGGTGCCTGACGGATTTGCCAATCAGACGATCTCGAAACTTACACATGCACTTCCATCCGCATGCGTCACTATCCTCCTGCGTCCCCCCATTGTTCAAACGGTGGATCGGTGGTACAGGAATATCAACCTGTTATCCATCGCCTACGCCTTTCGGCCTCGGCTTAGGTCCAGACTAACCCTGAGCGGACGAGCCTTCCTCAGGAAACCTTGGGCTTTCGACGGAGGGGATTCTCACCCCTCTTTTCGCTACTCACACCGGCATTCTCACTTCCAAACGCTCCACTGCTCCTTCCGGTACAGCTTCACAGCGGTTTGGAACGCTCCCCTACCATTCCTTACGGAATCCGCAGCTTCGGTGGTATGTTTAGCCCCGTTACATTTTCGGCGCGGCGCCACTCGACTAGTGAGCTATTACGCACTCTTTGAATGGTGGCTGCTTCTAAGCCAACATCCTAGCTGTCTAGGCAGCGCCACATCCTTTTCCACTTAACATACACTTTGGGACCTTAGCTGGCGGTCTGGGCTGTTTCCCTCTTGACTACGGATCTTATCACTCGCAGTCTGACTCCCGAGTATAAGTTGCCGGCATTCGGAGTTTAACTGAATTCGGTAACCCTGTGGGGGCCCCTAGTCCAATCAGTGCTCTACCTCCGGAACTCTCAACCTCGAGGCTAGCCCTAAAGCTATTTCGGGGAGAACCAGCTATCTCCAGGTTCGATTGGCATTTCACCGCTACCCACACCTCATCCCCGCACTTTTCAACGTGCGTGGGTTCGGACCTCCAGTCAGTGTTACCTGACCTTCATCCTGGACATGGGTAGATCACCTGGTTTCGGGTCTACGACAACGCACTACGTGCGCCCTATTCAGACTCGCTTTCGCTACGGCTCCGCCTCATCAGCTTAACCTCGCGCGCTATCGTAACTCGCCGGTTCATTCTACAAAAGGCACGCCATCACCCATTAACGGGCTCTGACTACTTGTAGGCATACGGTTTCAGGATCTATTTCACTCCCCTTCCGGGGTGCTTTTCACCTTTCCCTCACGGTACTGGTTCACTATCGGTCACTAGGGAGTATTTAGCCTTGGGAGATGGTCCTCCCGGATTCCGACGGGGTTTCACGTGTCCCGCCGTACTCAGGATCCACTCTGGAGGGAAAACAGTTTCAGCTACAGGGCTGTCACCTTCTTCGGCCGACCTTTCCAGGTCGTTCACCTACTGTCTTCCTTTTTGACTCCGTATAGAGTGTCCTACAACCCCGGAGAGCATGCTCTCCGGTTTGGGCTGTTCCCGTTTCGCTCGCCGCTACTCAGGGAATCGCATTTGCTTTCTCTTCCTCCGGGTACTTAGATGTTTCAGTTCCCCGGGTCTGCCTCACGCTACGCTATGTATTCACGTAACATGTCCCATCCCATTACGGATGGTGGGTTCCCCCATTCGGAAATCCTCGGATCAAAGCATACTTACTGCTCCCCGAAGCATATCGCTGTTCGTCGCGTCCTTCATCGGCTCCTAGTGCCAAGGCATCCACCGTACGCCCTTCATACCTTGATCTAGCATTTTGGTATTCTAAGAACACACGTCTAATGACATGGTTATAAAAATTTGATGTCTTGTTGATGTCTTCAGTTTTCAAGGTGCGAGTG